>NZ_JBDGJE010000001.1:0-1695130 GCF_057657055.1 Sphingopyxis sp. Soil_C_28
CGGGCGTTACGGGCTCGAGACAATGTGCATCGGCGGCGGTCAGGGCATCGCCGCGATCTTCGAACGCGCCGCCTGACGCGCTGGCGTTTCATCGCCTACTGGATAATGATGATTTGGGCGCCGTGCGATTTCGTCGGCGCGTGCCGCTGCGGCACTGTCCCGGCATAAATGCGGGAGAGCCATCATGGAATTGGACGTGGGCAAGTTGTGGGATCGCGAGATGATCCGCGATTGCCTCTATCGCTATTGCCGCGGGATCGACCGCGCCGACGAGGCGCTGTTGCGATCCGCTTGCTGGCCTGGAGGCACCGACGATCACGGCGCCTATAATGGGACGACTGACGGTTTTATCGACTGGGCGATGCAGGCGCTGCCCCTGATCGAACGCGGCATTCACCAGATTCACAATATTTTGATCGAGCTGCGCGGCGATCAGGCGGCTGTCGAAAGCTATTTCACCGCCTTGCAGCGGCAATCCGGCAGTGATGGCGGGCTGGTCGAACTCACCATGGCGGGACGATATGTCGACCGGTTCGAAAAGCGCGCAGGCGAATGGCGGGTCGCTGACCGGGTGGTCGTCTTCGATTGGGTTGAGGAACGCCCGGCGCCCCGTAAAAGCGAGGCCGAACGGTTTGCGCACCGCAAGTCGGTTGGCAAGCGCTGGCCCGAAGATCCCGTCTATGCGTTGTTCGGCACGGGACAGAGGGGAGAAGGTTGATGGGGATCGAGACGCTGGCATGGGAGCCGCTGTTCGTGATGCGGCTGAACGTCGCATATGATCAGGCGCAACCCATCGGGGGCGAAAGCCGGCTCGGGATTTTTCCGGTGCATGGCGGGACGTTCGAAGGGGCGCGGCTCAAGGGGCGGGTGATGCCCGACGGCGCCGATTGGGTAACTTGGCGGGCCGACGGGACGATGATCATCGACGTCCGCACGTCGCTCGAAACCGACGACGGCGCCCGGATCGCAATGCACTACACCGGGCTTACCGTTCCGACCTCGCCCGAAGCGGCGGAGCGTTTCAAACGGCGCGAGCCGGGGCCGTATGAGGATCTGTATCTTCGCACGACGCCGCGCTTTGTCACGGCGCACCCGGACTATCTCTGGCTGAATCAAGTGGTGGCCGTCGCCAATGGCATGCGCACAGACGACGGCCCGATGTATCACGTCTTCGCGATCAAGTGACTGCATCTGTGGCCGCGGTGAAATGATCGCCGTGGCGTTTGCGGAGTTCGGTCTTGAGCAGCTTGCCCGTCGCGGTATGCGGCAGGTCGTCGACGAACAGCACATCATCGGGCAGCCACCAGCGCGCGACCTTGTCGGCAAGGTGCGCCATGATCTCGTCCTTCGTGCACGCCTCGCCGGGATGCAGCCGGACGAGCATCAGCGGCCGTTCCTGCCATTTGGGGTGCTCGACGCCGATGACTGCGGCCTCGGCGACCGCGGCATGGGCGACGGCAGCATTTTCAAGGTCGATCGATGAAATCCATTCGCCGCCCGATTTGATGACGTCCTTGGCACGGTCGGTGATCTGGAGAAACCCATCGGGATCAATCTTGGCGACGTCGCCGGTGTCGAACCAGCCGTCGGCGTCGAGCGCGCTGCCCGCCGGCTGGCCTTCATAGGCGCTGAGCACCCAAGGCCCACGGACTTTAAGCAGCCCGGCGGCTTCGCCGTCGCGCGGCAGTTCCTGCCCGTCTTCATTCTCGATGCGCAGCTCGATGCCGAACACCGCGCGGCCCTGCAGCGCGCGCAGGTCGATCTGCTCGGCGTCGGAAAGCCCGGCATGATGTGCGAGCGGGCGGCAGACGGTCGCGACGGGGCTCGTTTCGGTCATTCCCCAAGCCTGCATCGTCTCGACGCCGATCAGCGCGCGGAAGCGTTCGATCAGCGAGCGCGGCGTCGCGGCTCCACCGGTGAAGATGCGGTTGAGCTTGAGCGCCTGCCGCTCTTCGAACGCGCGCTCGCGCTCGAGATGGTCGAGGAAGGCGAACCAGATCGTCGGAACGCCGAGCGAGAAAGTGACATCTTCATCGCGCATCAGGTCGAACAGCGACACGGGGTCGAGCGCCGATCCGGGTAGCACCAGCTTCGACCCCGCCATCGCCGCCGAATAGGGGATGCCCCATGCGTTGACGTGGAATAGCGGGGTGATGACGAGGATCGCGTCCGCCGCGCCGAGCGACATGCTGTCGTTCGCGAGCGCGCTCATCGCGTGCAGCACTGTCGAGCGGTGGCTGTAGAGAACACCCTTCGGATTTCCCGTTGTGCCGCTGGTGTAGCAGAGCGCGCTCGCCATATTTTCATCGAGATCGGGCCATGCGGGAATCGCGCGCGGGCCGCTGGTCAGGCTCTGATACGAGATTGGGTCGGTGATGCCCGTCGGCGGCATGTCGACCTGATCGCTCAGGATGATGACGCGCTCGATCTTGGCCAGGTCGCCCAACATCGGCTCGACGATCGCAAGGAGGTCGGGATCTACGCACAGCACGCGCGCGCCGCCATCGTCGATGATGTAGCGGATCTGTTCGGGGAACAGGCGCGGGTTGACGGTGTGGAGCACCATGCCTGCACCGCTGACGCCGTAATAAAGCTCGAGGTGCGGCAAGCGGTTCCACGCGAGCGTCGCGACGCGGTCGCCGGGGCGCAGCCCGAGATCGGCGAGGCCGGCCGCGATGTGGCGCGCATGGCGTTCGACCGTCTGCCAGTCGGACCGCGTCAGCGATCCGTCGGGCCCGCGCGAGACGATTTCGCGGCGCGGATGATTGACCGCCGCGTGGCGGATCAGCATCGCCGTCGTCAGCTGTTGCGCCTGCATCAGGCCTTGCATCGACACTCTCCCTTTCAATGGCTTGGTTGCCGGACGATTGCCCAGACGGCGACTGGCGCGAAGCGCTGCCGTCGGGCTGCTGCGACAATCACATTTGGGAAAGTCGCGCGATCTTCGCGCGCTCGCGAGCCAGCGACGCGATGCTGCGGCTAAGTCCGCTACAATTAATGGGAGATGCGAACATGAATCTGGATCTGGCCCCGGAAGACCGGGACTTTCAGCAGGAAGTGCGTGCCTTTTTCGCGGACAGCATCCCCGAAGGATGGAAGACGACCGTGCGCGCCGGGCTGCGCCTGTCGCCCGCAACGCTGACCGCCTATCAACGCCGCCTCGCCGACCGGGGCTGGGGCGCGCCGACCTGGCCCAAACAATATGGCGGCACCGGCTGGACCCCGCAGCAACTCCACATCTTCTGGTCGGAGGCGTCAGCCGCCGATGCACCCTCGCAATTCCACCAGGGGCTCGAACTGATCGGTCCGATCATCTTCACCTATGGTAGCCAGGCGCAGAAGGATTTCTACCTGCCGCGGATCATCACCGGGGAGGATTGGTGGTGTCAGGGTTATTCGGAACCCGGCGCGGGATCGGATCTTGCGGCGCTGCGCACCCGCGCGGCGCGCGAGGGCGACGAATATGTCGTCAACGGGCACAAGATGTGGACCAGCTATGCCCATGTCGCAAACCGCATGTTCATCCTTGCGCGCACGTCGACCGAGGCGCGGCGGCAACAGGGCATTTCGTTGATGCTCGTCAACATGGACGCGCCGGGCATCCGCATCAGCCCGATCCGCACGCTCGACGAAAAGCACCACACCAATGAGGTCTTCCTCGACGATGTCCGTATCCCCACCGCGAACCTCGTCGGCGAGGAAGGCATGGGCTGGAATTACGGCAAGGTGCTCCTCGACCGCGAACGCATGGTTGCCGCAGCGACCGCGATGTTCCTGCCGCAGACGCTGCGTGCGGTGCGCGCGGCGGCGGCGCGGCGACCCGTCGCCAACGGGACACTGCTCGACAAGCCCGAATTCCGCGCCAAGCTTGCGCAGGTCGAAATCGAGGCAATGGCGGTGCAGGCAATGGTGCTGCGCCTGATGGCGGATGCCGCGGCGGGCGCCGATTCGGGCGCGCGCGGATCGATGGTCAAGCTGCGCTGGTCCGAACTGACGCAGCAGGCGACCGCCTTGTGGGTCGAGGCGCTGGGTCCAAAGGCGCAGCATTTCGCGGCGCTCGACGATGACAGCGCGCTGCCGCAGGACATGCCGCTCGCCTTGCAGGGCGCGCTCTATTCGCGCGTGACCACGATTTACGGCGGATCGAGCGAGATCCAGCGCAACATCATCGCGCGCCGCGCGCTCGGCCTTTAAGGAGAAAATCGATGCAGTTCGCCTATAATGACGAGCAGCAGATGCTGCGCGACAGCGCCCGGCGTTTCGGCGAGGACGAATGGGGCGCGGCCGATCGGCTGAAGCGCCTGGCGGAGGGCGCCGACGGCAATGCGCGCCGCTGGGCCCAGATGGCCGAACTCGGCTGGCTGATGCTACCGATCGCCGAAGCCGACGGCGGTCTTGGCGGCGGGCCGATCGAAATCATGTCGATCATGGAGGGTTTCGGTCGCCACCTGATGACCGAGGCCTATGTCAGCCACTGCGTCCTCGCGCCTGCGCTGATGCAGGGTGGCGGCGACCATTGCACGGCGCTGCTCGAACAGGTCGGGGCAGGGCAGGTTCGCATTTCCGCCGCGTTGATCGAGGAAGAAGGTTATGCGACCGCATCGATCGCAACGTCCGCCGCGCAGAGCGGTGACGGTTTTCGCCTGACCGGCGCGAAAGCCCATGTCGAAGATGGTGCCGATGCCGACTGGTATCTGGTATCGGGGCGCACCGCAGGATCGTTCGGGGCGCGCGAAGGCGTCAGCCTGTTTCTCGTCCCGCGCAATGCTGACGGGCTCGTCGTGGGCCGTTTCCGGTCGGTTGACGGCCATCGCCATTGCACGCTTGAGCTAGCCGATGTTGCAGCGATCCCGGTCGGGGCAGTCGGCGAGGCGGCGGACCGCATCGATGCCGCGCTCGACCGCGCCATCGTGGCGCACCTTGCCGAAGCTGTCGGATCTATGGAGGCCGCGGTCGACGCGACGCTAGATTATGTGCGAACGCGCCAGCAGTTCGGCGCGCCGATCGGCAGCTTTCAGGTCGTACAGCACAAGATCGTCGATATGAGCGTCGCCTGCGAAGAAGCGCGTGCACTCACGATGGTTGCCGCGTCGCAGCTCGCTAGCGGCGGTGACGCGGCGTCGTTGATCGCGGCGGCAAAGGTCCGCGTTGCCCAGTGCGGGATTGCGGTGGCGCAGCAGGCGGTGCAGCTTCATGGCGGCGTGGGTACCAGCGAGGAGCTGGTCGTTAGCCACCACCTCCGCCGCCAGATGATGCTCGACCTCGCACACGGCGACCGCGACTATCACAAGGCACGCTTCGCCGACCTGACGCGTTAAGCATTCTTCGCCTCGTCGGCCGCGATCCGGCGGCCGGCGAGCCAGAAGAGCAACGACCCGACCGCCAGCGGGAGCGCGACGAGCGCCATGGCCACGCGCAAACCCTGCTCGCTCCCCAGCGTTGGCGCGAGCAGGTCGCTGGCGATGCCGACGAAGAGCGGCCCGAGGGCGAGGCCGATTGCGTTGGTGACGAACAGCTGCACCGCCGCGGCCATTGCGCGCACGCGCGCCGGGACGAGCGTCTGGACGGAGGCGAAGACCGAGCCATAGTTGAGCGCGTGGACGAGGATCGCGCAGCTGAGGAAGGCGAAGGATAGCGGAACGCTGTTCGCGAGCGCGGCGCCTGCGAACAGCGGCGCAGCGATGACGAGCGAGGTCGTCGGTACCAGCGTGTAACCCGCGATACCGCGCCGGGCGGCGCGATCGGCGAGATGGCCCCCGACGAACGTCCCAACCATGCCGACCAGCCCGACGATCATGCCAAGGCTGATCCCCAGAAACACGCTGGGCGGCACGCCCCAGTCGGCGGCGAGCGCACCGATGCCCGCCGTGTGCGTCCGCATATAGAGCGAGCCGAAGAAGGACGCCTGACCATAATAGCCAAAAGCACCCATGGCGGTGCCGAAGGAAATGAACCAGAAGCTCGGCAGGCTGCGCAGCGTTTCGAGAACCTGCTTCAGCGGGATCTGCGGCGGCGCGGCGGTGATGGCGGCGGCCTGTTTGCGCGGCTCGTCGAGCGTGAACCAGACGATGACGGCCAAGATGATGCCGGGCAGGCCCGCCATCAGGAAAGCGGCGCGCCAGCCGAGTGTCGCAAGCAGGATACCGCCGAGGACGAGCCCGGCGAGCGAGCCGACCGGCACGCCCAGCGAATAGAGCGCGAGCGCGCGGCCGCGATGTTCGCGCGGGACGTAGTCGGTGATCAGGCTATGTGCCGCGGGGGTGCAGCCGGCTTCGCCAACGCCGACCCCGATGCGCGCCAGCAGCAATTCAGTGAAGTTGCGCGCAAGGCCGCACAGGGCTGTAAATCCGCTCCACACGAACAGCGCGATTGCGATCATCCCGACACGGTTGCCGCGGTCGGCGATGCGCGCGAGCGGGATACCGAGCAGCGTGTAGAAAAGCGCGAAGGCAAGCCCGCTG
This sequence comes from Sphingopyxis sp. Soil_C_28, assembly GCF_057657055.1. NCBI lineage: Bacteria > Pseudomonadati > Pseudomonadota > Alphaproteobacteria > Sphingomonadales > Sphingopyxidaceae > Sphingopyxis > Sphingopyxis sp. Soil_C_28. The sequence continues at coordinate 6,462 of NZ_JBDGJE010000001.1, forward strand.
ATCATCCCGATCTGCCAATCCGCCAGATTCAAGTCGGCCTTCATCGGTTCGACGAGGATTGTGACGATCTGTCGGTCGAGCATGTTGAACGCATAGACGATCATCAACAGGAACAGCGCGCCATAGGGCATGCGTGCGGGCGCGGTTTCGCTGGGCATCGGGGTGGTATCGCCGGTCATAAGCCTCTCCATGGCGGGCGCATCGCCCGTCCGTCGCTGATGCCACTCTAGGGATTTGGCGCGCGCGCGCAGGGCGGCTGCCTCCCAACCGCGCGATTATCCCCATGCTGATTTGTCGTACCCCGCGCAGCCTGCGCTCGCGGAGGCGGCGCGTGCCGTTCAGATGCTGGCGGAAAGGAAACGGCGTCATGGCATTCGCAACGAACGGCGAGATTCGCATCTCTTACGAGCGCATGACTGCGGGCGATGGCCCGGCGGTAATCCTGCTCGCCGGCGCCGGGCGCCCGTCGACCGATTTCGATTATCATTTCTGCGCCCCGCTTTTTGCAGCGGGCTTTGTGCCGCTCCGCATCGACAGCCGCGATTCCGGGCGATCGACGGCGCTGATCGATGCCGTTCCCGATTTGCTGGCGATCAAGGCTGCCGCGCTGGGCGAAGGGAATGGTCGTCCGCCCTATGATATCGCCGATATGGCGCGCGATGTGCTGGCGGTGATGGAGGCCGAAGCGATTGGGAGCGCGCATTTCGTCGGCCGGTCGATCGGCGGCCTTGTCGCGCAGCAAATTGCCATTCTGAATCCCGACCGCGTGCTGAGCCTGTCGCTGGTCATGGCGATGAGCCGGTCGATGGCCGACGTCATTCCCGACGCCGCGCTCGATCGCCTGATGGCCGAGCATATCGCCGACGAGGATGCCTATGTCGCGCGCCAGCTGGGCGTCGCGCAGACGAATGGCATGGCACAGGATTTCGACGCCGCCCGCGTGGCCGTCGAGGCGCGGATCGCGTGGCACCACGGCATCCATCGCGGCGGCACGGCGCGGCATTTCGCTGCCAGCCTCGCCGTCGATGATCTGCGCCCGCCGCTCGCGTCGCTCCGCGTGCCCACGCTGATCCTTCACGGCCGACACGACAAGGTGATCCCGTTGGCGCGCGCGATCGAAACCGCCGAGGCAATCCCGGGGGCGGTAATCGAGGTCGACGAGACGATGGGACATGATGGCCCTCCTCGGCTCCGGCAGGCCTGGGGCGCCCGAATTGCAGCGCATCTGGCGGGCGGCGCCGCCGCCGTCTGAGTCTCGCCTCGATATCACATATGTGATATGGCTTCCGAAAGCCCCGGTTTTGGCCGCGCGGCGGTCTTTGAAGTTATGTTACCTCCATCAGAGACCGTCGCAGGACGGCAGGTGACCGACCGTTTAAGGCCTGCGTGCCTTCCGTAGTTGGGATGGAGAGATGAAAAGAAAACCCGTCAAATCGGCATCGCGCACGTTTGAGGTGCTCGAACTGTTCCGCGACCGCCGCCAGCCGCTGCGCCTCAACGAAATATACTCGGCGCTTGGTTATCCGCAATCGAGCACGACGAACCTGCTCAAGAGCATGGTGATCGAAGGCTACCTCAATTACAATCGCAACACGCGGACTTATCTGCCGACGTTGCAGGTCGCATCGCTCGGAAGCTGGCTTTACGGCCATGTTGCATTCGGCAACGGATATAGCTGGCTGATCGAGGAACTGTACCGCAAGACAGACGAGACGATCGTGCTCGTCACCCAGAACGATCTGTTCATCCAATATGTGATGATGCGCGTGCCCGACCATCCACACAAGCGTCCGCCCAATCCGGGCGAGATGCGGCTGATGCTTGATGCGACGTCGGGTATGGTGCTGATGAGCCGGATGCGCGACCGCGAGATCGACAAAATCTATCGCTATTCCAACTATTACGAACTCAACCCCGACCGACAGATCGCGCTCGAGGATGTCATGAGCCGCATCCGCTGGATCCGTCACACCGGCTATTGCTATTGGCCCGAGCATCCGGTGCCGGGCATCGCGTCGATCGCGATGCCGCTGGGTGAAAGCATCCACGGTATCCCGCTGGTTATCGGAATTGGCGGGACCACCGAGCGCTTGTCGCCGCGGCGCGCTGAATATGTTGAGCTGATGCGCGACACCATCGCAGAATTTCACCGGCGCTTCCCGCAGGATCAGCGCGAAACCGGCGGCGAGGATGTCGAAGACTATGCCATCGCCGCCGAGTAGCCATTTCATTTGAAATAATGCCGAACGCTCGCACGCTGCGCGGCGTGTCCGGCGCGTCGACGTATATCGTCGCGCCGGAAGAGGAGTTTGTATGCCCGTTGAAATCGATCTGCTGGACGCCGGCGTTGCCGGGCTTGGCGAAAGCCCGCTCTGGGACCACCGGAACGCGCGGCTGTGGTGGGTAGATTCGATCGCGGGACGCCTGCATTCGAGCGATGCCGAAGGCGGCAAGCAGGCCGAATGGACCTTCGATCAACCGATCGGCAGCATCGGACTGGCCGAAGGCGGATTGATCGTCGCACTGGCCGACGGCTTCTATCGATTTGCCATCGAAAGCGGGCGTATCGAACGCGTTGCGAGCCTCGATTTGGCGCCGGAAACACGACTGAACGACGGCAAGGCCGATCGCGCTGGCCGCTTCCTTGCTGCGTCGATGCGAACGGGCGACGCGATCGGGGCCGCTGCACTGTTCCGGCTCGACGCCGACGGTGCGACCGCCTGTCTGGAGGCGGGGATCGGAATCGGCAATGCGATCTGTTTTTCGCCGCGCGGCGACACGCTCTATTTCGCCGACAGCCTCGACGGCATGTTGCGCCGCTATGCCTATGATCAGGAGAGTGGAAAGGTCGGCCAGCGGCATGACCTCGTCGATTGCCGCGAACATGGATCGGGCGCGGACGGCGCGACGGTCGATGCCGAAGGGCGAATATGGGTCGCGCTGGTCCTGGCCCAAGCGGTCGCTTGCTACACGCCCGACGGAAAACTGCTGCGCTCGATCCCGGTGCCGCTGCCTTATCCGTCCTGCCCGGCCTTTGGTGGCCCGAACCTTGATATTCTTTACCTGACGAGCATCGCCAATTCGGGGCATCGGATCGTCGCCGATCATCCCGATGCCGGACGCATCACCGCGATCCTGGGGCTCGACGTTCCCGGGATAGCGGAGGGGATTTACCGCTGAACGCGCTTATTCTTTTCCCTATTCTGCGAACTATCGGCTGTTTCAGCTGACTTCAGGATGCTCAGCGCAGCGCGATCGAGATGCCGCCGTCGACGAGCAGTGACTGACCGGTAATGAAGCCCGACCGCGCGGGGTCGGCAAAGAAGAGCACCGCTTCGGCAATATCCGACGTTTCGCCGAGTCGACCGAGGGGCGTGCTGGCGACGCGGGCTTCGAACGTCGCTTCGTCGAGCATGGCGCGCACGCCTTCGGTCGCGACGGTTGAGGGTGCCACCGCGTTGACCCGGATACCCTCGGGCGCCAGTTCGATGGCAGAGGAGCGTGTCATCCCCTCCACCGCCGCCTTGACCCCGCAATAGACCATGGCGTTCGGCAGGCCGAGATGCGCCGAAACCGAAGCGATGTTGATGATCGACCCGCCGCCGCGTGCCCGCATCGCGGCGGCCGCCGCCTGTGTGCCCCAAATGATGCCCGCGATGCCCACGCCCAACATCCGGTCGAGGCTGTCTTCGTCAATATCCTCGATCGCGGCATATTTGGTCCACATCGCATTGTTGACCACGATGTCGATGCCGCCGAGCGCCGCTGTAATGGTGTCGAACGCTTCGGCCAGCGCGGCGCGGTCGGACACGTCGCAACCGAGCGCAATCGCCTTGCCGCCCGCCGCTTCAATTTCCGTAACGAGGTCGCCGGCCCAATGCGCCTTGCGGTCGAGCAGCGCCACCGCAGCCCCCGCTGCCGCGAACCGCTGCGCGATTTCGCGGCCGAGCCCGCGCGATGCGCCCGTTACCAGCGCGACGCGCCCTTCAAATTGTTTGGACATGCTTGTCCCCATAAAAATGGAGCCCGCTTTTGGCGGGCTCCAGTGGGAGAGAGATCAGAATTTGTAACCGACTTCGACGCCGTAGACCCGGCCCTTGTTGAGGGGCGAGAAGGTCGACCCGGCAAAGAAGGGAAGGGGCGCCTCGGTCCCGAACGTCGCCTCGTTGAGAAGGTTGTTTCCGTAAACCGATACCTTCACGCGGCCATGCGTCACCGCCAGGCTGGCATCGACCATCGTTGCCGCGCGCAGCAAGCCGGTGTTCTGGTCATTGTAGAAAGCGGCATCGCGATGGTTCGCACCGACGCGGGCTTCGGCATCCAGATCGCCGCCGAGGCTGGTCGCATAGGTGATCGACCCGCCATAGCTCCACGGCGACAGGCGCGGCAGTTTCAGCGCGAAGTCCCGGTCGTTGATCACGCCGTCGGCGTTCAGGTCGAACAGAATCTTTTCATATTTGCCCTTGGTATAACCAAACTGTCCCGCGATCGTCAGGCCGGCGACCGGCTTGAGCAGCAATTCGCCCTCGATCCCCTTGATCGATACATCGGCCGCGTTGGTGATGATCTGGAAGTTGCCGAACGGTGCGAACGGCGCCTGGAACTCGCGCTGGGTGCCGTTGATCCGGCTGTAGAAACCGGAAAGATTGATCCGCGCAAAGCCGCCCACTTCCTGTTTCAGGCCAATTTCATACGCGTCCTGCTTTTCCTGATCGAACGGACCCGGATCGACATTCGGATTGAGGTTGCGGAAGTTATAGCCGCCGCTGCGGAAGCCCTTGGCAAAGGATGCATAGAGCAAGGTGTCCTCGCTCGGCTTGAACTGGACGCCGACGCGCGGCGTAAAGCCACTCCAATTATCCTTGTCGCGGAAATCATAGCTGCACCGCAGCGTGTCGAGATTGCACCCGCCAACGCCGATCGAACGAACCTGAACCTCTTTCTCTTCGGCCGAATAGCGTGCGCCGACGCTGAGCGTCAGCATGTCGGTCAGGTTCCAGTCGACCGTCGCAAAGACGCCGCCCGTCCGCTGCTTTTGACGTCCGCCGCCCGATACGGTCAGCGCCCCGCCCGACAGCAGGCGCTGTTCGGCATAGTTGATGTCTTGGTTGAAGTAGAAGAGGCCCGTCGTGACGTCGAACGCGCCAAAGGTGCCCGCGTAACGCAACTCGTTGCTGAACTGCCACTGGTCGATGTTGTTGCGTGAATGGAGGCTGGTGATCGGTGAGCCATCAACGTCGGCGCCGGAATCGTTGCTGAGTGCGCGCACTGCGGCGATGTTTGTGATCTTGCCGTCGCCAAAGGCGGTGTCGATGTTGAGCTCGGCAATGCCCTGATCCCAGTCGGTTTTGACGAAACCGGCATAATTCTGGTTCACGCGAAAGCTGTCGCGCGGGAAGAGACCATGGTTGGTGACGGCGGGGCCGTCGCCGCGGATGCGGCCATGCTCATACCGCAGGACGAGGTCGAAAACGTCGTTGGGTTGCAGGCGCAGTGCCGAGCGGACGATCAGCGTTTCGCTGCCGCCGATCTTTTTGCCGTCGAAGTCGTTTTTGAACCAGCCGTTGTCGTCATTATAATAGACGGCGACCTTGCCGCTCAGCACGTCGCCCGCGAGCGGGCCCGAGACCGAGATGCTGGCGCGCTTTTCCAGACCCGTCGACAGGCCGGCCTTCGCGTCGAGGCGGAAGCGGTTCGTCGGGGTCGTGGTGCGCAGCAGCACTGCGCCGCCGGTCACGTTGCGGCCGAACAACAGACCCTGCGGCCCGCGCAGGATTTCGACGCCCTCCAGATCGAAGGTGTCGAACAGGACGCCCGCGCTGACACCCAGATAGACGCCATCGACAAAGACGCCGACGGTCGGGTCGATCGAGGGGATCGAGCTGTTGATGCCGAGGCCGCGGATCGAGAAATTGGCGTAACCGGGCGTCGTACCGACACTTTCGAGCGAGGCATTCGGGACGGCGTAGCTCACGCTGGCGATCGAACGTGCGTGGATGCTGTCGAGTTCGGTCGAACCGAATGCGGTGATCGCGATCGGCACGTCCTGGACATTCTGCGCCGAACCGCGCTTGGTCGCGGTCACGATGATGTCGGTCAGGCCGCCGCTGCTCTGCTGCGCCTCATCCTGCGCTGCCTGCTCGTCCTGCGCGAGCGCGGGCGATGCGGTAATCAGCGCAGCGAAACCGACACTCGCCAACAAAAGCTTATAGTGTTTCGTCATTGTCCACTCCCTGGTGTGAATCGCGCTTTCCGTTGGTCCTCCGGTGGGCGATTCGCCGTGAAGGGGTGCGCGGGTTTTAAATCATGTTGCCGTTCGATGACGAACCGGCCGCCCCCCGTTCTGGCGTTCCGGTGCCAAGAGCAACCAAGGGGCGGGGTGGGGCCCAATAATCACAATCGCGATTCCGCACGGGCGCTTTCAATCCAGAATGAGATTTTTGACGCGCAGCGCGGCTTTCGCGTCCCGATCTCGATGCGCCGATGCCATGACCGTGAGCAACTGGGAGATAAGATCATGAGCAGCATTCGAACCGAAATCGAAAATCATGTCGCGCTCGTCACGCTCGACAATGCGCCGGTCAACGCAGCCGCGCTGGACATGCTTCAGGAACTCACCGACGTCTTCGACAGCTTCAACGACCGCGACGATGTGCGTGTCGCGGTGCTGACCGGCGCCGGGCGCTGCTTCAGTGCAGGCGCCGATCTCAAGAACCGGCCCGACCTGTCGATCCCCGGCAAGCGCTGGAACCGCAACCGCGTCGTCCGCGAAGTGGCCTATGCGATCGCCGATTGCGCCAAGCCGGTGATCGCCGCGGTCAACGGCCCGGCACTCGGCGCCGGGCTAGGCCTCGTGTCCAGCTGCGACATCATTGTCGCCTCAGAAAATGCGGTGTTCGGCTTGCCCGAAATCGACGTCGGCCTGATGGGCGGCGGCAAGCATACCGCGCGGATCATCCCACACTCGCTGACGCGGCGGATGATGCTGACCGGATACCGCGTCCCGGCCGAAGAAATGTACCGCCGCGGCATCATTGAGGCGTGCCTGCCCGCCGATGAATTGCTGCCCTATTGCATGGATATGGCCGCCGTGATCGCGGCGAAAAGCCCGCTCGCGACGCGCTATGCCAAGGACAGCATGCGGACGATCGAAAATATGACGCTGCGCGACGGCTATATTTACGAGCAAGGCAACACGGCCAAGCTGTCGACCTCGCACGATGCGCAGGAAGCGGTCGCGGCGTTCGTCGAAAAGCGCGCGCCCGTCTTCCTCGGGCGCTGAGGACGCGCGGCGATGGACTGGAATTTCGGCGACTTGCTGGACGCGACCGCGGCGCATGTACCCGGCGACCGGCCGGCGATCATCCGCGGCGATCATGTCACGACGTGGGCGGATTTTGATGCGCGCACCAACCGGCTGGCCCGCGCGATGCTGGCGGCCGGTCTGCCTGCGGGCGCGCGCATCGCGATCCTCGCGCGCAACATCCCCGAATTTATCGAAATCGCGGGGGCGGCTTTCAAGGCGCGGCTGACTCACGTCAATCTCAACTATCGCTACACGACGTCCGAGATCGAATATGTGCTGCGCGACTGTCAGGCGGCGGGGCTTTTCTATCAGGATGAATTCGCACCTGTCGTCGCGCCTCTGATCAGCGGCGCGATCGACCACCTGACCTATGCGGTGCAGATCGGCGGCGACGGCGCCTATGACGGCATCGTGATCGAGGGCGATGGGTCGCCTCTCGGGATCGCGCGCTCGCCCGACGACGGCTATCTTCTCTACACCGGCGGCACCACGGGGCGGCCGAAGGGGGTAATGTGGCGGTCGGCCGACGCGCGGCGTTCGCAGCTTGAATCTCCGGTTGCGGGGACGGCGCCTGCCAGCATGGACGATCATATCGCGCATGTTCTGAAAGGCGCCGCCGGCCGCGTGATGCCCGCCTGCCCTTTGATGCACGGCGCGGGGCTCAACAGCTCGCTTTCCGAGCTGTTGGTCGGGGGTACGGCGGTGTTGCTGCCCTCGGACCGCTTCAGTGCGGAGGAATTATGGGCCGAGGCGGCGCGCCATCGTGTCACGCGGATCCTGATCGTCGGCGACGCCTTTGCTCGACCGATGGCGGATACATTGCTCGCGAATCCCGGCCGGTGGGACCTGTCGGCGCTGCGCCTGATCTCGTCGGCCGGGCTTATGTGGTCGGAGCAGGTGAAGGCGGCATTGCTTCACGCGTTGCCGGACCTGACCTTGCTCGACATCCTTGGTGCGTCCGAGGCTTCGGGTTTCGGCTTTGCGATCACCAACAAGGACCGCGCGACACCGACGGGGTTGTTCGAACCCGGAGCGCAGACGGTGATCATCGATCAGGAAAGCGGCCGCGTGCTCGCTGATGACGAGGTCGGGCAAGGCTGGCTCGCGCGCCGTGCGCCCTTTGGTGCAGGTTATCATGGCGATCCCGAAAAGACCGCCAGCGTCTATCGCACGATCGACGGCACGGACTATGCGATCCCCGGCGACATGGCCGAACGCTTGCCCGACGGGCGGTTTCGCCTGCTCGGTCGGGGCAGCATGTGCATCAACACTGGCGGCGAAAAGGTCTTCGTCGAAGAGGTTGAGGAAGCGCTGAAGCGCGTCGACGGCGTCGCCGATGCGATGGTGTTCGGACTGCCCGATCCCAAATGGGGCGCCGTCGTCACCGCGTTGATCGAAGCGGGCGATGCCCCCGACGATCACGCGCTGCGGATCGCGCTGTCGCACGATCTCGCCGCCTACAAGCAGCCGCGTAACATCATCCGCGTCGAGATGCTGCCGCGCCACGCGAGCGGCAAGAGCGACTATCGCAGCGGAATGGACATCGCCCGCGCGCGCATTGGCGACGCGGGCTGAGCGCCCCTCAACACGAAAATTCCCGGAAAGAAGAGCATGCAACAGGCTGACAATCAAAACGAACCCGCTCCCCGCCGGCTCGATGCGCTGATCATCGGTGCCGGATTCGGCGGCATGTATGCGCTGCACCGCACCCGCGGCATGGGGCTCGACGCCCATTTGATCGAGGCAGGCGACGATGTCGGCGGCACCTGGTATTGGAACCGTTATCCGGGCGCCCGCTGCGACGTCATGAGCATCGACTACAGCTATTCCTTCTCCGACGCGATTCAGCAGGAATGGACATGGAGCGAGCAGTTCGCTGCACAACCCGAGATCCTGTCCTACGCGCGCTTCGTCGCCGACAAGCTCGACCTGAAGCGCGACATCAGCTTCGAAACCCGCGCGACCGCCGTGCAATATGACGAGCAAGCGGCACTGTGGCGCATCGAGACCGATCGCGGCGAGGTGTATGAAGCGAACTATTGCCTGATGGCGACCGGCCCGCTGTCGGTACCGAAGCAGGTCGATATTCCGGGCGCCGAAAAGTTCAAGGGCGAGCTCTACCTGTCGGGAAAATGGCCGCATCATGACGTCGATCTCAAAGGCAAGCGCGTTGCGGTGATCGGCACCGGGTCGTCGGGTATCCAGATCGTGCCGGTGGTCGCCGAACAGGCCGAACATCTCACCGTCTATCAACGCACGCCCAGCTTCACCCTGCCGATGCGCAACCGCAAGCTCGACGAAGACTATGTCGCGCACATCAAGGCGCATTATCCGGGGCTGCGCGCCGTGGCGCGTCATTCGCTGACCGGCGGCGTTCGTCCGATTACCAGCCGTCCGGTGTTCAGTGTGACCCCGGCCGAATGCGAAAAATTGCTGGAGGATGCGTGGCAGCACAGCGGCCTGGCGTTCCTCGGGCTCTTTTCGGACCTGCTGACCAACGCCGAAGCCAATGAGGTGGTCGCCGAGTTCGTTCGCGGCAAGATTTCCGAAACGGTCGACGATCCTGACACTGCACGCAAGTTGACCCCGCGCGGCTACCCGATCTTCGCGCGGCGGCCATGCCTCGATACCGGCTATTACGAAGCCTATAACCGCGACAATGTTACGCTGAAGGATTGTCTCGAACATCCGATCCTCGAGATCACCGAAAAGGGTATTCGGACCGCCGAGGGTGAGGTCGAGGTCGACATCATCATCGCCGCGATCGGCTATGACGCGCTGACCGGCGCGATGCTGTCGATCGACATCAGGGGCCGGGACGGGCGCGCGCTCAAGGACAAATGGGCCGACGGCGGCCGCTCGCACCTGGGCCTGATGATCGAAGGCTTTCCGAACCTGTTCGTCATTGCGGGGCCGAACGGTCCGTCGGCGCTTGCGAATTTCATTCTTTTGAACGAGCAGAATGTCGACTGGGTTTGCGACTGCATCACCCATATGCGCGCCGGCGGCCTGCGCTCGATTGAGGCGAACCTCGACGCCGAGGAAGGCTGGATGCAGAAGGTGACGACGCTGGGCTCGCTGTCGCTCTATCCGACCGCCAACACTTGGTATACCGGCGCCAATGTGCCGGGCAAGCCGCGCACCTTTCCGGTCTACATCGGTGGACTTGGCCGCTATCGCGAAATTTGTTCCGACGCAGCGGCTGAAGGCTATCGCGGCTTCACGCTGAGATAGGTCGGGGGTACGCGTCCCGATATGGAGTGACCGATATGTCGTCCGAAAGTCTGTTCGCGCCGTTGCCCCTTGCGCGCGGCGCGCCGATGAAAAACCGGCTGATGCTGGCGCCGCTGACCAACCGGCAGAGCCATGTCGACGGCACGCTTTCGGATGCCGAGCGCAATTGGCTGGAAATGCGCGCGGGGGGTGGCTTCGCGCTCACGATGACCGCCGCCTCCCACGTCCAGCCGGTTGGGCAGGGCTTTACGGGGCAACTCGGTGTTTTCTCCGACGACCATGTCGAGGGACTCGCAGCGCTCGCGACGGGGATCAAGTCACGCGGCTCGCTATCGTCGCTACAACTGCATCACGCGGGCAGTCGCGCCGAACCCGATCTTATCAACGCGCCAGTCGCGCCGTCGGAAGTCGCCGAACGCAACGTCCGGGCTCTGTCCGAAGCCGAGGTCGAGACACTGCGCGACGATTTTATCATGGGCGCACGGCGCGCCGAGCAGGCGGGCTTTGACGGCGTCGAGATTCATGGCGCACACGGCTATATACTCGCCGAGTTCCTGTCGGCGACAAGCAACCGGCGAACAGACCGCTATGGTGGCAGTATCGAGAACCGCGCGCGGATCATCTTCGAAATCATCGACGGCATCCGCGCCGTAACCCGGCCCGATTTTCAGCTTGGCCTCCGGCTCTCGCCCGAGCGCTTCGGTCTCGAACTCGACGAAATGGGCGATGTGGCGGCCGAAGTTCTGCGGCAGGAAAAGATCGATTTCCTCGACATGTCGTTGTGGGATGTCCGCAAGCAGCCCGAGGATGAACGGTTCAGAGGCCGGTCGCTGATGAGCTTTTTTACGGATTTGCCGCGCGGAAACGTTCGCCTCGGCGCGGCGGGCAAAGTGATGGACGCCGAAGACGCGGCTTGGGTGCTCGACGCCGGGTGCGATTTCGTCGTGATCGGCCGCGCTGCCATATTGCGCCACGATTTTCCCGAACGCGTCCGCCGCGATCCGGCCTATCGGTCGCCGGAGCTTCCTGCATCGGTCCAGCATTTGCGGGACGAAGGGCTGAGCGATATCTTCATTCACTATATGCGGCGCTGGCCGGGTTTCGTGGAATCGGACCCGGTCGGATAGATCTTCCTTTCGGCAGGGTGATTTGCCCACGACTGGCTAATCGCTGGGAGCCGCGCCAGCGGTGGCGCTGTCTTTTCATAACGGCCGCGCCGTCGCAAGCTTCGGCGGAACGTCTTGTAAGGTCTGGACAAGGCCCTTTGGCTGTTTAAATGTGATGATATCACGTCTCATGATTCGGTGCGACCTGTCCCGGCAGGGCAGGCTGCACCCGTAGAAACAGCCAGGGGGGATTAAATGGTTCGGGTTATTCTGGCTGCCGGAGCCGCTATCGCGGCACCGGCGGTCGCGGTCGCGCAGGAGGCGGCCGAAAACGAGATCGTGGTCCTCGGTACGCGCGAGCAAGGCTATCGAGCCACTGTGGCTCCCCGGACCAACAAGTCCGACACCCCGATCAAGGAAACACCCTATTCGGTGCAGGTCGTGACGCGCGAGCTCATTCGCGACCGGGGGATCACCACGATCGGCGAGGCGCTGCGCTATGTTCCGGGGTTCAGCCCGCAAGTTGGCTTCGGCGCGACCAACGACCGTTTCTATATCCGCGGCTTTATCACCCCCTATAATCTGAAGAACGGCCTTCGCCGCTCGGCTTATGCACCCGATGAGCAGTTGCAGAATGTCGAACAGATTGAGGTGCTGAAGGGCTCCGCGTCCGCTCTCTATGGTCGTTTCGAGCCCGGCGGCGTCGTCAACTTCGTCACCAAGAAACCGCTGGGCGAGCCCGTCGCCGAAGTCAGCGCGCTCTACGGCTCTTTCGACCACCTACGGCTGACGGCGGACTTTTCGGTGCCGCTGTCCGAAACGCTGGGCCTTCGTGTCAATATCTCGCATGACGACCGCGACGGCTTTCGCGATTTCATTTTTTCGCGCGGCACCTTCATCGCGCCCGTAGTCCAATGGAAGCCGACGGACGCGACCAGCGTGACGATCGAAGGCGAATATGCGCGCAAGCGCGGCTATTTTGATCGCGGATTCGCCAATGATCCGCTGTTCCTCGAAGCGCCGCGCAAGCGGCAGTTCGGCGAGGAGGACGCGCGCTACACGAACAAGGGCGGCGTCGCGAGCCTGTTCGTCGACCATCGCTTCTCCGATGTTTTCTCTGGACGCATTGCCTTAGGCTATTCGGACTTCACCAAGGACAGCTATTATTACGCCTTCGGCTTTCCACCCGTCAGCCGCGCCGATCCCGCCGACCCCAAGGTCAATCGCCGCACGAGCCGAGCCTATGATCGCCAGACCGATCTGACTGCGCAGGCCGAACTCTATGCGCGCTTCACTACGGGCGCCGTCGAACACAAGGCGCTCTTCGGCGCCGAATATGGCTATGATCACTGGCGATTCGACGTTCGCAATCCACCCTTCGGCGTCAACATCCCGATCGATTTCGACAATCCGGTCTATGGGCAGCGCGCCGAGCCGACGCTACTCGTCTCGGACGGTGCCTGGGATAGCGATTCCACGGCCATCTATGCGCAGGACGAGCTGAAGCTTGGCAATTGGCGCTTGCTGGTCGGTGGCCGCTACGACTGGAACGAACTTCGCAATCGCGATTATCTGGCCGGAACGGGAGAGGGAGGGACGAAGCGCGGCGCCTTTTCGCCGCGCGCGGGTCTCACCTGGACGCCGGTACCTGCGCTCTCGCTCTACGGAAGCTGGGCGCGGTCGTTCCGTGCGCAGGTCGACGTCGGTCGCCTCAAGGGCGGTTCGTTGCCCAAGCCGCTCATCGGCGAAAGCTGGGAGGTGGGCGCCAAGGCCGAGCTTTTCGGCGGGAGGCTGACGCCGACGCTCGCGCTCTTCGATATCACCCGTCGTAACGTTGCGGTATCCGACCCCGTCGACTTCGATCTCGTGATCCAGATCGGCAAGTCGCGTTCACGCGGGATCGAGGTCGAAATTCCCGCCGTGCTGACTCCGCACTGGCGGCTCATCGCCAATTATACCTATCTCGATGCGAAGATTCTCGAGGACAGTTTTGCAACGCCGGGGGCGCGGCTCGTCAATGCGCCGCGGCACTCGGCAAGCCTCTGGACGACTTACGATTTCACGGGTGCTCTCAAGGGTGCGAGCGTCGGCTTCGGGATTCAGCATATCGGGAGCCGCGCGGGCAATACCGACAATAGCATCCTGCTGCCGGCCTACACGCGCGTCGATGCGAACCTCGCCTATGAGTTCGACGCCGGCTTCGGGCCACTTCGCGCGCAGCTCAATATCCTCAACCTCTTCGATAAATTCTATTACGACAGCGGCGGCGCCTTCATTCCCCTCTATCCAGGCGCGCCGCGCACCGTCACGGCCAGCCTCTCCTATCGTTTCGGGGGAGGGCGGTGAGGCTGCTGCTCGCGCTGGGATCGCTCGCGGCGCTCGCCGCCTGCGCACCGATCCCGATGCGCGAACCGCCCGTGCGCGACGCCATCGCGGTCGGCTCCCAGCCTACGGCCAATCTCGCCGAGGGCTGTGTCGCCGACTATCGGCCGGGTACCGACTATTTCCCCGACAAGGCAGCCTTCCGCCATTCGGCCCAACTCAAGGTCGAATATAACAAGAACTGGAAGCGCGTGACCTTCACCCCGTCGGTCGACACGCGCGAGACGCTCAGCCTGCTTCTGGTCCAGTGCGGCACGCCGCCACCGAAGCTCGGCCCGCGCGACACGCTCGTCGAAGTTCCGGTGCGCGACTTCGCAACCGCCAATGTGTCGCTGCTCGGCGCCGCGCATCTTCTCGGTGTCGACGAACGGCTGAAGGGCGTGCCGACGCGCAACGTCTCGATCCCGGCGATCGCCGCGCGGATCGACGGCGGCGAGACCATTCCCATCTACGCCGCGCAGCATGGCAATGGCGAGCAGGCGGCGGCGCTCGGCGCCGATCTCTTCTTCACTTTCTACTCGGCCTATCCCGACGCCAATATTCACCCGCTATTGAAGCGCCTCGGCGTCGTCTCGGCGCCGCAGTCCGACCATACCGAACCCACCCCGCTCGGGCGCGCCGAATGGATCAAATATCTCGGGATTTTCTTTAATCGCGAGGCGCGCGCCAACCAGATCTTCGATGACCGCGCGGCCCGCTATGTGCGATTGCGCGAACGCGTCGCGAAGGTCGATCGCCGGCCGCTCGTCCAGCTCGGCTATCCCGAGAACCGCGACGAGTGGAGCCAGGCTGGTGGGCGTAACCAGCTCTACCGCATGATCGAGGACGCCGGCGGTCGCCATGCTTGGCACGACATTGCCATCGCGGGCAGCCTCACCTACGCGCCGATGGAGCAGCTTTTCAACCGAGCGGCGACCGCCGACGTCTGGCTCGGCAATTTCATGCCGGGCGCCACAGACATGGCGGCGCTCCGCCGCGACCATCCACGGCTCACATGGCTTCGCGCCGTGCGAGATGGCCGCGTCTATTGGTTCGACGCCGGCAAGGTCGGACCTTTCGCGAACAGCTGGTCTGACCAGGGCATGACCGAGCCGCAGGATGCGCTCGCCGAGCTCATCGCGATCCTCCATCCCGAATTGCTCGCTGCGCCCGCGCGTCCGCGCTTCATCCGCAAAATCCCCGGAGGCTCGGCATGATAAGGTCGCTTCCTTTCACCCTCATTATCGGCGGGCTTATTGCCGCGCTTTTCCTTGCCGAACTGGCGCTCGGCGTCGTCGATATTCCGGTCGATGCGATCGCCGCGAGCCTGACCGGCGGACCCATCGCGCAGGAAGGCTGGGGCCATATCGTCCGCGAATATCGCCTTCCGCGGGCGCTCGCCGCGCTCGTCGGCGGCGCCAGCCTCGGCGCCTGCGGGCTGATGCTCCAGACGCTGTTCCGCAATCCACTCGCCGACCCCTTCGTTCTGGGCATCGCGCACGGCGCCCGGTTCGGCGTCGCGTTGCTCGTCGTCGCCACCGGCCTCGCCGGTCCTGCCTTTGCCGAGAGCTACGGGCTCGTTGGCGATGTCGGTCTCGCGGTCGCCGCCTCGGCCGGGACGATTCTCGTCATGGGTTTGCTTATGTTGCTCGCGCGCCGCGTCGATAATGTCACGCTCCTGCTGTCGGGACTGATGCTCGGCTATATTGCCGCGGGCCTGATCAGCCTTTCGCTCCATCTCATCGACGAGACGCAGGCGTCAGCCTTCAAGGGCTGGGATGATGCGAGCTTCGCGGGCGTGACCTGGTCGCAGCATATTCTTCTGCTTCCGGCCTGCGGTCTCGGGCTTATGCTTCTGATGGCGCTCGCCAAGCCGCTCAACATCCTGATGCTCGGCGATACCTATGCGCAGAGCCTCGGCGTGCCATTGAAGGCGCTGCGCTACGCCTGTTTCGGCGTCGTGGCGCTGCTCGTCGGTACAGTCACCGCCTTTTGCGGCGCGATCAACTTCCTGGGGCTGATCGCCGGCCACGCCGCGCGCGGTGTGCTGCAGACCGAGGATCACCGGATACTGCTGCCGGCGGCGGCGCTGGCCGGCGGCGCGCTCGCGCTCGCCACCGATCTCATCACCCATCTCCCATGGGCCCGGCACCTCCTTCACCTCAATGCGGTAAACGGGCTGATCGGCGGCCCGATCGTTCTCTGGGTGCTGCTGCGGCGCCATGCCCGGTTCGGAGCCGCAGCATGAGCGCGATCCTTTCGACTGACGAACTCGCAATCGGCTACCCGGACCGCCTCGTTGCCGACCATCTCTCGCTCGATCTTCATCCGGGCGATGTCGTTGCGCTTGTCGGGCCGAACGGGACGGGCAAGACAACCTTGCTGCGCACGCTCGCGGGCCTCCTCCCGCCGCTGGCAGGATCGGTTGCGCTTGAGGGTCACCCTCTCGCGTCTCTGTCGTCGCGCGAGAAGGCGCAGCGTCTTGGGGTCGTCCTGACCGAGCGGCCGCAGACGGGCTATCTGACTGGGTTCGAGCTCGCGTCCGCGGGCCGATATCCCCACACCGGCTGGCAGGGGCGGCTCGCGGACGAAGACGTCGCGATTATCGACGAGGCGCTCGCGCTCGTCGGCGCCGCGGCATTTCGTGACCGCCCCGTGGCGAGCCTTTCCGATGGCGAGCGGCAACGCGTCATGGTTGCGCGCGCGCTCGCCCAACAGCCGCGCCTCCTGCTTCTCGACGAGGTGACGTCCTTTCTGGATGTGCCGCGCCGCGTCGCCTTCTTCGCGCTGCTCGGCGAGCTGGGGGCGCAAAGAGGCTATGCGATCGTCATTTCGACCCACGAGCTTGAGCTGGCCCTGCGCTGTGCGAACCGGCTGTGGCTCTACGACGGCACGAAGCTCCTCGATGGCGCCCCCGAAGACCTGATCCTCTCGGGCGACTTCGCGCGCATATTCGCGGCGGATGGCGTGAGCTTCGATGAGGATGCCGGTCATTTCGAACTGCGGCGTCCGGCGACCCGCCGGGTGGCGCTGGAGGGGGAGGGCGTTCGGGCCGCATGGACGCGCCGAGCGCTCGACCGGGCGGGATTCGCGGTTGACCCGGCGGCTTCGATCCGCTTGTCGGTGGACGCTACGGGATGGGGGATCGGAGCGGAGCGCGCCGACAGCATCGCTGCGATGCTTGGACGGCTTGATAGCTTGTAACGCCAGGCGGCGTCCTTGATGTTGGGAATGTCTGCATTCTGCGACGGCATGCTGAAAGCTGCCGGTCTCAAATCGGCCAGAATTGACGGTCGACTGCGGGCGCTTTGGCGGTTCTCTCCGCGGGTGAGCCCACCTGAGGGTTTCCCCGATGCCCTTCGGCGGACCGCGAACCGGTTCATGGAGCTTTATCGCAGCCAGGCGCAGACCTTCGAAGAAACCGGATCGCTTCTTGAAATCCAATCAATGCTCCGGCGGTGGCGCTGCGGGCTTGCTCGATGTCATTGTCGCAAGCTCACCCCGAGTGTGCGCCGCTATGCCGCACTGACGCGACGAGGGAGCTTCCAGTTCGGTCGCACGAAATGGCAGGTATAACCGTCCGGAAGACGTTCGAGATAATCCTGGTGTTCAGGCTCGGCTTCCCAGAACTCGCCAGCCGGGGTGACTTCGGTGACGACCTGACCCGGCCACAGACCCGAGGCATCGACGTCGGCAATCGTGTCCTCTGCCACCGCCTTCTGCTCGTCGCTCGTGTAGAAGATTGCCGAACGATAGCTGTCACCGACGTCGTTGCCCTGGCGGTTCTTCGTCGTGGGATCGTGGATCTGAAAGAAGAACTCGAGCAGGGCGCGGAAGCTGGTGAGCGCGGGATCGAAGATGATCTCGATCGCTTCGGCGTGGCCCGCGTGGTTGCGATAGGTGGCGTTGGCGACGGCGCCGCCCGAATAGCCGACACGGGTCGAGATCACGCCGGTTTGCCGGCGCACGAGATCCTGCACGCCCCAGAAGCAGCCGCCGGCGAGAATTGCGCGCTCTATGTTCATGCCACATCCTCCACCTGGTCGAGGTAGGCGCCGTACCCCTCGGCTTCCATGTCGTCGCGATGGACGAAGCGAAGCGACGCCGAATTGATGCAATAGCGCAGGCCGCCGCGATCCGGCGGCCCGTCGTCGAATACATGGCCGAGATGGCTGTCGCCATGCGCAGAGCGCACTTCGGTCCGGACCATGCCCAGGCTCCCGTCGCTCAGCTCGCTGACATTCGCGGGCTCGATAGGTTTGGTGAAGCTTGGCCAGCCGCAGCCGGACTCATATTTGTCGGAGGACGCGAACAGGGGTTCGCCGGAGACGATATCAACGTAAATGCCGGGTTTCTTGTTGTCGAGATATTTGCCCGTTCCGGGCCGTTCGGTGCCGTTTTGCTGCGTCACCCGATATTCCTCGGGGGTGAGGGCGGCGATCGCGTCGTCGGTTTTGCGATACTCGGTCATGTCGGTCTCCACTTCGGCTTTGCATATGGTGTCGGCGCCAGCAAAATTCACCCTCTGCTGTTTGAATGTCTGGCGCGGGACGAACGAAAACGCGGCGCCTCGCTTCAGGATGGGACTGGGGTCAGGCCGGCCGTAGCGAGCGGATCGGTCGAGCATTGACCGTCCAACAGACATTGCCTCTCCGAGGTCCGGCGGGCGCATTCCCGCGACACATAAAAATTTGAGGCGGCTCTGTCTTGCCCATGTTGTCGAACACCCGCTCTCTTCATTTGGTCCCCGAACGCTGCCAATCTCCTGTCGGACATATCCGGCAGGAATTGGTCTGTGGTCAGCCAACGCCAGTGAAATATCTGACGTCGGGTAGAAAACTGCCGTTGGCGCTTCTATCTATAGGGCTGCTCAAACCTCGCCACCCCAGCCAGAACGGCGGCCACGGACAAGCGGCCTTCGACAATATGAGAGACGATATCATTGTCCAAAATTGTTAATGGTGCCAGCCTGAAGCCACGCTCGGGAGCACCGCCCAAAAAGATCGTCTTGCTGCTCCACGGCTTTGGTTCGAGCGGCACCGATATGATCTCGCTCGCACCGCAATGGCAGGAAGCGCTTCCCGATACATTATTCCTTGCGCCGCACGCGCCGCAGCGATGCGGAATGATGGGGGCTGGCTATCAATGGTGGGGATTGTCAGGATTTGCGCCGTCGGCGCTGGCAGCCGGCGCGGCCTCGGCAGCGCCCGCCATCGACGCCTTTATCGATCGCAAGCTGGCCCAATATGGGCTGGCCGAGGCCGACCTGGCACTCGTCGGCTTTAGCCAGGGCACGATGATGGCGCTGCACATCGGGCTACGCCGGCCGCGGGCGGTAGCCGCGGTGGTCGGATATTCGGGGATGCTCGCCGGAACGATGGGGCTTGCGTCCGACGATCTCGCGAAGCCACCGGTCTTGTTGGTGCACGGAACCGCCGATCCGGTGGTTCCGATCGCCGCGCTTCATATGTCAGAGAGCGAACTCAAACGACTTGGCGTCGAGGTCACGACCCACATATCCTACGGGGTAGCGCACAGCGTCGATCCCGTTGGCCTGCGGCTTGGCCGAGATTTTGTGTCGGCGGCCTTTGATCGGACGTCGTGACCGCGTTTCAGCATAGAGCCCCGAAATCAGACTGATTACAAACGGCTAAAAGCGGCCATGAGTCCCGATGCTGTTGCCCGTGCGGGTACGGCATTTGTGGGGCATCCTTCTACGATTCTGAGACGGTTAGAAGAGTTTGAGATGAGCCATTGTGCAAGACCGATGCGCTGCAGTTGGCGAGAGGCGTCCATCAAGGCGCTCGTTATTCAGGGATTTTGGGGGAGTGGTGCCGCTTACAGGACTCGAACCTGTGACCCCATCATTACGAATGATGTGCTCTACCAACTGAGCTAAAGCGGCAACGAGGGGCGCCACTAGCAGCGCCTCCGGGTGAAAACAAGCGTCCTTGCGCACGATAGCGTGTTCGCGTTTGGAGCCGCAAGAGGTGAGGTGGCCCGTCGCGCAATTCTAACCCAGCGGCAATTCGGTCGTCGCCTTGATTTCGGACAGCGCCACGGTCGAGTTGATTTCCTGCACCCCGGGCAGCTTGCTCAGCTGGTCGAAGAAGAAGCGTTCATAGGCGTCGATATCCTTCGCCACGATGCGCAGCATGAAATCGGTCGTGCCCATCAGCACATAAGCGTCGAGCACTTCGGGAAACCCGCGGATCGTGGCACTGAATTCGTCGAGGTTGGCGCGGCCATGGGCGTTGAGCTTCACCTGCGCGAAAACATGTGCGTTGAGCCCGACCTTGCGCCGGTCGATGATCGCGACGCGTTTCTTGATGAACCCCTCGCGCTCGAGGCGATCGATGCGGCGCCAGCACGGCGACACCGACAGCCCGACGCGCTCGGCGATCTCCGCCGTCGTCTGATTCGCGTCGCGCTGCAATTCGCGGAGAATTTTTATCTCGAATGGATCCAGATCGGTCATTATATTCTCATATCGCAAATATCTGGATCATAATATCCCATAATCTTCTCTCGCTCCCGATAATCGATCAAGTTTGCCCAAAACGGAAATGCGACAACCGGCGCTCAATCAAAGGAGAGTGTTTCATGGTCGTCCGTCTTTCCCGTCTGGCTCCGCCGCTCGAATGCGTGCGCCTTTATGATCTGGAAGCGGGACTCGACGGCTTCATTGCGATCCACTCGACCGCCTTGGGGCCGGGGGCCGGCGGTTGCCGCCTGTGGTCCTATTCCGATGCGAGCCACGCGCTCGCCGATGCCGTCCGGCTTGCCGAGGGCATGAGCTATAAGAATGCGCTCGCCGGGCTGCCGCTTGGCGGTGCGAAGGCGGTGCTGCGGCGGCCCGAGGGCGAATGGGACCGGGTCGCACTGTTCCGGGCGTTCGGCCGTGCGGTCGAACAATTGGGCGGTCTGTATGTGACGGCCGAAGATGTCGGGACGTCGGTCGCCGATATGCAGGAGGTCGCGACCGCTTCGCGCCACGTCGCGGGCTTGCCGTCCGCAGAGGGGCGCGCGGGCGGGGATCCGTCGCCATGGACCGCGAAAGGTGTATTCGACGCGATGCAGGTCGCGGCGGAGTTTGCTCTGGGGAGGGGGCTCGAGGGCCTGACCGTCGCGGTGCAGGGCACCGGCAATGTCGGCGCCGACCTTTGCCGCCGCCTAGCCGATGCCGGCGCGCGGCTTGTGATCGCCGACGTCAACCCCGTGCGCCGCGACCGGTTGCAGGCGGTGCATGGTGCAAAGGTCGTCGATGTGTCCGAAATCGCGTCGGTCGATGCCGATATCTTCGCGCCCTGCGCGCTCGGCGGTGCGCTCGATCGCGAGAGCGTCGGGCGGATGAAAGCGAAGCTCGTGTGCGGCGCCGCGAACAACCAGCTTGCGACGCCCGATGTCGCGGCGCTGCTGCTCGACCGCGGCATCGCCTATGCGCCCGACTATGTCGTCAATGCTGGCGGGATCATCAATGTTTCGGCCGAATATCTGGGCGAGGACGAGCGCGATGTCGCGGTTCGGGTAGCCGGGATCGGGCCGCGCGTCGGGGCGCTGCTCGAACGCGCGGCGCGCGAAGGCCGCTCGCCCGCGGTGGTCGCCGACGAAATGGCCGAGGCGGTGATCGCCAGCGCGCAGCGTGTGGCTGCCTGATGCATCGTTTCCGGATCGATGCGATCCTCGACCCGCAATCGCTGCTGCGTGTCGCGGGATATTTCGCGCAACGATCGATCGTCCCCGCCGAGATGAAGATGCATGTCCTGCCGGGCCATATGCGGATCGATGTGACCGTCGGAGGCCTCGATACCCGGCAGGCGAGGGTGATTGCGGCAAAGCTGGGCGAGGTGGTTGCGGTGACCGGGTCCGAGCTCGAGGAACTGGCGGCCTAGAGGGTCGATGGCGGCCCGTAGCGAACGGAGCCAAGCTCAGCTACGGGCCGCAACAGTATCTCTACTGTTTTGGTAGAGTGTCATCAGGGCGATTGCCTGGCTGGACTGCGGGCATTCGAAACAGCGCAGCAACCACTCGATTCATCGCCTCATGCCGCAGAAGCAGAAGATCAGAACCGGACTCATCATCCGCCACGTCCCGCATGAGGGGATCGCGGGCTATCGCGCGCCGATCGAGGCCGCGGGATATGATCTTGCGCGGATCGATGTATGCGATCCGGGGTTCGGCGCGGTCGACCTCGCCGAACCCGATCTGCTGATCATGATGGGCGGGCCGATGGGGGTGTATGAGCAGGACCGGCATCCGTGGATTGCGTGCCAGATGCGGCGGCTGGCGCGGCGGCTCGATGCCGGGCGGCCGACGCTCGGCGTCTGCTTCGGGGCGCAGATGATGGCCGCGGCGATGGGCGCGCGCGTCTATCCCGGGCCGGCGAAGGAGGTCGGATTTCATCCGCTGACCTTCGTCGATGTCACCTCGCCGCTGCGCCATCTTGCCGATGTGCCGGTGCTCCACTGGCACGGCGACACCTTCGACCTTCCACGCGATGTCGAGCTTCTGGCATCGACCGCGGCCTATCCACATCAGGCGTTCCGTCGCGGCAACAATATATTGGCGCTGCAGTTTCACGGCGAAATGGGCCTCGATCCGCGCTTCGACGAATGGCTTCGCCAATGGCCCGATGTGCTGGCCGAAACCGGCGGCTGCGTCGACGGGATGCGCGACCTCCATCGGCGGCATGGTCCCTCGGCCGTCGTGGCGGGGCGGGCGATGATCGCCGAATGGCTGGCCGGCCTGTCGGACTGACCCAAATTTTCTTTCGTCAGGACGAGGCGGCACCCGCTTGCCTCGCTCGCGGGCGCGTGCAAGGGGCGCCTGACGGGTAGCCGGAGGCGAGACGATGCAGTTCGACGTGGTGATAGTGGGCGCGGGGCATGGCGGGGCGCAGGTGGCGATCATGCTGCGCACGCAAAAGTTCGAAGGCAGCATCGCGATCATCGGCGAGGAGCCCGAGCTTCCCTATGAGCGTCCGCCCTTGTCGAAGGAATATTTCGCGGGCGAGAAGGAATTCGAACGCATCCAGCTGCGCCCCGCCAAATATTGGGACGAGCGCGAGGTGACGATGCTGCTCGGCAAGCGTGTCGCCAGCGTCGATCCGGCCGCGCACAATGTCACCACCGATGGCGGCGAAACGATCGGCTATGGCAAGCTCGTCTGGGCGACCGGCGGCCACCCGCGGATGCTGCCGATCCCGGGCGGCGACTTGCCCGGCGTGCAGGGCGTGCGCACGCGCGCCGATGCCGATGCGATGAAGGCGGCGTCGGAGACGGCAAAGCAGATCGTCGTGATCGGCGGCGGCTATATCGGGCTCGAAGCCGCGGCGGTCCTCACCAAGGCGGGCAAGAAGGTCGTGCTGCTCGAAGCGCAGAATCGCGTGCTCGCGCGTGTCGCGGGCGAAGATCTCTCCCGGTTTTACGAAAAAGAGCATCGCGACCATGGCGTCGAACTGCACCTTGGCGTCTGCGTCGACGCAATCGAGGGAACCGACCGCGTCACCGGCGTCCGGCTCTCCGACGGCGAAATCATCCCAGCCGATCTGGTGATCGTGGGTATCGGCATCGTCCCCGCGGTCGAGCCGCTCGTCGCCGCCGGCGCCGATTGCGGTAACGGCGTGCGCGTCGACCGGCTCTGCAAGACGAGCCTGCCCGACGTCTATGCGATCGGCGACTGCGCGGCGCATGTGAACGACTTTGCCGAAGGAGCGGAGATTCGGCTTGAGTCGGTCCAGAACGCCAATGATCAGGCCAATGTCGTCGCCAAGGGCATCGTCGGCGACGAGGCCGCCTATCATGCGATCCCGTGGTTCTGGTCGAACCAATATGACCTCAAACTGCAGACCGCGGGCCTGTCGACCGGGCACGATCAGGCAGTCCTGCGCGGCGATCCCGCGACGCGCAGCTTCTCGGTCGTCTACCTCAAGGCGGGCCGGGTGATCGCGCTCGACTGCGTCAATGCGACCAGAGATTATGTCCAGGGCCGCATGATCGTTACCGCAGGCCTGATGGCGACGGCAGAACAGCTTGCCGACAGCGAAACCCCGCTGAAGGCGCTGCTCCCCGCCTGACGCCACATCGGCTATGCGTCAATCGGCGGCGGTTCATCGCCCAGCGCCCGCTTCAGCGTCGCCTTGATATTGCGGAGCAGTCGGCGCAGCGCGATGATCACGATGACCGCCGCCACCGCGAGCAGGATGGCGATGACGATCGCGAACGGCGGGTAAGCAATGGCAAGCGCGAGCAACCCGCCCGTTGCGACATCTTCGCCCGTCGACACCACGGCGTTGCTGAACGGTTCGGGGCTGACATTGACGACCGCGCGCGTCGTCGCCTTCGCCCCGTGGCTCAGCAGCGCGCCGCCGCCGCCCAGCAGGAAGGCGATGACCTGCCATGCCGGGTCCGAGGAATCGACGAGCGCCAGCGCGAGCAGCGCGCCGCCGAGCGGGCGGATGATGCTGTGGACCGTGTCCCAGATCGAATCGACCCAGGCGATCTTGTCGGCGAGGAATTCGGCAAGGGTGCCGACCGCCGCGACCCCCAGAACCCAGGGGTTGGCGAGCACCTGAAGCGCTGCAAGATGTTCGGGCAGCGGCAGCCAGCCGAAATGCATCGCGGTGCCGGTGGCCAATATGGTCAGATAGAGCCGCCAGCCGGCGAGGAGGCTCAGACTGCCGGCGACGCCCAAAATCTCGACGATTCCCAATATCCTGCTCCCCGTCCCGGATCCCTCGGTCGTGCGTCATCTTGCACCTGCGCGCGCATGCCCGCAATGCCGGGATGACAAGGTGCGGCGGCGCGGTTATCGATCAGACCATGACTGATGCATCTTTGCCGCCGCCGCCGACCGAGGTCTTGCCCGACGGTGCCATCCCCGCGGCGACGCTTGTCATCATGCGGCCCGCCGATGGCGGCGGACCCGACGAGATTTTGATGGTCAAGCGGTCGACGAGCATGGCTTTCGCGGCGGGCGCAGTGGTGTTTCCCGGCGGCCGGGTCGATCCCGACGATTACCGGGTGGCACGTCTTTATGACGTCGGCGTCGATGAAGCCGACGGCGCGGCGCGGGTCGCGGCGCTGCGCGAGACGCTCGAGGAAACGGGGCTTGCGGTCGGCTGGCCGGGGCTCGCCGAAAACGATGTCGCCGATGTGCGCCGGGCGCTGCTCGCCGGGACCTTGCTGTCCGACATCCTCGCGGCGCGCGGCGAGCGAATCAAACTGGAATCATTCGTCCCTTTCGCGCGGTGGTGCCCGAACTTCAAAGAGGCGCGCACCTTTGATACGCGCTTCTATGCCGTCGCCGCGCCGCCGCACGGTCATGAGCTTACCGTCGAGAAGGCCGAGCACAGCCATATTTTCTGGGCCAGCGCGAAGGACACGCTGGCGATGGCCGACAGCGGCGAAGTGGCTGTGATCTTTCCTACTCGCCGCAATCTCGAGCGCCTCGCGAGCGCCGCCGATTTTTCCAGATTTTCCGAGCATTGCGGCCAGTTTCCGGTCGAGCTGGTGACCCCCTGGATCGAAGATCGCGACGGGCAGGCCTTTCTCTGCATTCCCGAGCATCTTGGTTACCCTGTCACGAGCGAATCCTTTGAGCGCGTACGACGCGGATAAAACGGGGGCGATGCAACAACTTTTTCCTTATTTAGAATTTACTAAGAATTGGCGGGGTAGGGCAAAACGTCGTTGCAATTGCTGTATGCTGTGCCTAAGAGGGCCCTGCAGAAGCAGACCGGGGAGTGATCTTCGGTGTGATTCGACAAAAGTAATCCAGTGGACGGAGAATATGATGAACCTGCTTAAGAAGGCTGCGATCTCTCTCGCAGCAACCTCGATGATCGCGGCGCCGGTCGCCGCTTCGGCTGCTCCCGCAGCAACCGCAGCTTCGGCTGTTGATGGCCAGAGCGAACTCGAAGGCAGCACCAGCTGGATCATCGCTATCCTCGCTCTCGTTGCTGTCGTTGGTGGCATCATCATCGCGTCGGACAACGACGACGATTCGCCGACCAGCCCGGGCTGATCTGGCTAACCAGAGTTTTTCAAAGGGCTCCGAGCTTCGCTCGGGGCCCTTTGTTTATTCCGGCGCATAAATTTCCGCAGTCACCGCTCAACGCGCGGCTCGATGCGAATTAGAGCGTGACGGCCCGGTTCGCCCGCGACCGCGCGAGCGGGATCGCCTGCCGCGCCCGCTGCATCGCTGCCGCGTCGACGGGCGCCAGCGCCAGCGCATAGCCCTTCCCGCCGACATCCGCTGTTGCCCCTGCGTCGGCGAGGATCGCTCCCCACGGATCGACCGCCACGCTGTGACCATAGGTCTGCCGGCCATCCTGATGCGTGCCGCTTTGCGCAGCAGCAAGGACATGACAGCCGGTCTCGATCGCCCTTGCGCGCATCAGGACGTGCCAATGCGCCTCGCCCGTCGACACGGTGAAGGCCGCAGGGATCGCGATCAGTGTCGCGCCGCGATCGACCAGCGCGCGATAGAGCTCCGGAAAACGCAGATCATAGCAGACGCTGAGCCCCAGCTGTCCCAGCGGCGTATCGACGACAGACAGCGTGGCACCCCCGGCATAGGCCGCCGATTCCTGCCAATTCTCACCCGATGGCAGGGTGACATCGAACATATGCACCTTGTCATAGCGCGCGCGGATGCTGCCGTCGGCGGCAATGACATGGCTGCGGTTCACGCGCCGCTCGCCATCGTCGGCGAGGAGCGGAATCGACCCCGAATGCAGCCATATCCCATGCTTTTGCGCGATGGCCTGGAGCGCCGCAGGCCACGGACTGTCGGCTTCACGGGCGATATGCGCACCCGATCGCGCGCGATCGCGGTCGAGCAGCAGCGACATTTCGGGCAGGAACGCCATCGCGGCGCCGCCCGCGGCCGCTTCGCCGACGGCATGGTCGATGGTCGCCAGATTCGCGGCGGGGTCGATGCCGCTCGTCATCTGGACCAGTGCGGCGAGCGGGGCGGGGTGATTGTCCATAACAGCTGGCTAAGCCCGCGGTGGCCGCAGGACAAGCGCTCGTGACAGTTCAGTGGCCAGCAAGGTTCGAAGGCGATAAGATGCGCCGATGGTATATTTTTCCGCGCGCGCGCCGCTTCGTTTGACCCGATCCCTCCTTTTCGCCGGCGCTGCCGCCGCGTTGCTGCTGGCCGGGCCCGTTGCCAGCGCGCAAGGTGGCGCACCGACAAATGCGGGCATGCAGGCAAAGAGCGGCGACTGGCTCTATGTCGGCAGCGACATTCCGCGCGATACGGCGTGGCAATTCGGCGTCCTCCCCAACGGCGTGCGCTATGCGGTGCGCAACAATGGCGTCCCCCCCGGGCAGGTCTCGATTCGCGTCCGCATGGATGTCGGCTCAATGTTCGAAACCGAGCAGGAGCGCGGCTACGCCCATTTGCTCGAGCATCTGACCTTTCGCGGTTCGGAGCATATTCCCGACGGCGAAGCCAAGCGCATCTGGCAGCGGTTCGGGGTGACCTTCGGCAGCGATTCGAACGCGCAGACGACGCCGACCCAGACGGTGTACCAGCTCGATCTGCCCAGCGTTACGCCCGCCAACCTCGACGAGAGCATGAAATTGCTGTCGGGCATGGTCCGCGAACCGCGCATTTCCGAACTCGCGGTTGCTGCGGAGCGCGGCGTCGTCATGTCTGAATTGCGCGAATCGGACGGTCCGCAAAAGCGGATCGCCGACGCGACCAATGCGCATCTGTTCGCCGGCCAGCTCCTCGGCGACCGTTCGCCGATCGGCACGACCGCATCGCTGGGCAAGGCGAGCGCCACCTCGGTCACCGCCTTTCATAACCGCTGGTATCGCCCCGACCGCGCGGTCGTGGTCATCGTCGGCGATGCCGACCCGGCCGTGCTCGCCGGGCTGGTCGCTAAATATTATGGCGACTGGAAAGCCGACGGCCCGAATCCGGCCAATCCCGATTTCGGCAAACCCGACCCCAAAGCACCCGCCGCGCGCGAAATCGTCGAGGCGAATCAGCCGCTCGCGCTGACGCTGGCCATGGTGCGTCCATGGAAAAAGCGGATCGACACGGTTGAAAACACCCGGCGTCTCTATCTCGAGTTCATCGCGCAGGCGCTCGTCAACCGGCGGCTGGAAAATCGGGCGCGTAGCGGCGGCAGCTATCTGGTCGCGACGGTCGAGCAGCAATATGTGAGCCGCAGCGTCGATGTGACGATGGCGTCGATCGTTCCGCTCAGCGACTGGAAAGCGGCGCTTGCGGACGTCCGCGGCGTGATCGCCGATGCGGTCCGCACGCCGCCGTCGCAGGCGGACATCGACCGCGAAGCCAACGAGATTCAGGCGTTTCTGGTCAAGGAACTGGAAAATGCGCGGAACGAGCCGGGTGCGCGTCTCGCCGACGACATGGTGCGCGCGGTCGATATCGGCGAAACGGTGACCAGCCCGCAGGGGCAGGTCGACATGTTCAAGGCGATCCGCGCATCCGCAACGCCAAAGGTGATGCTCGACATCAGCAAGGCGATCTTCGCCGCGCCCGTAACGCGCGTCGTGCTGACGACGCCGACCGCGGCGGGCGGCGATGCCGCCGTGCTCGCGGCGCTGAAGGCTCCGGTGACCGCGCGCGACGACCGGCTCGCGACGGTGAAGGCCGATTTCAAACAGCTGCCCGCTCCTGGCAAGCCGGGCACGATCGCCTCGACGAGCAACATCCTTGGTCTGCGCGCCGAACGCATCGAATTTGCCAATGGCGTCACCGCGTTGATTTCGAACAACAAGGTCGAACCGGGCAAGGTTCGCGTCAATGTGCGCTTCGGCACCGGCAACCGCAGCGTCGCCGCCGACGCGCCGAACCTGCTGTGGACCGGCGATTATGCTCTGGTCGCCAGCGGCATCGGGCCGTGGGGCCAGAATGAGATCGACCAGCTGACCAACGGGCGGCAGATCCAGATGAACTTTGCGATCGACGACGATGCGTTCGAACTGTCGGCCGAGAGCAACCCGGCCGACCTTGCCGACCAGATGCGACTGATCGCCGGCAAATTGGCTCAGCCGCGCTGGGATCCGGCACCGATCGAACGGCTGCGCATTGGTTTTTTGACCGGATACGACCTCAATGACGCCACCCCCAATGCGGTGCTCGACCGCAATTTGCGCGGCTGGCTGACGAACAATGACGCACGCTGGGCCGCGCCCGACAAGGCGCAGATCGAAGCGCTGACCCCGGCGGCCTTCCGCGCCTTCTGGGAACCGCGGCTCGCCAGCGGGCCGATCGAAGTTCAGATTTTTGGCGACCTCGAAACGGTCGATTATCGCAAGATCCTCGCCGAAACGCTCGGCGCCCTGCCGCCGCGCGGGACATTGGCGCCGCCCGCCGGGCAGCGCGTCGATTTTGCCAGGCATGTCACGGTTCCCGAGATTGCCTATCATCGCGGTCAACAGGGCCAAGCGGCAGCGATGACCGCCTGGCCGACCAGCGGCGGCTTGGCCAGCCCGCGCGACGCCCGCGGGCTCGAAGTCCTCGCGGCGATCTTCAACGACCGCCTCTTCGACCGGCTCCGCGCCGAACAGGGGGCAAGCTATGGCCCCGTCGTCGACAGCCATTGGCCGACCGGGTTCGACACCGGCGGATATCTGCTCGTCGGCAGCCTGCTCGCACCGAAGGATCTCGATCGGTTCTACGGCATCGCGCGGGATATCGCGGCCGACCTCGTGACAAAGCCGGTCACTGCCGACGAACTGACGCGCAACGCCGGCCCGATCCGCGAACAGGTTGCGCGCGCCTCGACGGGCAATGTCTATTGGATGTTCCTGCTCGAAGGCGCGACCCGCGACCCGCGTGTCACTGCGGCGGCGCTGTCGATTCAGGATGATATCTCGGCGGTTACCGCCGCCGACGTCCAGCGGCTGGCGCGGCAATATCTGACGCCCGAACGCCAATGGTCGCTGGCGATTCTGCCCAAGGGGATGACATTGGCCGACGCCTCGGGGTTGGGAGCGGCGTCGGCGTCGGCGTCGGCGCCGGCAGCAGGCGGGCGCTAGGCGTCGCTGCCGGCCACGGGTCGCCGCGTCCGCCGGATGCGGGGCTCGTTCTCCAGCTTGCCCTTCGTCATGATGTCGTGCCGCATCTTCGCACGCACGTCGTGGATCGACGCGATGACGGGCCCCATCGCAACGCCCAGGTCGATCAACACCGCTTCGGCCAGTTGCAGCGAGCTTTCGAGCGTCTCGGGAACCGCATCGCTCGCGCCCGCCTGATAGAGGACCGCGGCATGGTCGGCGTCGCGCGCGCGGCTGATGATCGGCAGCTCGGGATATTTCTGGCGCAGCTGGCGCGTCATGCGGAGCTGTTGCACCGGATCGTCCATGGTGAGGACGACCGCGTTGGCGGTCTCGATGCCTAGCTTGTCGAGGGCGCCCGGCCGCGCGACGTCGGCAAAGCGAACGATGAAGCCGTCGCGCCGCGCCGCGGCAACGGTGTCGATGTCGGCGTCGACCGCCATATAGGGCCGCCCATGTTCGCGCAGCAATTCGGCGACGGTGTGGCCGACGCGGCCAAAGCCGACGACGACGGTGCGGCCCTCGGGTGTTTCCTCTGGCTGTCCTTCGCCGGTCCGCATCTCGATCCGCCGCGCGATATCGTGGCCGATACGCGCCAGCAAAGGCGTGATCGTCAATCCGATCGCGGTGACCAGCTGCCAGAATTCGGCCGAGCTGCGGCTGATGATTTGCGCCTGGAGCGCCGTCGCGAGCACGATCAGGGTCGTTTCGGACGGGCTCGACATCAGCAAGCCGACCTCGGCCGCGGTGCCGCGCCGGGCAACATTGGAAAAGCGGAGCAGCGCCGCGGTGACGAACGCCTTGATGACGATGACGCCGACGACCGCGACGATCAATTGTGGCCATTGCTCGGCGATTGTCTTGAGGTTCAGTCCCATCCCGACACTGATCAGGAACACCCCGAGCGCGAGCCCCTTGAACGGCGCGGTGATCGCCTCAACCTCGTTATGATATTCGGTTTCGGCGATCATCAGCCCCGCTAGCAGCGCGCCGACGATCGGTGACAGGCCGACCGCCGCGGTCGCCATCGCCGCGACGATGACGACGAGCAGACTGGCGGCGAGGAACAGTTCGGGGTCCTTGGCGCGCGCGGCCTGCGCAAAGATGCGCGGCAGCAGGAACCAGCCCGCGACCGCGAGCACCGCAACGACAACGACGCCCTGCCACAGGGTGGTCAGCAGCACTTCGGTGTTGTCGGCCGCGGCGTTCGGCGCGAGCGCGCCGAGGATGAAGATGATCGGGACGATCGCCAGATCCTCGAACAACAGCATCGAGAAGGAGGCGCGGCCGACCGCCGATTTGGTGCCCGCGATCGGCAGCACCAGCGCGGTCGACGACAGCGCGAGCGCGATCCCGAGCCCGAAAGCGGCGGGCGTCGAATAGCCGCCGACCAGCTTGAGCGCGACGCCGAGGATCAGCCCGCCGAGCAGCAGTTCGGCGGCGCCGATCCCGAACACCAGCTTTCTGAGTTGCCAAAGGCGACGGAACGACAGCTCGAGCCCGATCGAGAAGAGCAGCAGGATGATGCCGAATTCGGCGAAGAGCGCGATGTCGTCGGTCGATCCGATCGTGATATGTTTCAGCCACGGATAGTCGCCCGCCAGCGCGCCGAGCCCCGAGGGTCCGACGAGCAGACCGACGAGGATGAACCCGATCACGGGCGGCAGGCGAAAGCGCGCGAACGCCGGGATCACGATGCCCGCGGCGCCGAGGACCACCAGCGCATTGCCGATGGCGGAGGTTTCTGCTTCCGATACCATAAGGGCCGACCTTATGCAGGCCGGCCCCGATTGGCTAGAGGACTAACCCAACCTTTTTGGTTGTTTTCAGCTGCCCATCTTCTTTTCGAGATTTTCGACGATCGCCTCGAAGAAGCCTTCGGTGGTCAGCCAGTTCTGGTCGGGACCGATCAGCAACGCCAGATCCTTGGTCATCTTGCCGCTTTCGACCGTCGCAACGCAGACCTTTTCGAGGTCGTCGGCGAATTTGATCAGCTCGGCATTGTCGTCGAGCTTGCCGCGATGCTTCAGACCGCCGGTCCACGCAAAGATCGACGCAATCGGGTTGGTCGAGGTCGCCTTGCCCTGCTGATGCATGCGATAGTGGCGGGTGACAGTGCCGTGCGCGGCTTCGGATTCGACCGTCTGGCCGTCGGGGGTCATCAGCACGCTGGTCATCAGGCCGAGCGAGCCAAATCCCTGCGCGACGGTGTCCGACTGGACGTCGCCATCGTAATTCTTGCAGGCCCAGACAAACTTGCCCGACCATTTGAGCGCCGATGCGACCATGTCGTCGATCAGGCGATGTTCGTAAACGATGCCCGCGGCGTCGAAATCGGCCTTGAATTCGGCGTTGAAAACTTCCTCGAAGATGTCCTTGAAGCGGCCGTCATAGGCTTTCAGGATCGTGTTCTTGGTCGACAGATACACCGGCCACTTGCGCGCGAGGCCATAGTTGAGGCTGGCGCGCGCGAAGTCGCGGATCGAATCGTCGAGGTTGTACATCGCCATTGCGACGCCCGACGAGGGGAACAGGAACACTTCTTCGTCGATGACCTTGCCGTCTTCGCCCTCGAACACGAGGCGCAGCTTGCCGGGGCCGGGGACACGGAAGTCGGTCGCCTTATACTGGTCGCCGAACGCGTGGCGGCCGACGACGATCGGGTCGGTCCAGCCGGGGACGAGCCTGGGCACGTTCTTCATCACGATCGGTTCGCGGAACACGACGCCGCCCAGAATGTTGCGGATCGTGCCGTTCGGCGACTTCCACATCTTCTTGAGGCCGAATTCCTCGACGCGCTGTTCGTCGGGGGTGATCGTCGCGCACTTCACGCCGACGCCATGCTTCTTGATCGCATTGGCGGCATCGACCGTGATCTTGTCATCGGTCTGGTCGCGCATCTCGATGCTCAGATCGTAATAATGCAGGTCGATGTCGAGATAGGGGAGGATCAGCCGTTCGCGGATCCACTGCCAGATGATCCGGGTCATTTCGTCGCCATCGAGTTCGACGACCGGGTTGGCTACCTTGATCTTGCCCATGCTTACAGCCTTTTTCCTTGGGGAGTCGGAGTTGCAGCGGGCCTTAGGCAAAGCAGGGCGATTGATCAACTGCCCCGTCGTTTCCCGACTTGTGCCTCGATGGCAACGATCGCCGCGCCTTATCCGTTGTCAGTGCAGATGCTGCACCCTAGAAGAACGCCCATGTCCAATATCATATCTTCGAACCGCCCCGGTGGCGGCATCAAGTGGCAGTGGCCGTCGATCCATCCCGAAGGCCGCAAATTCCTTCTGATCGCCGGTATCGTCACCCTCTGTTTCTGGCTGCTCGGCTGGGAGATCGTCGGCTGGCTGATGCTCGGCGTCACTGTGTGGGTCGGCGCCTTCTTTCGCGATCCGGTGCGTGTCACGCCTGCGGGGGGCGATGTCATCATTGCGCCCGCCGACGGGCTCGTCACCCAGATCGCGGAGGTTCCGCCGCCGCCCGAAATCGCGGGCCCCGACGGGCTGGGCGCCGCGCCGATGCTCCGCGTCTCGATTTTCATGAGCGTCTTCGATGTTCACATCAACCGCACGCCCGTCGCCGGGACGCTGCGCAAGCTCGTCTATATTCCCGGCAAGTTCGTGAACGCCGATCTCGACAAGGCGAGCGAAGAGAATGAGCGTCAGCATTTCGTCGTCGAACGCGCCGACGGCGTGCGCATCGGCTTCACCCAGATCGCCGGCCTCGTTGCGCGGCGCATCATGCCCTTCGTCACCATGGGCAACGAACTCACGACCGGCCAGCGCGTCGGCCTGATCCGCTTCGGCAGCCGCGTCGATGTCTACCTGCCCGCGGGAACCACGCCGCAAGTCCTGCTCGGTCAGCGCACCCTCGCTGGCGAGACCGTCGTTGCACGGATCGGCATCGCCGAGACGATCGACGGCATCGGACAATGAAGTGACCGACCCCATGGTGAGCGAGAACGAGCAGATCATTCCCGACGCCGCGGGGCGCCGCATCGCCGGGGTCAGCCTGCGCGCCTTTGCGCCCAATGCGATCACCATCCTTGCGCTCTGCTCGGGGCTGACCGGCGTCCGGTTTGCTATCGGCGGCGAATGGGCCGCGGCGGTGACGATGATCATCGTCGCCGGGGTGCTCGACGGCATGGACGGCCGCATCGCGCGGCTGCTGCGCGCGCAGAGCAAATTCGGCGCCGAGCTCGATTCGCTGTCGGACGTGATCGCCTTTGGCGTTGCGCCGGCGATGATTCTTTTTCTCTGGTCGCTCGCCGATGCGCCCAAATTCGGCTGGACCGCCGCGCTGGCGCTGGCCGTGTGCTGCGCGCTGCGCCTTGCGCGCTTCAACTCGCGCATGGATGCCGACTTTCAACCGCACAAGTCGGCGGGCTTCATGACCGGCATTCCCGCACCCGCGGGGGCCGGACTGTCGTTCGTCCCCGTCTATCTGTGGCTGGTGACCGGCAACGACCTGTTCCGCGAATGGTATGTCGTCATGCCATGGGCGCTCGGCGTCGCGATGCTGATGATCTCGGCGATCCCGACCTACAGCTGGTCGTCGATCCGGCTGCGCCGCTCATGGCGTTTGTTCGCGCTGGCGGGTGTCGGCTTGCTGGGCGCCGCGCTCGTCACGGCGCCGTGGCAGACGCTGCTCGCTGTGTGCATACTCTATGTGATCGCGCTGCCTTTCGGCCTCGCGAGCTATGCGAAGGTCAAGCGGCGCGGCTGAGCGCCGGCTGCATGCGACCTGCGGCACGGACGGGGCGGGGAGCGTCGCGGCGCGCCGGCGACCGGCGCAGCGTCATTTTCTGCGGAACGGGCCCCGACTGCGGTGCAACGTCGACCGGGAAGGCGCCTTCGCCGAGCAGCGCCGAGAGAATCGCATTCTCGTTATTTTTGAGCATGGCCAGGATCACCGTGACGCCGAGACCGGCGGCGAGGGTGAAGAGGAGAGCGGCTGCGACCTGAACCATGACTTGTCCTTTCGGCTTTCGTGTGCGAAACCTTTTGTTAACCCGTGACGGTTTCGTTGAGCTTTTTGTTCCATGTTCCCGTTTTGTTCTCAAGACTTTTGCGACGAACCGAGTCGCTTTTTCGCCGAATGGAGTCGCGCGCGCCGTTTCGGTTGAACCCGAAAATGAGCCGGCACCTCTTGCTTTCGGCAGCCAAGGCCGCTAACGGCCCGGCCATTCCACATGGAAGGCGCACATAAACCGGTGCCGGATCGTCCGCTTGCGGACCTTCGGTTCTTGCTTTCCAGAGGACCAACCGGAAGGAGAAAGACTATGGCGGCACCTGTCGTCACGATGCAGAACCTTATCGAGGCTGGCGCCCACTTCGGCCACCAGACCCACCGCTGGAACCCGCGCATGAAGCCGTATATCTTCGGTGCGCGCAACGGCATTCACATTCTCGACCTGTCGCAGACCGTGCCGCTTTTCGCGCGCGCGCTCGACTTCATCGCGTCCTCGTCGGCCGCCGGTGGCAAGGTCCTGTTCGTCGGCACCAAGCGCCAGGCACAGGGTCCGATCGCCGACGCCGCGCGCGCTTCGGGTCAGCATTTCGTCAACCATCGCTGGCTGGGCGGCATGCTCACCAACTGGAAGACGATCTCGGGTTCGATCAAGCGTCTCAAGACGCTCGAAGAGCAGCTTTCGGGCGACACCTCGGGCCTCACCAAGAAGGAAGTGCTCAACCGCACCCGCGAACGCGACAAGCTCGAAATGTCGCTCGGCGGCATCCGTGACATGGGCGGCATTCCCGACGTGATGTTCGTGATCGACGCGAACAAGGAAGAGCTGGCGATCAAGGAAGCCAATGTCCTTGGCATCCCCGTCGTCGCGATCCTCGATTCGAACGTCTCGCCCGACGGCATCGCGTTCCCGGTTCCGGCGAACGATGACGCCGCGCGCGCCATCCGCATGTATTGCGACGCGGTGGCCCAGGCGGCGACCCGTGGCGGCCAGCAGGCCCGTGCGAACCGCGGCGAAGATCTCGGCGCCGCAGTCGAGCCCGTCGCCGAAGCGGCACTGACCGAAGAAGCAGCCGCTCCGGTTGCTGAAGACGTCCCGGCCGTCGAAGCCGCTCCGGCTGTCGACACCGCTCCGGTGACCGAAGACGAACAGGTCCCGGCCGAAGCCGCTGCCGAAACCGAACGTCAGAGCGACGCCTAAGCGCGCCTGAATGACGGGGCGGCGCGCTGCGAACGGCAGCCGCCGCCCTTGGTCATCGTTTTGACTTGTCGCGCCGCCACGCGTGCGGCGCATGCAGTCCCGATTACGGGATTGCTCCACACTGGAAAGGATCACCCATGGCTGAAATTACGGCCGCTCTCGTCAAGGAACTGCGCGACCGCACGGGCGCAGGCATGATGGATTGCAAAAGAGCCCTCGCCGAAAACAACGGCGACATCGAAGCATCGATCGACTGGCTGCGCACCAAGGGTCTCGCTGCTGCTGCCAAGAAGGCCGGCCGCGTTGCCGCCGAAGGCCTCGTTGGCGTTGCCACCGACGGCAATCGCGGCGCGATGGTCGAAGTGAACAGCGAAACCGACTTCGTTGCGAAGAACGAGCAGTTCCAGACCTTCGTTCGCGACGTGACCCAGGTCGCACTCGCCGGCAATATCTCGGACATCGACGCCCTCGGCGCATCGGCTTATCCGTCGGGCGGCACCGTCACCGAACAGCTGACGCAGAACATCTCGACGATCGGTGAAAACCAGTCGCTGCGCCGTTCGGTCATCGTCTCGGTGAACTCGGGCGTCGTCACCGCCTATGTCCA
This sequence comes from Sphingopyxis sp. Soil_C_28, assembly GCF_057657055.1. Lineage (NCBI taxonomy): Bacteria > Pseudomonadati > Pseudomonadota > Alphaproteobacteria > Sphingomonadales > Sphingopyxidaceae > Sphingopyxis > Sphingopyxis sp. Soil_C_28. The sequence goes on from NZ_JBDGJE010000001.1 coordinate 43,291, forward strand.
CAACGCCGCCGCCCCCGGCATGGGCAAGATCGGCGTGCTTATCGCGCTCGAATCGACCGCCGGTGCCGATGTTCTTGAACCGCTGGGCAAGCAGCTCGCGATGCACGTTGCGGCCGCGAACCCGCTGGCGCTGAACGGCGACGACCTCGACGCCGACCTCGTTGCGCGCGAACGTGCGATCGCCGAGGAAAAGGCCGCCCAGTCGGGCAAGCCTGCCGAAATCGTGTCGAAGATGGTCGATGGCTCGATCGCGAAGTTCCGCAAGGAAAACGCACTGCTGTCGCAGCTGTTCGTGATGGACGGCAAGACCCCGGTCGCCGAAGTCGTTGCCGCTGCCGGTAAGGATGTCGGCGCGACGATCACGCTGAAGGGCTTTGTCCGCTTCCAGCTCGGTGAAGGCATCGAGAAGGAAGAAAGCGATTTCGCGGCGGAAGTCGCGGCTGTCGCCGGCGTTTAAAAGAAACGCGCGACTGCTGCGTCCAACGCGCGGCAGTCCGCTTGGCAATGGCGCGTACCCGCTCTAGGGTGCGCGCCATTCGCTTATTCATCGATTACATAAGGTTCCCCCGATCATGGCTCTGCCCGGCATGAAACGTATCTTGCTGAAACTGTCGGGCGAGGCGCTGATGGGCTCGAGCGCCTTCGGCATCGACCCCGAAACCGTTGCGAGCATGGCGGCCGAGGTCAAGGAAGCCAAGGATCGCGGGCTCGAAATCTGTCTCGTCATCGGCGGCGGCAACATCTTTCGCGGCATGGCGGGCGCTGCCAAGGGCATGGACCGCGCGCAGGCCGACTATATGGGCATGCTGGCGACCGTGATGAACGCGCTCGCGATGCAGAATGCGCTCGAACAGCTGGGCGTCGAAACGCGCGTCCAGTCGGCGATCGAGATGGACAAGGTGTGCGAACCCGTGATCCGCCGCCGCGCCGAACGCCATATGGAAAAGGGCCGCGTCGTGATCTTTGCCGCGGGCGTCGGCGCTCCTTATTTTACCACCGACAGCGGTGCGGCGCTGCGCGCGGCCGAGATGAAGTGCGACGCGTTGCTGAAGGGCACCAGCGTCGACGGCGTCTATAACGCCGATCCCAAGAAGGATCCGACCGCGGTCCGTTATGATACATTGAGCTATGACCGCGTGCTCGCCGACAATCTGAAGGTGATGGACGCCAGCGCGGTGGCGCTGTGCCGCGACAATCATATTCCGATCGTCGTGTTCAATATTCGCGAGCCGGGCAATCTGGCGCGCGTGCTGGCGGGCGAGGGTGTTTCCACTGTCGTCGGCGACGCAGCCTGACAAGAATCAAGAGAGGAAAAGACGATGGCGAAATATGACAAGGCCGACCTTGAACGCCGCATGCACGGCGCGGTCGAATCGCTGAAGAGCGATCTTGCGGGCCTGCGTACCGGCCGCGCGCACACCGCGCTGCTCGATCCGGTGACGGTCGAAGTCTATGGCAGCCATATGCCGTTGAACCAGGTCGCGTCGGTCAGCGCGCCCGAAGCGCGCATGCTGACGGTTCAGGTTTGGGACAAATCGAACGTCGGTCCGGTGGACAAGGCGATCCGCTCGGCGGGGCTCGGCCTCAACCCGATCGTCGACGGTCAGGTGCTGCGCCTGCCGATCCCCGAAATGACGCAGGAGCGCCGCAAGGAATTGTCGAAGCTCGCCGGCAAATATGCCGAGGCGGCGCGCATCGCGGTGCGCAACGTCCGCCGCGACGGCATGGACAATCTGAAGGCCGACGAAAACAAGAAGGAAATCAGCGAGGACGAACGCAAGCGCCATGAGACCGAGGTGCAAAAGCTGACCGACGCGACGATTGCCGAACTCGACGCCGCCGCGACCGCCAAGGAAAAGGAAATCCTGGGCTAGTGGACCGGGCGGCTTTCGGGACCCTTTGCAGATTATGACGACCTCAGCCGCCAGCCACGGCGCGCGCCATGTCGCCATCATCATGGACGGCAATGGCCGCTGGGCCAAAAAGCGCCTTTTGCCCCGCGTCGCCGGTCACAAGGCCGGGGTCGAGGCGGTGCGGACGATCGTGCGCGCCGCGGGCGATCTCGGCATCGAGGCGATGACGCTCTATGCCTTCTCCTCCGAAAACTGGAAACGGCCCGAGGAAGAGGTCAGCGACCTGATGGGGCTGATGAAACGCTTCATCCTGAGCGATCTCGAAGAGTTCGCCGCGAACGATGTGAAGCTGAAAGTGATCGGCAACTGGCGTGCGCTGGCGCCCGACGTCGTCAAGCTGATCGAAAATGCGCTCGAGCGCACCGCCGGAAACAAGCGCACCACGCTCGCGGTCGCGCTCAACTATGGCGCGCAGGACGAACTGGTGCGCGCGGCAACGGCCGCGGCGGCATCGGGCGACGTCAGCGAGGCGTCGATCGAAGCGCATCTCGACACCGCCGACATGCCGCCGCTCGACCTGCTCATCCGCACGTCGGGCGAGGTCCGGCTGTCGAATTTCCTGCTGTGGCAGTCGGCCTATGCCGAGCTTTATTTCACCGACATTCTTTGGCCGGACTTCAAACCGGCCGATCTCAAGGCGGCGCTCGATCATTTCGCGCGCCGCGATCGTCGTTACGGGGGACTTTAGGGCATGGCGGCAGCGGGCAAGTCGGATCTGTGGGTGCGGGCGGGATCGGCGATCGTGCTGTTTGCGATCGCGGGCACCGCGCTGTGGTTCGGGGGTCTTGCTTTCGGTCTGTTGCTGCTCGTCGGTGGCGCTTTGGTCCTCGTCGAATGGTTCGCGCTCGTACGCGCCATGACCCTTGGCAGCGGCGCCAAAGCGGCGCTGAGCGCGCTCGGGCCCATCCTCGTCCTCGGCGCGATGGCGGGGCTCTGGTTCATCCGCGATGCGCTGGGCATGACCGCCGCGCTTTGGGTTTTCGGTATGGTCTGGGCGACCGACATCGGTGCCTATTTTGCTGGCCGAGCCTTTGGCGGCGCACGCCTCGCACCCAAAATCAGCCCTTCGAAGACATGGTCGGGATTGATCGGCGGCATGGTCGCCGCGCTGATCGCCAGCGCCACCATCGGCGACCGCGCGGGTATCGTCGGGGTACCGCTGTGGATCGGCCTCTTCATGGGACTGCTCGCGCAGCTCGGCGATCTCGCGCAAAGCTGGATGAAGCGCCGCGCCGGGGTCAAGGATTCGGGCAAGCTCATCCCGGGTCACGGCGGGCTGTTCGACCGCGTCGACGGCGTGCTGCCGGTCGCGCTGCTGCTCGGCGCACTGGCGTTCGCAGGACATATCGCCGTGCGGGCGGTGATCTGACATGACGCGCCGCCTTTCGCTGTTCGGCGCGACGGGTTCGGTCGGGCAATCGACCCTCGATCTCGTCCGCCGTGACGGCGAGGCGTGGAAGGTCGGGGTGCTGACCGCGAACAGCGACGTCGCCGAGCTGGCGAAGCTCGCGAAAGAATTCCGACCCGACATCGCGGTGATTGCCGATGAAACGCTCTATGGCGCGCTGAAACAGGCTCTCGCCGGAACCGGCATCGAAATCGCCGCAGGGGCCGACGCGCTGGTCGAAGCCGCGCAGCGGCCCACCGATCTCGTGATGGCGGCGATTGTCGGCACCGCGGGCCTCGCGCCGACGATGGCGGCGCTTGCCGCCGGCTACGACGTCGCGCTCGCCAACAAGGAAGCTTTGGTGTCGGCGGGCGAACTGATGACCGCCGTGGCGCGGACATCGGGCGCGACGATCCTGCCGGTCGACAGCGAGCATAATGCGATCTTCCAGTGCCTCGCGGGCGGGCGCATCGATCAGGTGCGCCGTATCATCCTGACCGCTAGCGGCGGCCCCTTCCGCACGATGAGCGCCGCGGACATGGCCGGGGTCACGCCCAAACAGGCCGTCGCCCATCCCAACTGGTCGATGGGCGCCAAGATCAGCGTCGATTCGGCGACGATGATGAACAAGGGCCTTGAACTGATCGAGGCGCATCACCTGTTCCCCGTCGGGCTCGAACGGATCGAAATCCTCGTCCACCCGCAATCGGTGATCCACAGCCTCGTCGAATATATCGATTGTTCGACCTTGGCTCAGCTTGGCTCGCCCGACATGCGCATCCCGATCAGCAGCGCGCTCGCCTGGCCGCAGCGGATGGCGACGCCATGCGCGCCGCTCGACCTCGCGAGCATCGCGCGGCTCGATTTCGAGGCGCCCGACGAGGTGCGTTTTCCCGCGACCGCGCTTTGCAGGGCCGCGATTGCCGAGGGCGGCGCGCGCCCCGCGCAGCTCAACGCCGCGAACGAGGTGGCGGTCGCCGCGTTCCTTGCCGGACGCATATCCTTTCCCGCGATCGTCGATACCGTGCGCCGCGTGATCGAGTCTACGGAACCTGCGGCCCCCTCATCGCTTCAGGACATATTCAGCGTCGATACCGCATCGCGTGCGGCTGCCCGATATTTTGTGGACCAATATGAACCTGCCTGACATTCCTATGTGGCTTTATCCGGTCGCGTTCCTCGCGGTCCTCGGCCCGCTCGTATTCGTTCATGAATATGGGCACTATATCGTCGGCCGCTGGTGCGGGGTGAAGGCCGAAACCTTCTCGATCGGTTTCGGCCGCAAGATCCTCCGCTGGACCGACAAGCGCGGCACCGAATGGAAGATCGGCTGGTTGCCGCTTGGCGGCTATGTCCAGTTCGCGGGCGATCGTGACGCGGTCAGCCAGCCCGACGCGACCTGGCATCAACTGCCCGCTGCGGAAAAGTCGCACACATTTCCGGCTCAGCCGGTATGGAAGCGCGCGTTGATCGTCGCCGCGGGGCCGGTCACCAACTTCCTGTTCGCGATTGCCATCTTCGCCGGATTTTTCATGGTCTATGGCGCACCGCAGACCCCGCCGGTGGTGAGCGTGGTCGCACCGCAAAGCGCGGCCGCCGAGGCCAGGCTGCAGCCGGGCGATCGCATCGCCGCGATCGACGGCCGGACCATGGACAGTTTCGACGATATCCGCCTCGCGATCAGCTACGACCTCGGCAAACCGGCAAGGCTGGATATCGAACGCGGCGCCGAACGGTTCGAAGTCACGCTGCGTCCGCGGATCATTTCGGAAAAGGATCCGTTCGGTAACAAGGCCGAGCGGGCGATCATCGGCATCCTGCCCGGCGCGCCGGTGTACACCGACGTCGGCCCGTTGACGGCGGTGCAGGCGGGCGCGACCCAGACCTGGGCGATGGTGCGTCTGACAGGCAATATCCTCGGGCAGTTTCTGACCGGGCAGCGGTCGGTCAAGGAAATGGGCGGGCCGATCCGGATCGCCAAACAGTCGGGCGAAATGGCTTCGCTCGGCATCGCGGCCCTGATCTTCTTCGTCGCCTTTATTTCCATCAATCTGGGGTTCATCAACCTGTTGCCATTGCCGATGCTCGATGGTGGTCATTTGCTATTCTACGCTTATGAATCGGTTCGGCGGCGTCCTGCTCCGCCGCAGGTGCAGGAATGGGCGTTTCGATTCGGCTTTGCGGCGGTCGTTACACTGATGCTGGTCGTGACTTTCAACGATTTGGGCTCATTGGGCCTGTGGGACGGGATCGCGCGCTTGATTGGCTAGCGAGTCTGGGGCAGGGAGTGCGCGCAGCCCGCGGTCAGGCGGGTTTGTCGCTTTTGAGTTATTTTTTCGGGATGAACAGCGTGGCTTCACACAAATTCTCGGCGCGGACACAGCTGTCGGCCCTCCTCATGGCAGGAACGATGCTTGGCGCGCCGGTGATGGCGCAGGAAGTTGCGCCGCCGCCCGTGCCCGCTCCCGCCGTTCCGGCGCCCGCGCGCGAAGCGGTGCCGACCGCAACGACGGTTCAATCGATCACCGTCGTGGGCAACCAGCGGCTCGAGGCGCAGACGATCCTGTCGTACCTGCGTTTGCGCGTCGGGCAGCAATATGACCGTTCGGTGCTCGATCAGGCACTGAAGGATCTCGCGGCCACCGAGTTGTTCAAGGATTTCCAGATCAGCGACAACGCCGGTGCGCTGACGATTCAGGTCGCCGAGAACCCGGTGATCAACCGCGTCATCCTCGAAGGCAACAAGCGCCTGAAGGAAGACAAGGTCCGGCCCGAAATCAAGCTTGCGCCGCGCCAGATCTTCACGCGCTCGAAGGTCCGCGCCGACGTTGCGCGTATCATCGAACTCTACAAGCGCCAGGGCCGCTTCGCCGCGACGGTCGAGCCCAAGATGGTGTCGCTCGACCAGAACCGCGTCGATGTGGTGTTCGAAATCAACGAAGGGCCGAAGTCGAAGGTCCGCCAGATCAACATCATCGGCAACGAGAAGTTCAGCGACGGCGACCTCAAGGGCGAGATGGCGACGAAGCAGTCGAGCCTGATGACGATCCTGTCGTCGAACACCAGCTACGACCCCGACCGTCTCGCCTATGACCAGCAGAAGCTGCGCCTCTTCTACCTGACCAACGGCTATGCCGATTTCCGCGTGATTTCGGCGGTGGCGGAGCTGACGAGCAACAAGCAGGACTTCATCATCACCTATGTGGTCGAGGAAGGCGAGCGCTACAAGTTCGGCGACATCGACGTGAAGAGCGAAATCCGCGACTTCCAGCCCGAGATGCTGAAGAAGCTGCTGCCGATGCACACGGGCGACTGGTATGATGCCAAGCAGGTCGAGGACACGGTCGAAAGCCTGAGCGAGACTGCGGGTCTGTTCGGTTACGCCTTTGCCGACATCAATCCCGAATTCCGCCGCGATCCCGAAACCAGGACGATGGCGATCACGTTCAACGTCGCCGAAAGCCCGCGTACGTACGTCGAGCGGATCGACGTCAACGGCAATACGCTGACCCACGACAAGGTCGTACGCCGCGAATTCCGTCTGAACGAGGGCGATGCCTTCAACAGCTTCGGCATCAAGCGTACGGAGAACCGCATCAACAGCCTTGGCTATTTCCAGGAAAATCTGGAAATCGAGCGCAAGGAAGGCAGCACGCCCGATCGCATCATCCTCGAAACCAATGTCGAGGAAAAGCCGACCGGCGAACTGTCGCTGTCGGCCGGTTTCTCGTCGATCGAGAATTTCCTGCTCCAGGCGTCGATCCGCCAGCGCAACTTCCGCGGCCTTGGGCAGCAGCTCCAGGCATCGGTCAACTATTCGAGCTATTCGAAGTCGATCGAACTCGGGTTTACCGAACCCTATCTGTTCGACCGCAATATTTCCGTGGGCGGCAGCGTCTATCGCCGCGATCTGAACTCGTTCAACTTCATCAACAATGACCGCCGGACGACGTTCCAGCAGGTCACGACCGGCTTGCAGCTCAACGCCGGCGTGCCGCTCACCGAATTCATGTCCTTCTTTGCGCGCTACAGCATCAACTTCGACGATGTGACGCTCGACAGGGGGGTTTATTATTTCGGCGACCAGTGCGACCCCCTCGTTGCCGGCCGCTATCTGTGCGACGCGATCGGCAACCGCACGACCTCGCTGCTCGGCTACACGCTCGCCTATGATGACCGCGACAATCGCATCCGCCCGACGCGCGGCCAGTCGCTGTCGCTCAGCCAGGATTTCGCGGGCCTTGGCGGCAGCGTCAAATATGTCCGCACGCGTTTGAACGGATCGAAGCACTTCAACCTCGGTAGCCGCTTCATCCTCAACGTCTCGGCCGAAGGCGGTTATATCTATCCGTTCGGCGGTCGTCCGACCCCGACGAGCGACAAAGTCCGCCTGACCGACCGCTTCTTCCTCGGCGAGCCGCAGATGCGCGGTTTCGATATCCGCGGCGTCGGCCCGCGCGTCATCCGCTATTCGGTCAACAATCTCGATCCCGCCAACCCGATTGTCGTCACGGACGGCGACGGTGGTGATCGCGGCCAGATCGACGACGCGCTCGGCGGCCGTGCTTATTATCAGGGCCGGATCGAACTCGATATTCCGCTCGGCACCGGTGCGAAGGAAATGGGGCTTCGGCCGTCGATCTTCCTCGACGTCGGGTCGGTGTTCAGCGTTCGCCGGCCGCAGCTGACGACGCTCGCGAATTTCAGGGAAACGGACCCCAACGCGCCCGGTTTCGGCCTCACCAAGTCGCTTTGCCGCAACGCGAACACGGGCGTCACCCAGTTCGCGACGGAGACGACAACGACGCCGACGGGCGGCGTCCCGACGGGGACGGGACAATATACGACCTGTCCGACCGATTTCTCTCGCCTCGATCCGTTCGAAGAACGCTTCTTCGGCGATACGTGGATGCCGCGCGTCTCGATCGGTGCCGGGGTCAACTGGAACTCTCCTTTCGGTCCCTTCCGGATCGACTTCGCTTACGCCCTTCGCAAAGAAGAGGGCGACGACACAAAACGCTTCTCATTCAATGTAGGAACTCAATTCTAATGAAGAAAATTCTCGTCGCTTCGGCGCTGGCCATGGCCACGCTGTCGGTTTCGCCCATCCTGTCGGCCCCGGCCATCGCCCAGGCAAAGGGGGTCGGCGTCGCCGACGTCCGCGTCGCGGCTGCCCGTTCGAACGCCTTCACCGTTGCCAGCGGGCAGATCGAGACCACCTACAAGGCGCAGATCGATCAGCAGCAGTCGCGCGGCCAGACGCTTCAGGCGGAGGTCAACGTCCTGATCGCCAAGTATAACGAAGAAATCAAAAAGACGCCGCGCAACGAAACCGCGGTCGCCGCTGCCGGCAAGGCGGTGCAGGACAAGCAGCGCGCCGCGCAGGCCGAACTCGGTCAGATCGGCGCGCCCGTCGATCTCGCCATCGCCTATGTCGAGGATCAGATCAGCATTCGCATGAACGAAGCGATCAAGGCCGCGATGACCGCAAAGAAGGTCGACCTGCTGGTCAACCCCGAAGCCGTGATTGCGCGCGAAAACAATGTCGACATCACCGACGCGGTGGTCGCCGAACTCAACCGCATCCTGCCGACCGTGTCGACCGCAGTTCCGGCCGGCTATCAGGCTGGCCAGCTCGTCCAGCAGCGCAACCAGCAGCTGATGGACCAGGCCCGCGCCGCACAGGGCGCACGTCCCGCAACCCCGGCTCCGGCGCCGACGGGCACCGCACCGACGACCCGCTAAGTCGCATGACCGACGGGGAAAAGTCTGACGGCGCACTGGGTCCGGTGGATATCCGCCGGATCCTGACGCTGCTGCCGCATCGGTATCCGATGCTGCTCGTCGACCGGGTGGAATCGATGGTGAAGGACACCTCGATCCACGCGGTCAAGGCAGTGACGATGAACGAGCCCTTTTTTCAGGGACATTTCCCCGGCCGGCCGATCATGCCCGGCGTCCTCATCGTCGAGGCGCTGGCGCAGGCCGGCGGCATTTTGGCGATCGAGTCGCTCGGCCTCGGCGGCTCGGGCAAGCTCGTCTATTTCATGGGTATCGACGGCGTGAAGTTCCGCAAGCCCGTCGAACCCGGCGTGCTGCTCGATCTCCATGTCACGATCCTTCAGGCGAAGCGCAATATCTGCAAGTTCGAAGGCAAGGCGATGCTGGGCGGCCAGCTGGCGACCGAATGCCAGTTCACCGCCATGATCGCCGATCCGCCGAGCGACTGAGGCCGCCACTGTTTTCTATCGTCACCCCGGACCTGATCCGGGGTTCATGACGCCGATGCGGCCATGGATGCCGGATCAAGTCCGGCATGACGAGGGCAGGGTGTTGCATTTCACATCATAGGCCACTAAAGGCCGCACCTTCGCGTCCCCGGACGCACAGACTCACAGCTAGCTGGTCGGTAACCAGCGGCACAGGAGCCAGGAAACATGAAAAAAGATATCCACCCCGCGTACCACATGATCACCGTCAAGATGACCGATGGCACCGAATATCAGACGCGCTCGACCTGGGGCAAAGAGGGCGACACGATGACGCTCGAAATCGACCCCACCGCGCACCCGGCATGGACCGGCGGCACCGGACGCATGCTCGACGCTGCGGGCCAGGTTGCCAAGTTCAACAAGCGTTTCGGTGGTCTCACCCTCAAGCGCTAAGCCTTCGGGCCTTAGCCTAAAACCTTTGCAAGCGCGCTTTGCCACCCGGCAAGGCGCGTTTTGCGTTTCTCGGCATCCAGCGCGGGGGTGAAGCGCGTCGCGGTGCCGCGCATCGCCTTGGCTGCGCTCGACAGGTCGGGATAAAGTCCCGCCCCCGTCGCGGCGAGCATCGCGGCGCCAAGCGCGGTGCTCTCGACGAAATCGGGCCGCTCGACCGTCAGGTCGAGTATGTCGGCCAGATCCTGCGCCATCCAGTCGTTCGCGGCCATGCCGCCGTCGATGCGCAGGTCCGCCCAGTCGACGCCGTCGGCGGCGAAGGCCGATTTCAGGTCGTGCGCCTGATAGGCCATCGCTTCGAGCGCCGCGCGCGCGACATGTGCCTTGCCCGTCGCAAAATTCAGCCCCGATATCGCCGCGAGCGCATCGGGCCGCCAGTGCGGCGCGCCAAGCCCGGTGAGGGCGGGGACCATATAGACCCCGCCATTGTCGGTGACCGAACGCGCGAGGCCTTCGCTCTCGCCTGCGTTCGCGAGCAGGCCGAGCCCGTCGCGCAGCCATTTGATCAGGCTCCCCGCGACGAACACCGACCCTTCGAGCGCGTAAGAGCGAACATTGCCTTCCTGCACCAGCACCGTCGCGAGCAGGCGATGGTTCGATATGGGGCGCGTCGTGCCGCTCGCCGACAGGATGAAGGCGCCGGTGCCGAATGTCGCCTTTGTCTGTCCCCGCGACAGGCACGCCTGCCCGATCGTCGCGGCCTGCTGGTCGCCCGCCATGCCGCAAATCGGGATCGCGCCGCCGAACAGCGCGGGATTGGTCTTGCCGACCGTCGTCGTGCAGCCGGTGATTTCGGGCAGCAACGTCATCGGGACGCCCAGCAGGTTGCACAATTCGGCGTCCCAGCCGCCCTGACCGTTGATGTCCATCAGCAAGGTGCGCGACGCATTTGTCGCGTCGCTGACATGCACGCCGCCGGTCAGGCGATAGATCAGGTAGGATTCGATCGTCCCCACCGCGAGCTTGTCGCCAGCTTCCTTCAGCTGCGGCCAGTTTTTCAGCGCCCAGCCGATCTTCGTCCCCGAAAAATAGGGATCGAGCAGCAGCCCGCTTTTCGCCTGCACCCGGGGTTCGTGGCCCGCCTCTTTCAGCACCGCACAGTCGGCGGCCGAACGCCGGTCCTGCCACACGATCGCGGGCGCGAGCGGCTCGCCGGTCGTCCGGTCCCAGAACACCACCGTTTCGCGCTGATTGGTGATCCCGATCGCGGCGACATGGTCGGCGCCGCCCGCCTGCGCGATCATCTCGCGCGTGCAGGCGAGAGTCGCTTCCCAAATCTCGCTGGCATCATGTTCGACGAGGCCGGGGCCGGGGTAATGTTGCTGGATTTCGCGCTGCGCGCTGCCCAGTGGGATGCCGTCGGCACCGAAAAGCATCGTGCGCGTCGACGTGGTTCCCTCGTCGATGACGATGATTTTCTCGGCCATATCGCTCTCCCTCTTTTGCCTGTGATGCAAAAAGAAAGCCGCGCCGACAAGCTGCACGACACTTACATTCGTATCCGGCTTGCAAAATTGCGGCGGCTATGCCATATATTGTGCAGCGCAGCATGGCGGGACCACCCGCCGTAACCACCGGCAGCGTGATTTTCCCGCCCAATCTCAGGCGCGGGACGAGCCGGAACCGCGCTATTGTCCCCAGAGGCACCCTTTCACGCGGGTCGTTTCGAACCCGCGGCCCGTGCGCCGTCCGTTCGATCCGAACGGATGCGCCTGCGCGTCGCCCATTGTGAGTATCTTATGACGACTTTTAACGACTTTGGCCTGCATGCCGACATCAATCGCGCGCTTGCCGCCAAGGATTATACCGTCCCGACCCCGATCCAGATGCAGGCGATCCCGCCGCTGATGAAGGGTCGCGACCTGTGCGGCATCGCGCAGACGGGCACCGGCAAGACCGCCGGTTTCTCGCTGCCCTCGATCCACCATCTTCTGACCTATCCGCATCGCCCGACCCCGCGCGGCTGCCGCATGCTCGTGCTGGCACCGACGCGTGAGCTGGCCGCGCAGATCGCGCAGAGCTGCCGCGACTATGGCCGTTTCACCAAGCTGTCGGTCTCGACGGTGTTCGGCGGCGTGCCGATCAACAAGCAGATCCGCGACCTTTCGGGCGGCGTCGATATCCTCGTCGCTACCCCGGGCCGTCTGCTCGACCTGATCGATCAGCGCGCGCTGCGCCTCGACGATGTCGAAATCTTCGTCCTCGACGAAGCCGATCAGATGATGGACATGGGCTTCATCCATTCGCTGCGCCGCGTCGCCAAGCTGCTGCCGTCGCGCCGTCAGAATCTGTTTTTCTCGGCCACGATGCCGAAGGAAATCGCGCACCTCGCCGAACAGTTTCTCAACGATCCGGTCACCGTGTCGGTTACCCCGGCAGCAACCACGGTCGAAAAGATCAGCCAGTTCGCGACCTTCGTCGAACAGAAGGAAAAGCAGGCGCTGCTTCATTCGATCGTCGCCAGCGAAGAGATCGACCGCGCGCTGATCTTCACCCGCACCAAGCATGGCGCCGACCGCGTCGTGCGCCACCTCGCCGGCGCGGGCATTAAGGCGATGGCGATCCATGGCAACAAGAGCCAGTCGCAGCGCACCCACGCGCTGCAGGCCTTCCGCTCGGGCGACATCAAGCTGCTCGTCGCAACCGACATCGCCGCGCGCGGCATCGACGTGTCGGGCGTTTCGCATGTCATCAACTTCGAAATCCCGAACGTGCCCGAACAATATGTTCACCGCATCGGCCGCACCGCGCGCGCCGGCGCCGAGGGCAAGGCGATCAGCTTCATCGCTCCCGATGAGCGTCCGTACATGAAAGACATCGAGCGCGTCACGCGGTCGAAGTCCGAACCGATGCCGCTGCCCGAGAATTTCAACGAGCTGGTGCGTAACCTGCCCAAGCCCGTTGCGGGTCCCCGCGACACCGGCAGCCAGGGTCGTGACCCCAATCGTCAACGTCAGGACGCCAATCGCGGACGCAATGGCGGCAAGCCGCAAGGCGAGCGCGGTCCGCGCCGCGATGGTGCCGCCGGCGATGCGACGGCCGAAGGCCAGCGCAAGCGCCGCTTCCGCCCGCGCAACAAAAGCGTCGGCGCACATAAGGGCGCGGTAACCCGCGTCGGTTGACGCGCCGCTGACACCCGCTAGACCCTTCGCCCAACGATGATGGGCGAAGGGGCAGCGGATGACGGACGGCGAAACAGCAGGCAAGGCACCCATCGACAGCCGGCAGAGCGAACGCAAGGTGATCCTCGCCTCGTCGCTCGGCACGGTTTTCGAATGGTATGATTTCTACCTCTACGGCCTGCTCGCCACGATCATCTCGGCGCAATTCTTTTCGGGCGTCAACGAAACCACCGGCTTTATCTTTGCACTCGCGGCGTTTGCGGCGGGCTTTGCCGTTCGTCCCTTCGGTGCCTTGTTTTTCGGGCGCATCGGCGATCTCGTCGGACGCAAGAACACCTTCCTCGTCACGATGGGGCTCATGGGCGCATCGACCTTTTTTGTCGGCATTCTCCCCAGCTATGCGTCGATCGGCGTCGCTGCACCGATTCTGCTCGTCGTCCTGCGATTGCTCCAGGGCCTCGCGCTCGGCGGCGAATATGGCGGCGCCGCCACATACGTCGCCGAACATGCGCCCGACGGCAAACGCGGCCTCTTCACCAGTTTCATCCAGACCACCGCAACGCTCGGGCTGTTTGCGGCGCTCGGCGTCGTCATCGCGATCCGCTCGGTCATCGGCGAGGAAGCGTTTGCCGATTGGGGCTGGCGTATTCCTTTCCTGATCTCGGTCATCCTGCTCGGCGTTTCCCTCTGGATCCGCCTCCAGCTCGAGGAAAGCCCCGTCTTCAAACAGATGAAGGAGGAAGGCACGACCTCGAAAGCGCCGCTGACCGAAGCGTTCGGGCGCTGGGAAAATCTCAAATGGGTCATCGTCGCGCTGTTCGGCGCGGTCGCCGGGCAAGCGGTCGTCTGGTATTCCGGACAATTTTATGCGCTTTTCTTCCTCGAAAAGACGCTGAAGGTCGACGGCGCGACCGCCAACATCCTGATCGCCATCGCGCTCGCGCTCGGCACGCCCTTCTTCATCGTCTTCGGCTGGCTCAGCGACAAGATCGGCCGCAAGCCGATCATCCTCGCGGGCTGCGCGCTCGCGGCACTGACCTATTTCCCGGCATTCCACATGCTGACGTCCGCCGCCAATCCGGCAATGGCGAAGGCACAGGCGAGCGCGGCGGTCTCGGTCACCGCCGATCCCGGCGCCTGTGCGTTCCAGTTCGACCCGGTCGGCAAGGAGAAGTTCGAAAGCACCGGCTGCGACATCGCCAAATCGGCGCTGGCCAAGGCGGGGGTCAGCTATTCCAGCCATGAACGCGATCGCATCACCGGACAGCCTGCGCAGGTTCGTATCGGCGAGCGCGTGCTGATCGCCCCCGAACCCTGGCGGCTCGCCGAGAATGAGCGGGCGGGGGCTGCCGAGGCGTTCCGGAAGCAACTGGCAGCCGCGACCGCCGACGCCGGATATCCCGCCAAGGCCGATCCCGCGCGGATCAACAAGCCGCTCGTCGTCGCGATCCTCTTCTATCTCGTGCTGCTCGTGACGATGGTCTACGGCCCGATCGCCGCGCTGCTCGTCGAACTCTTCCCCAGCCGCATCCGCTACACCGCGATGTCGCTGCCCTATCATATCGGCAATGGCTGGTTCGGCGGTTTCCTGCCGACGACGGCGTTCGCGATGGTCGCGGCGACGGGCAATATCTATTATGGCCTGTGGTATCCGGTAATCATTGCGGTGATCACGCTGGTCGTCGGGCTGTTGTTCCTGCCCGAAACATTCCGGCGCAAGATCCACGAATAGCCGGGCGATTGACGCCGGAGGCGCGTGCACTAGGGTCGCGGCGGACAAAGGGTGGGGTTGTGATGGCCAATATCGACGAGGATGAATTCGAACCATTGCCGCCGCGGCGTCCGCTGTTCCGGCGCAAGAGGGTGTTGATCCCGCTCGCGCTGGTGCTGGCCGTCGTGGCGACCTTCTTCGCGCTGCGCACCCCCGATACCGATCGTGATGAAATGATCGCCAAATATGGCGGCCCGAAAGCGACCTTCGTCGCAGGGCCGGCGGGACAACAGATTCACTATCGCGATCAGGGCAAGCGCGACGGCCCCGCGATCATCCTGATCCATGGTTCCAACGCCAGTCTCCACACCTGGGAGCCGCTGGTAAAGCGGCTCGGCGCCACCTGGCGCATCGTCACGCTCGACCTTCCCGGGCACGGCCTGACGGGTGCGATCCCCGACACCGATTATTCGGCGCAGGGCATGATCGACGCCGTCGATGTCGTCGCCGCCAAGCTCGGGCTCGACCATTTCGTCCTCGGCGGCAATTCGATGGGCGGCTGGGTCAGCTGGCGCTACACGCTGGCGGAACCGCGCCGGGTCGATGCGCTGCTGCTGATCGACGCCAGCGGGATGCCGCTGCGCAAGGGTGAGAAGCGGCCGGAATCGAACGTCGGCTTCCGCGTCCTCGAATATCCGTTCGGCCGCTGGCTGGCGACGCAGATTACTCCGCGCATGCTGGTCGAGCAGTCGCTGCGCGGCTCGGTCGAAAAACAGGAGATCATCGATGATGCGATGATCGACCGCTATTGGGAATTGCTGCATTTCCCTGGCAATCGCGAGGCGACGGTGCTGCGCGCGCGGATGAACCGCGAACCTGCGATGGCGGCGCGCGTAGGCGACATCGAGGCGCCGACGTTGATCCTGTTCGGCGACAAGGACCGGATCATCAATCCCAGCGCGGCAAAGACGTTCAACGAACGCATAAAGGGGTCGGAGGTCGTGATTCTGCCCGGAATCGGCCATCTGCCGATGGAGGAAGCGCCCGATGCGACCGCCGGGGCGATCGCCGATTTCCTTACGCGGCGGCTTGTTGTCCCGGCACCTGCAAATCCAGAAACGCGCTGATCCGCTCTGAAATCGTCGCGGCATGGGTGAAGGGGAAGAGGTGCGATCCCGGTACCACTTCCAGCGCCGCGCCCTCGATCTGGTCGGCGAGCATCTGGCCGTAACAGGCGGGCATCACGCCATCCTGTTCGCCCATCAGCACCAGCGTCGGAAGCTGCTTCAAGCCTGACAGGAACCCCACGCTGCTCCATCCCGCCATCGCCGCGGTCTGGTACGCGATGCCCAGCGGGGTGGCGGTCTGGATTTTGAGACCGCTCGCCAGCATGTCGTCGTCGAACATTGCCGCCCATCCGATTCCGGGTGCGCCCATCACGGGCGTCGTCGCCATCAGCACCAGCCGGCGAACGCGGCCCGGAAACTGGATCGCGATCTGTTGTGCCAGCGCGCCGCCCCAGCTGAAACCGGCGACATCGACGACCTTTTGCCCGAAACGGTCGGCAATCTCCATCACCACCGCCGCGATCGTCGGCGCGCCATAAGGCATCAACGCATCGGGCGAGCCGCCGACCCCGGGCATGTCGAGCGTCCAGACTTCGCGGCCGTGGATCTGTGCGAGCAAAGGCGCCGCAGCGGCGATATCGGCGCCGATCCCGTTGAGGAACAATAGCGGGGTGCCGGCTGCGCCCTCGCGCCAGCGCGCGACGCGCAGGTTGATGCCATAGACATGCTCGGTGCTGATGGCCGGGCGGCCGCTGATCCTGCTCATGGCTTGTGCCTTCGCATGTTTCGATGACACGCGAAAGGCTCGCGGGATTACGCGGCCTGTTTTAGGACGGCGGCGGCCGCCTGCTCGTGGCGCAGACAGTCGAAAATCTTCGCGCCCGCGAGGAATACCGACCCGCTGCATGCAACAAGCAACAGCTTTCCGCCCAGCCCCGGATATTCATGCAGATAGGCCGCGCCGCGCGCCATCGCCCCGACCGCCAGCGCATAAATGATGAGGCACGCCTCGAAGCGGGTCTTGATGACGAACAGGCGTCCGAGTTTTTTCAGCATCACCATCTATCCAGCAAGAGCCGTGCCACTGGCGCAAATACGGGATTTGGCACGCCGGGCTTATGGTAAACTGTAAGTTAATCCGACAGATATGGGAAGGCCGGGAGCTTAAAAATAGCGCGGAATCGGTCCGACCTGCGGCGTCTGATCGGGAAGCGCGACCTCGACATCGTCGACATAACACCATCCCCAGCCTTCGGGCGGGTCATATCCCTCGATGATCGGGTGTCCGCTTTCCTGAAAATGCGCGCGCGCATGACGGTGCGGCGAATCGTCGCAACATCCGACATGGCCGCACGAACGACAAAGGCGCAGATGGACCCACATGCTGCCGATCGCGAGGCACGCCTCGCACCCCTTCGCACTCGGGACGACGTCTTGGATCGCGGACGCGTGCGAACAGGATGTCATGGCGCTTCCTTCATGCTTCAGTGCGACCGCGCAAACCAGATGACGTGCCGCGGCCCCTTGCCATTGCTTCGCGCGCGAACGCCGACCTCATCGACCTGGAAACCCGCGGCCGCCAGGCGGCGGGTGAAGCGGGCGTCGGGCGCCGCCGACCATATCGCCAATATGCCGCCGGGCCGCAGCGCCGCCTTGGCCCTTGCAAGGCCGGCCACCGAATAGAGTCCCTCATTGGCCTCGCGCGTCAGCCCGTCGGGGCCATTGTCGACGTCGAGCAGGATCGCATCATAACGGCGGGTCGCCGTCCCGATCGCTTGCGATACGTCGCCAAGCATCAGTTCGACGCGCGGATCGTCGAGACAGCCCGCCGCCAGCTCCGCCATCGGTCCGCGCGCCCAATCGATGATGCCGGGGACCAGTTCCGCCACGGTAATTTTCGCGTCCGGCCCCAGCGTCGCCAGCGCCGCGCGCAGGGTAAATCCCATGCCATAGCCGCCGATCAGCAGATGCGCCTTGTCCGGGCTGCGCAGCCGGTCGCACGTCATCGTCGCCAGCGCTTCCTCGGAACCGCTCATCCGGCTGCTCATCAACTCGTTGCGATCGATCGCGATGATGAAATCGTCGCCGCGTCGGTACAGGCGCAGTTCGTCGCCGCCGGGCACCTCCGCCGTGCCGACCAGCTCGCGCATCTTCAATTCAGCTCGCCCAGATCGAGCGTTTCCAGCAGCGCCGCGCGCGCGCGGCGCACGTCGCTCGCCAGCGCCGCCGACGCGAGGTCGCCGGGGGCGATCGTCTCGGGCCAGTGCTTTGCCACCACGTCGGCGATCTGGTCCAGCTTCGCTTTGTCGGCGATGAAGCGCGGATCGACCGTCGCCGGATCGGCAACGACGCGCAGCCGCAGGCACGCCGGGCCACCGCCGTTCGCCATCGACTGGCGGACGTTGACCGGCAGCAGCCGGCGGATCGGGCCGTTGCCCGCGACATGGGCTTCCAGCCATTGCCATACCGCCGGGATCGCCTGCGCTTCGGTGGGCAGGACCAGCCCCATGCCGCCGCCATCGGGCAGGCTGACGAGCTGCGCGTTGAACAGATAGGATTTGATCGCGTCGGGCAGGCTTACCGCGCTTGCGGGCACCTCGACGATCTCGACCGCGGGAAAGGCGGCGCGGATTTCGGCGTGCGCGGTCTCGCGATCCTCGAACGCGGTTTCGTGGGTGAACAGCACATGCTCGTTCGCGACCGCAACGACGTCATTGTGGAACGCGCCACCCTGGATCGCGGTGTCCGACTGACGAATGAAGAGCGTACGCTTCGGATCGAGCCGGTGATGGCGTGCGATTGCCTTCGATGCATCGAGATGCTGGCGTGCCGGGAAACGCCCTCCGCTCAGCCCATAGACGAAGATCTCGACGCCAGCCGCGTCATGCCCGCTGCACAGCCGCATATGGTTTGCCGCGCCCTCGTCGCCGAACGGCGCCGGGATCGGCGCATGTACGGCAAAGGCGGGGTCGGCGAAGGCAAGGCGCAGCTGCGCCAGCGTTCCCGGCCACTCGTGGCTGCGGTGCGGCATGGTGACGAGGTTCGCGACGGTCAAATGGCATTTGCCGTCGGCGCTGTCGGGCGCGGGCGACACGGTCGCGGCATTGGCCGCCCACATCGACGACGCCGACCAGGCCTGCGCGCGCAAATGGCCTTCGGCGTCTTCCAGCGTGGTGCCGAGCGTTTCCAGCCAGGGTGCGTCGGGGCGATCGAGCGGCGTGAAAAAGCCTTGGGGCAGGCCGAGCGCGAGATTGTGGCGCATCTTCTCGATGCCCTGCAACGCGGCGGCGCGCGGTTGCGACGCGTCGCCGGCGTTATTCGCCGACGCGATATTGCCGCGGCTGAGGCCCGCATAATTGTGGCTCGGCCCGATGATCCCGTCAAAATTGATTTCCGTCAGCATGTCAGCGGCCGATCCAGCTGATCTCGCCGCCCTTGCCGACGCCCAGCAGCTTGGCGGCTTCGGAATCGATCGTCGAACCGCCGCCGACCTTGCCGAAACAGCAGCGAAAATCGGCCAGTTGGCCCGATGCGACAAGGGCATCCTCGCCCGTTTCGGCGATCCCTGACACCTCGACATGCTTGGCGCCCGCAATGCTCGCGACCTGATCGGTGCGCGCGGTCATCGTCGGGCCGCCGTCGAAGATATCGACATAATTTTCGAACGCGAAATTCTCGTTCTCCAGCATCCGCATCGCGGCGCGGCCGCTGGGGTGCGGCACGCCGATCACGCTGCGCGCATGGTCGCTCAGCATCGCGATATAGACCGGATGCTTGGGCATCAGGTCGGCGATGAACTGGTTGCCGTTCACGGCGTTGAACTGGTCGGCTTCCTGAAAGCTCATTCCGAAGAATTTGCCCGCGACCCCGTCCCAAAAGGGCGATCCGCCGGCTTCGTCGATCACCCCGCGCAGCTCGGCAAGGATACGGTCGCCAAATCGCGCGCGGTGCCGCGCGATGAAAAGATAGCGCGAGCGCGCAAGCAGCAGGCCGAGGCCGCCGGCGCGCGCGGCGGGGTGCAGGAACAGCCCGCCGACCTCGCTCGACCCGTTGAGGTCGTTGCTCAGCATCAGGATCTGCGCCTGAAATGTGCGCCCGAGCTGCTCGCTATGCTTGCTGTCGGTGCCGATGCGATAGGAATAGAAGGGCCAGCGCTGGCCGACCTGTCCGAAGATCTGGCAGGTGCCGCGCACTTCGCCGCTGTCGAGGTCCTCGAGCACGAGCAAGTATAGCTCGTCCGACGGATATTCCTTGTCGCTCGCGAATGAGGCTTCGGTGCGCTCGAGCTTGGCGGACAGCGCTTTCTTGTCGGGGGGCAGGTTGGTGAAGCCACCGCCGGTCAGCTTCGCCATCTCGTAAATGCTCTGCAGGTCGCCCGGCTTGGCCGCCCGGATCACATAATTCACACAGTCCCCCGTTCCGCTATTCTTGTCATTGTCAGTGCCGACAGCTGTGCCCGCTCGGGCAGGCTGCCGGTAATCAGAAACTCGTCCGATGAATGGATCGCGCCGCCGCGCGGTCCCATCGTATCGACGACGGGCACGCCGCACGCCGCGATATTATTGCCGTCGCACACGCCGCCGGTGGCGTTCCAGCTGATCGGCGGCAGGCCGAGCGCGGCGCCGCAGTCGCGTACCAGTTCGAACAGCCGCGTCGCGGCGGCATCCAATGGCTTGGGCGGACGGTTGAACCCGCCGTGCACATGGCAATGGACATCATGCTCGCGCGACACCGCGGCGATCGCATCGCGCAGCGCGGCTTCGGCCGCCGCCATCGCATCGGGGGTCGACGGGCGCATGTTGACGCGCAGGATCGCGCTGTCGGGCACGATATTGTTCGGCCCGCCGCCGTCGATCTTCGCCGGATTGACCTTGAGCGTATCGGACTTCAGCGCACCCAGCCGCAGCGCGAGGTCGGCGGCGGCGAGCAGCGCGTTGCGCCCGTCCTGCGGATTGCGCCCGGCGTGCGCGGCGCGGCCATGGACGATCACCGAAAAATTGCCGCTGCCGGGCCGGGCGCCCGCGAGGGTGCCGTCGGGCAGCGCAGGTTCATAGGTCAGCGCCGCGGTCTTGCCTTTCGCGAGTTCGGCGATCAGCCGCGCCGACGCCTGGCTGCCCGTTTCTTCGTCGCTGTTGATCATCACGTCATAGCCGACGCGGCCAGCGAGCGGCGAGGCTTCGAATGCGGTCAGCGCGGCAAGGATCACCGAAATCCCCGCCTTCATATCGGCGGTGCCCGGACCGTTGAGCACGCCGTCTTCCAGCCATTTCAGCGTCTGAAAGGGATGGTCGGCGGCGAAGACGGTATCCATATGCCCGGTCAGCAGCAACTGCACCGGCGCCTCCGGACGCACCCGCACATGCAGATGATCGCCGCGCTGGATCGTGTTGACGGTGCCCGCGCTGTCGACGCTCTCGACCGGATCGGCAGCGACCAGCCGCACTTCGCCGGGCAGCGCGGAAAAGGCGTCGGCGAGCAGGCCCGCAACGGTCTTCAGCCCCGCGAGATTGCCCGTGCCGCTGTTCACCGCTGCCCATTTTTCGACCTGTGCCAGCATCGGTGCATCGGCGGCGCGTTCCAGCGTTATATTTTCGGTTGCGGTAAGCGTGACCATCTCGCGGCTATAGCGAGCGGTGACGGGCTTTTGCACCCCCCGGCCGGCTATTTTGTCGACGCGACACCGTAAGTCACTGCCGCGCGCCGCGTGCTCGACTAAGGACGCGCAAAAATACCGCCCGAATCGCGTGCATTAACCGAAAGTTCGAAACCGGCTCGCTAGGCAGGTCGAACCGACGATGTGAGTAAGCCGATGACCGCCGCCTTCGTACTAGGCATCAACATGTCCGTTGCCGGCATTTTTGCCGTGGCGTTCGCTGTGGTCGCGGCGACGAACCGGACCGCGCGCGGCGCGCGGTGGCTCGCGCTTGGCTGCGGCATGGGGATCGTCCACGTCGGCCTTGAATTTCTGCTGACGCGGCAGGCCGACCCCACCGCGGTCGGCATCGGCATATTCCTCGGTTTCCTGCTCGCGCTCAGCTTCGCGCTCATTGGCGCATGTTATCATTATCGCGCGCGGCCACCGTGGATCGCCATCGCGGTGATATGGGTGTTTGCAATCCTCGCCGTTCCGGTGATTTTCAGCATGCCCTATAGCTCGATGCCACGGCTGATCATCTATCAGCTGACGTATTTTGCAATGCAGGCGCTGGCAGGGGTCGTGATCTGGCGCACGGGCCGTCGTCAGGCGCTTGATCTGCTCCTCGTTGCGTTGCAATTGTCCGCGGCAATCATCTATCTCGCCAAACCACTGGTCGCAGCGACGGTCGGGACGGCGAGCGCGCCGCAGGGATATATGGAGACGACCTACGCCGCGATCTCGCAAAGCGGGAGCGTTGTCTCCCTGATGGCGATCGGGCTCGTGTTGCTGCTCGTGATGATGCGCGACACGACCGCCGAAATGGTGGTGCGGTCCGAAACCGATCCGCTTTCCAGCGTACTCAATCGGCGCGGCTTTGAACGTCATGCCGAATTGGCGCTGCTGCGCGGCGGCGACGTCGCAGTGCTGATCACGGCCGATCTCGACGATTTCAAAAAGATAAACGACAGTTTCGGCCATGCTGCCGGCGACGGCGTTATCGCGCATTTCGCGGCGATGCTGGCCGATGCCGCTCCGCCGAATGCGATCGTCGGGCGCATCGGGGGCGAGGAGTTTGCCGTACTGATCGCGGGCGCTCTGCTGTCGGACGGCCGCCTCTACGCCGAAACCGTTCGCGCGGCTTTTGCTTCGGCGCGGTTGCCGGTACTGGGGATCGATCGCGGCTTCACGGCGTCCTTCGGGGTTGCCCAGCGCACCTTCGACGATACCCTCTTCGAATTGTCGCGCCGCGCCGACGCCGCGCTTTACCGCGCCAAGTCCGGCGGGCGAAATCAGGTTCGCGTGGCGCTTGGCGAATTGCCTTCCGCGCCCGCCATGGACGTCGCCTGAGAATGGGACGTTAAACCGCGAGCAGCGGCGTATCTTCCTCATGCGGTGCGGCGGCTTCGAACCCGGGCAGGGGATCGAACGATTCCTCGCTCAGTTCGATCGACGCGAGGCCGCCCAGCTTGAAATGCCCGAGCCGCGGATCCTCGTCCGATCGCCAGCTTTTGTTGAGATTCAGCGCGCTGATGAACAGGTCGCCGCGCCGCTCGAACAAGAGGTGCGGCGCCAGCTTCAGCACCTGGCCGTTATAGTGCGCGGTCACCAGCCGTTTGCGGGCGATCGCTTCCATCAGTTTCAGTCGTGTGTCGTCCATCGATCCGGAGTCGCTTTTTGGGGAGAATTATTTTTCGTTGTGCGATGCAACGTAAACTACCCGGCCGCGCTTGAAAAGCGCCCATTGCCAATCGAAACCAATCGCGGCATAGGGCGGCGGCCCTTTCCTCCCCGGGTCCACTGGCGCAGCCGCGCCGACCAGAGGGTGCTGTCATGACTGAATTTCTCGATCGTTCCGGTCTGTCCGTCGATACGCGTCTGGCCGATTTCATCGAGCAGCGCGCGCTGCCCGGAACGGGGCTCGACGCCGCAAAATTCTGGAATGATTTCGCGGGTTTGCTTGCAAAATTCGCCCCCGAAAACGCGGCGCTGCTGGCGAAGCGCGAGGATTTGCAGGCGCAGATCGACGCCTGGCACGAAGCGCGCGCCGGACAGGCGCATGACGCCGCCGCCTATCAGGCGTTCCTCCGCGAAATCGGCTATCTCGTCCCCGAACCCGCGGCGTTTCAGGTTGGGACACAGAATGTCGATCCCGAAATCGCGACGATGGCGGGGCCGCAGCTTGTCGTCCCCGCGCTCAACGCGCGCTTTGCATTGAACGCCGCCAACGCGCGCTGGGGCAGCCTTTACGACGCGCTCTACGGCACCGACGCGCTTGACGCGCCCGCAGCGAAGCCGGGTGGCTATGACAGCGAACGCGGTGCGGCGGTGATCGCGCGCGCCAAGGCGTTCCTTGACGAAGCGGTGCCGCTGGCATCGGGAAGCTGGGCCGACTGGCAGGGCGGCCAGCTGACGCTCGCCGACCCCGCGCAATGGGTCGGCAGCAAGCCCGGCGGCATCCTGCTCCGCCATAACGGCCTGCACATCGAACTGGTGATCGATTCGGCAAGCGCGATCGGCAAGACCGATCCGGCGGGCATCGCCGACGTCGTGCTCGAATCGGCGCTGACGACGATCATCGACCTCGAAGACAGCGTCGCCGCGGTCGATGGCGAGGACAAGACGCTCGGTTACACCAACTGGCTCGGGCTGATGCGCGGCGACCTGACCGAAAGCTTTGCCAAGGGCGGGGCGACGGTAACGCGCGCGATGGAAGCCGACCGCGAATGGACCTCGCCATCGGGCGACCCCTTCCTGCTCCACGGCCGCAGCGTGATGTTCGTCCGCAACGTCGGCCATCTGATGACGACGCCGATGATCAGACTGCCAAACGGCGCCGAGGCGCCCGAGGGCCTGTGCGACGCGGTCATCACCGCGCTGTGCTCGCTCCACGACCTCAAAGGCCTCGGTATCCTCACCAACAGCCGCGCTGGCAGCATCTATATCGTGAAGCCCAAGCAGCACGGCCCCGAGGAATGCGGTTTTACCGACCGGCTGTTCGACGCGGTCGAAGATATGCTCGGCCTCGCGCGCTATACGATGAAGGTCGGCGTGATGGACGAGGAACGCCGCACCAGCGCGAACCTCGCCGCCTGCATCCATGCGGTGAAGGACCGCATCGTCTTCATCAACACCGGCTTCCTCGACCGCACCGGCGACGAAATTCACACCTCGATGCGCGCCGGCCCGATGATCCCGAAGGGCGAGATGAAGGCGAGCGACTGGATCGCCAGCTACGAGGACCGCAACGTCCGCATCGGCCTCGCCTGCGGGCTCAGCGGCAAGGCGCAGATCGGCAAGGGCATGTGGGCGATGCCCGACCTGATGCGCGCGATGCTCGACGCCAAGATCGGCCATCCGAAATCGGGCGCGAACACCGCATGGGTGCCGTCACCGACCGCCGCCACGCTCCATGCGCTCCACTATCATCAGGTCGATGTTTTCGCCCGCCAGAAGGAAATCGCGGGCGAAGCGGTGCCCTCGCTCGATCGCCTGCTGAACATCCCCGTCGCCACCGGCCGCAACTGGAGCGGAGCCGAGATTACCCGCGAACTC
The DNA here is from genome assembly GCF_057657055.1 of Sphingopyxis sp. Soil_C_28. Taxonomy (NCBI): domain Bacteria; kingdom Pseudomonadati; phylum Pseudomonadota; class Alphaproteobacteria; order Sphingomonadales; family Sphingopyxidaceae; genus Sphingopyxis; species Sphingopyxis sp. Soil_C_28. Next base: position 68,403 of record NZ_JBDGJE010000001.1, read on the forward strand.
GACAATAATTGCCAGGGCATCCTCGGTTATGTTGTGCGCTGGATCGATCAGGGCGTCGGCTGCTCGAAGGTGCCCGACATCGACGATGTCGGCCTGATGGAAGACCGCGCGACGCTGCGCATCGCCAGCCAGGCACTTGCCAACTGGCTGCTCCACGGCGTGTGCACCGAGGAACAGGTCGATGCCGCGCTGGCGCGCATGGCGGCCAAGGTCGACGCGCAGAACGCCAGCGACACACTCTACGAAAAGCTGACCCCCGATGGCATCGCCTGGCAGGCGGCGCGCGCGCTGATCTTCGAAGGCGTCACACAGCCGTCGGGCTATACCGAGCCGCTGCTTCACAAATATCGGCAGGCGAAAAAGGCCGCGGCATGACGCTGTCCGCGGCGTGCCTTTGCGGCGCGACGCGATACACGCTGTCGGGTTCGATCGACGAAGTGGTGCTGTGCCATTGCGGCCAGTGCCGCCGCGCGAATGGCGGCGCGTTCAACGTGGCGGTTCTGGCCGATGCGGCCGATGTCGCGTTCGCCGTGCGTGATACCGTTCGCGAATATGAAAGCTCGCCGGGGAAATATCGCGCTTTCTGCTCGGGATGCGGCGCGCCCATCTACAGCCGCCGCGATGACTTGCCCGCCGTTCTTCGCCTCCGCGGCGGCTTGATCGACGCCTTGCCCGCCCCGCGCCACCTTATCGAGAGCCACCGCGATGATGGATGGGACTGGATCGCGGCGCGCTGCGAGAATGGCGGCTAACGACCAATTGCGGACATTCAGGGCCGCTGGGTCTCCGCTGCTCGCTCGATGATTTTACGGGTCAAGTACTCATAAATGCCTTGTTGCCTGCTGTCGTTTTCAACGATCTCGGCGGCCGTAACGACGAAGTCTGTTTTCAGCGCAGCATTGGCGTCCGCCAGACCCGCGCGAATCGCCGAAGCGACTTCTTGCGCTGTTAAGCCGTTGTGATGACGGCACTCGCCAATCGGCGGCAGAACCGTAACTACGAACTCTTGCGACTTGCCGCGCCCAACCGTTAAGCGAAGCATATTGTGCGTCGGACCGGTAACATGCTGCACCGTGAAGGTGCCGTCTCGTTCAGAAATGTGCATTCGCTCCCCCTCGAAGCTATCTAGCGTGCGAACGGCCGCTAGCCACCCCGAAACTGCCGTTTCGGTACAATACAGCTTGCCCCCGCCGTCTATAACGCGGCATTCGCGACATCGGGCAAACTGGGGGCAGGGCAATGACGGCACCGTTTAATTTCGGGCAGCTCAAATTTTTGAAGGCGCTGACCGAGGCGCTGTTTCACGAGGCCGAGATGGCGATCACGCCCGATCAGGTCGTGTCCAATATCTGCGATCTGTTTGAAAAAGTCGGCGGCACCAAGCTCGACGAAATTCAATTTTCGCTCGTCGCGACAGAAGCGGTGCTTGGTGGCCCACTCTTTACCGAGGATGATATCGCTGGCCGCGCCCTGAAACTGAAGAACCGGTTCCAGAACAGCCAGATAGACTTGTTTCAGGACATGGCGCGTCTGCGCGGCATCATCTACGCCTGCTATTATGGTCATTGGCAACCCGGGCTCGAACCCGGCGACCAGAGCGCCAATGCCGCCAATCCGGTGCATCGGCAGATCGGCTTCACCCTTCCCAAATTTCGCCAGCGCGGCGCCGCCGACGTCCCGCTGTCGCCGGTCCGCGGCCGCGAGATCGACCCGGCGCATATCCTCGATGCGTCGACCCTTGAGGACGAATATGATGTGATCGTCATCGGCTCGGGCGCCGGCGGCGGGGTCGCCGCCTATAATATCGCGGCGCAGGGCTATAAGGTGCTGATCGTCGAGGCGGGCCCCTTCTACCCCAGCCACGCGATCACCCACCATGAACTCGACATGATCGCCAGCCTATACAAACATGGTGCGCTGCAAACCTCGACCAATCGCGATTTCGTGGTGTTCCAGGGGCGCTGCGTCGGCGGGTCGTCGACAATCAACAACGGCATCTGTCTGCGCGTTAACGAGGCGGGGCGCACCCACCCCGACGCAAAAGATGTGCTCGCCAAATGGGCGAGCATCGGCGCGCCGGTCGATGCCGCCGCCTTTCACGCCAGCTATGACGCCGTCCGCGACAAGCTCGGCATCGCGCCGATCGAACCGCGCAGCGGGCGCCATAATGGCCCGCATCTTATCGAGGGCTGGCGCGCCTATGCGCAGGGGTCGACCAACCCGCGCGACAGCCGGGCGATCGCCGACTGGTTCGCCAAGAATTTCGGCCCGCCGAACACCGTCAACGCCTGCGCCTATTGCGGCTATTGCAATTCGGGCTGCGCCTATGGCCGCCGGATGGGCATCGCGCAAACCTATCTGCCCGAGGCGTGCCGCGATTTCGGCGCGCGCATCCTGCCGGGGACCAAGGCCGAACGCATCGTGTGGCAGACGGCGTACGACGGCCGTCGCGAGGCCGAGGCGGTGAAGCTGGTCCTGCCCGATGGATCGAAGACGCTGGTTCGCGCCCGCGTCGGGGTCGTCGTTGCGGCGGGCACGATCGCCTCGTCGAAACTGCTCGACCGCAGCGATATCGACCGCACCGGCTATCAGGTGTCGCTCAACGTCGCCTCGCCGGTGGTCGCATTGATGCCCGATGGCGCCGGCGGCGATGCGTGGGACGAGGACCAGATGTCGAGCTATGTCGATTGCGGCGACTTCCTGCTCGAAAGCCATTTTCAGCCACCGATGTCGATGGCCTCGCTGATGCCCGGCTGGTTCGCCGATCATTCGCAGCGGATGAAGAATTTCGGCCGCGTCCATTCGGCGGGTATCTTGTTTCCCGCCGACCGGCGCGGGCAGATCGTCGACGGCAAGCTGAAATTCAGCCTCGACGTCGACGATGATTTGCCCGTGCTGCGCGACGCGATGGCGACGCTGACCAAGGTCCATTTCGCCGCGGGGGCGATCGAATGCTATCCCGCGCTGGCAAAGGGGCAGACGATCACGCGCGGCATGGATGTCGACGCATTCTTCCGCGATGCGATCCGCGAACAGGATGATGTCACCCTGTCGAGCAGCCATCCGCACGGCGGCAATGCGATCAACGAAGATCCGCAGCACGGCGTCGTCGACCTCGACTGCCGCGTCCACGAAACGACCAATGTGTTCGTGACGGACGCCAGCACCTTTCCCAGCTGTATCCGCGTCAACGCGCAATGGACCACGATGGCGATGGCGCAATATGCGACCGGGCGGCACGATCCCTTTCGCTAAAGCCCAATCGCGCCTACATGGCGCGCGCATGTTCCAAGTTGCCGCCCTTTATCGCTTCGCACCATTCGAAGATCCGGCCGCATTGCGCCAGCCGTTGCTCGACCTTTGCGCGGCAGAGGGGGTGATGGGCACGCTGCTGCTGGCGCGCGAAGGCGTCAACGGGACGATCGCCGGAACCGAGGCGGGGATTGCCGCAGTGCTCGGCTATATTCGCGGCCTGCCCGACTGCGCCGAACTCGACGTCAAATATTCGACCGCCGCCGAGATGCCGTTCCGGCGGATGAAGGTGCGGCTGAAAAAGGAAATCGTGACGATGAAGGTGCCGGGGCTCGACCCCGCACGCGACGCCGCGCCCTATGTCGATCCCGCCGACTGGAACGCGCTCGTCGACGATCCGGATACGGTGCTGATCGACACGCGCAACGGGTTCGAGGTCGGTTACGGCAGTTTCGCGGGCGCGGTCGACCCCGCGACGAAGAGCTTCGGCGAATTCCCCGACTGGTGGCGCGCCAATGCGGACAAGTTCGCTGGCAAGCGCGTCGCGATGTTCTGCACCGGAGGCATCCGCTGCGAAAAATCGACCGCTTTCCTTCGTCACGAGGGCGTCGAGGATGTTGTTCACCTAAAGGGCGGAATCCTCGCCTATCTCGAACAGGTGCCCGAAGCCGAGAGCCGCTGGCACGGCAGCTGCTTCGTCTTCGACGAGCGGGTCAGCGTCGGGCACGGGCTGGTTGAGGTCGGCGACAAATCCGACCCCGAATGAGCGGTCCTCTCTGCGTTAGGCGGGGCGCGCCGCGCCATATTCGACCCAGCCGAACGGCCGCGGGGTTTTGGGCATATAGGCCGCGGCCTGCCGGTCGACCGCAAAGCCCGCCTTTTCATAAGCATCGCCGATCGGTCGGGTCAGGTGGCAATTGCCGCCGATGCGTTTCCACACCGGCTCGATCCGCCGCTGCCATTTCGCGACACCCGCATCGGGCGCGGCGCCATGCTCAAGGAACAGCGCGGTCCCGCCGGGCTTCAGCACGCGGCGAATTTCGCTCAGCACCGCCGCCTGATCGTCCACCGAGCACAAGGTAAATGTCGTGACGACGGTATCGAACGACCCGCTCTCGAACGGCATCGCCTCGCCGACCCCTTCGCGGATATCGGCGTCGATCCCGCGCGCCGCCGCCGCCGCGACGCTCATCGCGAGCAGTTCGGGCGAAGGATCGAGCCCGCTAAAGCTCTCGATCTGCCCCGGCCGGTAAAATTCCATGTTGATCCCGCCGCCGCAGCCGAGCTCGAGCACATCGCCGTGCGCGTGCGGCACCACCTTGCTGCGCACCTTCATGATCTGCCCCTGCGAACAGGCGCATTTGATCAGTCGCGGCACTCCATGACGTTCCCACCAGCTTGCCATTCGCCAGTCTCCCCTTGGCGCGGAAGGTGACCCTTGCTAGCGCGGTTGGCAACACCCATCTGTGCGTACCGGCACAGCCCAAGAAAGATCGTCATGCCCAGCGTTCACCACACCAAGATGCTCATCCTCGGTTCCGGCCCGGCGGGCCTGTCCGCCGCCATCTATGCGGCGCGCGCCGGCATGATGCCGATCGTGGTGCAGGGGCTGCAACCCGGCGGCCAGCTGACGATCACCACCGACGTCGAAAACTACCCCGGCTTTGCCGAGGTGGTGCAGGGCCCCTGGCTGATGGAACAGATGACCGCGCAGGCGATGCACGTCGGCACCAGCATGATCTGGGACACGATCGTCGACGTCGATCTCTCGCGCCGCCCGTTCAAGATCACCGGCGACGGCGGCGACGTCTATATGGCCGAAACCCTCGTCATCGCGACCGGCGCACAGGCCAAATGGCTCGGCGTTCCGGGCGAGCAGGAGCTAGGCGGCAAGGGCGTCTCGGCGTGCGCGACGTGTGACGGTTTCTTCTATCGCGGCAAGAAGGTCGTCGTGATCGGCGGCGGCAACACCGCTGTCGAGGAAGCACTGTATCTCACCAACCACAGCGACGATGTGACGCTGATCCATCGCCGCGACCATCTGCGCGCCGAAAAGATCCTGCAGGACCGGCTGCTCGTCAATCCCAAGATCAAGACGCTCTGGAACAAGAAGGTCGAACGCTTCGTCGCGGGCGAGGGCGTTTCGGGCCTCGTCGGCGTCGACCTGATCGACACCGTCACCGGCGAGGCGAGCCACGAGCCCACCGACGGCGGCTTCGTCGCGATCGGCCACAGCCCCTCGACCGAGCTGTTCAAAGGCAAGCTGCCGCTCGACGCCGACGGTTATCTGGAAGTCACCCCGGGCACGTCGCTGACCTCGATTCCCGGCGTGTTCGCGGCGGGCGACGTCACCGACAAAATCTATCGCCAGGCGGTGACCGCCGCGGGCATGGGCTGTATGGCCGCGCTCGACGCCGAACGTTTCCTCGCCGAGGCCGAATATCACGCGATGGTGGAGGCCTGAGCAGCTAGAGCCGCCAAAATCCGCTCCGCCAACCACGCACCATCATCCCCCGCAAAACTGTGCGACGCGCTGGCGAGCCGCTCGACCGGTACATGGGTCAGCGCGGCGGGGCAGTTCTCGACAAAGGCCTGTGCGGTCCGATCGCCGGTGGCGAGCAGGATCGTCGCGGGCGCGCTGAGCCCGGCCATCGCATGGTCGATCCGCCCCGCCAGACTATCGGGCGCAGCGGCGGGGGGCGGCGCGTTGAGCGCCGAAAGCCCACGGAATAATTTGCGGAAATTCACCTCGCCCCTGATCAGCCGCAGCAGGCTTTTCGGATCCTTTAGCCGCGACAGATAGCGCGCCCGGATCGCCGCAGCGGGAGGCAGCGCGGGCTCCTCATTGTCTTCCGCATCGCTGTCATAGGTCCACGGGTTCGCCACGATCAGCGCGTCGAACGCCAGCGGCTGATGCAGCAACAGGGCGCTCGCTGCGTCACAATTGCCAAAGGCGACGATACGCGAAACGTGCGGCGCAGCGTCCCGGAACGCCCCAATCGCCGCAGCAATATCGGGGCCACTGCTTTCGAAGCCGCCGTTCGCGCCCTCGCTGTCGCCAATCCCGCGCCGGTCGAAGCGAAAGACCGGATAGCCCTCGGCAGCGATCCGCGCCGCCAGCATTGCCATGCCGCGATGCGCGCCGCTGCGAATCTCGTTGCCGCCCGACACGAGCAACAGGCCGGTCGTGCCCCCCGCCGCGTCGAGGCTCGCGGCGAGCGCCGCGCCTTCGCAGGCGAAACTTAGCTGATGCCGCATGTCTTGCCCCATGCGGATATGTCAGCGGCGATCGCTTCCGCCATCGCCGCATCTTCACCCGGCTCGGCGCGCAGCCACAGCGGCGTTCCCGCTATGCCCTCGGCTCCCAAGCCGATGCTGCGCAAAGGCTCCACCGCCTGCGCCTCACTGGCGCCGAGCTGCGCGACCATGGCGGGTGACAGAAGGTTGCCGGCAAGTAACAGGGGGGCGGTCTTCGCGTCTTCCTGCAAGCTTTCGAGCGACGACGTCACTCCCGCCTCGCGATCGGCGCTCACGCGTGCACGCATCAATGTGCGGAGCAGAGATGCGCCGCCGACAGGGGCCAGTCGCCACCATGCGGCTGCCTTTGCGCGATGGTCGATCAACGCGCCGCCGCGCACCGACGCGATCAGCACGGGGCCCTCGATCCCGGCTGCGACTCCGGCAAGCGCATCCCGCCAATTGTCCAGATCGACCGCGACGAGCGGAACAAGGCTCTCATTCTGCCCCGGCAGGTCGGGGAGCACAGACGCAAAGCCGTCGGCCGCCAGCGCGCGCATCGCGAGCACCAGCGTCCGGCGCGTGCGATTCGCTTCCTCGAACAGCGGCGGGACGATCAGGATGGTGGCGCGCGGGGCGCCCGCAGGATCGATGCGCAGCCGATGTTCGTTCATGCGCGCATACGGGCTCAGTCGGTCACTTTGCGCTGCGAAAAGGCGAGCAAATTGCCGTAGGTTTCAAAGATTTCGCCGTCGATCTCGTCATCGTCGATGAGGATGCCCAACCGGTCTTCCATTTCGGTCAGCACCGTCGCGACCGCCATCGAATCGAACTCGGGCAGCGCACCGAACAAGCCGCTGTCTTCGGTCAGTGCGGCGGCGCGCGCTTCGCCCAGCCCGAGCACATCGGCGAGCAGGGCGCGAAGGGTGGCGTCGATGCCAGATGCCTTTGGGCTGCTATCGGTCAATTTTCTTTCCTCAGCACGAAGCGGGCAAATGCCTTCAATGCCGGACCCCATGCCGCGGCGCGCGACGGATTGAAAGCCTCGATACGCCACAGCGGGTCGTGCCGGTTCATCCAGTCGCGCTTGTATCCGTCATTGCCGGTGCCGAAATCGACCCGCTTCACGCCGTCCACCTCGATCACGTGGCGAAACAGCGCGGCCGAGAGCAAGGTGCCGGGGGAGGCCTTCAAACTATCCTCGACATGCGCCAGCTTGTGGATGAACGCGGTGCCATCCTCGACGGTCCAATATTGCGCGGCCACCGGAATGCCGTCGATGCGCGCGATTCCCATGCGGAACGTCCCGCGCGCGCTCTCGGTTTCGGCGAAAGCACGCAGCAATGCGGGGTCGCCTTCCTCGGGCTTCCAACTCGCGGCATAAATTTGTTCGTAAGCGGCCCAGCTTCCGGGGTCGAAGTCCGTCAGCAGCTGAATATCGACGATACCCTTTTTGGCTTTGCGCTGGACGGTATTGCGCAGCGCGCCGGGCCGGCTCGCCCACCAGGCGTCATGATCCATATCGCCCAGATCAAGCCAGTGCCGATCGCCCGCAGGCGCCGCCTTCGCCCACCATCCGGCGTGGCGCAGCGCCGCGACGATGTCCTGCTGCTCGTTGTCGCGAACCGGATACAGCGACAGCCGCGCAGCCTGCCGCCGCAGATTGTGAAAAAGCGCCACGAGCGCGAGGTCATGGTCGCCTCCGCCCGAATAGAGCGGCCGGATTGCAAAGCTGTACCAGTTCGTCAGCCCGGCGAGATGGCCCGGCTTTTCGACACGAAGCGGCAGCCATGCGGTCGTTGTGCCGACGTCGCCGCGCGCGTCGAACCGGCCCTGACCGGCAAAGCCGTGCGCCGCCAGCAGATCGAACCACAGGGCGCGGTCGAAGGGCGCGGCAAAGCCTGCGGCATGCGCCGCATCATCATTAGCGTGATCTTCACCGTTCCCTTGCATGGTGCTGCCCTCTATCACTCCTGTCCTAACAGCCGATGACCAAGCCCGAAAACTCATCTTCGCGACCGATCGATCATCTGGCCCGCTGCGGCGGCGCCGACGCGCCTGCGCTTTTGATCGGCGACAAGGTCATAAGCTTTGCCGAACTGGATGCGGGGGTCGGGCGGCTGGCGTCATGGCTGCTCGAACAGGCGGGCGGTCCGGGCGAGCGCGTCGCAAGCTGGAGCGCGAAAACGCGGCTTGCTTGCCTGATGCCGCTGGCCGCCGCGCGCGCGGGGCTGATCCATGTGCCGGTCAATCCGCTGCTCAAGGGGCCGCAGGTCGCACATATCCTTTCCGACAGTGGCGCCAAGCTGCTCGTCACCAACGCCGCACGCGCCGACATGCTCGGTGACGGTCTGCCCGACGAATGCGTCGTGCAGGATCTGAAGATCGGCGAGGAAGTGATTGATTCGAGCGGGCACGGGCTTCCGCTCTCGATCGCCGAACCCGACGATCTCGCCGCCATCCTCTACACCAGCGGTTCGACCGGGCGACCCAAAGGCGTGATGCTCAGCCACGCGAACCTTTGGCTCGGCGCCGAAAGCGTCGCTTCCTACCTAAAGTTCCTGCCCGGAGATCGCGTGCTTGCCGTCCTGCCGCTCAGCTTCGATTATGGCCAGAACCAGCTGCTTTCGACCTGGTATGCGGGCGCCGCGGTGGCGCCGCTCGATTATCTGACCGCGCGCGACGTCGTGAAGGCGGTGGCGCGGAAAAGCATAACGACGCTCGCTGGCGTGCCGCCGCTCTGGGTGCAGCTCGTCGAGGCCGAATGGCCCGCCGAAACCGCGGCGCACCTCAAGCGGCTGACCAACAGCGGCGGCGCGCTGACCCCGTCGCTGATCGATGCGATGCGTCGGACCTTCCCGAACGCCGATATTTATCCGATGTACGGGCTGACCGAGGCCTTCCGTTCGACGTACCTCGACCCGAAATTCGTCGCCGACCATCCGACCTCGATGGGCCGCGCGATCCCGCATGCCGAGATTCTGGTGTGCCGGTCCGATGGCACCATCACCGCCGATGAGGAACCGGGCGAACTGGTTCATTGCGGGCCGCTTGTCGCCAAAGGCTATTGGCAGGACGAAGAGCGTACGGCGCAGCGCTTCAAACCCGCGCCGCGCGCGTCCGAATATGGCGGGATGGCGGTGTGGTCGGGCGACACCGTGCGGCGCGACGCCAATCACCTCCTTTATTTCGTCGGCCGCGACGACGCGATGATCAAGACCGCGGGAAACCGCGTCAGCCCGACCGAGGTCGAGGATGTCGCGGTCGCGTCGGGGCTGATCTATGAAGCGGTGGCCTTCGGTATCCCCGATCCGCGGCTCGGCGCCGCGATCATGCTGATCGTGCGCGGCAAGGACGGCGTTTCGGACGAGGAGGGCCTCGCGACCTATCTCCGCCAGAATCTTCCCAATTTCATGCAGCCGCAGGCAATCGAATGGCGCGACGCCTTGCCGCGCAATCCCAATGGCAAGCTCGACCGCGTGGCAATTGCCGCCGATTGGGTCAAGGCGGTGACGGCATGAAGCCGCACGGCCCGATCCCGCCCGGCTTCTACGCCGATCCCGATGGCATGCTGCTGATCGGCGGCGACCGCGCCGAGGCGCTCGCCGACATGGCGGGTGATACGCCGCTGTTCGTCTATGACAGCGCGATGCTCACGGCGCGGGTCGCCGAATGGCGCGCCGCGATGCCCGCCGAGGTCCAGCTGCACTATGCGATGAAGGCGAACCCATATGCGCCATTGCTCGTCTTTATGGCCGGGCTGGTCGACGGGTTCGACGTCGCGTCGGGCGGCGAACTCAAGGCGGCACAGGGCAGCGGGATGGCCGCCGGGCACATCAGCTTCGCCGGCCCCGGCAAGCGCGACCGCGAACTGGAGGCTGCGATCGCGGCCGGCGCGACGCTCAATCTGGAATCGGCGGGCGAAGCGGCGCGCGCGCTGTCGATCGCCTCGCACCTTGGCGTGACGCCGCGCCTCGCGGTGCGCGTCAATCCCGACTTCGACCTCAAGGGGTCGGGCATGAAAATGGGCGGCGGCGCCAAGCCTTTCGGGGTCGACGCCGCCGAGGTTCCCGCGCTTGTTCGCCGCCTTCTCGATGCCGGTGCCGACTGGCAGGGCTTCCATATCTTCGCAGGATCGCAGGCACTGGATGCGAACGCGATTGCCGATACGCAGGCGCAGACGGTCGCGCTCGCCGCCCGGCTCGCGGATGAAATCGGCGCTACGCCGCCGCTCGTCAATCTCGGCGGCGGCATGGGGGTTCCCTATTTCCCCGGCGACACGGCGGTCGATGTTGCCGCAGTCGGTGAAGCGCTGGGCGAGACGCTTGGCGCGCGCGATCCTGCGCTTGCCGACAGCCGTTTCGCGATGGAACTCGGCCGCTGGCTCGTTGCCGAGGCGGGGGTCTATCTGACCCGCGTCGTCGACCGCAAGACCAGCCATGGCGAAACCTTCCTCGTCACCGATGGCGGCCTTCACCACCAGCTTGCGGCAAGCGGCAATTTCGGCACCGTGATCCGCCGCAACTATCCGATCGCCGTCGCGGGCAGCTTCGGCGCCGAGCCCACCGAAACCGTCTCGGTCGTCGGCTGCCTGTGCACCCCGCTCGACCGCCTCGGCGATCAGGTCGCGCTGCCGCGCGCGGACGTCGGCGCGCTTATCGCGCTGTTCCTCGCCGGCGCCTATGGCGCCAGCGCAAGCCCCGCGACCTTCCTCGGGCAGGGGCCGGCGCGCGAAATGCTCGTCTGATATCGCCAAAAACTGTGCCTGATCGGGACAGTTTTTTCGCGGCGTGGTCCAAACTTAGTTCAATACTAACCGTATGTTCACCCTTTTCGAGCAATGGCGGAAGCTGACGCAATAGCTGTCGCCGCGGAGTTTCCGGACCGCGGTTCCCCTGACGGCTCGAAAGGTTGATGGATTATGGCTTCGTTCCCCACGCTCCGCATCGCGCGCGCCGCGCTCGTTTCGGGTATTGCCGCGACGGCGCTGACCGGCTGCATGGGCGCCGGCGGCAGCGCGCCGCAGCTGCCCAGCGCGAACTTTGTCCAGAATCAGGAAGGGCCGGGCGAGGAATATATCATCGGCCCGCTCGACGAGCTTCAGATCTTCGTGTGGCGTAACCCCGAACTCGGCGGCAAGGTCCAGGTCCGCCCCGACGGCCGCATCACCACGCCGCTGATCACCGACATGCCCGCGGTGGGGAAAACCCCCACGATGCTGCAGCAGGATCTCAAGCTCCAGCTCAGCCAGTATATCAACGATCCGATCGTCAGCGTGATCGTCACGACCTTCAACAGCACCTTCTCGCAGCAGGTGCGCGTCGTCGGCGCGACCGAGAAACCCGCATCGATTCCCTTCCGCGCCAACATGACCGTGCTCGATGCAATGATTGCAGTCGGCGGGCTGGGCGAATATGCCGCTGGAAACAAGGCGCGACTCGTCCGCTTCGACAAGGGCAGTGGGAAGCAGCAGGAATTCGGCCTGCGGCTTAATGACCTGATCAAGCGCGGCGATATCAAGGCAAATGTGCGGCTGCAGCCCGGCGATGTGATCATCATCCCCGAAAGCATGTTCTGACGCGTTTCCGCCGCCAACCCACCCATCTCCCAAGGATCGATTTCGAGCGATGAACAGCCTTTACGACGAATTCCGGGTGGCGCTGCACAGCGTCTGGACGCGCCGGTGGCTGGTCTTGGCAGTCGCATGGGGCATCTGCATCCTCGGCTGGCTGGCGATCGCCTCGATCCCCAACCGCTATGATTCGCGCGCGCGCCTGCTCGTCGACATCAACGAAATCCTGCCCGACGACGTCCAGAGCGGCGGCGGCGGTCCGCAGATCGACCAGATTCGCGAAACGCTGACCAGCGCGCGCAATATGGAAAAGGTCGCCGCGACCACCGGGCTGCTTCCCGCGGGCGCGGGCGAGCGCGACAAGGCCGGCGCGGTCGCGATGCTGCAAAAGAGCATCAAGGTCGTTCCGCAGCAGGACAATATCTTCGAACTGACCTCGAGCGTTGCGGTCGGCAGCCTGTCGGATGCCGACAATGCGAAGCTCGCGTCGGGGGTGCTCGACAGCCTGATCACCGTGTTTCGCGACGACCAGCTGCGCGGCGGCCGGATGAATGCGCGCGAAGGCTTGAAATTCCTCGACGCCCAGATCGCCGATCGCGAAAAGGCGCTGCGCGAGGTCGAGGCGCGCCGCGGCGCGTTCGAGGCGCAGAATATCGGCCTGATCCCGGGCGGCAGCGGCTCGCCGGCGCAGCGCGTCGAAGCCGCGCGCGCCGAACTTGGCCAGATCGATTCGCAGCTCGTGTCGGCGCAGGCGCAACTCGCCGCGGCGAACGGCCAGCTCTCCTCGACCCCCGCGACGATCAATATCCCCGGCATGGGCAGCGTCGGCGGCGGCGTCGCGCGGCAACAGCTCGCCGGGGCACAGAACGAACTGTCGTCGATGCGCGCGCGCGGGCTGACCGACGCGCACCCCGACGTCATCGCGCTCAAAAGCCAGATCGCGTCGCTGAAAGCCATGGCCGACCGCGAAGGCACGGGCGGCGGTGGCGGCAATTCACAGAATCCGGCCTATGCCTCGCTGTCGGCGATGCGCGCCGAGCGTCAGGCGACGGTCAGCGCGCTGTCGTCGCGCAAGGCGCAGCTGACCGGCGACATCGCCAGGATCACGTCACAGCAGATCCAGAATCCCGGCATCGCAGCCGAATATGACCGGATCAATGGCGAATATACGGCATTCAAGGCGCAATATGACAAGCTGCTCGGCCAGCGCGAACAGGTCCGCATGCGCGGCGAGGTTCAGACCGAAACCGACGCGATCAAGGTCGAATTGCTCGATCCGCCGTCGAAGCCGACCAGCCCTGCGGCGCCGAACCGCCCGCTGTTCCTGACGCTCGTATTGCTCGCCGGCATTGGCGGCGGGGTCGGTGTGGCCTTCGGCTTGGGTCAGGTGCGCACCAGCTACGCCACCGCCGCCAAGCTTGAACGCGCCAGCGGCCTGCCGGTGATCGGATCGATCACCGAAGTCGTGACGCCCGAACGCCATCTCGACCGGCGCAAAAAGCTCGTCTGGCTGATGGGTGGCGGTGGCGCCCTCGTCGGCCTCTATGCCTTGCTGCTGGTCGCTGAGTTTATCCAGCGCGGCATGGTTGCGTGACGGGGGACGATGACATGAACGACCAACGCAAAGTAAAGCGCCCGCCCTCGCTCCTCGAACGCGCCGCCGACATGTTCGGCCTCGATCCCGCCGCGAACGCGCCGACGATCGATGTATCGAGCCTGCCGCCCGAGCCCGAAAAAAAGGCGAAGAAGGCAAAGGCCGGGCCCGTCGCCGAAGCGGCGCAGCCCGAAATTCTCGATCCCGTCGTCGAAGCCGCACCCGCGGTCGAAGCCGCGCCTTCGCCGACGCCCAAGCCCTCGCCGCGCAAGGATGTCGTCAAGGCGGCGCCCGCGATCGTGCCGACGCGGCAGGGGACGATCGACCGGACACGCCTCGCGTCGCGCGGGATGATCGTTCCGGGCACCGCGGTCACGGGCATCTCCGAAGAATATCGCATTGTGAAGCGCGAACTGATCCGCAATTTCGGCGGCGCCGGTAACCGCCCGCTGCTGCCGCGCGGCCATCGCGTGCTGATCGCTTCGGCCAACCCGGGTGAGGGCAAGACCTTCTCGGCGGTCAACCTCGCGCTCAGCCTTGCGGTCGAGGCCGATCATGACGTGCTGCTGATCGACGCCGACATCGCAAAGCCGAGCGTGCTCGAAGCGCTCGGGCTCGACGACGGTCCCGGCCTGATGGACGCGCTAGCCGATCCGCACCTGCCGCTGGGCGATTGCCTGATCCAGACCGACATTCCGGGGCTGAAGGTCATGCCCGCGGGCACCGGCCATATGCACGACACCGAACTCCTCGCCTCGGCGCGGACCGAGGCGCTGCTTGCGCAACTCGAACAGGGCGCGCCGGGCCGCATCCTCATTATCGATTCGCCGCCGGTCCTCGCGGCATCGCCCGCGGCGGTGCTCGCCGGCCACGTCGGTCAGACGATCATGGTCGTGCGCGCCGATGAAACGCTCGAATCCGCGCTGCGCGACGCGATCGGCCTGATGGGCGCATGCCCGCATATCCAGTTGCTGCTCAACGGCGTGAAATATTCGCCGGGCGGCCGCCGTTTCGGCACCTATTACGGACAAGGAGGCGCGTGATGCGCACCATCACCACCATGCGTCATGTGGGGACGCTGGCGGCCCTGCTGCTCGCCGGAACCGCGACGGGCGCGCACGCCCAGTTTTCGGGCGATCCCGGCTCGGGCGAAGCGTCTTCGGCCGGCACATCGGCGCCCGAACGCGGCCGCGCGGAAAATCGCGCCGAACGGCGCCGCGCGCAGCGTCAGGTCGACGTCAGTCCCTATCTCGAGGTTGGTCAGGTGCTGACCGCCGATCTTAAAAATGGCGGCGACGTCCTCACCTACACGAATCTCGCGGTTGGCGTCGACGCGTCGATTGCCACGAACCGCGCCGAATTGTCGGGCACCTTGCGCTACGAACATCGTATCGGGTGGAACGGCGGGCTGGGCGATTCCGACACGATCAGCGGTCTCGCCCGCGGCCGGATCGAGGCCGCGCGCGGATTGAATCTCGAAGGCGGCGCGCTCGCGACCCGTTCGCGCGCCGACGGACGCGGCGCCGACAGCGGCCTGTTCATCGGCGATGCCAGCAACGCCGCGAACCTCTATTCGCTTTACGCGGGGCCGACCTTCGCCCGGCGGATCGGCGGGCTCGATGTCGGGGCAGGCTATCGCTTCGGCTACACCAAGGTCGACGTCGATCAGCCGCCCATCCTTGTCCCCGGCAGCCAGCCGCAGGATATTTTCGACAGCTCGACGAACCATGTCGCATGGGCCAGCGTCGGCGCGCGGCCGGGCGACCTGCCGTTCGGCTGGCAGGTTTCGGGCGGTTACGAGCGCGAGGATGCCAGCCAGCTCGACCAGCGGTATGAGGGCAAATATGCCCGCGCCGACGTGACGGTGCCGATCGGGCCGACGGTGGCGCTGCTCGGCGGCGTCGGTTACGAAGATATCGAAATCGGCCAGCGCAACCCCGTCGTCGACGTCAATGGCGTGCCGGTGCGCGATGCCAGCGGCCGGTTCATCACCGACAAATCGACCCCGCGCCAGCTGTCGTTCGACACCGACGGGCTGATCTGGGACGCCGGCGTGATGTGGCAGCCCAGCCGCCGCACCTCGCTGACCGCGCGTGTCGGCCGCCGCTATGGCGACACCATTTACACGGGCAGCTTCGCCTATCGCGCCGATCATGCGACATCGATCCAGGTCGGTGTCTATGACGGTTTGTCGAGCCTGGGTCGCGGCCTGTCGGGCGGTCTGGCGGCATTGCCGACACAGTTCGACCCGACACGCAACCCGATCGGCGGCGACGTCAATCCGTGCGTATTCGGCCAGCAGGGCGGTGGCTGCCTCAACAACCAGCTCGGCAGCGCGACCTCGGCGCAATATCGCAGCCGCGGCGTACAGGCGACGCTGTCGTCGCGCTTTGCCGGATGGAGCTATGGCGTCGGCCTCGGTTACGACCAGCGCAAGCTGCTCGCGCCTTTGCTGTCGCCGATCGCCAGCCTCAACGGCATCAAGGACGAGAATTATTATCTCTTCCTCTCGGCCGCGCGCCAGCTCGACGCCGATTCCGACCTCAGCCTGTCGGGCTATGTCAATTATTTCGACAATGGCGCGCCGGGGGCCAGCGACGTCCAGTCGGCCGGGCTTTCGGGCTCCTATTCGCGGCGCTTCTGGCGCGGCCTGACCGGGACCGCCGCCGCCAGCATCAACGCCTTCGACCAGGAAGGCTTCAACAGTCAGCTTATCGGTTCAGCTTTGGTGGGACTGCGTTACAACTTCTGACCAGGCAACGGGAATTTTTGCGATGTACGATCAGTTCTATGGTTTCACCGGGCGTCCCTTCCAGCTGACGCCAGACCCGCATTTCTATTTCGAAAGCGGCACGCACCGTAAAGCCATGTCCTACCTTGGCTATGGCCTTGCACAGGGCGAGGGGTTCATCGTCATCACCGGCGACGTCGGCGCGGGCAAGACGACGCTCGTCGGCCATCTGATGAACACGATCGACCCCAATCGCCTGACCGCGGTCAAGCTGGTGTCGACGCAGGTCGAAGGCGATGACCTTCTTCGCCTCGTCGCCGAGCAGTTCGGCATCGAGTGGGAAGGGCAGAGCAAGGCCGAGATGCTGCGCTCGATGGAGGAATATCTGCGCGAACAGGCGCGGGCCGGTCGCCGCACCCTGCTGATCGTCGACGAAGGCCAGAATCTCGCCATTTCGGCGCTCGAAGAACTGCGCATGCTGTCGAACTTCCAGCTCGGCGGCCATTCGCTGCTCCAGATCTTCCTGCTCGGTCAGCCCGAATTTCGCCAGACGCTTTTCCACTCGCCGACGCTCGAACAGCTGCGCCAGCGCGTGATCGCGACGCACCATCTCGATCCGATGGAGCCCGAAGAGGTCGAACCCTATATCCTCCACCGCCTCGGCAAGGTCGGCTGGACGGGCAACCCCAGCTTCAGCCCCGACGCGTTCGAAGAAATCTTCGATTACAGCGAAGGCGTGCCGCGCAAGCTCAACGTGCTGGTCAGCCGCCTGCTGCTTTACGGCGCGGTTGAACAGATGCACCGCATCACGGCGCAGAATGTGCGCTCGGTCGTCGCCGAGATCGAGGCCGATCGCGGCATCGACGCATCGACGCTGGCGCCGCTGCCGGTCGATCAGATCGTGGCCGCCGCCGCCCACGCGGTCGCGCTGGCCCCCGCGCCCTTCGCCGCACCGGCGCCCGCGAACGAGGCGCCGCTCGAATGGCCGCAGCGCGCGGCCGTGCCCGCTGCCGGCGGCCCGGCTCCCTTTGCCGCGCCCGCCGCACCGGCGCACGTGGTCACACTGACCCCGCCCGACGCCGACGACGATGTGCTCGATCTGTCACCCGCGGCGGTCGAAGCCCCGGCACCCGCTGCCCCGGCGGTCGATCCCGAACATCTCGCCGCACTCGAGGCGCAGATCGCGTCGCTCGAAACGCGCCTCGTCGAACAGGATGCTGCGCTGCGCCGCGTGCTCGACCTGTTGATCGAATGGGTCGAACGCGATCCGGAAAATGCGCCGAACCCGGCCACGTCGCGGACTTGGGCTGCCTGACATTTCAGCAGAAATCCGCTATCGGGCCGATGAAGGTGAGGAAAAATGCAGAACGGCCTGTCGGTCGATGTCGAGGACTGGTTCCAGGTCGGCGCCTTTGAGCGCACGATCGACCGCGCCGACTGGCCGACGCTCGAATGCCGGGTCGAGGCGAATTGCGATGCGGTGCTGCAGCTTTTCGACGCTGCGGGCGCAAAGGGCACTTTCTTCACCCTCGGCTGGGTCGCCGAACGCTATCCCGCGCTGATCAGGCGCATCGTTGCGGCGGGGCACGAACTCGCCAGCCACGGCTATGATCATCAGCGCGTGTTCAACATGACCGCCGAGAGCTTCGCCGCCGACCTTGAAAAGACGCAGGCGATCCTCGAGGATCTGGGCGGCGTCGCGATCCGCGGCTATCGCGCGCCCAGCTTCTCGGTCGATACGCGTACGCCCTGGGCACACGCGGTGCTCGCCGAACAGGGCTATGCCTATTCCAGCAGCGTCGCCCCCGTCGTCCACGATCATTATGGCTGGCCGCAAAGCCCGCGCCATGCATGGCGGCCGCTTGCCGACAGCGACCTTGTCGAATGGCCGGTCACGACCGCGCGTTTCGCGGGGCGCACCCTCGCGGCGGGCGGCGGCGGTTTCATGCGGATGCTGCCCTATGGCTTCACGCGCTGGGCGATCGCGCGGATGAACGCGGAGGGCCACCCGGCGATCCTCTATTTCCATCCGTGGGAAATCGATCCCGGCCAGCCGCGCGTCGCCGATGCGCCGATCAAATCGAAAATCCGCCATTACAGTGGCTTGTCGGCCATGGCTGGCAAGCTGACGAAACTGCTCGCCGACTTCGAATGGACCCGCGCCGACGCCTTGCTCCCCGCACAGCAGCAGCGCGCTTTGCCATGGCGCGCCGCAGCGTGAACGCGCCCGTGTCGATCGATCAAAGCTTCACCGCCGCCCCGCTGTCCGACACGGCGGCGTGGGACGCCTATGTCGCCGCGCATCCCGACGCGACGCCGTTCCACACGCGCGCATGGTGCGAGGCGATCACCAAAGCCACCGGCCACCGCTGCCATCTCGTTACCGCGCGCGACGCAACCGGCGCGCTGAACGGTCTCCTCCCGCTCCACCATGTCCGCTCGCCCTTGTTCGGTCAGGCGCTGGTCGCCAGCGGCTTTGCGGTGGATGGCGGCATCCTCGCCGACGATGCGGCCGTTGCCGCCACACTCGCGCAGGGCGCGGCGGACATGGCGCAATCGCTCGGCGTCCCGTCGGTCGAACTGCGCGGTGGACCGCAGCCTGCGGGCTGGCATGTCGATCAAGGCACCTACGCGGGCTTCGCGCGCGACCTTGCCGCCGACGACGATTCCGAACTCCTCGCCATCCCGCGCAAGCAACGCGCCGAGGTCCGCAAGGCGCTCGAAAGCGGCCTCACCGTAACCACCGGCCGCGGCGAAGCCGAGCGCGCCGACCATTATCGCACCTACGCGACCAGCGTCCGCAACCTCGGCACCCCGGTGTTCCCCAAGTCATTGTTTTCATGCGTACTTGACGCTTTCTGTGACGACGCCGACATCCTCAATGTGCGCAACGATAGAGAAGTTGTGGCCAGCGTCCTCAGCCTCTATTGGCGCGGCACCGTGATGCCCTATTGGGGCGGCGGCACGACCGATGCCCGCAAGCTGCGCGCCAACGAGCTGATGTATTTCGCCCTGATGCGCCACGCCCGCGCACGCGGCTGCACCCGCTTCGATTTCGGCCGCTCGAAGGTCGGAACCGGCCCCTTCGCCTACAAGAAAAACTGGGGCTTCGAACCGCAGCCGCTCGTCTATGCGCGCTGGCTCGCGCCCGGCGAAACCGCCCGCGACACCAATCCGAACAGCGCCAAATATCGGTTGCAAGTCGATCTTTGGAAAAAGCTGCCGCTCTGGGCGGCAAACCGGATCGGCCCGCTGATCGCTCGCGGATTGGGGTAATGGCCGAAATCCTGTTCCTTGTTCACCGCGCGCCCTGGCCCCCCGACCGCGGCGACCGAATCCGCAGCTGGCATATGTTCGAAGCGCTGGCGAAGCTGGCGCCGGTGCATGTCGCGGCGCTCGCCGACAATGAAGCCGATGCCGTCATAGCGCGCGAGAAGATGGCACCGCTTTGCAAGAGCCTGGCAATCGAGGTGCGTAACGTCTCGCGGCCGCTGGCGGTGATGCAGGCGGTCTTGCGCGGCGAACCAGCGTCGAACCGGCTGTTTCGCAATGCCGCGCTCGCGCATCACGTCGGCGGGCTGATCCGTCATGGAAACATCAGCCACATTGTCGCCTTCTCGGGTCAGATGGCGCAATATCTGCCGACCGGTTTCGACGGCCCGGTGCTGATGGATTTCGTCGATGTCGATTCCGCTAAATTCGCCATCTATGCCGAACAGGATAAGCGTCAGCCGATGCATTGGGTGCACGCGCGCGAGGCGCGCGTGCTTGGCGCCTATGAGGCCGATGTCGCGCGCTGCGTCGATGCCAGTCTGCTCGTCAGCGAAGCCGAAGCTGCCCTGTTCCGCAGCCAGAGCGGGCTGGGTGCCGACAAGGTGCGTGCGGTCGAAAACGGCATCGACACCGATCGCTTCGACCCGGCGCTGGAACTTGACGTCGTCGGGGCGGGCGAGGGACCGCTTGCGATCTTCACCGGCCAGATGGACTATCGCCCGAATGTGGACGCGGTGCGTTGGTTCGCTGTCGACATCCTGCCGCTGATCCGCGAGCGCCACCGCCAGGCACGCTTCGCGATCGTCGGCCGTGCGCCGACCGACGAGGTGCGCGCGCTGCAAAAGCTGCCCGGGGTGACGGTGACCGGCGAAGTGCCCGATGTGCGGCCGTGGCTCGCCGCAGCCAACGCGGTCGTAGCGCCGCTGCTGCTCGCGCGCGGCGTGCAAAACAAGCTGCTCGAGGCGATGGCGATGGCACGGCCGGTGGTCGCAAGCGGCGCGGCTGCCACCGGCATCGACGCCGTGCCGGGCGAGCATTTGCGGGTCGCCGATGATGCTGCGACGATGGCCGACGCACTCAGTTCGATTTTCGACGATCCGGACGCTGCCGCGACGATGGGCCGGGCGGCCCGTGCCCGGATGATCGCACGCTACGGCTGGGACGCCCGTCTCGCACCGCTGGGAGAAATGCTGGGACTGCCCGCATGACGCGATGGCAGCGTCATCTTGGTGCGCTTGCGCTTCTCTCTGTGGCCGTCTTCGCGATCTTCTGGCGGGAGGCGGCTGACGTCGCGGGTATCTGGTGGAACAGCTCCACCTTCACCCACTGCCTGCTGATCGTGCCGATGATCGGCTGGCTGGTGTCGCAGCGCGCAGCGCTGCTGCGTCCGCTGACACCGGTCTATTGGTGGCCCGCGCTGCTATGGATGACCGGCGCGGGGATGGTGTGGCTCGTCGGCGAGGCGGCGGGCGTGGGTTTGTTCCGGCAACTCGCGCTGGTGCTGATGCTACAGGGCGCGGTCGCCGCGACGCTCGGCGAAAAGCTTGTGCGGGCTTTGCTCTTTCCGCTTGGTTATGCGTTGTTACTGGTGCCGTTCGGTGAGGAACTGGTGCCGCTGCTTCAGACGCTCACCGCACATATCAGCATGGTCTTGCTTCATCTTTCGGGCATCCCGGCCGAGATGGAGGGGGTGTTCATCACAACACCCGCCGGTTTCTTTGAAGTTGCCGAAGCCTGCTCAGGGGTCAATTTCCTCATCGCGATGCTCGCATATTCGGTGTTCGCGGCGCATCTCTGTTTTCGCAGCTGGACCCGGCGGATCGTCTTCATCGGGCTCGCGCTGGCGACGACAATTCTCGCCAATGCGCTGCGCGCCTACGGCACGATCGTCGCCGCGGAAATATGGGGAATCGTAGCGGCGGGCGGGATCGATCATATCTTTTACGGCTGGTTCTTCTTCGCCGGGGTGATCCTGCTCGTCATGTTCGCGGCCCGCCGCTGGTTCGACCGGCCCGCGAATGATGCCGCGGTCGATGTGAGCAAGCTGGGCGGCGCGGTGCGCTTTACCGGCGCGGCAAAAGCGGTGCTGCCCGCCGCATTCGCAATCCCGCTCCTCTTCGCCGGCTGGGGCACGCTCGTAGGCGGGCGCAGTGCGCCGCTTCCCGACACGCTAACGATCGAGGCCCCGGCCGGATGGCGCGAAGCGCGCGCGGAAGGAACGGCGTGGACCCCGCGCTTCGATGGCGCCGATCGGCGGCTGTTGCGCCGCTTTGCCGATGACAAGGGACAGGTCGTGACCGTCGCGATCGGCGGCTACGAACGACAGGCCGAGGGCCGCGAAGTCGTCGCCTTTGGGCAGGGTGCAATCGATCCCGACAGCAAATGGGCGTGGAGCGCTTCGCTGCCTGCCGTCAAAGGCGCGAAGACCGAGCGCTTGCTGCATCCCGGGCCGGTGCTGCGCGACGCGGCCACCTGGTATGTCGTCGGCGGCACCGTCACGGGTGATCCACGACGCGCGAAACTCGCCGGGCTTCAGGCGCGGCTGCTCGGCGGCGACCCGCGCGCATTGTCGCTGATCCTGTCGAGCGAAGAGCGGCGAGGCGGACGCAATGCGATAGAGGATTTCGTTTCCGCGTCGGGCGGAGCCAAGGCAATGGCTGACCGCGCCCTCAAAACCCGCTAAGCGATCAGAATATGTGTGGGATCGCGGGCATCTATCATCTCGAAACGGCCAAGCCGGTGGACCCGGCGCGGTTGCGCGCGATGCTCCAGCCGATGCAGCACCGCGGCCCCGACGGTTCGGGCGAGTGGACCGCGCCCGGCGTCGGCCTCGGCCATCTCCGCCTCTCGATCATCGACATAGAGGGCAGCCCGCAACCGATGGCGAGCGACGACGAGATCGTCACGCTCACCTATAATGGCGAAATCTACAATTTCCGTGAGCTCCGCGCCGAGCTTGAGGATCGCGGCCACCGCTTCCGCACCAGCGGCGATACCGAAGTCATTATCGCGGCCTGGCGCCAGTGGGGCCCCGATTGCCTGTCGCGGCTCAATGGCATGTTCGCCTTTGCGCTCCACGACCACCAGCGCGGGTGCCTGTTCCTCGCGCGCGACCGGCTGGGCGTAAAGCCGCTTCACTTTGTCCGTCTGTCGGATGGATCGGTAGCGTTCGCATCGGAACTTAAGGGGCTGCTGCGCAATCCGCTCCTGCGGCAGGAAGCGAACCTCACCGCGATCGAGGATTTCCTCGCTTTCGGTTATGTCCCCGACGACAATTGCATCGTTGCGGGAGTCGAAAAACTACCTGCGGGCCATTTCCTCCTGCTCGAACGCGGCAAGCCTGTGCCCGCGCCGACGCGCTGGTGGGCACCCGATTTCTCGAAACGCATCCGCGCCAGCGAGGGCGAAGCGGCCGAGCATCTCATCCATCTGATGCGCGCCGCAGTGACCGACCGGATGGTCGCCGACGTGCCGCTCGGCGCTTTCCTGTCGGGCGGCGTCGACAGCAGCTCGGTCGTTGCCTTGATGGCCGAGGCAAGCGCAAAGGCGGTCAAGACCTGCACCATCGGTTTCGATCAGGCGGCGCTTGATGAGACGCAATATGCGCAGCAGATCGCCGAACGTTTTGCGACCGATCACCGCACCCGCACGGTGTCGTCGGGCGACTTCACGCTCGTCGACAGGATCGCCGATCACTTCGACGAACCCTTCGCCGACGCGAGCGCACTTCCGACCTATCGCGTGTGCGAACTCGCGCGCGAAGAGGTTACGGTTGCGTTGTCGGGCGATGGTGCCGACGAGGCATTTGCGGGATACCGCCGCCTCGTGTTCCAGCATCAGGAAGAAAAGCTACGCGGCCTGATCCCCGGCTTCCTGCGCCGCGGCGTGCTCGGCCCGCTGTCGCGTGTCTGGCCGCAGATGGATTGGGCGCCACGCCCGCTCCGCGCCCGGGCAACGCTCGCCAGCCTGTCGAAGAGCGGGGCGGAGGGTTATGCCGAGGCGGTCGGCGTGACCGGCGTCGCCCAGCGCTCGCGCCTGTTCAACGACGCGGCGCATCGCGCGCTCGGCGATCATGTTGCCGAGACGCGCTATTGGAAGGCAATGGCCGCCGCGCCCGCGCGCGAGCCGCTCGACCGCGCGCAATATGCCGACCTTCAGATCTGGCTGCCCGGCGACATCCTGACCAAGACCGACCGGATGAGCATGGCGGTGAGTCTGGAGGCGCGCGAGCCGCTGCTCGATTATCGTCTGATAGAGTTCGCCGCGAGCCTGCCCGCATCGATGCGCGTCAAGCGCGGAACCGGCAAGGCTATCATGAAGCAGGCGATGGAACGCTATCTGCCGCACGACATCCTGTACCGGCCGAAGATGGGGTTTGTTACGCCGGTATCGCACTGGTTCCGCGGCCCACTGGTCGAACAGGCAAAGGCGCTTGCGACCTCGTCGACGCTCGCACGATCGGGCTGGTTCGACATGGCCGAAATCGAACGCATCGTCGCGGCGCATCAGTCGGGGCGGCGCGACCATGGCCGGCTCATCTGGCAATTCTTCATGCTGGAGAAGTCGCTGGCGAAGCTGTTCGGTATCTAATCTACCCCCCGAATCGCCACGCGTTTTTAACGCTTGGCTGCTAGGCTCGCTCCCGATGACGGTCCATCCCGCCTTTTCCATCGACAGCGCCGTGATGCCTGTCGATGGCGCGCCGCTGACAGTGCGTGTTGTCGATCCGCTGGCTTTGTCGGACGAGCTTGCGGCGGCGTGGGACAGACTTGCCGACGAGGCCAGCGAGCCCAATCCGTTCGCCGAACGCTGGTGCCTGCAATCGGCGCTGCATCTGCTCGACCCCGAACGGCATGCCCGGCTGGTGCTCGTTCGCGACGGCCGCGACGGGCCGGTAATCGGCGTCATGCCGATTGCCCCCGCAAGGCATTACGGCCGCCTGCCGCTGCGTCACGTTACCGGCTGGACGCATCACAATCATTTCCACGGTGCGCCGCTGGTTCGCGCGGGCTTTGAAAGCCTGTTCTGGTCGATCCTTCTGGCATGGTGCGACGCCGCACCCTGGGCGCGCACATTGGTGCATGTGCCGCGCCTCACCGAGGGCGGCCCGCTCCACCGCGCGCTCACCGACGTCGCGCGGGCGCGTGGCGGCGAGGCGGAAGTCGTCCACCGCGAGGAGCGCGCCCTGCTGGAAAGCAGCCTGTCGCCGGAAGGCTATTGGGATTCCGCGGTGCGCGCAAAAAAGCGAAAGGAATTGCGGCGGCAGGCGAACCGGCTCGCCGAGCAGGGCGCCGTGATATTCCGCAGCTGGCAGCCGGGCGAGGAGGTCGTTTCGTGGATCGACGCGTTTCTCGACTTGGAAGCGCGCGGCTGGAAGGGCCGCGGTGCATCGGCGCTTGCGAGCCAAAGCGACACGCAAGCCTGGTTCCGTGCGATACTTCATGCGGCGGGCGATGCGGGCCGGCTCGACATGCGCTCGCTCGATCTGGACGACCGTCCGCTTGCGATGCTCGTCAATTTCCTCTGCCCGCCGGGCGGCTTTTCATTCAAGACCGCGTTCGACGAAGATTACGCCCGCTTCTCGCCCGGCGTCTTGCTGCAACAGGCGAACCTCGATCTGCTCGACGATCCGCAAATCATGTGGGTCGATAGCTGCGCCGCCCCCGGCCACCCGATGATTGACAGCGTCTGGCGCGAGCGCCGTGCACTGGTATGGGTCAATGTTCCGTTGTCGGCAGCCTCTGACCGCCTCCGCTTTGCCCTGTTGACCAAGACCGAACGGCTCTGGCGGCGCTGGAAGGGTGCTGCCGCGCCCGAAAATGAAATAGAAAGCCCGTCATGAGTGCGCATCAGACGATCACCCGCCCGGTATTTCCTGCCGAAACGCTCGAGCGCATGGCAGGACTTTATCCGCTGAAGGCGGGTTTGCTGCAACATCATCTGCCCGACCATCCCTTGCTGTCGCTCGAAGCACTGGCGCAGCTGGGCGAAAGCCTGCCCGCTAGCGAGGTCGAGTATAATCCGGGGGATGTGCCGATCGGCATCCTGCCCGAAGATATTCCATCGAACGGGCTGTCGATTGGCGAGACGATCCGCACGATCGACAGCAACGGCAGTTGGGCGGTGCTCAAGAATATCGAGAATGTCGATTCCTATCGCACGCTGCTGATGGACCTGCTTGGCGAACTGAAGCCCGTCGTCGAGCCGCGCACCGGTGCGATGCTGACGCCGCAGGGTTTCATCTTCATATCTTCGCCGGGCTCGATCACGCCGTTCCATTTCGATCCCGAGCATAATATCCTGCTGCAATTGCGGGGAACAAAGGTCATGAACGTCTGGCCGGCGGGCGACGAACGCTTTGCGCATCGCCACGAACATGAACGTTATCACACGGGCGGCCACCGCAATCTGCCTTGGGCAGAAACTTACAAGGATGATGCGCTGCAGGTGCCGCTTGCCCCGGGCGAAGCGGTGCTGATGCCGGTGATGGCGCCGCATTTCGTCGCCAATGGCGATGCTCCGTCGATCTCGCTCTCGATCACGTGGCGCAGCGAATGGAGCTATCGCGAATCCGAGGCGCACGCCGCCAATGCGGCGCTCCGCCGCATGGGGCTCGACCCCGCGATGCCGCCGCGCTGGCCGAGCTATGCCTGGGCAAAAACAATCGCTTGGCGGATCGCGCGCAGGATCAAACTCGTCTCCTGAAACGGCCTGTGACAGATTGCTTTCAATTGGCGCAATTTGCGGTTATGGGCCCGCATCCTTGAATTTTGATCCCATAGAGGACTGATGGCGAAAGAAGAACTTCTGGAAATGCGCGGCCAAGTGGTCGAACTGCTGCCCAACGCGATGTTTCGCGTCAAACTGGAAAATAACCACGAGATTCTGGGCCACACGGCCGGCAAGATGCGCAAGAACCGCATCCGCGTTCTCGTGGGCGACGAAGTGCTTGTCGAACTCACGCCCTATGACCTGACCAAGGGTCGGATCACCTATCGCTTCAAGTGAGCGGCGCGGCGAAATCTCCCGCGCTGGTTTTGGCTTCGACCTCGCCGCGCCGGCGCGAACTGCTGGCGCGGATTGGTTTTGTGCCGATGCGCATCGTCGCCCCGGAAATCGATGAGACACCGCTGAAGGCCGAACTGCCACGCGACTATGTTGCGCGGCTTGCGAAGGGCAAGGCGCTGGCGGTCGAGCGCGCGCCGGACGAGGTCGTACTGGCGGGCGACACGACCGTAGCGGTCGGACGCCGTATCCTTGAAAAGCCGGCAGACGAGGCCGATCTCCGCCGCATGCTCGGCCTCCTTTCGGGTCGGCGTCATCATGTCTATTCGGGCATCTGCGTCGTCGGAACGGACGGAAAGGCGCGCGTGCGCGTCGTCGATACGGTCGTCGCGTTCAAGGTGCTCACCGCCGCCGAGATCGACTGGTATATCGAATCGGGCGAAGGCATGGGCAAGGCGGGCGGCTATGCGATTCAGGGTCGCGCCGAGACCTTCGTCCGTTTCCTGTCGGGCAGCCATTCGAACGTCGTCGGTCTGCCGCTGTTCGAAACGCGCGCGCTGCTGACCAGCGCGGGCCTCGCGCTTGGCTGAGTGGCTTTACGAGGCCGGGATCGGCGAGGCGCGTGCGGCGCTGGTCGAGGATGGCGAAATCATCGAAGCGCGGATCGAACGTGACGGCGAAGGACCGCGTCTGGGCGCCGTCGTAGCGGCGAAACTCGTCGAGGCGGGGCGGAGTGGGAAGGGCGCGCTGGTCGTGCTCGATTGCCCCGGTCAGCCACAAGCGACGCTGGCCGATCTGCCATCTGCGACCTCGATCGGCACGCGGCTGACGGTTGAGGTAACCCGCATGGCACTACGTGAGCGCGGGCGTGACAAGCCGGCGCGGACACGGCTCGCGGATGCCGGCGCTGCCCTGACGGACGGACCCGATCTGCGCGCGCGCATTGCGGCGAGCGGCGCGCCTGTGATCGAACTGCGATCAACCGATGCCGACCGTCTTGAACAGGCGGGATGGTCCGAACTGATCGATTGCGTGCGCGCTGGCCATTGGACCTTCGACGGTGGCGCGCTCTGGGTCGATGCAACCCCTGCGATGGTCCTGATCGATATCGACGGCGAAGGCGATGCGCTGGCGCTCGCCACATCGGGCGCGCGGGCAGCAGCGGCGGTGATCCGCCGCTGCGATATCGGTGGGTCGATCGGGATCGATTTCCCATCCTTGCCCGATCGTGCGGGGCGGCAGGTTGTCGATGCGGCGGTCGATGCCGCGCTGCCGCAGCCGTTCGAGCGTACCGCGGTCAACGGATTCGGTCTGATGCAGATTATTCGCCGCCGCGCCCGTCCCTCGTTGATCGAGCAGGTTCGCCTCGATCCGATAGCGACCGATGCGGCCATGCTGCTTCGGCATGCCGAACGGGCCGCCGGCACGGGGACGTTGACCCTGACGGCGCGCCCCAGCGTGATCGATCATATCGCGGCGCACGCCGCTTGGGTCGACGCGCTGCAGAATCGAACCGGCCGGCCCGTTCGCCTGATGACCGACCCGACAATGAAAGGAGCAGGCCATGCCCAGTAAACCACCGCGCTGTCCTCTTTGCGGAAAGCCGCGTGAGCCCGAATTTAAGCCCTTTTGCAGCCGCGGCTGCCGCGACCGCGATCTTTTGACATGGTTCGGCGAAGGCTATCGCGTACCGGCCGATCAGGCACCCGACGGCACCGCCGACGATGATCGTTTCGACGAAGGCTGACCCCGAAATCAAGTGTCACAAAGCCTCTGGACAGGACACAAAGCCGTGCCTATAGCCGCCGCTCGCCAGCGCGGCCGTCCGGTCGCAGCGGCCGTGCCCGGGTAGCTCAGTTGGTAGAGCATGCGATTGAAAATCGCAGTGTCGGCGGTTCGACCCCGTCCCCGGGCACCACTTTCTTCTTCAGAACAGTCCGAAGCGCGGCACGTGGATTATTTTGTCTATTCGGACCGATATTCTAAAGCGAGAAGCGTCCTGAAAGGACGCAAAAGCGTGGATTTTCGCCTCTACCAATGGCTTGTCGTGCGTGTTACTGCCGCGCCATGAACAGGATCACGAACAAACTCAACCGGTTGTGGAAGGAACGCGCGCACGCCGCCGCGGCGCGCGCCGTGCTGGATACGCCGCCGGTCGTTCCAGCCGACGACGGGCTGATCCTGTTTTCGATGATCGGCACGCGGGTGCTGCTGCCCTATCTGGTTGCGGTCAAATCGCTGCACGCCCAGCTTGGCAAAGGGCGCGTTGTTATCCTCGATGATGGCACGCTAACCGACAACGACCGACAGATACTGGCGGCGCACCTTGGAAAACCGCACATTGTTTCGATCGCGGATATCGATACCGCCCCTTGTCCGCGCGGCCAGGTCTGGGAGCGGC
The DNA here is from genome assembly GCF_057657055.1 of Sphingopyxis sp. Soil_C_28. Classification (NCBI taxonomy): domain Bacteria; kingdom Pseudomonadati; phylum Pseudomonadota; class Alphaproteobacteria; order Sphingomonadales; family Sphingopyxidaceae; genus Sphingopyxis; species Sphingopyxis sp. Soil_C_28. The sequence goes on from NZ_JBDGJE010000001.1 coordinate 97,468, forward strand.
TCCTCGCGCTTCTGGACATGCGCGCAAATGATTATGTGATCCAGCTCGATTCGGACACGGTAACGCTGGGCGACGTGCCGGAGATTGCCTCCGCGATCACGCAAAATCGCAGCTTCACACTGCGTGGCGATCCGGATTCCCAACTGTTGTCTTTTGCCGAAATGGCGGCGAAGTCCGATGACGACGAGTTTCTCCACAATCCCGAGGCGCATGTGCAAGGTGCGATCGAATGCGGTCTCGACCGGGTTGCGCTGCCGATGCTCACCAATCCGCTTTATGTGCGCGGGTGTGCAGGCTTTGCCGGGTTCGCACGTGGTGGCGATGGCCGCGCGCTCGCAGAGGCATTTTCGCGCGAGGCGGAACGGCTGCTCGGAGCCGAGCGCTGGGCGCGATGGGGCAGCGAACAGGTGACTTCGAACATCGTGATCGCCAACGAACCCGATCCGTTGCTGCTGCCTTACGATCATTATCTCAACTTCTGGGATGAAGGCGTCCCGGCCGACGCGCGCTTCGTCCATTTCATCGGCAGCTATCGCTTTAGCGGCACCGCCTATATCGACGCCACGCGCACGGCGATCGCGGCGCTCGGCCGAACCTAGACGCCAACCTCCGGATCAGTCGGCATTCGTCGACCGCGCACCAGTTCGATCAGGTCGCGTACGGTCTCGCGCGCGAATAGCGCGAGCCACAGGCAATAGATCGGCCCCCCCGTTGCGACGAGCACGACCAGCCGCAGCGGTTGCGGCAGCGCTGGCAGCATGCGGTCGACCAGCGTCACCGCCGCTGCCATGACCGCGGCGGCGACGATCGGCGGTGCGACCGCGCGCAACAGCTCGATCGCCCGAATGCCAACAACCGGCAAGCTGCGCACGGCAGCAAAGGCGAGCAGCAATGGATAGGCGATCAGCCATGCCCATGCGATCCCGATGATTCCCCACTGCGCGCTGACCAGAAACACGACCGGCATCAGCAGCGCGCCGGCCGCAGCATTGCCCGACGCGATACCCGGACGGCCGAGCGCGTCGGTGGCGGGACGAAGCAGCGTGAACAGGGTCCAGAACGGCATGGCGAGCGCCAGCGGTAACAGCAGCGGCACAATCTCCCGCCATTTGTCGCCGAGCAATGTGAGGACAAGCGGCTCCGCCACGGCGGCGAGGCCGAAGAAGAACGGCATGGCGGCGACCATGATGGCGCGCGTCGAGCGTGTGAAGCCGGCAGCAAGCGCCTGCCGGTCATTCTGCATCCGCGAATAGGCGGCGAAAGCCACTTCGTTAAGCGGCGGCACCACCTTGTTGTTGAAGATCTGCGTCAGCAACAGCGCGGTCGTATAGATACCGACCAGATGCGCATCGAACCAGCGGCCGGCGACCAATATGTCGGCCTGGCTCTGGACGAAGCCGAAAAACTGCCCGACCGCGATCAGCCCGCCATAGCGCGCGATCGAGCCCGCGCCGCGGAAATCGAAGCTGGGCCACAGCCAGGTGCGCGCGGCGATCGTCAAGCCCACGGCGCGCGTCGCGAACATGGCGATTGGCGCCCAGACCAGTGCCCACACGCCCCAGCCAGCGAGCGCGCCGCCGAGCGCGACGCCCGCTCCGATCAGCGCGGAGACCAGATTGACCTGCGCCTGACGCTGAAACTCCAGCGAACGCGCGAGCTGAGCATAGGCCAGCGCCGAGAAGGGAATGGTGAGATAGATCAGCGCCTGCACCCGCAGCAGATCGGCGACCATCGGCTGGCGATAATAGGCGGCCGCCAACGGCGCGCAGGCAATCTGGGCGACCGCGAGCGCGCCGTTGAGTAGCAGCAGCAGCCCGAAAATCTGCCTCAGCTCGTGCGTGGCGACTTCGTCGCGCTGGATTACGGCGCTGGCGAGGCCATAGCCGTTCAGCAGGTTGAAGAGCATCAACATCACTTGGGTGAGCGCAAACAGGCCATAATCTTCGGGCGTCAGGATGCGAATGACGAGGAAGGTGGAGCCCCAGGCGATGATTTGCCCGGCGATCTGCGACCCGGAGCGCCAGATTACGGCGCGGCGTATCCTTTGGCCAAAATCCGGCTCAGCCGCCGGATCGGGGGCGAGCGTCGTTTCGGGGAGGGTGGGGCGACCTGACATGCAGTGAGCCTAGCAACTATTCATTGGGAAAACATTGCACGCGGACATGGCTCGCCGCGCAGGCGTCAATGTCCGGCGGGCATCGCTCAATTTTTGCGCGCGGCGTAGTCGCCGATGGGCGGCTGCGCCACCGACGTGCGCCGCACCTCCACCCATATCGGCTTGCGTCCCAGCCGTGCATTGAAAAGGCTGTTGAACGTCGCCGGATCGGGGGCCGGGGAATCGAGCGCCTCGCCATATTGCCGCCGTACTGCGGCGGAATCATACCCCATCGCATTCAGCAGGGTCGGGAAGATGCGATAGTGGCTCGATGCGTCGAAATGGCGCTTTGCGGCGGCATCCCAACGATCCGATGTGCCGATGATCGCAAGCGGCACCGACCCTTCTTCGCTGGCAGGCGATGGGCTGCAATGCGTCGTCGTTCCCGAATCGCCGCGTTCATGCAAATTCTGTCCATGGTCGGACGTGTAGATAATCAGCGCGCCATCGAGCCGGGCCTGGGCGAACAATTTGTCGAAGAAGCCGCCGACCGTCCACCCCACCGTGTTGCGGTAGCTATTGCGATAAAGGCGCCAGCTTTCCGCGCCGCTGTACAGATTTTCCGGAAGCCGTGTTTCGGTCACCACGGCGGCTTCGTTGCGAGGAAGGGCAGGGCTGAAAATACGGGCGTGCTCGGGATATTTATCGGCCACGGGAAAATGCGCGCCCATCTTGTTGACCAGAATGAACTCGCGCTTCCCGTTATTGAGCGCCGCGATCACCGCGGCCGCCGCAGCCATATCGCGATCGACGACGGCTATATCGCCGAACTGGACAAAGCGGTCGATGTGGCGCCGCTCGGCATCATCCATGCCATTTTGATTGGCGCCGCCCGACCTTTGCGCATCGATGTAAATCGTCGTAAATCCAGCATGTTTCGCATAGCTGAAGATCGAGGGCATAACGGCATTGACCCGTTGATAGGCGTTGCGCGTCCCGCCGTATCGAAGCGTCAAATTGCTCCCGAAGCTACAATTGGTGATCGAGGCAGCGAGCCCGAAATTGCTGACCACGATCCCGGGAGGCGGAGAGGAAAGACCGGACCGAACCCCCGCGATATCGTTGATATCGAGATAGCGGCCCGCGATGCTTTCATCGATGATCAACACGATGTCGCGCTGTTCGGGCATCCGGGCGAAGACCATTGTCACAGGTTGGCGAGACAAGGACGGCATCGATGCGGCCTCGAACGCGGCAAGCGCCGAATAGGCCGTTCCAACCCACGCGTTCGGCAATCCGCGACCGCCTTCGCCGCCGCGGATGAACAAAAGAATGGTCAGAATCGCGAGACCCGCAAAGGGCGCGAGCGCCGCCGCGACCGCAGACAAGCGCGTTTCCGCGCGTGGCTTCAGTCCCAACCCGAGGAACAGGGAAAAGGCCCCTGCAGAGGCCCATGCGATCGAAGCACCATATTGCGCAATCGCGTCGTCGGCGAACCCCGCAGAGTAGATCATCGTAACGAACGCGTCGTAGCTCATCGCATCGGCCGTCGCGTTCTGAAAGCTGCCGACCAGAATCGCTGCCAGCCCGAGCACCACGGCCCAGCCCCACCGCAGAAGTGACGAACGGATGAAGGCTGCGCTCCACAGGCAGGCGATCAGGCCGCCATACACGCCGATATATATGAGGAGCGGCGGCGAGGCTCCCAGCATATCGATCCGCGCAACGACCTCGGGAAGCTCAAAGGCGAGCCCGAATCCCAGCAGGGCCGTTTTGATCAGCATATTGGAGCTAGGCAAGGGCCGTGCCCGCATCGCGTATCCTTCGCCATCGGGAAGTCGGTGCCGGACCAGTGATGACGTGACCGGTGCGTCCGATGCCGATAGAGTGCCTTTCTGAATTTTTGGCAAATTGCTCGCCGCCGCGACAGCCGCCTGAAGCAGATTTGTAACCGGCCGGTACATCTTCCGTAGCGTAAACTGTTGCTATTTAGTCACGAATTGCCCGAAAATAGGCTGTCGCGCGTGCGTGTGCGTTGACGCGGCAGGGTGGTGCGTTACAGCGGCCGGTCACTACCGGGCATCTCCCGTAAAAGCCTTAGGGCTCGCCTTGGTGGTTTTGGAGAGAGAGACATCATCATGACTTTGCGCAACATCTTGTTGGGCGCCACCATGTTGTGCGCCGCAACCACCCCTGTCTATGCCTTCGCCCAGGACGCAGCCCCTGCCGCCGACACGACGGACACGGCTGACGTTACAGACTATGGCAACGACATCATCGTTACCGCCAGCAAGCGCTCGCAAACGCTGCAGGATACGCCGGTGGCCGTTTCGGTTACCTCGGCGGCGCAGCTCGAAGAATCGCAGATCCGCGACCTGATCGACCTCCAGTCGTCGGTCCCCAGCCTGCGCGTGTCGCAGCTGCAGTCGAGCGCGAACACCAACTTCATCATCCGCGGCTTCGGCAACGGTGCCAATAACGCCGGGATCGAACCCTCGGTCGGCGTGTTCATCGACGGCGTCTATCGTTCGCGCTCGGCCGCCCAGATCGGCGACCTTCCGAACGTCGAGCGCATCGAAGTTCTGCGCGGTCCGCAATCGACCCTGTTCGGCAAGAACGCATCTGCCGGCGTCATCAGCATCGTCACCCAAAAGCCGCAGTATGAATTCGGCGGTTCGGCCGAAGTCAGCTATGGCAATTTCAACGCCATCACTGTCAAGGGCGACGTCACCGGCCCGATCGCCGAAAATGTCGCCTTCTCGATCGGCGGCAGCTTCAACCGCCGTGACGGCTATGCGCAGGATCTGAAACTCGACACCGACGTCAACGACCGCAACCGTTGGGGCGTCCGCGGCCAGCTTCTGTTCGAACCGACCGACGCCCTGTCGATCCGCCTGATCGGCGATTACGACAAGATCGATGAAAATTGCTGCATCGCGGGCAATGTTATCGCCGGCCCGACCGTTGCGATCACCAACGCGCTTGCCGGTGGACCCAGCGTCGATGCCAACAACCCGTTCTCCTACGACGTTTACAACAACTTCCTGTCGACGAACGAGATCGAAAATTACGGCGGCTCGGCGCAGATCGACTATGATCTGGGCAACCTCGCGCTGACCTCGATCACCGCGTACCGCAAGGTGCAGGCCGACACGAACCAGGATTCGGATTTCACCGGCGCCGATCTGATCGGTGAAAAGAGCGACAATGTCGGGATCGACACTTTCACGCAGGAATTCCGCGTGACGTCCGACTTCGACGGCCCGCTGAACTTCCTGCTCGGCGGTTATTATTTCAACGAAAAGGTCGATCAGCAGAGCGCGATCAGGTTCGGCAACGATTTCCGCCCCTATGGCAACGCGCTTATCCAGGCGGCAAGCGGCGGCGCGCTGAATGTCGATCTGCTCGAAGGCACGCTCGGCGCGCTCGAAGGCAATCCGGCGAAATATCTGGGCAGCTTCTTCAAAGCCGGCACCGGACTCGACGAAGACTATCAGATGAAGAACGAGGCCTTCTCGGTCTTCGGCACGGTCGATTTCGAGGTCACTGATCGCCTGACCCTCAGCCTTGGCGGCAACTACACCAAGGACCGCAAGCGTTTCTCGACAAATGTGGTCAGCAGCGACGTGTTCTCGGGTATCAACCTCAATGCGCCGCAATATGCGCCGTTCCGCAACCAATTGCTGCTCGGCGGTGCGTTGCAGCAGGCGGGCGTCAATCCGAACAATCCGGCTGCCGTGAACGCTTTCGCGACGAACCCGGCAACTGCGCCGATCTTTCAACAGTTCGTGGCCTTCGCCAACGCCAATCAGAACAATCCCGCGGCGAACCCGCTCAACGGGCTGAAGGCGTTCCAGTTCCTGCCGCCCTTCCTCAACGTTCCGAACGCGGTCGAAAGCGGCAAGACCAACGACGGCGATTTCTCGTACAGCGTTCGCGCTGCTTATGAGCTCACCGATACGGTCAATGTCTATGCGACCTATGCGACAGGCTTCAAGGCAAGCTCGATTAACCTGTCGCGTGACAGCCGTCCGACCGCAGCCGACCTCCCGGCTATCATTTCGGGGGGCCTTGGTCTTCCGAACCTCACATCGGGCTCGCGCTTCGCGGCCCCGGAAGAATCGACCGTTTACGAGTTCGGTCTGAAGGGCCAGTGGGACGTCGCGGCGGTTAACATTGCGGTGTTCAAACAGTCGATCAAAGGCTTCCAGTCGAACGTCTTCACCGGCACCGGCTTCGCGCTGGCGAACGCCGGCAAGCAGTCGACCTTCGGTATCGAGTTCGACGGTTCGGTGCGCCCTGTCGCCGGGCTCAACCTGACGCTGGCTGCAACCTATCTCGACGCCAAGTACGACAGCTTCATCAATTCGGCGTTCGGCGACATCTCGGGCTCGACCCCGGCCGGTATCCCCGATCTGTCCTTGTCGATGGGCGCGACTTACACCCACGAGTTCGCGGGTGGCACCAAGGCGATCGCGCACGTCGACTATGCGTATGAAAGCCCGGTCCAGATCGTCGAAGGTCTGGGCGGCTTCCCGGCCAGCGTCGCGCAGAATCTGAAGCGTGAAGTCAACTCGCTCAACGCGTCGTTCACGATCCGGCTGACCAACGGCCTCGACGTCGGCGTGTGGGGCCGCAACCTCACCAACGCGCAGTATCTGACGACGATCTTCCCGGCGGTTGCGCAGGCAGGCAGCGTCTCGGGCTATCCGAGCCAGCCGCGCACCTATGGCGGCACCGTTCGCTTCAAATTCTGATCATGGCGGCCGGGGCGATCAAACGCCCCGGCCAACCACGACAGCAGGCAAAAAGAAACCCCGGCCTCTCAATCGAGAGGCCGGGGTTTTTTGTTGGCGTTGCCGCCGGTAGGATTTAGAACTTCACGCCCGCTGCGATGCCATAGCGGCGCGGTTCGAGGGTGAAGATGTTGGTGTAGTTACCCGACGACTGGTCCGTGATGTACAGGCCAGTGACGCTGTTGGCGTCGAAGACGTTCTGGATGAAGCCGCGGACGTACCATTTGTCGTCTGCGCCGTTCAATTGCACCTGGGCATTGACCTGGGCATAGCCCTTGATGCGGTTCACATTGCCGTTGAAGATGCTGCCATAGCTTTCGCCGGTATAGGCCAGATCAACGCGGGGAACGAGGGTCATGTCGCCCTGGCCCAGCCGCGCCGTATATTGGGCGCCCGCGCTGAACTTGTAGTTGGGAGCTTGCGGCAACTGGTTGCCCTTGATGTTGACATTAACGCCAGCGGAGAAATATTCGATCCCGCCGAAGTTAGCCGGCGTCAGGCCTGCGGCGGCGAACGCTCCTCCTGCTGCGGCTTCCATGACCGAGCAGATGCTGAACGCACCCGTCGAAGCGATGCCGCCGTCGGACGGGAAGGCTGTCGTCGGGCGCAGACCCGCTCCACCCTGGACGCCGGGCACGAAGCCCCCGTTGATGACCTGTTGGACGCCGTTCACGAAAGCATTGACGCCGGCGACGTTGCCTGTCCGTGAGCCCACCGCGCAGTTCGCGGCGTTGGTGATGTCCTTGATGATCACTGCATCGCTGCGGCCGCCACCAAAGTCACGCGGGTTGCTCGTCAACTTGTCCTCGGAGACTTTGCTGTGCAGGTAGCTGAAGCCCAGATTGACTACGACGTCGGGATCGGGCCGCACAATGGCCTCAGCCTCGAAGCCATAGATATTGGCGCTGACATTGTCGTTGACCGCCGTACGGGCAACGATCTTGCTGAGCTGAAGATCCTTATATTTATAATAGAAGGCCGTCAGGTTCAGTTGGAGCGCGCCGTTGCCGAAGCTGTTCTTCGAGCCGATTTCAAAAGCATCAACCTGTTCGGATTTGAACGATTCAGCTACCGCGAAGATCGGCTGCAGCGGCGGGTTGATGCCTCCCGATTTGTAACCACGCGAGTAAGAGGCGTAGATCAGGTTGTCGTCGGTGACCTTGAAGTCCAGCACGGCGCGGCCGGTCAGCTTGTTGAACTTGACGGTGCGCTGTTGAAAAAGCTGATTGCCCGGTGTGCCGGGATCGGCGTCAAACGATCCGACGAAGGGCGAGTCAAATACCGTTCCACTTCCGCCGTGGGGAGCAAGGAAAGCGGCAAGCGTAGACCGTGCGATAACGGTCTTCTTGTCGTTGTTGTAGCGAAGGCCAGCAGTCAGTTTCAGCCGGTCGCTGAACTCGAAATAGGCTTCGCCGAACAGGCCGTATGATTTGATTTTCAGGTCGTCAGTGTTGTTGCGAAAGAAAGGCGTCGCCAGGAACGACGGGGGCAGCGCTCCCCCAGCTGCGGTGAAAGCGCCGAGCACCCCGGCCAGATAATCGATTGGGAAGGCGTTCACATAATAGCTGTTCTCGGTCAGGTGATAATCGGCATAGATGCCGCCGACCAAGAAGTTGAACGGCCCGTCGAGGTCGCTCGACAATATGCCTTCAACCGACCAGCTGCTGTTATACTGGTTCGACCTGTCGAACTGCAGCGACTGGTCGCTACAGATCTTGTTGCCGCCGAAGCTGCCATAGCCCGTTTCTTCCGCCAGCGACGTGCAAAGCTGCCCGTTCGGTCCATTGGGGATGATCGCAGCAGCGACCGGGGCAAAATAGGCTTGAAGCCCGGGCCCGAAGGCTCCGCTCGCGGCCGCCTGCAGGTTCGCCAGGCCGGTGCCATAGAGCGCGCGGTTGCCGACGTTGCTGTTATAGTCCTGCGACGCGTCGAGCTTCACCTTCTGATATTGGCCGGAAACCTGCAGCGACACCGGGCCGAAATTATGCTCGATCTGCGCCTGCAGCGTCAATTCGCTGGTGAAGTAGCTCGGCGTGTAGGCCGTGTTGACCGTTCGCGGATCGCCCGGGATCGTCGTGTTGGCATAGACATCGGGGCCGTAGAGGCTGCCCAGCGAGAAATCGAGACCAGCCGGGTTTGTCGGAGTCACCGTGCCATTGGGAATGCCGCGGATTGCCAGAAATTCTTTGGACGTCAGCGCCGCGGTAAAGGTGGCATTGCCGTTGAACGGCGAATTGTCGAGGCGGCTGTTCAAGCAGCCGAGAATGCCGGTCGGGTCGCGCTGGCACAGCTGTTTCTGAATACGCGTGCGTTTGTCTTTCTCGTGGAAATAGGACGCCAGCAGGTCGATCGTGGTGTCGGGCGTCGGCTCCCAACGCAGCGAACCGCGAACCGAATAGAGGTCGCGGTCGTCGATACGGGTGTTGAGGAAGGCGTTCTTCGTATAGCCGTCGCGGTTCAGGTAGATGCCCGCGACGCGGAAGGCCATGGTGTCGCCGATGGGAATATTTACCATCGCTTTGCCCTTCATGGACTCATAATTTCCATATTCGGCTTCGGCGGCAGCTTCGAACGCCCCCAATTTGGGCTTGGCAGTGATGACGTTGACCACGCCCGACGTCGCGTTGCGACCAAACAGCGTGCCTTGCGGCCCGCGCAGCACTTCGACGCGTTCAAGGTCATAGAATTCGGTTTCGAACAGGCGGGTCGAAAACAGCGGGTCGCCGTTGAGGTGAATTGCGGTCGCGCTGTCGCAGGTCGTGCCGACGCAAAGGTCGCCGATGCCGCGAATGGTAAAGCTGGCGCCGGTGAAATTGGTCTTGGTGAAAGTGACGTTGGGCAGTGTCAGTTGAAGATCCGACGGCGTCTTGATCTGCTGCGCTTCGAGAGCCTCGGTCGAGAAGGCGCTGACCGCGATCGGCACGTCTTGCAGACGTTCCGACTGGCGCTGCGCGGTGACGACGATTTCGCCGCCAAAAGCATCGCGTTCCACTTCATCTGCCGCGTCCTGCGCAAAGGCCGGTGTCGCCACCGCCATTGCAAGGATCGAGGTTCCGATCAGTGCCTTGAACTTCATCTATAGCCTCCCTTTTTCGAACCCGCAGATGCGGGATCGCCCAAATCAAAAATTGGTAAGGGGAGGGGAAACGACCAGACATGGCAAAAGGCATCCGGCCAAAACGGCCCGGTGCCTGTGAGTATCCCACTTGCCAGCTGTGCTGGTCATCGTCCTCTCCCACCGGCATCGGGGAAAACGCCGGCCTCTCCGGAATACGACCCGCTTGAGCGAGTTCTGTATGCCGCAAAGGTGCGCCGAGTTGACGCGAGCGTCAAGTCACTTGTTTGGCCTAAAAAAGGACGCGAAACCGCGCGTCTCCGAACAAGCAAAAAGCCTGATTTCCGCAACGTAAACTTCGTCGGAGGGCATAAATTCTTCTTGTCCGGCCCTTGCTTATCGAGTCATTGACGCCGAAATGTGCGACATGATGGCAACAGTGAAAGCAGGGCGATGAGCGACAACAGGACCGAGTTGGGACCCGACGGCAAGGTGGTCGTTCCGGACCATGTCGCGGACGCCGTGCGGACGCTGATCGAATGGGCGGGTGACGATCCGGCGCGCGAAGGGCTGCTCGACACGCCGCGCCGCGTCGCGCGTGCGTGGAAGGAATATTGCTCGGGCTATGCCGACGATCCGGCGATCCATCTGTCGCGCACCTTCGAAGAGGTTGGCGGTTATGACGAGATCGTGCTGCTCCGCGACATTCCGTTCCAGTCGCATTGCGAACATCATATGGCGCCGATCACGGGCAAGGCGTCGATCGCCTATCTGCCGCGCGACCGCGTCGTCGGCATCTCGAAGCTTGCGCGCGTGCTCAACGGCTATGCACGGCGGCTGCAGGTGCAGGAACGGCTGACCGCCGACGTCGCGCGCTGCATCTGGGATAATCTCCACCCGCATGGCGTGGCGGTCGTGATCGATGCGCAGCATGGCTGCATGACCGGGCGCGGGGTGCGTACGCCGGGCGTCGGGATGGTGACGAGCCGGCTGCTCGGCTGCTTCCTCGACGATCAGCGCAGCCGCAAGGAAGTGCTGAGCCTGATGGGCTATTGAGGGTGGGCGGCCTCAGCGCCGCCACATCCGCAGCAGCTGATACTGGACCGCCTGAAGCCGCGTGAAATTCGCGGGATCCATCTTGCCGCCCTCAAGCGCCGCGACTTCGTTCAATTCGTACATCAGATTTCGGTGCGCGACATCGGGGATCAGGCTCTGGATGAAGGTGATCGCGACAAGCCGCTCGCCGCGCGTCACCGGCTCGACCTCGTGCAGCGTGTGCGATGGATAGACGACCGCGACGCCGGGCGCTTCCTTGAAACGCAGGTCGGCATTGCCGAGCTGCACATGCAGCGCGCCGCCGTCATAGTCCGCCGGATCGGTCAGGAAGACGGTGCAGCTGACGTCGGTGCGCAGCTGGCCGTCGGGAAGGGGGATATAGGCGGCGTCGGGGTGCAGCCCATAATGCATGCCGGGCGAGTAGCGCGTCAGCAGCGGCGGTGCGATGCGCGCCGGGAAGGAAAACGCCATGAAATCGGGATTCTGCACCATCGCATCGAGCAGGATTTTCGACGAGCGTTCATAGGCACCCGCATCATGAAGCTGGAGGTTGTTCTTCACCTTCGAATGCGGGTTGCTGATCTTTCCATCGACGAAGGTGCCGCTGACGGCAATCTCGCGTAGCGCGCGAACGGCATTGGTATCGAGCAGCTGGACGAGCTTGAACATTATGCGCTTTCCTGGTCGCCGTGGATCGGCAGGTCGCCGAGGCTTGTATAGCGCGTGGCGAGCGCTTCAACCCACGCGATCGCTTCGGCAATGGCGGGGGCGTGTTCGGCGGCTGCCTGCGCCTGCAATTCGCGGCGCAGGTCGGGGCTGTAGCCATGCTCGGGCGCCTTCGAATATTGGCGCATGACGGGGCCGGCGAGCGCGGTATCGATCCTTGCCGTATCGATGGAGAGGCCGAAATGCGCGCACTGCGCGGCGAGTGCGGCCGAAGGGTCGGCCAACACGCGTTCGAAATCGACCCACAGGTGCCGCGGATCGGCGGCTGGCAAGGTCCGCTGCGCGGTCGTCATCTCGCAGAGCCAGCTCATCGCGATGCGCGTCGCGGGCGGCAGCTGCCACAATGCGAAGGGGAAATCGGGAAGCAGGGCGGCAAGCCGCGCCATACGCGCTGGCGCCTGCGCCAGCGTCTCAGCCATCGACGCCTCGCCCGCCAGGATCGTCTCGATATAGCGGGGCAGGGGGATATGGAGAAACAGCGCGCGGCCATCGGTTCGGATCAGGTCGTCGGCGATCGCGGTGATGACGCTCGACGCCTTCACCATTGCGTTCTGCTCAGGGCCGAACCCGCGTCCCAGCCAGCCGAGCGTTTGTGCCATCCGCTGCCGATAGAGCGCAGGCGACCAGACCGATTCCGGCCGTTCAACCCGCTCGGCGACCTGTGCCAGCGTGCGGAGCAACATCGGTTCGCGCAGCGGCAAGATATCGCCCACCTCGGCGAGCAGGCGCGACACGAGTGTCGAGCCGACATGCCCGATGTGAAAGATGAAATGGGGGAAGCACGCCGCTGCGCCAAGGTCGGGCAGCGCATCCCACGCCATCCACTCGCGCCCGATGCGATCGGTCAGCAGTCGTTGGTCGAGGAAACTCGCGGCGCGATAATCGGCCTCGCTGACCAGCGCGATCAGTACCCGGTCGTTGGCAAGGTCCGCCATATGCGGCAGCAGGCTGGCATCGGCGGCAAAGCGGCGCTGGAAGGGATCGTCGGCCATCCTCGCCGCCATAGGAAAGCGCGACGCATAAGAAAAGGGCCGCGCTCCCTTGCGGAAACGCGGCCCTTTTCAAAAGGCTTTCGCCGGAGGAAGCTTAAGCTTCTTCTTCGGCTTCGTCCGCAGCAGCTTCGGGAGCGATTTCCGAAGGCGGCGTTGCGTCTTCGAATTCGTCTTCGCTGTCGGGTTCCAGAGCCGTCGCAACCGCTTCAGCCTGTTCTTCCTCGAACATCGCCGCGATAACGTCGATGCCCTGCTTCTGCATTTCGGCTTCGTCGGGCGAACGCGCGACGTTGACGCCCACAGTCACGATGACTTCAGGGTGCAGCTTGACCTTGACGTCGACCAGGCCGAGCGCCTTGATCGGGCGTTCGAGTTCGACCATCGACTTGCCGATGCCTTCGATGCCGTCTTCGGCCAGCGCATCGACGATGTCACGGACCGAAACCGAACCATAAAGCTGGCCGGTGTTCGATGCCTGACGGATCAGGACGATCTGCTTGCCGTTGATGCCGCTGGCGCGGCCTTCGGCGTCGGTACGACGTTCGGCGTTATCGGCCTCGATCTTGCCGCGGTTCGCTTCGAACAGCTTGCGGTTGGCGTCGTTCGCGCGCAGCGCCTTGTTGTTGGGCAACAGGAAGTTGCGGGCAAAGCCGTTCTTGACGTTGACGACATCGCCGATGCCGCCGAGTTTCTCGATGCGTTCGAGCAGGATGATTTCCATCGGACCAGCCCTCCTTACTTCACAATGTAGGGGAGCAGGCCGATGTGGCGCGAGCGCTTGATCGCTTTCGCCAGCTCACGCTGCTTCTTGGTGGACACCGCGGTGATCCGCGACGGGACGATCTTGCCACGCTCCGACAGGTAACCCTGGAGCAGGCGGACGTCCTTGTAATCGATGACCGGTGCGTCCTTCGCAGTGAAGGGGCAGGTCTTGCGGCGGCGGAAAAAGGGTCGTGCCATGATCTTTATCCTTATTCTTCGCCGTCGCGGTCACGACCGCCACGGCCGCCACGACGTTCCTGCTTGCGCATCATGACCGACGGACCCTTTTCGAGTTCGTCGACCTTGATGGTGAGCCAGCGGATGATATCTTCGTTGATCGCAGCCTGACGCTCGATCTCTGCAATGGCTTCGCCTGCGACTTCAGCCGACAACATCACATAATGACCCTTGCGGTTCTTCTGGATCTTGTAGGCGAGCTGCTTCAGGCCCCAGGTCTCGGTCTTGTGAACCGTGCCCTTATATTCGCCGATGACGTTGGTGACGGTTTCCGCCAGCGCGTCAACCTGAGCTTGGCTCAGGTCCTGACGCGCGATAAAAACATGCTCGTAAAACGGCATGGTGCGCTTCCTTCGATTTGGCCGATCGCTGGTCCCGCGCCAATCGCGAAACCCCTCCGGCTGTCGTCTCTGCCCTGCGAATTGTGCAAAGCAAACGGGGCGATGGCATAAGAGCCTCGCCCCGATGCGGCGGCCTATACAGATTCGCGGGGAGAAATCAAGCGCGGACGGCCAGCTTTTCCAGCAGTTCGCGCCCGAATTCGGTGAGCGTGTCGTCGCGCGCGCCGAGGATGAGAATGCGGTCGCCGGAGCGGGCGTCATCGAGCATCGCCGCGCCGCATGCCGCGCGGGTGGTGAGGTGCACGGCATCGGCGCCGCCCGCGACGATATCGGCGACGAGCGCCTCGCTGCCGATGCTGCGGTCGACGGTGCCGCCGAAATAAACCGGGTCGCAAACGAAGAGTTTGTCATCGTGGCGCATGCCCGCCGCAAAGCTCGCGGCGAGTTCCTTGCCCATCTGACGCAGCGGGCCATAGCCGTGCGGCTGAAAGAAGAGCAAAGCGCGGCCCGGGAGTTCGGCGACGGCAGCAAGCGTGGCGGCGACCTTGTCCGGGTTGTGCGCGAAATCGTCGATGACGGTAATGTCGCCCGCTTGGCCCAGCACCTCGTAGCGCCGCGCCAATCCCGCGAAACTGGCCAGCGATTTGACAGCCTCGGCTATCGGAATCTCGACCGCCCGTGCGGCGGCGATCGCCGCGAGGGCGTTGGCGGCATTATGGCGTCCTGGCATACGAAGGCGGACCTCGTACCGATAACCGTCGATATGCGCTGCAAAGCGGCAGCCGTCGGGCAGCGCCTCGAAATCGCTGCCATGAACGGCGGCGGCTTTGCCGAAGCCGAAGGTGACGACATTGCCACCGGCAAGCAGCGGCGCGGATTCGGCGTCGTCGGCATTGATCACCGCGACGCGTGCTTTCGCCGCAAAATCGCCGAACAGCTGGTGCAGTTCGGTCAGGCTCTTGTGATCGAGGCTGATGTTGGTGACGACCGCAACGTCGGGGCGATAGAGTGCGATCGAACCGTCGCTTTCGTCGACCTCGCTCACGTAAATGGCGGCATCGCCCACGAGCGCGCTGGCAAAAGGCCTGTCGTCGCCCGAAAAATTGCGCATCACCGCGCCGTTCATCACCGTCGGCCTTGCGTCTGCGCTTTCTAGTATCCAGCCGATCATCCCGGTGACGGTCGACTTGCCGCTCGTCCCGCCAATGCCAATCGCGCTGTCGGCGGCGTTGAACAGGGCGGCATTCAGGTCGGCGCGCGTCATGCGCGCGAGGCCGAGCGCATTGGCGGCGGCGATATCGGGAACGCTGTCTTCGATCGCCGCCGAGGCGACGAGAATCTGGCCCGCCCGCGGCCCGCTGCCATCCTGTGGATAGAAAACGATCCCCTGGCTTTCGAGCCATGCGAATTTTTCGGGCGTGCGGCCCTGATCGCGGCTGCGGTCCGATCCCGAGACAGCGGCGCCACGCGCCGCGACGATCATCGCGAGCGGCAACATGCCCGACCCGCCGATGCCGCAGAAGAAATAGGATTTGTTTTCGGCCATCGCGGCGCGATATGGCCTTGGCGAAGGGTTTGCAACCGCACCCGCCGCAATAACCGCTCGTGTCGAGCGGATCGAGGAATCAGCCAGTTCATGCGCATCGGAATCGTCGCTCCATCGACTCCCATTTTGCCCGACGATGCCGAGGCGGTGCGCGCGCTCGCCAGCCTCGGCTACCCCGACGTCGACCTCGTCTTCGACCCGCAATGCTTCGCGACCCACGGGCATTTCGCGGGCGAGGACGGCCATCGCTTCGCAGCCTTGGTCGAAATGGCGAACCGCCCCGATATCGACGCGATCTGGTTCGCGCGCGGCGGTTATGGCGCATGCCGGATCGCCGAGGATGCGGTTGCGGCGATGACCGACGTCGCGCGGCGCAAGGCATTCCTAGGTTATTCGGACCAAGGCAATTTACTCGGCGCGCTGTATCGCGACGGGTTCGATCATGTCGCGCACGGGCCGATGGTCGCGGACATCCGCCGCGACGGCGGCGACGCGACGGTGCTGCGTGCGCTCGACTGGCTCGTCGCGCGCGATCCGGCTGCCTGCGAGCCGGGATTGCAGCATGGCGCGCGCCATGCAGCTTTCAACCTGATGACGCTGTCGATGTTGCTCGGCACCCCGCTCGAACCCGACCTCGCTGGCCACGTCCTGCTCGTGGAAGAGGTGAGCGAATATCTTTACGCCTTCGACCGCGCCTTCTTCCATGTCGCGACCTGTCTGGGGCCGCGCGGGCTGGCCGGGCTTCGGTTGGGGCGCGTCAGCGATATTCGCGAAAACGACCGTCCCTTCGGCATGGAAGTGGAAGAAATTGCACAGGGGTGGTGCGCACGCACCGGCATCCCGTGGCTCGGTCGCGCCGACATCGGGCATGATGCGGACAACAAGGTCGTGCCCTTCGGCTTGCATCGCGCGGGGTGAAGGAATAGGCGCGGGCCCATTCAAAAACATGCGAAGGGACGCATCATGCGCGCATTTATTTTTCCGGGTCAGGGCAGTCAGGCCGTCGGCATGGGCAAGGCTCTGTCCGACGCATCGCCGGTCGCGCGCGAAGTGTTTCAGGAGGTCGACGACGCGCTCGGCCAGAAGCTGTTCCAGTTGATGAGCGAAGGCCCCGAGGATCAGCTGACGCTGACCGAAAACGCCCAGCCTGCGATCATGGCGAACGCGATCGCCACGCTGCGCGTGCTGGAAAAGGAAGGCGGCGTGACGCTGTCGGCCAAGGCCGATTATGTCGCGGGCCACAGCCTCGGCGAATATAGCGCGCTCTGCGCCGCTGGCGCGTTCGACCTTGCCACCACCGCGCGCCTTTTGAAAACGCGCGGACAGGCCATGCAGGCGGCGGTGCCCGTCGGCATCGGCGCGATGGCGGCGTTGCTCGGCGCCGATATCGGCACCGCGCAAAAGCTTGCCGATGCCGCAGCCGAAGGCGAAATCTGTACCGTCGCAAACGACAATGACCCCTCGCAAGTCGTGATCTCGGGCCATAAGGGCGCGGTCGAGCGCGCCGTCGCACTGGTCAAGGATTATGGCATCAAGCGCGGCGTGTTGCTCCCGGTTTCGGCGCCCTTCCACTGCCCGCTGATGCAGCCCGCCGCCGACGCGATGGCTGAAGCGCTGGGCGCCAATCCGCCTGTCGCGCCGCTCGTGCCGGTCGTCGCCAACGTCACCGCCAGCCCGGTGAGCGACCCCGACACGATCCGCGATCTGCTCGTCCAGCAAGTCACCGGCCGCGTCCGCTGGCGCGAGAGCGTCGGCGCAATGGAAGGCATCGGCGTCACGAATTTCGTGGAATTCGGCGGCAAGGTTCTCGGTCCAATGGTCAAGCGCAGCGCAAGTGGCGAAGTCGAGATAGTCAGCGTGATTTCGATGGACGACATCGAAGCTCTGCTCAAAACGCTTTAAGTTTCAGATTTCAGGAGACCCAATATGTTCGACCTCACCGGCATGACCGCTCTCGTTACCGGCGCTTCGGGCGGCATCGGCTCGGCCATCGCACAGGCGCTCGCGGCGCAGGGCGCCCGGCTTGCGGTATCGGGTTCGAATGCCGACAAGCTGAACGCCTTTCGCGATAGCCTCGGCGGCGACCATGTCGCGTTGCCCTGCAATCTGGGCGATGCCGCTGCGGTCGACGCGCTTGTTCCGTCGGCGGTCGAGGCGCTCGGCAAGCTCGATATCCTCGTCAACAACGCCGGGGTGACGCGCGACAATCTGATCATGCGGATGAAGGACGAGGAGTGGATGGACGTCATCCGCATCAATCTCGAGGCCAATTTCCGCCTCGCGCGCGCTGCCGCCAAGCCGATGATGAAGGCGCGTTTCGGCCGCATCATCTCGATCACCAGCGTCGTTGGAGCGACGGGCAACCCGGGGCAGGCCAATTATGCGGCGTCAAAGGCGGGCGTTACCGGCATGACCAAGGCGCTGGCGCAGGAGCTTGCGAGCCGCGGCGTGACCGCCAACTGCGTCGCGCCGGGCTTCATCGCCACCGCGATGACCGACGATCTGCCCGACGCGCAGAAGGAAGCGCTCAACCAGCGCATCCCGGCAGGCCGGATGGGCGAGGGCAGCGATATCGCTGCCGCCGTCGTCTATCTCGCGTCGAAAGAGGCGGGATATGTCACGGGCCAGACGTTGCATGTGAACGGAGGGATGGCCATGCTGTCCTGATGGGTCGCACCTCAAGGGCGGAAGGATTCGTCGATGCATAAGGGTTTGATGGCGGGCGTCGTGCTTGCATGGGCAGGGCTGCCGGGCGCCGTTTCGGCCCAGGAAGGCGCGAAGTTCGATTGCGTCGTTTCTTCGGTCGCGCCAGATGTGAAGGAATCGATCGGCAACTCGATGGCGGGCGGCGGCGATGAAGCGTCGCGCGATGTCCTGTTCAAGCAGCTCGCGACGATTACCGATGGTTGCGTCACGCGCCATGGTATCACCGCCGAGCAGAAGGGCAGTTATTTCGATTACAGTCTCGCGCGCATTTCGCGCGAATGGCTGATCGGCGATATCGCGAAGCTGGGCTTGTCCAGCACGATCGTCGACAAGGCCCTCGACTTCGGCGCCGGCGGGGCGAATCCCGACCTGTCGGCCGACATGAGCGAGGATCAGATCATGGCGATCGTTCAGGCCTATATTGAAAGCGGCGTCGACATCGAAAAGGTGGACAGCGCGGCATGGGAAAAGGTCGGCGCCTATGCGGCCGCCACCTCGATCTACTGGAACAAGCGCAAACTTCTTCCCTTCTGATCCGCGATGGAGCCGGAGCCGGTCAAACCGGCCCCGGCTCCGCGGGACGAGCGAAGAGAGGGGTCAGAAGCTCGCCCGGGCGGTAAGACGGAAGTCGCGGCCAGCCAGCGGCACATAATCCTTGGTAAAGCTGGCGTGGCGCCGCGCTTCGACGTCGAAGATATTGTTCGCCGACAGGCTGAGCGTCAGATTTTTCGTGTCGGGAAGCGGTCGCCAGCTGATCGACGCGTTCACCAGCGTGAAGCCCTTGGTCGGCGTTTCGAACTGCGCGACGCGGGTCTGGTCGTCGGTCCATTCGACCTCGGCGCGGGCGTCGATACGCTCGCCCTGCGCCTCTAGCCCACCCAGTACGCGGAGCGCGGGGATGCGTGGCACGTTGCGGTCGAGCCCTGCGTTTTTGATCTTCGCGCGCGTCATGTCGGCGATCACATCGCCGACGATGTTGAACCCGCCGATCTGCGCCAGCCGCGCGCTCGCCTCGGCTTCGAAGCCATAGACGCGTGCATCGCGCTGGAAATATTGGAACACGGGCAATTCATCCTCTTCTGCGCCGGTTGCGGCCGAATAGATGAAATTGTCGAACCAGTTTGAATAGCCGGTGAGGCTGAGGTTAAAGGCATCGGTCTTGAGCTTGAACGAGGCTTCGGCGCCCCAGTTGGACTCGCGCTTCAAATTCGGGTTGCCCAGCTCGAAGCTTTGCGTTGCGATGTGCGGACCGTTTGACAGCAGTTCCTCGGCCGACGGTGCGCGGATCGCGCGCGATACCGAGACTCCGAATTTCGCGCCGTCGAACAGATCATAGGACGCACCGAACGCGCCCGAGAAGCTGTCGAAACTGCGGTCGAAGCCGACCGTCTGCGCGCGCACATTGGTCTTTTCATAGCGTGCCGCAGCTTCGAGCCCAAGCGGACCCATCGTATATTCCTGGAGCGTGAACAGCGCGAACTGGTCGGTCAGGTTGCGCGGCACGAACGCCTCGGCGCCGATCGCGTTGAAGTCGCGGTGGCTGTACTGCACGCCGCTCGCGCCGCGCCAGCCACCACGATCGTTCTGCGCCAGTTCGATGCGGCCTTCGACACCCTGATTGGTGAAGACGGTGCCGATCTCGTCACCCTCGAATTCGGTGTGCTTGTAATCGGCAAAGCCAGCGCGGATGCGCAGCTTGTCGAAGAAACCGTCACCCAGCTCGACCTCGCCGCGCACGTCGGCGCGCCATTGCTTCATGCCGATGGTGACGGGGGCTTCGCCATGGTCGTGGCCACCCTCTTCTTCTTCGCCGCCATGGTCATGCGCGGTGTTCGGCCGGTCGGGCACGCCATAGTTGGTGTCGAAATAGCCGATCGAAATGCCGAGCTGGCCGCCGTCGTTGATCAGTGACAGGCCCGCGCCCGCAGTCCAGGTCTCGCTTTGCGTGTTGTCGATCTTGCCGCGCTTGCCCGCTTGTGCGGTCAGTTCTGCCGCTTCTTCCGGATGCCCGTCCTCGACCTCATGCTCGGCAAGGTGGAGCAGGTCGCCGCGAATATCGGGGGCATAGACAAAACCGCCGCTGCGCGTGTCACCCGCCTTGCGCCAGCTACCGTCGAGGTGCGCGACGATCTGCGGGCTCAGCGCGACGTCGATCGAACTACCGATATTGCGGTCGTTGGCCGCTGTCGCATAGCCCCCGATCGCGTCGATATGGACATGGTCCGAAGGTACTTTCCGCGGAATGCGGCGGTCGAACAGGTTGACCGCGCCGCCGATCGCCTGGCTGCCGAACAGCAGCACTGCGGGACCGCGCAGGATTTCGACGCGCTCGACGGTCAGCGGGTCAATCGTCACAGCATGGTCGGCGGAGGTATTCGAAGCGTCGATCGATCCGATACCGTCGGTCAGGATGCGTACGCGCTCGCCCGAAAAGCCGCGAAGAACGGGGCGTGATGCGCCCGGGGAGAAGCTGGTGGCCGATACGCCGGGTTGGCGCGTCAGCGTGTCGCCGATCTGCCCGCGGATGTCGCGCGCCAGCTCGTCGCCTTCGAGCACCGATACATTGCCCAGGATGTCGAGGCTGCGGACATAGGGCGCGGTGACGACGATCGGCTCGCCGGTGTGCACATCGTCGTCGCTGCCCGCGGCGGCGCGGTCCTGCGCATAAGCGGGGGCGGCAAGAAAGATGGCAAAAGTGAAACCGGCGGAGCAAAGCAAACGCATAAGGGGAGAGTCCTGTTCTATGGCGACCTGTTGGCGCGGCAGTAATGATATACTGTTACAATGACAACCCCCAGAGCGGGCCGATGCTGTCGTTCGTCGGACGCGGGCGGCCGTTAGTCGACAAACGCCGATGATCGGCGGATCAAGCGAAGCTGTCTTGCAGGGGCGGGGCCGCCGCCCTAGATCATGCGCATGACTATTGCTGCAAACAGCCTCGACCTTATCGGCAATACCCCACTGGTGCTGCTCAAGGGGCCGAGCGAAGCCACCGGCTGCGAAATCTGGGGCAAATGCGAATATGCCAACCCCGGGGGATCGGTGAAGGACCGCGCCGCGCTCTATATCGTCCGCGATGCCGAAGCGAACGGGAGCTTGCGTCCCGGCGGTACGATCGTCGAGGGGACCGCGGGCAACACCGGCATCGGCCTCGCTCTCGTCGCCAACGCGCTCGGCTACAAAACGATCATCGTCATGCCCGACAACCAGAGCGCCGAAAAAATGGCAACGATTCGCGCACTTGGCGCGGAGCTGGTGCTGGTCCCGCCGGCGCCCTTTGCGAACCCCGGCCATTTCGTCCACACCTCGCGTCGCATCGCCGAGGAAACCGAAAATGCGATCTGGGCCAACCAGTTCGACAATATCGCCAACCGCAAATCGCACATCTTCGGCACCGCCGAAGAGATTTGGGAGCAGATGGACGGCCGCATCGACGGCTTCACCTGCGCCGCGGGGACGGGCGGCACGATTGCGGGCACCGGACTGGGCCTGAAGGCGCACAATTCCGACATTGTCATCGCGCTCACCGATCCGCACGGCGCCGGGCTCTATAATTATTATCAGTGCGGCGAACTGAAGGCCGAAGGCACGAGCGTTGCCGAGGGGATCGGCCAGAACCGCATTACCGCCAATCTCGATGGCGCGCCGATCGACACCCAATTCCGCATTTCGGACGCGGAGGGCCTCGCCGTGGTCCGCGCCTTGCTCGACAAAGAGGGACTGTGCCTCGGTCTGTCGTCGGGAATCAATGTCGCCGGAGCGATGGCGCTCGCGCGGCAACTGGGTCCGGGCAAGCGGATTGCAACCATCCTCTGCGACAGCGGGTTTCGATATCTTTCGACACTCTACAACCCCGAATGGCTGGCGAGCAAAGGCCTGGAGGCAACGGCGTGAGGGACATGCGGATCGACAATAATGCGCCCCCCAAAGCACCGCCGCCGCCGACCGCGACGGCACCGGTCAACGATACCATGCGGCGCGTACAGATCGGCATCGCCGGGGTGCTCACGGTGCTCCTGCTCGTCGGTATGGCGGGGCTTATCGGCGAGCGCGCGCGAGACAGCAACGCCGGAGATACGACCGCGACCGCCGAGATGAAGATGCTTGGCGACGAACAGAAAAACAGCGGTGCGCCCCTTGAGGAACTGGGGGTTCAGGCGGTCCAGCCATCGGCAAAGGATGAAAATGCGGCGACGTCTGTGAAGGTGCCGCAGGCGGCGCCTTCTTCGTCGAGCGTTCCCGACCTCGAACCCGACCCCGCACTTCAGCGCGCGCGCCAGACCAAGCAGTGACCGCGGCGTCGCGCGGGCCGTGGCTGCGCGCTTTTGTAACGACCGTGGGAATCGCTTCGCTGACGTGGGTCGCGGGCGGACAGGCGTTGCTTGGCCGTATCGATCCGGCGCTGGCCGTCCCAGTGCTCATGCTGCCGATGTTGCTGCTCGCGTGGTGGCAGCGCCGCGAGCCCGCATCGGATCGCCTTCGCACTTACCTTCTAAGCCTTGCGCTTATGGCGATCGTGCAGGCTTTGCTCGCACTCGTCCTCGCGGGGTCGACGGGGTGGCTTCAACCGCTCATCAACATTTTCGCGGGCGGCATCGCCGCCTGGCTCGCGGATATGCTCTTGCAATGGCGCGCGCGGTTCAGGCTCATGCGATGGCTGGCGGGGTTGGCTTTGGTCGCCTGCTGGGTTGCTGCGGGGCATGCTGGCCTCGCCATCCTCTACCGACCGGCCGCCGCGCCGGCGGACGCGCCCGCCGTCACGATGCTCACCGGCCTGCCGCTGCGTTGGTCGGCCAGCCGCGACATCGCCGCGATGATTGCCGAAGGAACCAATGACGATCCGGCCCTCGCGCGGCTGGCGTCGGTGGGCCCCGTGTCGCTCGTTGACAGCCTCGTCGACCATGTGCCCCAGCCGGGCGGCGCGCTGCTGATCGCGCACCCGCGCGCGCTGGCGCCACAGGAGCTGGTGGCAATCGATGCCTTTGTGCGCGGCGGGGGGCGCGCGGTGGTTCTGGCCGACGCGCTCTCGGGCTGGCCGGCGCGCTATCCGCTTGGCGATCCGCGCAACGCGCCGGTTACAAGCCTGCTGACGCCGCTTCTCGCCCATTGGGGTGTAACGCTTGGCGCCGCACCGCCCGGCGAGCGCGCGGTGCTGCCCGCCGACATCGACGGTGCGCGGCTTCGCCTCTTCAGTGCCGGGCGCTTCGACCGCCTGCCGCCCGATTGCCGCGCTTACGCCGACCGGCGCGTTGCGCGTTGCGCGATAGGCGAGGGTGAGGTGTGGCTCGTGGGCGACGCCGACCTGCTCTTTGCGCCGCTCTGGCAGCCGGCCGTCCCCGATGCCGATCATCTGCGGCGGTCGGACACGATGGAATGGCTTTCCGCGCGTCTTTGGTCCGGCGCCGGACGCGGCCTGCTGCATCCGCTCTGGATTCGCACCCGCACCACCTGAGTCGGCGTTTGCGCCCCAATTCGCCCCGATGGACCTGCTGCATTCGCTCGCCGCTGGCACCGTGGGACGGGTATTTACCCAATTACATGCGCGTTTTGCGATAAATGGGGGTCGGATTCCCTATTTCACCCTAAAATACCCCTTTCCACCCCGATCTATAGTTGATACTCAGGAATCGGAGAGGGGCATTCTCCACCTGTGCCGAATGAGCTGGAATCCTGCGATTCCGGGGACGGGGAAGTTTTGCCCGGTGGCGTGATACGGGGGGCAGAGCGATGGCGATTGTGACGCCCGGCCAGTATGCAGGCACCAGTTTTGCCGCGATCGATGGCAAGGGACGCATCGCCGTTCCCTCTCAGTTCCGCAACAATGTGCCCCTCATTGCGGATGGCCAGCGCGTGCTTTGGGTCGGCTTTCACGAAAAGCTGCCCTGTCTCGTGGCCTATGGCCAGGACCAGTATGACCGACTGAACGGCGAGATCGAGCGCGACCGCGAAACCGCGCGGCTGCGCAATATCGACTTCGACGAAGATGCCGAGTTCAAGAAGCGCTTCAGCTATACCGAGCCCTATACGCTCGACGACAGCGGTCGCTTCCTTCCCAGCTTCATCCACCGCGACCGCGTCGGCGATGCGGGCGCGACGGCGTTTGTGGGATCGGGTCGCCGGCTTGAAATCTGGTGGTTGCCGACCCTGGCCGAATGCGCCGAGGCCGATCCGGTGCTTCAGCGCCTCGCGGCGTCGTGGGACGCGACCAAAGGGAAGGGGCGCAAATGACCGGCCTTCTCCCCCGCGACCCGCGCCACGATCCCGTCCTCCGCGATGAAGTGCTGGCCGCGCTCGCCATTGTCCCCGGCGAGCGTCATGTCGACGCGACCTTTGGCGCCGGCGGCTATACCCGTGCGATGCTCGCTGCGGGCGCCGACGTCATCGCCTGCGACCGCGACCCCGATGCGATTGCCGAAGGGCAGGCGCTGGTCGAGGAAGCGGGCGGCAAGCTGACGCTGATCCATGGCCGCTTCGGCGAAATCGACCGGCTGCTTGCCGAACGCGGCATCGATGCGGTCGACGGAATCACCTTCGACATCGGCGTTTCGTCGATGCAGATCGACCGGGGCGAGCGCGGTTTTTCCTTCCAGAAGGACGGCCCGCTCGACATGCGTATGGGGCAGGAGGGCGAAAGTGCCGCCGACTGGTTGAACAGCGCCGACGAACATGTGATCGCCGACGTCCTTTTCCACTATGGCGACGAACGGCAGTCGCGCCGCGTCGCCCGCGCGATCGTCGCCGCCCGGCCGCTGAGCCGCACCGCCGAACTGGCGATGGTGATACGCAAGGCGCTGCGTCACCCGCCGGGCGCGCCGAAGGATCCGTCGACGAAAAGCTTTCAGGCGATCCGTATCCACATCAATGCCGAACTCGATGAACTGATGGCGGGGCTCAACGCCGCCGAACGGCTGCTCCGTCCCGGCGGCCGGCTCGCGGTGGTCAGCTTTCACAGCACCGAGGACCGTATCGTGAAGAACTTCCTGCGCGAACGGAGCGGTGGCGATGCCGCCGGTTCGCGTCACCGGCCCGCGCCTACCCCTCTGGCGCGGGCCGCAACTTTCGAAACTCCGGCGCGCAAGGTGCGTCCGGGCAAGGCCGAAGAGGCGCGCAACCCGCGCGCCCGTTCGGCGACGCTGCGCAGTGCGATCCGGACCTCCGCTCCGGCGCATTCGACCCGGGAAAATTCAGGGAAGGAGGCAATGTCATGCTGATGGCGGCCCGCAAGCTCCAGGGGATCGGCCTGGTTCTGCTCGTGCTCATCTTCGCGATGATGCTCTACCCCGTGTCGCTGAAAGTCGCGGCGACGCGCAGCGAGCTGACGCGCATCGAAAAACAGATCGACAGGACGCGCGACAATATCCGCTATCTCGAATCCGAACTCGCGGTGCGGGCTTCGATGCGCCAGCTTGAGCAGTGGAACGCCGACACCTTCGGTTACTCGGCTCCCGGCGCGGGCCAGTATCTTGAAAGCGAGCGCCAACTCGCCTCGCTCGACCGCCTGCCGCGCGCTCGCGGCGCCAACGAGGTCGCGCCGGTGCTGATGGCGATGGTCTCGCCGGTCGCGGCGGCTCCCGTTTCCGGCAATGGCGCGCCAAAGGACGGCCCCGTCGCGGCCAAGCCTGCCGCTGCCAAGCCCGTCGTGCTGGCGCAGGCCGACACCAGTGTGCGCAGCGATACGCCGCCGCGGATGGCGCCGACCCGCCGCCGCGAACAGCTCAAGATGATCGAGGACCAGCTGCTCGCCGAATCGACGCTCGCCGACCTCAAGCGCGCGGCAGCCGCCGAAGCGGCAGGAGGGAAGTCCGGCCGATGAACACGCTGGTCGTCCGTCCGACCCGGGTTCGAACCGCTGGGGTGCGGCAGCAGATATTGCTGACCGCCCAACAGCGTTTGATGATCCTGATGCTGCTGTTCATGGCGGCATTTTTCGTTGTGTCGGTCCGACTTCTCTATTTTGCGTTGTTCGATACCGCGTCGAACCGCGATGCGGCGACGGCGTTCGTCCCCGCGCGCGCCGACATCATCGATCGCAACGGCGTGCCGCTCGCG
Organism: Sphingopyxis sp. Soil_C_28; assembly: GCF_057657055.1. Classification (NCBI taxonomy): domain Bacteria; kingdom Pseudomonadati; phylum Pseudomonadota; class Alphaproteobacteria; order Sphingomonadales; family Sphingopyxidaceae; genus Sphingopyxis; species Sphingopyxis sp. Soil_C_28. The sequence continues at coordinate 123,829 of NZ_JBDGJE010000001.1, forward strand.
CGCACGATCGATGGCTATTCGATCCGCGTCGTGCCGACGAAACTGCTCAACAAGCGTGAATATCTGGCCGACGAACTGCACAAGATTTTCCCCGAAACGCCGCGCGAAGAACTGCTGGCCAAGCTTAGCGGCTCGCGTCCGACCTATATCCGCCGCCGCGCGCTTCCCGATCAGGTGGCGGCCGTGAACGCGATCGGCGACGTCGGTTTCGACTTTCCGCGCGAAAAGGAACGCCTCTATCCGCAGCTCAGCCTCGCGGCGCACGTGCTCGGCTTCACCAATGCAGAGGGGCATGGCGTCACCGGGATCGAAGGCGCCTTCGACCAGCGGTTGATCGACAAGGCGACGCGCGGCGACCCGCTCGCGCTGTCGATCGACGCGCGTGTGCAGGGTGTGCTCGAAAGTGAACTGGGTTCGGCGGTCGCCAATCTCGAGGCCATCGGTGGCGCGGGGATCATTCTCGACGTTCACACCGGCGAAATCGCTGCCATGACGTCGCTGCCGACCTATAACCCCAACAAGCTGATGGGCGAGGATCCAAGCACGCGCCGCAACGCCATGACCTATAATCTCTACGAGTTGGGTTCGACGTTCAAGCCGCTGACCGTCGCGGCCGCCATTGACGCCGGGACGGTGACCAGCATGGCGCGCCGCTACGACGCGACGCAGCCGCTCGCTATCGCGGGCTTCAAGATCCGCGACAGCCATCCGTCCAAGCGCTGGCTCAATGTGCCCGAAACGCTGATCCACAGCTCGAACATCGTCACCGCGCGGATTGCCGACGAACTCGGCCGCGACAAGATGGAGGCGATGTTCCGCAGCCTCGAATTCGACGGCCGTCCGCATATCGAACTGAAAGAGCGCTCCTTTCCGCTGTGGCCCAGGGACTGGGGTCGCATCACGACGATGACTACCGGCTATGGCCATGGCATCGCGGTCACGCCGCTCCACCTCGCGAGCGCCTATGCTGCGTTGGTAAACGGCGGCATCTGGCGGCCGGCGACGCTGATGAAGCTGGGCGACAAGGCGCCGCCGCAGGGCCGCCGCGTGTTCAAGGCTGCAACCAGCGCGCGGATGCGTCAGCTGCTGCGCCTGATCGTTTCGGATGGCACCGGCAAACAGGCCGAGGCGCCGGGCTTCCGCGTCGGTGGCAAGACTGGCAGTGCAGAAAAGCCGGGCGCCGGCGGCTATCGCCGTCATTCGCTCGTCTCGACCTTTGCCGCAGCCTTCCCGATGGATAATCCGCGCTATGTCGTGCTGGTGATGATCGACGAGCCCAAGGGCAATGCCTTCAGCTCGGGTCAGCGGACCGCCGGCTGGACCGCGGCGCCGGTGGTGCGCAAGGTCGTGACCCGCGCGGGCCCGATGCTCGGCGTCTTCCCCGACGAAAGCCGCGACGTCGATGTTTCCGAACTCACTCCGCTGTTATGGAGAAACGGGGAAACCGAATAATGCGCCTGTCCGCGCTGCTCGACGATCAAGGGCTGGAGGGCAGCGATCCGGTCGTCACCGGGCTCGCCATCGACCATCGGAAGGTAGCACCGGGAACGATCTTCGGCGCTTTCGTCGGCGAAAAATTCAACGGCGAAGATTTCATCGCCGCCGCGATCGAGGCGGGCGCGATTGCGGTTGTCGCGCGGCCCGAGGCAAAGGTCGAGGGCGCGGTCCATATCGCCGACGCCAATCCGCGCCGCGCCTTTGCGCATATCGCGGCGCGTTTCTTTCACCGTTTTCCGGCGAACTGCGTCGCGGTGACCGGCACCAACGGCAAGACCTCGACGGTCGAAATGACGCGCCAGCTGTGGCGCATGGCCGGGTTCAACGCCGCGTCGATCGGTACCCTCGGGATCACGACGTCGCAGGAAAGCGCCTCGACCGGGCTGACGACCCCTGATATCGCTACCTTTCTCGGCAATATGTCGGGGCTTGCCGTCGAAGGCGTGACCCACGCGGCGTTCGAGGCTTCGAGCCATGGCCTCGACCAGTATCGCACCGAAGGGCTGCCGGTGAAGGCAGCCGCCTTTACCAACCTCAGCCACGATCATCTCGACTATCATGGCACGATGGAAGCCTATCTGACCGCCAAGATTCGGCTGTTTTCGGAAGTGGTCGTCCAGGACGGCACCGCGGTGATCTGGGCCGACGATGTTTACTCGCCCGCAGTGATCGACGTCGTGAAGGCGCGCGGCATCCACCTGATAACCGTCGGGACGACCGGCGACGATCTGCGCCTCGTCTCGCGCGAGCCGACGCAGCTTGGCCAGTCGCTCTGCATCGCGGCGGGAGACCTGACGCAAAAGGTCGATCTCCCGTTGATCGGTGCATATCAGGCCGCGAATGCTCTCGTGTCGGCGGGCCTCGTTATCGCCACCGGTGGCGATGTTCGGCAGACGCTCGGCAATCTCGCGCGGCTGCAGCCGGTCCGCGGCCGGCTCGAGCGCGCGGCGATCACCAAGGCCGGCGCTCCGGTCTATGTCGATTACGCCCACACCCCCGATGCGATCGAGGCCGCGCTCGATGCGCTCCGCCCGCACGCGACCGGCCGACTGATCCTCGTCTTCGGCGCCGGCGGCGACCGCGATCAGGCGAAGCGCCCCGAAATGGGCAAAATTGCGGCCGCCAAGGCCGACGTGCTGATCATCACCGACGACAATCCGCGCGGCGAAGACCCCGCCGTCATTCGCGCTGCGATCGCCGACGGCGCACCGAACGCACAGGTGATCGGCGACCGCCGCGCCGCGATTGCCGCCGCAATTGCCGAAGCGCAGGCCGAGGATATCATCTGCATCGCGGGCAAGGGTCACGAACAGGGCCAGATTGTAGGCCGCGGCGACGATATGCGCGTGATCCCCTTCGACGATGTGACGGTCGCGCGCGAGGAGGCAGCATGAGCCCGCTCTGGACCGCCCGCGCTGTTGCAGCCGCCACCGGGGGGCAGGCAAGCGCCGATTTCACCGTGCAGGGTGTCGCCTTCGATTCGCGCGAGGTCACGAACGGCGACCTGTTCATCGCGATGAAGGGCGAAGTCGCCGACGGCCACGCCTTCATCGACAAGGCGATTGCGGCGGGCGCCGCAGGCATCGTCTGCGAAACCGTGATCGACCACCCGCACGTGCGCGTTGCCGACAGCGTGCAGGCGCTGAACGCGCTCGGTACGGCATCGCGCGCGCGCAGTCATGGCCGGATCATTGGCGTCACCGGTTCGGCGGGAAAGACGGGGACGAAGGAGGCGTTGTTCGCGGCGCTCGACCGCTTCCGTCCCGGCAAGGCGCACCGCTCGGTCAAAAGTTATAACAACCATGTCGGGGTGCCGCTCAGCCTCGCGCGCATGCCCTCGACCGCCGATTTCGGCGTGTTCGAAATGGGGATGAACCACGCAGGCGAACTGGCGGAACTGACGCGCATGGTTCGCCCGCACGTCGCCATCGTCACCACCATCGCCCCCGCGCATATGGAATTTTTCGGCAGCGAAGAAGCCATCGCCGACGCCAAGGGTGAAATTTTCGAAGGGCTCGAACCCGGCGGCACCGCAATCATACCGTTCGACAGCCCGCATTATGTGCGCCTCCGCGCCAAGGCCGAGAAGCACGCCGCGCATGTCGTCAGCTTCGGCCTCGGCGCCGATGCCGATGTCCGTGCGGTCGACTGGCTCTCGGACGGGCGGGGCGGTTCGCTCGTCACCGCGCAGGTGCAGGATTCGCTTCTCTGCTTCACGATTGCACAGGCGGGCGCGCATTGGGTCTCCAACTCGCTTGCGGTGCTTGCCGCGGTGAAGGCCGTCGGCGGCGACCTTCCGGCGGCGGGTCTCGCCTTTGCCGAAATGGCGGGTCTTGCCGGTCGCGGCGCACGCCACCGCGTCGCAGTCCCCGGCGGCCACATCCTCGTCATCGACGAAAGCTATAACGCCAATCCGGCCTCGATGGCGGCGACCATTGGCCAGCTTGGCAGCGAATCCGGCGACCGCCGTATCGCGATTCTAGGCGCGATGCGCGAGCTTGGGCCCGGTAGTGACGCCTATCACGAAGGCCTCGCGGCTCCGCTCGTCGCGGCCGGAGTGCAATTCGCCCTGCTTGTCGGCGAAGAGATGGCGCCGCTCGCCAAAGCGCTTGAGGGCCGCATCGATTTCGAGCATGTCGCCGCGCATTCGGCCGCGGTAGGGCGGCTGAAGGACCTGATCCGCGCGGGCGACGCCGTGCTGGTCAAGGGGTCGAACAGCGTCGGGCTGTCGCATGTCGTGACGGCGCTGACCAACGGGGACTATTGATGCTATATTGGCTGGCGGAATGGCTTGGCTTTCCGGGGGCGCTCAACCTCATTCGCTACTTGAGCTTCCGCTCGGGCGCGGCGGTTGCGACCGCACTGATCATCGGATTGTGGATCGGTCCGCGCTTCATTCTGATGCTGCGCATGCGGCAGGGGAAGGGACAGCCGATCCGCGAGGACGGCCCACAAAGCCATCTCGCCAAAAAGGGCACGCCGACGATGGGCGGGCTGATGATCCTCATTTCACTGATGATCTCCGCCTTGCTGTGGATGGACCTGTCGAACCGCTTCGTCTGGGCCTGTATTTTCGTGACCGGCGGCTTCGCCGCGGTCGGCTTTCTCGACGATCTCGACAAGGTGACCAAGGGCAGTCACCGCGGAATTCCGGGGCGGGTGCGCCTGCTGATCGAATTTTTGATCGCCGGTGTCGCGGTGTTCCTGATCGTGTCGCGCACGGGCACCGACCTCTATTTGCCATTTTTCAGCGGCGTCGTGCTCGAACTCGGGCCGCTTTATTATGTCTTTGCGATGGTCCTGATCGTCGGTTTCGGCAACGCTGTGAATCTCACCGATGGGCTCGACGGGCTCGCGACCTTCCCCGTGATCATTGCCAGCATGGCGATGCTCATCATCGTTTACCTGTCGGGTAACGTGAAGTTCGCCGAATATCTCGGCATCCCGCATGTGCCGGGCGCCGGTGAGCTGGCGATCTTCGGTGCGGCGATCATCGGCGCCTGCCTCGCCTTCCTGTGGTTCAACGCGCCCCCCGCCGCGGTGTTCATGGGCGATACCGGCAGCCTCGCGCTCGGCGGTGCGCTTGCGACCATCGCCGTCACCGCGCAGCATGAACTGGTGCTCGTCATCATCGGCGGGCTGTTCGTCGTCGAGGCGCTGTCGGTGATTATCCAGGTCTTCTGGTATAAACGCACCGGAAAACGTGTCTTCCGAATGGCGCCGATCCACCATCATTTCGAACAGCTCGGCTGGCCCGAATCCACCGTCGTCATTCGCTTCTGGATCGTCTCGATCGTCCTCGCGCTCGCCGGACTCGCGACCTTGAAACTCCGGTGATCGTCTCGCGCGTCTTTGCCGGTCGCCGCTATGCGGTGCTGGGACTGGCGCGCTCGGGGCTGGCGACCGTCGAGGCGCTCGTTGCCAGCGGCGCGGGCGTGACCGCGTGGGACGACCGCGAGGAAGCGCGCGACGACGCGATGGCGCTCGGCGCCGATATTGGCAATCCGCTGGAGATCGACCTGATCGGCTTTGCGGGCGTCGTGGTGTCGCCGGGCGTGCCGCTCAATCGTCATCCGATCGCCGCGCATGCGCGTGAGGCGCACGTCCCGGTGATCGGCGACATCGAGCTTTTTGCCGAGGCGCGCGGCGACCTGCCGCCGCACAAGGTCGTCGGCATCACCGGCACCAACGGCAAGTCGACCGTGACGGCGCTGATCCACCATATGCTCGAAAGCGCCGGTGTGCCGTCGCTGATGGGTGGCAATATCGGCCTGCCGATCCTGACACGCGACCCGCTTCCCGAAGGCGGGGTCTATATCCTCGAGCTGTCGAGCTACCAGATCGATCTCTCGCACAGCCTGGCCTGCGATGTCGCGGTGCTCACCAATCTCAGCCCCGACCATCTTGACCGGTACGACGGCTTCACAGGCTATACGGCGTCGAAGGCCCGATTGTTCAGCCTGCAACACCGCGAACAGGTCGCGATTGTCGCGATCGACGACGATCCGTCGAAGATGATCGCGAGCCGGATCAATCATCGGCTCCATCGCGTGTCGGGCAAAGACATCGATCCGGTCGATCAGACACGCTGGCCCGCGCTACAGGGGCCGCACAACGCCCAGAATGCGGTGTGCGCGATCGCCGTGTGCCGCGTGCTGGGGCTGAACGACGAACAGATTGAGCGGGGGCTGGCGACCTACAAGTCGCTGCCGCACCGGATGGAATTGGTCGGCGAAGTCGGGGGTGTCAGCTGGTTCAATGACAGCAAGGCTACCAACGCGGCTTCCGCTGCACCGGCGCTGGCGGCATTTCCGCCGGCGCCGGACCAGCGTTTGCACTGGATTGCCGGAGGCAAAGCCAAGGGTGACGGGCTGGCGGCGTGCCGCCCATGGTTCGCACACGTCAAACGCGTCTATCTGATCGGCGAGGCGATGGAGCCGTTTGCGGCCGAGATCGGGGATGCGCTGCCCGTCGACCTTGCGGGAGATATGGCAACGGCGGTCGCGCATGCCGCAGCCGCGGCAAAGCCCGGCGACATCGTCATGTTGTCGCCGGCATGTGCGTCGTTCGACCAATTCACGGATTATGAACAACGCGGCGATGTCTTTCGTGGCCTTGTTCACGCGCTTGGGGCATGAGCGGGGGAATGGACAATATGGACGCCACGACCGAACGGCCGGTGATCGCAACCACCACGCGCACGGTCAAGCGCCGCGGTCCGCGCCTCAGCCGTGCCGACCGCACCCCGCTGGGCCTGTGGTTCTGGGAAATCGACCGCGTCCTCCTGCTTCTTGTGTCGATCCTCGTTGCGGTGGGGCTGGTCGCCGTGGCTGCGGCATCGCCCGTTGCGGCACAGAAATTGTCGACATCGACCGCCTCGCTCGATCCGCTTTATTACTTCTATCGCCAGCTGATGTGGGTGATGGTTGGCGTGCCCGTCATGCTGGCCGTGTCGATGCTGCCGAAAGCGCAGGCGCGGCGGTTCGCCATTTATGGCACGATCACCTTCCTGCTCCTGCTTTTCCTCGTGCCGCTCGTCGGCACGTCGGTGAACGGTGCACAGCGCTGGATCGGTAGCGGTATATTCCGGCTTCAGCCGTCGGAATTTCTCAAACCCTTCTTTGCGGTATCGCTGGCGTGGGTGCTGTCGCTGCGGCTGCATGACCAGAGCCTGCCGGTCGTCCCGCTCGCGCTTGTGCTCACGGGGGTCATCGCGCTGCTGCTGATGGGCCAGCCCGATCTGGGGCAGACGGTGATTTTCGTGGCGACGTGGCTGGTCCTCGTGATGGTCGCGGGGCTGTCGATGCGCATCCTGGCCGGGCTTGCCGCGTCGGGCGTCGTCGGCCTCGTCCTCGCCTATTTCTTTTATCCTGTCGCGCAGCAGCGCATCAACATCTGGCTGTTTGCCGAAGGCGACAGCTTCCAGGTCGACAAGGCGCACGCCACGCTAACCGCCGGGGGTCTCATCGGCACTGGGCCCGGCGCGGGCCTCGCCAAATTCCAGCTGCCCGAGGCACACACCGATTATATCTTCTCCGTGATCGGTGAGGAATTCGGGATGATCGCGTGCATCGCTATCGCGGTCCTCTATCTCGCGATCATCGTCCGCGTCCTCGTTCGCCTGCTCGACGAAGACGACAGCTTCCTGATCCTCGCGGTCGCGGGTCTGATCGCGCAATTTGGCGGGCAGGCGGTGATCAACATGGCGGTGAACACGCAAATCTTCCCGTCAAAGGGAATGACGCTGCCTTTCATCAGCTATGGCGGTTCTTCCTTTATCGCTTTGTCGATCGGAATGGGTTTGCTCTTGTCGCTGACCCGGCGAAACCCCTATGCGGCGCGGGTGTCGATGACCCGAAACTGGAACAAGAAATGAACGCCCAAAAATGACCGCGACGCGCCACTTCCTTCTCGCTGCTGGCGGGACGGGGGGACATATGCTGCCCGCCTATGCCCTTGCCGGCGAACTGATTTCGCGCGGCCACCGCGTGGCGCTGGTCAGCGACGACCGCGGACTGAAGATTCCCGGCGCTCCCGCCGAGCTTGAAACGCATGTCCTGCCAGCAGGGCGGGTGTCGGGCGGACCGATCGGCTGGATCAAGGCCGCGCTTGCGATCCGCAAGGGACGGCGCATGGCCATCGACCTGATCCGGCAATTCGATCCCGCCGTCGTCGTCGGCTTCGGCGGCTATCCGTCGCTTCCCAGCCTGCTCGCTGCGGGTGCGACAAAACGGCCGCGCGTGATCCACGAACAAAATGCCGTGCTCGGCCGCGTCAACCGGCTGATGGCGCCGCGCGTCGATGCGGTGGCGGTCGCCTATCATAATATCCAGCGCTATCCGGCGGGGCATGAACTGAAGAAGCATATTACCGGCAACCCCGTACGCGACGAGATTATCGCGATCCGCGAGGAAGGTTTTCCGCCGCTTCCCGAGGATGGCATTGTTCGCCTGCTCGTGGTCGGCGGCAGCCTGGGCGCGACGGTGCTCAGCGAGGTGGTCCCGGCCGCCGTCGCGATGCTGCCGCCCGCGCTGCTCAGCCGCCTGCAGGTCGTGCAGCAGTGCCGCGAGGCTGATCTGGAAACGGTGCGCGCCAAATATGCCGAACTCGGCGTCGCCGCCGAATGCGCCGCCTATATCAAGGACTTTCCAGAGCGGCTCCGCTGGGCGCATCTCGTCATCGCGCGCGCGGGCGCCTCGACGGTCGCCGAACTGGCGTGCGCCGGGCGCCCCGCGATCTTCGTTCCCTATCCCAGCGCGATGGACGATCACCAGACCTACAATGTCGTCGACCTGGTCGAAGCGGGCGGGGCGATCGCGTTCCGGCAGCCCGCCTTCACGCCCGCCGAGGTCGCGAAGCATATCCAGCGCATGGCGCTCGAACCCGGCGCCCTGGAAAATGCGGCCGAACGCGCTGCGAGTTGCGGCCTGCCCGATGCGACGCGCGACCTTGCCGATCTCGTCGAATCGCTCGCCGCGCCGCCGATGATGGACGTGATCCGCGTCGGCGCCTCCTCGGGCCAGCGCGCGGCCGCAAGCGGCATGGCATCCGCCCGCCAGGGAGGCGAATGATGCGCGGCGTTGCGACCGACATTGGCACCATCCACTTCATCGGTATCGGCGGGATCGGCATGTCGGGTATCGCCGAGGTGATGCACAATCTCGGCTATCAGGTGCAGGGCAGCGACATCGCCGACGGCTATGTCATCGACGGCCTGCGCAAACGCGGCATCAAGGTCAGCATTGGTCATGAGGCATCGAATGTCGACGGCGTCGCGGTCGTCGTGACCTCGACCGCGGTCAAGCGCGGCAATCCCGAGGTCGAGGCTGCGCTCGCGAACCGCATTCCGCTCGTCCGCCGCGCCGAAATGCTCGCCGAGCTGATGCGGCTGAAATCGACCGTCGCCATCGCCGGGACGCATGGCAAGACGACGACGACCAGCCTCGTCGCAGCGCTGCTCGATGCGGGCGGGATCGATCCGACCGTGATCAACGGCGGCATCATCAACAATTATGGCTCGAACGCGCGCCTTGGTGCCAGCGACTGGATGGTGGTCGAGGCCGACGAGAGCGACGGCAGCTTCCTGCGCCTCGACGGCACGATCGCGGTCGTCACCAACATCGACCCCGAACATCTCGACCATTATGGCAGCTTCGACGCGATCAAGGACGCGTTCGTCGAGTTTATCGAGAATGTGCCTTTTTATGGCGCCGCGATGCTCTGCCTCGACCATCCCGAGGTGCAGGCGATCATCCCGCGCATCCGCGACCGCCGGATCGTGACTTATGGTTTCTCTGCCCAAGCCGATGTGCGTGGCACCAATGTGACGCCCGGCCCCGACGGCAACCGTTTCGACGTCGTCGTGCGCGACCGCGACGGCAACAGCCGGACGATCGAGGGCATTCATTTGCCGATGTCGGGCCGCCACAATGTCCAGAACTCGCTTGCCGCGATCGCCGTCGCGCTCCACATGGGCGTGCCGGACGACAAGATCGCGACGGGCTTCAACGGCTTTGCCGGGGTCAAGCGCCGCTTCACCAAGGTCGGAGAGATCGCGGCGGGCGAGGGCATCGTCACCGTGATTGACGATTACGCCCACCACCCCGTCGAAATCCGCGCCGTCCTCTCCGCTGCGCGCGAAGGCGCCGGGGCAGGGCGCGTCGTCGCTGTTGTCCAGCCGCACCGCTTCACGCGCTTGCGCGATCATATGGACGATTTCCAGCAGGCGTTTAACGACGCCGACATGGTGCTGGCGCTGCCCGTCTATACGGCGGGCGAGGCGCCGATAGACGGCGTGTCGTCTGATGCGCTGGCCGCGGGCCTGCGCGACCGCGGACATCGCCATGCCAATGTCGTCGCCGATGCCGGCGCGCTGGCCGCGTCCATCGCCGCGAGCATTGCGGCGGGCGAACTAGGCGCGGGCGACATGGTCATCTGCCTTGGCGCGGGCGACATCACCAAGATGGCGGCAGGACTGGCTGCGGCGGTCGAGGCGGCATGAACGCCGCGGATACCCTTCCTGCCGTGCGTGGCAAGCTGACGGCAAAGGCGCCGCTGGCGCCGCTGGTCTGGTTCAAGTCGGGCGGCCCAGCTGACTGGCTGTTCGAGCCAAAGGACGCCGAAGACCTCGGCGATTTTCTGCGCGACCTCGATCCCGCGGTTCCCGTCTTGGCGCTCGGCCTCGGCTCGAATCTGATCGTCCGGGACGGGGGTTTCCCGGGCGTCGTCGTGCGGCTCGGCAAGGCCTTCGCCAAGGTTGAGGCCCTCGACGCGACGACGCTCCGCTGTGGTGGCGGCGCATCGGGCATCCTCGTCTCCTCGACCGCGCGCGACGCGGGGATCGCAGGCATGGAGTTCCTCCGCTCGATTCCCGGCACGGTCGGCGGCTTCGTCCGCATGAACGGCGGTGCCTATGGCGGCGAGGTCAAGGATATCCTGATCGACTGCGACGTCGTGCTACGCTCGGGCGAGCGCAAGACGCTGCCGCTCGCCGACCTCGGCTACACCTATCGCCACAGCGAATTGCCCGCAGGAGCGGTCGTCATCGGTGCAACCTTCCGCGGCCGCCCCGGCGAGGCGCAGGCCATCCAAGCGGAAATGGACCGTATTTCGGCCAGCCGCGAAGCGTCGCAGCCGCTGCGCTCGAAAACTGGCGGCTCGACCTTCAAGAATCCCGACGGCCACAAGGCGTGGCAGCTTGTCGACGAAGCTGGCTGCCGCGGCTTTTCGGTCGGCGGCGCAAAGGTCAGCGAAAAACACACCAATTTCCTGATCAACACCGGCGACGCGACGAGCGGCGATATCGAGGCGCTCGGCGAGGAAGTCCGCCGCCGCGTCAAGGACAAGAGTGGCGTCGAACTGCAATGGGAAATTCAGCGCGTAGGCAATTTTGCCGAAGCGCCAAATAAGAATGTGGGAGTCATGAATTGAGCCGGGGTCCGTGGCATGTCGCCGTTCTGATGGGCGGCTGGTCGGCCGAACGCGAAGTGTCGCTGATGAGCGGCAATGGCGTCGCCGACGCGCTCGAAAGCCGCGGCCACAAGGTTACGCGCATCGACATGGACCGGGACGTTGCGCTGCGGCTTTCCGAAGCCAAGCCCGACGTCGTGTTCAATGCGCTCCACGGCGTCCCGGGTGAGGACGGCACGGTGCAGGGTATGCTCGACCTGATGGGTCTGAAATATACCCACAGCGGCCTCGTCACCTCGGTGATCGCGATCGACAAGGAATTGACGAAACAGGCGCTTGTGCCCCATGGAATCCCGATGCCGACGGGGACGATGGTCGACAGCGAAAGCCTCTTTACAGTCGACCCCTTGCCGCGCCCCTATGTTCTGAAGCCCGTCAACGAAGGCTCGTCGGTTGGCGTCGCGATCGTGCGCGACGACAGCAATTACGGCAATCCGATCGCGCGTGAAGCCGTCGGCCCCTGGCAGGAGTTTGACCGCCTGCTTGCCGAACCCTTCATCAAGGGGCGCGAGCTAACCGTTGCGGTGCTCGGCGACACCGCGCTTGCCGTCACCGAACTCCGCGTCAAATCGGGCTTCTACGATTATGACGCCAAATATACCGACGGCCTGACCGAGCATGTTTGCCCCGCCGACGTCCCCGACGACGTGGCGCAGCGGATGAAGGATCTGGCACTGCAATCGCACCGTCTCCTCGGCTGCAAGGGCGCTTCGCGTTCGGATTTTCGCTGGGACGACGAACATGGCCTCGCGGGGATTTTCCTGCTGGAGGTCAATACACAGCCGGGCATGACACCGCTCAGCCTCGTGCCCGAACAGGGTCGCGCGGTGGGTATGGATTATGCCGAACTGGTCGAACGCATCGTGGGGGAAGCGTTAGCATGAGCAAGACACAGATCAAACGCGGGAAGGCGCCGCCGCGCCGCCCGGCGCGCGCGCCGAAAAAGCGGCGGAAGGTACAAACCTCGCGCCTCAATGCGATCATCAACGCGCTGCCGATCAGCCCGCAGCGATTGCAGAAAGTCGCGAACTGGACGATTGGTCTCAGCCTGGTCGCGGTTGCCGCAATCGGTGCGCATGCGACCGGCGTAACCGCGAAGGTGCACGAGGAATATGCGCAGGCGGTCGGCCGCGCCGGGTTTCAGGTCAAGAAGGTCGAAGTCGTGGGCGCTGACCGCATCGACCGGCTGAAAGTCTATGACATCGCGCTCGCGCAGAAGGACCGCTCGATGGCGGCCGTCGATCTGGAAGATGTGCGCGGCGACCTGATGCGCTACGGCTGGATCAAGGATGCGCGCGTGTCGCGCCGCCTGCCCGACACGCTCGTCGTCGATATCGTCGAACGCACCCCGGCGGCGATCTGGCAGCACAACAACCGCCTGTCGCTGATCGACGAAAAGGGCGTGGTGCTCGAACCCGTCACGGTCGCGACGATGCCCGACCTGCCGCTCGTCATCGGACCGAAGGCGAACCAGCGTTCGCAGGATCTGGGACGGCTGCTGACGGAGGCGAGCAGCCTCAAGGAATTGCTCGCGGGCGCGACCTGGGTCGGCAACCGCCGCTGGGACCTGCGTTTCCGCAGCGGCGAAACGCTGTCGCTTCCCGAAGGCGAGGCCGAGGCGAAGGCTGCGCTCGCCAAATTCGCGCATATGGACGGCGCCAACCGTCTGCTCGGGCGCGGCATCTTGCGTTTCGACATGCGCGATCCGGCGCGGTTCGTGCTACGTCTGCCCCACGAAGGCCAGGTGGCGCCCGCGAAGCTCGACGAGGCGCGCGCCGCGGTCGACGCCGTCGCGGCCGCTTCGTCGAACGAAGGGTAAGACCATGGCGCCGCCGCGCATCGAAAAGATCATCACTGCGCTCGATGTCGGGTCGTGGAAGGTGTGCGCCTTAATCGCGGGGCAGACCGCCGATGGCCAACTCCATGTGCTCGGCACCGGCCAGCGCGAAAGTCGCGGCGTTCAGCGCGGCTATGTCGCCGACATGGAACAGACCGAGCATATCGTGCGCGAAGCGATTGAACAGGCCGAGCGGATCGCGGGGCTCAACATCGATGACGTCTGGGTCAGCTTTTCGGCGGGCGGGTTGCTCAGCGATGTCGCGCCCATTGAAAGCGAGCTGGGCGGCCATCGCATCGAACGCGAAGATGTCGACGATCTGCTCGCTGCGGGGCGCGCCGGCATCGATCCCGAAGGCCGGATGATCCTCCACGCACAGCCCGCACTCTACACGATCGACGGGCTGACGGGGGTCAAGAACCCGATCGGGCTTCATGCTGACCGGCTGGGCGTCGATATCCATATCATCATGGCCGATGGCGCGCCGGTGCGGAACCTCGAGGCCGCGGTTCGTCAGGCCCATCTCGACGTCAACGCCGTCGTCGCCTCGCCGATTGCGGCGGGCCTTGCCTGTCTGTCGGACGAGGAACGCGACCTTGGCGTCGCGCTCGTCGAACTCGGCGCTGCGGTCACCACCGTGTCGCTCTATGCTGGCGGGATGCTGGTCGAAATGGCGTCGCTGCCCTTTGGCGCGAGCGACATCACCGACGACATCGCCTCGGCCTTCGGCATCCGCCGCAGCCAGGCGCAGCGGCTGCAGAGTTTTTACGGTTCGGCTTCGGCCAGCCCGCGCGACAATAACGAGATCATCGAGCTCGAACCCGGCGCGCCGTCGGGCAGCGATTCCCCGCGCATCACCCGCGCGCAACTGGTGACGGTGATCCGCCAACGCCTCGACGCGATGATGGGCGAAATTGGCCGGACGCTCAAGGATCTGCATTTCGTCGGGCCGATCGGACGTCAGGTCGTGCTCGTCGGCGGCGGCGCCGACCTCAAAGGGATCGCCGATTACACCCAGAGTGCCCTCGGCCGCGCCGCGCGCGTCGGGCGACCGCGCGGCTTGCACGGCCTGCCCGATGCGCATAGCGGCCCCGCTTTCGCGACGCTCGCGGGTCTGGTTCTCTATGCGGCGTCGGACCCGGTGGACCTTCGCGATCTGCCGATGATGTCGCAGGATGTTTATCGGCCGGCGGGGACTTCTATCCTGCATCGGCTGATGGCAGCACTGAAAAGCAGTTTTTAGTTGCCGCAGGGTCAAAAAGGTTAATTTTTTGGATGATTCCCGAGTCACAATAGTGCAATGCGGTAATAGAAAACCGGGCGGACGGACTACCGCCCGGCTGGGTCGCAAGGTTGGGGAAGCGGCACCTGTCCGCCGCTGCAGGGAGACACTTTGATGAGCATCAATATTGGCCCGCCGCAGGTCGATGAGCTGAAACCGCGCATCGCGGTGATCGGCGTCGGCGGCGCGGGTGGCAATGCCATCGCAAACATGATTGCCGCGCGCGTCGAAGGGGTCGACTTTGTCGTCGCCAACACCGATGCGCAGGCGCTGAATGCTTCGCCCGCCGAACGGCGCATCCAGCTGGGGACGCAAATCACCCAGGGGCTGGGCGCGGGTTCGCGGCCCGAGGTCGGCCGTGCGGCCGCCGAGGAAAGCATCGCGCAGGTCGAAGAGGCGCTGAACGGCGCGCATATGTGCTTCGTCGCGGCGGGCATGGGCGGCGGCACCGGGACGGGTGCGGCGCCTGTCATCGCGAAGGCAGCGCGCGACCGCGGCATTTTGACCGTCGGTGTGGTGACGAAGCCTTTCACCTTCGAGGGCAATCGCCGGATGCGTTCGGCCGACGCCGGAATCGCCGAACTGCAAGAGCATGTCGACACGCTGATCGTCATACCCAACCAGAATCTTTTCCTTGTCGCCAATCCGAACACGACCTTCAAAGAAGCGTTCACGATGGCCGACGAAGTCCTCCAGCAGGGCGTTCGCGGGATTACCGACCTGATGGTCATGCCCGGCCTGATCAACCTCGACTTTGCCGACGTGCGCAGCGTGATGCGCGAAATGGGCAAGGCGATGATGGGCACCGGCGAAGCCGAAGGCGATGGCCGCGCACTCGAAGCCGCGCAGAAAGCGATTGCCAACCCGCTGCTCGACGGCGTGTCGATGGCGGGCGCAAAGGGCGTCATCATCTCGATCACCGGCGGCGAAGATATGCGCCTGATGGAAGTCGACGAGGCTGCGAACCATATTCGCGAGCTGGTCGATCCCGACGCCAACATCATCTGGGGCAGCGCGTTCAACGACAGCCTCGACGGCAAGATCCGCGTTTCGGTGGTTGCCACCGGGATCGACGGCAGCGGCGAGCAGGCGGCGGCATCGCCCGCAACGCGCAGCTTCTCCTTCGCTCCCGCGCGTGCTGCAACGCCCGCGCCGGTGGCCGAAGAGATTGTTGAACCAGCGGTTCAGGAAGAATCCTTTGTCGAAGCCCCTGCGGCCGAAGGCAGCGATCCGGCTCCCGGCTTTTCGTTGAGCGACCCCGCCGAGCCCGAAGTTTCGTCGGCGGCTGCCGAAGAGGAACCGATGGTCTTGTCGCAGGTCGCCGCGACCTATGACGATACCGCCGACGAGCTCGTGCTCGACGCACCCGAAGCGCCGGCGGAATATCAGACCTCGTCTGCTCCGGCACCGACGGAAGAAGCACCCGCGCGGTCTGTCGGGGGCGGTACGCTGTTCGAACGCATGTCGCGTCTTTCGCGCGGGGCATCGACGCCTGACGCCCAAGAAGGCGGCAAGGAAGACGGGGTTGATATCCCGCGTTTCCTGGGGCGCCAGAACAACCAGTAACGGGGCTATCGAGCGGCTGCCCGCCGGGCACGGCCGGCCGGAATTCGGGATGATTTGCCCATGCGGCAAGCGAAAATGACGGCGAAGCCGGCGCGCGCACGGCGGATTGTCGGCGCGCTCGGTGCGCTGCTGCTCGGTTCGGCGTTGATGACGCCGGTCCAGGCGATGCAGGCAACGCCGCCCGACGCCGCAACGCGGGTGGCAATGCAAAAGCGTACGGCCGCCCGTTCGCTGTTGTCGTCGGCCCTCGCGCGCATCGCGTCCAACAACAACGACACCGCCGCCTTGCTCGATGCGGGTCGCGCGTCGATTGATCTGGAGGATTATCGGGCCGCGCTGGGCTTTCTCGTGCGTGCCGAACAGGCGAACCCCCGCGACGGGGCGGTGAAGGCTGCGCTCGGTTCGGCGATGGTCCATATGGAAAATCCCACCCGCGCGCTCGACTATTTCGGCGAGGCGCAGTTGATGGGTGCGTCGGAAAGGCTGTTCCTTTCCGACCGCGGCCTCGCGCGCGATTTGCTGGGTCAACAGGACGCGGCGCAGCGCGATTACCAGCTGGCGCTGTCGATCACGCCGAACGACGAATTGACGCGGCGATACGCGCTGTCGCTTGGGATCAGCGGCGAGGCTGATCGCGCGATCCAGATGCTGACGCCGCAATTGCGCGCGCAGGACCGTGGTGCATGGCGTTTGCGCGCGATGATTCTCGCAATGAACGGGCGCGACAAGGAGGCGACCGAGATCGTCAACGCGACAATGCCGCCCGCGATGGCGCAGAATATCATGCCCTATCTGACCCAGATGGACCGGCTCAACCCGGCGCAGCAGGCAGCGGCGGCGCATTTCGGTCGCTTCCCCAACGGTCAGCTCGGCCCGAAACGCAAGCCTGTGCAGATCGCCGCCGCGACGCCGCCACCTTCGCCTGCGCCCGTTGCCTCAACGGGAAGGCGCGCTACGGCGGCCGACAAGCGGCAGGCGATGATGTCGGCAACGCCCGCGCCGACGCCCGTCAGCCGCAAACCCGCTCCGACACCCGCGCCGGCCGCAGCACGGCCACGGCCGGCGACGATCGCATCGGTCAGCCCGACGCCAACGCCAACGCCAACGCCAACGGCAGCTGTTCGCCCCGCATCCGTATCGCCGCAGCCCGTGCCCGACAATGTTTTGGCGGCAGCGACCACGCCGATCTCTACCGCCGCCGTCCCCCTCCAACTTGGCCCCGGGTTCGATCCGACCGCTAACGGCATCGCCCCGGCACCGGCCAAAGTCGATGCTCTCGACGCGGCCTCGCAGCCGGCAGCAAATACAGCCCCGATCGGCACCAATGCCGCGCAATCGTCGCAGCCTGTCGGGCCCGGCTTCTCGATCGCCGACATGGGCCGCGGGACGGGCGCCGCGCCCGCGACGGCGCCGATCTCTCAAACAGCCGTGCCGGTTCCTGCGCCTGCACCGGTGGCCGCAGTTCCCGCGCCCGTCGCCTCGGCGCCGCTCGCGTCGCTCGCCGATATCGTCGGATCGATCGAAATCCCGGCCGAAGAATTGACCCAGCCCGACAATGCGATCGGTGCCGATACGCTGGCCAGGCTGATGGCGGACAAGCGCAAGGCCGATGCCGCCGAGGCGGCGAAGCG
Source organism: Sphingopyxis sp. Soil_C_28 (assembly GCF_057657055.1). Classification (NCBI taxonomy): domain Bacteria; kingdom Pseudomonadati; phylum Pseudomonadota; class Alphaproteobacteria; order Sphingomonadales; family Sphingopyxidaceae; genus Sphingopyxis; species Sphingopyxis sp. Soil_C_28. The sequence continues at coordinate 141,611 of NZ_JBDGJE010000001.1, forward strand.
TGAGAAGGATAGTGCCGCGGCCAAGCTGAAGGCCGAAGCCGACGCCAAGGCGAAGGAAGAGGCGGCCGAAAAGAAGGCCAGCCCCGCGCGTCTGTGGGTCCAGGTCGCGACCGGCGCCAACGCGCGCGCGCTCGCCACCGACTTTGGCAAGTTCGCCAAGAAAAGCCCCGATATATTCAAGGGCAAATCGGGCGCGACGGCCGAATGGGGCAAGACGCGCCGCCTGCTCGTCGGGCCCTTCAAGGATCGCAAGGCGGCGCAGGACTGGCTTGCGAGCTATAAAAAGGCAGGCGGCGACGGTTTCCTGTTCAACAGCGAGGCGGGCCAGTCGGTCGATCCGGTCAAGTGAGCGTTGCCGATTGCGCCAGCCAACCTGAAAGCAGCCGCGGCCGCCGCTATGCCGAGCTCGGCCGGGTCGTTCGCGGGCCGCGCGATGACTTCCAGCGCGACCGCGACCGGATTATCCACTCGATCGCGTTCCGCCGCCTCCGCCACAAGACGCAGGTTTTCGTCGCCCCCGACGGCGATCATTATCGCGTCCGCCTGACGCACAGCATCGAGGTCGCGCAGATCGGCCGCGGTATCGCCCGCGCGCTCGGCCTCAACGAGGATATGACCGAGGCGCTCTGCCTTGCGCACGATATCGGCCACCCGCCCTTCGGCCATGCGGGCGAGGATGCGCTCAAGTCTGCAATGACCGACCATGGCGGCTTCGACCATAATGGCCATACGCTGCGCACCCTTGCGCGCCTCGAATGCCCCTATCCGCTCTTCGACGGCCTGAACCTGACGTGGGAAACGCTCGAAGGACTCGCCAAGCATAATGGCCCGGTGACGAACCCCGGCTGGGCGCTCGCAGAAATCGATGGCGATTTCGGGCTCGATCTCGGCAGCCATGCCAGCCTCGAGGCACAGATCGCGGCGGTTGCCGACGATATCGCCTATGACAATCACGACATCGACGACGGTCTCCGCGCCGGGCTGCTCGAGCTCGACCAGCTGATGGAACAGCCCTTCGTCGCCGCCAATTACCGGGCTGTCGAAGGGCGTTTCCCCGGTGCGCCGCGCGACCGGCTGCTTCGCGAACTAGTCCGCGACCAGATCGGCGTCATGGTCAATGACGTGATCGCCGCGACGACGGCCAATGTCGCTGCCGCTGGCGTGGCGAGCGCCGACCAGGTGCGCGCCGCCGGCAAGACGCTCGGCTGCTTTTCGCCGGAACTCGCCGCACAGGAGCGCGACCTCAAGCGCTTCATGTACGCCAATCTCTATCATCATCCCGAACAGGTCGCCGCGGCAGAGGCGGCCAACCAGGTCGTCGGCCGTCTGTTCGCGGCCTATGCCGAAAACCCGGGCCTGATGGGCGAGGACTGGTCGTCGCGCGTGCCCAAAGAAGAATGCGCGACAGTGCGGCATATCGGCGACTATATTGCCGGTATGACCGACCGTTTCGCCATCGACCGCTACGCCGACATTTTCGGCCGCGATGCCGTGCCCCAGGCTTTGGCGCATGCCTGACGCTCTGATCATCGGCGCGACGGGGCTCATCGGGCGCGCGGTGATCAAAGCCTTCGGCAGCACACCCGCCCTCGTCCTGGCGCGCCGCAAGCTCGAGGATCTGGCGCCGCATCATGCCGAAATGGTCGCACCCGCCGATCGCTGGCCCGATATCATTGCCGCCGAAAAGCCCGCGGTGCTGATCTGCTGCCTCGGCACGACGATTCGGCAAGCGGGATCGAAAGACGCCTTTCGTGCCGTCGATCACGACCTCGTTCTCGCGGCGGCGCGCGGCGCGAAAGCGGGTGGCACGCCGCATATGATCCTCGTCAGCTCGGTCGGCGCCGCTGCGGAAAGCAGCAATTTCTACCTGCGCACCAAGGGCGAGACCGAGGATGACCTGCGCGCGCTCGGCTTCGATCGGCTCGATCTGATCCGCCCCGGCCTGCTCCGCGGCGACCGGCCGGGACCACAGCGATTGGGCGAGGGACTGGCGACGATTGCCGCGCCGTTGGCCGATGCGCTGCTCCACGGCTCGTTCCGCCGATATCGCTCGATCTCGGGTAATATTGTCGCCGCAGCGATAGTCGCGCTGGCCGCGCACGGCGGTTCGGGCGTGCATATCCACGAAAACGACGCGATCCGCGCGCTCGCCGATTGACTCCTTAAAAGGGCAGCGCCAAGGCTCGGATGTCTGTCGGGCCTCGCAAGGGATTCGACCGGCCGCGCGGGAGAGCGTGAGGGCAGGGTAACCGGCGCCTCACCACCGAAGGAGCAACCGCCCCGGAAACTCTCAGGTCAGCAGGACCGCGCAGGCTGGAACGGACACTCTGGAAAGCGTTCCGGCTGCCCGAAATATGGGGGGACGGAACCACCGAAGGGGTAACTCCGTCATATGATGGAGGAAAACTCTCAGGTTCCCGTGACAGAGGGGGCATGGCGACAAGGTGCGGCGTTGGGCCGCACATAAGCTGTGCAACCGCGGGAGACTGGCATGACCGATATTGAACAGACGGACGACGAAGCGGTTATCGAGACCGAGACGCTGCCGCTCGACGCCTGGCATCGCGCGAAGGGGGGCCGGATGGTCGAATTCGCCGGCTATTGGATGCCGATCCAGTATGAAGGCATCATGGCCGAACATCTGTGGGTTCGCGAAAACGCCGGTTTGTTCGACGTCAGCCATATGGGACAACTCGCGATTTCGGGCGACGATGTTGCCGAAGCGCTCGAAACGCTCGTCCCCGGCGACATTTCGGGGCTGAAGCCGGGCCGGATGCGCTATTCGCTGTTGCTCGACGAAGATGGCGGCATTCTCGACGATCTGATGATCACCAACGAGGGCGACCAGTTTGGCATTGTCGTCAACGGCGCGGTCAAATGGGAAGATATCGGCCATTTGCGTGAAAACCTGCCCGACGACGTCACGCTCAATCACAATGAGGATTATGGCTTGCTCGCGCTACAGGGCCCCAAGGCGGTCGACGCGTTGGCGCGGCTGATCCCGGAGGCCGCCAGCCTCGTCTTCATGCAAGCGGCCCGCACGACCTGGCAGGGTCATGCCATTGCCCTCAGCCGCTCGGGTTATACCGGCGAGGATGGCTTCGAGATTTCGCTGCCGAACGAGGCGCTTGAGGCCTTCGCCGACACGCTCTGCGCGATGGACGAAGTCAAGCCGATCGGCCTCGGTGCGCGCGACTCGCTGCGGCTCGAGGCGGGCCTGCCGCTCTACGGCCACGACCTCACCCCCGCGATCGACCCCGCCGAAGGCGACCTGGGCTTTGCGGTCAGCAAGCGCCGCCGGGCGGAAGAGAATTTCCCCGGCGCCGCGCGCATTCTCGGCCATCTCGAAGACGGCCCGCCGCGCAAGCGTGTCGGCTTGCTCGTCGACGGCAAGGTGCCCGTCCGTGAAGGCGCGAAGCTGTTCGACGGCGAGGACGAGATTGGTGTCGTGACCTCGGGCGGTTTTGCCCCCAGCGTCGGCGCGCCGATCGCCATGGGTTATGTCCCGCGCGACCACGCCGTGCCCGGCACCGCTGTCGCTGCCGAAGTGCGCGGCAAGCGGGTAGCTTGCACCGTCGTCGCGATGCCCTTTGTTCCTCATAATTATGTCAGAAAAACAGGAGGTTGACTGATGCCGCGTTATTTTACCGAAGAACATGAGTGGCTCGATGTCGACGGCGACGTCGCGACGGTCGGTATCACCGACTTCGCGCAGGGCCAGCTTGGCGACATCGTGTTCGTCGAAGTGCCCGACACCGGCGCCGAACTTAGCCAGGGCGGCGACGCCGCGGTCGTTGAATCGGTCAAGGCTGCCAGCGACGTCTACGCGCCTGTCGACGGCACCGTGACCGAAGGCAATGGCCAGCTCGAGGAAGATCCCGCGCTCGTCAATTCGGACCCCGAAGGCGAAGGCTGGTTCTTCCGCATGACGCTGGCCGACAAGAGCCAGCTCGACGGCCTGATGGACGCGAAGGCGTACAAGGCTTTCTGCGACAACCTCTGACCCGGTTCCCCTCTCGCACGGGAGGGGAAGGGAGATAGTGTGACGAACATCGACCCGGCCCTCGCCAATTGCCGCCTGATGGTGGCGACGCCCATCTATGACGGGGCGCAGGGCACCTATGTCCGCTCGGCGCTTGATCTGGCGTTGAAGGCGCAGGCGCTGGGCGTTTCGGTCCGGTTCGAATTCATCCTCTATCAGCCGTCGATCACGCGGGCGCGCAACATATTGGCGGCGATGTTCCTCGCGAGCGATTGCACCCACATGCTGTTCGTCGACGCCGATATCGATTTTACCTCAGACGACGTGTTTTCGATGGTTCAGGCGATGGCGGGGCGGCCCGATTGTGCCGTGCTCGGCGCAGCTTACCCAAGGCGGATGGTCAATTGGCGCAACGTCGCGCTCGCAGCCGAACGCGGTTTCGGCAAGGAGGATCCAGCCGATCTCGCGCGCTTCGCGGGCGATTTCGCGCTGCAATTCCTGCATGCGGATCAAAGCTTCGCACTGACCGATCTCGTCGAACTGGCGCGGCTCGGTACGGCGATGATGCTCATCCGCCGCGACGTGCTCGAAACATTGCGCGCCAAGCTGCCCGACATCGCCTTCCGGCCCGACCCGGCCGAACGCGCGGCGCATGGTGTCGGCGAATATGAAGCGGCCTGCTTCTCGCCGATGATCGAGGCAGAGACGCAGGCGCTTTTGTCCGACGACTACGCCTTTTGTCGACGCGTCCGGGATGCCGGTTTTCGCATCTGGCTCGCGCCGTGGGTCAGCACGACGCACAGCGGACCGGCGATCTTCCGCGGCTCGCTCGCCGACGTTGCCCAGCTTCTTTCCACAAATTCAGCCTCTTCTCCGGAGTAATTCATGCGTTATCTCCCCCTCACCACCGATGACCGCGCGGCGATGCTCGCGACCATCGGCGCGTCGTCGATCGACGATCTGTTCATCGATGTCCCCGCCGAGGCGCGGCTTGACGGCCCGATCGCCGGGCTGCCGAACCATGCCAGCGAACTCGCGGTCGAACGTCATATGGGCGCGCTCGCACGCCGCAGCCGTGCGGCGGGAGAGGGGCCGTTCTTCCTTGGCGCCGGGGCTTATCGTCACCATGTGCCTGCCAGTGTCGATCATCTGATCCAGCGCGGCGAATTCCTCACCGCCTATACGCCGTACCAGCCCGAAATCGCGCAGGGTACGCTCCAGATGCTGTTCGAATTCCAGTCGCAGGTCGCCCGCTTGCTCGGCACCGACGTCGCCAATGCGTCGATGTACGACGGTTCGACCGCCTGCTGGGAAGCGATCGTCATGGCGCGCCGCATCACCAAGCGTGGCAAGGCTTTGCTCTCGACCGGCCTCCACCCGCATTACCGCAGCGTCGCGCGCACGATGGCCAAATATACCGGCGATGTTCTCGTCGATGGCGATCCGAGCCTTGAAGCCGGCACCGACTGGGCGGCGCTGGCGGACAGCATCGACAAGGAAACGAGCTGCGTCGTCGTCCAATATCCCGACATCCTTGGCCGCATCGACGATATGACGAAGCTGGCCGAAGCCTGCCAGGCCGCGGGCGCACTGCTGATCGCGGTCGTCACCGAACCCGTTGCGCTTGGCCTGATCAAATCGCCCGGCGAAATGGGCGCCGACATCGTGGTGGGCGAGGGGCAGTCGATCGGCGTCGGCCTCCAGTTTGGCGGGCCGTATGTCGGCCTCTTCGCATGCAAGACCAAATATGTCCGCCAGATGCCGGGGCGCCTCTGCGGCGAAACCGTCGACGCCAATGGCAAGCGCGGCTTCGTGCTGACGCTCTCGACGCGCGAACAGCATATTCGCCGCGAAAAGGCGACGAGCAATATCTGCACCAATTCAGGTCTTTGTGCGCTGGCTTTCAGCATCCATATGACCTTGCTGGGTGAGGCTGGCCTGCGTCAGCTCGCGGCAATCAACCACGGGCGCGCCAAGGCAGCGGCGAGTGAACTCGCAAAAGTCCCCGGCGTGTCGGTCCTGAACAGCAGCTTCTTCAACGAATTCACCCTGCTGCTTCCCACCGAAGCCCGTCCCGTGATCCACAAACTCGCCGAGCAGGATATCCTGGGCGGCGTCTCGCTTGGGCGTCTCTATCCCGACAATGCGGGGCTCGAAAACGGCCTCGTCGTCGCCGTCACCGAAACCGTGACCGAGGCGGATATTTCCGCCTTCGCTGCTGCCCTGAAGGAGGTGCTGGCATGACCGCGCTCAACCGCGCCGGCTGGCGCCCCGAAATGAACACCGCCGGCGGCGCCGACGACACCGCGACCTTCACCGGCAACCGCGCGCTGATGCTCGAAGAAGCGCTGATCTTCGAAATCGGGGGCAGCGAGACGACTGGCGTCGATTTCGACGAAGCCGCGCCCGCCGCCGACCTTGGCGCGCTCGCACGCACCGCGCCGATCGGCCTTCCGGGGCTTAGCGAGTCCGAGACCGTCCGCCATTACACACGCCTGTCGCGGCAGAATTATGCGATCGACCTCGGCCTCTTCCCTCTCGGCAGCTGCACGATGAAGCATAACCCGCGCCTCAACGAAAAGGTCGCGCGGATGCCCGGCTTCGCCGACGTCCATCCGCTCCAGCCGCAGGAAACGGTGCAGGGTGCCTATGCGGTGATCCACGAACTCGCCGAATGGCTGATCACGCTCACCGGCATGCACAGCGTCGCGATGTCCCCCAAGGCGGGCGCGCATGGCGAACTTTGCGGCATCCTCTGCATCAAGGCGGCGCTCGCAGCGCGTGGCGAGGACCGCCGCGTGATCCTCGTCCCCGAAAGCGCGCACGGCACCAACCCCGCGACCGCGGCCTTTGCGGGATTCACCGTCGAGGATATCCCTGCAACCGAAGCCGGCCGCGTCAACCTTGAAGCGCTGAAAGCGCGTCTCGGTCCCGACGTGGCGGGGGTGATGATCACCAACCCCAACACCTGCGGGCTGTTCGAACGCGACATGAAGGCGATCTCGGACGCGGTCCATGCCGCGGGCGGTTATGTCTATTGCGACGGCGCGAACTTCAACGCGATCGTCGGCCGTGTACGCCCCGGCGACCTCGGCGTCGATGCGATGCACATCAACCTCCACAAGACCTTCTCGACCCCGCACGGCGGCGGCGGCCCGGGCTCGGGCCCGGTCGTACTGTCCGAAGCGCTCGCGCCCTTCGCGCCGCTGCCCTTCGTGACACAGCAGGGCGAGGGTTTCCGCCTGATCGAAGAGGAAAGCGCGGGCGAGGATCATCCACAGACCTTTGGCCGCATGACCGCCTTTCACGGCCAGATGGGCATGTTCACCCGCGCGCTGACCTATATCCTCAGCCACGGCGCCGACGGCCTCAAGCAGGTCGCCGAGGATGCTGTGCTCAACGCCAATTATGTACTGCGCAGCCTCGATGGCGTACTCGATGCACCCTTCGGCGGCTCGGGGCCGTGCATGCACGAAGCCTTGTTCAGCGACAAAGGCCTCGCCGAAGGCTTCTCGACGCTCGACATCGCCAAGGGGCTGATCGACGAGGGCTATCACCCGATGACGGTCTATTTCCCGCTCGTCGTCCATGGCGCGATGCTCGTCGAACCGACCGAGACCGAGAGCAAGGCGGCGCTCGACCAGTTCATCGGCGCGCTGCGCAGCATCGCATTGCGCGCCAAGAACGGCGACCCGGCGCTCAAGACCGCTCCGCATTTCGCTCCTCGCGCCCGCCTCGATGAAACGCTCGCGGCGCGCAAGCCCGTGCTGGCCTGGGAAGGCTGATGACCGAACCGGCGCCTGGCCCCGAACGCACCCGATCCGGCTGCGTCGCGGCCGGGGCGCTGTTCGCGATCGTCGCGATCCTCGGCTGGTTGATCGCCATCACCGCCTATGGCCTGGTTGTCGAGCAGTGGGAGATGATCGAGGTTCGCCGCGAATTCAGCTACGACTGGGTCTTCCTCTATGCGCCGCTCTTCGCCATCGGCATCGGCCTCGCGGCGGCATTCCTGATATCGCGGCGCGCGTCGGCGGCGCGAATGACCTTGCTGATCACCATCACCGGCGCCATTGCGCTGCTTGCAGGCGTCGTGCTTTTCGGGCTGGGCGGACTGATCTGACAGGGCGGGGGAGCGCGCGATGAGCTGGGATAATATTTTTCTATTCGCCAATTATTGGGCCTTCGCTGGCTGGATCGCACTCGCCTTCCTGCCGCGCAGCCCCAAAATTCTCGCGGCGATCCTTTACGCCGGCGTTTTCCTTCTTTGCCTTGCCTACACCGTGCTGATCGTCGGTTTCCTGACCGGCGGCATCGATCCCGGCGGACCCGGCGGCGGCGACTTTACGACGCTGAAGGGCGTGATGAAGCTGTTCGACAGTCCCGGCGGCGCAACGCTCGGCTGGGTTCATTATCTGGCGTTCGACCTGTTCACCGGCATGTGGATCGCGCGCGACGCCGATCAAAAAGGGTTCGGCCGGATCGTCCAGTTTCCGTTCCTGTTCCTGACCCTGATGGTCGGCCCGGTCGGCCTCTTCGCCTGGCTGATCGTTCGCGAACGTCGCGCCCGCGCCCGGGCAAAGACGCGGTGACGGCGCAGCCGTGGAGCCCGGGCGACGGCGGCGGCGCGGATAAACGCCACGCCCCCGCAACGCTGCGCAACCGCGACGCCATAGCCGCGACCCTCGCCGACTGGCTGCCGCCATCGGGAATGATACTGGAGGTCGCGAGCGGATCGGGCGAGCACGCCGTGCATTTCGCCGCCGTCTTTCCGGGCCTCGACTGGCAACCGAGCGACCCCGATCCCGCCGGGCTCACCTCGATCGCTGCGTATCGGGCCGAAGCTGGCCTGCCGAATATCGCGCCGCCGCTCGCGCTCGACGCTGCGTCCAGCGTCTGGCCGATCGATCGCGCCGACGCACTGCTCTGCATCAACATGGTGCATATCAGCCCGTGGGAGGCCACGCTGGGCCTGTTCGCGGGCGCCGCGCGGCTGCTCGCGCCCGGCGCGCCGCTGATCCTCTATGGCCCCTATATCGAACCCGGCGTGCCGACCGCGGACGGCAATCTGGCCTTTGATACCAGCTTGCGCAGCCGCAATCCGGCATGGGGTCTGCGCGACACCGATGCCGTCAAAGCCGCCGCTGCCGATGCCGGCTTCGCCTTTGCCGCGCGTCGCAATATGCCCGCAAACAATGTGATGCTGCTCTTCCGCCGCACCTGATGGACCTGACAGGTGCAGCGATCGGCGCTTTACGTCGCGCCCGCAACCGCTAGCCTCGCCGCAATTGCACGAAAGAGATGCGATTCGAGGAGAGAGAGCCGATGGGCCGCGATGTTTCGGAGCTTTTTACATTTGACGAATTTCTGACCCACTGGGCCAGCGAGCGCCCCGACCGGGTGGCGCTCCGCGAGGAGGGGCGCGTCTTTACCTATGCCGAACTCGACGACCGGACCGCGCGCGTGGCCTCCGCGCTGATCGCGGCGGGGCTGCAAAAGGGCGACCGCATCGCGTGGATCGGCAAGAACAGCGATCTCTATTTCACCCTCTTCTACGGTGCGGCGCGTGCGGGAATCGTGATGGCGCCGATCGGCTGGCGCCTGTCGCCGACCGAATGGGTCTTCATCGTCAACGATACGCAGGCGAAAATGGTCTTCGCCGGGCCGGGGTTTGAAACGCTGGCCGATCAACTTGCGGGCAAGCTGCAAAATGCCCCCGCGATCGTCGGCGCGGCCGAAGCGCGTGCGATGATAGAGGCGACGCCGCGCGCCGTGTTCGATCCTTCGTCCGCCAACGACGCGGTGCTGCAACTCTATACCTCGGGCACCACAGGAAACCCCAAGGGCGCCGTGCTGTCGAACCACAACCTCTTCGCGCTGCGCAAGAATTCGGCCGACAGCGATCTGGCGTATACCAAATGGGAAGATGATGAGGCGGTGCTGGTCGCGATGCCCTGCGCGCATATCGGGGGCACCGGCCTTGGCATCATGGCGCTGGTTTCGGGGCTGCCGGGCGTGATTCTTGCCGAATTCAATCCCGACGGCGTGTTCGACGCGGTCGAACAGCACGGCGTCACTCGCTTTTTCATCGTCCCTGCGGCGTTGCAGATGCTGCTGATGCACCCGCGCTGCGCCAGCGTCGATTACGGCCGGCTCAAATATATCCTCTATGGCGCCGCCCCGATCCCGCTCGACCTCTTGCGCCAGTGTATCAAGATGTTCGGCGCGCAGTTTATTCAGGCTTATGGCATGACCGAAACCACCGGCACCATCTCGATGCTGCCGCCCGAGGACCATGATCCCGAAGGCAATGCGCGCATGCGTTCGGCGGGCAAGGCGCTTCCCGGGGTCGAAATCGCTATCCTTGGACCCGACGGCGAATCCGTCCCGACGGGCGCGGTGGGCGAGGTCGTCACGCGCTCGTCGAACAATATGCTGGGATATTGGAACCTGCCCGACGCGACCGCCAATACGATGACCGACGACGGCTGGATCCGCACCGGCGATGCGGGTTACCTCGACGAGGACGGCTATCTTTTCATCCACGACCGGATGAAGGACATGATCATCACGGGCGGCGAGAATGTCTATCCGGCCGAAGTCGAAAGCGCGATCTTCGGGCACCCCGCGGTACAGGAAGTCGCGGTATTCGGCATCCCCGACGAAAAATGGGGCGAGGCGGTGAAGGCCGTCGTCGTGGCGAAACCCGGCGCCACGGTCGACGAATCCGACATCATCGCCTGGGCGCGCGACCGCATCGCGCCGTTCAAATGCCCGCGCAGTATCGACGTGATCGAAGCGTTGCCAAGAAATGCCAGCGGCAAGATCCTGCGCAAGGACCTGCGTGCGCCCTATTGGGAGGGCTATGCGCGGATGGTCAACTGAGCGGGTGAGGTTTCGGTGCCGGCACGTGCTGGGGGACGGGCGTGGCGGCCGGTAACGACAGGTTCATTTGGCCGGTGCTTTAGCGTGCGCCGATGGAAAGCCTTATCGACTTCTACCGCCCGCTGAGCGCGGCGCTGGGCATGAGTACGGGCGCTTCGGACAGCCTGCTGCATGTCCACGGCGGCATGGTCATCCTGTTTCTCGCCCGCGTCGCGACCCGGCGTTCGCTCGCGACATGGACCCCATTCCTGTTCGTCCTGGCGGCGGCGATCGCAAAAGAAGTCGCCGACCGCATTGCCCATGGCACCTGGCGGATGCCCGACAGCGCGCTCGACCTGGTCAATACGATCTTCTGGCCCTTCGTCCTGATGATCGGGCTTCGCTGGCGCCGCGCGCGTACCGATCCTTCCCCAGCCGGGTCCCGATCGGGAGGGGATGGCGACTAACGACCAATTGTGGGCTTCAATCCTCCCTGTGGCGAAGCCATGGGAAGGTGGCAGCGCGAAGCGCTGACGGAGGGGCGATGGAGCCGACGTTGCTGCCCCTCCACCATCCGCTTCGCGGACGGTCCCCCCCCCCATCGCTGCGCGATAGGGAGAATAAAAAGGTCCGCTTCCCAACCCAAAGCCGCCTGAAATCGTAAATCCACCCCAGCGCCCGACGTGTGAGAATTTGAAAGCCAACCTCTGAGGCGCCGCATAAATTCGCCCCACATTCGGCCTTTCACGCGACCTACACCCCGAAAGGCCGATGAGTTTTCCTCGTCAGTGCAACCCATGCACGAGGAACATGGAGGGCTTCACCTTATGGTGGAGCCCTTTTTTGTTAAGCGGCCGGTTTCTGGCGCTCCCGCGCGCGCTGGAATCCCTCGCGCGCCGTGCACCGGCCCAGCCAAGCCTTTGTGGCATCGCCCAGCACATCGTCGGCGCCCAGCGTCGTCGCGAGGAAGGCGGCGTAGCCGATCACGATATCGGCGATCGTGAAGCGCCCCGCGACCAGCCATTCGCGCCCGTCGGCCAGCGCCGCCTCGATGCTTTTTGCGCGGCCGCCGAAAAAGGCTTTGTAATCCGCGACCGCCTGCGCGAGCCGCCGTTCCTCGGGCTCGACGCGCGTGTAGCGGATCATGATTGCGAGCGGAAAGGTCAGCGTCGCGTCACTGCGATGCAACCAGTTGCGCCACGCCCAATAATCGCCCTCCTCGCGGCGCACCTCAAGCGGCGTCCCCTCGGCGATGCGTTCGCAGATCGCTGCCGATTCGGTCATCAGCCGTCCGTCCTCGACCCACCCGGGAATCGTCATCAGGGGGTTCACCGCGCGATAGTCGGGCTCGAACGCCCGCGGCGGGAATTTCAGCAGGCGCAGGTCGACGTCGATCCCCACCTCTTCGACCGCCCACAGGCAGCGCAGCGAGCGGGCGTCGGGGCAGTGATAGAGGATTGGCCGAATATCTTCATGCGTCATGCGGCGACTTCCTTCGGGCGGGCAATATGGCGGCGATGTTCGCGCCAGGCGATGAACAGGCCCGACGCGACGATCAGCGGCGCGCCGACCCATGTCGTGTCGGCGGGCAGGGTTCCAAAGAACCACCAGCCCGCGGCAATTGCCCACAACAGGCTCGAATAATCCATCGGGATCACGACCGACACCGGCGCGAGGCGCAGCGCGCCGGTCAGCGACATCTGGACGATCGCGCCGAGGAAACCGAGCCCGACGAGCAGCAACCATTGGGGGCCGCTATGCGCCGTGATGACAAAGGGCAGGGCGATGCCGAGCGGAATCATCGACAGCAGGCTGAACCAGAAAACGATTGTCGCGGCATTTTCTGTGCGGCCAAGGTCGCGGACCGCAATCGTGATGAGCGCAGTCATGATCGCGCCGGTCAGCGCGACGACCGTGCCGACGCCATGCTCGCCGCCGAACCCGCCCGCGAAGCTCGCGATCGGGTTGAGCACGACAAGCACGCCGACAAATCCGATGATCACCGCGCTCCACCGCTGCCACCCCGTCGCCTCCCCGAGCAGCAGGGCTGCAAATATCACCGCAAAAATCGGCACCGACAGGCTGATCGTCGTCGCCTCGGCCATGGGCAGCAGTATCATCGCGCCGAAATTGCACGCCATTCCGGTCAGCCCCATCAGCATACGTCGGCCGTGCGCGCCGATTCGGGTCGTTCTCAGCGACGAAAGCCCGCTGGTCGCCATGACCCAGACAAGCAGGAAGGGCAGCACCAGCGCCTGCCGCCAGAACAGGCTCTCGACGATATGGATGCCCGCCGTGTCGATCATTTTGACCAGCACGAACATCAGCGACAGGCTGACCATCGCCAGAAGCCGCAGCCCGATGCCGCCCAGGTAGTTTTGCGGGGCTGCGGATGATGGAGCGCCGTTCATGCGAAATTGCGCATATCAGCCCGGCCCGCGCACGCAACCCGTCATCCCTCTTGCCCCGCCTCGTCAATCGGGCTAGTGGCGCACTCCGGCCTAGGGGTATAGCTCAGTTGGTAGAGCATCGGTCTCCAAAACCGAGGGTCGTAAGTTCGAGTCTTACTGCCCCTGCCAGCCGGCCCATCGCGCCCTGACCTGTCCCGGGGCGTCCCATCTCCATCGCTCGAAATCCTCCGAAAAGCTTGCCTCAGGAGCTCCCAGAACGTCTTACGACGTCTCTGGCCGGTCTCCCGCATCAGCCTTGCCGTCGCGATTTGTTGATAGGCAGATGAACAGTCCAGATATCCACCCGCAAACTCTCAAATCGCATTCGGTTCGAATCGGCAGGTTCTAGAGAGCGTTGAGGGGACGAGGGGCAAATTTATGGCGCTTCGGATATGGGTTCGAGTCCTACACCAAAATCTGCAATTTCTCCGTCCGCTTTGCTCTGGTCCCCTGGACGACCTCGAAGCAAGAGGGATGAGATAACGGCCGCCTACTGAAAGTTTCTCGCTTGATATTCAGCCAAAAACGCGCGATCTCGCCGTTCGATCAGGCGAGATCGATCAGCAGGACCTCGGCCTCGGTTTCTGCCTCAATGGCGAGCATATCCTCCGAAGTAACGGCGGCGCCATCGCCTTCGCGCATTTCAGTTCCGTTGAGCCCGATGATTCCGGAGACGACCTGGACCCAATAGCCGCGGGCGGCATCAAGTTCGCGCTTGAGCGCGGCGCCCTCGTCGAGTTGCGCCTTCTCCATCGAGGCATCCTGCCGCAGCGTCAGTGATCCGTCGCGCCCGTCGCTGCTCGCGATGGTGATCCAGCGGTTGCGGGCCTTGTTCGATGCAAAGGACTTTTGTTCATAGGACGGCGCGCCTCCGATTTCGGCGGGAATGATCCAGATCTGAAGCAGATGGGTGCGTTCGTCGGGGCTGGGATTGCGCTCGCTGTGGCGGATGCCCGTCCCGGCGCTCATCCGCTGCACTTCGCCCGCCTGGATCAGCGCGGCATTGCCGAGGTCGTCGCGATGCTCGACCGAGCCTTTCAGCACGATCGTCACGATTTCCATGTCCCGATGGCTATGTTCGGGCAGCCCTGCGCCGGGGACGATGCGGTCCTCGTTGAGCACGCGCAGGTCTCGAAAACCCATGTGCTGCGGGTCATTATAATCCGCAAAGGAAAAGCTGTGGCGTGCGTCGATCTGTCCGCCCTGATGGCGGCCACGAGCGCCGCGGTCCCTGAAGCTGATCATGCTACTCTCCTGTACGGAGCGCCCCCGGTCGGGCGGCGCTCCGGTCTGGTTCAGGCGGCGTCGACGAGGACGATTTCGCTGTCCTCGATCGCTGTGATGCGAACGACATCGAGGTCGCTGATCGCAGCGCCGTCGCGGGCGTTGACACGAACATCGTCGATCTGGATCGCACCCGTTGCGGGCACCAGATAGGCCTTGCGGTCCTTGCCCAACAGATATTCCGCCGTCTCGCCGGCCCGCAGCGTTGCACCAACGACGCGCGCGTCGGTCCGGATCGGCAGCGCGTCATTGTCATTGTCATAGCCCGACGCGAGCGTGACGAACTGGCCCGAGCGCTCGCCCTTGGGAAACGGCTTGGCACCCCATTGCGGCGCTTCGCCGTCACGCGTCGGGACGATCCAGATCTGGAAGATCTTGGTGGTCACATCTTCCAGATTATATTCCGAATGACGGATGCCCGTGCCGGCGCTCATCACCTGGACGTCGCCGGCTTCGGTGCGGCCCTTGTTGCCAAGGCTGTCCTGATGCGTGATCGCGCCTTCGCGGACATAGGTGATGATTTCCATGTCGCGATGCGGGTGCGGCGGAAAGCCGGTCTGCGGTTCGATCGTGTCGTCATTCCAGACACGCAAATTGCCCCAGCTTGTCCGCGCGGGGTCATGATAGCCGCCGAACGAAAAATGATGTTTGGCGTCGAGCCAGCCATGGTTGGCACCGCCAAGGCTGTCGAAAGGGCGAAGTTCGATCATCGTCTGTCTCCATCGTCGCGCCGGAAGCGGCGCCGTTGGAGAGGATTTAGCCATTGCGGCCCATCATGATCAGTGGGATAAAATTTGCCGAAACGTTCGAGGAAATAGAAAAGTGAACAATCCGGGAACCCCGACCTTCGATCAGTTGCGCATCTTCCTCGCGATCGTCGATACGGGCAGTTTCGCGGCGGCCGGGCGGCGGCTCAATCGCGCGGTCTCGGTGATCAGCTACGGTATCACCAACCTCGAGGCGCAGCTTGGGCTGACACTGTTCGAGCGCGAGGGCACGCGCAAGCCCCAGCTTACCGTTGCCGGCCGGGCGCTGCTCGCCGAAGCGCGGTCGATCTCGCACGGGATCGACGGTCTGCGCGCGAAGGTGAAGGGGCTGCTCGACGGGCTGGAGGCCGAGATCGATCTTGCGGTCGATGTGATGCTGCCCGCCGAACGGCTCGGCAAAGTGCTGCGCGCTTTTGCCGCCGAGTTTCCGACGGTCCAGCTCCGATTGCATGTTGAGGCCTTGGGCGCGATCACCGCGATGATCCTTGACCGCAAAGCGATCGTCGGCATCTCAGGCCCGCTGGCGGCGGGTGTCGAGGGTGTCGAATGTATTGCCGCCGGGTCGACACCGATGGTCCCGGTGGCGGCGCCCGATCATCCGCTCGGCCGGATGGATCGCATCCCCCCCGGTGCAGGGCGCAATTACACACAACTTGTGCTCACCGACCGCTCGCGCTTTACCGAAGGGCGGGACTATTCGGTGATGAGTCCGAAAACCTGGCGCCTCGCCGACCTTGGTGCAAAGCATGCGTTGCTTCGTGAGGGGATCGGCTGGGGCAATATGCCGCTGCCGATGATCGAATCCGATCTCGTCGCCGGCACATTGATCCAGCTCGCTATGCCCGATCATCCCGGCGGAACATACCGCTTTGCGGGTGTTTGGCGCCGCGATTCACCGCCGGGTCCGGCAGCGTCCTGGCTGCTCGAACAATTTGTCGCGCTGGGCAGCGATGACGCCGAACTCGCGGGGATGATCGATCTTTAATATTTGAGCATCGCCTCGGTGCCCGCCATGCGGATCGTGCGCGCGCTGACCCAAGGACCAATCCTCGTCATAGTGAAGGTTGGTCTGTTCGACGTCCTGCGCCTGCGCAGCGAACGGGGCGAGCGCGACCAGAAGCAGCGCGGAACGCATCAACGCCGGGTAATGAAATGGCGCGCGATCGGCGGCGTGTCGCCCGCATGGAAATCGCGCAATGTTTCCTGCAGTACGCGGTCGGCGTTGGTGACCCGGTCATGCTGCCGCAGATGCTCGAGCCAGCTCTCGACGGTGAAAGTCTCGATGACCGTGCCGGGCTGCGCGGTGTCCTCATAGACTCCCCAGTGGATTGCCCCGTCGCGACGTCTGATCCGGCGCATTGCTTCCATCGCGGCGAAGAAGTCCGGTACCTTGGCGGGATCGACGCGATATTCGATCGTCACCAGCACCGGGCCGCTGTCCTGTTCGATGTCCCCATCGACGATCGGGGCCGGCCAGTGCGCTGACGGTGCAAGGTCGAGGCGGCTTGCACCATCGAGCGGGAAGCGCCACGCGAGAACCAGACTGACAGCGACGAGCAGCGCTGCGGCGGCGAGCAAGGTGGTCGGCACCCCGATCCCGGAAGCCACCGATCCCCACAAGGTCGATCCGGCGGTCATCGATCCCTGAAAGACGAGGAGATAGATTGCGAGCGCGCGCGCCTTGACCCAGGCGGGCGATGTCGCCTGCGCGCCGCCGTTCAGCGACGCCATCATCGCGATCCACGCCAGACCGCCGACAAAGAGCGCCGCCGACGCGGTCCAGAAATCGACCGCGAGCGACAGGCCCGCCATGGCAGCCGCGAGCAGGATCGACGCGCCCAGCGTAATCTTGTTGGCGCTCAGCCGGCCTCGCAGCCGGGGCATGATCACCGCGCCGGCGATCGCGCCGAGCCCCATGAAGGTCAGCAAACCGCCATAGCCCGCCGGGCCCAGCCCCAGGTTGCGCCGCGCGATGATCGGCAGCAGCGCCCACAGGCCGCTCGCGAAAAGAAAGAAGCCAACCGAACGGATGAGGACGACCTGCAGTTCGGGCGCTCGCATCGCATAACGCAGGCCCGCGCGCATCGCGCCGACCATATGCTCGGCGGGCAGATGTCGATCGGGGGCGTGCCGTTGCCAGCGATACAGAACGGTCAGCACGGCGAGGACCGACAGGGCGTTGACTGCAAAGACGGCGGCGGGCCCCGATGCGGCGATGATGACGCCGCCAAGCGCGGGGCCGATCGCCCGCGCGATATTGATGCCGAGCGAGTTGAGCGCGACCGCCTGCTGCAACGCCGGACCGGGGACGAGTTCGGGCACAATCGCCTGGAATGCGGGCGCGGAGAAAGCGGCGCCTATCGCGATCGCGGCGGTGAACAGCAGCAATATCCACGCGTCGGTGAATCCCGCGAACGTGATCGCGGCAAGCGCGGCGGCCGCGACAAGCCCGAACAGCTGCGCGCCGATCAGCAGTCGCCGCCGGTCGACGATATCGGCCAGCGCCCCGGCGGGGAGCGCCAGCGCGAACATCGGGAATGTCGTCGCCGCCTGCACGAGCGCGACCATCAGCGGGTCGGGCGACAGCGAGGTCATCAGCCACCCGGCGCCGACATCGTGCATCCAGGTGCCGATGTTCGACACGATCGTGGCGATCCACAGCGCGCGGAACATCGGACTGGCGAGCGGCCCTTTGGCTTGTGTCCGCGCGGTCGCGGCGGTCATGGCTTGTCGCCGCGCAGGATCGCCGCGAGCATCAGTCCGCCGACGAGGCCGACATGCTCGAGGAACGTGTTGCGCTCGTGGAAACGGGCGATGGGGTCGGCGATCTGCCAAAACGGGTGCGCAATGACCGTCGCTATGGTGGTGAAAACCCCGAGCGCGCCAGCGCCGAGCCATGCTTGCCGGCCGACGATGACCAGCAGCGAACCGCCGATCTGGATGAGGATCGTCGCGGCGACGACAAGCGTCGCAGGTTCCAGCCCGAAATGCCGCGCTTCGCCAAGCGCTCCACCAAGGTCGAGCAGTTTGGCAAAGCCGCTGGTCCAATAAGGCAGAGTGAGCAGGGATGCGGCAAGGACCGCGAAGCGATTGTCGCCGAGCAGACGGGCGATGGGTACGGGGGTCATCATCGCTCAGACCGCCCAGCAGCCGCAGCCGAACGCGCCCCAGAAGCTCTGGACGTCGGCGGCGGGCGCATGGGCGCCGAGCGCCGCGGCATGGTCGTGGCCGTGAACAGCGCAGGAGGAAGCGCAGCCGCAGGCCGAAGCCATTTTCTGCGCACCCTCGGGGCGGCGGTAGTGGCCGCCGAAGGTCGCCACGGGCGACCAGTCGGGCATCGGTTTGGGCAGCGCGGGCGCAATGGAGCCATAGTCGCCCTCGCCATGCACGACCTTGCCGCCAAGAATGGTCAGCACCGACCGGAGGTGGACGATCTCGCTTTCGGCGACGTTGAAATAATCGTCCGACAGCATCGCGAGGTCTGCGAGTTGCCCCGCCTTGATCTGCCCCTTCTTGCCCACCTCGTTGGAGAACCAGGTGTTTTTCTCGGTCCACAGGCGCAGCGCCGTCTCGCGGTCGAGCCGGTTGCGGACCGGATAGATCGTTGTGCCGCCCAGCGTCGTTCCGGTAACCAGCCACGACAGCGAAACCCATGGATTATAGCTTGCGACGCGCGTTGCGTCGGTGCCTGCTCCGACGGGAATGCCGGCTTCCATCATCCGTTTGATCGGCGGGGTCGCCTCGGCGGCCTTGGCGCCATAGCGTTCGACGAAATATTCGCCCTGGAACATCATACGGTGCTGAACCGCGATGCCACCGCCCAATGCCGCGATCCGGTCGATGTTGCGTTCGCTGATCGTCTCGGCGTGGTCGAAGAACCAGTTGAGGCCTGACAGCGGGATATCCCGGTTCACTTTCTCGAACACGTCAAGCGCGCGCGAAATCGTCTGGTCATAGGTTGCGTGCAGCCGCCACGGCCATTTACGTTCGGCAAGCAGGCGCACGACGGGTTCGAGATCGGCTTCCATGCTGGCGGGCATGTCGGGGCGTTCGACGCGGAAATCCTCGAAATCCGCCGCCGAATAGACGAGCATTTCGCCCGCGCCATTGTGGCGATAGGTATCGTCGCCGTCGCCAGGCTTGACCTGCGTCGACCAGGTGGCGAAATCCTTCAGCTCTTCCTTCGGCTTTTGCGTGAAGAGATTATACGCGATGCGCAGGGTCATCTCGCCGTCCTTGTGCAGCTTTTCGATGATCTGATAATCGTCGGGATAATTCTGGAAACCGCCGCCCGCATCGATAACGCTGGTGACGCCGAGCGAATTGAGCTCGCGCATGAAATGCTTGGTCGAATTGACCTGATACTCTTCGGGAAGCTTCGGCCCCTTGGCGAGGGTCGAGTAGAGGATCACTGCATTGGGCTGCGCCAGCAGCAATCCCGTCGGATTGCCCGCGGCATCGCGAACAATCTCGCCGCCCGGCGGGTTCGGCGTGTCCTTGGTATAACCGACGACGCGCAGCGCGGCAGCGTTGAGCAGCGCACGGTCATAGAGATGCAGGATGAACACCGGCGTATCGGGCGCCGCGGCGTTGATTTCGTCCAATGTCGGCAGCCGCTTTTCGGCAAACTGATGCTCGGTAAAGCCGCCGACGACGCGCACCCATTGCGGCGGGGGCGTATTCTGGGCCTGCTTCTTGAGCATCGCCATCGCATCGGCGAGGCTGGGAACGCCGTCCCAGCGCAGTTCCATATTATAATTGAGCCCACCGCGGATGACGTGAATGTGGCTGTCAATCAGCCCCGGGATCAATCGGCGGCCCTTCGCGTCGATGACGTCGGCGTCGGGTCCGGCCGCGCCGCGCACCGACTGCTCGCTGCCGACGCTCAGGAACTTGCCATTGCGGATCGCAACCGCTTCGGCGACCGGGTTTGCCCGGTCGAGCGTGGTCACCTTGGCGTTGACGATGATCAGGTCCTTGGAACTCATGGCGAAGCTTTCCGATGCGGTGAGAAGGGCGGTCATGGCGGCACCAGCGAGCGCCTGACGGCGAGTGATGGGATTCATGCGTCGCGATCCTTATTGGCGGGGCGGGCACCGAGCACATGGCTGGCGCAATCTTCGCGGACAAAGCGGACTAGCTCCGGGCGATCGGCGAGGCGCTTGACGATCGGTACCAGCTGCTCGCCGACGAGAATGCCAGCCAGCCCGACGAGGGCGACGATCGGCGGGGCGGGAGAACGGACGCCGAGCAGGCTGTAGACGACGCCAACCAGCAGTCCGGCGCCGAGCGACACAAGGTAGAGTTTCATTGTCCGTCCTCCCTCTCGTCGGTCAGCCCTTCACAAAGGCGAGCAGGTCGGGGTTGATCACATCCGCATGGGTGGTGAGCATGCCGTGCGGGAATCCAGCGTAGATTTTGAGCGTTGCGTTCGGCAGGATCTCGGCCGAGAGCACTCCGGCGTTCTTGTAAGGAACGATCTGGTCGTCATCGCCGTGCAGCACGAGCGTCGGCACGGTGATCGCTTTCAGGTCTTCGGTCTGGTCGGTTTCCGAAAAAGCCTTGATGCCATCATAATGCGCCTTCGCGCTTCCCATCATGCCCTGGCGCCACCAATTGTCGACGACTGCCGGCATTACCCTGGCATCGGGACGATTGAAGCCATAGAAGGGTCCTGCCGGCAGGTCGTGGAAGAATTCGGCCCGATTGGCGGCGAGGGCGCTGCGCAGGCCGTCGAACACCTCCCTAGGCAGGCCGCCCGGATAGGCTTCGGTCTTGAGCATGATCGGCGGCACCGCCGATACCAGCACCGCCTTGGCAACGCGGCCCTGCGGGATGCCGTGCTGTGCGACATAGCGGGTGACTTCGCCGCCGCCGGTTGAATGGCCGATATGCACCGCATTTTTGAGGTCGAGATGTTCCATCACGGCCGCAGCGTCCGCCGCATAATGATCCATGTCATGGCCGTCGCTCACCTGCGCCGAACGGCCGTGGCCGCGGCGGTCGTGTGCGACAACGCGATAGCCGTTCGCGAGGAAAAAGAGCATCTGCGCGTCCCAGTCGTCCGACGACAGCGGCCAGCCGTGGTGGAAAACGATCGGCTGGGCATCCTTCGGACCCCAATCCTTGTAAAAGATTTCGACGCCGTCCGTGGTGGTAACATAGCTCATGAGATGATCCTTCGGCAGATGGGGAGTGGACTTCAGTGTGGCCGGACCCGATGGATCCGGCCATGGGCTGGTTTAATGGCCGCCTTCGGAGGCGCCGAACATCGACTTGGCATAGGTGATGCCCAGGCCATAGGCACCGCCCCATTTGGCCGCGATGCCCGTGGTCAGCCCATAGGTCTCACCGCGCGCCCAATCGCGCTGCAGTTCGAGCAGATATTGCAGCGAGGTGATCGGCGTAGCGCCAGCCTGCACCATCCGCTCGACGGCGCGCTCATGCGCCTCTTCCGAAATGTCGCCGCTGGCGTCGGTGATGACATAAGTCTCGAAACCCTGTTCGATCGCCGACAGCACGGGGCCGACAATGCAGACCGACGTCCAGAGGCCGGCGAAGACGAGGCGGTCCGTGCCGATGTTGTTTACCGC
This sequence comes from Sphingopyxis sp. Soil_C_28, assembly GCF_057657055.1. Taxonomy (NCBI): domain Bacteria; kingdom Pseudomonadati; phylum Pseudomonadota; class Alphaproteobacteria; order Sphingomonadales; family Sphingopyxidaceae; genus Sphingopyxis; species Sphingopyxis sp. Soil_C_28. Next base: position 163,548 of record NZ_JBDGJE010000001.1, read on the forward strand.
ATCGATCACGCCCGCATCTTCCCAGCTGTTCATGCTCGTGCGATCGAGCATCGCCTGACCGTTGAAGGCGTCGGTGATTTCGCTGAACATCGGGCCCGAAAAGCTCTTTTCGGCGACCGTCGTCAGGATGGTCGGAACATTGAAACCCGCCGCGCCGTTCGAAATGAGCGCGGCATTGTTACGCAGCAGTTCAGGGGCGATCGATTTGGTGGCGAACGCCATCTGCGATTGGAAATCGATGAGAACCAACGCGTGGTTGCCGGGGTCCAGCAATGCTTTGGCGGGGGTCGGGGTGGCTTTGATCGACATGGCTGACACTCCTATTTGAAAAGGCCGGTCCCGATCCGTTCGGGCTGAGACGGGTTTACGCCCGGCGATTTGTGCGAAACAGGCCGATAAAATTATTCAGTACGTTCGAAAAAGCTGAAAAGATTGCGCAGGCCGCCCGGCACATGGAGCGAAACGGGTCGACCTTCGACTGGCAAGCACTCTGCGCCGCATCGCGCGATCGTTCAAAGAGCGGGTTCAAAAAGACCTGGCGTCAAGGCCACAAGTCACGCTGTATATTTCGATTACTTGGAGCTATAGCAGGGTCCTGTCGGCCCTGTCAGGTCGTCACGAAGAGGCCACGTCCTCGCCTGCGCGCTGCGCGGGCTTTCAAGTCCGGGACGGCCCGGCGGCCTTTGAAGGAGGCTGTCATGGCCTGGATTTATCTTGCCATTGCGGGTGTGCTCGAAGTCGTGTGGGCCTTTTCGATGAAGCAATCGGAAGGCTTCTCGAAACTCGGCCCGTCGCTTGTCACGCTTGTCGCGATGATCGCGAGTTTCGCCTTGCTCTCGCTATCGATGAAGTCGCTGCCGCTCGGCACCGCTTATACCATATGGACCGGAATCGGGGCGGTCGGCGCGTTCCTTGTCGGCGTCTTCGTCCTCGGCGAACAGGCGAATGCGATGCGGATCGCCGCCGCCTTGCTGATCGTCGGCGGGTTGGTGCTGATGAAGCTGTCGTCGCCGGCTTGAGTCTGGTGGGGAAGCGGCGCCCGCCCGAAAGCTCCACGAGCGGTCGGGCGAGCGCCAAGGGCGAGCGGCGGGAAGGCCGCCGCCCTATGTCATAACAGGATGTGACAAATATCGGGCTGCGGGCGGACGATGCCGTGGGTCAGTCGCGCGATCGCGCCTTCGTCGATGCGTGTTGCGTCGGCGAGTTCGACCCGGTAGCGGCCATGAAGCGCGTGGACCGTGCGCACATTTGCGTCGCCGCCGAGCGCGCCGACGACCTCAGCGGGGAGCGCCGAGGCGCCGGACCTGCCGGCGACGATCGGGATCATTGTCGCCGCCGCAGCCCCACCGCTCCACGCCAGGGCGCCGCGGATTTCCTCGGCGACCAGATCGGCGATCGGTCCGAGGACGACCTGCGTCGCCTTTTCGGACGGACGGATAATACCACGCGCGCCGAGCGCAGAAAGCGCGGTGTCGTCGATCGCACGCTGGTCGGCGACGATCAGGCGGAGGCGCGTCGTGCAGGCATCGACGCTGACCAGATTGGCGGCCCCGCCGAGCGCCGTCACGAACGCGTTGCCACGGGCGCTACCGGCCGATTGCGTTGCAGTTTCGGCGACCTCGCCCTTCTCGCGTCCGGGCGTCGTCAGATCGAAACGGCGGATGAAGAAACGGAACAGGCCGTAATAGAGCAGCGCATAGACCGCCCCAATCGGCAGCAGCAGCCAAGGCCGGGTCGCGAGGCTGAAGTTCAGAACATAGTCGAACAATCCCGCCGAGAAACCGAAGCCCAGCTTGACGTCGAGCGCGTTCATCAACGCCATTGAAGCGCCCGTCAGCAGGGCGTGGATCGCGTAAAGCAGCGGCGCGACGAACATGAAGGTGAACTCGATCGGTTCGGTCACCCCGGTGAGGAAGCTGGTGAAGGCAAGACTGAAGAGCATCCCGCCGACCGCCTTGCGCCGTTCGGGCCGCGCTTCGTGATACATGGCGAGGCATGCGGCGGGCAGGCCGAACATCATCACGGGGAAGAACCCGCTCATGAACGCCCCTGCATTGGGGTCGCCCGCAAAGAAGCGGCGAAGATCGCCCGTTGCGCCTTCGAAATCGCCGACGACGAACCAGGCGGCGTTGTTGATAATATGGTGCAGCCCGGTGACGATCAGCAGCCGGTTGAGCACGCCATAGACGAACAGCCCGGTGCCTCCGCTCTCGACCACCGTGCGGCTCGCCGCATCGATCGCGCCGCTGATATGCGCATAGCCATAGCCGAGGACGGCCGCGAGCAGCAGCCCGGCGACACCGCTGGCGATGGGCACAAAGCGCCGCCCGCCGAAGAAGGCGAGATATTCGGGTAGCGCGATCGTCGCGAAACGGTTGTAAAAATTGCCGCCGATCAGTCCCGACAAAATGCCGATGGGCACCTCGAGCTTGTCGATCTGGGTCAGCGTCCAATTCTTGGCGGCGAGCGCCGCTGCCGGCTCGGGCCATCCCGCGCCAACGTCGGGCGGTGCTGTCAGAAACGTCTGCGCGCCGGTCGTCGTGACCAGATAGCAGACCACGCCCGCGAGCGCCGCGGCGCCATTGCCGTCGCGCGCAAAGCCGACCGCGACGCCAATCGCGAAGAGGATTCCCAGATTGTCGAAGATCGCCGCGCCCGCTGCCGAGATGAAAGCGATGTCGAGCAGGTCGGGCTGGCCGATGCGCAGGAGCAGGCCCGCGATCGGCAGCACCGCAATCGGCAACATCAGTGCGCGGCCCAGCGGCTGGAGCGCTTCGAGCATCTTTCTCATCGCCGTGTCTCCTCGAATGCGCGGGCCAGCGCGCGAACCTCGGACGCCGACTTGCATTGCAGCGCGAGCTCGGCATGCGCGCGTGCTTCGATCAGGGTCAGCCCGCGCACGATCTGCTTCGCCTCGGCGACGAAGCCGGGGACGGCGGATAATTCGGTGACGCCAAGCCCGACAAGGATCGGCAGCGCGGCGGGATCGGAGGCGAGCCCGCCGCACACGCCGACCCAGCGCCCGCGCGCGGTCGCGAGGCGGCAAGTTTCGCCAATCATGCGGAGCACCGCAGGGTGCATCGCATCGACACCGGCTGCGACAGCCGGATTGCCGCGATCCATCGCGAGCACATATTGGGTGAGGTCGTTGGTGCCGATCGAGAGGAAGTCGGCCTCGACGGCAAGCAGGTCGGCGGTCATCGCCGCGGCGGGCGTTTCGACCATCACTCCGACTTCGACCGGCGCCGCGATTTCCATCTCGCCGCGCAAGCGGTCGACGAGCGCACGGACATGCCTTAACTCGTCGATGCCCGCGACCATCGGGATCATGATCTTGCACTGGCCCACGGGCTCGACGCGAAGGATCGCGCGGATTTGCGTTTCGAGCAGGTCGGGCCGGGCGAGTGCAACGCGGATGCCGCGCTGGCCGAGCGCCGGATTTTCCTCGCGGGCAATCGGGATATAGGCGGCGGGCTTGTCGCCCCCGATGTCGAGCAGACGGATAATGACGGGTTTTCCCGCCAGCGCGTCGGCGATCCCTTGATAGGCGGCGAACTGCTCGTCTTCCGAGGGGGCCGTCTCGCGATCGAGGAAGAGGAACTCGCTACGGACAAGACCCGATCCTTCGGCACCTTGCGCCGCGGCGATCGCTGCATCTTCAACCGTGCCGATGTTGGCGAAAACTTCGATGCGCGTGCCGTCGGCGCTGTGGCACGCGTCTTTCGCGGCTGCCTGAGCTGCCTCGCGCCGCGCGTCGCGCTTCGCAAGCCGCGCCACGAACGCATCGGCGTCGGCGGGCGAGGGGCTTGCCGCGACAAAGCCCAACTCCGCGTCGAGCAACAACGGCGTGCCGTCCTCAACAGAATCGAGCGCATCGCCGATCGCGACGAGCGCGGGAAGGCCCATGCCGGCGCAGAGGATCGCGACATGCGAGGTCGGGCCGCCGCGCGCGAGGCAGATGCCGGCAGGCTTCGCTGCGGCGAGCGTCATCAACTGCGACGGCAGTAAATCTTCGGCCACGACGATGGCACCTGCCGGAACCGTCGCGCCCTCGATCGGCGCGCCGGTCAGCGTCGCGAGCAATTGTCGCTCGATATCGACGAGATCGTCGACGCGTTCGATCAGATGCGCATTGCCCGTCGCGCGGATCGCATCGATCTGGTCGTGGATCGCGCCGCGCCAGGCAAAGCCCGCGCTATGTCCCGCCGCAATCCGGTTTTCGGCGGCGGTCAGCAGTTCGGGATCGTCGATCAGGGCGAGATGCGCCTGCATGACTGCGGCGACACTGCCGTCGGCCGCCTCGGCGCGTGCTGCGATTCGTTCGCGCACCGCGCCGCGCGCGGCAATCAGCGCGGAACGTTCATGGGCGGCGCCGCGGCCCTCGCGCGCGACCGCGATCTCGACCTGTCGCAGCCGCGCCGCCGGGCCGATCGCCAGGCCGGGCGAGGCGATCACGCCGCCGATCTGTCCGGCGCGGAGCGGTTCGGCGGCGATGACCGGCGCCGGTGCCGCGATTGCTGGCGCGCCTTCGCCCATATCGGTCGCGAGCAGCGCGACGACCGCCGCGAGTGCGGCCTCGGCATCGTCTCCGCGCGCCTGCACAACGACCTCGTCGCCGAACTTCGTGCCCAGCGCGAGCAGTGCGACGGTGCTGCGGGCATCGCCGCGCTTGTCGCCGTTCAGCAAATGCACTTCGGCCTCGAAGCTGCGCGCCGCTTCGCCGATACGCGCAGCGGGGCGCGCGTGAATTCCGTGGGGCAGCGACAGCGTCACGGCTTGTTCGACTATTGTGCCGTCGTCGGACCGCCGGCGCGCTTCGGCTCGAACGGGCACCAGCGTCATCAGTGCCTCGCACGCGCCGACTGCGCAGTCGATCGTGCGCCGGCTGATCGCAAAAGCCTCCGCGTTGGTCACGATCACGGGCGTGATAAGGCTGGTCGCAGACAGCGCGACCGCGTCGAGGTCGAAACGGATCAGCGGATCGCCGCGCGATACCGTCTGGCCGACCGTCACGAGCGGAGTGAAGCCTTCGCCCTTCAGCATTACGGTGTCGAGCCCGATGTGGATCAGCACCTCGGCACCCTCGGCGCTGCGCAGCGAAACGGCATGGCCCGCTTCGTGCAGCGTCACGACCTCGCCGTCGAACGGCGCGACGACTGTGTCGCCGAGCGGCTGGATCGCGACCCCATCGCCCATCATGCGTTGGGCGAAAACCGGATCGGGAACATTGTCCAGCGTCGTTGCCCACCCCCTGATCGGCGAGGTGATGATCAAGCTCATCGGCTTTTCCCCATATTTCTGCCGCTTATGTTGTGCGGCTTGCGTATCATTGTGCGGCTTGAACAAGGTCCGGTGCGGATTCCGAAACGATCTTTCCCCCGATCCAGGTGGCGCGCGGCGCTAGCGCAGGGTCGAGCCATACCCAATCGGCACGCTGCCCCGGTGCGATCGCGCCGATGCGATCCTGTAATGACAGGAAGGCCGCGGGCGTCGCACTTGCCATCAGCGACACGTCGGGGACGGAGAGGCCGGTGACCTCGACGGTCTTGCGGAGCGCAGATGCCATGTCGAGATGCGTGCCCGCGAGCGTGCCATCCTCGAAAATGCAGACGCCGTCCTTCACCGCGATGCGCTTGCCCTGCAGCGTGAATTCGCTGACGTCGGTGCCCACGCTCGGCATCGCATCGGTGACCAGCATGATGCGGTCCTTGCCCTTTGCATGGACCGCCAGCCGCACGACCGCCGGATGCAGATGGACGTCGTCGACGATCAAACCGCAATAGGTATCGGAATCGAACGCCGCCCCGACTGCTCCCGGACTGCGGTGATGCAGCGGCGACATTGCGTTGAACAAATGCGTAAAGCCCGAAAGCCCTGCCGCAATCGCGCGCTGCGCCTCGTCATAGGTCGCGTCGCTGTGCCCCGCGCTCACGATCACGCCGTGGCGGACGAGGGTGCGAATGTCGTCTTCGTCGCACAATTCGGGTGCGAGGGTCAGCATGACGCGCCCGCGATGCGGCGCGGTGAGCGTCGCGAGCGTATCGGCGTCAAGGCGGCGGATCCGGTGCGCCTCGTGAATGCCGCGCTTCACCTCATTGATGAACGGGCCTTCGATATGGATGCCGATTACTCCGGGCACGCCCTGTTCGATCGCGGCATCGACCGCCGCCATCGCCGCGGCGATCTGCGCCGGGGTATCGCTGATCAGCGTCGGCAGGAAGGCGGTGGTGCCGAACCGCGCATGCGCGGCGCCGATCGCCGCGATCGCCTCGACATCGACCTGATCGTTGAACAGCACACCGCCGCCGCCATTCACCTGCGTATCGACAAACCCGGGAAGCAGCCAGCCGCCGTCCAGATCGATCACCCGGTCCGCGGCCGCGGTCGTTGCGGGCCTCGCGCTGGTCACAATGCCGTCGGCGATGGCAATATCTACCGCGCCGACGGCACCGGTCGGCAGTGCGACCCAGCCGTTATGGAAACGAAAGATCATAAAGTCTCGGTAACCTTGTTGAGATGCGGAGGCGAGTCGGGGTTGTGCCCCCGGGCCAGCGCAAGCGCGCTCGCCATGCGATAGAAGCTCTGGATCATCAGGATCGGTTCGATTGCCGGATGCGCTTCGATGGCGGGCAGGTCGCCGCCTTTCGGGTCGGCGAGCAAGACCGTCGCGCCGCGGCCGCGAAATTCGTCGGCGACGGTGCGAACGCCTGCGGCGGCGCGGTCGGTGCCACCAAGCGCGAGGACGTGAAACGCATCGCCGACGATCGCCATCGGGCCATGGCGTACCTCGGCGGAACTGAAGCTCTCGGCGTGGAGCCCCGAGGTCTCCTTGAACTTGAGCGCGGCTTCCTGCGCGGCGCCAAGGCCATAGCCGCGGCCGAGGACGAACAGGTTCGTCGCATCCCTGAACGCGCCGACAGCAGGCGACCAGTCGAGCGCAAAGGCTTGCTTAAGCTGCGCGGGCAGGGCGGTCAGTGCGTCGTCGAGCACCGTGTCCTCGGCCCAGGCGGCAACGAGCGCCGCGATCGCGGCGAGCGAGGCGATATAAGATTTGGTCGCCGCCACCGACCGTTCGACCCCCGCCGAAAGCGGGATCGCGACATCGGCGAGGCTTGCGAGGGGTGAGCCTTCGGCGTTGACCAGCACGACCACGAAGGCGCCGGCATCGCGCTGTTGCTCGACCGCGGCGAGCAGATCGGGGCTTTTCCCCGATTGCGAAATAGCCAGGCACAACCGATTGCCCGCCACCGCCGGCGCATCGTAAAGCGACGCAATCGAGAGCGCGGCCGACGCGGTCGGCGTTCCCGTCATCGTCTCGATCAGATATTTGGCATAGGTCGCCGCATGATCCGACGAACCGCGCGCGCAGGTCACGACCGCCGCAGGCGGCGAAGCGCGAAGGCGGCGGCCGACCGCGGCGAACGCGTCGCGGTTCGCGGCGAGCATTTCCGCGACCGCCGCCGCTGCCTCCCCAGCTTCCTGCTCCATCAGCGTCTGTCGACCGTCTATAGCGGCGTTCGGCGTCATATGATCGAATCTCCGGATCGGTGACATGCACCCACTCGATGTATTGGTACTATATAGGTTATATAGGTCTCATCAAGACGTATGTTTCGTCGATCAGATTTTGACGATCCAGCCCTTGCGGCGCAGCCATTCCATCGCCGCCCAGATGAGCGACATATAGAGGAGGATTGGCAGCAACGACGCGATCGGGTCTCCCAGCGATTCGCGCAGCGCGCGGAAGGGCAGCAGCAGCAGATCCCAGGTGACGACACCCGCGGTTAGCTGATGCAGCGTATAAGCCGCGATTGCGTTGGCGCCGAACGCCAGCATGGCGGTCGCAGCAAGGCCCGGCTTGCGGCCTTCGCGATCGAGCCAATGATGCAGAAGCGCCAGCGCAAGGATGGTAATCCCGCTGGTGACGAGAACAAAGCTGCTCGACCAGATGTCCTTGACGATCGGAAAGATGAGGCTCCATGCACCGCCGGCCGCGAGCATCGCGGCCCCGGCAACGGCAAGCTGGCGGGCGGCCGGGCCTTTGCGGCGGATCAGCATTTCGCCGATTGCGACGCCGATCAGCCCCTGCGCGATGGCGGGAAACGTGCCGAGAATCCCTTCGGGATCATAGCCCTCCGGCCCTTTTACATAAAGGTGGTTGCCGAGGAACAACCGGTCGATCGATGCTGCGAAATTGTGCCCGCGCACCCAGATATCGGTCGCAAGCCCGTCGAGCGACGGAAGCAGCGTCAGGGGCCAATAAGCCGCGAGGATCGCTGCGGCGATGATCATCCGCGCGCGCGAACCCGCAAGCAGAAAGAGCAAGGCGCAGGCGCAATAGACGAGGCCGATTCGCTGGAGCACCCCGAACAATCGCCAGTCGCCCGAGGCGAAGCTGGTAAACCAGTAAAGATTGCTGAGAATGAAACCCAGCAGGAGCAGCCGCCCCGTCCGCCCAAGGATATGTCGCCGCTGCGCCGAATCGAGCTTCGCCTCGCGCATCGAAAAGGGGATGGCGATCCCGACCATCGTCAAAAACCCCGGAAAAACGAGGTCGGCGAGCGTGAGTCCCTCCCAGCTGACATGCAGCAGGATCGGCGCGACATTGGCTTCGGCGCCATATTTCATCGCGGCGGCGGAGTTGACCAATATCATCCCGGCGACGGTCAGCCCCCTCAGCACATCAAGTGAAATCAAACGCATGGCTTTGCCTCCCCGGTCGCCGTCGCCCCCTCAGGCAACATCTTTGCGCTGCCACAAATTTGCAATGGACAGCGTGCTGAATTTGTAGTCTATTGGTAATAGTCCAAGGACGCAATTGGTCTTATAAAGATTGTGGGAAGGCAATCTGATCGGTTTGGATGGGGGAAAGCAAAAATGATTCAGGGGCCTGTAACTACATATCGGATCCGCCACGGTTTGCTTCAGGGCATCTGTGTTGCCGCCTTGGCGAGCGCGATCACCCTTCCTGCCGCGGCGCAGGATAGCACCACGCCGGTATCGGCCGACGATGCAAATCCCGACGACATTGTCGTCACCGGCATCCGCGCCAATCTGGAATCGGCGCAGAACCGCAAGCGCAACGCCGATACGGTCGTTGATTCGATCACCGCCGAGGATATCGGCTCCTTCCCTGACAAATCGGTCGCCGAAGCGTTGCAGCGTGTTCCGGGCATCACCGTGATCCGTTTCGCGGGCACCGACGACACATCGCACTTCTCGGCCGAACCCTCCGGCGTCATCGTTCGCGGCCTCAGCCAGGTGCGCTCCGAATTCAACGGCCGCGACACCTTCAGCGCGAACAGCTCGCGCGGCCTCAGCTGGCAGGATATCTCCCCCGAACTGCTCGGCGGCATCGATACCTATAAGAACCAGACCGCCGACATGGTCGAGGGCGGCATCGCCGGTACCGTCAACCTGCGCACCCGCGTGCCCTTCGACCAGGACGGCCGCCTGATCTCGATTTCTATCAAGAACACCTATGGCGACATTGCGAAGAAATCGACGCCCGAAATCTCGGGCATCATTTCGGACCGGTGGGAAACCGGGATCGGCGAGATTGGCTTGATGCTCAATGGCGCCTTTTCGCACGCCGTGACCGCAAGCCAGGGCATCCAGTTCGACCGTATGGCAATTTTCGACGGCGTGTTCGGACCGGGGAAGCAATATATTCCCAGCGGCATCTACATGCGCGACAATGAATATGACCGGAAACGCTATGGCGTCGCGGCCGCCTTTCAATGGCGCTCGAACGACGGCGACATGGAACTGACCGGTCAGTATAACCGCTCGCAATACAACAACAGCTGGCGCGAACATGCGATCTATTCGAGCGCATTCAGCATTTACGGCCAGCCCAGCGACTATCAGGTCACCGATCCGACGCTGGTCAATCCGCTCACCGGGACTGCACCGTTCCAGTTCGACGATGACGGCAATTTTCTTAGCGGCTGGTGGTCGGCGCCGCGTCCTTATGTTGGCGAAGGCAATGACAATTTGGGACTTGGCGTCAACGAGAACGGCCAGGCTTTTTTCAATCGCTGCTACGGATGGGAAGGTTGCGTCCCTCAGCAGCGCGCGCCGCAGGTCGATACCGCCGCCAACGCGCTGAAGAACAAGCAGATCACGCAGGACTTTGGCCTCAACTTTCGTTGGGACGTTACCGACCAGTTGCGCGTGACGCTCGACGGCCAATATGTCGATGCCAGCGTCAGCAACTATAACGCGTCGGTTACCGCGCGCACCTTTGCCGACACCTATGTCGACCTGACAGGAAAATATCCGCGGCTCGAATTCCGGCCCAATCAGGCGGAGAATATCAATCTGTCCGCGGGCGGGCTGAGCAATCCGAACAATTATTTCTACTACGCCGTCACCGACCATACCGAGGACAGCGACGGCCAGGAAATCGCGCTACGCGCTGACGTCGAATATGACGTCGATTCGGGTTGGCTTGATGCGATCAAGGTCGGCGCACGCTATTCCGACCGTGACCAGACGGTGCGCTGGGGCGCATATAACTGGGCGAATATCTCGAACACCTGGACGTACACGCAGGCGCCCTATTTCAACATCGACAAGCCCGTATACCCGGCTGGGAGCAACGGTCTCCACACGTTCAGTGGTGATTTCTTCGCCGGCAATCAGATCAACCACAATACATTCTCGTTTTTCAACATGGACATGTTGTCCAGCCGGGACAAGCTCGCGGCGGCACTCGGCCGCCCGAACATCGGAGTTGGCGATTATTATCCCGTCTGTTCGGGCGCCGGGTACCGGTCGGGCGAGACGATCGAAAAATCCTTTGGCTGTTACCTGCCCAGCGAAGTCCACCGCGTCAGCGAACGTACCGTATCGGCCTATGCGATGGTGAAGTTCGGCGGCGACAGCCTTGCGATTGGCGGTATCCCCATCTCGGGCAACGCCGGCGTGCGCCTGATCTGGACGCGCGACGATACGCAGGGGGCCACGACCTTGCCCAACCCGTTCACACCGGCGGGGCTGCTGTGCCAGCGCGGAACCGATCCGGGCACGGGGCTGCCGACGGCGACGTCGGGTTGCGTCGTGACACAGAACGAGATCAACTTCGGCAACGGCGCGACGGTGGCGGATACCACGAAGGCCAATCATTTCCACGCGCTGCCGAGCTTCAACATCAAGTTCGACCTGTCCGACAGACTGGTGTCGCGCTTTGCCTATTCGCGGGCGATGTCGCGGCCCGATTTCGGTCTGTTGCGTAACTTCCTGACGGTGAATCGTCTGACCCCGAACCTCAATGACCGGTCGGATACGAACATCACGCGCGATGCCGCCGGAAATGCCATCGCCTATGACTGGCAATATACCGGTCAGTCGGGCAATCCGGGGTTGAAGCCGATCACCGCCGATCAGTTCGACCTGACGCTCGAATATTATTTTGGCCGGTCGAGCTCGTTCACCGCGACGGGTTTCTACAAGAAATTCTATGATTATATCCAGGCCGGCTCGTTCAACGTCGACGTCACCAACAATGGCGTGACCGAGTCGGTTCGCGTGAACCGGCCGGTGAACGGCGACGGTGCAACAATCTATGGCGCCGAGTTCGCTTTCCAGACCTTCTTCGACTTCCTTCCGGCGCCCTTCGACGGTTTCGGTGTCCAGACAAATTATACCTATGTGAAGAACAAGGGGATCGAGACGGTCAATCTGACCAATGAAACCGCGGGTGGCACCGCCGGCGGCGGCATCAGCTACGACACCTCGACGGTGAAGGCGCGAGCGCTGGAGGGTGTCTCCAGGCACAGCTACAACCTTGTCGGCATGTTCGAAAAGGGCCCGGTCTCGGCGCGCGTCGCGTATAACTGGCGCTCCAAATATCTGGTGACCGCGATCGACTGCTGCGTCGGCTTCCCGATCTGGCAAAAGAGCACGGGCTATCTCGACGCCTCGCTTCGCCTGCGCGCCACCGAACGGATCGAATTCGTCCTCGAGGCGACGAACCTGCTCGGCACCGATACCGTGCTGATGCAGCAGGTGGACTCGACCGGCCTGCTCAAGCCGAACGCCTGGTTCAAGAACGACCGGCGCTATCAGCTTGGCGTGCGACTGAACTTCTAAAGGGGGAAGGGGCGTCGGCTGTGTCCACTTGGGGCTGGCGCCCGCTTTCTTCCACGCTAGGCTGACCCGATATGGGGGATAGGTTCGAACTGGTGATCGTTGGCGGCGGGACCGCCGGCTGGATGTGTGCCGCGGCGTGCGCGGCGAAGCTCGATCGGGCACGTTTCCGTGTCCGCCTCGTCGAATCCGAAGAGATCGGGACCGTCGGTGTCGGCGAAGCGACACTGCCGCAGATGAAGGATTTCAACGACTTCCTCGGGCTCGACGAAGTCGAGTTCATGAAGGCCACGCAAGCGAGCTTCAAGCTCGGTATCGAATTCGTGAACTGGGGGCGCGAGGGCGACCGCTATATCCACCCCTTCGGCACCTTTGGCCGCCCCATTGGCGAGGCTGATTTCTTCAGCTACTGGATCCGCGCGTTTCGTGGCGGAACCGCGGCGCCGCTATCCGACTATTGCTTCCCGATCGTCACCGCACTGCAGAACCGTTTCATGCTGCCAAATGGCGACGGGGCGGATGTCCGCAATGCCTTTGCCTATGCCTATCACCTCGATGCCTTCCTCTATGCCCGCTATTTGCGCGGATGGGCCGAGGCGCGCGGGATCGAGCGTGTCGAAGGGCGCATCGTCGAGGTCGAACAAAATGGCGAGACCGGCGACATTGCGGCGGTCAAGCTCGCGTCGGGCACGCGCATCGCGGGCGATCTGTTCATCGACTGCTCGGGCTTCCGATCGCTGCTTCTCGGCGGACCGCTCGGGGTCGATCTGGAGGACTGGTCGCACTGGCTGCCTTGCGACAGCGCGCAGGCGGTGCCCTCGGCACGTTCCGCCGATTTCACGCCCTATACGCGTTCGACGCGGCGCAAGGCCGGCTGGCAATGGCGGATTCCGCTCCAGCACCGCACCGGCAACGGCTATGTCTATTCGAGCGCCGATATTTCGGACGACGAGGCGGCAGCAACCTTGCTCGCCAATCTCGACGGAGAGGCGCTCGCCGAACCGCGCGTACTGCGTTTCAAGGCGGGCAAGCGTCAAAAGGCCTGGGCGAACAACTGCATCGGCATGGGTCTCGCCGGCGGCTTCCTCGAACCACTGGAATCGACGAGCATCTATCTCGTCCAGATGGCGATCATGCACATGCTGACGCTGATGCCGTCCGAACGCACGATCGATCCCGCGCTTCGGGCTGAACTGAACCGCGTGATGGACGTCGAATATGACCGCATCCGTGACTTCCTGATCCTCCATTATGTCGCCAACGAAGCCGACGCGCCGCTTTGGGAGCGCGTCACCGCGATGGCCGTGCCCGACACGCTGGCGGGCAAGATCGAGCGTTTTCGCCACCGCGGTCATGTCCAGGCCTATCGCGACGGGCTGTTCGGCCCGCCGAGCTGGCAAGCGGTGTTCGTAGGGCAGGGGATCGATCCGCTTGCCGCCGACCGGCTGGCGGACGTGCTGCCCGCCGCAACGGTGAACGAACGATTGCAGAACCTCGCGGCAACGATCGCCGACGCAGCGGGGACGGTGCCGTCGCACGCCGATTTCATCGCGCATTATTGCCCGGCGCCCGCTCCATGACGAATTCGATACAGCGGGTCGTCGTTTACGGCGGGGGTGTCGCGGCGGCGATGGCGGCGCTTGCGGTCTCCCGCGCCTTCGCGCGGCTCGGGACCGATGTCGTCTGGGTCGATACCGGCGTGGTGCCCGAACCGCACGCGGCGCTGATCGCACCGCCCGATCTGGCGACCTTTCACCGTCTGCTGGGCATCGATGAGGCCGCGCTGATCGCGGACGCCGCCGCGACGGTCAACATGGGGCAGCAATTCGCCGGATGGTCGGGGGACGATGGCGCTTTCCTTCATGCCTATGGCGATGCGGGAAGCCCTTTTGCCTCGCTTCCTTTCGTGCAGCACTGGACGCGCGCGCGCCAGGCCGGGCTGGGTGTCGGGCTGGAGGATTTCTGCCTCGCGGCGGTCGCGGCCAAACAGGGGCGCACAGGCGCGCCGCGCGCCGCCGCGACGCGACAGGCGGTCAAGCAGGGATGGCATCTCGACGCCGCCGGTTATGCGCGGCTGCTCCGCCGGGCCTGCGAGCGCGGCGATATCCGTATCGTTCGCGGCGCCGACGCGGTCTTACATGCAAGTGGCGGACGGCTCGACCGCATCGATCTTGCCGATGGCGAGCCGTTGGACGCGGACCTTTTCATCGATGCAGATGGCATTCTGATCGCCGCACTCGATCCCGATGGCTCCGTTGCTAAAGCTGCCCTCTGCGACCGAATGATCCGCGGCTCGGCGCCCGTCTTCGATCCGCTGCCGCTTTATAGCCGGGTCACGGCGCATCCGTCCGGGTGGCTCGCGATGATCCCCTTGTCGGACCGCACCGCGATCGAGTTTGCTTATGACAGCCGGTTGTTGCCCGACGCCGACGCGCCCGCCGCACTGGCGGCGATGGTCGGGAGAGCGGTCGATGTCCTTCCGCCCACGCCGCTTGACGCGGCCGTGCGCCCGCGCCCCTGGGCCGGTAATGTCGTGGCGGTCGGCCCGGCAGCAGGCGCGGCGCCCGCGCTGGACGGCGGCGAACTGCTGCTGCTCCAGCTCGCGATCGCGCAGCTCGTCCTGCTATGGCCGATCGATCGCGCGGCGATGCTCGAGGCCGATATCTATAATGAGGAAATTGCCGGTGCCTGGGCGCGTGTCTCCGACTTCACCGCGCAGCATTTTCGCCTCAACGCCCGCGCCGGCGAGCCCTTATGGGACGCCGCGCGCATTGCGCCCATCTCCCCCGAACTCGCGTCCAAGATCGACCTCTTTGCCGCGCGCGGCATGTTCGCGCATTTCAATCATGAGGCGCATGTCGAGGACAGCTGGGCGCTTGTCATGGCCGGGCATGGCGTGGTCCCGCGCAGCTTCGACCCGCAGGCGCTGCTTGTCGAGGATCAGGCGCTGATGGCCGAATTCCAGCGCCAGCTTCGCGCTGTCGCTAGCGATGTGCACGGCATGGAAACGCATGCCGATGCGCTGCAGCGGATGCGCAGGTGAGCGCGCGACAGCGACCGATCCGGCGCATCGTCATCGTCGGCGGCGGCAGCGCCGGCTGGATGACCGCAGCGGCGCTCGGCCGCGCGCTGTCGGGACAACCGCACGCGATCACGCTCGTCGAATCCGAAGCAATCGGCACGGTCGGGGTCGGCGAGGCGACGGTGCCGCCGATCCACGAATTCAACCGCTATCTGGGGTTGAATCAGGCCGAGTTCCTGCGCGCGACGCATGGCACGATCAAGCTCGGCATCCAGTTCGACGGTTGGGGGGGCGAAGGTCACCGCTATTTCCACCCCTTCGGCTATCTCGGTATCGAAATGTCGGGAATCCATTTCCACCATTTCTGGCTGCGTCATCTCGCGGCGGGCGGCGATCCCGATCATGGCCCCTATAATCTGGAGACGATGGCCGCGCGCGACGACCGCTTTGCACCCGCGACGCGCCATGGGCCGGTGCATCATGCGGTCCATTTCGATGCGGCCGCTTACGCGCGCTATCTCCGCACCTATGCGGAAGAAAAAGGCGTGGTTCGGATCGAGGGGAAGGTTGCCGACGTCCGCCTCGATCCCGAAGATGGCTTCATCATGTCCATCGCGATGGAGGACGGCCGCACGATCGAGGGCGATCTGTTCATCGATTGCTCGGGCTTCCGCGGGCTGCTGATCGAAGGCGCACTGAACACAGGCTACGCTGAATGGAGCCACTGGCTGCCGTGCGACAGCGCGGTTGCGATGCCCTCCGAAGGCGAGGGTGACCCGTCGCCCTTCACGCGCTCGACCGCGCGCGAGGCGGGATGGCAATGGCGCATCCCGCTCCAGCATCGCGACGGCAATGGCTATGTCTATTCCAGCGCGCATCTGGAGCATGATGAGGCCGAGGGGTTGCTGCGGTCCCGCCTTCCCGGCGCGGCGCTCGCCGATGCCAACCGGCTGCGCTTCACTGCCGGGCATCGCAAAGCGATATGGAACCGCAATTGCGTCGCGATCGGGCTGGCGGGCGGTTTCCTCGAACCGCTCGAATCGACGTCGATCCACCTGATCCAGACGACGATCATCCGGTTGCTCGCGCTGCTGCCGCGCGATGCGATCGATCCGCATGTCGTTGCGCGCTTCAATCGCGACGCGCTCCACGAATATCGGACGATCCGCGATTTCGTGATCGCGCATTACGCCCTCGCGGGCCGCGACGACACGCCCTTCTGGCGCGATATCGCGGCAGCGGGAATGCCCGACAGCCTAGCCGAGCGCATCGAGGCGTTCCGTGCGACCGGAAACATCCTGTTCGAGCCCGGCGATCTTTTTGGCCCTACGAACTGGTACGCGGTGCTGACGGGGCAGGGGGTGCGGCCGCAAAGCTGGCACCCGATTGCCGACAGCCTCTCCGCCGAGGAACTTGCCTCGCGCCTCGCGACATTGCGTGGCCGCGTGGCGGAGCAGCTCGCCGAGCTGCCGCCGCACGTCGAATTCCTGCGCAGCCTAGCCGTTTAGCTCGGCGACGACGTCATAGGCGTCGCCGCGATAATAGCTTTGGGTGAATTCGGCGGTACGCCCGTCGGACAGGAACCCGCGCCGTTCGATAAACAGGCCGGGCGTTCCCGCCTCGATCCCCAGAACCCCGGCCTGTTCTGCGGTAAAAGCGACCGCGCGCAGGCGCTGCAACGCGCGCACGGGCAGGTGCCCTGCCGTCTCCAGCGCCTCGTAAAGCGACGCTCCGACCGCCTCGACCGACGGCAGGCAATAGGCCGGGATCGTCGCATATTCGAGCGCCATCGACGTGTCGTCGGCGTAACGGATGCGGTGGAACCGATACACGAGCGACCCCGGTGACAGCCCGAGCGACAAGGCTTCCTCTGGCGTTACCGCGCCCGCCGTCTTGCTGACCCATTTGCTCGTCGGCTTGCGCCCCCGCGACTTCATATCCTCCGAAAAGGAGGTCAGTTTGGAAAAGCTCTTCTCGACGCGCGGCCGCGTGACGAAGGTGCCCGCGCCGCGGCGCCGCGTGACGATGCCGTCGGCGACGAGGCCGTCGATCGCCTTGCGCACGGTTATGCGCGATACCTCGAATTCCTCGGCCAGATCGCGCTCGGTGGGGATCGCTTCTTCGGCTTTCACCAACTGCCCTTCGATCGCGTCGCGCAGGATCTTCTGCAATTGCAGGTAGAGCGGAGTGGGGTCGTCCTTCTGGAGCGGACCCACGCGTTCGATCAATGACAAGGACGATGCTCCACTTGATTGCGTCGGCGTGCCGGCGATAATACCAGCCTTAGCGCAGCATGTGTTGCATTGGTATCTTTGCGTCAACCTTGTTGCGATTTATTCGCGCAAGAACCCGCGACGGATCGCCTTCGTCAGGGCATGGTCGGCGGTATCCTGCGATAGCTCCCACACCATCACGCCGCCCGCCTTTTCGGCGGCAAGGCGCGATTTTTTTTCGATCGTCGCGGGACTGTTGTGCGTGATGTAACGGCACCCGGCGCACCGGTCGCCGACGACATCGGTATTGGTCGCATCTTTGCCATGTGCGGCGGCGAGATCGCGATAGGACCAATTCGCCTTTTCGCCGCCGAAGCCATAACCGTAAAAGGGGACGCCGAGAACGAGACGATCTGGAGCGACACCGCGGGCCAGCCACAAGTCGAGATCGCGCTCCGCCATCGCAAGGGTCGAATGTTCGGCGCCCGGCTGACCCCAGCTTGGCCCGATGGCGTCATAGGACATCACGTTGACGAGGTCGAAATAGGGGATCGAACTGACCGGGATCATCCCACCCTCATAGGAAGCGGTCGCGCAGGTCAACAGCTTGCCGCGCTCGGCCATCGCTGCGGACAGCGCTTGAATGGACGGCGTATAATCTCCCGCGTGATCGATCTCGGTCAGCAACTGTCCTTCGATATCGATGTCGACTCCGTCGAGCCCCAGCGTATCGGCCAATTCGACCAATGCCGCGACCGTCGCAGCGCGCCGTTCGGGCGCAAGCAGCGCTTTCCAGTCCCCCGAACAGCCGGGAATCACGCCGCCCGCGGTCGAGATCAGCACCTTGGCGCCGCCCGCCTGCAATCGCGCGACGGTCTTGCGCAGCGCCTCGACCGACATATTCTCGCCGGTCTCATCGCCCATGCACGTCATCCGCCCGTCGCGGACGAAGCGTCCTTCGCTGTCGGGATTGGCGAACGACAGATTATAATGGGTAAATGCTGACAGATCCGTGCGCTCTATCGACATGTCGAGCCCCTTGAATGCCGCGAGATAGCCGACCAAAACGGGGCGCCGGTGCTGCGCAGCGGTCGAGGTAGTCGACAATACTAATGTAAAACCAATCAGGATCGATGCGATGAAGCGAAAAGCACGAATATCTGTCATTTTGCCGTTTACCCTCTCAATTCCGTCGAATCCGAAAGGCGTTGACCCGCCCGCGACTGCATGACAAATTAGATACAAATTGTCGAGCGGGAGAAAAATGATGCGGGCTGTGGGTTGGACGGCAATGGCAATGGCGGCACTGGCCGCGCCCCAGGCGCTTGCGGCCGAAAAGCCGTCGCAGGCCTCGCTCGACCGTCTTGCCGACACGCTCGGCTACCGGCTCACCATGGTCGATAATCGCCCGGCATGTCCCCCGGGGATCGATGCCTGTTTCCTGTCGACGATCACGCTAACCCTGCCCGAAACGCTGCCGCGCGACGTGCCGACTACGGGGCTTTCGCTCTATTTCAGCTTCGTCAACCGGCTGCCACTGGTCGAAAGCGACATTTTCACCCACCGGCTCGTCAATGGCGACGTGCAGCAACTGGTGCTGAAGCCCGGCGCCAGGCTGCGTCCCGGCGCGACCCACGAAATCAAGCTGTGGGGCGTCGGATCGAATTTCTCCAAAGCGTTCGGCATGCCCAACGCCTATCTGGTTGCCGATGGCCTGAAGCCGCGCACCATCGCGGCGACGCGCGCGGTGATCGATGCCGAGACGGGCCTCGAAATTCTGCCCTTCGTCGCGCCGATGACCGACGAGGCGAAGCTGGTAACCAAGAGCGACGCCGACAAGACGCGCTGGCTGACCGCCGAGCGCGCCTTCGCCGCGCAGGCCGAGCGGTTGGCGCCCGAAGCGACCGGAGTGGTGATCCTGCCGAAGCCTGCGAAAGCAGAGCAGGGGAAGGGCAAGCCGGTCGATCTGGCCGGCGGCGTCGCCCTGGCGCTGAGTGGCATCGAACGCGCTGCTATCGCGCCCGCGCTGGCGGCGCTCGGCGCGCCTGAGGACGGTACACTGCCGTTGACGATCCGCATCGACCCCGCTCGCGCCACCAAGGCTGAGGGATATATCCTCGACGCCAAACCGTCGGGCATCACTATCACCGCGCACGATGCCGCAGGCGCGAGCCACGCACTGCGCTCGCTCGCGCAACAGGCGGCGTTCGAGAAGGGCAAGCTCGCGCCACTCCACGTCGAGGATGCCCCCGAATATGGCTTCCGCGGTCTGCACATCGATTTGGGCCGCAACTTCCACGGCCGCGACGAGATATTGAAGCTCGTCGAGGCGATGGCGACCTATAAGCTCAACAAATTGCACCTCCATCTCGCCGAGGACGAAGGCTGGCGCATCGAGATACCGGCGTTGCCCGAACTCGCCGAGATCGGGTCGAAACGCTGCCACGATCCGGGCGAAACCACCTGCATCCTGCCGCAACTCGGCGCCGGTCCCGACGGCACGAGCGGGGTCAACGGCTACCTCAGTGTCGCCGACTATGTCGCAATCGTACAGGCCGCAGCAGCGCGACAGATCGAGGTCATCCCGTCGATCGACATGCCCGGCCACAGCCGCGCCGCGATCAAGGCGATGGAGGTCCGCCACACCCGCCTGACCGCGGCAGGCAAGAAGGCCGAAGCAGAGCAATACCGCCTGATCGACCCCGCCGACACGACCGAATATCGCAGCATCCAGAATTACAGCGACAACACGCTGAACGTCTGCCTGCCCGCGACCTATCGCTTCGTCGACACCGTCGTCGATGCGCTCGAGGCCATGCACAAACAGGCGGGCGCGCCGCTCAAGACCTTCCACCTTGGCGCCGACGAGACCGCCGGCGCGTGGGTCAATTCGCCCGCGTGCAAGGCGATGATCGCCGAAAATGGCGGCGATGCTGGCAAGCTCACGCCGCGCTTTATCGAACGGGTCAGCAAGAGCCTTGCCGCGAAAGGGCTCGATGCCGGGGGCTGGAGCGACGGCATGGGGCATACCGAAACCGCCGCGATGCCGAAGAAGGTCCAGACGAACATCTGGGGCGTGCTCCACACCGGCGCGATCCGCGAGGCGCACGACCAGCTGAACCGCGGCTGGGACGTCGTGCTGTCGATCCCCGACCTTGGCTATTTTGACATGCCCTATGCGCCGCATCCCGACGAAGGCGGCTATGACTGGGCCTCGCGCGCAGTCGATCCCTATCAGGTCTTCGGCTTCATGCCCGATAACCTGCCCGCCAACGCTGCGACGATCCGCAACATCTATGCCGAGGGTAAATCGATCGAGGACAAGCCCGTCCTGCAACCGGGCCACCGCGTCGCGGGCCTGCAGGCGCAATTGTGGAGCGAGACGATCCGCACCGACGCGCAGGTCGATTACATGCTTTTCCCGCGCCTGCTCGCGCTCGCCGAGCGCGCGTGGAGCCCGGCACCATGGACCCCGGCCTATCAGGCAGGGGCCAGCTATGAATGGGGCGACAAACGCATTGACGCTGCGCGGCTGAAAACGGGCTGGCAGGATTTTGCCGGCCGCGCCGCTGCGCAGTTCCCGACGCTCGAAAGGATCGGCGTCGCCTATCGCGTCGCTCCCCCGGGCGCACGCATCGCAAACGGCAGACTCGAGGCGAACAGCATGTTCCCCGGCACCGCAATCGAATATCGTATCGGCGATGGCGCATGGACGCGCTATGCCGGGCCGGTGGCGGTCAGCGGAGCGGTCGACCTGCGCAGCCGTTCGGCCGATGGCAAGCGTGCCAGCCGGACGGTTCGGGTCGAACCTGCCCGGTAGGGGGCAGGGGATCGCCGTGGGGGTGTTGGACGAACTGGATGGCAAAGATCACGACGGCATAGCGCGCGCCGTCGCAGCGGCCGATCGCCCGGCTATCATCCGCGGTATCGCAGCTGACTGGCCCGCCGTCGCCGCCGCGCGCGAAGGCGACGAGGCGATCGCCGACTATCTTGCCGCACGCGACAATGGCAAGCCGCTGACCGTGCTTGTCGGCGCGCCTGAAACCGGCGGGCGCTATTTCTATTCCGACGACATGCGCGGGGTGAACTTCCGCAGCGAGAAAATGCCGATGGCGGTGCTTGTCGAACGGCTGCTCGCGTTTCGCGATACGGCCGACGCACCCAGCCTCTATGCCGGATCGACCCCGACGCCCGAGAGCGTCGCAAGCTTCGCCGCGGAAAACCCGCTGCCGATCGACACGGGCGTCGACCCGCGCATCTGGGTTGGCAACAACAGCCGCATCGCGCCGCACTACGATATGGCTGCGAACATCGCGGTCGTCGTCGCGGGACGGCGGCGCTTCACCTTGTTTCCGCCCGCGCAAATCGCGAACCTCTATGTCGGTCCGGTCGAGCGCACGATCGCGGGGCAGCCGACGAGCATGGTCGATCCCGACCATCCCGACCATGCGCGCTATCCGCTCTATGCCGAGGCCGAACGCCACAAGCGCATCGCCGATCTCGCACCCGGCGATGCCATCTACATGCCGCCGATGTGGTGGCACCATGTGCGCTCGGACGGCGCGCTCAATGTGCTCGTCAACTACTGGTTCGGTCAGCGCCCCGACCGCTTTCCCTTCGCTGCGCTGATGCTTGCGATGCATTCGATCCGCGAACTGCCCGACAGTGAGCGTCAGGCATGGCGCACCTGGTTCGAGCATTATGTCTTCGGCGACGAAGCCAAGGGCGCAGTCGACCATCTGCCGCCGCACGCGCAGGGCGTGCTCGGTCCGCCGTCGCCGCAGCGCGACCGGATGATCATCGACTATATCGTCGGCATGTGCCGCAGCGGTGGGAGCGGCTAGGCCGCCTTCATCCAAACCACGAGCGCGAAGCGCGTCGCGCGTGCCGGCAAGGTGCGGTGCGGCGTGAACCGGTCGAGAAACATTAGCGTCCCCGCCGGGCATTCGGGCTGGACGCGCGGCAGGCCCGCGAGCCGCCATTCGGGGATTTCGAACCCGTCGTCGCCCTCGCTTGCAAGCGGTGCCGGCTGGCGCCCCGCCGCAATCTCCAGCCCGCCGCGCTCCGGGCCGGCATCGCTCAGCGGGATCCATGCCGTCACCACGACCTTGCCGCATCCGGTGCCATCGTCGCGCGCAACATCGCTGTGCCAGGCATGGCGATGCTCGGGAAAGCAGGCGATGCTGGCGCGGACGCGCGCGATGGTGCCCGACAATTTGCGACCGCCGAGCTGCTCTGCCGCCGTTATCAGCCGCGGATCATGGACGAGCGCCTGCAATCGCGGCCCGCGATGCGCATCGGTGCATACCGCGACACGCAGCAAATTCGCGACGCTGCGCTCGTGCGTATAGACCCGGTCGATCCGCTCGCTCGGCGGCGCGTCGGGACAGCTCAGTTCGAAGGGCAGGTAGAGCGCGCGCGACACACGGTCGACATGTTCGGCGATATCGGCCAGCGCCGCGCGGACCAGTTCCGGTTCCAACAGCGGCACCGCCGCATAACCCTGTTCGGCAAAGAGCTTTTCGTCGGTCACCGCGCCCGCCCGAACAAGGTGACCGTCGGCCATTCGCCATCGGTCTCGACGCGCGCGTCTATACCATAGACCATGCGAAGCCGCTCGGCGGTGAGCACCTCGGCCGGTGTGCCGTCGGCGACGATACGCCCTTCGTCGATCAGCAGCAGTCGGCTGCAATAGCGTGCCGCAAGCGTCAGGTCGTGGAGCACCGCGATCACCAGCGCCCCGCCCGCCGCCTCACCGCGCAACATCTCCATCACGTCGATCTGATGCCCCGGATCGAGGCTCGCGAGCGGCTCGTCGGCGATCAGCGCGGGCGCTTCGACCGCCAGCGCCCGTGCAAACAATACGCGCGCGCGCTCGCCGCCCGATAGCTCGGTCGCGATCCGGTCGCGCAGGTCCAGCACGTCGGCGCGATCCATCGCCCGCTCGATCGCCGCCCTGTCGGCGTCGGCAATCCGCGACATCGGCGCGAGGTGCGGCAGGCGTCCCAGCCCGACGAGCCGCTCGACCGTCAGCGGCCAGTGCAAACTCTGCCCTTGCGGCAAATAGGCGATCCGCCGTGCCAGTTCGCCGCGCGGCATCGCCGCCGCATCGACCCCATCGACGCGCACCGAGCCGCTCGCCGGCACCAGCGCGAGCATCGCGCGCGCGAGCGTCGATTTGCCCGCGCCATTCGGGCCGACGATTCCGGTCAGCGTCCCAGCGCCAAATTCGGCGCTGACATCGTGCACCACCGCGCGGCGGCCGAGTGTCACGCCCACATGATCGAGGGTGAGGGTCACCATAGCCGTCGCTCCCGCATCAAATGAACAAGGAAGACCGGCACCCCGAGGAAGGCGGTGACCACCCCCAGCTTCAGCTCGTTCGTCGCCGGGATGATCCTTACGCCGAGGTCGGCGAGCGTCAGTAGCGCTGCCCCGCCAATCGCCGAGGGCAACAGGATCGCCGACGGGCTGCGGTCGGTCAGCGGGCGGATCAGGTGCGGCACGATCAGCCCGACAAAACCGATCGCGCCCGACACCGCGACCGCGCCGCCGACCCCGATCGCGGTCCCAACGAGCAGCCGCAACCGTGTTTTGCGCAGATCGGTTCCCAAGGCCTGCGCCGCATCCTCGCCCAGCGTCAGCGCATCGAGCGCCCGGCCGTCCCACAACAGCATCGCGGTCCCGATCGCGACGCACGGCAGCGCGATCCACACATGGTCGAACGACCGGTTTTCGAGGCTGCCGAGCAGCCAGGTCATGATCTCCATCGCCGCAAAAGGGTTCGGTGACAGGTTGAGCGCGAGGCTCGTTCCCGCCACCGCCAGCGTCCCGACCGCAATCCCGGCAAGGATCAGCGTCAGCGGGCTCTCAGCCTTGCCCGCGAGCACGAACAGCAACGCAAGCGACAGGAGCGCGCCGCCCGTAGCAAGCACCGGCAATATGATCGGATGGATTTCGGCCAGCCCGAAATAGATCGCCGCCACGCCGCCGAGCGCCGCGGCGTTCGACGTGCCGAGCACCGAGGGTTCGGCGAGCGGATTGCGCAGATAGCCCTGCAACGCCGCCCCCGCGAGCCCGAGCATCGCACCAACCGCGAGCGCGAGGATAGTGCGCGGCAAGCGAAGGTCAAAGAGGATGATCGATGCGACTTTGTCGTTACTGCCCATCGCGGCATCGGCGAGACGCGCGACCGACAGGTCGACCGCGCCGAACAACAGCGACGCGACTGCGGCCACCAGCGTCAGCGTCGCCAATGCAGCAACCAGCGACCAGCGGGGAAGGGGGAAGCGGCTCATGAAGTTTTGCCCTCGAGGCGCGCGATCTGCCCCGCCATGCTGCGCGCCGCCGCTGTGTAAGCGGGGCTGCCGCATACGGTCCACGCCTGCGGCACGCTGATGCGCGGAATGTCCTTGAGCGCCGGGTGATGCAGCATTTCGCTCCCCTGATCGGTGACCTTGTCGGTCGCGCTCTCGACGATCAGATAATCGGGCTGGGCCGCGACCATCTCTTCGAGGCTGAGCTGCGACAGCGGCGGCTTGCCGAGCTTGCCCGCGAGGTTGACGAGGCCGACGCGCGCCATCAGCTCGTCGATCAGCGTGCCGGTCCCGGTCATATAGCCGCGCCGCTGGTAATAGGCCGCAACGCGCCCTTTGCCCGGCTTGGGCAACCCTGCAAGTTCGCTCTGCATCCGCGCAATCAACGCGGTACCGCGCGCGGGATGGCCGACGGCGACGGCGGTTTGGCGGAGCGACGCATAGATTTCGTCGAGGGTGTTCGCCGTGTCCAGGTCTAGCAGCGGGTAGCTTTGCTCGGGCAGCGCACGGAGCGCTGCGCTGCGGCTCGCGGGCATGCCGACGATCAGGTCGGGTTCGATCGCCAATATCTGCTCGGCGGAATTACTGAGCAAAGGCAGCCCCCGTGCTTTCGCCGCTTCGCCCGACATTTCGGTATCGGTCGCATTATGCGTCAGCCCCGAAATCTGGCTGCGGTCGGCGAGCGCGAGCACAAGCTGGTCGGCGCACAGGTTTATCGACACGATGCGCTGCGGAACGGCCGGTGCCTTCGCCGGAGGAGCGGTGGACGCAGCCCACAACGCACCCGCGCCCCCGACCAGCGCTGCAAGCGCCAACAGCCCGCGCCGTTGCATCAGAATTCGATCCCCTTCTGCGCTTTCACATTCTGCTCGCGGAACGGGTGCTTCACCTGCGCCATCTCGGTCACCAGATCGGCCGCATCGATCAGTCCCGGCGGCGCGTTGCGGCCGGTAATGATGACGTGCGTCATATGCGGCTTCCCCTTGATCGCTTCGAGCACCTCATCGACGGGCAGATAGTCATAGCGCAGCACGATATTGAGTTCGTCGGCGATCACCATCGCATAGCTCGGATCGGCTATCATCCGTTTGACCTCGTCCCACGCGGTGCGCGCCACCGCGATATCGCGGCTGCGGTCCTGCGTGTCCCACGTAAAGCCTTCACCCATCGGCTTGAATTCGATCAGGTCGGGGAAGCGGTCGAACACCGCTTTTTCGCCCGTCGCCATCGCGCCCTTCACGAACTGGACAACGCCGACCTTCATGTCGTGACCGATCGCGCGGATTGCCATGCCAAGCGCCGCCGACGTCTTGCCCTTGCCGGGGCCGGTATGAACGATCAGCAGCCCCTTTTCGACCGTCTTTGCAGCGACCTTCTTGTTCTGCGCGGCCTGGATCTTCTTCATTTTCGCCGCATGTTCGGCGTCGGTGCGCGCTTTCATCAGAAGCGCGCCCGCACGCCGCCATAGGCCGCGCGGCCATAGGTGCCGTAATTGAAGGCGGTCGCATAATCGGCGTCGAACAGATTATCGACGCGGCCGTAAACCTCGAAATTCCGGCCTATGGGTAACGAAGCACGGATGCCCGCCAGCGCATAGCCATCGAGCCGCACAGCATTTGCCGCATCGTCGAAACTATCTCCGACCATGGTCAGCGTCGCGCCGGTCGAGAGGCCGAACGACCAGTCATAGTCGGCCGACAGGCTGACCGCATGTTCGGCGCGGCGCGGCAGGCGTTTGCCGTCGAACGCCGGGCGCCCCGACCGGTCGCGCGCGTCGATATAGCTGTACGACGCGGTGACATTCAACGCATCGACGGGCCGCAGGGCCAGCATCGCTTCGACGCCCTTGGCCCGCGTGCGGTCGATATTGCCATAGGTGAAGGTGGCATTGTCATAATTGATCTGGTCGGTCGTGTTGCGCAGAAAGGCGGTGAGCGAAATCAGCGCGCGCCCTTCGGCAAGGCTCTGGTCGATGCCGAAATCATAGCTTTTCGACCGCTCGGGGCGCAGCGCGCTATTGCCGCTGAAGCTGTCGTACAGTTGATAGAGCGACGGCGCCTTGAAGCCTTCGCCATAGCTCAGCCGGAAGCTCGTCGCGCCGTCGTTGGGCGAATAGTTGGCGTTCGCGCCAAGCGTCGTCGCCCCCCCGAACTGGCTATGGTCGTCGTGGCGGATACCGCCGGTTACCGACAGGCCGGCGAACGGCTGGACGATCCCCAGTGCATAGACGCTGTCGATGTTAGCGCGCTGGCTGTCGGTCGATCCAAAGCCGAAGAAATCATAATCGGGGCGCTCGTGTTCATATCCGAAGATCAGCTTCGCCTGTTCGACCGGCGTGACGACACCCTGATATTCGAAGCGCAGATTGGTACCCGAATAACCATAGTCGGGCGCGGTGCCGCGAACGAAATAATAGTCGCGGTCGTTACGCAGCCAGGTTACCGCCGCGCGGCTGGTAAAGCGGCCGTCGAACAGGCCAAGGTTCAGCCCCGCATAGCCGACATACTGGTCGAGCTTCGCGACGTCGGGGCTGTCAGCGGGCGCGCCGAAGAAGCTGTCATAATCAAGGTCGGCGTTGATGTAATAGCCGCGCAGGTCGAGGCTCAGCGCATCGCTGAACGCGATCTTCAATCGCGCATTTCCGGCGAAATTCTTGTATCCGTCCTTTTCCGTCCCGACCGCGGCCGATGAAATACCGTCGGTACGCAAATAGGCGCCGCCAATTCCGCCTGACACGGCGCCGGCGGTGCCCGACATATCGGCCTTGGCGGTGAGCGTGTCGCTATAGCCATATTCGGCCGAGGCATTGGCCGCAAAGCCGTCGGCCGGCGTCGCGGTCACCAAGCTGATGACGCCGCCAATCGCCTGGCTGCCATGCACGACAGAGTTCGAACCGCGCAGCACCTCGATCCGGCTGATGTTGCCGGTCAGCAGATGGCCGAAATCATATCCGTCGCCGATGCCGCTTGGATCGTTGACCTTCACGCCGTCGATCAGCACCAGCGTTTGCGTCGTCTCCGCACCGCGCAGCGATACGCCGGCGGCGGAGCCGGTGCTGCCCGTGCGGCTAAACCGCACGCCGGGGGTGGTGGCAAGCAGGTCGACGACGTCGACCGTCTGACGCTTTTCGATTGTCGCGGCATCGATGACCGTGATGGCCTGGCCGACTTCGTCGCGGGGTTGTTCGATGCCTGATGCGGTGACGACGATATCATCGGCGGTTTGGGCAAAGGCCGGCGTTGCGATCGCCAGTGCCAACAAGGAAATAGTCGCAAATTTCAACATGGAAAAACCCCGCACGCCGGCAACGAAGGCGGAGCCTGCCGAAACGCGTGCGCGATCGACCGATGCTGAGGTCGCAAGTGGCGTAAAAGCCTGCAACCCCGGCACCGAAGCGGCTCCAGCCGCTTGGTCGTCGCTCGACGGAATTTCCGTGCCGCGGCCTTTCCCTGGGCCTTGGCATTGAGCGACCCACGCCGGCAGGTCTCCTGGCTCACGGGTCAGGGCTCGATGCACGCCTTCCCAGGTTTCCCCAGTGGCTGTCCGGACCGAAATCCGGAAGGTGCATCTCGCTCGCCGCTTACAGTTGCAGGGACAGCCTCGGCTTCGGGGGTTCGGCAAGAACCCCGTTACCGCGTTCCCATTTTAAGCCCTTTCGGGCACCGGTGCGATCATGCGCAGGGCGAACCCCGCACGCGCCGCCCATAGCGGAATGGCGGTTTTGCGCAATCGGGATTTGCTTTGGGGGTGATCCTCCCTGTGGCGACGCCATGGGGAGGGGGACCGCGCCCGAAGGGCGTGGTGGAGGGGCAGCAACGCTCGCTCCATGGCCCCTCGCTCAGCTCTTCTAGCTGCCACCTCCCCATGGCTTCGCCACAGGGAGGATTGGTTTCAGGCCGCCATCCGCTCGACAACCATAGCCGCGCCGACGCCCATCGCACCCGTCAGGACAACCAGCCCGTATCGACCGCCGCATGCATCGAGCGCGTCGAGCAGGGTCGAGGTCAGGATCGCGCCGCTCGCCCCCATCGGATGCCCCTTGGCCAGATGGCCACCGCTCACATTGACGCGAGCCGGGTCGGCGTCACGGTCGCGCAGGAATTTGGCGATGGTGACGGCAAAGGCTTCCATAAACTCGATCCGGTCGAGATCGGCGAACGTCAGCCCCGCGCGCGTCAGCACCTTGTCCATCGCGGCAAACCCCGCGGTCAGCGATGCCGCCGGATCGCCGCCGCTTTCCGCAAAGGCGATCACGCGAGCGCGGGGGGCAGGGCCCAGCCCCTCGGCGCCGACGAGCGCCAGCCCCGCACCGTCGCAGATCGGCGGCGCATGGGCGATGCTATGCAGCGGTTTGAAGGTCGCGCCTTCGAGCGCGCCCGCATATTGCTGTTGCAACTCGCCGAACGCAGGCAGTGCGGCGGCAAGCGATTCGGCCGTCGTTTGCGGCCGGATACACTCTTCGCCGGCCAGCGGCCCCGTCGCGATCCGCGATTTCTGAAGCGCGGCATCGCCTTCGGCCGCGCCCGCTTTTTGCTGCGAGGCGAGCGCGACGATGTCCAGTTCGGCGCGGCTCATGCCTTCGGCATTTGCCAAACGGTCGGCAGCGAGCACCGGCGGGACGAAGCGCGCACGCGGGGGCAATTCGTCATTCGTATAGAAGCTCGCGCGATCACCGAGAAACGGCGCGCCGCTCATCGACTCAACCCCGCCCGCGAGGATGTGTGTCGCTTCGCCGCTCGCGACCTTGGCGACCGCCTGACCGATCGCCGACAGCCCCGACGCGCAATAATTGTTGATGCTGTGCGCCGCCGTGGTGTCGGGCAGCCCGGCATGCAGCTTCGCCAACATCGCAATATGCCCGCCCTGAGCGCCGCTCTGCGTGACGCAGCCGAGCAGCAGCGTATCGGGCGTCGTCGCGATCTCGCCGCAGCGCGCCGCAAGCGCCGCCACTTGCTGGCGTATCAATTCCTGCGGGCTCAGCCCCGCCAGCCCCCCATCGGGCCGCGCCTTGCCGCGCGGTGTACGCACGGCGTCGTAGAGATAGACGTTCAAAAGATCAGACGCCGACGACAAAGCTGACCGCCGTGGTCGCGCTGCCGCCGACGTTAAAGGTCGCAAAATTCCTTGCGCCCTCGACCTGATAGTCCCCGGCATTGCCGGTCACCTGCCGCCAGCTGTCGAGCAGCATCCGCACCCCCGTCGCGCCGACCGGATGGCCAAGGCCGATGAGGCCTCCCGACGGATTGACCGGCAGCTTACCGCCCAGCGCAATCGTGCCATCCTCGACCGCGCGCCAGCTTTCGCCCGGCGGGGTGATCCCGAAATGGTCGATCGCCATATATTCGGTGATCGAGAAGCAGTCGTGCACCTCGACGCCGTCGCACGCATAGACGTCGGGCATCTCGGCGCGGCGCAGCGCATCCATCATCGCCTTGCGCACGCTCGGGAAGACATAAGGCTCGCCGCGGCTGCCCGCGACCTTGGTCGAATAGAGCAGGGGGGCAGTCGAATGGCCCCAGCCCTTGATTCGCGGAATGCTGTCGATCGAAATCCCGCGCCGCTTGGCATAGGCCTCGGCCACCGCGCGCGAGGCGAGGAAGATGGCGGCGGCCCCGTCGGTGACCTGCCCGCAATCGGATTTGCGCAAGCTGCCCTCGATCAGCGGATTGACCTCGTCATTCTCCCCCAGATGATCCCCCGTGACCGCCCAGCCGCGCGTCTGCGAATTGGGATTCTTCTTGGCATTGGCGAAATTATTCGCCGAAATCCCGCGCAGATGCGCGCGGTCGAGCCCGAAGCGCTCGTCATATTCCTCGGCGACGCGGGCGAACATCCAGGGCCACAAATATCGCGCCTCCTGCGCCTCGCGCCCCGCCCATGCGGCGGCGCCGAGATATTCGGCCGCGCGCTGGCCCGGAACATTGCGCATCAGTTCGATGCCGAGCACCAGCGCGAGGCCGTAACGCTCGGCCTCGATTTCGGCCGCCGCAGCGAGGATCGCGATGCTCCCCGACGCGCAGGCGGCCTCGTGCCGTGACGCGGGGATGCCCGCAAGGTCGGGATGGACATGGCCGAAGAAGCCGCCGAGCTGGCCTTGTCCGGCAAACAATTCGCCGACGAAATTGCCGACGTGCGCGGTCTCGACCTCTTTGGGCTCGATCCCCGTCGCGGCGAAAGCGGCTTCGGCGACGTCGCGGAACAGCTCGAACAACCCGCCGCCCTCGCGCTCCATATTGCGCGCAAAATCGCTCTGCGCACCGCCGAGAATGAAGACGTCCTTCGCCATATCAGGCTTCCTTTTCCAAAGTCGCGAGCGCCATCTCGCGCACCTCGCTGCGCATCACCTTGTTGGTGACGTTGCGCGGCAATGCGTCGAAGCGGAACAATCGCTCGGGCAATTTGAACACCGCGAGATCTTGTTCGCGAAGATAGTCAGCCACTTCGCCAACCCCGACATCGTCGGCGCCGCGCGGCACATAGGCGAGTCCGATGCGCTCGCCCATCGTCGGGTCGGGCAGCGAAAATACGCACGCCTCGGCGAGCAACGGATGCCCGCCGAGCAGCTGGTCGATTTCCTCGGGCGAGATATTGACCCCGCCGCGGATGATCAGATCCTTGCAGCGCCCGACAAAGCGGTAGAAATCGCCGCCCTCGGCAATCTCGAACAGGTCGCCGGTGCGGAACCAGCCGTCGTCGGTAAAGGCTTCGGCGGTGCGTTCGGGCGCGTTGTGATAGCCCTCGAACAAGGTCGGTCCGCGAATCTGGAGTTCGCCCGACACACTGTCCGCCTCGATCGCATCGCCGCCGCCGGGCGGGACGAGCCGGCTTTCGATATTATGCGCGCGGCCCTCGCCATAGGGCCGCTGGTACGTGCCGCGGCGCGGGAACAGGCTGGCGCGCTTGTCGGGGTCGGGCATATCGCCCTCGCCGGTGATGAAGCTCATCCCCTCATTCGATCCGAAGACATTGACGATGATGATGCCGAGCTTTTCCTGAAAGCCGCGCACCATCGCGGGGGCGAGCGGCGCCGATCCCGACGCAATGACGCGCAGGCTCGACAGGTCGACCGACGCCAGCAACGCTTCATTCTGCAGCAGCATGTTGAGCACCGCGGGCGGCGCGATCGTCAGGCTCGGCCGCTCGGTCGCGATCTGCTTGAGGTAGATGCCGGGATCGAAAGGATGATGCAGCACCATCGTTCCCGCGCTGGTCAGCCAGCACATCGTAATCCCGCCGATGCTCGCCATGTTGATGAGCGGGAAGGGATTGAGCAACACGTCGCCCGGCCCGACCTTCATCGCCTCATAACCCGCGCCGGCGACCGCGATCCAGTGATTGTGGCTGCGCGGTACGCCCTTGGGCACCCCGGTGGTGCCCGAAGTCCAGCAGATGGTGAAAATATCGTCGGCATCGACCGGGGTCGCCGCGACATGCGCCGCGAGCGCGGCTTCGTCGCCCGTGGCAGCCGACAGATCGAGCGCGCCGGCGGGCGGATTGGGGCCGAAGGTCATCAATTGGATGCCATCGAGCAACGGCGCCGCGACGCCGATATGGTCGCAACCTTTGACCGTCGTCGCGCAGACGAAGGCTTTGGGCTCGACGACGCCGATCATGCCCTTCAGCTCATGGCTGCGATATTGCACCGCCGCCGGGCTGACGATCGCGCCGATCTTTGCCGCGGCGAAATAGAGTGCGACGAACTCGCTGATGTTCGGAAGCTGGACGAGCAGCACATCGTCCTTGCCGATCCCGGCGGTGACGAGCGCGCCGGCGAGGCGGTCGATCTCCGCCGCCAACTCGGCGTAATTCAACCGCGGCGGTTCGCCGAACGCAAAGTCCGCGCGGTTCGGCGCGTCGACGAGCGCGAGTCGCTCCGGGTGTTTTGCCGCATTGGCTGCAAACAGATCGGCGAACGTCTTGTCACCCCACCAGCCGCTCGCCCGATGCTGTTGCCGTTTATCCTCGCCCGCCGCGATCATATCAGGCAGCCAGCACGCTGTTTTCGGCCATCCCGATATCGTCGCCGCTCGCCCACACGGTGTGCGTCCCCGAACAGATGCGCTCGGGCAGGATGATCCGGCACACCGGCCCCGCCGCGATATTTTTCGCGTCGATCAACACGCATTCGGACGTGTCGGTTTCAAGGTCGGCGATGAAGGAGACGAGATAGCCGTCATCCTCGTCCTTCGCATCGATCCGCGGCGCAAACGGCGCCTCGCTGCCAAAACGGCCGGGGCCGAATTCATAGGATTCGCTCGTCCGTGCATCGAGGTCGTGCTTGACGAGCCCGCGGAACAGGAACCAGCCGGGCTCGGGGATCGCGCTGTAAGCATAGCGATAGGGCTTGCCGGCATAGCGGTGATTGAACATCCCGAACTCAAGATCGCGGTCGTCGAGCCGCTCTTCCACCGTCTCGCCGGTAACCAGGTTGAAGCGCCAGCGATGGAGCCGCGGCTTGAGCAGCCCCTGATCGAGATACGCCATCATTCGCTCGAGCCCCTCAGGCGCGTTCGGATAGGATTTCGGCATCGGCTCTTCCTGATAATAGCCGTCGAGGATGATCTCGTCGCCTTCTTCCCACGCGTTCAGCCAGTGGAGCGTGTAGGTGGGTTCGGCCTCGAACCAACGGATATCCTCGGGCTGCCCGTGCCGCGGAATGATCGCGAAGCGCGTCTTCTCGTCG
Organism: Sphingopyxis sp. Soil_C_28; assembly: GCF_057657055.1. Taxonomy (NCBI): domain Bacteria; kingdom Pseudomonadati; phylum Pseudomonadota; class Alphaproteobacteria; order Sphingomonadales; family Sphingopyxidaceae; genus Sphingopyxis; species Sphingopyxis sp. Soil_C_28. The sequence continues at coordinate 196,875 of NZ_JBDGJE010000001.1, forward strand.
GGATGGAACTGCACGACATGCAGGCGCTTTTCGAGCAGCTCTTCGTTCCAATAGAGCGGCATATCGTTGAGGATCGTGTAATTCTTCGTGAACGCCATATCGTGCGGCAGGCGCGGCCCGGCGAGCGGCACCGGGATATAATGCTTGAGCTTGTTGTCCGCCCCGACAACGCCATAATGCATGTAAGGTGCGTGCTTCGAGTAATTGAAAAACATCAATTCTCCGGTCGCGAGGTCGACCTTGCAATGCGCAGAAATGCCGTCGAGCGGCACCCAGCTTTCGGTGCCATGCTGCTCGAGCGTGAAGGGGTCGAGCCGGTACGCTTCGCCGCACTGGTAGAAGGTCGAGATGATCTTGCCTGCATGAATCGCGACGTCGGTTGACGACGAATCCTTGAGCCACTCCTGCGCGCCCCAGCCGGGGCGCGTCGACTTGTGTGGCGGCTCCATCAGCCCCGCCCACAGCGAGCGGCCGGCCTCCTTCTCTGCCTCGAACCCCTTGGTACGCACGAAGCGGCTGCGATAGCTCGCGCGGCCGTCCTTGAAACTGATCGCATGGATGAACCCGTCGCCGTCGAACGGATGATAGCGGCCGATCGGTTCGTGAATCTGATTCTCGCCGGTGCGGACGTACACGCCGTCGATATCGTCGGGGATCGTCCCGATCACCTCGGCATCGCCATTGGCGAAGATCGCGTTCCATTCGTTGAACGTCGGCCGCCAGGCGCCCTTCATATAGGGATGGTCGTTCGGCTGGATCGTGGTTTCTATCGTCTCGACAAGCTGGGCGGTCATGCAATGACTCCTTCGGCAGGTGCAAAGCGCGGCCGCGCGGCGGCCGCATCATATTCTTTCACAAGGCGATCGACGATGGCCGCGACAGGTTCGACGCCGCGCACCGCGCCGACGCCTTGCCCGGCAGACCAGACATTCTTCCACGCCTTCGCGTCGTCCTGCGCATCCGAAAAGTTCGGGCGCTTGTCCTCGGGCATATTGGCGGGATCATACCCCGCGGCGATCAGGCTCGATTTCAACCAGTTGGCGGTCACACCGGTGATGCCTTTGGAAGGCACGATGTCCTCGGCCCCCGCGGCGACGACCATATCCTTATAGCCCGGTACCGCCATGCTCTCGGTGCACGCGATCAGCGACGTCCCCAGATAGGCAAAGTCGGCGCCCAATATCTCGGCCGCGCGCACCGCATGCCCGGTCGAGATCGCCCCGCCAAGCACGAGCGGACCATCCCAGAACTGCCGCACCTCCTCGACGAACGCAAAGCCCGCCGTCGCGCCGGTATGTCCGCCCGCGCCCGCGGCGACGAGCACAAGGCCGTCGACCCCGGCGGCTGCCGCCTTGCGCGCAAAGCCGACCGAATTGACGTCGGCGAAGACGAGCCCGCCGTAGGAGTGTATGTCTTCGACCACCCGCGCCGGACTGCCGAGCGCGGTAATGACGAGCGGCACCTTGTGGCGCACGACGCACGCAAGGTCGTCGGGAAGCCGGCTGTTCGACGGATGGACAACCAGGTTGACCGCCCATGCCGCAGCCTCGGGATCGTTCGACAGCGCCGCGTCGATCCGGCTCACCCACTCCTCCAGATCGGCCGACGTGCGCGCATTGGGGGCAGGGAAGCTGCCGATCACGCCCGACCGCGATGCGGCGATCACCATCTCCGGACCCGACACCAGGAACATCGGTGCGGCGATTGCGGGCAGGCGCAAATTGCGCGTCAGTGCAGGTGGAAGGCCGTGTCCCGGCAAGGTGTTTCCTCTCTCAAATTATCTGACTTGCATAACGATACTTAAAGCCCTTATGACTCGCAAGGCAAGAAAAACATCGCGGGCGGTGGTCGCCAAGACGATGATGCGTGGGAGGATCCTATGAACAGAAATTTTGTTGCGCTGCTCGCTGCGTCGGCACTCGCCAGCCCCGGTATCGCATTCGCGCAGGACGCGGCTCCGGCCGAAGAACAGGGCGGACTTGAGGAAATCATCGTCACCGCGCAGAAGCGCGCGGAGGGCCTGTCGGACGTTCCGATTTCGATCTCGGCGATCAGCGGCAAGCAGATCGAAAATTATGGTCAGACCAACCTTGAACAGATTTCGTCGTCGGTCCCCAACCTCAAGATTACCCAGACGGCGATTGCCAACCGCATCGCGATCCGCGGCATCGCCTCGGGCGACAACAAGGGCTTCGAACAGTCGGTCGCGATGTTCGTCGACGGCGTCTATTACGGCCGCGACCAGCTCTCGCGCCTGCCGCTGATCGACATGGAACGCGTCGAGGTGCTGCGCGGGCCGCAACCGACCTTGTTCGGCAAGAATGCGATCGCGGGTGCCGTGAACATCACCACGCGCAGCCCCACCGACGAATTCGAAGGCTCGGTCAGCGGGCTTTATGAATTCAACCACAAGGAATTCCAGCTGACCGGCGTCTTGTCGGGTCCGCTGACCGAAGGCGTCGAGGCGCGCGTCGTCGGTTATTACCGGACGATGGATGGCTATTTCTACAACACAAAGCTCGACCGCGACGAACCGAACGTCGACGAGAAATATTTCCGCGGCAAGCTGGAGTTCGATCGCGGCGGCCCCTTCGCCGCCGAACTCAAGCTCGAATATGCCGACTTCGAAACAAAGGGTCAGCCGCGCGACGTGTTCGGTGCGGTGGGCAATTACAACACCGTCTTCCAGGGGCCGTTCTTCGTCGACACCACGCCCGATTATGTGCGCGCGGACAATGGCTATGAAAGCAAAAACAAGGTGTTCGGCGCGACGCTTAACGCCGACCTCGAAATTGGCGAACATACGCTGACCTCGGTCAGCTCGCTTCTCGACTACAAGACGCGCGAGATTGTCGATGTCGATTTCTCCGGCATCAGCTTCCTCGACGGCACGAACCTGCGCGAAGATTATCGCCAATATTCACAGGAACTGCGGCTGGCGTCGCCCGGTGGAGAGACGTTCAATTATATCGCGGGCGTCTATTACCAGCATGCCAAGCTCGATGTGCAGGACTTTACCCTCTTCAACCCGACCTTCCTCGCGCTTGGCGCGCCGTTCAATGCGATCGGCGATACGCGGAACGACCGTGACTATGCGCAGAAGTCAGACCTGATTTCCGGCTTTGCGCAGGGCGAGCTGGCGCTGACCGACCAGCTTCGCGTCACTGCCGGCGCGCGCTTCAACCACGAGAAGAAGAGTGGCAGCCGAACGCTCGCGATCGTGCGCGGCCCGCTCAACACCTTCAACCCACTGGTCGTTGCGGCGACGTTCCGCGCGCTCAACATCGAGGCGCACAGCGTCTCGGGCAAGATCAGCGAGGACAGCTTCAACCCGATGGTCAACGTCCAGTTCGACGCGACCGACGATCTGATGCTCTATGCCTCCTATGCCAAGGGCACCAAGGCCGGCGGTTTCGACATCCGTTCGAACTCGCTGCCGGGATCGACGACGGTCGCAAAGCCGGGGGCATTTGAATTCGAGGACGAAAGCGCCGACAATTTCGAAGCGGGGCTGAAATATAAGGGCCGCAACGTTGCCTTCAACCTGTCGCTCTATCGGACCAAATATAAGGACCTTCAGGTCAATATCTTCGACGGCACGCTGAACTTCAACGTTCGCAATGCCGCCGCGGCGACCACCCAGGGCGTCGAGGCCGACTTCCGCGCGGCGATCGCCGACGGGCTCACGATCAGTGGCGCGGTCGCCTATCTCGACTTCAAATTCACCAATTTCACCGATGGCCAATGCTATTATCTGCAGGTGCCGGGCGCGAATGGCTTCTGCGACTATTCGGGCAAGCGCAACGCGCTCAGCCCCAAATGGTCGGGCAACCTCAATCTCGACTATACCACCCCGGTCACCTCCGACATGAAGGTCGCGTTCAACGTCAACGCGGACTTCTCCTCGTCGTACATCGCCTCGGCGAACCTCGACCCGCGCACGCATCAGGACGGTTATGTGAAGCTCGGCGCGCGGCTGGCGCTGGCGCAGGTCGACGATCGCTGGGAAATCGCGCTGATCGGCCGCAACCTCACCAACCAGCGGATTTTGCAGACCGCCAGCTCGATGCCGCTCGCGACGACGATCACGCGCAACGCGGGCAATGCCTATAACGGTATCGTCGATCGGCCGCGCACGATCGCGGTGCAACTGACCGGACGCTTCTGATGCGGGGGAGGGCGGTTCCCGCCGCTCTCCTTACTGCCACCGGTGCCAGCCTTGTCGGTCACCCGGGCTTCGTTTAGGGGCGGGGAGAGATAAGGACGGCTGATTTGAAACACGACCGCACGATCAGGGCCTGTTCGATCTGGCGCGCGCTCGATGTTGTCGGCGACGTGCCTGTGCTGCTGCTGATGGAGCAGGCGTTTCTCGGCATCCACAGCTTCGATGAATTCGTCGCGCGTACCGGCCTGGCGCGCTCGGTGGTGAACGGCCGTCTCAAAAAACTCGTCGAAGAAGATTGTCTGGCGAAAGTCCCGAAGAAGAGCGGGCGCGGCTTTCATTATGTGTTGACCCAAAAGGGCCGCGACCAGTTCCCCAACGCGCTGATGATGCTGCGCTGGCAGCATCGCTGGGAAGCCGACAGCCGCGATTTCCGGGTGCAGCTCCATCACGCAACGTGCGGCCATGCGACCGAACCGGTACCCGCGTGCGCGCATTGCCACGCCGAAATCGATCCGCGCGACGTCGACTGGCGCGAAGGACCGGGGCTGGCGCAGGTCGTCCCGCATTACGAGCGCCGCCGTTTCAACGGCGATGTCGGCGCGCGGCGGCCGGGCGGACGACCGCTCGTCGACACGATGATCGAACTATTCGGCGATCGCTGGGCGACGCTCGTCGTCCGCGCGATGTTCACGCACATCAACCGCTTCGACGACATCCAGCGCGATACGTTGATGGCAACGAACATCCTGACGGGTCGCCTCGAACGGCTCGTGCGGCAGGGTATACTGAAGACAATGCCCTATTCGACACACACCGACCGCGTCGAATATCGCCTGACCGGAAAAGGCCGCGATCTCTATCCGGTGCTGCTCGCGTTGCTGCAATGGGGTGATCGCTGGTTTTCCGACGAGCGCGGGCCACCGTTGCTGTTGACCCACAAAAGCTGCGGCCATGACCTGACCATGGTCGTGGCATGCAGCCATTGCGGCGATGAATTGCAGCTGTCGAACAGCCGTTTCACGATTGAGAGCACAGACGAAACCACCGACGCGGCCGAGGGCGAAGCGTGACATTGCGTCCGCCCGCGATTATAGGCGCGGCATGCCGACGCTGATGCGCTTCCTGATTGGCCTGCTGGTTTCCCTGTCCATCGGATTCGGGAGCATCGCACATGCGGCGGAAGCGCCGGCATGGGCGGCGGCCGAATTCTGCGCCGAAGACGCGGGGCATACGCAGGGCGAACCTGCCAACGACCCCGACAAGATGGGCTTCCACAATCACGGCGGCTGCCACGGACATCATCAGGTCGGCAATATCGGCGCCAATGATGCGCCAACCTGCCTGCCGCTCAATGGCGTGAATTTTGCGGCTGGCGCCGATTTCGTGCCCCAACTGATCCCCGGCGCGAATCTGAGGCCGCCGATCGCCTGAACCAGCCCGTGCTGCCGGCCATCCGGCGGCTGACTTTGGCTTGTTCAGGATATAATCGATGAAATCATTATTGGCGGCCCTATTGGCCGCGCCGCTCTGTGCCTTGCCGGCGCAGGCGCAAAGCTCGTCCCCGTCTGTGGGCGGCGATGTGCTGACCCTTGACGAAGCGCTGGCTGATGCCGGTGTGACCACGCCGCTGACGCAGGCGGCCGAAGCGGGCATTTCGGCCGCGCAGGCCGGACGCACCGTTGCCGGGCTTCGTCCCAATCCCTCGGTCAGCGTCGATACCGAAAATGCGCTCGGCACCGGGCCGTATCGCGGGCTCGACGAATCGGACACGACCATCGCGTTCGCGATGCCGGTCGAACTGGGCGGTAAAAGATCGGCGCGCATTGCCGTCGCCGATGCAAGGATTCAGCGTGCCCACGTCGACCTCGCGGTCGCCGAGGCCGATCGGCGTTTCGCGGTTACCGGGGCCTATGTCGCGGCAATCGCGTCGGAACGCCGTGCGACGGTTGCGGAAACGCAGGTCGCGGTCACGACCGAAAATCTGCGGATCGCGCGCGACCGTGTAATGGTCGGCGCCAATTCGCCGATCGATGAACAGCGCGCGGCGCTGGAACAGATCAGGGCGACGACCGAAGCCGAAACCGCGCGGCGCACCGCAACCGCCACGCGCGCGGCGCTGGCGCAATATGTCGGTGACGGGGCCGGTTCGGCGCTCGATCAGCGTTGGTTCGATCTCGCCGCGGCGCGGGCACAGGGGCCGGGGGTCCCGGTCGATGCCCGCGGCACCCTCGCACTGGCTGCTGCTGCCGCCGACACTGCATCGGCCGAGGCGGAGCTGCGGCTGGCGCGAAGCCAACGCGCGCCGGATGTCACGCTGACCGCCGGGACGCGGCGGCTCGAGGCGAGCAATGATCAGGCGATGCTGTTCGGCGTCTCGGTGCCGCTGCCACTGTTCAACGGCGGCAAGGCGGCGGTGACGCAGGCCGCACGCGAACGGGACAGGGCCGAAGCGCAGCGACGTATCGCGCTGTTCGAGGCCGAGCGCGCGATCGCCGCTGCCGAGGCTGACCGTGATCGTGCCGCGACGGCGGTGCGTGCTTCCGAACCGGCACTGACCGCCGCGACCGAAGCCGCGCGTATCGCCCGCATCGGTTATGCGGAGGGCAAGTTCGACCAGCTGATCCTGCTCGATGCCGAGCGGACTTTGCTCGACACCCGCCGCGCCGGAATCGACGCGCGCGCCGCCTATCATGATGCCGCCGCGCGCCTCGAACGGCTGACGGCGAAACTGCCCACCGAAGGGGGTGTCCAATGACGATGATATCGAAATATCGGGCGGCGCTGCCGCTCGCGCTGATGCTTGTCCTCGCCGGTTGCGGCGAAAAGGCGGCCGAACCTGCCGAGAAAGCCAAAGTAGAGGCAGAGAAGGCGGAAGGCGAAATCCACCTGACCGCGCAGCAGATCACGGCCGCGGGAATTGCCCTCGTCCGGCCGTCAGCGGGGGGCGCCGGTACGCTCAGCCTGCCCGCGACAATCGAAAGCGATCCGCAGGCGACGCAAGTCGTCTCGGCGGCGATCGGCGGTCGTATTGTCGCGCTGAACCGCAATCTGGGCGAGGCGGTCGGGCGCGGCGAGGTGGTCGCGGTAATCGAAAGCCGCGACGCCGCTGGGCTGCGCGCTGAGGTCGAGGCCGCACAGGCGCGCTCGAACCTCGCACGCTCGAACCTGTCGCGTGAGGAGCGGCTGTTCGCGCTCAAGGTTTCGCCCGAACGCGACCTGATTGCCGCGCGCACCGCGATGACCGAAGCGAATATCGCGCTGCGTCTGGCGGCGCAGCAGCTCTCGGCGGCGGGCGTCGGCGGCGGCTCGCTCAACCGCATCGGCGTCGTCGCGCCGATCGGCGGGCAGGTTACCGCGCGCAGCGTCGTACTCGGCCAGACCGTCGCTCCCGACGCCGAACTGTTCCGCGTCGCCAACCTAGGCCGCGTTGCGGTGGGCCTCTCGCTGACCCCCGCCGACGCCGGGCGCATCCGTGTCGGGACGCCGGTCGACGTGCGGTCGGGTGAGCGGAGCGCCACAGCGCGTATCCAGTTTGTGTCGCCCGTCCTTGATGCTGCGACCCGTCTCGTGCCCGCCGTCGCCTTGCTCGACAATGGCGGCGGCGTCTGGCGACCCGGCGAGCCGGTCACCGCAATCCTGCAGGCGGGGGCTCCGGGTAATGCGGTGAGCGTGCCCGACAGCGCGATCCAGACCGTCGAGGGCCGGACCAGCGTCTTTGTCCGCACGAAAGAGGGCTTCCGCACCGTACCGGTCACCGTGACCTCGCGCGTCGGCGGCGCGGCCACGGTCACCGGCCTGTCGGGCCGCGAGCAACTCGCGGGCGAAGGCAGCTTCACCCTGAAGGCGGAGCTCGGCAAGGGCGAAGCCGAGCATGGGGGGCACTGACATGATCGCCTCCATCGTCAATTTCGCCGTCGCGCGGCGCTGGTTCGTGCTGCTCGTCACCGCCATCGCCACATTGATCGGCGCATGGGCCTTAGCCCGCCTGCCGATCGATGCCGTCCCCGACATCACCAACAATCAGGTGCAGATCAGCGCCCGTGCGCCTGCGCTGTCGCCCGAACAGGTCGAAAGGCAGGTCGCCTTTCCGATCGAAACCGCGCTCGCGGGCATCCCTGGCCTCGAAAGCACGCGGTCGCTCAGCCGCAACGGTTTTGCGCAGGTCACCGCGGTCTTCACCGACGCGACCGACATCTACTTCGCGCGCGCGCAAGTCGCCGAGCGGCTGCGCGGCGCCGAACAGGCGCTGCCCGACGATGTCGTCCCCGAAATGGGGCCGATTGCGACCGGGCTCGGCGAGGTTTTCATGTGGACCGTCCATATGGAGCATCGGAAAGACGACAAGCACAAGCCCGGCGAACCCGGGATGCAGCCCGACGGCAGCTATATCACGCCTGAGGGTGAGCGGCTGGTCAGCGATGCCGAAAAGGCGACCTATCTGCGCACCGCGCAGGACTGGATCGTCACCCCGTTGCTCAAGCCCGTCGCCGGGCTCGCGGGCGTCGACACCATCGGCGGCTATGTGAAGCAATATCAGGTCGTTCCCGACGTCCAGCGGCTCGCGGCGCTGGGCCTCAGCCTGAAGGATCTTGCCGAAGCACTGGAAGCAAACAACCGCGCGATCGGCGCCGGCGTCGTCGACCGCAACGGCGAGGGCCTTGCCGTCCGATCCGATGCCCGTATCGCCGGCGCCGAACAGCTCGCGCAGACAGTGATCGCGACGCGCGGCGGCGTACCGATCCGCCTCGACCAGGTCGCGACGGTTCGCACGGGGCAGGCAATCCGCATGGGATCGGCGTCCGAAAACGGCCGCGAGGTCGTTGTTGGCACCGCAATCATGCGAATTGGCGAAAATAGCCGCAATGTCGCGAGCCGCGTTTCGGAGCGTCTCGACGAGATCAACGCCTCGCTGCCGACCGACATCGTCATCCAGCCGGTGCTCGACCGCACCGGCCTCGTCAACGCGACGATCCAGACGGTGGCGAAAAACCTGACCGAGGGCGCGCTGCTCGTCATCGTCATCCTCTTCCTTTTGCTGGGTAATTTCCGCGCCGCGCTGATCGCCGCGCTCGTCATCCCAATCACGATGCTCCTCACCAGCTTCGGGATGCTCAAGGGCGGCGTGTCGGCCAATCTGATGAGCCTCGGCGCGCTCGACTTCGGCCTGATCGTCGACGGCGCGGTGATCATTGTAGAAAACACCCTCCGCCGCATCGGCGAGCGACAACATCAGCTGGGCCGAACCCTCGACCGCGAAGAACGGCTTGGCGCCGTCGCCGCGGCCGCTCGCGAGATGGTCCGTCCGTCTGTCTACGGGCAGGCCATCATCATCCTCGTCTATGTCCCGCTGTTGACGCTGACCGGTGTGGAAGGAAAGAGCTTCACGCCGATGGCGTTGACGGTGATCGTCGCGCTCGCTGCCGCTTTCGTGCTGTCGTTGACGTTCGTTCCGGCGATGCTGGCGATCTGGCTGTCGAAACCGGTCGAGGAACAGGAAGGGCGGATCATGCGCTGGCTTGGTTCGCGTTATGAGCCGGGGCTCGACCGCGCGATGAGCACGCCGCGCAAGACGATGCTTGCAGCAGTGCTTGCGCTGTTCGTCGGGGCGGGGGCTTATGTCACGCTGGGGCAAGAATTCCTTCCGCAACTCGATGAAGGCGACCTCACCGCACAATTGCTGCGCGTTCCGGGAACCTCGGTCGATCAGAGCCAGGCGATGCAGGTCCGCGCCGAACGCGCGCTGGCGGCGCTGCCCGAGGTGAAGTTCGTCTTTTCGAAGACGGGCACCGCCGAACTTGCGTCAGATCCGATGCCGCCGAATATCTCCGACAGCTTTATCATCATGAAGGACCGGAAAGACTGGCCCGACCCGCGGCTGACAAAGGCAGAGCTGATCGCGAAAGTGGAAAAGGCACTTTCGGAACTGCCGGGCAATGCCTTCGAGATCAGCCAGCCGATCCAGATGCGCTTCAACGAACTGATCGCGGGGGTGCGCGGCGATGTCGCGGTCAAGGTCTTCGGTGACGATAGCGATGCGATGGCCGCTACGGCCAATCGCATCGCGGCGGTCCTTCGCAAGACCGAAGGGGCGACCGATGTCCGGGTCGAGCAGACTGAGGGGCTGCCGATGCTCGATATCCGGCCGGACCGCGATGCAATGGCACGCCTCGGGGTCACCGCGGCAGCGCTCCAGGAAACCATCGCAGCAGCAGTCGGCGGGCGTGATGCGGGTGTCATTTTCGAAGGCGACCGACGCTTTGCCGTCACGATCCGCCTGTCCGATGCCGCGCGCGCCGATTTTGCGGCACTAGGTCAGGTGCCGGTGCCGACGCCGGGCGGCAGCTTCGTCCCGCTCGAAAGCGTGGCGGAACTGGCGGTGGTCGATGGCCCCAACCAGATCAGCCGCGAAAATGGCAAAAGGCGGATCGTCGTTCAGGCGAATGTCCGTAGCCGCGATGTCGCGAGCGTGGTCGAGGATGCGCAGAGCGCGATCGCCAAGCAGGTGCGCTTCCCAGCGGGCCAATATGTCGAGTGGGGTGGGCAGTTCGAAAATCTCGCCTCGGCGCGCGACCGGCTGGCGCTCGTCGTTCCGGCCTGCTTCGCGCTGATCCTGCTGCTCCTCTATGGCGCGCTGGGAAGCGTGCGCGATGCGGCGATCGTCTTCACCGGCGTGCCGCTGGCGCTTGTCGGCGGGACGCTGGCGCTGGCGCTGCGCGGCATGCCCTTCTCGATCTCGGCGGCGGTGGGCTTCATCGCCTTGTCAGGGATTGCGGTGCTCAACGGGCTCGTGATGGTAACATCGATCCAGCAGTTGATCGCCGACGGGTTGGCGCGCGCCGAGGCGGCGAAAGCGGGCGCCTTGGCAAGGCTGCGGCCGGTGGTGATGACCGCGCTTGTCGCATCGCTTGGCTTCGTCCCGATGGCGCTCGCGACCGGAGCGGGGGCAGAGGTGCAAAAGCCGCTCGCGACGGTCGTCATCGGCGGGTTGATCTCCGCGACGCTGCTGACATTGTTCGTGCTGCCAACGCTTTATGCGCGTTATGGAAGGCCGCGAGCCTAGGGCAGCAACCTGCCTTCGTCGCGCCGCGGCATCGGCGCGACGAAGCGCAGCACCAGCGCCGACAGGACAAGCCAGCCCGCCGACCCAAGGATCGCTGCCGGCAGCGACGACAGATCGGCGATCAGCCCGAGCGTGTAGGCACCGAGCGCCATCGCGCCGAAGGTGACGGCCTGATAGATCGACAAACAGCGACCGAGGATTTCCTCGGGCGAGCGCAATTGCATTGCAACGTTGAGCGTCGTCAGCGTTGATACCCACGCACCACCAGCGATGAAGGCGGCGATCATCACTGCGGGCAGGCTGGCCGTCAGCGCGACCGGCAGCATCGCGGCGGCGAACACGAGAGATGCGGCGGTAACGACCCGGTCACTACCCCAGCGGCGCCTTGACGAACCTACCAACAGCGCGCCGAAGATAGATCCTGCGCCAAAAGCGGCAAGGCAGAGACCGTAAATGACTTCGGTGCCATGCAAACGGTCGCGGACGAGCGAGGGCAACAGGGCCTGGAATCCCGCCGCGCCAAAGCCGAACGCAAAGCCGCGGATCAGTACGCGGCGCACCGGGTTGGAGCGGGCGCAAAAACGCATGCCCTCGGCGATCGCGGCGAGCATTGAGGTACGGCGCCGCGGCGTGGTTTCGGGATGCCAGCGAAGCAGTACGACGATCAGCACCAGATAGCTGATCGCATTGAGGCCGAAGGCCGCGGCGGTGCCGACGATCGAGATCAGCAGCCCGCCAAGCGCTGGGCCGACGCTGCGCGCAAGATTATAGGCGATAGTGTTCAGCGCGATCGCCTGCGGCAGATCCCTTGGTCCGACCTGCAGGCGCACCGACGCCTGCCACGCCGGTCCGTTGAGCGCCGTACCGCATCCGACCGCGAGGGTGAAAAAGAGCAAGGTCAGCGGCGTTATCGCGTCCAGATAGGTCGTCAGCGTCAGCAACGCCGAGATGATGAGCATCCCGGTCTGCGCCGCGAGCATCACGCGTCGGCGGTCGAAATTGTCAGCAATCGCACCTGCGAAAATACCGAGCAGCAGGATGGGGATCGTCGCTCCCGCCTGCACCAGCGCGATCAGCAGGTGTGACTGGGTGAGTTCGGTCATCAGCCATGCCGCGGCGACCGACTGGATCATCGACCCCATGTTCGACGCAAGGTTCGCGATCCAGATCGCGCGAAACGCCGGATAGCGGAACGGGGCAAGCGCAGAGGGCGCGGGTGGCGTATCAGGACTCACTTATCGTCGCGTAACCCGGCCCGCCACCCTCGGCAAGGCTGCCTATTCGGTCAGCTCGAACGCCGCTTCGGATCCTTCCGCCGATGACGGACCGACCCACAGCTTGAACTGGCCGGGCTCGCTTCCCCAGCTCATGTCCTGGCGGGTGAAGGCGAGGTCGGCGTCGGTAAGCGTAAAGCGGACCGTCCGCGTCTCGCCCTTCCGGAGGCTTATCTTTTCGAAGCCTTTCAGCTCTTTCACTGGCCGCGTCACCGAGCCGACGAGATCGCGAACGTAAAGCTGCACCACTTCCTCGCCGGCGCGCGCGCCGCTGTTGGTGACGGTAACGCTGGCAGTCAATTTCTCGCCCGGCCGCACCTTCGCCTTGTCGAGCGTCACTGGCGAGTAAGTGAAGCTGGTATAGCTCAACCCGTAGCCGAACGGATAAAGCGGCGTGTTTGGCGTATCGAGATAGCGCGAGACATATTTCGCACCGGGTGCGCCAAGCTCAATCGGACGGCCGGTGTTCTTCATGTCATAATGGATCGGCACCTGCCCCACATTGCGCGGGAAGGTGACGGGCAATTTGGCCGAAGGATTGTAATCGCCATAGAGGATGTCGGCGATCGCATGGCCGCCCATCGTGCCCGGATACCAGGCCTCGAGGATCGCATCAGCATTGGCGTCCGCCCAGCCGATGCTGTTCGGGCGCCCGCTCATCAACACAAGGATGATCGGCTTGCCGGTCTTCTTGAGTTCCTCGAGCAACGCTTGCTGGTTGCCAGGCAGGTCGAGCGACGTGCGGCTCGCCGCTTCTCCGGTCATGTTCCAATGCTCACCCACCGCTGCGATGATCACGTCCGATTTCTGTGCGAGTGCGATCGCCTCGGCAAAGCCGTCGGTCTTGCCCTCGGCGGCGAAGTCATAGCTCGCGCCCTTCGCATAGCCGACGCTCGTGCCTTTGGGCGCGCGCGCCTGCAGTCCTTCGAGCAAGGTCACGGGCCGCGTCTTGCGGTCGCCCGCTGCCGACCAGCTGCCGATCATATCCTCCTTGCTGTTGCCGAGCGGGCCGATCACCGCGATCGACTTCGCGGCCGCGGCGAAGGGCAGGGCGTTGCCCCTGTTCTTCAGCAGTACGATCGACTTGCGCGCAACGTCGCGCGCGGCCTCGAGGAATTCGGGCTTGTAGATCGTGGCCTTCTCGCGTTCTTCATTGGCGTAGCGATAGGGGTCCTCGAACAGGCCGAGGCGATATTTCATTTCGAGAATCGATTTGACCGCGGCGTCAACCCGTTTGATGTCGACCTTGCCTTCGGTGACGGACTTGGCGAGGTTTTCCATATAGACCGCGCCCTGCATGTCCATGTCGACCCCGGCGTTGATCGCCTGCTCGCCTGCCTGTTTCAGGTCCTTCGAATAGCCGTGGGGGACCATTTCGTTGATCGACGTGTAATCGGTTACCACAAATCCCTTGAAGCCCCATTTATCGCGCAGCACCTCGGTCAGCAGATGGCGGCTGCCCGAAGCGGGCACGCCGTCGAGTTCGTTGAACGAGGTCATGAAGGTCGCCGCGCCCGCGTCGGCGGCGGCCTTGAACGGCGGCAGATAGACATCGCGCAGGGTGCGCTCCGAAATATCGACGGTGTGATAATCGCGCCCGGCCTGCGCCGCACCATAGGCCGCAAAATGCTTGGCGGTCGCGAGGATCGTGTCAGGGCGCGACAGATCGTCGCCTTGATATCCGCGCACGCGCGCCTTGGCGATCAGGCTGCCGAGATAGACGTCTTCGCCCGCGCCTTCCGAAATGCGGCCCCAACGCGCATCCCGGGCAATGTCCACCATCGGCGAGAAGGTCCAGTGGATGCCTTCGGCCGATGCTTCGATCGCGGAAATTCGCGCTGATTTTTCAATAGCCTGCAAATCCCAGCTCGCGGCTTCGCCGAGCGAGATGGGGAAAATCGTGCGGTGGCCGTGGATCACATCATATCCGAATATCAAAGGGATCTTGAGCCGCGTCCCCTCGACCGCGAGTGCTTGCAACTCGCGCGTATATTTGGCGGTATAGGCGTTGAAGATCGCCCCGACACGGCCAGCGCGAACATCTTCCTTGTAACTGTCGCGCATCGTCGGGCCGGTCGATTCCCAATTGCTCGTCAACAGGTTCAGCTGACCGACCTTCTCGTCGAGTGTCATCTTCGCCATCAGTTCGGCAATGAAGCGGTCCATCCGGGGATCGGGACGCATCCAGCCCGCGGAGTCCGCCGCGGCCTGATTCGCGCTCGCTGCGGGTTTCGCCAACAGCGGCGCAGGGGACAATTGTCCCGCCACCATCAAGGTGGCCAGCGTCAGGCATATGAAGTTGCGCGTCATCGGCGGCATGATTCGTCCTTCCCAGTCGGATTTGCTTATACATTGTCACGAAGATGGGCCGAAATCGGCCCGAAACCGGCTGGTCCCCGATTACTCCATCTGTGTCGCTTCCCCCTATACAGCTATCGTGAAACCGGTTACAAATCAAAAAAACAACGACGCGATTTCCCGCGATTCGTCGCTGCACCGGAGGCAAGGTCGGTCAGCGAATGAGGCGAAAGCGGGGAATGTCGGGGCGCTTAAAAGGGAGGATGCCGTGAAGTTTCCGCATAATTTTCAAAATAATTCCGCGCGCCAGTCGCGCGCTCGCACGCTGGCGGCTGCGCTGGCGTGGAGCAGTGCGGCCACGGCGCTTGCGGTAGCGGTTGCCACACCCGCGCATGCGCAGGTTTCCGGCGCGTCGCTGCGCGGAACGGTCAAGGCGGAAGGCGGCGTATCCGAAGTCACCGCCGTCAACGTCAACACCGGCCTGACGCGCACCTCGACTGTTAGCGCCAGCGGCAGCTACGGCTTCTCTTCGCTGCCTGTCGGCACCTATCGTCTTGAATTCACGACCTCGCAGGGCAAACGCCAGACCGACGAGTTTACGCTCAATGTCGCGCAAAGCGCCGTGCTCGACTTCGACTTCTCGCAGCCCGACATCGCCGAAGGCGGCGACGATGCTATCATCGTCACGGGCACCCGCCTCCGCTCGATGGAGGGCGGCGAAGTCGGTGCAAACATCTCGCAGCGTCTGATCGAGGTGCTGCCGCAGAACAACCGCAACTTCCTTGCCTTTGCCGACCTTGCGCCGGGTGTACAGTTCCTCACCAACAGCGCCGGTCAGACCAGTCTGCGCGGCGGCGCGCAGGGTGCTAACGCGATCAACATCTTCATCGATGGCATCGGGCAGAAGGACTATGTGCTGAAGGGCGGCATCAGCGGTCAGGACTCGACGCAGGGCAACCCGTTCCCGCAGCTCGCGATCGGCGAATATCGAGTCATCTCGTCGAACTATAAGGCCGAGTTCGACCAGGTCAGCTCGGTGGCGATCACCGCGGTGACCAAGTCGGGTACGAACGAGTTCCACGGTGAAGGCTTTTTCGACTTCACCAACCAGAGCCTCCGCGACCGGTTACCGCGCGAAAACTTCCCGACTTATATCCCCAAGGTGCGCACCAAGGATATGCAGTTCGGCGGTGCGCTGGGCGGCCCGATCATCAAGGATGTCCTGCATTTCTTCGTCACCTATGAAGGCAAGCGCCGCGTCGAGCCGCGCGAAATCAAACCGGGCCTTGATTTGCCGACCAGCTTCTTCCCCGATAAATATCAGGGAGCTTTTGGTGCCCGTACCTCGTCGTTCGACGAAGATCTCTATTTCGGGAAGATCAACTTCACTCCGACGTCGAGCGACCTGTTCGAATTTTCGCTGAAATATCGCGATGAGAGCGGTGAAGAGCTGAACAACGGTTTTGCGGCCGAGGAAACGGCGACGATCACCAAGGTCAAGGAATGGCGCGGCCTCGCTCGCTGGGAGCATACAGGCGACACGTGGGTGAACGACTTCAAGGTCGCTTATGAAGACGTGACCTGGAATCCCCGTCCGCTCAACTTTGGCAATGTTTCGTTGTTCAACGTGACGGTGCCGAACACGCCGCCGGTTACGGGAACTCGCCGTGGTGATATTCTTCGCGTCGGGGCAGGCACCAATTTCCAGGACAAGGGCCAGAACGGCTGGCAGGTTTCGAACGATTTCACCTGGACGGGGCTCGACAGCCACACGTTCAAGGTGGGCGTGAAGGCTAAGTGGATCGAACTGAACACCAACACGCAGAATGGTGTGAATCCGGTCTTCACCTACAATGCACTTTACCCGGCGGGCGGTGCATTCAATGATACCATTCCCTATCGCATGACTTTCAGTGCGCCGGTGAATGGGGGCGATCCCGACATCCGGTCTAAGAACTTCCAGTTCGGCGTGTATGCGCAGGATGATTGGGAGATCGACGATCGTTTGACGCTGAATATCGGTTTGCGCTGGGATTATGAGCGGACGCCTGCATTCCTCAATTACAAGCATGACCCTGCGATTGCCGAATTCGTTGCGGGCCGTGCATCCTACACCGCGGCGAACGGGACGGTCACGCCGCCCTATCTGAACCTGCGCAACGCCAATTTCGATATAGACGATTTCATCTCGACCGGTAACGAGCGGAAGGCGTTCAAAGGCGCATGGCAGCCTCGGTTGGGTTTCACTTACGCGCTCGACGATGAGAAGCGCTTCTCCATCTTCGGCGGTTACGGTCGTTCGTATGACCGTACGCAGTTCGACTTCATCCAACAGGAACTGGCGCAGGGCCTCTTCGCCGGTCGCACGTTCAATTTCAACAATCCGGGCGATACGACCAATGTTTGTGCGCCTAGCGCGACCTGTATTGCGTGGAATCCGGTCTATCTGACTCAGGGTGGCCGCGATGCGCTGATCGCGGGTTTGCCTGCTGGCGCCGGGCGGGAACTGCGGTTCATCAAGAACGATCTCAAAACGCCCTATTCGGATCAGTTCAGCCTAGGGGTTCGTGGCCGCTTCAATCTGCTCGATCTTGAAGCGGGCTACAGTTACGTCGAAAGCCATGACGGCTTTGCCTATGTGCTCGGCAATCGTCGTCCCGACGGCAGCTTCTTCCCCCCGAGCGGCAATCCGGATTCGCCCTTCGGCTTCGCGCCGGCACCGTTTGGCAGCATCATCCTCGGCACCAATGGGATCGAAACGCGCGCGAATACCGCATATTTCAAGCTGACGAAGCGTTACACGCAATTCTCTCCGTGGAGCCTCGACGCCACCTATACCTTCACAGATGCCGAGGAGAACCGGCAACTGGGCGAAGTCTTTGCACTCGATTTCCCCGGTATTGAGGAATATCCCTTCATCGCCGCGACGGGCACACGCAAGCATCGCTTCGTGATGGCGGGTTCGGTCGACATTCCGTTTGGTATCACGCTGTCGGGTAAGTTCCAGATCGCGTCGCCGAAGTATCTCGCGCAACTCGTCGGCACCTCCGGTGTCGGTGGTGTTCCGCCGAGCCGGACCGTCACTTCGATCGAGACCGAGGGTAATGGCGACCGCTGGGGCTATCGCCAGATGGATCTGTCGATCACCAAATATGTCCCGCTTGGTTTTCTCAGCGAGGAATCGCGCCTGCGTTTCCGCGTCGACATCATCAACCTGTTCAATGATCGCAACTATAGCGGCTTCAGCGCCGTGACCGGTTTGCGTAATCAGAACGACCTTGGTCTTGATGGTCCGCCGAGGACGATTAAGCTATCGGCCGGCTTCCAATTCTGACCGGCTGACCAGGCGCCCGGCCCGCACCCCCCTCCCGTGGGTCGGGCGCCGCATATTTTTGGAGTATCGAATGTCGTTCCGCAGCGGGGCCCTCATTTTGCCCCTGGTCGCGCTGACCGCCGCTTGCGCTGCCGCCCCGGCGCCGTCCAGCGCCGTTCCGGCCACAACGCTGGCGCCGATGACCGAGGCGGCTTTTTCGGAAGAGCTGACCGAGCGCACGTTTCGCTATTTCTGGGACACGACCGACACCCAGCGCTGCCTCGCGCCTGATCGCTGGCCCAGCAATCCCTTTTCATCGATCGCGGCGACGGGGTTTGCACTGACCGCCTATGGCATCGGGGCAGAGCGCGGCTACGTGACGCGCGCCGAGGCGGCGCTGCGCACGCGCGACTGCCTGCGCTTTTACTGGAATGCGCCGCAAGGGCCCGAGGTCGCCGGCAACACCGGCTACAAGGGCTTTTTCTATCACTTTCTGAAGAACGACGACGGCACGCGCTACAAGACCAACGAGCTGTCGACCGTCGACACCAGCCTGTTCCTTGGCGGCGCGCTGTTCGCGCAAAGCTATTACGACCGCAACACGCCCGTAGAGGCCGAAATCCGCGATCTCGCCGAAAAGATCTACACGCGTGTCGACTGGACCTTTGTCCAGCGCACGAACACCGGGACCGAGGCGCGAAACCTCGCGGGTTCGCATGGCATCACGATGGGCTGGAAGCCGGAAAAGGGTTTCGAGACGCATGATTGGGTCGGCTATAACGAGGGCATGCTCGTCTATGTGCTGGCGCTCGGCTCGCCGACGCATCC
Source organism: Sphingopyxis sp. Soil_C_28 (assembly GCF_057657055.1). Taxonomy (NCBI): domain Bacteria; kingdom Pseudomonadati; phylum Pseudomonadota; class Alphaproteobacteria; order Sphingomonadales; family Sphingopyxidaceae; genus Sphingopyxis; species Sphingopyxis sp. Soil_C_28. The sequence continues at coordinate 215,813 of NZ_JBDGJE010000001.1, forward strand.
CGTTGGCAAGGATGCATGGGACAAGGGCTGGGCGGCTGACCTAGAAAAGGATTGGGGCAGCTATTACGGGCAGGAACATCTGCAGTTCGAGCCGATGTTCGGTCACCAATATTCCCATGTCTGGGTCGACTTTCGCGGTATTCGCGACGCTTTCATGCGCGGCAAGGGCATCGATTATTTCGAGAACAGCCGCCGCGCGACGCTGTCGCAGCGCGCGTACGGCGCCGATAATCCGAACAAATGGAAGGGTTACAGCGCTGACATCTGGGGCTGGACTGCGTCCGACGGGCCCGGATATTTCCAGGGCAAATATAGCGTGAATGGCACGCCGAGGAACTTCAATGGCTATATGGCGCGCGGCGTCAGTGCGGCGCGCGTCGTCGATGACGGCACTATCGTTCCGACCGCGGCCGGCGGCTCGGTTGCTTTCGCTCCCGAAGTGACGATCCCCGCGCTGATGGCGATGCGCACGCAATATGGCGAACGGCTCTATACGCGCTACGGCTTCAAGGACGCGTTCAACCCCAGCTTCACCTTCACCGACGCGGGTTCACGCTCGGGCGAGGTCGATCCGGCCCATGGCTGGATCGCGAACGACTATCTTGGTATCGATCAGGGGCCGATCCTTGCGATGATGGAAAATCATCGCAGCGGTTTCGTGTGGCAGGTGATGCGCAAGAACCCCCACATCGTTCGCGGGCTCAAGCGCATCGGTTTCACAGGTGGCTGGCTCGACAAGACGAAGCCGGAGTGAGATTCCCCGGCCTTCGCCGGAGGCCGGATCAGCAACCTTTCCCGATACAAAGGTCCGCGACCACCGGATAATGATCCGACGGCAGCTTGCCGCCATTTTGATCGGTCAGCGTCGCGTGGCGCAGCACCTTCACATCGTCGGTGACGAAAATATGATCGATCGGGCTCGGCTCCATCTGCGCGATCTTGAATGCGGTGAAAGTGCCGAGCGGGCCGTAATGCGGCGTGCGGCTGGTGATGCGGCTATCGCGGAGTGCGCCTTTGCCCGGCTCGACGATAGCGGCGTAGGGGTTGCTCGTCGCGGGGCTGTTGAAATCGCCCATCAGCACTGCGGTTTCGCCCGCCTTGCGCTGCCCGTCGATCCAGCCGCGGATCTGGCGCGCGCTTTCCTGGCGCGCGATCTCGCCGATATGGTCGAAATGGGTGTTCACGACGAGCAAACTGCGTTTCGCCGTCCGGTCTTTGAGCCGCGCCCAGGTCGCGATCCGCGGCAGCGCCGCGTCCCATCCCTTGCTCGGCATATCGGGCGTCGGCGACAGCCAGAAGGTCCCCGATCCTACGAGGGCGAAGCGATCGCGGCGGAAACCCAGCGGAGAATATTCGCCCTTCTCCTTGCCGTCGTCGCGCGCGACTCCAACGAACTGATAGGCGGGGAGGTCCGCCTCGACCGCCTGCTTCTGGTGCTGCAGCACCTCCTGCATGCCCACGAAATCGGGCGCCTGATAGGCAACGAGCGCCGTCAGCGCCGTGCGCCGGTGCGGCCAGGCATTCTCTCCGTCCGACGCAAGGTCGAGCCGGATATTATAGGTCATCGCCGCATAATGATCGGCGCGCTCTTTCGCCGCGGCGGGCAGCGCGAACAGCGCAGCAGCGGCGAGGATCAGGCGTCTTTTCATCCGAGATTGCCCCCGTTTGAGGCGATCACACTGCTGTAGAAACGCGCGCTGCGCTTGGGCGTGCGGACCTGCGTTTCATAATCGACGTGGACGATGCCGAAGCGCTTTGAAAAGCCCAGCGACCATTCGAGATTGTCGAGCAGCGACCACGCCATATAGCCGCGCACATCGACGCCCTTCTTGATCGCGTCGCCGATCGCCGAGATGTGCGTGCGCAGATAATCGCAGCGCAGCGGATCGTCGATCCCGTCGGGCCCCGCGGTCGGCGGATCGTAAAAGGCCGCGCCATTTTCGGTGATATAGACCGGGATGTCGCCATAGGTGTCGCGGAACCAGACGAGCGTGTCGGTCAGCGCGGGCGGATAGACTTCCCAGTCGGTCGTCGTGTGCGTCGCAATCTGCCGTACCGGCGATGCGCCGACCGGCCACTGGTTCGGGTCGGCCTTCACGACGTTGCGCGTGTAATAGTTGATGCCGATGAAATCGACCGGCTGGCAGATCGCCTTCAAATCCTCCGCCGGCCATTCAGGCCATGCCTCGCCAAACACCTCGGCGAGTTCGGCGGGATAACTGCCCTTCAGCGCCGGGTCGAGATATTGGCGGTTCATATAGGCATGCGCGCGTGCGGTTGCGGCGATGTCCTCGGGGCTGTCGCTTGCCGGATATTTGGGCTCGATATTGACGACGAGGCCGATCTCGTGTGCGCCTTCGCTGCGATACGCCTCGACCGCTGCGCCATGCGCGCGCATCAGATTGTGGCTCGCAATCGGCGTTTCGAACAGGTTGCGGTGTCCCGGCGCCAGCGCGCCGTGGAGGTAGCCGCCGTCGGTAATCACCCAAGGCTCGTTCAGCGTCACCCATTTCTTCACGCGCCCGTCGAGTCGGCGGTACATCACCGATCCATAGTCCGCGAACCACGCCGCGATATCGCGGTTGAGCCAGCCGCCCTTGTCGTCGAGCGCCGCGGGCAGGTCCCAATGGTGCAGCGTCAGCAGCGGTTCGATATCGTTCTTCAGCAATTCGTCGACCAGCCGCTCGTAGAAATCCAGCCCCGGCTCGTTCACGCGGCAGATCCCTTCGGGCAGCACGCGCCCCCAATTGACGCTAAAGCGATAGGCTTTCAGGCCCAGTTCCTTCATCAGCGCGACGTCGGCGGGCATGCGGTTATAGTGGTCGCACGCGACGTCGCCGGTGTCGCCCTTGACCGCCATCAGTCGCGGGTCGTGGCTGAACCGCTGCCAGATGCTCGCGCCCGCGCCGTCGGCGAGCGGCGACCCTTCGATCTGATAGGCGGCGGTCGCCGCGCCCCACAGGAAATCGTCGGGGAAGACACTCTTGCTCATTTTTTGTCCTTGTTGGTGATCGTTGGGGAGGAAAGTTTCTGCTCGAGCAACCAGGCGTAGAGCGCCGGGTCGTCATAGGCGGGATCCCAGGCGTTGTGGCCGAGGTCGGGATAGATGGTCAGGCGGACCTTGCGGCCGCCGCATGCGCGGATTGCCCGCGCCATGGCGAAACTGCCTTCGGGGATGACGACATCGTCGCGGTCGCCGTGAAACGCCCAGACGGGCAGGTCCATCAGGCGGCACGCCTCGCCCGGATTGCCGCGCCCGGCGACCGCGGCGACGGCGGCGAAGCGTTTCGGCTCGGCGATCGCCCAGCGCCAGCTGGCATGGCCGCCGCGGCTGAGGCCGGTGAGGTAAATGCGCGCCGGATCGACGCGATAATTCTTCGCGATATGGTCGACCAGCCGGTCGAGCTTGCCGATATCCCAATCCTGATCGGCGCCGAGCAAAGGCGAGACGGTGAGGAAGGGAAAAGCCGGGTCGCGCTCGGCGATCTTCGGCGGCCCGTGAACCTTCACCTTCGCGACATCGTCGCCGCGCTCGCCCGATCCGTGGAGGAAGACCAGCAGCGGATATTGCTTCGCCGTGTCGGTCAGATAGCCCTTCGGTACGAACAGCTGATAGGGATAATTGCCCGCCTCGATCGGCTGCTGCGGCGTCTGCCCTTCGACCGGCACGGGCGCTTTTGTTTTTGCAGCGACGGGCGAACCGGCGAGGGCAAGCCCCAGCAACGCCGCGGTCCAATATGTCATACGTCTGTCCTTTATGGAATGGCTCATCCCTTGACGCTCCCGGTCAGCAGGCCGGTCAGGTAAAAGCGCTGGAGCGCGAGAAACAGGAGGAGCACGGGCAGGGTGGTGATGACCGCACCCGCCATCATCAACTCATTATCCTGCACATGCTGGCGGCTCATCGCTGCGAGCGCGACGGGCAGCGTGTAGAGATCCTGATCGGCGAGGATGATCAGCGGCCACATGAAATCATTCCAGCTGCCGAGGAAGACGAACAGCGCAAGCGTCACGACGATCGGAGTCAGGATGGGCAGGACGATGCGGCGCAGGATCTGCGCCTCGCTCGCGCCGTCGATGCGCGCCGCCTCGAGCATCTCGTCGGGGATCGACAGGCAATATTGGCGGACGAGGAAGATACCGAAAATCCCCGCGAGCCAGGGCACCAGCGCGCCGGCGTAGCTGTTGACCAGCCCCATCGCCTTCAGTTCGAGGAACAGTGGCAGCATCCCGATCTGCCCCGGCACGACAAGCGCGGCGACCAGCAGGCGGAAGGTCGCGTCGCGGCCCTTGAAACGCAGCTTGGCAAACGCATAGCCAGCGGGGATCGTAAAGAGCAGCGCGAGACCGGTCGCGAGCGTCGAGACGAGCAGGCTGTTCGCAAGGAAACGCCCGATGCCGAAGGTGCCGAACAAAATGCGGTAATTGTCGAGGCTCGGATCGCCCGGCAGCAAGGGCGGCGGGAATTGCGACGCCTCGCCGCGCGCCATGAAGCTGACCGAGAGCATCCACAGCAAGGGCGCAATCGTCAGCAACGCGACCAGCGCGGCGAGCAATGTCACGGACCAGCGGCGCAGGCTCATATCGCGCCGCTCCGCCTGGCCAGCCGCAGCTGCACCAAAGTTACCGCCAATATGCAGAGGAACAGCAGGAACGCGACCGCTGCGCCCGACCCGAGGTTCCACCATTTGAACCCCTCCTCATACATGAAATAGAGGATGGTGACGGTCGACTGGGCGGGACCGCCCTGCGTCATCACATAGGGTTCGGCGAACAGCTGGAACATCCCCGCGACGGTCAGCACGGACACCAGCAGCACCGTCGGCGCAATCGCGGGCAGAGTGACATGCCGCAGGCGCGTGAACCAGCCCGCGCCGTCGATCCGCGCCGCCTCGTCGAGCTCGCGCGGCACCGTCTGCAGCGCGGCGAGAAAGATGATCATATTATAGCCGAAGGTCTTCCACCCGACGAAGATCAGGATCGCGGGCAGCGATGCCTGCGGGCTGCCCAGCCAGTCGATCGGTCCGATGCCGAACAGCGAGAGCAGATAATTGACGAGGCCGTAGCGCGTGTGGAGCAGGTAACGCCATACCACCGCGGTGGCGACGAGCGTCGTCACATAGGGCGCGAACAATGCGACGCGCCACACCGGCCGCCATTTCAGCCGGCGGGAATTGACGAGCATCGCAGCGAACAGCGACAGCGCGACGATGAAGGGCACGCCAAAGCCGACGAACAACAAGGTGTTCGTTACCGCCTTCCAGAACAGCGGGTTGCCGATCAATCTTTCGTAATTGTCGAAGCCGACAAAGCGCAGATTGCCGATATCGGCGAGCGCATAAATGTCGAAATCGGTGAAGCTCAAAAAGAGCGATGCGATTGCCGGCAGGACGAAAAAAAGGCAAATCGCTGCAAGGGCGGGCGAGGCCATTGCCCAGCCCGCGCGTGCTTCTCCTGCTCGCCGGGTGACGCCCGCGTTTTCGCTGATCAGCCGCGGCGCGCTCACAGTGCGCGTCCCTTCTCCAGCATCCAGCGCCGTTTCTCGAGCAGGCGGTCGGCGCGAAGGTCGATCTCTGTCGCGGCTTCGTCGACGCTATACTGGCCGCGCACCATGCGCTCGGCGACGATCTGCATCTCGGTGACGATGCGTTCCCATTCAGGCACTTTCGGCAACGCGGTGGCGTGGTCGAGCTGCGTCGCAAAGGGCATAACGATCGGATCGTCCGCCAGCCCCGCTTTGGCCCAGACCGATCGGCGGGCGGGCAGGTCGCCCGTCAGTTGCTGGAACTTCAGCTGCGCGGCGGGCGCCATCAAACGCGACACCAGATCCCAAGCGGCATCGCCATGGTTGCTGCCCGCAAACACGACAAGGCTCGACCCGCCGGGTGCGGCCGATCCAATGCCCCCGGGGCCAGGGTTGGGCGCGGTTGCCCAATTGTTCTGCATGGCGGGGGCGAGGCGCGTTTTCATGTCGCCGATCGTCCACGGGCCGGACAGAAAGACGCTGAAATAGCCCTTCGCAAATTCGTCCCACACGTTCGAAATCTGCGCCGATGACGCGAGCGGGGCGAGGCCGTCGTCGAACAGCGATTTATAGAAAGCGAGAGCAGCTTTGAACTCGGGATCCGAAAAGGCGCCGCGCGCGCCCTCGTCGCGCAGCATTCGCGCGCCCGCCGACAGCGCCAGCGTCGTCAGCTGCTCATATTCGTTAAGCGGATAGAGCAGGGCATAATTGCCCGCGCCGGCCTGGCCCTTCACCTTGCGCAACGCCGTCTTCCATCCGGTCCAATCCGTTGGCGGCGCGTCATATCCGGCGCGTGCGAACAGGTCCTTCCGGTAAAATTGCAGCCGCGTATCGACATACCAGGGGATCGCCCATGTCCGCCCGGCGATGCGGTTCGTGTCGACCACGGCACCGAACTGATCGTCGAGCAGTCCCAGCGCATGCCCCGGAACCGGCGCAATCGCCCCGATCGCAGCCAGCTCGGCGATCCAGCTGTTGCCGACCTGCCCGACGGTGGGCAGCGATCCGCCGGCAAAACCGGTGAGCAGCTTTTCGTGCGCGGCGGTCCATGGCAGCGGCTGTACCGTCACCGGCGGCGCACCGGCGGGCCAGTCGATGACTTTGAGCAGTTCGGGCAGGCTCGCTGCCTCATTGCCCATCGCCCAGACGGTCAGCGCAGCGTCACCGCGCGCGCTGCAACCGCCGAGCAGCGAGGCAAGGGGCAACGCCGCCAGCGCGCCCGTCATGTGGCGCCGCGTCAGCCGCATCTGGCGCCGCCCCCCGTCATAGCGGTGCAGCGCTCCCGGTGGTTCCCCGCTCGACCAGCTCGGGCGTCAGGATCGTGGCGCTTGCGCTGCCCAGCGTTTCGCCGCGCAGGATGCGCAGCAACATCATCATCGCGGTCGAACCCAGCCGGTCGATCTTGACCTGCATCGTCGACAGCGAGGGGTTCAGGTGCCGCGCGAGCGGGATATCGTCGAACCCTGCCACCATGACGTCACGGGGAACCGACTTTCCTGCCTTGGCGAGCTCTGCGATCAGCCCGACGGCCATCTGGTCGTTGGCGGCAAATACGGCGTCGGCGGGAAGCTGTCCCTGCACCAGCATGCGCCCGGCCTCGGCGCCGCTTTCCTCTGAAAAGTCGCCAGGCAGGATCGCGGGATTGGAGATTTTAGCGATCTTGGTCATTGCGTCGACAAAGCCGCGCTGGCGGTCGCGCGCGTCACGATTATGCTTTGGCCCGGCGATATGGACGACCTGTCGTGCACCGCGGCCGAGCAGCGCCTCGGTCATCGCGTATGCGCCATGATAATTGTCGACCGCCACGAACGGCAGGTCGAGCGTTCCCGCATCATAGTTGAGCAGCACGGTCGGCAGGACGGGGTCCAGATAACCCGACAGCAGTTCGGGCTTCACGTCGGGCGGCATGACGAGCAGCCCGTCGACACGCCCGCGCATGGCCGCGATCGCCGCTGCGGTTTCGTGCGTGCTGCCGTGCATGTTGCCGAGCAGCAGGTGCATGCCCGATTCATGCGCGACCAGGTCGATACCGCGGATGATTTCAGAGAAGAATTCCCCGAACAGGTCGGGCAGGATGACCCCGACGGTATCGGTCTTGCGCCGCGTCAGGCTGCGCGCGCCGCTATGCGGAACAAAGTTGAGCTTTTTCACCGCCGCCATCACGGCGGCTTTGGTCGGGGCGGTGACATTGCTGTGACCGTTGATCGCGCGCGACGCCGTGGCGACCGAAACTCCCGCTTCGCGGGCGACGTCTCTCAATGTAGCCATATCGTCCGCCCCTCTTTGCTCCGCCCATATTGCTTTTGATCGCGCGGGGCCTCTGCTGCGACTCTGTCTTGGCCGGGGCTGCCGCGCGCGGAAACGTTCACAAGGTAACCGGTTACACGATCAAAAGGCAAGGTCATTCCGGCGCGCCCATGCGCAGCGCGGCGCCATGGCCGTCGAACAGGTGGAGACGGTCGGGCGGCAGCAGCGCGGTGACCTTTTCGCCTTCGCACAGGCTGCCGTCGTCGCGCAGTTGGCATGCGATCGGTTCGCTTCCGTCGCTGCCTCGTAGATGCACCGTGACGAGACCGCCGAGCCGCTCGATGAAGCTGACGGTGAAGGCGAGCCCCCCCGGTGCTTCGCCGATCTGGATATCTTCGGGCCGGATGCCGATCGATATCGACGTCCCGGGGGGCAGCGATGGCGCGGTGGGGGGCAGGGCGATGCTGCGCCCGTCAGCCAGTTCGGCCAGCCCGGCATCTCCGACCACGGCCGCGAATATGTTCATCCGCGGCGTCCCCAGGAACTGGGCAACGAAGATGTTCGCCGGGCGGGCGTAAAGCTCGCGAGGACTCCCGACCTGCTCGATCCGTCCGTCGCGCAGCACAATGATGCGGTCGGCGAGGGTCATCGCCTCGACCTGGTCGTGGGTGACGTACAGCGTCGTGGTGCCCAATTGCCGGTGCAGGCTCGCAAACTCGTACCGCATCCGCACCCGCAGATCGGCGTCGAGGTTCGACAAGGGCTCGTCGAACAGGAATATCTGCGGCTGGCGCACGATTGCACGCCCGATCGCGACGCGCTGGCGTTGCCCGCCCGACAGCGCCGCCGGCTTGCGGTCGAGCAGCGTCTCGATATTCAGGATTCCGGCCGCGCGGCCAACGGCATCATCGATCTCGGCCTGGGATGCCTTTGCGATCTTCAGGCCGAACGCCATATTCTCGTGGACTGTCAGATGCGGATATAACGCATAGCTCTGGAATACCATCGCGATGCCCCGCTCCGACGACGGCAGGTGGGTGACGTCGCGCTCGCCGATGACGATGCTGCCGGTGGTCAGGTCTTCCAGTCCCGCGACCGCCCGTAGCAGCGTCGATTTCCCGCATCCCGACGGGCCGACAATCACGGTGAATTCGCCGTCGGCAACGTCGATCGAAACACCCTTCAGCACCTCGGTCTCGCCAAAGCTTTTGCGGGCATCGCGGATCGACAGTGCGGCCATGGATTCCTAACCTCTCTTGCGCGCCGTCGTCAGTGAACCGTCACGCCGGCGTTCGCCTGACGTGCGGGTGCCCGGCCGGCGGCGATCGCGAAGATGCACAGCGCGATGTAGCAGGCGGCCGGCAACGCCAGCGCGGCGGCATAACCCACCGCGTCCGACAGATGTCCGGCGAGATAGGGAATCGCCGCGCCGCCGACGATCGCAGTGCACAGCAGCCCCGACGTCGCCTCGGCGCGGGCGGTCGACCGTTCGAGCGTCAGCGTGAAAATCACAGGGAACATGATCGAGTTGAAGAGGCCGATCGACAGCGCGACAAAGCCGCCGCTCACCCCGCCGACAAACACGACATAGAGGCAGAGCAGCGCCGCTATCGTTGTCGCCGCCGCGAGCATCTTCGCCGCAGAGAAACGCGCCAGCAACACCGATCCGATCGCGCGGCCGACCATCGCGCCGCCCCAGTAAAAGGCGACCGCCTTGCCGGCTTCCTGCAGCGATACGCCCGGGACGCCGTCGCTGCCCATGAACCAGCCGAGCATCGGCACGCCGAACGCCGCGTCCGACTGGCCCCAGACGGAATCGCTGTTCAGGAACAGCGTCATCTGCGTCCCGATCGCGACCTCGGCGCCCACATAGAGGAAGATGGCCAGCCCGCCGAGCAGCGCCCAGCGCGACGAGAACGCCTCGCGGATCAGTTCGGCCATTCCGGCGCGTGCGCCGATCGGGGCGGGCGGCACCGCTTCGTTGACGATCCGGCGGCTGAACCAGAAGAAGAGGAGAAGTGCGACGATCAGCCCGCAGATCCAGAAATAGGCGCTGTCGATCCCTGCGAGCGCCTGCGCGCGCACCGCGTCGGTGACGACCGTGCCCGGCTTGACCTCGACGCCCTCCAGGAACAGGTGCGCGCCGATCAGCGGGCCGAGGAAGGTGCCGAAGCTGTTGAAGGTCTGGCTGAAGGTCAGGCGAAAGTGGCTGCGTTTCGGATCGCCGAGTGCCGCCGCAAGCGGATTGGCCGCGACCTGCAAAATCGTGATGCCGCTCGCAAGAATGAACAGCCCCGCAAGGACGAGCGGATAGACCGCGAGGTTCGCCGCCGCGAGCATGACGAGACAGCCGACGACCATCGTCGACAGTGCGGTCAGGATCGATGGCACCGAATGGAAACGCGCGATGAGGGCTGCGGCGGGGAAGGACATCAGGCCATAAGCGATAAAGAAGGCCGAGGCCGACAATTGCGCCTCGGCATCGCTCAGCGTGAAAATGCCCTTCACCGCGGCGACGAGCGGATCGATCATCGAGGTGATGAAACCCCAGGCAAAGAAAAGCACCGTGACCGCGGCAAAGGCCGCCATGGCATTCGACCGTCCGCCACCATTGGCGGGCGCCTGACCGGGCACGTCCATTCCAAATATCCTCTTCACCGAAACTATGTTATCCAGCGGGTCTAACGGGGCGTCGTATCCAATGCAACCGGTTACATATGCCCGATCCGGCGCTGCTTCGGGGCAGGATTCCTAGTCACGCGAAATATTCGTTCGCCCCACTGGCGCGCGCGGGCCCGACTGGTTACATGGGCCGCCACCAAACGAATCGCGTGTGCCGCCCTGAAATTCGGGGCTGGCGCCGCCCGCACCAGAAAGTGGCACCCATGGAAATCATCACCGGCCTGACCTTCGACGATGTGCTGCTGGTGCCCGGGGCATCGGACATTCTGCCATCGGATGCGAATTTGTCGACGCAACTGACCAGCGAAATCAACCTCAACATCCCCATCCTGTCCTCTGCGATGGATACGGTGACCGAGGCCGACATGGCGATCCTGATGGCGCAGATCGGCGGCATCGGCGTGCTCCACCGCAATCTGACGATCGAGGAACAGGCCGCCGCGGTGCGCCAGGTCAAGCGCTTCGAAAGTGGTATGATCGTCAACCCGATCACGATCACCCCCGACGCGCCGCTCTCCTATGCGACCGCGCTGATGGACCAGCACAAGATTTCGGGCATCCCCGTCGTCGAAACCGGCGGCCGGCTCGTCGGCATCCTGACCCATCGCGATGTGCGCTTTGCCGCCAACCCCGGCCAGCCGGTGCGCGAGCTGATGACCGCCGAAAATCTCGCCACCGTGCGCCCGGGCGTCGGGCAGGACGAAGCGCGCAAGCTGCTGCATCAGCGCCGCATCGAAAAGCTGCTCGTCGTCGACGATGATTATCGCTGCATCGGTCTGATCACGGTCAAGGACATGGAAAAGGCGATCAACTTCCCCGATGCGACCAAGGACGGCACCGGCCGCCTGCGCGTTGCCGCTGCCACCAACACGGGGGATTCGGGGATCGAACGCGCCGAGGCGCTGCTTGATGCCGAATGCGACCTGATCGTCGTCGATACCGCGCATGGCCACAGCAAGGGCGTGGGCGAGACCGTCGCGCGGATCAAGAAGCTGTCGAACCGCGTACAGGTCCTTGCCGGCAACGTCGCGACCGGCGACGCAACCCGCGCGCTGATCGATGCGGGTGCCGACGGTGTGAAGGTCGGCATCGGTCCCGGATCGATCTGCACGACGCGCGTCGTCGCAGGCGTCGGCGTCCCGCAGCTCACTGCGATCCTCGACAGCGTCGAGCAGGCCGCAAAGCTGGGCATTCCGGTTATCGCCGACGGCGGGCTGCGCACCTCGGGCGATATCGCCAAGGCACTCGCGGCGGGCGCATCGTGCGTGATGGTCGGCTCGCTGCTAGCCGGTACCGCCGAAGCGCCGGGTGAAACCTTCCTGTTCCAGGGCCGTACCTATAAAAGCTATCGCGGCATGGGCAGCGTCGGCGCGATGGCGCGCGGCTCGGCCGACCGCTATTTCCAGCAGGATATCAAGGACCAGATGAAGCTGGTCCCCGAAGGTATCGAGGGCCAGGTGCCGTTCAAGGGCCCGGCGAAGGACGTGATCCATCAGCTTGTTGGCGGTGTGAAGGCGGCGATGGGTTATACCGGCAGCCGCACGCTCAAGGATCTGCGCGAGCGCGCAAAGTTCGTGCGGATCACCAACGCGGGTCTGCGCGAAAGCCATGTACACGACGTCGCGATCACGCGCGAGGCGCCGAATTATCCGGTGGGTTGAGGTTTCTGTTTCGTCATTGCGAGGAGCAAAGCGACGAAGCAATCTCCAGCCCTCTACCTCAGGCTCTCTCGGCAGCTGGAGATTGCTTCGCTGCGCTCGCAATGACGAATAGAAAGAAGCCGCAAATATGACCCCCGCCGCCCGCGTTCAGACCGCTATCGAAATCCTCGACGTCATCGCCGCCGCGGCGCGCGATGGCGGTGCCCCCGCCGACACGATCTTTGCCGAAGCGATGCGGGCACGCCGCTATGCCGGGTCGAAGGACCGCCGCGCGATCCGGGGTCTCGTCTATGACGTGATCCGCGGTGTGCGGTCGGCGCCCGCGTCGGGCCGCGCCGCGATGCTCGCGCTCGCCGACGCAGACCCGGAGCTTGCAGCGCTGTTCGACGGCGCATCCTATGGCCCGGCGGTGATCGGCGCCGACGAACCGCGCGCCGAAACCGGGATCGCCACCACCGCGCTGATGAAACTCTTCGACCCGCTGGTCAGCAAGGCGGAGCGCGAGGCGATGCTGGCGCGAGCACCGCTTGACCTGCGCGCCAACCGCTTGCGCTCGAGCCGCGACGAACTGGCAATGATCTTTCCCGACGGCGAGGCGATCGCCGGCCTGAGCGACGGTTGGCGCCTGCCCGGCGAAACCGCTGCGGTCCAGAATAGCGCCTATGCCGAGGGGCAGTTCGAGGTGCAGGACGCCGCGAGCCAATTTGCCGCCGCCGCGCTTGGCGCTGAAGCCGGACAGGTTGTCATCGACCTGTGTGCCGGCGCCGGCGGCAAGACGCTCGCGATCGCTTCGGCGGCAAACGACGAAGCTGTGATCCTCGCTTGCGACACCAACCGCGCCCGGCTTCAGCAACTGGCGCCGCGCGCGCACCGCGCCGGGGCCACGGCGATCGAAACGCTGCTGCTCAATCCGGGTCAGGAACGCGCGATGCTCGCCGACCGGATGGGAAAGGCCGATCGCGTGATCGTTGACGCCCCCTGTTCGGGCAGCGGCACGTGGCGGCGCAGCCCCGAACTGCGCTGGCGCTCAACCCCCGCGCGGCTCGACCGGCATGTCGCCGATCAGGCGAAACTCATGGACATCGGTGCCGATCTGGTGGCGCCCGGCGGCAAACTCCTCTATGCTGTGTGCTCGATCATCACGCGCGAGGGGCGGGCACAGGTGGACGATTTTCTGAAGCGGCATCGCGGCTGGACGGCCGACGCCGACATTCTGCCGGACGGCATCGGCCGCGCTGCGGGCAGCGGCTTTCTGTTCACCCCGGGGCATGACGGCTGCGACGGATTTTTCCTCGCACGACTGACGGCGCCATGTTAGCATCCTCCCCAATGAAGCGATGGGAGAATGCGATGCGTGTCGGCTTTCTGGCTCTAACTGCGGGTGTCATTCTCGCCAGCCTGCCCACGGCATCCGACGCGCAGCGCGCCGACAATGACATCTTCCCGCGCTCGATCGCGCTCCAGCATGACGGGCAAAAGGCACAGGAAGCCGGCGATCTCGACGCGGCGATCGGGCTGTACGAATCGGCGCTCGCCGCCGATCCGCGCAATCGTTCGGCAATCATCGCGCTGGCGCAGGTTGCGCGCGCACAGGGGCTGCCGGGCAAGGCGATCGGCCTTTATCGCGAGGCGCTCGTCCTTGAACCCAACGACATTGTTGCGCTGACCGGACAGGGCGAAGCGCTCGCCGACAAGGGCGCGCTCGAACTCGCGCGCGAAAAACTGGCCGAAGCGCAACGCGTCTGCAGCGAAAAATGCCCACAGGTCGCGGCACTCGAAAAGACGATCGCGTCCAGCGCCTCGAAACGCGTCGTCGCGGCCGAAGTGCTGGTACCCAAGCCGGTCGTCGCGACCGTTGGCGCGACAAGTAACCAGAACTGATTTGGTTATCAGGCGCCGAGGGTCCGCGCCAGTTGGACCCATTCGGCAACGCTGACCGTCTCCGCACGGCGCGTCGGGTCGATCCCCAGTGCTTCCGCGGCGGCAACCGCGCCCTCGACACCCTTCAGGCTCTGCCGCAGCATCTTGCGCCGCTGGCCGAAGCCTTGTTCGGTCAGCTTTGACAGCCGTTTCGGGTTCACCCCCTCGGGTTGCCCGGCGGGGGTCACATGGACGATCGCCGACATCACTTTCGGCGGCGGGGTGAAGGCCGATCGATGGACCTTCATCGCGATTTTCGCATTCGACCGCCACTGCGCAAGAACCGCCAGCCGGCCATAGGCGTTGCCGCCGACCGGCGCGATGATGCGCTCGGCGACCTCGAGCTGGAACATCAAGGTCAGCGATATCCAGCGCGGTGGCCATTGCGCTGGCTCCAGCCAGCGAGTGAACAGCGCCGTGCCGACATTGTAAGGCAGATTGGCGACGATATGATAAGGCGCGCCGCCCGTCAGCGCGTCGACATCGACCGTCATGGCATCGTCGGCGATCACCGTCAGTTGCCCGGGAAACGCCTCGCCCAGCTCTGCTAGCAGCGGCAGGCAGCGGTCGTCGCGCTCGACTGCGATCACCTTCGCGCCGGCGCGCAGCAGCGCCCGTGTCAGTCCGCCCGGACCCGGTCCGACCTCGAACACCGTGGCGCCATCGAGATCGCCGGGAATCGCCGCAATGCGATCGAGCAACTGTTCGTCGAACAGGAAATTCTGCCCCAGCGCCTTGCTCGCCTGCAACCCATGCGCGCGCACTATTTCGCGGAGCGGGGGTAACGGAAGCTTGGGCAGGGCTGTCACTTCGCTGGCGCGCAATTGCGCTCGCGGGCCAGCGCCATCCTTGCGGCCATCGCGATCGCCGCGATCGTCGGCCCCGGATCGGCCTGGCCAGTGCCCGCGATGTTGAACGCCGTGCCATGGTCGGGCGAGGTACGGATGATCGGCAGGCCGAGGGTCAGATTGACCCCATCGTGGAAATGCAGCGCCTTGAACGGCGTCAGCGCCTGATCGTGATAGGCGCACAACAGCGCGTCATATCGTGCGCGTATCGCGGGCGCGAACAGGCCGTCGGACGCGAGCGGGCCGTCGATGACGATCCCTTCCTCGGCCAGCTGCGCCACCGCAGGCGCCATGATCCGTTCTTCTTCGTCGCCGAGTTGTCCACTCTCGCCCGCATGCGGGTTCAGCCCGGCGAGCGCGATGCGCGGCGTCTCGATGCCGAAATCGCGGCGCAGACCCCGCGCGACGATCCGCGCCTTGGCCACGATCAGTTCGATCGTCAGCCGTTCGGGCACCTCGGAAAGCGGAATATGCACCGTCAATGGCACGACGCGCAGGCTGGGCCCCGCCAGCATCATCACCGCGTTGGTCGCCGTGACGCCGCAGCGTTCGGCGATGAATTCGGTCTGTCCCGGGTGCGTATAGCCGATGCTGTGGAGGGCATATTTCGACACCGAACCGGTGACCAGCGCCGAACTTGCCTGGTTGCGCGTCAGCCCGATGCCTGTTTCGAGCGCGTGGAGTGCGCATGTCGCACCTGCGGGGGTCGGCTGGCCGGGGACCAGCGGGCCGCTGTCCTCAAGGTGCCAGACGGGCAGTGCGGTATCGAAGGCCTGTCCGACCTCGTCCATATCGCCGACGCGAGCGACGGGGCCGTTCCATACAGCTTCGATTGCGGCGATATCGCCGATGGCGACGAACGGCGGCAGATCATTTTCAAGGCGCGCCGCCCAGGCGCCGGCGGTCACTTCGGGTCCGACGCCGGCCGGGTCACCCATGGTGACCGCGATCGGACGTCGATTATGATCGTCCGTCATCAGCTATATTCGATCACGGCATCCCGGCGCAGGTCGCGCAGATAGCGCTGGGCCCGCTTGTTGACCTTGTCATCCAGCAGTTTCTTTTCAATCTGCTCGAGATCGGGGGCTGTCGCGGTCTGGGGCATGTCGCGGCCGCACAGCACCAGAACGCTGACGCCTTCGCTTGCGGCGCCGAACGGTTGCGTGGTCTGTCCGATCTGCAGGCTGGCGAGGGTCGACTGCAACGGGGCCGGCAACGCGCGCATCTCGATGTTGTCGCGTGAAACGACGTTGGCGCCAAGGCTCTGTGCGACTGCGTCGGCTGCGCCGCAGCCGGCGATGCCGCGTGTCTTTTCGGCGAACTGGCTCGCCAGTTCGGACGCCTTCGCCGGTGTGGTACCCGCCGGGAAGTCGAGCGAAATCTGCTTCAGGCTCAGGATCGCATCGCGCGGATCGGCGGTCAGCACCTGACGCCGGTCGATCATCAGCATGATCGAGATGCCGCCCGGCACTTCGATCGGGCCGACGAGCTGGCCCGGCTGCATCTGCGTTGCCGCTTCGCCCATCGAACCTGGCAACTGGCCAGCCTTAACCCAGCCGAGGTCGCCGCCGACGACAGCAGTCGATGCTTCCGAAAACTGACGCGCGTAGGCGGCAAAGCTGCCGCCTGCCTGCAACGCCTGGATGATCTTCTTCGCATTCTCGGTCACCGCCGCGACGGTTTCGGGCGTCGCCGACAGATAGATCTCGCCAAGATGGAACTCGTCCTGGCCTTTGGTCTCGTTCATCTGATCGACGACGATCTTGACCTCTTCGGTCGACACGTTGGTCGTCGACTGAATGTTGCGCGACAACAGGCGATCCCACGCGAACTCGCCGCGGATCTGCTGCTTCACGGCCGCCGCCGACGAGCCTTTGGACGTCAGATACTTTGAAAACTGGTCGGGTGTCTGCTTGAAGCGCGTCGCGAGCCGGGCGAACTGGTCGTTCACGACATTCTCGTCGATCGTGATATCGGCCGCCTTGGCTTCCTGGATCTGCAATTTTTCGTCGATCAGGTTGCTGAAGACCTGACTGCGCAACCGCTGGATTTCCTCGGGCGGAAGCTCAACATTGTTATTTGCGATGCGGATCAGCGCCATGCGCTGTTCGATATCGGTCGCCGTGATGATCTCTCCATTCACCGTGGCGGACGGGCGATAGACATTCGGCTTTGCATCGCCGAAAATCTGCACATTGCCTGGGATGTTGAGGCTGGTCGTCGGGACGTCGCTGTCGGTTACGGTCTGGGCCAGCACGGGCGTTACGCCGACGGCGGCCAAGGCGATCAGGCCGGTCATGGTCGAAAATTTGGTCATCTTTACCCTATTCGAGAAAGTCCGGACGCTCCGTATCAGCGGAAACGCCCGATGGTCCAGCGCAATCCGCCATAGTGACCGTTTGATGCCCCGATATAGCCCGCAGACACTGAACCTAGGCTGAGCGAACGAGCCTCAGAACCCGAGGTTGCGGAACGCAATGCGGAACGAGAAACTGTTGCCGCGCCGCGCATCGCCGGTATCGGCATAGTCGCGCCGCCAGGTCAGCGCGATCGACAGGCATTCGTCGTCATAGGCGACGCCGAGCCGGTGGCGAATCGGCTCGAACCCGTCGGCGCTGCTCAGCGGATCATCGGTCTGTTGGGTCAAATCGACGATGGCCGATCCAAAGACCGACCAGTTTTTCGCCACCGCGACGCGTCCGCCGACGCGCGCTTCTTCGCGATCCTGCAGTTCTTCGCCAAGCAGCAGGATATCGCGGTTGAGCCGCGAATAGCCGAGCACGGCATAGGTCGAACGGCTGCCGATCGTCGCGTCGAATTCGTTGCGGCGGACCGCCAGATTGTCCTTGTCGAGCCGGAAGCGGTGGGTCAGGCGCAGGAAATCGCGATAAGCGACCGTCGTTCGTCCGACGATATCCGACGTGCGAGCCGTCAGCCCGGTGCCGTCGGGAAACAGGCTGGGCTTGTCCGACAGGCGATAGCTTTGTCCGACGACGCTGGTGATATTGAAACCCGGGCGGCTGAAATTCCATTCGACGCCATAGGTGATGCGCGCGCCATCCTCGAACCGGTCGTGGCCGTTGAAGCGGTTGATCGCGAACAGATTGCTGTCTTCAAGGTCGAAGGCGCGCGAATCCTCGTTCGGGATGTCCAGATTTTTGATCGGCGGGGTCGCGACGATCTGGACGCGCGGGGTCAGCGTCTGCGTCCCGCCCATAAATTCGCCGATGAACGGCCAGCGCATGTCGGCGGCGATCGCGGCGATCCCGCGCGCCTGCCAGCCTGATTTCCCGCGGTAGCCGGGGATTGCGGTGAGCAGATTCTCGTCGCTGTGATAGACATCGCCGCGAACGAGCGCGGTCAACGTGACTTCCTGACCAAGCTTGGTCAGCCCGCGAAGGTTCCACTGCGCCCCTGCAAAGGCCCGCTGCGTATCCTGCCCGGCGGTGCGTCCGATCGCCAGCGTGTTCAGCTGCAACTCGAACTGCCCGCCAAAGATCGGATCGTCGAGCCGCTGACGGTAATCGATGATCGGCAGCGCGATCGCCTGCTGTCCCTGGACGTCGTTGACGCGCAGCGTCTGCGTTGCCCATCCGGCGATCGAGAGATAGGAGTTGCCGCCGATCCGCTCCAGCTCGAAGGTCGAGCGCAGCCGGTCGTCGCGGCTGATGTCATAGCGGCGCATGAAAGTGCGGTCGGTCGCGATGCGGCCCGAATATGTCAGGCTCCAATGCGGGTCGAACTGGAATTTGCCCGCGCTTTCCAGATAGCCGCGAAAGCGTTTCTGGCTGTCCGGATCCTCGCCGGTCAGCGGCACGAGTGAGCCATAGGTCGCATAGCCGTTAATCCGGAACGATCCGATATCGGTCAGTGCGCGAAACTCGCCTTCGATCATCGGCGCCGCGCTGGTGTAGATGTGCGGCGTGATCGTCGCGTCGCGGTCGGGTGCGAGCCGCAGATAATAGGGAACGGCGATTTCGAAGCCGTTGCTGCGGTCGAGCCGGACTTCGGGAACCAATATGCCACTGCTCGGCTCGTTATTGATCGAATGGCTGAGCCCGGGCAGCGGAATCAGCGGCAAACCGAAAATTTCGATCCGCGCGCCCTTGTACCGGACCTTGTTCTTTGCCTTGTCGTACAGCACCCGGACGGCGCGCACTTGCCAGCTCGGGTTCTTGGGGCAGCCTTCATTATCCTCGACGGGACACGGGGTGTAGGCCGCGTTCTCCAGCTCGATATTGCCGTTGTCGAACCGGGTGCCCCGGATCGCCGCCAGCCGCGATCCATTGTCGAGCACGACCAGCATATTATCGACGACGCCGTCGCGCAGCGTGTCGGTGAGTTCGATCTTGTCGCCGTAAGCCGTGTCGCCTTCGGGGTTTTTGATGACGACATTGCCCTCGGCGAAAACCTTGCCGGTCTTCCGGTCCCAGGTGACTTTGTCGGAGCGCATCTCGACCGCTTCGCGGTTCATCTGGACATTGCCTTCGGCAATGACGACTTCGCTTTCGCTGTCGTAATTCAGATTATCGGCGGCGAAGCCGATCTGGTCTTCGGTCTTGACCGGGGGCGCGTCGGCGGTGGCCGGGGCAAGGTCGGGGGTTTGCAGGTCAGGCTGTGCCGTAACCTCTGCCGACGGGGTCGATTCTCCGTTGGTCTGGGCCAGCACCGGGCACGCGGCCAAGGCCGCGCCACTCGCCGTTGCCAGCCAGAACGGCCGCGCACGCGCCGCTTGTCGGAACAAAGCCCAGCTCATCTAAATTCTTTGTCCCACACCTGAATCTTGCGTCCCCCCGGCTTGGACCGGCAGCTTTGTTTTTGCAACTCGCAAGCGAACGCCCTATCGGTCCGCCACGTTCCAATCAATCATCGCATGAGAAAGTTAAGGCATGGACATTCAGTTTGTCGCGCAAATCGATGCGTCTGCCGACGTCGTCGCTTTTCCGGTCCGCAAGGGCGAGGCCGGCGCGCTCGGTGCGCTACTCGGTGCGGCTGCCGCGCAGGCGCGCTTCGACGGCGCCGCGGGCGCGATCGCCGAGACCGCGGCCATCGACGGCGACCAAGCGAAGCGCCTGCTGCTCGTCGGTATCGGCGAAGGCAGCGAGCAGGACCTCGAACGCGGCGGTGCGGCGCTCACGGCCAAGCTGCAAACGAGCGGCGCGACTGCGGTCCACGTCGATTTCGCCAGCACGGGCCCGAGCGATGCCGACGACGTCCTTGCGTTCGCGATGGGCGCACGTTTGCGTAACTGGCGCCTCGACACCTATCGCACGCGCCTCGCCGATACGGCGAAGCCGAGCCTGAAGACGGTGACGATCGCGTCGCCCCACGGCGATCTGTCCGGTCGCTGGGCCGAAAATGAGGCGATTGCCGAGGGTGTCGCGCTGACCCAGACGCTCGTCGCCGAGCCGCCGAACATCCTTTATCCTGAAAGCTTCGTTGAACGCTGCCAGCATCTCGCCGACCTTGGCGTCGAACTGGAAGTTCTCGACGAGCGCCAGATGAAGGCACTCGGCATGGGGGCGTTGCTTGGCGTCGCGCAGGGTTCGACGCGTCCGCCGCGGCTCCTTGCCATGCGCTGGAACGGTGGCAATCCGGGCGATGCGCCGGTTGTGTTCATCGGCAAGGGCGTCACGTTCGACACCGGCGGCATCAGCATCAAACCCGCCGCGGGCATGGACATGATGAAGTGGGACATGGGCGGCGCAGGCGCCGTCGCGGGCGCGATCAAGGCGATCGCCGGCCGCAAGGCGAAGGCGAATGTCGTCGGCGTCGTCGGCCTCGTCGAGAATATGCCCGACGGCAATGCGATGCGCCCCGGCGACGTCGTCACCACCATGTCGGGCCAGACGGTCGAGGTGCTCAACACCGACGCCGAAGGCCGCCTTGTCCTTTGCGACGCGATCAGTTGGGCACAGAGCGCCTATAATCCTAAGGTGATCGTCGATCTTGCAACGCTGACCGGCGCGATGGTGATTTCGCTTGGCCATGAATATGCCGGCATCTTCGCCAATGACGATACGCTCGCGGCGGGCCTGCTCGCGGCGGGCGAGGTCAGCAACAACAAGCTGTGGCGTTTCCCGTTGTCGCCCGCCTACGACAAGCTGATCGACAGCCCGATCGCCGATATGAAGAATATCGGCCCGCGCGAAGGCGGGTCGATCACCGCGGCGCAATTTCTGAAACGCTTCGTCGATGAGGGTGTCGCCTGGGCGCATCTCGACATCGCGGGCACGGCATGGGCCGACAAGGACGGCGCGGTCCATGGCAAGGGCGCGACCGGCTACGGCGTGCGCCTTCTCGACCGCTACATCGCCGCCAACCACGAAGGCTGAGCGAGCCAGAAAGCAGAACAGGGGGCAGGGGAGCATGGCGCGCGTCGACTTCTATCGGCTGACCCGCGACCCGGTCGAACGGGTGCTCCCCGCCCTCGCAACGCGCATATTGGCGAACGGCGACCGCCTGCTGGTGGTCGCCGCGCCTGCAATGCAGCGCCAGGCGATCGATGAGGCGCTGTGGACGCTGCAGCCCGCCAGCTTCCTTCCGCACGGCCATGCCGGATCGCCCGACGAGGAGATCGAGCCGATCCTGATTTCGGGCACCCTCGACGTTTCGCCCCCCAATCGCGCGTCGCTCGTTGCGCTGGCCGACGGCGAATGGCGCGAGGAAGCTCTCGGCTTCGACCGCATCTTCCTGCTCTTCGACAACAGCCGCATCGACGATGCCCGCGCCCTCTGGCGTGCGCTCGCCGCCCGCGACGACGTCGACAACCGTTTCTGGAAACAGGACGAAAACGGTCGCTGGTCCGAAGGGCCCTGATGCTGCGACGCTCTATCCTTGCAGTGCAGCAAAAGCGCGGCTAGAGGCGCGCCCATCACAAACCATAATAACGCAGGAGCTTCCCCCATGGCGGTCACTCGCACCTTTTCGATCATCAAGCCCGACGCCACGCGTCGCAACATCACCGGCGCCGTCACCAAGATGCTGGAAGAAGCCGGCCTCCGCGTCGTCGCGTCGAAGCGCATTCACATGACCCGCGAACAGGCCGAAGGCTTCTACGCGGTCCACAAGGAACGCCCCTTCTTCGGCGAACTCGTCGATTTCATGATCAGCGGCCCCGTCGTCGTCCAGGTGCTGGAAGGCGAAAATGCCATGCAGGCCAACCGCGACATCATGGGCGCGACAAACCCCGCGAACGCCGATGCCGGCACGATCCGCAAGGAACTGGCCGAAAGCATTGAAGCAAACACCGTCCACGGTTCGGATAGCGACGAAAATGCGGCGATTGAAATCGCCTATTTCTTCAAGCCTGAAGAAATCGTCGGCTGAGGCGTAAGCCTATGCTAATCAAAAGGGCGCCGGAGCGATCCGGCGCCCTTTTTGTTGGTTTTGGCAGGGGATACAGGATGAAACCGGGCCCGATCTGCGTTGTCGTTGCGGGTCTGGCGCTGTCCGCGATGACGCCGGCCGAGGCTCCCGCCATTGCATCCTCCGAAGGTGTTTACCGGCTGCCCTATGCCGACGGAACGCGCGTATCTGTTTTCGACGATGCGGCAACGCACGGTCCACGGGGCGCGGTCGACCTCGTCGGCGAACCTCGCGGCGTCGATCGCCCCCACCGTATTGTCGCGGCCGCCGACGGAGTAGTCATGGCGATCGAGGAAAGCTTTTCCGAACAGCAAAGCGGCCGCGCTGCCGCCGACTGCCGCAACAATTATCTCTGGCTGTCGCACACCAATGGCGAATGGACGCTCTATTCGCATATGGCCGCGGGCAGCAGCAGCAGCGCCGGACTACGGGTCGGCGGCCGTGTTCGCGCGGGGCAGTATCTGGGCGACGAGGCCGCCGTCGGATGCGCGATGCTGTCGCACCTGCACTTCGAGGTGGCGATTCCCCACGCCACGACGCCGATCGACAAAGGCGGCTTCCTTACCGACAACGCCCTGCGTCAGCGCATTCGCGTCCCACGCTTTTGCGGCGTCATAGACAAGACGGTGCGCAAGGACGCATTCTACACGGCCGCTGCCTGCCCTTAGGTCACAGTAAGGGGCTCAGCGTCGCGAGCAGGTTTCGCCACAGCCGACGCAACATGCTGGCGCGAGCGATATCTTCGGCGGTCACCATGTCCGACTCTGCCAGATATTCGTCCTGCCGGGAGCGGATCTCGCCGACGAAACCGGGGTCGGCGAACAGGATATTATTCTCGAAATTGAGCTCGAAGCTCCGCCGGTCGAGATTGGCCGAACCGATCAGCGCCACCGCGTCATCGACGACCATCGTCTTGGCGTGGAGCAGGCCGGGGCGATATTCATACAAGCGCACGCCAGCGGCGATCATCTCGTCATAGTAGCTGCGGCTGGCGTTCGCGACGATCCGGCTGTCGTTGCGCTGCGGCAGGATCATCACTGCCCTGACCCCACGCCGCGCGGCATCGAGCAGCGCACAGATCAGTTGCTCGTCGGGAACGAAATAGGGCGTCGTGATCACCAACTCGCGCCGCGCGGAGTGAATGAGCGAGGTGAAACATGCGGTCATCGCGGGATAGGGCAGGTTCGGCCCGGTGCCGATGACCTGCGCCGCGATACCCGGTTCGGCAACGCTCGGCGGCTCGGCGTCGTCGCCCAACAGGTCGCTGATATCGTCGCCATGCTCCGATTCCCAGTCGGCGGCGAAGATGAACTGGCAGTCGCGCACGACCGGGCCTTCCCAACGGGTCATCAGGTCGACCCATGGCGCATAGCGCGACTTCACCCGAAACTCAGGGTCGGCGAGATTCTGGCTGCCACACCACGCGATGCGGTTGTCGACGATCAGCTGCTTGCGGTGGTTGCGCAGGTCGAAGCGGCCCCGGATCAGCGTCCAGACAAGCCCGCCGATCGGCAGAGCGATACGCGCATCGACCCCCGCATTGCCGAGTTCGATCCAATAGGCCGACCGGATGAAGCCGCGCGATCCCAATGCGTCGGCGAGTACGCGGACCTTGACGCCGCGCTGGGCTGCGCGGATCAGCGCGTCTTTGATCCGGAATCCGTTGTGGTCGGCTAGCCAGATATAGAAGCAGAGATGGACGGTCGATTTCGCACCGTCGATATCCTCGACCATCTCGCGGATCGCGGCGTTGCTGTCCTGTGCGAGGCGCGCGCGATTGCCGCGCGTCGGCGGGAGTGCATTGGCGGTTTCGGCGAGTGCGAAGGGCGCTGCATAGGCCGTCTCGGCAAGCTCATGCCGGACCGCTTGATTCTCCGACGGGTGCGGCAGATGCGCCTCGATTGCGCGATACCGCGCGCGCCGCTTCGAACTGATCCGCGCCTCGCCGAGCAGCAGATAGGCGATCACCCCGACCACGGGGACCATGATCGTCGCGATGAGCCATGCGACACGCGAAGCGGGTTCGCGCTGCGGACGCAATATGATCCGCCCGATCACCACGATATGGACCGCAAGGAACAGGGCCGACAGGGCAAAGGCGGCGTCGAATGCCATCACGGCACCTCAACCGGCTTTCGGTGAAAACGCCAGCGTGAATTTGGCCCCGATCAGAATTCGTCTGCAATCCCCATCAGCCCGGCGAGCTTCTTGGGCGCCACCGCCAGCCAGCTCTTGCGCAGCCACTCGCCGATCGCATCCCAATCGGTGTCGCCAAGGTCGAGGCGGATGCCGACCCAGCCGTCGCCGAAATAGGCGGGACGGTAATAGCGGTCTTCGTCGAGCTCGATCAGCATCGCCTGTTCTTCGCCGCCGCTGATTTTCACCAATAGTGCGACCTTGCCCCCCTCTTCACTACTTGAGCCATGATGATCCTCGGTGAAATAGGCGAATTTCTTGCCCTTCACGATGCCGAAGCACGGCATGCCGTGCGAGGTCACTTCGTCAGCCTCGGGCAGCGCCATCGCGATTTCGCGCACGCGGTCGCGCAGATATCCGGGCGACCGCTCGCGCGTCACGAACGCGGCCAGCGTCGGCGGATAAAGCTGATGCTCGGCGATCCGTACCCGCTCCACCAATGTTTCGACCGTGTCGCCGGGCAGGATCGCGACCGGCGTCTGCGCCAGCACCGGCCCCTCGTCGACGCCGGGCGTCACAATATGGATGCTGCACCCACCGAACTTGTCGCCGGCGTCCAGGGCTTGTTGGTGGGTGTTGAGCCCCTTGTAGAGCGGAAGCAGGCTGGGGTGGATATTCACCATCCGGCCCGCCCAACGGCTGACGAACGCGTCCGAAAGGATGCGCATATAGCCTGCAAGCGCGACAAATTCGGCGCCGGCGCCGCGCAATTGCTCGTCGACCAGCGCGTCGAATGCGTCGCGGTTCATGCCCTTGTGCGACAGGCCCCAGGTCGCGATGCCCTCGGCCTCGGCGATCTTCAGCCCCGGCGCGTCGGGGTCGTTGCTGCCCACGAACACCAGTTCATAGGGGCAGTCGGCGGCTTTGGCGGCATAGAGCAGCGCCGCCATATTGGTGCCGGCGCCTGAAATCAGGACGGCGACACGCGCCTTAGCCATTATGCGTGGCGCTCCACGCGCCCATCGCGCTCCATGTTTCGACGCTGCCCGTTACGGTGCAGCCCTTTTCGCCCTCGGCGATATGCCCGATCCGGTGCACGGTCTCGCCCCCGGCCTCGAGCGCCGAGGTAACGGCGTCGACATCGGCTTCGGCGACGACAACCGCCATCCCGATCCCGCAATTGAAGGTGCGTGCCATTTCTTCGGGCTCGATATTGCCCTGCGCCTGCAGGAAGGCCATCAATCGCGGCTGTTCCCACGCATCGGCATCGACGTGCGCATGAAGGGTTTTCGGCAGGATGCGCGGGATATTTTCGAGCAGCCCGCCGCCGGTAATATGTGCCAGCGCGTGGATCTGCCCGGTCTTCACCAGCGGGAGCAGGCTCTTCACATAGATGCGCGTCGGCGCCATCAGCGCATCGATCAGCAGCACAGTCTGGTCGAACAGCGCGGGACGGTCGAGCTTCCAGCCCTTGTCGGCCGCGAGCCGCCGCACGAGCGAGAAACCGTTCGAATGCACCCCCGACGACGCGAGCCCCAGAATGATATCGCCCGCCGCCAGCTTGTCGGCGGTCAGCACCTGGTCGCGCTCGACCGCGCCGACGCAGAAACCGGCGAGGTCATAGTCGCCGTCCAAATACATGCCCGGCATTTCAGCGGTCTCGCCGCCGATCAGCGCGCATCCGGCCTGCTTGCATCCCTCGGCGATGCTCGCGACGACTTCGGTCGCAACGTCGTTGTCGAGTTTGCCGGTGGCGTAATAATCGAGGAAAAACAGCGGCTCGGCGCCCTGAACGATCAGATCGTTCGCGCACATCGCGACCAGGTCGATGCCGACCCCGTCATGCTTGCCCGATTCGATGGCGAGCTTCAGCTTGGTACCGACGCCGTCGTTCGCCGCGACGAGCAAGGGATCGTTGAACCCCGCGGCCTTCAGGTCGAAAAAGCCGCCAAAACCGCCAAGGTCGGCGTCGGCGCCGGGTCGGCGCGTCGCACGGGCGAGCGGAGCGATGGCACGGACCAGCGCGTTGCCGGTCTCGATCGATACGCCGGCCTGCGCATAAGTGTAGGAGCCGGATTGGTTGTGCTTGGAATCCATGGCCAGCGCGACTAACGACTCTGGCCACGAAATGCCATGATTTCCTTGTCCGGCGTCACGCTTTTGGGCAGAGCATAGAGAAGATATGATTTCGGCTGCTTCCCCCCGCTTCGCGCCCCGCCTGACCCTCTATGCCTTTCGCCCGCGCGACTGGCGCTGGGCCGCGCTTTTCGGGCTATTCTTCGCGATTCTGCTCGTCGGCGTGGTCGAAGGGCAGATCAGCCGTGGCGATCGCGGCATCACCCCGATCAACAGCAGCGGCGATTTCCTCGCCAGCGGAATTCTCGTCGATGTCACCGGCGACAACGCCGACGATGCGCGTGAAAAGGGCTGGCGCGAGGCGCAGCGCCTCGGCTGGGCGCAGCTTTATCGCAAGTTGAACGGCAGCGACGGCCCCAAGCTCGGCGATTCGGTGCTCGACGGCATCGTCACCGCTATCGTCGTCGAGGAAGAACAGATCGGCCCGCGCCGGTACGTCGCCCGGCTCGGCGTCCAGTTCGACCGCGTCCGTGCCGGCCAGATCCTCGGCGTCAGCGGCCGCACGCTCCGCTCGCCGCCCTTGCTCGTGATCCCGGTCTATTCGATCGACGGCATCCCGCAGGTGTTCGAACAGCGCAGCGCCTGGCAGCGCGCCTGGGCCGAATATAATACGGGGGAGAGCGCGATCGACTATGTCCGCACCGCGGGCACTGGCGCCGATACCTTGCTGATCAACGCCGGCCAGACCGGCCGCCGGGGCCGCGTCTGGTGGCGCGTGATCCTCGACCAATATGGCGCCGCCGACGTGCTGACCCCGATCGCACGGGTCGAATATGCCTATCCCGGCGGCCCGATCAAAGGCTATTTCACTGCGCGCTTCGGCCCCGACAGCAAGCTGATTTCCAGCTTCACGATGACCGGTCCCAGCCCCGCCGCGCTGCCCGACATGATGGCAAAGGCGGTCGCGCGGATGGACCGCATCTATATCGACGCGCTGGCCTCGGGCGTGCTGCGCACCGACACCTATCTCGTCCTCGAAAAGCCGGTCGAAAAGGCCGACCTGCCCGAAGAGGTCGCGACCGACGACGACGCTTTGCCCAGCGAAATCGACAGCAGCGTGCCGACGACGGCCGCCGCAGGGGTCCAAAGTTTCACCGTTCAATACAGCTCGCCCGATGTCGACTCGGTCACCGCGACCGAACGAGCGGTCGGCGGCATCTCGGGGGTCCAGTCGGCCTCGACCACCAGCCTTGCGCTCGGCGGCACGTCGGTGATGCGCGTGACCTTCCGCGGCGATATCGCGGCGCTCAGCGCGGCGCTCGCGGCGCGGGGGTACAAGGTGCAGGAGGGCGGCAGCACGCTGCGGATCAGCCGCTGATGGCGCGCGTCACCTCCAGCCAGATCGCACTGCCGCTCGACTGGAGCGCAGGGGGCAGCAACGACGGCCCGCTGATCGTCGGCACCAGCAACGCCGATGCCGTGCGCTATCTGCGCCATGTGTCGACCTGGCCCGTGCGCACGGCGGTTCTCACCGGCCCGCGCGGTTCGGGTCGTAGCCTGATCGGCCGGCTTTTCGCCAGCGAGACCGGCGGCCGCGTGATCGATGGGCACGACAGCGTATCGGAAGAGGATATCTTCCACGCGTGGAATGCGGCGCAGGCGAGCGGTTCGCCGCTGCTGATTATCGCCGATGCGCCGCCGGCGGAATGGAATGTCGCGCTTCCCGACCTTCGCTCGCGCCTCGCCGCCGTGCCTGTCCTGACGATCGGCGATCCCGACGATTGCCTCGCGCGCGACCTGATCGAGGCGCTGTTCGCGCAGCGCGGCATGGCGCTCGCGCCTGAGGTTCCTTCCTATATCGTTCCGCGAATGGAGCGCAGCTATGCGATGATTCACCGCGTCGTTGCGGCGCTCGATGCCGCTTCGCTGGAAAAAGGGCGGGGCGTTAGCGTTCGTCTTACGCGTGAAACATTACTGTCACAGGGGCTGATCGATCCCGATCTCCTCGAAAGGCAGGATGAAGCACAATGTCGATAGCCGGTGGCCCCTTACGTGCCGACAATGACGCCAATACGGCGCTTCCCACCTTCGGTCCCGAACGCTTCTTCAACCGCGAACTGAGCTGGCTGGCCTTCAATCGTCGGGTGATGGAAGAGGCGCGCAACCCTGCGCACCCACTGCTCGAACGCCTCCGCTTCCTGTCGATTTCGGGCAGCAACCTCGACGAATTCTTCATGGTCCGCGTCGCTGGCCTGAAAGGTCAGCAATTACAGGGGATCGACGATCCCTCGGCCGACGGCCGCTCGCCGGGGCAACAGCTTGCCGAGATCGAGGCCGAGGTAAACCGCCTCGTCGATCAGCAGCAGAGCGAATGGCAATTGCTTCATCGCCAGCTTGGCGAACAGGGCATCGTCGTCCACGGCACGGGGTCCGACCGCGAGGCGCTGCGCACCGCACTGCGTCAATATTTCATCGACCAGATTTTCCCGATCCTGACCCCGCAGGTGCTCGATCCGGCGCACCCCTTTCCCTTCATCCCCAATCGCGGTCTCGGGATCATCTTCGACCTGCAGCGCAAGGCGACAGGCGAAACCGTCCGCGAACTGGTGATGATTCCGGCGGCGTTGCCGCGCTTTGTGCCGGTTCCGGGGCAATCGAATGCTTTCGTTCCGATCGAATATCTGATCGAGATTTTCGGCGGGCTGCTGTTCCCCGGCTTCACCATCCGATCCCTTGGCGTGTTCCGCATCATCCGCGACAGCGATATCGAGCTGGAGGAAGAGGCCGAGGATCTGGTCCGCCTGTTCCGCACCGCGATTCGCCGCCGCCGCCGTGGCCGTGTGATCCTGCTCGAACTCGAAGCCGACATGCCCGGCGAAATCGCCGAGGTACTCAACGCCGACATTCAGGGGCATGAGGCGATCGTTGCGAAGATCGGCGGCTTTATCGGTCTCGCGGCCCTGTCGGCGCTGGTCGATGTCGATCGCCCCGACCTCAAATTCCCGGCTTATTCGCCGCGTTTTCCCGAACGCATTCGCGAACATGGCGGGGATTGCTTCGCGGCGATCCGCAGCAAGGATATCGTCGTCCACCATCCGTATGAAAGCTTCGAGGTCGTCCTCGCCTTCCTGCGGCAGGCCGCGGCCGACCCCGATGTCGTCGCGATCAAGCAGACGCTCTATCGCGCTGGCGACCAGTCGCCGGTGATCCGCGCGCTGATCGAGGCGGCCGAGGCGGGCAAGTCGGTGACCGCGGTCGTCGAACTCAAGGCGCGTTTCGACGAAGAACAGAATCTCCTGTGGGCGAACCAGCTCGAACGCGCCGGGGTACAGGTCGTCTACGGCTTTATCGAGTGGAAGACGCACGCCAAAATATCGATGGTCGTTCGCCGCGAAGGGCAGGGGTATCGCACTTATTGTCACTTCGGCACCGGCAATTATCACCCGGTGACCGCGCGCATCTATACCGATCTCAGCTTCTTCACCGCCGACCCGCGCGCGGGGCGTGACGCGGCGCAGCTGTTCAATTACATCACCGGCTATGTCGAACCCGAACGGCTCGACCTGATCACCATGTCGCCGCTCAACATGCGTGCGCATCTCAGCCAGTTGATCGACGCCGAAATCACGGCGGCCAAAGCCGGGCTGCCGTCGGGCGTGTGGGCCAAGATGAACAGCCTTGTCGACCCGGACATCATCGACAAGCTCTATCAGGCGAGCGCGGCGGGGGTGCGGATCGAACTGATCGTACGCGGCATCTGCTGCCTGCGCCCCGATGTGCCGGGCCTGTCCGAAACGATCCGCGTCAAGTCGGTCGTCGGCCGCTTCCTCGAGCACAGCCGCGTCTGGGCCTTCGCCAACGGCGCGCCGCTGCCGCATCGCGGCGCAAAGCTTTACATCAGCAGCGCCGACTGGATGCCGCGCAACTTCGATCGCCGGGTCGAATATATGATCCCGATCGAGAACCCGACCGTCCACGACCAGATCCTCGATCAGGTGCTTGTCGCGAACCTGATCGACAATGAACAAAGCTGGATATTGCAACCCGACGGCACGTCGGTGCGTGTAACGCCGGGAGACAAGCCATTTAATCTTCATCATTATTTCATGAACAACGCCTCGCTGTCGGGCCGTGGCACCGCGCTGCACAAGCGTCACGACGTGCCGACGCTCGCTTTTAATGTGCGCGAAGATTGACAAAAAATTGAACGCCAAGAGTAACTCAAAACAGGCAGTCAGCCGATCCGCAGTGATCGACATCGGCTCCAACTCGGTCCGTATCGTCGTCTATGAAGGTCCGGCGCGCGCGCCTGCGGTCATCTTCAACGAAAAGGTCGCGGCGGGTCTTGGCCGCGGCCTCGCCGTCAATGGCCGCATTGCGCCAGAAGATGCGGAACGCGGCCTCGTCGCGCTGCGTCGCTATGCGTTGCTCGCCAAACATATGGAAGTGAAGGACGTGCAATGCGTCGCCACCGCCGCCGTGCGCGACGCGGCGAACGGTCCGGACTTCATCGCCGCCGCTGCCGAAGCGGGGCTCCAGATCCGGCTGTTGTCGGGCGAAGAGGAAGCCGAAGCCGCGGGTCATGGCGTACTCGCGGCGATACCCGACGCGCATGGCATTGCGGTCGACCTCGGCGGTGGCAGCCTTGAGCTTGCCGAAGTGTCGGACGGACAGGTCGGACGCCGGGCTTCCTTCCCGCTCGGCGTGCTGCGTCTGCCGGCGCTGCGCAAGGATGGCGAGCAGGCGTTCGAGCGCGCGATTCGCAAAATGCTGCGCGACGCGGGCTGGCCCGGCGACGGATTGACGGGCCTCCCGCTCTATCTCGTCGGCGGATCGTGGCGCGCGCTCTCGCGCCTCGATCTTGAACTCACGCGCGATCCGCTCGCGGTGCTCGACCAGCATAGCTTGCCGCGCAGTGCGCTTCGCCGCCTGATCCGCGCCTCAAAGCGCCTGACCTTCGAAGAATTGCGCGCGATCCCCGGCATGGCGTCGAATCGCGCGGCGGCGTTGCCCGATGCGGCCGCGCTGCTCGCTGCGCTCGTCAACATCCTCGACGTGCCCGAGATGACGGTTTCGTCATCGGGCCTTCGCGAAGGTCTGCTTTATCAGGCCCTAGATGCAGAAACGCGCGCGCAGGACCCGCTGATCGTCGCTGCCGAATTCGAGGGGCGACGCCTTGCGCGTTTCGCGCCGCACGGCCGCGCGATCGCTGCATGGATCGCGCCGCTGTTCGCCGACGAAGCCCCCGCCGACAGCCGTGTCCGCCTTGCGGCGAGCCTGCTCAGCGATGTGGCATGGTCGGCAAACCCCGACTTCCGCGCCGACCGCGGGACCGAAATCGGCCTTCACGGCAACTGGCGCAGTATCGATATTCCCGGCCGCATCCTTCTCGCACGTGCTCTGTATGCGGGTTTTGGCGGGTCCGACGCCGAGTTTCCAGCGATGGGCAACCTCGTGGCCCCCGAACGGCTCGCCCGCGCGCGTCAATGGGGTCTTGCTATCCGCCTTGCGCAGCGCCTGACCGGCGGGGTCGAGGCGCCGCTGCGGGCGAGCGGTATTGCGCTGGTCGAGGGCAAGCTGAAGCTTTGTCTCGATGCCGGCTGGCATCAGCTGGCGGGCGAATCGGTCGAACGCCGCCTGCGCGTTCTGGCGCAGTCGCTTGATGCAAAGCCGGAGCTGGTGCTGCTTTAGATCTCAATCGCCGCGTTGGGATCGATTTCGCTCATCACCAGCTTGCCGTTGACCACGGCAAAGCCCATCCGCCCTTCGACCAGATCGAGTGCGGCGTGTCCGAACACGTCATATCGCCAACCTTGCATCATCTGGATACCATCGCTGCGCGATCCGGCGGCAAGGGCTTCCAGATCGTCGCTGCGGGCGATCAGCCGCGACGCGACATTCAATTCGCGCGCACGTATTTTCAGCAACAGCTTCAGCAAGTCGGCGACGAGGGTGCCTTCCTTACCCAGACCGGGCCCGCGCGGGGCGCGGTCGGGCATCTCGTCCTTCGACATCGGCTTGGCATTGGCGATGGCGTCCATCAACCGGCCGCCGATGTCGTTGGTCCGCCACGTCGCCGACAATCCGCGAACACGGCCCAGCCCGTCCTGATCTTTCGGCGGATGCGCGGCGATGTCGGCCAGCGTCTCGTCCTTGACGATGCGGCCGCGCGGCAGGTTCTTTTGCCGCGCCTCGCGCTCGCGCCATGCGGCGAGCGACTGCAGGCGGCCGAGGACGTCGAGCTTGCGCGTCGGCACCTTGATCCGTTGCCACGCCTTTTCGGGATCGACGCTGTAATTGGCGGGATCGGCCAGCTTTTCCATTTCCTCGTCGAGCCAGTGGCCGCGGCCGGTCTTGATCAGCTTGTCGAGCATCATCGGGAAAATCTTGGCAAGGTGCGTGACATCCCCGACCGCATAGTCGATCTGGCGCTTGTCGAGCGGGCGGCGGCTCCAGTCGGTAAAGCGCGCGCCCTTGTCGAGTTGCAGCCCGATCCAAGCCTCGACCAGGTTCGAATAGCCGACCTGCTCGGCCTGACCCAGCGCCATCTGGCCGATCTGGGTATCGAAGATCGGGTGCGGCGTCTTGCCGGTCAGGTTGAAGATGATTTCGACATCCTGCCCGCCGGCATGAAAGACTTTCAGCATGTCCTCATTGTCGACCAACAGGTCGAGCAGGGGCTTCAAATCCATGCCCGCCGCCAGCGGGTCGATCGCCGCGGCATGGTCGCGGTCGGCCACCTGGATCAGGCAAAGCTCTGGCCAGAAAGTGTTTTCCCGCATGAATTCGGTATCGACGGCGATGAAATCGCTGTCCCGAATAAGGTCGCAAAATTCGACGAGCGCGGCGTTGGTTTCGATCAACGGATGGACTTGCATAGCGCGCCTATACAGCTAGTTGAGAGGAACGGGCAGGAAAATTTGCGCGTGCTCTTCGGGTTGCGGAGCCGAAACATCGGCCGGGGAAAAGGACGAAGGGAATAGGGGCATGATGTGGCTCGGTTGGGCGCTCGCTGCGCTCGGTTTTGCGTTGCTTCTCGGACAATATGCCGCGGGGCAAGCGGATATTTTTCTGTCGATCGCCAATCCGCGGCCGCTCGACGAGGAATCGATGGTCGTCACGCTGAAGGGCTGGGGGTTCGCCGCGCAGGCTGCGCAGCCGTTCGTGACCCCCGAATCCGATCACGGCCTGTGCGACGTCCGCGTGTTCGCGACCCGGCGCCAGATGCTCGTCGCGATCGCGACCTTTGGCTTCTTGCGTCCGATCACCGTCGCGTGGCGCGCGCACGCCGGCATCCTCCCGCTGGGAGAGGCCTGATGCCGATCGTCAAACTCGGCGACGAAGGTCGCTGGACCAATTATCACGGCACTGGCACCTGCGAAGCGGCGACGCGCTTTGCGCTGCGCAGCGGTGACGCCGAACGCGGGCGCGACGAGATCGCGATTGCGGCGAAATCGCTCCAGGACTGGCTGCGACAGGCGGATGCCGCAAAGCGCCGCGTCCGCCCGCTCGGCGCGGGCTGGTCGCCCTCGAACGTCAATATCAGCTCGCAAAGCTGGCTGCTCCACACGCGCCGCTTCAACCGCTGCTTCCGCATCGGCGCGG
Organism: Sphingopyxis sp. Soil_C_28; assembly: GCF_057657055.1. NCBI lineage: Bacteria > Pseudomonadati > Pseudomonadota > Alphaproteobacteria > Sphingomonadales > Sphingopyxidaceae > Sphingopyxis > Sphingopyxis sp. Soil_C_28. The sequence continues at coordinate 249,880 of NZ_JBDGJE010000001.1, forward strand.
CTGACGTGCGGCCCGGCATCGACGCAGGCGGCTTGATGCTCGTCGAGGCGGGCGCGCTCGTCGATGAGGTGTCGGACAAGCTGGAAGCGCAAGGCCGCTCGCTGTGGACCAGCGGCGCGGGCAACGGCCAGACCTTTGCCGGCGCCTGTGCGACCGGCACCCATGGCTCGATGATTGCGCGCGGGGGCATACAGGACCATGTTCGGGCGGTGCAGGTCGTGACCCCGACGGGCATCCACTGGATCGAGCCCGTCGCCGGGGTGATGAGCGACGCCTTCGTCGCCGCGACCGGCTCGACGCTGCTGCGCGACGACGATGTCTTTGCCGCGGCGCAGCTTCCCGTCGGCTCGCTTGGCATCGTCACCGCGCTCGTCGTCGACAGCGTGCCGAAATTCCTCGTCCGCCCCATCCAGAATTTGCGCAGAGTCGATTGCGCGGCGCTGGACTGGCTCGCCGCGGGGGATTTCCGTCGGTTCTCGGCCGCTTATGCGCTCGATCGGGACCCCGATTTCGTCCAGATGATCGTCAACCCCTACAAGCCGTTCAAGCGCCCCGCTATGCTTCGCTTCCTCTATCGCGAGCCATGGCGTGATGATTATAACCGGGCGACGCCCGGCCAACTCGGCGCCGGCTACGACGCGCTCAGCCTGCTCGGCCGTCTGCTCGACGATTACCCATGGGCCCGCGGCCCGCTGCTGCAATTCGCCATGAAACTGGGCTATGCAAGCGGCCCCGATATTGACGCGCCACCGGTCTATGGCAGCTGGGGGGAGGGGCTCGACACGCACCGGCCGCTCGCCGACCTGTTCAACGCCTCGGTCACGATCGACCGCGCCGACCTCGCCCGCGCGTTCGAACTCATCTGCGCAGTTTACGCCAGACATGGCGGCTCGACCGTCGTCACGGTGCGCTTCATGGAACGCGCGCAGGGTCTGCTCGCTCCCGCGCGCTTTGCGCATAACGCGGTGATCGATTTCGATGGCCCGCGCAGCCAGCGCACTGCGGACGCTTACGCCCGCGTCGTCGAATGCCTCGATGCCGAGGGCATCGCCTTCACCCGCCATTGGGCAAAAAGCTGCCACCTCGACGCCGCGCGGGTCGCCGCCGACTATGGCGATGATTTCCGCCGCTGGCGCGCGGCGCGCGACCGCCTGCTCGCCGATCCCGCCCACCGCGCATTGTTCGGCAGCGAGGTGCTCGATAACCTCGGTCTGACCCGTTGATTCCGCCCTCAACGCTTGACAAATGGTGCGGCGCATTGCCTTAGGCGCGGCCATATCGGCGCGTTTTCCTGCGCGCGCTTCCGAACATTGAAAGACGATCACATGCACGCCTATCGCACCCATACATGCGCCGATCTTCGCGCCGCCAACGTCGGTGAGGAAGTCCGTCTTTCGGGCTGGGTGCATCGCACGCGCGAACATGCGAACGTGCTTTTCGTCGATCTTCGCGACCATTATGGTATTACCCAGATCGTGGTCGAGACCGGCTCGAACCTCTATCCCACGGTGAACGCGCTGGGCCCCGAGTCCGTTCTGACCTTCACGGGCAAGGTCGCCGCGCGATCGCCCGAGACGCTTAATCCGAAGCTGGCGACCGGCGAGATCGAAATCTATCCGAGCGCGGTGACCGTGCAATCGGCCGCCGATCGCCTGCCGCTGCCGGTGTTCGGCGAGACCGAATATCCCGAGGAAATCCGCCTCACGAACCGCTTCCTCGATCTCCGCCGCGAGCGCCTGCACAAGAATATCGTGCTGCGTTCGAACGTCATTTCGTCGCTGCGCCGGCGGATGATCGATCAGGGCTTCACCGAGTTCCAGACGCCAATCCTGACCGCGAGCAGCCCCGAAGGTGCGCGCGACTATCTGGTCCCCAGCCGCGTCCATCCCGGCAAATTCTATGCGCTGCCGCAGGCGCCGCAGATGTTCAAGCAGCTGCTGATGGTCGCGGGCTTCGACCGCTATTTCCAGATCGCGCCCTGTTTCCGCGACGAGGATGCGCGCGCCGACCGTAGCCCCGGCGAATTCTATCAGCTCGATTTCGAAATGAGCTTCGTCACGCAGGACGACGTCTTCAACGCCATCGAACCCGTCCTGCATGGCGTGTTCGAGGAGTTCGCCGATTTCGACGGCAAGGGCCGCACCGTGTCGCCGCTGCCTTTCAAGCGCATTCCGTACCGCGAATCGATGCTGAAATATGGCAGCGACAAGCCCGACCTGCGCAACCCGCTGCTCGTCCATGACGTGGGCGATTTCTTCAAGGGATCGGGCTTCGGCCGCTTTGCGACCATGGTCGATGAAGGCCAGGTTGTCCGCGCCGTCGCCGCCCCGGAAACGCAGGAGAAGAGCCGCAAGTTCTTCGACGAGATGAACAGCTGGGCGCAGTCGGAAGGTTTCCCGGGCCTTGGCTATGCGACGCAGAAGGACGGCGTGTTCGGCGGCCCGATCGCCAACAACCATGGCCAGGACGGCATGAAGGCGATCGCCGACGCGATGGGGCTGGGCCCGAACGACGGCATCTTCTTCGCCGCGGGCGCCGAAGCGAAGGCGGCAAAGCTTGCGGGCCTTGCGCGCACGCGCGTCGCCGACCAGCTGGGCCTGATCGACAAGAGCCGCTTCGAATTCTGCTGGATCGTCGACTTCCCGATGTTCGAAGCCGACGAGGATACCGGCAAGATCGACTTCAGCCACAACCCCTTCTCGATGCCGCAGGGCGAGATGGACGCGCTGACGGGCAAGGATCCGCTCGATATTCTCGCCTATCAGTATGACATCGTCTGCAACGGCGTTGAACTGTCGTCGGGCGCAATCCGGAACCATCGCCCCGACATCATGTACAAGGCGTTCGAGATCGCGGGCTATTCGCAGGCCGATGTCGATGCGAATTTCAGCGGCATGATCAACGCCTTCAAGTTCGGCGCGCCGCCGCATGGCGGATCGGCGCCGGGTGTCGATCGCATCGTGATGCTGCTCGCCGACGAGCCGAACATCCGCGAAGTCATCGTTTTCCCGATGACCCAGAAGGCCGAAGACCTGATGATGAATGCGCCGGCGCCGGTCAGCGACAAGCAGCTCAAGGAACTCGGCATCCGCCTCGTCGACGGCCCCAAGGGCTAAGCGTGGTCGAAGCGCCGCGCGAGCACCGGCTGGCGACGCCGGAGGGCGAGATCTGCTGGTTCGAATGGGGCGTGCCCTCCGACCGGCCCTCGCTGCTCCTGCTCCACGCGACCGGTTTTCACGCGCGATTGTGGGACCAGGTCGTCGCGGCCTTGCCGCCCGGCACGCATATCATCGCGCCCGACCAGCTTGGCCATGGGCGCAGTGCCAAGCCGGCGTCGCTTTCGGACTGGGCAAAAACCGCCGACGCGCTGTTGCCGCTGGTCGATCGTTTCACGGGCACATCGCTCGTCGGATGCGGACACAGCATGGGCGGTTACGTCCTGACCCGGCTTGCCGCCGAACGCCCCGACGCCTTCCGGCATATCTTCCTGATCGACCCTGTCGTCATGCCGCCCGAATTTTATGTTGGCGCGGCCGACGAGCCGGTCCCCGATCCGGCCGACCATCCGGTGGCGCGGCGGCGAAGCCGCTGGGACGGCTGGGAAGCGATGAGCGCTCATTTTGCTGCGCGCCCGCCTTATGCCCTTTGGCAGCCCGCGGTGCTTGCCGATTATTGCCGTTACGGCCTGCTCCCCGCCACGCATGGCGAGGGATGGGACCTCGCTTGCCCACCGGCGCTCGAAGCCTCGGTCTATCAAAACGCGCTGCGCACCAACCCGCACGAATGGCTCGGCCGCATCGCTGCACCCGCCAGTGTCATCCGCGCCCGCACCGGCGAACGCGCGGGGCATCTCGACTTTTCGGTCAGCCCGACCTGGCCCGGCCTCGGTGCGGCGCTTGGCGCGGTGCGCGACGAGCAGTGGACTGACCAGAGCCACTTTATACCGATGGAAGCGTCACAGCGGCTCGCCGACCTGATTGTCACCGCGCTTTGACAGCATCGCCGGGCTGCGATAGCCCGGCGCGGGGTTGAGCATGGGGGCGATGATGGTCGAGGCGCGATGGATATTGGGTGCCGCACTGCTGTGTTTTTCTGTTCCGGCGGCGGCGGAAACGCTGACGATCGATGGCAGTGACCCCGCCAGCGCCAACGTCAATGATCTGCTCCGTATCTCGGTTGAGCGTTTCGAGGGCTCGGACGGCGGCGCGTTTGCTCAGGCGCTCGAAGCCGCGCTCGCCGAGGCGCGGTTCGACGGGCGCCCCTATTATCGCATCGTGGCCCCCGAATCGGGCGCGCCCAGCGACGGCCTGTTAACCGGCACGGTCCGCACCGGCGTCGATGAGGTCCGCGTTACCGAGAAACGCAAGCGTTGCGTCGAACAGGATCCCACTGACAAGAAGAAGTGCCTGAAAGAAGCCGATGTCGACATTCGCTGTCACCGCCGCATCATCACCGTCGCGACAACCGCGCGGCTGGTTGCGCTCGACGATGGGTCGATCCGCTATACAAGAGCCCTGAACGCGCGCGATCAGCAAGTGTTCTGCCCCGACCGCGCGGCTTCGCAATCGGCCGAAGATTATGTCGATGCGGCGATTCGCAATCAGGTGCAGGCGGTGCGCCGCGACCTCGCGCCGCGCGAATATTCGCTCGACGTCCGGGTCGATGAAAGCACGAAAGGGCTGGCGAAACCGGCGCAGGCGGCCTTCAAAAATGCCATTCGGCTGACCAAGAGTAACCAGCCCGCGGCCTGCGCCGCCTGGACTGCGTTAACCCGCGACGCCGAGCCCACTGCTGCGCTGGCCTTCAATCTCGGGCTCTGCGCCGAAATGCAGGGTGATTACACCGCCGCAATCGACTGGTATAGCGAGGCGCAGCGCCAGGGGTCGCGCAGCGGCGCCATCGCGGAGGGTCTCGATCGGATCGACCGCGGCCGCCGCGCGCTCGTCGATTGGGACGCGCGCAAGCTTTTGCTGGGCCAGCCGTAACGAAGCGCGCGCGCGCTGTGCCAGAAAATGACATCGCCGCATCGCGCTTGGTACGACGGCATGGGTTGCGCTAGGAGGCCCCATGAGCATTTCCCTTTCCGATCACGAAGCCGGCACCAAATTCGACGGCGACTATTCCGACGCGCTCGACGCGCTGCAGGAACGGCTCGAACGCGTGCAGTCCGCACACATCACCCACGGCCAGCGCAGCATCATCATGTTCGAGGGCTGGGACGCGGCGGGGAAGGGCGGCATCATCAAGCGCATGACCGCATTGCTCGATCCCCGATATTTCGACGTGTGGCCGATCAGCGCGCCGACCGACGAGGAAAAGGCGCGCCATTTTCTGTGGCGTTTCTGGAAGCGCCTGCCGGGCAACCGCGAAATCTCGATCTTCGACCGCAGCTGGTATGGCCGCGTGCTGGTCGAGCGCGTCGAGGGCTTCGCGACCGAGGCCGAATGGCGCAAGGGGTACGACGAGATCAACGAGTTCGAGGCGCAGCTGACCGGCAGCCGGACGAACCTCGTCAAGATCTTTGTCCATCTGACGCAGGAAGAGCAGGACAAGCGCTTCACCGATCGCCTCGACGATCCGTGGAAGCGGTGGAAGACCGGCGCGGAGGATTATCGCAACCGGGCGAAGCGCAAAGACTATCTCGCCGCGATGGACGAGATGTTCGCGCAGACGAACACCCGCTGGGCACCGTGGAAGGTGATCGACGGCAATAACAAGAAAGCGGGGCGCATCGCGGCGCTGACTCACATCGCCGAGGCGCTTGAGGCGATGGTGCCGATGACGCCGCCCGACCTCGATCCCGCGGTCGTCAAGCTTGCGGGAAAGGCATTCGGCTACAAGCCCAAAGACTAGGTTTTTCGCCCCTCTCGGCTAGCAATCGGCCGCCCCAGCCGCTACATGGGGATGATGAGCCGCGCCAAAAGAACCGATGATTGGGGATTTCCCCGCTGGCGCCCCTATGGTTCGGGCAATGAAGCGCAAAAGGTCCGGCTGTGCGATCGCCATGGCTGCACCAACCCCGGCAACTGCCCCGCGCCCAAATCGCCCAACAGTCCCGAACGCTGGTATTTCTGCGAAACCCACGCCGCCGAATATAATCGCGGCTGGGACTATTTCGAAGGATTGAGCGCCGAGGATGCCGCCGCGCGCGCCGCGGATGAAACGCGCGACGCCGGAGCTTATGCAAAGGCGCAGCATTATGCGTGGGGCGGGTCGGGCGACGGCAGTCGCAGCGCCGACGAAATGCGCGCGCTCGAAATCCTCGACCTCGAACCCGACGCCGATTTCGAGGCGACGAAAAAAGCGTGGCGGGGCCTTGCCAAGGAAACCCACCCCGACGTCAAACCCGGGGACGCGGAAGCGGCAAAGCGGTTTGCCGCCGGGCAGGCGGCGTTCGAGGTGCTGAAGCAGGCCGAAGAGCGGAAGAGCTGGAAACCGGCATAGCTCGGTTCCGACGCCCATGCGGGTGTACCGGTTCGCGAGCTTGATTGACGGCTCAGTCCAGCGCGCGTTTACCCAAATCTGATCGAGAGCGATCAAACAAGGGGGGCGGACATGCGTATCATCGGCGGCTTACTCATGAGCGCGGCATTGACGACGTCCGCCGTGGCCGAGCCCATGACCTACCAAAGCGGTTTGAGCCGGGTCGAAGGCATGGTCGGGCTCGGCCTTACCATTCCCATCGGCGGCAACCGACAAAAAGCGCCGCCGCGCGTCGAATTGCGCCTGACCCGTGATGTGATGAACTTTGACGGTACGCGGCAATCGGGCACTGGCATCCGCCCGAACGAGACGCGGATCGGCGTGTCGCTGGAGCGCGACAATCGGCTGCTGATCGACGGGCGGCCGATCGATACGACGCGGCGGAACAAGATCTCGACCGGGGCCGGCATTGCGATCGGCGCCGTTGCGGTTCTCGTGATCGGCGGGCTGCTGGTCGCCGACGCGGCCCGCGACGCTTCGGAATAGCGGTCGTTGCCTATTTATAGATACAGCTGTCCAGACCGTCGCGCCGCACGACACCGATCCGCGCGCGGATCGTGTTGCCATAACGGCGCGTGAAGCCCGATGGACTGACTGCTTCGCGCTTCTTGGGTAGCGGCAGGATCGCGGCGATGCGGCCGGCTTCGGCGGGGGTCAGCTTGCCCGCACCATGCCCGAAATACCGCTGCGCGCCCGCCTCGACGCCATAGGTTCCGATTCCGGTCTCCGCGACGTTGAGATAGACTTCCATGATCCGGCGCTTGCCCCAGATCTTCTCGATCAGGAAGGTGAACCACACCTCGGGGACTTTGCGGACATAGCGCGTCCAGCCGCTGCCCTGCCACAGGAAGACATTCTTCGCCGTCTGCTGACTGACCGTCGATCCGCCGCGCATCCTTTTGCCCTTGGCGTTGCGCTCGATCGCTTGTTCGATCGCATCGCGGTCGAACCCGTCATGGCTGCAGAATTTGCCGTCCTCGGCGGCGATCACCGCGCGCACCATATTGCGGTCGATGGCGGACAGGCTTTCCCAATCCTTCGTGATCCCGTTGCTGTCGGCCAGCATGGTAAAAGTCACCGGCGGCGGCACGACGGCATAGATCAGCACCCACAGCACCGAGGCGATGATGAACCAGAGCAGCCATTTGAACGGCCGGAGATACCGGGGGAGCTTGCGCTTCTTCGCGCGGGAGGGTGTTGTCATGCGGGCAAATTACCCGCTTGTCGTCCGGAGGCAAGCGGGCTTGATCCGCCTTTCACCTTGCCGGACAAGAAAGCGTGTCGTTCGATGAAAGATGAGGTCCGCATGTTGCTCCGATCCCTGATGCTGTTCGTCGCGGTCACCGCCGCGGTTCCGGCCTTTGCGGGCGAGGAGCGCCGCGCCCTATGCCCCGATCGTCCGGGCCTCGGTACGCCGGCCTGCACGGTCGAACCGGGTTCGATGCTGTTCGAGATCGGGCTTGCCGACTGGACGCTCGATCGCACCGCCGACAGCCGGGCCGACAACTGGACCTTCGGCGACGCCTTGCTCCGCGCCGGGCTGACGCCGTCTCTTGAGGTGCAGCTTGGCTGGACCATGCTTGGCCATGTCCGCGATCGCGACCGGGCGACGGGGGACGTGACCCGCACGACGCGAACGGGCGACGTCACGCTCGCGCTGCGCCAGAATCTCGCCAGTCCCGATGGATCGGGCTTTTCGGCGGCGATCATGCCCTATGCGACGCTGCCGGTCGGGGGCGAGGGCGTCGGGGCGGGGGACTGGGGTACGGGGCTGATCGTGCCGGTCAGCTTCGAACTGGGCAGTGTGTCGCTCGGGCTGACGCCGCATGTCGATGCTGCGGTCGATGGCGACGGCGACGGGCGACATCTCGCTTACGGCTCGGTCGTCGGCCTGGGGGGCGGCGTGTCCGACAGCGTTTCGATGGCGGCAGAACTGTCCCTGACCCGCGACCGGGACCCGGGCGGCCGCACCACCGAGGCGCTCGCCGGACTTTCGGCCGGCTGGCAGCCCGATGCCGATAGCCAATGGGACGTCGGCGCCAACGTCGGCCTCAACCGCGACAGCGCGGACGTCGAGCTTTACTTCGGCTTCGCGCGCCGTTTCTGAGGGCGGCAGCTATGGCGCGAACGTCGGTTTTGGGGTGGGAAGCGGACCTTTTCATCCTCCCTGTCGCGCAGCGATGGGGAGGGGGACCGTCCGCGAAGCGGATGGTGGAGGGGCGGCAACGTCGGCTCCATCGCCCCTCCGTCAGCGCTTCGCGCTGCCACCTCCCCATGGCTTCGCCACAGGGAGGATTGAAGTCCGCAAATGGTCGTTAGCCGTCATGGCATCCGCATCGACAAGGGATGGACGTAAGAGGGGGCAACAACGACCTTCTCCCCTTCGTCATCCCGGGCTTGACCCGGGATCCATAACCACCACGGTTGCTTTGACCCCGGATCCAGTCCGGGGTGACGATGATGGATGGGTAGGCAATCGATGCGACCCCACTCAAACCTTCGGCGGCTCGTCGTCCTTCTTTTCGCTCACCGTGTCGGGCTTTTCGCTGGCCTTCGCGGCGGCCGCTTTGGCCTTTTCGGCCGCATCGGCGGCAAATGACCGCATTCTGGCCTCGGCATCGGCTTCCTTGCCGCTCATCACCAGCCACGCCATCACGGCGGCGGCGATCAGCGACAGAAGTGCCAGCCAATATCCGATTTCCCAATGGACCTGGATCATTGCCAGCGCGGCCTGGTCCATGCCGCCATTCTGTCCATTCTTCGCCGCTTCGGCGAGGATCGCATCCTTGCTGTAGCGATAGGTGCCGACAAAGATCAGCGCGATAGCTGCCGCCGATGTGCCGAGCACCAGCTTTGCCGCCTCCCGGCCTTTCAGGAACAGCAGCGCCAGTCCGCCCGCAATCGCAAGCAGCGCCAAAATCAGCCAGATGTTCAGGGCGGCGCCGTCGCTGGCGTCCGCGGCCTGTCCCATCGCCGAGACACGGCCAAAAGCGAGGCCGAAACCGCTCGCCTCGACCAGCTTTTGGTTGGAACAACTCACGGTCATCCAGGGCAGCAGGAACGCCAGCAGCGCAATGCCCTTGGGAATCCGGATCCATTTCCACATGACAAGTCCCCCTTCGAGTGGGCCCGAAGAGGAGGCTAGTCATTTGCGCCTGCAAGTCAAATTGCAGGCGCGGCGTTGGGAGACCGGTCAGGCGTTGATAAGGCGCCGGTCGCCGGCGAGCTTCAGCATCGCCTTCTGCAGCTTTTCGAACGCGCGAACCTCGATCTGGCGCACCCGTTCGCGGCTGACGTCATAGACCTGGCTCAAATCCTCCAGCGTCTTGGGGTCGTCGGTGAGGCGGCGTTCGGTCAGGATATGCCGTTCGCGCTCGTTCAGCGATTCCAGCGCTTCGCTTAGCAGCGAATGGCGGACGTCGCGCTCCTGCGCTTCGGCAACGCGCTCGTCCTGCAACGGACCTTCGTCGCCGAGCAGGTCCTGCCATTGGCTGTCGCCATCCTCGCCCATCGGGACGTTCAGCGAGGTATCGCCGCCCATCGCCATACGGCGGTTCATGCTTGTGACCTCGTCCTCGGTCACGCCGAGATCGGTCGCGATCTTGGTCAGATGTTCGGGCGAAAGATCGCCGTCCTCGAACGCTGCGAGGTTATTCTTCATCCGGCGCAGGTTGAAGAACAGCTTCTTCTGCGCTGCGGTGGTGCCCATTTTGACAAGGCTCCACGACCGCAGGATGAATTCTTGGATCGACGCGCGGATCCACCACATCGCATAGGTCGCGAGGCGGAAGCCGCGTTCGGGGTCGAATTTCTTCACCCCCTGCATCAGGCCGATATTGCCTTCGCTGATCAATTCGCTGACCGGCAGGCCATAGCCGCGATAGCCCATCGCGATTTTCGCCACGAGGCGCAGGTGCGAGGTGACGAGCTGCGCCGCAGCTTCATTGTCGCCATGCTCCTGGAATCGGCGCGCGAGCATATATTCCTGCTCGGGGGTCAGCAGGGGGAATTTGCGGATTTCCGCCAGATAGCGGTTCAGGCTGGCTTCGCCGCCGAGCGCTGGAACCGTGGCCGGAACATTGCTTTTAGCCATTGGAGAGCGTCTTCCCTTTGATATCGTGAGTCAGAATATGCCGCGGTTGCGTCCAACGGTCAAAATAGATTTTCATTCGAAACCTAAACGCGCAGTTCATCGATCAGTTCCCGCATGTCCGCTGGGAGTTCGCTGTCGAGCGCGATGTTGTTACCGGTCACGGGATGAATAAAGCCCAAATGGGCCGCATGCAATGCCTGCCGCACGAAATTGCGGGCCTTCAGTACCTCCGAAAGTGGCTTTCTGGCGCGTCCATATACCGGGTCGCCGACCAGCGGATGCCCGATATGCGCCATATGGACGCGCACCTGATGCGTGCGTCCGGTTTCCAGTCGGCATTCGACCAGGCTGGCATGCTGCAACGGCTCGATCAGGCGATAATGCGTCACCGCGTGCTTGCCGCGATCGTCCGCCACGACCGCCATCTTCTTACGGTTGGTGTTCGAGCGGCCGAGCGCCGCGTCGATCGTCCCGTTCGCGGGTATCGGCCGTCCGGTCGCGATCGCGATATAGCGGCGGTCGATGCTGTGCGCGGCAAATTGTTTCGCCAAGCCTTCGTGCGCGCGGTCATGCTTGGCGGCGACGATCAGCCCGCTCGTATCCTTGTCGATCCGGTGGACGATCCCCGGCCGCGCGACGCCGCCGATCCCCGACAATTGCCCCGCGCAATGGTGGAGCAGCGCGTTGACCATCGTGCCATCGAAATTGCCCGCGGCGGGGTGGACGACCATGCCCGCAGGCTTGTCGATCACGATCAGATGCTCGTCCTCGAACGCGATCACCAGCCCCATGTCCTGCGCGACATTGTGCGCGGGCAGGGCGGCGGGCAGGCGGACCTCGATCGTTGCGGAGGTGGCGGCTTTCGCCGAAGGATCCCGAAGGATCGTGCCGCTGGCATCGACCACCCGGCCGTCCTTGATCAGGCTCTTCAATCGCTCGCGCGACAGGCTGGGCAACGCCTCCGCCAGCGCCCGGTCGAGCCGTAGCCCGGCCGCGCTGTCGGCCAGCGCCACGGTCAAAATATCATCATCCCCCTGCATTGATGGGAATGTGGTTTTCGGGCGCGGAAATTCAAGGGGAGGGGCGCGTTCCTGCCCCCTCTTCGTCATGCCGGACCCTTCGACAAGCTCAGGACAGGCTTGATCCGGCATCCATTCGGCGGCGGCGGCATGGACCCCCGATCAAGTCCGGGGTGACGAAGACATCGGCCGCATCTCCCTTGCTCTTGCCCCCATGCCTGTCCTAGGAGCAGGCCACGCCGGAAATGTCCGGACACTGCGCTGGGGAGCCTGTTCATCCATGACCGACGATCGCGTCGATTTCGCCTCGATGCTGGCCTCGCGCCTGTGTCACGACCTGCTCAGTCCCGTCGGCGCTTTCGCCAACGGGCTCGAACTGCTCGCCGACGAAAAAGACCCGGCGATGCGCGAACGCTGCTTCGAATTGCTCGAGCAAAGCGCGCGGACATCGGCGAACAAGCTGAAGTTCTTTCGTCTGGCCTTCGGATCGGCGGGCGGTTTCGGTGAACTTGTCCCCGCCGACGAAGCGAAATCGGCGATCCACGGCATCATCGGCGACCGCGCGATCGACTTCAACTGGATGATCGGCAGCGACCCGTTGCCCAAGCCGGCGGTAAAAATCATCCTCAACCTCTCGCTCCTCCTCGTCGATGCGCTGGTGCGCGGCGGACGGCTCGACGTCGGCTGCGAAAAGCAGGGGGAGGGCATCGAGATCGCGCTGCATGTCGAGGCCGAGCGTATTTTCCTCGACGCCGACGTCGAACGTATCCTCGCGGAAGGCGAGGGCGCCAGTCCGATGACCTCGCGCACGGCGCCCGCGGTGCTCGTGCAGGCGGTGGCGCGGCAGAATGACGGCACGGTGATGCTGGCGCGCGAAACGCCGACGTCGCTGCTCGTCGGGGCTGTCCTGCGCGGTCGCGGGTAAAGTCTCCCTTAACCATTGTCGGGCATGGTCGAACCTCAGTTTTTGGGGCGCACCGGTACCGCGATGGACGATCTTCTGAACGACTTTCTCGCCGAAACGGCGGAAATCCTTGCCGAGGCTGCCGGGGCCCTTGTGGCGTGGGAAAGCGATCCTGCCGACCGCGGACAGCTCGACGCGATTTTTCGGTCGGTCCATACGATCAAGGGCAGTTCGGGGTTTCTTGCGCTGCCGCGCGTTACAGCGCTGTCGCACGCCGCCGAAGACGCGCTCGATCAGGTACGGCGCGGCAACCGCCCCGCGAACGCCGCGCTCGTGACCGGCGTGCTCGGCATCGTCGATCGTTTGGGCGACCTCTGCGCCGAACTTGGCCGGACCGGTGTCGAACCCGCCGGGGATGACCATGACGTCATCGGCGCGCTTTCGGTCGACGCCGCGCTCGATACGCCGTTCGAAGTCGCCGGGGTGCCGCTTCGCCGCGACGATGATTTCAGCGCCGAATTGCAAAGCTGGCGTTCGATCCGCGTCCCGCTGCCCTTGCTCGACAGCGTCATGACCGGGGTCACCGACATCGTCCTCGCGCGCAACGAATTTGCGCGAATGCTGCGCGAATCGGGCGCCGACCTGTCGGTTATCGCCTCGTTCGACCGCCTTTCGGATTCGATTGCCGGGATGCGCCAGTCGGTCAGCCAGATGCGGATGCAGCGGATCGACAAGCTGTTCGCGCCGCTTCCCCGCATCGTCCGCGACCTCGCGAAGGACATGGGCAAGAAAATCGCGTTCCAGACAAGCGGCGGCGAAGTCGAACTCGATCGCGAGATGATGGAAAATATCCGGGATCCCCTGATCCACATCGTCCGCAATGCGATCGACCATGGCGTCGAGCCGCTCGAAGATCGTGTCGCCGCGGGCAAGGACATCACGGCCACCATCTGGGTTTCGGCGCGCCAGTCGGGGAACCAGATCGAAATCGAAATCCGCGACGATGGCCGCGGGCTATCGCCCGACGCGCTGGTGGCCAAGGCGATCGCATCGCGCGTGGTGACGGCAACCGATGCGCGCGCGCTCGGTACAAAGGAAAAACTCGACCTCATCTTCCGCCCCGGCTTCTCGACCGCAGCGAAAATTACCGCGGTGTCGGGCCGCGGCGTCGGCATGGATATCGTCAAGGCGAACGTCGAAAAGATCGGCGGTGTTGTCGAACTGCGCAACGAAGAGGGACGCGGGCTGACGATCCTGCTCCGCGTGCCGATGACGTTGACGATCATCTCGGGCCTGATGGTTCGCGCCGCCGGGCAATATTTTGCCATTCCTCGCGGCGCTGTGCGCGAAATCCTGCTCGAAAGCGGCGATACCGTCCGCATCGACCGGGTTGGCGGCGGTGAACTTGCGACGGTGCGCGGCGAGCAATATCCGCTCCTCCGCCTCGAGGCGGTGCTCGGCCGGGGGCGAGACCACAGCGATGATTCCGACGACCGCGCGCTCGTAATCGTCCAGCCCGGACAGGGGCAAAGTTACGCGCTCAGCGTCGCCGCGATTCACGATCATGAGGAACTGGTGATCAAGCCAGCGGCGCCGATGATCATGGCAACGGGGCTCTATGCGGGCACGACGCTACCCGACAACGGGCGCCCCGTGCTTTTGCTCGATGTCCAGGGCCTGCTCGTTGCGGCGGGGATCGATGCCAGCGAAGTGGGGCGCAGCCACAACCGGACGGCAGAAGCCGAAGTCGCGGCAGCGGCGGCGCGTAACGCCGTACAATTGCTGCTTTTCCGCGACACGAACGCGCGTGTCCGCGGCGTTCGGCTGTCGGTGATCGAGCGGGTCGAGGAAGTTCCGGCATCGGCTTTGTTCGAAAGCGCGGGCCGGGTGCAAGCGCAGATCGGCAGCGATATCTTCCCCGTGCACGCCGCGACGGCGCCGGGGGGTGAGGGGAGTGTGAAGCTTCTCCGTCTTTATGATGGCCGTTCGGTGCTCTGCTATCCAATCGCCGAAGTCATTGACATCGTCCGACTGCCCGATGCGGTGCAGCCATCGGCGGCGCCGGGCCTGATCGCGGGCGTCGTGCTGGTCAGCGGCGATCCGGTCGAACTGATCGATCCCTTCTGGCTTATGGAGCAATATGCCCCCGGCGCGGGACCCCCGACGCTACGTCAGCCGCTCTGTCACTTCGCTGACGATCATGACGGCTGGGGTAGCAATTTTCTTGCGCCGATCCTCCGCAACGCCGGCTATCGGGTCGTGTCGGGCGAGGATGCCTCGGATGAGGCACCCGACGTACTGTTATATTTCTCCGAAGAGGGTGAAGCGAGCGGTCGCCCGGACGGTCATGTGCCGGTAATCCGCTTGCGCACTGCGGTCGCGGCGGCCGGTCCTGAGGACGAAAGCGTTTACCGGTACGACCGGCAGGCGCTGCTCGACGCGCTGCACCGCCGAGTGGGAGGAGAACGCGCATGATGGAAAAACTCTATCTTATTGCGCGCATCGCCGACACGCGCGTCGCGCTGCGCAGCCGCGCGATCAATTCGGTCGTCACCGTCGGCACGCCGGTAGAGGTACCTGCCGCGCCGCCGCATGTCGCGGGACTCTTTGCGCTGCGCAGCCGTGTATTCACCCTCATCGACCCGCATGTCGTCGTCGGACTGCCCGCCGTGCCGGTTGCCCAGGGACAGCGGGTCATCGTCGTCGATGTCGCACAGCACGGCTATGCGCTGCTGGCCGACGAAATCGAGGATGTCTGTTTTATCGACGCCCCCGAAACGCGGATCGCCGGAAAGCTGCTCCCCGGCTGGGCGCGCGTCGCCGATGCGATGATCGAACATCAAGGCGCGTCGTTGCTCGTGGTCGATCCGTCGCATTTCATCACGTTGCCGGCCTTAAAGGCGGCATGAATTCGGCCGTATATTAACGGGCTGCACACGCCTTCATCGTAAACATGCCCAAATCCCGGGGGTCGGAGTTAATTGAATGTCGAAATCTTGTCTGGTGGTCGATGACAGTAAAGTCATTCGCAAGGTCGCACGCCATATCCTTGAAAGCATGTCCTTTGCCGTCGACGAGGCGGCCGATGGGCAGGAGGCGCTGACCTTTTGCCGCGCCAACCGCCCCGATGTCATCCTGCTCGACTGGAACATGCCCGTGATGAGCGGAATGGAATTCCTCGGTGCGTTCAACGATCTTGATTATGGTCATGAAGAACGTCCGCGCGTCGTGTTCTGCACCACCGAAAACAGCATCGACCATATCCGTGCCGCGATCGAGGCCGGCGCCGACGAATATGTGATGAAACCGTTCGACCGCGAAACGCTGGAAGGAAAATTGCAGCTCGTCGGAATCGCCTGAGGCTGTTTCGATGGCCCGGCCGCAACCTCTGATACCGGACCCGGAGCCAACGGCTCGCACCGTACGTGTGATGCTCGTCGACGATAGCCTGGTCGTGCGGAGCATTCTCGAGCGGATCGTCGATCAGCGGCCCGGACTCAAGATTTGCGCCTCGGTCGCCTCGGCGCATGACGCACTCGACTATCTGGCGCGCGAGCCCGTCGACGTCGTCGTACTCGATATCGAAATGCCCGGGATGAACGGTATCGACGCGCTGCCTCACATATTGGAGCGCGCCGAAAAGGCCCGCGTCCTCATTCTGTCGTCCAACTGCGTCGAGGGCGGTCCCGCGGCGATCGACGCGCTCGCGCTCGGCGCCAGCGACACGCTCGCCAAGCCCGGGCGCGGCAGCTTTTCGGGGCGGTTCGCCGAAGTGCTCACCGACCGGATCATGACGCTCGGCCATCGATCGGATCATCCTGCGCCGATCCCGGTTGCGGAGCGTGTGGTTCCCGCGCGCCCCGCACCCGCGATCGATACCGACCAGCTGATCGAATGTATCGCGGTTGCGGCATCGACCGGCGGAATTCCGGCTTTCGCCAACTTCCTTGCCCATCTCGATCCCCGGATCAGCGCGCCAATCCTGCTCACCCAGCATTTGCCCGATGCGTTCATGGAATTTTACGCGAAGCAGATTGCGACGATGACGGCGCGCCGCGTGCGCGTGGCCGAGGCCGGAATGGTGGTCGAGCGGGGCTGTATCTATCTTGCCCCCGGCGATGCGCATTTGCTCGTTGTCGCAAACGGTCGCCGTCACGAAATCGCACTTGATCGCCGTGTCGTCGATAATGGCTGCTGTCCCTCGGCCGATCCGATGCTCGATTCGGTTGCAGACCTTTATGGCAGGGGCGGCATCGCGGTGATCCTGAGCGGCATGGGACGCGATGGCGTAATCGGTGCGGCGCGGCTGAAGGAGTCGGGCGGTACCGTGTTCGCGCAGGCGCCGGAAAGCTGCGTGATATGGGGCATGCCCGGGGCAGTCGCCAAAGCGGGTATTGCGGCGGCGACGCTCAATCCCGACGCGATCGCGCTGATGCTCGGCAGCTTCCTGCCGGGACGCCGCAAATCATGATGGGCTCGAGCGCCAGCGAATCGGCCTATCGCGTGTTGATGGGGGTGCTTGAATCGCGGACCGGCCAGACACTGTCGCCAAACCGCATCTGGCGGATCGAAATGTCGCTGAAACCCGTGATGCAGCGTCACGGCATTGCCGATCTCGACGCGCTCGTCGCGGGGCTCGTCACCTCGAACAGCCGACAATTGCTCGACGATACCGTCGACGCGATGCTCAATAACGAAACCTATTTCTATCGCGAATACAGCGTTTTCGATGAAATAGCGGCGACAGCACTTGAGCGGATCCGCGAAATCAACGCGTTGCGCCGTCGGCTTACCGTCTGGCATTGCGGCGTATCGACCGGACAAGAGGCCTATTCGCTGGCCATGCTGATCGCCGAGCAGGGGGAGAAATGGGCGGGGTGGCAGGTCGATATCGTCGGCACCGACGTCAGCTATCACGCGATTTCGCGCGCGCGGGTAGGACTTTACAGCCAGTTCGAGATCCAGCGCGGCCTGCCGGTGCAGCGCATGGTGCGCTGGTTCGACCAGACCGACGGCGGATGGCTGGCAAAGGCGGATTTGCGGCGCCGCGTCGATTTTTCGGTGCAGAACATGCTCACCGACCGACCGCCGCTCGCGAGCCCCGCCGACCTGATCTTCTGCCGCAATCTGCTGCTCTATTTCTCCGCGCCGATGCGTCAGAAAGCCTTTGCGCGGCTCCGCGCGATGGCGGCGCCACAAAGTTTTCTCGTGCTCGGTGCTGGCGAGACGGTGCTTGGCCAGACCGACCAGTTCGTCGCCAGCCCCCGCTTGCGCGGGCTGTACGAACCCGCCGACCAGCAGGTACGTCGCGCGGCCGCGGCCTGACCTTGCTTTTTGCGCGCCACTGGCGCAATCGACGGATTGGCAAGCACAGGACGGGCCCAAAAAGCGCATGAGCGATTTTATCGAACGCTGGTCTCCCAATTTCGACGAGCGCGCGCTGCCCATCTCGATGATCGTACTGCATTACACCGGTATGAAGAGCGGGGCGGAAGCCATTGATTGGCTTGCCAATCCCGAATCCAAGGTATCGGCGCATTATGTCGTCAGCGAGGATGGCCAGATCACCCATATGGTGCCCGAGGACAAGCGCGCCTGGCATGCTGGCAAATCGCACTGGCGCGGGGTTAGCGACATCAATTCGGCGAGTGTAGGGATCGAGATCGTCAATCCGGGACATGAATGGGGCTATGTCCCCTTTCCCGATCCGCAGGTCGCTTCGGTCGTGCGCCTCGTCCACATGATCAAGGATCGCCATTCGATCACGCGCGGCAATGTCATCGGCCATTCGGATATCGCGCCGACGCGCAAGCAGGATCCGGGCGAGTTATTCCCGTGGGAAGAACTTGCGCGCCGACGCCTTGCGCTGCCGCGACCGACCAAGAAGCTGACCGATCCCTTGTGGACCGACGCCGGCTTTCTGCTCGCGCTCGAGCGTTTCGGCTACGATGTCACCGACGGTTTTGCGGCGACGGTGGCGTTTCAGCGGCGCTTTCGTCCCGAACTGATCGACGGCACGATCTGCGGCGAATGTCGTGCGATTCTGCTCGCGCTGCTGCTTCCTCAGCCCGAAGGCAATTGACTCGTCAAATCGTGCCGCTGGGCCTATATTGCTCCGGCCAGAGGGTTGGGCGATCGCCGCCGGTGGGGTATCCCGCCGGGGGAGGAAAGTCCGGGCTCCATGGAAATCACGGTGCCGGATAACGTCCGGCGGATCGGGCTCCGGCCAGGTTCAGGGAAAGTGCCACAGAGAGTAGACCGCCAAAGGCTTCGGCCCGGCGAAAAGTGAAAGGGTGCGGTAAGAGCGCACCGCGCGGCTGGTAACAGGCGCGGCACGGCAAACCCCACCGGGAGCAAGGTCGAATAGGGACGGTATGGATTTATCCAGGGCTGATTCCGGCCCAGCCGTCCGGGTTGACTGCTTGAGCGTTCGGGTAACCGTTCGCCTAGAGGAATGATCGCACAGTCTCCGCAAGGGGATGGACAGAACCCGGCTTATAGACCCTCTGGCAATACTCTCTCCAACACCCCGCGCGGAACGCCCGCGCGCGGGCCGCGTTCTAAACGGACCAGTTGAAAGGGAATCGCATCATGAAAGTCGTCGATGAGCATGTCGAAGTGACCGAGACCGAGGCGAGCGGTGGGGTCAAAGGACATAATGTCCGCTATGTGCTGGCGTTTTCGCTGGTCGCAGTGATTATCGTCATGTCGGCAATCTGGATCATTCCGGCGTTGCTGCAGCCCTGATCTCGGGGCTCTATTTCGCCTTCGTCACGCTGATAAGTTCATCCTCGGCGCCCGGCGTGTCTTCCATATAGATCGTCCGCACCGGCCGCTTGAACTTGCGTGGGTAGAGCTTGTCATACCCGCGGTCGCCCGTTTCGGACACTTTGAGCAAGCTCGTGATCGTGTCGCCGGTTGCGACGTTCCAGCTCATCTCGTTACCGTCATGGGCATAGGTCCGACTGTAGACCGTCGCATCGAGCCCGATCAGCCGCATCCGCGGGCCTGCCTTCGTCGTCGCGGCGCGATAGCGATAGGTCGCCGACAGCGCGGTCGTGCCGCCAGTCAGGTCGCGGATCGTCAGCACGCCCTTGTCGATCGTCAGCGCGGCAGGGCCAAGCGGGTCGGGCTCGAGTTTGAAATTCCCCGCCGGCTCGTGCCCCATGTCGACTTCGCCGCGATAGCTCAGCACGACATAGAGGTGTCGCTCGTCAGGGCTGGCGACGACAAATACGGCATCCGGATTGCCGTCGCCGTTGAGGTCGCCATCGGCGCGCGTTTCGATTTCTTCGCCGAGTTCGAGCCGATCGAGAAGAAACTGATCGCTTACCGGCGGCAAGGCCGGGCGATCTTGCGCGGCGAGCGCCGTGCCGGACACCAACAGAGCGGCCAGGAATACCGTTTTTCGCATTGCGCTCGTCTCCCCCCTCTGTCGGCATCAGATTATCAGCTGTACCGCGGGCGTCCAGCCGCTGTCGGTGACTCTGCGCACAGGCCGATTTCAGGGATAGCCGACCGCGATGATTTCCCATTCTTTCGGTCCGGCTGGCAATTGCACCGTGCGCAGGTCGCCGATCGCGGCACCGCGAAGCGCGCGGGCAAGGGGGCTGTTCCAGCCGATCCGCCCTTCGCCCGCATCGGCCTCGTCATCGCCGACCAGCGTAACGATGCGCCGCGCGTCGTCATCGTCGGCAAGCTCGACGGTGGCACCGAACCAGATGCGACTCTTGTCGGGTTGTTCGGCGGGATCGACGACGCGCGCGGCCTTCATCCGGCGCGCGAGGAACGAGAGGCGCCGGTCGATCTCGCGCAGCCGTTTGCGCCCATAAATATAGTCACCATTCTCGCTGCGGTCGCCATTGCCCGCCGCCCAGCTGATCACCTCGACCAGCTTTGGCCGCTCATCGCCCAGTAGCAGGTCATATTCGGAACGCAGCGCGGCATAACCGGCCGGCGAAATGATGTTCGTCTTCTCCCCCGCCACAAGGTTTAACCAGGGGTGCGTTTGCCGAGATAGAAGCTCAGCGGCGCCTGCTGCCGCGATGCGCTGCCATCGCGCAGCGTGTCGTAGACGACCGCATTTTCGAGCACGCGCTGGACATAGTTGCGCGTCTCAAAGATCGGGATCGCCTCGATCCAGTCGACCATTTCGATCCCGCCACCGCGCGGATCGCCATTGGCGCGTAGCCATTTGTTCACATTACCGGGCCCGGCATTATACGCCGCTACCGCTAGCGGATAGCTGCCGCCGAAGTAGCGCAGCATCTGCTGGAAATAGGTCGATCCCAGCATCATGTTGTAATTGGTGTCGGTCGTCAGCGATCCGGCGTCATAGCTCATCCCCAGCTTGCCCGCGACTTCGCGCGCGGTCCCGGGCATCAACTGCATCATGCCCCGTGCTCCGGCGTGGCTGATCGCGGCGCGGTCGAACTGGCTTTCCTGCCGCGTGATCGCGTGGATGAAGGTCCAGTTGCTTTCGTGACCCGCGGGAACGCGCACGGTCGGGAATCCCGCCACCTCGACCGCATCCAGGCTGTTTGCCTGTGCGCTGCGGCCGATCATCACGCCAAGGTCGGGGCGGCCTATCTGCGCCGCGAGCTTGCCCGCGAGGACATGATCGGCGGGCGACGTCGCCTTTTGGGCGAGCGCGCGGAGGAAAAGCGACTGTTCGCGCCATGCGCCGATTTCGCCGAGCGCGCGCGCGGCGCGCACCAGCCGGTCGTCCTCGAATGTGCGGCGCTCGTCATTGCTGACCTGGATCGTCGGATTTGGCGCCGGCCGAGGCTGCGGACGGCTCAGCCGTTCGAGCGCCAATTGGCCATAGAACTGGTCATAATGCTGCGCGGCGTCGTTGAAATGCGCGTTGGCAGTCGTGGAATCGCCCGCAGCTAGCGCGGCGCGGCCCGCCCAGTAAAAGCCTTTGGTGCGCGTCTGCGCCGACCGGGCGGCTTCGCCATATGCACGGTACAGCCGCACCGCTTCGGCCGGACGGCGAAGGTCGCGATAGGCAAGCTGGCCCGCGAGCCACGCGAGTGAGGTATAATCGTCGCGTACGCTGAGCGATGTTTCGCGGATGACCGTTCCCGGCGAAAAGCTGTCGTCGAGCTGGCGCGCGATATTATAGGCGGTCAGCTTGTCGCCGCCGGCATCGGCCTGCCGTGCGTTGGTCAGCAGCGTTTCGAGCCATTCCTCGGGATCGGTTGGCGCTTTTGCGAGCGAGCGGGGCGCGGCGAGCAATGCGCGCGCCTCGCCGACGCGGCCCGCCTTGCGCAGCCAGGTCGCCTTGTCGGTAATATAGCCGGCATCGCTGCGGATCAGCGACGGATTGGCGCTTTCGGCCGCGGATGCCTGGAAAGCAGCATCGACCGAGGCATTGCGCATCGCAAGGCGTGCCGCAAACACGGCCCGTTTGTCGGGCGAAGTGAAAGAAAGCTGGCGGCTCGCGGCCGCGGTCGCGCCCGACCAGAGCAGGCGGTCCATCCGCGCATCATGGTCGGCGAGCGTGATCGCGCCGGGAAACATGCTGAGCGCGCGGCTCGTTTCATAATCGTCGAGTGGGCCGCTCGTCCACGCGCGGCGAACCGCCGCGGCGGCGTCCTCGCGGCGGCCCGAGGCATTGAGCGCGAGTGCATAGCGCAAATGGCCACTGGCGGTCTGCGGCGGATAGGCCTGGAAATAGGCGAGGGTGCGCTGCGGATCGTAGCTGTCGAGCGAGATCGACTTTTCGGCGCGCGTGCGCAGTTTGTCGCCATCGGGCCAGCCTTTGTTGACCATCAGGAAGCGCGACAGCTGGTCGAACGAGGCTCCGGTGTTGGCGGTCAGCCGTCGCCATTCCATCACCGCATCGCCGACCGAGCTTGTTGACGGCGGCGGCCCCGAATTGGCGGCGAGGCCCATCTGGGCGCGGTACCATGCCATTTGTTCGGGTGTGAGCTCGCTGGCGTTGCCTGCGGCCGGGATGAGAAGCGCTACGGTGAGGGCCGCGCGCGAAATCGAGGACAGCGAAAACATGGACGCCATATTAGTGCCAAACTCCTTGCGGGGCGCTGAATAGGCGTCCATTAGCGGCGCGCCGTCGGGACTCTACCGGCGGGTCCATGTTTTTGTAAAGGAGCGGAGCATGTTTTCGGGGTCGATTCCCGCTTTGGTGACGCCATTTCGCGATGGGGCGTTCGATGCTCCGGCTTTCGCTCGCTTCGTGGATTGGCAGATCAAAGAAGGGACCAGCGCGCTGGTCCCGTGCGGCACGACCGGTGAAAGCCCGACGCTCGGCTTCGACGAACATTATCAGGTGATCGACAGCTGCATTCAGGCGGCGGGGGGGCGTGTGCCCGTGATCGCCGGCTGCGGCTCGAACGACACCGCGACCGCAATCCGCCACATGCGTTACGCGCAGGCCGCGGGCGCGACCGCCGCGCTGGTCGTCGCGCCTTATTACAACCGGCCGAGCCAGGACGGCATGATCGCGCATTATAAGGCGCTGGCCGATGCCAGCGACCTGCCGATCGTCGTCTATAACGTCCCCGGCCGCACCGTCGCCGATATCAGCGCAGAGACGATGTGCAAGCTCGCCGAAATCCCGAGCATTGTCGCGATCAAGGATGCGAGCGGCGACCTGGCCCGTGTTACGGAACACCGCGCAGGCGCGGGTGCGGATTTTTGCCAATTGAGCGGCAACGACGATCTGTGGTTGCCGCATGCCGTGCTCGGCGGCGCCGGCTGCATCTCGGTCTCCGCCAACGTCGCGCCGCGCCTGTGTGCAGATTTCGCCGCGGCCTGCGCTGCTGGCGACTGGGCGCGTGCACTGGTCCTGCACGACCGGTTGTTCGGCCTGCACAAGGCGATGTTCTCCGACACCTCGCCGGGCCCGGTTAAATATGCGCTGTCGCGTGTCCACGACTGGTTTTCGCCCGAAGTGCGCCTACCTATCATTCCGGCGGACGCAGCCTCGCGTGCCGCCGTCGATGCCGCGCTGTCCGCGGCCGGAGTAATCTAGGTCCCGCTATGGCTCGCCCCCAGTCCGCCGCCGAATTCGACAAGAAGAAAGTCGTCGCCGAGAACCGGCGCGCGCGGTTCGACTTCGCTATCGAACAGGTGTTCGAGGCCGGGATTGCCCTGCAGGGAACCGAAGTCAAATCGCTGCGCTTCGGCGAAGGTACGATCGCCGAAAGCTATGCCGAGGTGAAGGGCAATGAGGTGTGGCTGATCAACAGCAACATCCCCGAATTCAGCCACGGCAACCGCCACAATCACGAGCCCAAGCGCCCGCGCAAACTGCTGCTCAGCGGCCGCGAGATCAACAAAATGTATGCCGGCGTCGCGCGGCAGGGCATGACGCTCGTGCCGCTGTCGGTCTATTTCAACAGCCGCGGTCGCGCCAAGGTCGAACTCGCGCTCGCCAAGGGCAAGAAGGCGCACGACAAGCGGGACTCGATCAAGGAACGCGACTGGAAGCGCGACAAGCAGCGGCTGATGAAAGAACGCGGATGAGCGGGGGCAAGCCCCGCGACAAGGCGGCGGTGATGAACTGGATCCGCCGCAACTCGCCGACGCGTGAGGAATTGCTGGCGAGCCGTTTCGTGAAGCCCTTTGCGCACAGGGTCGCGCACAGCCATCTATGGCGCTTCACCCGCACCTCGGTGCCGCGCGGCACCGCGCTGGGTCTGTTCGTCGGTATCTTCTTCCTCATCCCCGGCGTGCAGATATTGGGCGTCGCATTGCTCGCGCTGCCCGTTCGCGCCAATATCCCGATCGGCGCGGCGATGACCTTCCTGTCGAATCCCGTCACTACGCCGTTCATCATCATCGCATCGGTGTGGCTCGGCGACTGGCTGTTCGGTCTCCATGCCAACAGCGCGACCTTCTCGGCGATGATCGAGCATGGCGCGTCGGCGGGCGAATGGGCCCGCTGGGTTTTTTCGGATGCCGCGCCTGCGATGCTCGCGGGACTGTTCGTGATCTCGGTCGTGTCGGCTATCGTCGGCTACATCCTCGCCTCGATCTTCTGGGACAATTGGATACGCCTCCGCTGGCGGCGCAAATTGCAGCGCGCGCGCGACCAACGACATGAGGCATCGACGAGCGACACCCCCGCCGGTTGAACCGCGGCCGGGCAGGCGTATAGCTAGGTCATTGCTAAACTGCGCCGCGCATAAGCGGCCCGGTTTTGGGCGTCACATTGAAAACTGGGGAATATCATGACTTATTTGCATATGTCTTCGCGCCTGCTGGCGACCGCTGCATTGGGCGCGCTGATGCTTGCCACCATCCCGGCGAACGCCAAGGAAAAGGCCGTCACCGCGCCTGCCACAGAGGCTGCTGCCAAGCCCGAAATCGGTGATTTCGGTTTCGACCTTTCGGGCATGGACAAGAGCGTCCAGCCGGGCGACGATTTCTATGCCTATGCCAACGGCGCCTGGGCGAAAAACACGCAGATCCCTGCCGACAAGTCGAACTATGGCATGTTCACGGTCCTCAACGATCTGTCGCAGACGCGCACGCGTGAAATCCTCGACGCCGCCAAGGGCGACCCGAACAGCATGATCGGCCGTGCCTACGCCTCCTATCTCGATTCGGCCGCGGTCGAAGCAAAGGGGCTCGCCCCGATCCAACCGTGGCTGAACAAGATCCGCGCCGTCGAAAAGCCGGGTCTTGCGAAATTGCTCGCCGAAGCCGACCGCAGCGGCATCCAGCACTTCTTCGGCGGCTATGTCGGGCAGGACGATAAGAACCCGGACGTCTATACCTACGTCATTTTCCAGGGCGGCATCGGCATGCCCGACCGCGACTTCTACCTAAAGGAGAACGAGCGAAACACGGCGCTGCAGGCGGCCTATCTCAAGCATCTTGAAAATGTCCTGACGCTCGCGGGCGAAGCCAATGCGCCGACGCGCGCCAAGGCGATCTATGATTTGGAAAAACAGGTCGCGACGGTCCATTGGGACAAGAACGACAGCAGCGATGCGACCAAAGCCTATAACAAGATGACGATCGCCGAACTCGCCAAGGCCGCACCTGGCTTTGACTGGTCGACCTTCATCCGTGGCCTCGGGGTTAACGAAGATACGCTCATCGTGTCGCAGCCAAGTGCGTTCACGGGCGAAGCGAAGCTGCTCGCCGACGCGCCGATTGCGGTGATCCGCGACCTGCTGATCGTGCGCAGCCTCGACAGCTTTTCGGGCGTCTTGCCCGATGCCGTCGCAAAGGAAGCTTTCTCCTTTTACAGCACCGCCCTGTCGGGCACGCCGCAGATGGAAGAGCGGTGGAAACGCGCGGTCGACTTTACGACCGGCAACCTCGGCGACGCGGTCGGCAAGGATTATGTCGCGAAATATTTCCCGCCCGAAACCAAGGCGGCGATGGACGAGCTGGTGAAGAATGTTCTCGGCGCGATGGGCCGCCGCATCGACGGGCTGACGTGGATGCAGCCGGCGACAAAGGTCAAGGCGCAGAAGAAGCTCGCCAATTTCACCACCAAGATCGGCTATCCCGATCAGTGGAAGGACTATGGCAAGCTGGAAGTCCGTGCCGATGACCTGTTCGGTAACGCGCTGCGTTCGAACCAGTTCGCGCATGACGATAATATCGGCCATCTCGGCGGGCCGATCCGCCGTTGGGAATGGTTCATGACGCCGATGACGATCAACGCCTATGCCAATTTCGGTATGAACGAGATCGTCTTCCCCGCCGCGATCCTCCAGCCGCCCTTCTTCGATCCGCATGCCGATGCAGCGGTTAATTATGGCGGCATCGGTGCGGTGATCGGTCATGAAGTCAGCCATCATTTCGACGACCAGGGCGCGAAATATGACGAGACCGGCAAGCTCGCCGACTGGTGGACCCCGGCCGACGTGGCGGCCTTCGAAGCCGCGGGCAAGGCGCTGATCGCACAATATGATGCCTATGAAGTGCTGCCCGGCGAAAAACTCGACGGGACCTTCACGCTTGGTGAGAATATCGGCGATCTTGCCGGCCTGACCGTCGCTTATGATGCGTACAAGGCATCGCTCGGCGGCAAGGAAGCACCGGTGATCGACGGCCTGACCGGTGACCAGCGATTCTTCCTCGGCTGGGCGCAGGTGTGGCGTCGCAACTATCGCGAGCAGAATCTGTCGCAGCGTATCACGACCGATCCGCATTCGCCCTCGATCCAGCGGACTTGGGTCTCGCGCAACCTTGACCCTTGGTATAAGGCCTATCAGATCAAGCAGGGTCAGAAGCTCTATCTCGAGCCGAAAGACCGCGTCCGCATCTGGTGATGCACTGAACAGAAAGACAGTCATTGACCGCGCAAAGCCTGCCCTCCGCTGATGGTGATTTCATCAGGGGGGCGGGTTCCGCCGGGCCTTTGTCGGCTCCGGCGGGTTTGTCGCACGTCGACAAGGCGGTTCTTGGCGGGCTGGGGCTGCTGTCCGCCGCATTGCTGTTCTGGGCGACGCGCGACGCCATATTGGCGGTCGGTTTCCTCGCCGGGTTGGCCGTTGCCGCGGGCGGCGTGCTGCTTGCGCGCCGGCTCTTTCCGGCGGCGGTGACGGGCGAGGCGGTGGCGCCCGACTGGACGATGTTGCGTCAGGCAGTCAATCACGACGATGTCGCGATCGCGGTGACCGATCGCGCTGGCCGGATGGTCTGCGCGAATGATCTGTTCGGGACTTGGTTCAACGGCTTCGTGACGCCGCCCGGCCTGCCGCTTGAAGGGCGCGGGGCCGAGGTTCTGAAGAACGCCGGCCGTATTGCCTGGCGTGATGGCGAGGGGCGCGCCGACGATATCGCAATCGGCCCCTTGCAATTGCGGGCGCAGGTGACGCGGACGGGGCAGTCCGAAGATTATCTCGTTTGGCGTTTCTCCGCGCTCGAGCGCCTCGACCTTGCCGCCGAGATTGTTCGCCATCTCGATGGACCCGCCGGCCGCACGCTCGGTCATGCCGGGGTGATGGCGGCGCTTGTCAGCGCCGAGGGGCGGCTGCGCGTCGCGAATCAGGCTTTTCTGCTCCGCGCGCTCGGCGAAGATGATGCCAGCCATTATGCGGGGCGTGACGTTGCTCCGATGATCCGGCTCGACGATGGCGGTGCGCTCTATTTCGCCCGTGAGGGCGATCGCGCGACGCCGGTGCGGTTGATCCAGATTCCGCTCGCACCCGCCGACAGCAATACGCCGATGCTGCTCGCGATGCTCGACGAGGAAATGGGGCCGACCGACCGCGGCACCGCACAGACCTATGTCGAAACGCTTTTGTCGCTGTTGCCTTTCGGGCTTGCCATGGTCGATCGCGACGGACGCTTCCTCTACATGAACCGCGCGTTCGTGCGCGCGGCCAGCGTCCCCGACGGCAAGATGCCGCGCTACCCCGGCGATATCGTCGTCGGCGAGGACAAGGGCGCGCTTGCCGACATGATCCGGCGTCACAGCAGCGGGCAACAGGTTGGCGGCGATCTGTCGATCCGGCTGGCAGGGCAAAGCGGTGACCCGGTGTCGATGCGCGTCGTCGGCGTTCGCGGTTTGGGCGAAGCCGCGGTCTTGCTCAGCCTCAAGGATTCGAGCGAGGAATCACGCCTCAAGCGGCAGGTCGCACAGGCGTCCAAGATGCAGGCGGTCGGCCAGCTTGCCGGCGGCGTCGCGCATGACTTCAACAATATCCTGACCGCGGTACTCGGCGCGTGCGACCTGATGCTGATGCGCCACACGCCGGGCGACAGCGATTATGACGACATCCAGCAGATCCGCAGCAACGCCAACCGCGCTGCCAGCCTGACGCGGCAACTGCTCGCCTTCTCGCGGCAACAGACGCTGCGGCCGCAGATATTGCAATTGCCCGACGTGATTTCGGAAGTTTCGCATTTGCTGAAAAGGCTGATTGGCGAGACGACGCAACTCGCGGTCCATCATGGTCGCGGGTTGGGTGCAGTACGCGCCGACCCCGGTCAGCTCGAACAGGTAATCATCAATCTCGCCGTCAACGCGCGCGACGCGATGCCGGGCGGCGGAACGTTGACGATTGAAACCTATCCTGTGTCGGCCGCCGATGTGCGGCAGATGGGCAATGAATTCATGCCGCCCGCCGATTATTGTGCGCTGAAGGTCAGCGACACCGGGACCGGCATCCCGGCCGATGTGCTGCCAAAGATTTTCGAACCCTTCTTCACGACCAAGGACGTCGGCAAGGGGACGGGGCTCGGGCTCTCGACCGTTTACGGGATTATCAAACAGTCGGCGGGCTATATCTTTGCCGACAGCAAGCCGGGGCAGGGGACCAGTTTCTCTATCTACCTTCCGGTTCACCGCCCTGAGGGCGATGCCCCCGTCGTGGTCCCTCCGCCTGCGAAGCCCAAGAAGAGTCAGTGGGGCACCGGAACGATCCTGCTCGTCGAGGATGAGGATATGGTGCGTGCGGTCGCGGAACGCGCACTGACCCGCGCGGGTTATACCGTCGTCACCGCTTCGCAGGGCGAAGAGGGGCTCGAACGTTTTTCCCAGATGGAGAAGGTCGATTTGATCATCAGCGACGTTGTGATGCCGACGATGGACGGCCCGGCGATGGTGCGTGCGATGCGTGCCAAGCGTCCCGACCTGCCGATTTTGTTTATGTCGGGCTATGCCGAAGAACAGCTTCGCCAGTCGATCGACATCGATAACGTCGCCTTCCTGCCGAAACCTTTCTCGGTGGCACAGCTTGCCGAAGCGACATCGGCGGCGCTCGACGACGCCGCACATCGGGTGCCGGGTGCCCGGTAACCCCCGCATCCTGCTCGTCGAGGACGATGTGCTGATCGGCATGATGCTGGCCGACATGTTCGATGCCCTCGACCTTCCCGAACCCGCGCAGGCGACGAGTAACGAAGAGGCGCTTGCGCTCATTGCGGCCGAGCCGCTCGGCGGCGCTCTCGTCGACATCAACCTTGGCGATGAAAAGGGCTGGCCTGTTGCCGATGCGCTGGCGGAACGCGGCATCCCCTTCGCTTTCACGTCGGGCGGCGGCGACGTCATTCCGTCGGCACACGCGCATCGCAAGTTGATCACCAAACCGTTCCGGATCAGCGATATCGAAGCCGCCTTGGATGGATTTGCCGCAGAATAGAGGGATTTTCCTTCAGCCGGGTTTTATTTTGTTCCTCTCTTGTTCTGTGAGAACAAATGCCGTACATCGGTTCGGCGTTGCGGTGGTTCTGCCGTCGCTCTAGAGCTGGAAAGGGACGGTCATGGCCGGACAATTGTCACTCGTCGAATCGGGGAAATCAGTGAACAACACGGACAGGCAGAAGGCGCTCGACGCCGCGCTCGCGCAGATCGATCGCGCGTTCGGCAAGGGCTCGGTAATGAAATTGGGCTCGAAAGAGACCATGCAGGTCGAAGCGATTTCGACCGGATCGCTGGGCCTCGACATCGCGCTTGGCGTCGGCGGCCTGCCGCGCGGGCGCGTCATCGAAATTTACGGTCCCGAAAGCTCGGGCAAGACGACGCTGGCGCTTCACGTCCTCGCCGAGGCGCAAAAGGGCGGCGGTACAGTCGCCTTTGTCGATGCCGAACATGCGCTCGACCCCGTCTATGCGCGCAAGCTCGGCGTCAATATCGACGAGTTGATCGTGTCGCAGCCCGACACCGGCGAACAGGCGCTTGAAATCGTCGACACGCTCGTGCGTTCGAACGCGATCGACGTGCTCGTGGTCGACTCGGTTGCCGCGTTGGTGCCGCGCGCTGAAATCGAGGGCGAGATGGGCGATACGCATGTCGGCTTGCAGGCCCGTTTGATGTCGCAGTCGCTCCGCAAGCTCACCGGCTCGATCAGCCGTTCGCGCTGCATGGTGATCTTTATCAACCAGCTGCGCATGAAAATCGGCGTGATGTACGGCAACCCCGAAACCACGACCGGCGGCAACGCGCTCAAATTCTACGCCTCGGTCCGTCTCGACATTCGCCGCACCGGCCAGATCAAGAATGGCGACGAGATCGTCGGCAACACGACCCGCGTCAAAGTGGTGAAGAACAAGGTCGCGCCGCCGTTCAAGCAGGTCGAATTCGACATCATGTACGGGCAGGGCATTTCCAAGATCGGCGAAATCCTCGATCTGGGCGTCAAGGCCGGTATCGTCGAGAAATCGGGCGCCTGGTTCAGCTATGACTCGATCCGCATCGGGCAGGGCCGCGAAAATTCGAAAACCTTCCTCAAGGACAATCCCGAACTGATGGATCGGCTCGAAACTGCGATCCGCGCCCGCACCGACGCGGTGGCCGAGGAAATGATGGCCGGCCCCGACGACGAGGGCGACGACGACAATTAATAGCCATCCGGCCGTCCCGCTTTTGGCGGGGCGGCCGGGAAACGGCGGCGGGCCCCAATGCCCCTTGGACCTGTATCCTCTCCCCACAGGTCGGCCCGCCCGCCGTTGATCCTTGCGTGGACTTTGGCAGCGGCTACAAGCAGCCAATGCCCGCGATCCGCCTCTTCGGCCTTCCCACCGACATCAACAGCAGCTTCGAACGCGGTGCCGCCGCGGGCCCCGCAGCGATCCGCGCCGCGCTGTGGAGCGACCGCGCCAATATGGCGAGCGAACTGGGCCCCGAAATCGGGACCGACATCGCGCTGACCGATGACGGCGATCTTCCGCTGACAGAGCACACACCGAACGACGACGCCGCGATCCGCCGCTATCTGGCCATTGTGCGCGAAGATGGTGAAGTTCCGCTTGCGCTCGGCGGAGATCATGCCGTGAGTTTCCCGCTCGTCGAAGCCGCGGCGACCTGTTTCGGGCCCGTCACCATCCTGCATTTCGATGCGCATCCGGATCTCTACGACGATTTTGCCGGCAACCCGCGCAGCCACGCATCGCCCTTTGCGCGGATATGCGAGGCGGGCCATGCCAAGAGGCTGGTTCAGGTCGGGATCCGAACCCTCAACACGCATTGCCGCGCACAGGCCGACCGGTTCGGCGTCGAGATCATTCCGATGGCCGATTTCACGCCCGATCGCGTGCCGCTGCTCGAGGGACCGCTCTATATCTCGATCGATCTCGACGGGCTTGATCCGTCGGCGGCGCCCGGTGTCGCGCATCCCGAGCCCGGTGGGCTGACCGTGCGTGAAATGCTGGCCGTATTGTACAAGCAGACCGCGCCGATCGTCGGTGCCGATATCGTGGAACTTCATCCCGGCCGCGATATTGGCGGTGTTACCGCTATTCTTGGCGCCAAGCTCGTCCGAGAGATCGCCGCGCTGATCGACCGCAACGGCCCCTACAAAAACTGACATCAATAGGAGAGCGACATGAGCCTGATCGTCCACCATCTGAACAATAGCCGCTCGCAACGCATATTGTGGTTGCTCGAGGAAATCGGTGCGCCTTACGAGGTTAAATATTATGACCGCGACCCGGTGACCAATCTTGCGCCGCCCGAACTGATCGCCGTTCATCCGCTCGGCAAATCGCCGGTGATCGAGGACAATGGCCGCGTCATCACCGAATCGGGCGCGATCACCGAATATCTCTGCGAACGTCACGGCGGCGGCAATCTTGTTCCCGAACGCGGCACCGACGATCATATCAGCCACCTCGAATGGCTGCATTTCGCCGAGGGCTCGGCGATGACGCCGATCCTGCTGCGCATCTACACCGCGCGCCTTGGCGAAGCCGCCGCACCGATCGAGCCGCGCATTGCACAGCAGCTCGATTCGCACTTTGCCTATATGGAAGGCCGCGTCGGCGATAACGGCCACTTCATCGGCGACCGCCTGTCGGCGGCGGACATCATGTTGAGCTTTCCGGCCGAAATCGCGATCATGCAGGGCATGGCGCCGCGTTATCCCAAGCTCGCGGGCTTTGTGAATGCGTGCCATGGTCGCCCGGCCTGGCAGCGGGCACGCGAAAAGGGCGGCGCCTATTATGGCTATTGATCGCTCGGTCTGCGGCCGTGCCCTGCTGGCGGCCGTTGCCTTGCTTGTCGCCGCTCCGGCCGTTCTCGCTGCGCCTCCGGTGGTTGCTCCCGAAGTAGAGCGCGAGGTCATTGCCCCCGAGGGCGTGGCCTTCGCACCGGCTCCGATCGATGAGGAAGGGGCGATCGATCGTCTCGCGACTTATACAATGGCGCTGGCAAGGCGCGACTTTGAGAGCGCCTATGCGATGTTGCGCCTGTCGTTCCAGGCGTCGAACCCGCGGCTCGAATGGGAAATGAACCAGCGCAAGCGCCAGATGCTGTGGGCCGATGGGACGATCCGCATCTTGCGCCTGAGCTGGTATCTCGACCCCGCGGGCCAGCCCGCCGGGCTTTACGCTGCTTTTGATTTCCGCGGCGACCGGCCCGACAAGACGATGGATTGCGGCTATGTCGTCGTCCACCGCGCCACGCCTGTTGACGGCTGGACTGTCGTCCGCACCGACACGTCCGAAGTGCCCGCCGACCTGATCGAGGACGGGGTGCCGAAGGCTGATGTCCTGCGCCAACTGCCCTGCTATCTGGGCAAGGGGATCGCGACCAACTTCTGACCGATTGCGCCGATGAGGGTCATCGACACGAAGCGGCTTGTCGCATCGCCGCAAAATGCCTAATTCGCGCGCATGACATCTACCAACGACATCCGCCGCTCTTTCCTCGACTATTTCGGGGGCACGGGTCACCATATCGAAGCTTCGGCGCCGCTGGTGCCGTACAACGACCCGACGTTGATGTTCGTCAACGCCGGGATGGTGCCATTCAAAAATGTGTTCACGGGGCTGGAAACGCGGCCGTACAGCACTGCGGCATCGTCGCAGAAGTGCGTGCGTGCCGGCGGCAAGCATAACGACCTCGACAATGTCGGCTTTACGGCGCGGCACCATACTTTCTTTGAAATGCTGGGGAATTTCTCCTTCGGCGACTATTTCAAAGAACAGGCCATCCATCATGCGTGGACGCTGATAACGAAGACCTGGGGCCTCGCGCCCGAGAGACTGACCGTCACCGTCTATCACACCGACGATGAAGCGTTCGACCTGTGGAAGAAGATCGCGGGCCTGCCCGAAGAGCGGATCATCCGCATCGCGACGAGCGACAATTTCTGGTCGATGGGCGACACCGGCCCGTGCGGACCGTGCAGCGAAATCTTCTATGATCATGGCGACCATATCTGGGGCGGCCCCCCGGGATCGCCGGAGGAAGACGGCGACCGCTTCGTCGAAATCTGGAACCTGGTGTTCATGCAGTATGACCAGCGCGGCCCCGGCGACCGGATCGACCTGCCGAAGCCCAGCATCGACACTGGCATGGGGTTGGAGCGTGTTGCGGCGGTGCTGCAGGGCGTCCACGACAATTATGATACCGACACGTTCAAGGCGCTGATCGCGGCATCGGTCGACCTGACCGGGGTTCCCGCCGAGGGAGCAACGCAGGCCAGCCACCGCGTGATCGCCGATCATCTGCGCGCGTCGAGCTTCCTGATCGCCGACGGCGTGCTGCCTTCGGCCGAGGGGCGTGGTTATGTGCTGCGCCGGATCATGCGCCGTGCGATGCGCCATGCGCACCTGCTCGGTGCCAAGGATCCGCTGATGTACCGGCTGCTGCCGTCGCTGACTGCCGAGATGGGCGCCGCCTATCCCGAACTGATCCGCGCGCAGCCGCTGATCGCTGAAACGCTCGAGCGCGAGGAAACGAAATTCCGTCAGACGCTCGACAAGGGGCTGCGGCTGCTCGACGAGGCGACGGCCGGGATGTCGGCGGGCGCGACGCTGCCGGGCGATGTCGCGTTCAAACTCTACGACACTTTCGGCTTCCCCTATGATCTGACCGAGGATGCGCTGCGTACGCAGGATATCGCGGTCGACCGCGATGGTTTCGACGGGGCGATGGCGCAGCAAAAGGCGGCCGCGCGCGCGGCGTGGAAGGGCAGCGGCCAGAAGGCGTCGGAAGAAATCTGGTTCGATATCGCTGAGACGCAGGGCGGCACCGAATTCATCGGCTATGGGGCAACCGAAGGCGAGGCGACGGTCATTGCACTCGTTAAGGATGGCGCTTCGGTCGACGAAGCCAAAGCGGGCGACGAATTGACGGTGCTGACCAACCAGACGCCTTTCTATGGCGAAAGCGGCGGCCAGATGGGTGATAGTGGGACGATCGCGACGCTGGACGGCGCCAAGGCGTCGGTCAGCGATACCGGCAAGCCGCTCGGGCGCCTCCACGCGCATTACGCGAAGCTTGAGGCGGGCAGCCTGAAGGTCGGCGATACCGTCCAGCTGACCGTCGATGCCGCACGCCGTGACCGGATTCGGGCCAATCATAGCGCGACGCATTTGTTGCACGCAGCGCTGCGCAATCGGCTCGGCGGGCATGTGACGCAGAAGGGCAGCCTCGTTGCGGAGGACCGCTTCCGCTTCGATTTCTCGCATCCCAAGGCACTCAGCGCGGAGGAAGTCGACGATATCGAAGCCGATGTGAACGCGCAGATCCGCGGTAACGAAGCCGTGACGACGCGGTTGATGACCCCTGACGATGCCGTCGCGGCGGGCGCGCTCGCGCTGTTCGGCGAGAAATATGGCGACGAGGTGCGTGTTCTGAGCATGGGCAAGGCGACCGAGAATCATTATTCGGTCGAGCTTTG
Organism: Sphingopyxis sp. Soil_C_28; assembly: GCF_057657055.1. Lineage (NCBI taxonomy): Bacteria > Pseudomonadati > Pseudomonadota > Alphaproteobacteria > Sphingomonadales > Sphingopyxidaceae > Sphingopyxis > Sphingopyxis sp. Soil_C_28. The sequence goes on from NZ_JBDGJE010000001.1 coordinate 284,941, forward strand.
CGGCGGGACGCATGTTCGTGCGCTGGGCGACATCGCCCTGCTCAAGATCATCAGCGAGAGCGCGGTCTCGTCGGGTGTGCGGCGTATCGAGGCGCTGACCGGTGACGCTGCGCGTGTCTGGCTCAACGGCCGCGACGAAGCGCTGAAGGCGGCGGCGGCGGCCCTCAAGACATCGCCTGACGATGTGCCGGCGCGCGTTGCGCAGCTGGCCGAGGCGTTAAAGAAGGCCGAGCGCGAGCTGGCCGATGCTAAGAAGGCGCTGGCCCTTAGCGGTTCTGGGGGCGGCGGCGGCGCTGCTGTTGCCGGTCCGGCGGTCGAGCAGGTTGGTGATACGGCGTTTATTGCGCAGGTGGTCGAGGGGCTCGATCCCAAGGAACTGCGCGGCACGGTCGATGGTCTCAAGAAGCAGGTTGGCAGCGGCGTAGCGATGCTCGTTGCGGTCAATGATGGCCGCGCGTCGGTCGCGGTGGGCGTCACCGACGACAAGACCGGCAGTCTGAGTGCCGTTGATCTCGTCAAGGCCGCGGTTACGGCGCTTGGCGGGCAGGGCGGCGGCGGGCGGCCCGACATGGCGCAAGGCGGCGGACCGAACGGCGGCGCGGCGAATGACGCCGTGGCGGCGGTTAAAGCCGCGCTCGCTTGAAACCGACCAAAAAGACGCGCCGTATCGATCATGCCGAACGCATGATCGCGGCGCCGTTGGTCGATGTCTTCGCGGCCTTCACCAGCGAAGCGAAGCTCGCGCGATGGCTGCCGCCCGAGGGGGCGACGGGGACGTTCGAGCATGTCGACCTGCGCGCGGGCGGCGGCTTTTTGATGCGGCTGACCTTCGACGATGCCGATGTCGAGACCAAGAGCGACGACGATAGCGATGTTGTGGAAGTTTATATTCCGACACTCGACGACGGGCGGCTTGTAGTGTGGCAGGTCGAATTCGTGTCCGACGATCCGCGTTTTTCGGGGACGATGGCGATGCACTGGTATCTGTCACGAAAGAGCGGCGGTACATTGGTCACGATCGACGCGCATCATGTGCCGCCGGGGATTTCGGCGAAGGACCATATCGAGGGGCTGAATAGCTCGCTGGCGAATTTGGCCGGGGTAGTGGAAGGCACGGCCTCCTAGGTCGGTTTGGATCGAGCAAAGTCGAGATGGCTCTCGACGCGGCGCCACCCCGACGGGGCCTCGACTTCGCTCGACACGAACGGGATTGGAGCCTTAGCCTTCGAGCCCCTTTGCTTTCCCCCACGCTCGCGCTGCCGTGTAACCCAGATACCCCGTGCCAAAGAGCGCGTAGAGCGACTCCGGAATCCCTGCGAGATAAGCGTTCATCCCCTCGGCGATGCCCTTGGCCATTTCGGGCCGTGCGGCGGCGATCAGGCCCATTGGGATGGCCCACAGCAGCAGCGCATACATGACGTAGAGGAAGCTTGGCCGCGCGCGGCTGGTCCAGGGGTCGGCGCTGTTCGCTTCGGCGACGATCGCGGTCATCCGGGTGCGGATCGCTTCCATTTCCTGGCTGCCCTCCATTTTGAGCAGTTCGAGCTTGGCGCGGTCGCGTGCTTCGGGGTCGGGGATGATCTTGTCGATCAGCTTGGCGATCGGGCCGATCAGGCCTTCGATGATGCTCATGGCGATTTTCCTTTTTGCTAGAGAATCCTCACAACTTCACTCGCGATTCACATGCTTTCCGGGATTATGGCTGGCCGATCCGGTTGGCGAGCCAGCCGTAGAGAAACGCCTCCTGGCTGGGGCGGCGTTCGGCGAGCGCGATGTAGCGTTCGCCCTGCAGTGCCTCCATCGCGCGCAGCAGCACCGTCTCGCCGCCTTTGCCGCGCGCTTTCAGAAAGCCGTCGAGCGCCGCTAGGGTACGCGGGCCGATGTCGCGGTCGATGGCAATGTCGGGATAATCGCGCGCGGCGCGGTTGAGGGCGTTGAGCGCGCGCTGGAGGAAGCCCGCCGCTGTGCCGGTGCCCATGTTGACGCCGGTGTCGAATAGCTCGGCGGCGATTTTCGGCGCGCGGAGCGCGACCTTGTCGAAGCCCGGACGCAGCCAATAAAGACGGCGATAGATATTCGCGGCCTCGCTGCGCGGCAGATCCCGCATTGCGCCGGCATAGCCCTGGGCGCGCGCGACGGCTTCGGTAATCCCCCAGCAGGTCGGACCGCCGCGGTCGGCGGGGTGGTTTACATATCGGCCTTCGCGGTCGATGACGCTTTCGATCAGCGTGTCGGCGGCGGATGTGGATAGGTCAGGTCTTGGCATGATTCGCTCCTGTAGTTTGTTGAACCAAGTGAACGAACCATATAGGGATATTGTAGGAAAGGCTTTTCACCATGCGGGCTTTGCAGGTGCGCGAGCTACTGCCCGATCATGCGGGCGCTGCGATCGCCGACGTGCCGGTTCCCGAGCCCGGAGCGGGCGAGGTGCGGATACGGGTGCGGGCCGCGGCGGTGAATTTTCCCGATTTGTTGATGACGGGCGGCGGATATCAACTGAAGCCCGATCTGCCCTTCGTGTCGGGGCTGGAGTTCGCGGGTGAAATCGATGCGCTGGGCGACGGCGTGACGGGCTGGATGGTTGGTGATGCGGTGATCGGCGGCAACCGGTTCGGGGCGATGGCGGAATGTTGCACCGTGCCGGCCCGGGCGTTGCGGCGCAAGCCCGAACGGCTGTCGTGGGACGAGGCCGCGGCCTATGGTGTCGCCTATCTCACGGCCTATGTCGCGCTTGTCCGCGCTGCGCGGGTGGAACCCGGCGAGTGGGTGCTTGTCCACGGTGCGGCGGGCGGTGTCGGGTTGGCAACGGTCGATCTGGCAAAGGCGCTGGGTGCGCGCGTGATCGCCGCGGCAAGCAGCGCGGCGAAACGCGATGCGATTGCGGACCTGTACGCCCCCGACGAACTGATCGCCGCCGAACCGGGTTTTCGCGATGCGGTGAAGGCGCGGACAGGGGGACGGGGCGCCGATGTGGTGTTTGACCCCGTCGGCGGTGATGTGTTCGACGAATCGACGCGCTGTATTGCCTTTGGCGGCCGGCTGCTCGTCGTCGGCTTTGCGTCGGGGCGCATTCCGGAGGTGTCGGTGAATATGCCGCTCATCAAGGGCTTCTCGGTCGTCGGCGTGCGCGCGGGCGAATATGGTCGGCGTTTTCCCGAGCGCGGCGCGGAGAATGTCGCGGCGATCGATGCGCTGGCGACGGATGGGAAGATTCGGCCCCATCTCCACGCGGCGCTCGACCTTGCCGATTGGCGCGAGGCCTTTGCGATGCTCGAACGCCGCGAGGTGGTGGGCAAGGTCGTGCTGAAACCGTGACGAGCCGAAGCCGCCGGCATGGTTTTACGGCATGCAAGCTGCCATGTCCGCGCCGGGGCGTCCCGGCGCGTTTGCCGATATGACCAAAGGACATGGAATGAAGAAATTGACGATGATTGCCGCTTCGATCGGCCTCGCTGTGCCGGGCATCGCAGCCGCGCAGCCGCCGCAGGATGGCGGTCGCATCTTCGCGATGCTGGACAGCAATGGCGACGGCAAGCTTGACAAGGCCGAGATCACCAAAATGGCCGAAATGCGGGCGCAGCGGCAGGGCGATCCGACCATGGCCTCACCCGAAAAGGTCGACGCCTTCATCAAGCATGTTGATTCGAGCGGCAACGGCGCGATCGAAAAGTCCGAATTGGAAGCGATGCGCAATGCCCGCGCTGCGCCGCCGTCGCCTGAAGCGCCAGAGGACGCACCGCAGGACGCGAACTAACCGGCGTGCGGGGCGGTTTTGGCTCGCCCCGCCGCGCTCAGGCCAGCGCGATCCGGACTGCCTGAAACAGAAAGGCGGCGCCAACGACGGTCACGATCCAGCGACGGCTCCTGCGAAACTGCGCGTCGCTGATCCGGTCGAGAATATAGCCGCCAACGGTGATACCCGCCATCGACGCCGCAACCGCGATGAGGGTCGCAGGCAGTGCGATCGCCTCGCGCGCCGAGGCGCCCAGCAGCAGGCCGCCATAGACGAGGATCTTCGAGGCGTGGCCCATCGCCTGCATCACCGCCTTGGTCGCGACGACCTGATGGCGATTGAGCGCGGTGTTCACGAACAGGAGATCGGTCACCGGGCCCGACACCCCCGATACGAGCGACAGGCCGTTCGAGACGAAGCCTCCGCCGATCGCGTGCCAGCGATTGCTCGCGTCGAGCCGCAGCCATCTTTCGGGCAGCCAGACGAGGATCGGCGTCAGGCCCAAACCCAGGAAAACAAGGAATTTGGTTGGCGCGAAGAACACCAACGAGAAAAAGCCGAGCGAGGCAGCCGATCCGAGCCCGAACCAGAGGAGGACTGACCAGGCGACGTGTCGCCGATGGATCAGGAAGCGCCACATGTTCGAAGCGAACTGGATGACACCGTGGAGCGCCAGCGCGAACGCGGCAGGCAGCAGCCAGGTCAGCACGCCCATGAAGATGATGCCGCCGGCCATCCCGAAAACGCCAGACACTATAGATGTGAGGAAGGCGGCGATCACGATCAGCACGCTTGCCTGCATCGGTCCTTGCCTTTGGGTAACGGCTGCGCCGCTTATCGGCGTTAAAATTGGTCGGGACGAGAGGATTCGAACCTCCGACCCCCACACCCCCAGTGTGATGCGCTACCAGGCTGCGCTACGTCCCGACCGGCCCTGTTGGGCAGGCGAGGCCCCTAGCGCGGGTTGGCGGGGGATGCAAGCGGGGATGGCCCGTTATGCAGCAAAGATGTCGCGGGCTTGATATGGCGGGCATCATTCCCATTTCGGCGGCGCTTGCCCAGGTTCCTGGCCTGGGGCGCGGGGAGGCGCGCGCACGACCGGTTGCGCGCCGGTTCCCTGCGTGATAGGCGCCGCGCCATATTCGCGCGCCGGTTCCGCAAGGGGAATTGGCGCTGCCACCGAACGGAAAGTTTTTCACTCATGTCGACGCAATTGCTTCTGACCCAGGCGGCCGGATCGGGCGGCGGGGCTGCCGGTTTCCTGATGCTGGTTCCCTATCTGCTGATCTTCGCGGTGTTCTGGTTCTTCCTGATCCGCCCGCAGCAGATGCGCGCCAAGGAACAGCGCGCCAAGATCGCCGCGGTGAAGCCGCGCGATCAGGTCGTGACCGGCGGCGGCATCGTCGGCAAAGTCACGCGCGTCGATGACGATTACGCCGACGTCGAAATTTCGCCGGGCGTCAAGATCAAGGTCGTCAAGGCGACGCTCGCCGACGTTCTGCAGCCCGGTGGCAAGCCCGCCAACGACTGACGCGGCGGGGTCCGCGCGCGTCGCGGTCCCGCTCTTGCTATCGGACCTTAGACCATGCTCGATTTCCCGCGCTGGAAGACCATCAGCATCAGCATCATTCTGCTGCTCGGTATCATCTTCTCCATCCCCAGCTTTCTGCCGGAAAAGACGGTGGATAGCCTGCCATCCTTCCTGCAGGCGAAGGTCAATCTGGGCCTCGATCTTGCCGGCGGCAGCCATCTGCTGCTCGAGGCCGACATCGTCGATCTTCGCAAGACGCAACTGGGCAATATGGAAAAGACCGTGCGGACGGCGATGCGTGGGCAGAGTGGGCCCGACGACGATATCGCGATCGGCGAGCTTTCGACGGCGGGCGGCAAGATCAGCTTCCTCGTTCGCGATCAGACGAAGCTCGACGCCGCGCGCGAGCGGCTTTTTAGCGAGACGCAGGGCGCCGGACTGACGGGGCAGCGCGACTGGAGCATCAACGTCATCGATTCGCAGCGGATCGTGATGACGCCGACCAGCGCCGGTCAGGCGCAGGCGGTGGCGAACGCCATGGATACCGCGCGCGACATCATCGACAAACGAGTCAATGCGCTTGGGACGCGCGAACCGACGATCATCCGTCAAGGCACCGATCGTGTAGTCGTTCAGGTGCCCGGCCTGCAGGACCCAGCGGCGCTCAAAGAACTCATCGGGAAGACCGCGCGGCTTGAATTCCGCATGGTCGATGCCAACGCCGACCCGGCAGAAGCGGCCGCCGGCCGCGTTCCCGTGGGCAGCGAAATCGTGCCTTACGCCGAGGGTGAGGGCAGCGGTGCTGCGTTCGAGGTGCTGCGCCGTCAGGTGATGATCAGCGGCGAACAGCTGATCGATGCCAAGCAAAGCTATGACCCGCAGAACAACCAGCCGGTCGTTTCCATCCGCTTCGATTCGGGCGGTTCAAGCACCTTTGCCAAGGTCACGGCGCAGAGCGTTGGCAAACGTTTCGCGATGGTGCTCGACGGAAAAGTGCTGTCGGCGCCGTCGATCAACGAGCCGATCCTGGGCGGCAGTGCGCAGATTTCGGGGAGCTTCAGCGTTGCAAGCGCCAATGCGCTGGCGATTTCGCTGCGCTCGGGCGCGCTGCCGGTGAAGATGACCGTTGTCGAAGAGCGTACGGTGACCCCGGAGCTGGGTGCCGACTCGATCCGCAAGGGCGCGATCGCCGGCATCATCGCGACCGTGTCGGTGCTGGTGCTGATGCTCGTCGTCTATGGCCGCTTCGGCGTCTATGCCTGTATCGCGCTCGCTTTCAACGTCTTCCTGATTATCGCGACGATGGCGGCGTTCAACGCGACGCTGACTCTGCCGGGGATCGCAGGCTTCGTATTGACCATCGGTGCTGCGGTCGATGCCAATGTGCTGATCAACGAACGCATACGCGAAGAGTTGAAGCGCGGGCGAAAGATATTCCAGGCTGTCGAACTGGGTTATTCCGAAGCAAGCCGGGCGATTTTCGACGCGAACGTTACCAACGTCATCGCCGCCGCATTGATGTTCTGGTTCGGCTCGGGCCCGATCAAGGGCTTCGCGGTGGTCTTGACCATCGGCATCATCACCAGCGTCTTTACCGCCGTCACTGTCACCCGCATGTTCGTCGCCCATTGGCTGCGCACGGCGCGTCCGACGTCGATCAACATTTAAAGGAGCGAAACGATGCGCTTGCTGAAACTCGTTCCTGACGACACCAATATCGACTTCCTGCGCTGGCGGAAAGTCGCCTCCTTCATGAGCTTTTTCCTCGTGGCGGTGTCGATCGCGCTGGTCGCGGTGAAGGGCCTGAACTTGGGTGTCGACTTCGTCGGCGGCCAGTCGGTCCGCGTCGAATTCACCCAGGCGATGCCGCCGATCGACGAAATTCGTGAGAAGGTCGGCGACATCGGCCTTGGCGAAGCGACGATCCAGCAGTTCGGATCGGACAAGGCGGTCTCGATCCGCACCGCGCTTCCCGATGGCGACAAGTCCGCCGCCGAGCGCGCGGGGCAGCAGCTGGTGGCGGGCATTCAAAAAGCCTTCCCGACCGCGAAGACCGGTTCGGTCGAAACGGTGTCGGGCAAGGTGTCGGGCGAATTGATACGAACCGGCGCGATCAGCCTGGGCCTCGCGATCCTCGGCATTTCGATCTACATCTGGATACGTTTCGAGTGGCAGTTCGGTGTCGGTGCGCTGGGCCGCCTGTTTCACGAAGTGTCGCTGACGTTCGGCCTGTTCGCGGTGACGCAGATGCAGTTCGACCTGAACAGCGTCGCGGCGCTGCTGACGATCGTTGGCTATTCGCTCAACGACACGATCGTCGTGTACGACCGCATTCGCGAAAATCTGAAAAAATACCGCAAGATGGAGATCGTTCCGCTCCTCAATCTCAGCATCAACGAAACGCTCTCGCGTACCGTCATGACGACGGTCGCCATGGTATTGGCGCTCGGCATGTTGCTGCTCTTTGGCCCGGACGTGATTTTCGGCTTTACCGCGGCGATGCTGTTCGGCGTGTTTATCGGCGGCTATTCCTCGGTGCTGATGTCGACCCCGGTGCTGGTGTGGCTGAAGGTCGGCCCGCACAGTTTCGTGCCGCGCACCACCTCGGGAATGGACGGCGGCGAGCGCGTCGAGCGCAAGGATGACGGCGCGGTCGTCTGAGGCCGCTCCATCTCGGTAAAATCTGCGCCGGTCCCCTTTCGAGGTGGGCCGGCGTTGCCGTATCTAGCGGCCCGCGCAGCGGCGAAGATGGTGGGCGAGTTCGCGGCCGTTGCGATCCCAGTCGAACCGGCCACCAAGGCTGGCCGCTACGTCCGAGGGTGAGGGCGGGTTTGCGAGGATGGTCCGCACCGCCGCCGCAATCGCATCGGTTGTGCGCTCGGCGATCCGTCCTGCGACCGGCGCGGTTACCAGTTCGGCGGCACCGCCCGCATCGCTGATGACAATGGGTGTGCCGCAGGCCAGCGCTTCGACCCACGCATTGGCCAGGCCTTCGCTGGCCGAGGGCATGACGACCGCATCGGCCGCCCGATAGAGCTGGGGGAGGTCGGCGTTTGCGACGGGACCCATGAAACGAACACGCGTTTCGACGCCGAGTTTCCGCGCGAGCGCGCGGTAGCGGCCTTCCTCTCCGCCCGCGCCGGCGAGCCAATAGTCGACGCCGGGTAGCGCCGGCAGGGCTTCGATCACGAGCGCCTGCCCCTTGCGCGGGATAAGCGCGCCGACGGTGAGGAGCGCGGGCGCGCCGTCCATGCCAAGCGCAGCGCGTGCTGCCGCACGGTCGCCGGGATGGAAGCGCGCGGTGTCGATGCCGGTATAGTGCACGGCGATCTTGGCCGGATCGATGCCGATTGCGGCCATGTCGTCGCGCATCGCTTCGGAGACAGCGAGCAGGCCGGTGGACTTCTCGGCCGCCTCGATCACCTGCGAGCGTGTCGCCGGGTCATGGCCGAAGTGGCTGATATCGGCGCCGCGCGCCTTGGCCGAGAAGGGCAGGCCGAGCGTTGCCGCGACGCGCATCGCGGCGGGGCCATCGGGGTAGAAGAATTGCGCATCGATCACGTCGAATTTCTGCCTGCGCACGGCCGTGAGAACCGCGCGGCCAACTTGCATCGGGTTGAAGCGGGCGCCGTAGCGCGGAATCAGCGTAAAGCGCGGGCGGAGGACGGTCAGGCCGTTCCATTGTTCGCTTTGCGGCAGGTCGCGGAGCGCACGATAGCGTGTGTGAAGCGAGAACGGGAACGGTGGCAGCCCGACGGGTGCGACGACAGTGAGCTCGATCCCGGGCTGAGCGGCGAGCGCGCGCAGGCTTTTCTCGACGAACAGGCCGAAGTTGGGCCGCGCGGCGTCGGGGAAGAGGGTGGCGATCGACAGGACGCGCAAGGGTGTTGCGACGGACACTCAGAGCGTGCGGAGCAGGCGGACGGCGACGGCTGCCCATGGCGGGTTGCTGACGACCTGCTGGCGCTGGCCGGTGCCGAGCGGCAGCAGGTGGAGCTTTTCGCCATCGACGTTGAGCAGGCGCGCAAAGAAGAAACGGCCGGCGGGGCGCGGGACAAGCAGGTCGCGGTTGAGCGCGCTGGTCCAGTCGCCCTCGATCCGGCGGCACCAGATTTCGTCGCCGGCGCGATAGTCGCCGATCGACGAGGTGACCCGTATTGCGACCATGTCCTCGCCGGGACGCGCGGTGAGGGCTTGCTCGACCCGCGTGGGCGCGAGCGCACCTTCGGCGCCGAGGTGCGCGGTGATCGTGAGCTGAGTATCCTGCGGGAGCTGCACAAGCTCGGCGGCGTCGACGCCGAGCGCGGCGGCGATGCGGTTCATCCAGCCGAGCGAGAGGGTGCGTGTCCCTGTTTCGAGGCGGCCGATCGTTTGCGCGGTGGTCGGCGGGACGCAGCGTTGGCCGACTTCTTCGAGCGTCAGGCCCTTGGCGCGGCGGACGGAGCGGATGCTGTTGATCATTGCCAAACCTTCAAATAACCAAATCGGTTTCTTCTTTCCTACAAAATATTCCAGTGTCAAGTGCGGCGTGCAAGCCAAGGAGAATCGCATGACCGCACGCCGCCTCGAAACCCGCCTCCACCCCGACGACCGCATCGATCCAGGCAAGGCGGGGCCGCAGGTGATGCGGCATGTCACGGTCAACGTCGGCGAAAGCCCGATCGCCTGGCTGGCATCGCGCGGAATGCTGACGGCGATGCAGTTGGGTGCAGGTGAAAAGCTGCGCGAAGATTATGAGCGGGCCGGACTGTCGGCGCGGGTGACGATGTGCTGGGATGCCGCGCCACCGGGAAAAAGCCGCGGCGGTGCGCGGGCGTCCGATGCGTCGCTGGCGCGGATCGATGCGCATCGGCGGTTTCATGCCGCGCTCGAGGCCGTGGGGCCGGGGCTGGCCGATATTTGCTGGCGCGTGATCTGCGGCGGCGAAGGGATCGGGGGTGCGGAGAAGGCGTTGGGGTGGCCCGCGCGGTCGGGAAAGCTGGTGCTGGGGTTGGCGCTCGATCGGCTGGCGCGCTTTTACGGGACAGAGTGAGGGGCGGCGCTGGAGCAGGCGTCCGCTTTGGGGTGGGAAGCGGACCTTTTCATCCTCCCTGTCGCGCAGCGATGGGGAGGGGGACCGTCCGCGAAGCGGATGGTGGAGGGGCGGCAACGTCGGCTCCATCGCCCCTCCGTCAGCGCTTCGCGCTGCCACCTCCCCATGGCTTCGCCACAGGGAGGATCCTATGTCCGCAATTGGTCGTTAGCGGTCATGGCATCGCTGAAAGAGAAGACAGGAGCAAGATGACGAAGCGGCGTCAGGCCAAGCCCTCGACTTCCTCCGCCAGCGCCAGCCACCGATCCTCGGCGGCCGCCTTTTCTGCGCGCAATGTATCGAGTTTTGCGGTCAGCGCATTAAAGCGGGCATTGTCGCGAACGAACAGGTTACCGTCGGAGAGTTCGATCTCGGCCTTTGTCATCTCGGCTTCGATCTCTTCGATCCGGACAGGGAGGAGATCGTAGTCGCGCTGGTCTTTGTAGCTGAGCTTCTTGCGTGCGGTTGGCGGCGGGGGCGGGGCGGCACCGGGGGCCTTGGTCTTTACCGTATTCGGCTTGGTCCGTTTCGCCTCCCAGTCGGCATAGCCGCCCGCGACGATGTCGACCTTGCCCGATCCATCGAGGCCGAGCGTGACGGTGACGGTGCGGTCGAGAAAGTCGCGGTCGTGGCTGACGAGAAGGACGGTGCCGGCATAGTCGGCAATCACTTCCTGAAGCAGGTCGAGCGTTTCGAGGTCGAGGTCGTTGGTCGGTTCGTCGAGGACGAGCAGGTTCGATTCGCGGGCGAATTCGCGTGCGAGGAGGAGGCGCGAGCGCTCGCCGCCCGATAATGCGCCGACGCTGGCCTCCATGACGCCGGGATCGAACAGGAATTCCTTGAGATAGCCCTGGATATGTTTTTTGACGCCGCGCACCTCGACCCAGTCGCCGCCGTCGGCGAGGATGTCGCGGACGGTTTTGTCGGGCGACATCAGGCTGCGTTGCTGGTCGATGACGATGCCGTCGAGCGTCGGGGCAAGGATGATCTTGCCTTTGTCAGGCTGGATCTCGCCTGTCAGAAGCTTGAGCAACGTCGACTTGCCCGCACCGTTCGCACCCACAATGCCGATGCGGTCGCCGCGCTGGACGCGGAAATCGAAATCCTTGATGATTATGCGGTCGCCGAAGCTTTTCGACACGCCCTCGGCGACGATCACCGATTTCGAACGCACATCGTCGTTGGCGAGGCCGAGCTTCGCGACGCCGGGGCCGCCGATCATCGCGGCGCGGGTTGCGCGCATTTCCCTGAGCTTTTCAAGCCGGCCCTGATTGCGCTTGCGGCGCGCGGTGACGCCGCGTTCGAGCCAATGCGCCTCGAGCCGCAGTTTCGAATCGAGGCGCTGGGCGGCGCGCACTTCCTCGGCGGCGATTGCGTCGCTCCATTCCTCAAAACCGCCGAAGCCGATTTCCTTGCGGCGGATGCTGCCGCGGTCGAGCCATAAAGTCTGGCGCGTCAGGCGCGTCAGAAAGGTGCGGTCGTGGCTGATCGCGACGAAGGCGCCGGTGTAGCGAGCGAGCCAGCTTTCAAGCCAGTCGATCGCGGCGAGGTCGAGATGGTTGGTCGGTTCGTCGAGCAGCAGCACATCGGGGTTCTGCGCGAGCGCGCGGGCGAGCGCGGCGCGGCGGCGTTCGCCGCCCGAGGCGCTGGCAGCGGTGCGCGACATGTCGATGCCGAGCTGGTCGGCGATGGCGGCGACCTCATATTCCTCTGGCGCATCGGGTGCAGCGATCGCGAAATCCATCAGCGTAGCGAATGACGAGAAATCGGGTTCCTGTTCGAGCATCACGACATGCGTGCCCGGGACGATCACACGCTTGCCCTTGTCGGCGTCGATCTGTCCGGCGAGCAGCTTGAGCAAGGTCGTCTTGCCCGCGCCGTTGCGGCCAATCAGCGCCAGCCGGTCACGTTCGCCGACATAGATGTCGAGATCCTGGAACAGCCAGCCGCTGCCCTGCACAAGGCCAAGGCCCTCAAAAGATAAAATCGGTGCTGCCATGATGAACGGCTCGCTACCGGCGCGTTCAGCATCATGCAAGCGCCGTCCGCGCAAAGGCCGGAACGGGTTCGCTCCGTCTGCGTTACGGGGCGGAGATCAGAAACGGCCGGAACCCCGGTTCACAGGAGAATGAAATGACGAAGCAATTGTTCGCCGTTATGGCAACCGGACTGGCGCTGATGGCGGCAACGCCCGCGCTTGCGCAGCAGGGAGGTTCGACGGTGACAGCAGCTACGACCCAGGGTCCGATCCTGTCCTTCTCGGTCAGCGAGGAAGTGCGTTCGCGTCCCGACCAGGCGACCGTGGGCGCCGGCGTGACGACGACCGCACCGACCGCGGTCGAGGCGATGCGCGCCAATGCGACCGCGATGGACAAGCTGATCGCCGCTGTAAAGGCGCGCGGCATCAAGGCCGAGGATATCCAGACGAGCGGCATCAACCTGTCGCCGCAATATGACTATAGTAACCAGACTCCCGGCCAGCCGCCGCGCTTCCTCGGTTATCAGGTGTCGAATACGGTCCGCGCGACGACTTCGAAGATCGCCGATGTCGGTCCGCTGCTTGACGCCTTGGTTGCCGCCGGTGGCACCAATATCGACGGACCGTCGTTCGGCATGAAGGACCCTGACGCGCAGCTGGTTGGCGCACGTGACACCGCGATCAAGGCGGCCGAAGCCAAGGCGCAGGATTATGCGCGTCTTGCCGGCTTCCGGGGCGTCGAGCTGGTTTCGATCAGCGAAGGCGGCAGCTTCGGCCCGAACCCGCCGATGCCGATGGTCCGCATGGCGATGGACGCCGGTTCGGCGAAAGCAACCCCGGTCGAGCCGGGTCAGGTCGGCAACACGCTGACGCTGAATTTCCAGTATCGGCTGGTGAAGTAAGACGCTGGCGGGAGCTGGTTCTAGGCCAGCTCCCCCTCGGCCCACGGCCACGGGCGTTCGCGAAACCATTTCGTGATGATATATTTGCGCCCCTTGCGCACCTTCATCCCGTGATGAAGCGTGTTCGGATTCGCGGTGCCGTCTAGATGGACATTGTTCCATGCGAGTAGCTTGCCCGCCTCGGGTTGATGCATCTTGCCCGTTGCGAGGAAGCGCGTCGCGCCGCCGGCTTCGGGTTCGTTGAGATAGATCATCAACGTCCAGCTGCGTTGCCCCGGTATCGCGCAATAGGTTTCCCAATCGGCACCGTGCGGGTCGAAATAATCGGTGTGCGCCTTGAACTCCTGTCCGACGTCGTAACGCTGGCCCTGCATCGGCTCGCCATATTCGCGCGGGATGCCGGTGAGGTCGTGAAGGCGGTTGTTGACCGCGATCACGATCGGATCGCGATGGTCGAGGTCGCAGGTCGTGCTGGTGCGAAAGGCGTCGTCGCCGTTCGGGTCGGCGATCGTCGAGGGCCGCACGTCGCGGTCGATCTGGGCCATCAGTGCGGCGCAGGTTTCGGCATCGAGGAAGCCGGGCAGCATGAACTGTTGCAGCTTCGGCGTCGGCGCTCGGCGGATGCCGGGGACGGCGGTGAGCCGCTCCGCGGTGCGGTCGGCGCCCGAGGTCGTCATGTCGACATGTTCGTTCCCAGCCATAGCGCGCTTTTTAGCAGGGAAGCGCGTGCGAACAATGCTTGACGAGCGGGGGGATGCGCGCCTATTCGCCGCGCGCTGTCGAGGGCGCTTCGTGCGCCGCTCTTCGCTTATGTGGCGACCATAGCTCAGTTGGTTAGAGCGCCGGTTTGTGGTACCGGAGGTCGCGGGTTCGAGCCCCGTTGGTCGCCCCATTTTCTCTATCTTCACGCATAGACGCTTTTGGGGTGACTCGTTTCGCTCGTTGCATTATTACGCCGTAGTGTAATTTTATAATGCGAGGATTGAGCCAATGTCCGCTGTCTGGGATTTCGCCGATTTCGACGATCATGAACATGTCCATATGTTCCGCGATCGCGCCAGCGGGCTGACGGCGGTTATCGCCGTTCACTCGACCCACCTCGGCCCCGGCGCGGGCGGTGTGCGTTACTGGCATTATCCGCAGCGCGCGGCGGCGATTACCGACGCGCTGCGCCTGTCGCGCGGGATGAGCTACAAAAATGCGATGGCGGGTCTGCCGATGGGCGGCGGCAAGGGCGTGATTCTCGCGGATGAAGGCGCCGCGAAGACCCCCGAACTGCTCGCGGCGTTCGGCCGCGCGGTCGAATCGCTGGGCGGCGCTTACGTGACCGCCGAGGATGTCGGCATCACCGACGCCGACATGGTCCAGATTTCGAAGCACACCAAGCATGTCAGCGGACTGCCGGTGGCGAGCGGCGAAGCGGGCGGCGATCCCGGTCCGCTGACCGCGCTCGGCGTCTACCTCGGCATCAAGGCGGCGATTCGCGAAGGGCTGAAGACTGACAGCGCGAAGGGTGTGCGGATTGCGATCCAGGGCGTCGGCAGCGTTGGCGGCGGGGTCGCGCGGCGGCTGGCGGCCGAGGGCGCGAAGCTCACGCTTGCAGACGTCAATCTGGCACGCGCGAAGCAACTGGCCGACGAACTGGGTGCAGAGCTGGCCGATTCGGCGGCGATCATGGAGATCGAGGCCGATGTGCTGAGCCCCAACGCACTCGGCGCGATCCTGACCGAGGCGAGCATCGAAAAGCTGCGTGTACCGATCGTCGCGGGCGGCGCGAACAACCAGCTCGCGACCGCGGCCGACGGCCAGCGCATCCATGACCGCGGCATCACCTATGCCCCCGATTATGTGATCAACGCGGGCGGGATCATCAACGTTGCGCTCGAATATCTGGGGCAGGGCAGCCGCGAGGAAGTCGAGAGCCGTATCCATCTGATCCCGGGGCGGCTTGCCGAAATCTGGGCCGAGAGCAAGGCGAGCGGCACGCCCGCGTCGTCGGTCGCCGACCGGATGGCGCAGAAGCTGATCGGGCGCGGCTAATCCGCATCGAGGGCTGGCGCGGGATTTGATTTCCGCTAAGCCAGCCCTTGATGAAACGGCATTTCTATCTGGTCGCAGGCTGGGCGTCGTTGGGGCTTGGCGCGATCGGCGCCTTCCTGCCGTTGCTGCCGACGGTGCCGTTCGTCATTCTCGCTGCCTTTTGCTTCGCCCGCTCGTCGCCGCAGCTCGAAAACTGGCTGCTGACGCATCCGCATTTTGGGCATCATATCGTTGCGTGGCGCGAGAAAGGGGCGATCAGCCGCAAGGGCAAGGTCGCCGCGACGGCCGCTTTTGCATTCAGCATCGTGTTGGCCGCCGTCCTTTCACCCTGGCCGTGGGTGATGGCTCCGGTGGCCGCCGCCGCGGTGACCGGAAGCTGGATATGGACGCGGCCGGAAGGCTGACGGATCAAGTCTGGGGTGACGAGGAGATACTGGTCAGGGGCTTGACCTTGCGAGGCGCGGCGGCAAGAGAAGAACCGCCGGGTCGCGCCGGGCAAATTGCTGGACCCTCTTGGCCCGCTCGCCTAAGGACGACGCGAAACCGATGCACGCCTATGCCAATCCCACTCGCTTTCTGGCGATTGCCAAGCCGTTGACGCCTTGGCTGCTCGGTATCGGGCTGTTGCTCGTGCTCGCGGGCGGCTGGGCCGGGCTCGCGATGGTCCCGGGCGATTACAAGCAGGGCGAAACCGCACGCATTCTCTATGTTCATGTGCCGTCGGCGTGGCTCGGCATGGGCGGCTGGACCGCGCTCGCGATCACCGGATTGGTGCAACTGGTCTGGCGGCATCCGCTTTCGGGCATCGCCGCACGCGCGATCGCGGTGCCGGGGATGCTGTTTTGCGCGCTGTGCCTCGCGACCGGATCGATCTGGGGCCGCCCGACCTGGGGAACCTGGTGGGAATGGGACGGGCGGATGACCTCGATGCTGGTCCTGCTATTCCTCTATGCTGGCTTCATCGCGCTGACCAATGGCGATGAGGGGCAAAGGCAGGGCGGTTCGCTGTCGCGCGGCGCGGCTATCTATGCGCTGGTCGGCGCGATCAATATTCCGATCATCAACCGCAGCGTCGTGTGGTGGAACAGCCTGCATCAGGGGCCGAGCATCACCTTGGGCGGTTCGAGCATCGACGGTGCGTTGCTGTGGCCATTGGGCTTGACCGTATTGGGTTTTTCGCTGTTATTCGGCGCCATCGTGCTGATGCGGATGCGGCGGATTATCGCCGACAATCGCGTTGCGGCCCGATTGCGGCGGCTGGCCGACGACGAGGGGATTTGAGGCGTGACGGGGGTAATCAGCGGGGGCGGGCAATGGGCATTTGTCGCCGCGGCCTATGGGCTGACGGTCGTGCTGACCGGGGCGGTGCTGTTGACGAGCTGGCGCGCGATGGAAAAGGCCGAAAAACGCAGTGATGCGCTGCGAAAGGATCGTAAGTGAAGGCCAAGCATCAACGGCTGATTCTGGCGCTGGTCGCGCTCGGCGGCGTTGCGGGTGCGGGTGTACTCGCGGCCAGCGCGCTGCGCGATGAGGCCGCCTATTTTCGGACCCCGGTCGAGATCAAGGACGGCAAGGCGGTTGTCGACGAGCCGATGCGGCTGGGCGGCATGGTCGCCAAGGGCAGCATCAAGCGCCAAGCCGACGGCCTGACGATCCGCTTTGTCGCGACCGATGGCAAGGCATCGGTCCCGGTCGAATATAAGGGCATCGTCCCCGACCTGTTCGGTGAGGAGAGCGGCATGGTCGCCGACGGCCGGATGCGCGCCGACGGCACATTTGTGGCCGACCGCATCCTCGCCAAGCATGACGAACGCTATATGCCGCCGCAGATGGGCGATATGCCGAAGAATATGAAGGCGCCGACAACGACATGATCGCCGAACTCGGTCTGGCCCTGCTATGGATCGCCGCGGCGCTCGCGTGCCTGTCGCTGGTCGCCGGGACTTTGTTCCTGCGCGGCGGTTCGAAGGATCTGGCGGCACTTGTCCGGCCGGCGAGCGTCGCGCAAGGCGTGCTCACCGCGGCGGCGTTCGGCTTGCTGATCACCCTATTCGTGCGCTCCGACATGTCGGTCGAGCTGGTCGCGCGTAACAGCAACAGCCTGAAGCCGATGATCTTCAAAATTGCAGGGACGTGGGGCAATCACGAGGGGTCGATGCTGCTCTGGCTGATGATCCTGTCGCTGTCGGGCGGGCTGATCGCGATCTTCGAGCGGCGCCTGCGCGAAGACACGCTTGTGGCGACGCTGGCTGCGCAGGCGGCACTGAGCTTGGGCTTCTTTGCTTTCCTGTTGTTTTCGTCGAATCCTTTCAATCGCTTGCCCGTGGCCCCGCCCGATGGACAGGGGCTCAATCCGCTGTTGCAGGATATCGGTCTCGCCTTCCATCCGCCGACGCTCTACGTCGGCTATGTCGGGCTGTCGGTCGCGTTCAGCTTCGCCGTCGGCGCGCTGATCACGCGCGAAATCGGCCCGGCCTTTGCCCGCGCGATGCGGCCGTGGGTGCTCGGCAGCTGGATTTTCCTGACGCTGGGTATCACCGCGGGCAGCTATTGGGCTTATTACGAGCTCGGCTGGGGCGGCTGGTGGTTCTGGGATCCGGTCGAGAATGTCTCGCTGATCCCGTGGCTTGCGGGCGCCGCCTTGCTCCATTCGGTTGCGGTCACGGCCACCCGCAATGCCTTGCGCGCGTGGACGGTGATGCTCGCCGTGATCGGTTTTTCGATGTCGATGGTCGGCACCTTCATCGTCCGCTCGGGACTGCTGACTAGCGTTCACAGCTTTGCGGTCGATCCCGAGCGCGGCACCTTCCTCCTTGCGCTGATGGCGATCTATATCGGCGGCGCTTTGACGCTGTTCGCGCTCCGCGCCGGGAGCGTCGCTGAGGGCAAGAAGTTCGCGTTGCTGAGCCGCGAAGGCTCGCTGGTCATCAACAATCTGCTGCTGACGACGATCCTCGCGCTCGTCCTGCTCGGTACGCTCTACCCGATCGTCGCCGAGGCGATGGGCGAGAAGATTTCGGTGGGACCGCCCTACTATAACAAGGTCGCGGGTCCGCTCGCGCTGATCCTTTGCCTTGTCATGGTCGCGGGTCCGCTGCTCAGCTGGCGCAAGGACGATGGCAAGAAGCTGTGGTCGCGGCTTCCTCTGGCGATCTTTGCCGGCGCGGCCGTGCTGTTCGCGTTGATCCTGTTCGGCGGCAAGGTCGGTATCCTGCCGCTGCTCGGCATGACGGTGGCGGGTGTCGTCGCGGTCGCGAGTCTGGCGCCCCTGTGGGGTCGGAACCTGCGCCGGACGCCGCTGCCGACATGGGGCATGGTGATCGCGCATTTCGGCGTCGCGGTGTGTCTTGCCGGAATGGGCGCCGAGAGCGCCTTCATCAAGGAACGGCTGGTCGCGGCGGCACCCGGCGAGGTGGTCAAGGTCGGCGATTTCGACGTGAAGTTCGTCGGGGTCAAACCGGTGGCGGGGCCGAATTATACCGCGATCGAGGGCACGCTGGTTGCGACGACATCGTCGGGAACCAGCTTTACGATGCGGCCCGAGGCGCGGACTTTTCCGGGGCTGATGGGCACCGCGCCGACCGAGACCAACGAGGCGGCGCTCCTGACGCGGCCGGGCGGGCAACTTTATGCCGTGCTGGGGCAGCCGGTGACGAGCGACGACGGTAGGGCTGACCGCTACCAGATCCGGCTGTGGTGGAAGCCGTTGGTGTGGTGGATCTGGCTGGGCGGCGCGTTGATCGCGGTCGGCGCTTCGCTATCGCTGCTCGGCCGTGCGCAGTTGCTGAACATCTGGCGCGCGCGGCGCGCGCGCAAGTCCGAGGAACGTTTCGCGCCATGAAGAAGCATTGGGTCCTTTTTGTTCCACTCGCGATCATGGGGCTGCTGTTCGGCGCCTTTGTCTATCGGCTGACGGTTCCGGGCGAAAAGCTGATCGAGTCGCAATGGATCAATAAACCGATGCCGCTGTTCGACCTGCCGCCCGCAACCGCGGGCGTCGAAGGCCTGAAAAGCAGCCAACTTGCCGATGGCCGGCCGCGGCTGGTCAATGTGTTTGCGAGCTGGTGCATCCCGTGCCGCGCCGAGGCGCCGCAGTTGGAGGCGCTAAAAGCCGCAGGGGTGCCGATCGACGGCATCGCGATCCGCGACCGGCCCGACGATGTCGCGATGTTCCTGCGCGAATATGGCAATCCGTTCGACCGCATCGGGTCGGACATGCAGAGCAGTGTCCAGATCGCATTGGGGTCGTCGGGCGTGCCCGAAACCTTCCTGATCGATGGCAAGGGAATCATTCGCGAGCAGATTCAGGGGGTGATCCTCGCCGATCAGGTGCCCGAGATCGTCGCCAAGCTCGAGGCGATGAAGTGAGCTTGCGGGTCGTCCTTCTCTGCCTGCTCGGCGCGCTTGCGCTGCCGCTGGCGGCGCAGGACCGCCTGCCGCCCGCGCCCTATGCCTATCAGCAGCTCAAGGATCCAGCGCAGGAAGCGCGCGCCAAGGCTTTGATGGAGGAATTGCGCTGCCTCGTCTGTCAGGGGCAGTCGATCGCCGACAGCGATGCGCCGCTTGCCGGCGACATGCGGCACGAGGTGCGCAGCAAGATCGCTGCCGGTGAGAGCTCCGCCGCGATCAAGACCTGGCTGGTGGCGCGCTATGGCAATTGGGTTAGCTATGATCCGCCGTTCGATGCGGCGACGGCCTTTCTTTGGCTTGGGCCCTTGCTGTTCCTCGCGCTTGGCGGATGGCTGGCGTTCGGCCGGTTTCGCCGCGGCGAGAGTGATGCGGAGGACGCGGCATGATCTGGTTCTGGGTCTTGCTCGCCGCGGCATTGACGATCGGCGGCATCCTCTGGCTTGGCAAATTGCCCGCCGCGGCGCGGCCGCTGGCGGGGGCGGCGGTGATGCTGGGGCTCGCGGGCTATGCGTTGCAGGGCCATCCGTCACTGCCGGGCAAGCCGGTCGCGGCGGCGGTGGAGCCCGAGGGCTTCGGCGAGGCACTGACCGACCAAAGGCAGGGGATGGCCGACCGTTTCGGCCCCGCGTCGCAGTGGCTTGGTATGTCGGATGGCTTTGCACGCACCGGCAAGACCGAACTCGCGGCACAGACGCTCGAAAAGGGGTTGGAGAAATATCCCGACAATGTCGACCTGTGGGTCGGGCTGGGCAACGCGCTGGCGGCGCACGGCGGCGGCGTGATGTCGCCCGCCGCCGCGCTGGCGTTCGACGAGGCGGCGAAGCGCGATCCGTCGCACCCGGCGCCGCCCTTCTTCGCCGGGCTGGCGCTCGCGCAGGGCGGCGACCTGAAAGGCGCCGAGGCGGTGTGGACCCAGTTGCTGGCGCGCAGCCCGGCCGACGCGCCGTGGCGGCCCGACCTCGAGATGCGGCTGGCGCAATTGCGTCAGGCGTTGGGACCGCAATTGCCGCCGACTTCGGCACCGGCCGATGGGTCTTGATTTGAAAGCTATTCCAACCGCCTTTGCTCGTCTAAAGGCCCGCGATGACTGTTGAGTCGCAACAGACGGCCCATTATGGCCAGGGACATCATAGCGACGGCAAGCTGAAGCTTGCCGTTGGGGCCGTCGGCGTCGTGTTCGGCGACATCGGCACCAGCCCGCTTTACGCATTTCGCGAAACCTTTGCCGGCCATCATCCGATCGAGCCCGACCGGTTGCATATCTATGGCGTGCTCAGCCTCGTCTTCTGGTCGATGATGCTGGTCGTCACCTTCAAATATGTGATGACGATCATGAAGGCCGACAACAAGGGCGAAGGAGGCAGCCTCGCGCTGCTGGCGCTGATCAGCCGTTCGTCGGGCGAGAAGCGCTGGACGTGGCCGATCATCCTGCTCGGGGTGTTCGCGACCGCGCTCTTCTATGGCGACAGCATGATCACCCCGGCGATGTCGGTGCTTTCGGCGACCGAGGGGCTGAGCTATGTCAACAAAGGGTTCGAACCCTATATCGTGCCGATCGCGCTGGCGATCCTGATCGGGCTGTTCGCGATCCAGGCGTATGGCACGGCCAAGGTCGGGGCGCTGTTCGGGCCGATCATGCTCGCCTATTTCGTGATGCTGGCGATCCTGGGGCTGATCCATATCGTCGACCATCCGGGGATCATCCTCGAAACGCTGAACCCGGTGAACGCGCTGCGGTTCTTTTACGTCGACGGATTTACCGCCTTTATCGCGCTCGGCGCGGTGGTGCTGGCGGTGACGGGCGCCGAGGCGCTTTATGCCGACATGGGGCATTTCGGGCGCGGGCCGATCGGGATCAGCTGGCTCGCCTTTGTGCTGCCCGCGTTAATGCTCAACTATATGGGGCAGGGGGCGATGGTGCTCGAAGCGGACATGGGACCGCGCGCCGACCTGATCGCCGACCCCTTTTTCCAGATGATGCCCGACGCGTGGCAGGTGCCCGTCGTCATCCTCGCGATCCTCGCGACGATCATCGCCAGCCAGGCCGTGATTTCGGGCGCCTTCTCGCTGACCCAGCAGGCAATCCAGCTCGGCTTCATCCCGCGCCTGCGCGTCGAGCACACCAGCGCGTCGGCGGCAGGGCAGATCTATATTCCGGTGGTCAACTGGTTCCTGATGATCATGGTTATCATCCTTGTCCTCTTCTTTGGGTCGTCGAGCAATCTTGCCGCCGCCTATGGCATCGCGGTGACGGGGGCGATGTTCATCGATACCTGTCTGCTTTCGGTCGTGCTCTTCACGCTGTGGAAGTGGCCCGCGTGGAAGGCGCTGCCGGTGCTCGCGGTCTTCTTCATCGTCGATATCGCCTATTTCGGGGCCAATCTGATCAAGGTGCCCGACGGCGGCTGGGTTCCGCTGGCGATCGGGCTGATCATCTTCACGATGCTCACCACCTGGTCGCGCGGACGCAAGCTGATGCAGCAGGAAATGGCCGAAGGCGCGATGCCGATTCCGGTGTTCGTCAAATCGGCGGCGAACAGCGCGACGCGCGTCCCCGGCACCGCCGTGTTCATGACGTCGAGCAGCGACGGCGTACCGCACGCGCTGCTCCACAACCTGAAGCACAACAAGGTGCTGCATCAGCGGATCATCCTGCTGACGATCAAAGTCGCCGACGTGCCGTTCGTGCGCGAGGAAAATCATTGCGCGCTGGAAGATCTGGGGCAGGGTTTTCACCGGCTGATCCTCAACTATGGGTTCATGCAGCCCATCGACGTGCCCGATGCGCTGAAGCGCGTGACGAGTTGTGGCGGCGAGTTTAAGATGCTGGAAACCAGCTTTTTCCTGTCGCGCCAGACTCTGATCGCGGCGAGCAAGCCGGGCATGCCGATCTGGCGCGAAAAGCTGTTTGCATGGATGCTGCGCAATTCGGAAAGCGCGATGGAATATTTTCGCCTGCCCACCAATCGTGTCGTCGAATTGGGAAGCCAGGTCGCGATCTGATTTTGCGCGCGGGGGTTAACTTCCCGACATGCGGTAATAAGCGTTTGAACATCGGCGCCAGTCTTGCGATGCAAGGGCGATCCAAAAAAGGCCGCGCAACACCATGGATGTCGGCAATAGCGATAGATTGATCCTGCCGGTTCCGCCCGAGCCCTTTGCCCTGATTGTCGGGGCCGGGATGCAGGGCGGATCGGACGACAGCCTCGAAACCTCGCTGCGCCATATGGGACTGCGGCCCGAGCGGGTCGGCGCGCCGGATTCTGACGTTGTGTCGCGGATCGGGACGCCCTGCTTTCGTCTGACATTCGGTGCCGTGTCCGTTCTGACGGGCCCCGCGGCTGCGGCGGCGCTGGACCTTTCCGACCCCGAGCACCCATCGACCAGCCTGCTCGCAGCCAGTCTGCCCCGACGATGGCGCGATCAAGGCGCGTGCTGGGTGTTCATCCCGGAGCGCGATATCGAACGCGATGGAGCGGAAGCGCCGCCGGTCGAGACGCCGACGCGAATGCGCGAATTTTTCAAGATGATGGTGCTGTTGATCGACCTGTTCGACGCCAGCCATATTTTCTGGTCACCCGCGCGCCTATGGTCGGACGCTCCACAGTTTCGGGCGTCGATCGCCGAAATGCTGGCCAGCGGCATGCCCCCGGTCCTCCACCTTGTCGCGTTCCGGCGTCAAGAGACGGACGACGGCGCGAGCATCGGGACGCGGGGGCTGGCGGTCTTCGCCGGCCAGGAACTGGAAGCGCGCATCCCCGGTGGCTGGACGGTTGCCGAAATGGTCCGGCGGCTTTCGCGGCTGGCGCTCGACATGATGCTGAACGGCCCGGTTCGCCACGCGCGGACGATGCGCGGACTGGAAGCGGGCGAATGGATCGATGTGTCGCCGATGACGGGCGGAAGGGGCCAGCGATCGAGGGTGCTCGTCGAGTTCGGCCGCGACAATTGACGCCGACGCGGGGTTGGCAGGGGGCGCCACCGCCGCAAACCGGGTTTCAACGCCATCATCTCATCCCGATCTCACTGCTGCATCGCCCGCAAATGGCGGCGATGTTCGACCAGTTACAGATCGAGAATTTCGCACTCCAGCATTTCGGACGCAACGGGTTGATGCTGCCCGCGTGCGAACCTGTGGCGTTGCGGTCGGGTCATGCCCTGCATCGCGGACCGCACCATGGCTATAGCGATGTCGTTGCGGCGCGGGTTGAACGGATCAGGGCGCATTTCGCCGTACAGGCGCCAGCCGACATGCGATTGGCGCGACGCACGGCGGTGATGCGGCTGCGCCTACTACAGGATACGACGCGCCGTGCGCTGACTGACCGGCACGGCGCGGGTTTCTGGCTCAACCGGCGCGATCCCATGCGATTGTTCGTCGATCGCCCCTATCTCGATGCGGCTATCGACAAACTGTTTGGTCCGTAGCGTGCGACGCGGACTTTCGACCGTTTAACGACATTCCGCCTAAGGTCTGGTAACTAGTCATCGCGGGCTGCCTGCATCAGCCGCGCGAAAATCGTGAGGGGCAGAGCGAGATGATGGAGAGTTTTGGGGCACTGGTTGGCTGGACACACCATGATGCGGGTGACCGTATAATGCTCCGGCTCGAAAGCGTACAGTCTTCGGAAGCGGCCAGGAAGCACGACCCCGATTTGTTTCGGTTTCTTATGACCAAGCAGCAAGCGGCCATCTTGGGCAATTATCTGGTGCGGCTTTCCGGTCAGCCGCCAGTCATTCCCAAAAAGCGGAGTTGGTTTCGTCGTTACTTTGGCTGACGGGGCCGTTTGCCATTGAGTTGAGCGGCGGGGAGACAGTCCGCATAGCTCATAGCCGAACCTTCGCCTCGAGTTCGCGGCGCGCCGCAAGATATTGCGCTTCGAGCTCGGCGACATATTCGGCGACGGGGCGTACCGCGGTGACTGGGCCGATGCCCTGACCCGATCCCCAGATATCCTTCCACGCCTTGACCTTGGTGTTGCCGCCGGAGCCGAAGTTCATCGTCTTGAGGTCGCCTTCGGGCAGGTTTTCGGGGTCCATCCCCGCCGCGACGATCGACTGGCGGAGGTAGTTGCCGTGGACGCCGGTGAAGAGGTTCGAATAGACGATGTCGGCGGCGCGACCTTCGACGATTCCGTTCTTGTAGCCCTCATCGGCGTTGGCTTCGGCGGTCGCGATGAACGCGCTTCCGATATAGGCGAGGTCGGCGCCGCACGCCTGCGCGGCGAGGATCGAGCGGCCGTGGCCGATTGCGCCCGACAGCGCGACGGGGCCGTCGAACCATTCGCGGATTTCCTGGACGAGCGCGAAGGGCGACTGGCGACCGGCGTGGCCGCCCGCGCCTGCGGCGACGGGGATCAGACCGTCGGCACCCTTTTCGACCGCCTTGCGCGCGAAGCGGTCGTCGATGACGTCATGGAGCGTGATGCCGCCCCAGCCGTGCACCGCTTGATTGAGTTCTTCGCGCGCACCGAGCGAGGTGATGGTGATCGGCACCTTCCATTTTTCACAGGTCGCGATGTCGTCGAGCAACCGATCGTTTGATTTGTGGACGATCTGGTTGACCGCATAGGGCGCCGACAGGCGATCGGGATTGGCGCGGTCCCACGCGGCGAGTTCCTCGGTGATCTGATGCAGCCATTCGTCGAGCAGCGACTGAGGGCGCGCGTTGAGCGCGGGGAAGCTGCCGACCACGCCGGCCTTGCATTGCGCGATAACAAGCTCCGGACCCGACACGATGAACAACGGCGAGCCGATGACGGGCAGACGCAGGCGGTCGAAAATCGGGGGAAGGGCCATGAATCACTCTCCGGTTACAGTTTGAAGCTAACCTTAACGTAAACGGAAGGTCGTGCAAGCCGGTATGAGATAGTCTCGACCTGACGACGCAAGGGGCGCCGTGCGGGGCGCCCCTTGCGTCGTTTTGGCGATGTCAGGCCGCGGGGCGTCGGCTGGCCTTGAAGGCCAGATAGCCGAGGCCGATCATCGCGATCAGCAGCACGCCCTGCGCTGCGGCGAACGGCGGTTCGGTGCCATTGGGGGCGAGCGCATTGAGCGCGGGGACTTTCAGGAAGGACTGGACGACCAGCACGAACAGGTTGAGCCAGAGCGCCATCGTTGCGGTGACGGCATAGATCGGCGCGGCGCGGTCGGTGAGCTTGCGGGCGTACCAGGCCCAGAAGGCGATCGCGAGCACCAAGGTCGAGACGATCCCCGTGCCGAGCGCCGGCGTGAAGGCAAGGATCGGAAAGAGGAAACCGGTCAGGCTGGTGAGCAACGTGAACCAGAGGAAGATGACGTTCGTGCGGGGCAGGATGCGCCCCCGGGCGAAAGCGGGGAGGGCGATGAGGCCGGCGATAATGCCGACGAAGCTGATCAGCACGTGAAGCGTGGTGAATTGCGGGATGGTCAGACCGAGAATCATGGCACGTCTCCTTTAGAGGTGAGGAGGCGCGGTCGGGGGCCCGCGCCTCTTCCTTATCAGCTGTTGATGAAGTCGAGAAGATCGGCATTGAACCGATCCTGCTCGGTGACGGTCAGACCATGGCTGCCGCCCTCATAGACCTTGAGCACCGCCTGCTTGACGATCTTGACGGTCGAGAGCGCCGCGGCGCCGATCGGCACGATCTGGTCGTCGTCGCCGTGGAGGACCAGCGTCGGCTTGTCGAACTTCTTGAGGTCTTCGTTGAAGTCGCTTTCCGAAAAGGCGCGGATGCTGTCGAGCAGGCCCTTGAGGCCGCCGTTCATGCCTTGCCGCACGAATTCGTCGCGCACCGCTTCGCTGACCGCCGCGCCGTCGCGGTTATAGCCGTAGAAGGGCAAGGTCAGGTCTTTGAAGAACTGCGGCCGGTTTTCGAAGGTGCCCTTGCGGATGCCGTCGAAGACGTCGAGCGGCAGGCCGCCGGGATTGGCTTCGGTCTTAAGCATCAGCGGGGGAACCGCGCCGATCAGCGCGACCTTGGCGACGCGGGCGGTGCCGTGACGCCCGATATAGCGGGTGACTTCGCCGCCGCCGGTCGAGTGGCCGACGAGGATCACGTCCTTGAGATCCAGCTGTTCGATCAGTTCGGCGAGATCGTCGGCATATTGGTCCATATTATTATTGTCCCAGACCTGGTCCGAACGGCCATGGCTGCGGCGGTCGTGGGCGATGGTGCGGAAGCCCTGATGGGCGAAGAAGACCATTTGCGCGTCCCAGGCGTCGGCGCTGAGCGGCCAGCCGTGCGAGAAGACGATTGGCTGAGCGTCCTTCGGACCCCAGTCCTTGAAGAAGATGTTGGTGCCGTCCTTGGTGGTGATCGTGGTCATGTTGTGGTTCCTTTCGCTTCGAGAGGGGCGGGGTGTCCGTCCCGATGGACAGGAGATAGGCCAGTCCGACCTTGCGCGGGATTGGCGGATACGACATTATGCGGGTCAAATCCGACAAAGGAGGCGATATGCCCAGATTGAAGGTGCCGGACGCCCCCGCTGCGATGATCGAAGTCGGGATGATGCTTTATCCCGACTGCCAGACCGGAATGGTCCACGGGATTAGTGACCTGTTTCATATCGCGGGGCGCTTCGCGGTCGATCATGGCCGGGCGCCGATCCGCGTCAGCCACTGGCGGTTGCGGGACGGAGGGGGCTTTGCGCGCTGTTTCGACAGCCACCCAGCTGAGCCTGCCGGCAATTCGCCCGCGGTCTTGATCGCGCCGGGGAGCCTGCACAAGCTGCTCGAGGCCGAGGAGGTGGTGCCCTATGCGCGCTGGCTGCTCGACCGCCATGCGCAGGGCACGGTGCTGGCGTCGAATTGCGGCGGGTCGTTCGCGCTCGCGGCGACAGGGTTGCTCAGCGGTCGGCCAGCGACGACGCACTGGTTCTTTGCCGAGGAGTTTCGGAGCCGCTTTCCCGATGTGCAGCTGGAGGCCGACCGGATGGTGATCGACGACGGCGATATCGTGACGGCTGGCGGATTGATGGCGTGGACGGATCTGGGGTTGCGGATCGTCGAAAGATTGCTGGGCCCGACGGTGATGATGGAGACCGCACGCTTTCTGCTCATCGATCCGTCGGGGCGCGAGCAAAAGAATTATGCGAGCTTTGCGCCGAAACTGAGGCATGGCGACGAGGCGGTGCTGAAGGTTCAGCACTGGCTGCAGTCGCGCGGGGCGGGCCCGGTCGCGGTTCCCGAGATGGCGGCGGAGGCGGGGATGGAGGAGCGCACCTTCCAGCGCCGCTTCAAGGCCGCCACCGGCATGACCCCGGTCGAATATGTACAGCATCTGCGCGTCGGCAAGGCGCGCGAGCTGTTGGAATTCACGCGGCGTACGGTCGACCAGATCGCCTGGTCGGTCGGCTATGAGGATGCCGCCGCGTTCCGCAAATTGTTCCACCGCCTGATCGGCCTGTCGCCGAACGAATATCGGCACCGTTTTTCGACCCCGCAGTCGCTGGCCGAGGTCGCCTGATTTTTTTTGGGGTTTCGTGTCGATTTTGTGGCGGCTCGTTCGTCGTGTTGGCAGGAGCCGCTGTTGGCCCGATCAAAAAGGAGATGGACGATGCGTGTAATGGTCTTTGTCAAAGCGACCGAGGACAGCGAAAAGGGCCTGCCGCCGACCGAGGACATGACCGCGATGTTCGAGGCGATGGGCAGATATAACGAGGAGCTGGTCAACGCCGGGGTGATGGTCGACGGTGACGGGTTGAAGCCCTCGTCGTTCGGCAAGCGGATCGCGTTCGACGGCGCGAGCCGGACGGTGATCGATGGCCCCTTTGCCGAGACGCGCGAACTCGTCGCGGGCTATTGGGTCTGGGAGGTCAAGGATATGGACGAGGCAGTCGCATGGGCAAAGCGCTGTCCCAATCCGATGCCGGGGCCAAGCGATCTCGAAATCCGGCCTTTCTATGAATTGGAAGATTTCGGCGACGCGGTGACGTCCGAGGTCGCTGAACGCGATCAGCGGCTGCGCGACAAACTCGCTGGCGAATGATCTTTGATGTCCGCCTCCATGCTTGCCTCGCCAGCGATCTTCGCTGACAAGGCGGGGATGGCGGCAGACGAAACCCATCGGGCGATCGAGGCGGTGTTCCGAATCGAGCGGGCGCGGCTGATCGCCGTGCTCGCCCGGATGACTCGCGACGTCGACCGCGCCGAGGAACTGGCGCAGGAGGCGCTGGTCATCGCGCTGACCGAATGGCCGAAGACCGGGGTACCCGACAATCCGGGCGCCTGGCTGACCGCCGCGGCGAAGCGGCGGGCGATCGACGGGGTTCGGCACCATGCGATGCTTGAGCGCAAGCACGCCGAAATCGCACGTGAACTGGACGAGGAGCGCGACATGAGCGCAGACGCCATTGCGGCGGCGCTCGACGATCCGCTAGGCGACGAACTGCTCGGGCTGATCTTCGCCGCCTGTCACCCCGTGATTTCGCGCGAGGCGCGCGCTGCGCTGACGCTGCGTCTGGTCGGTGGGTTGACGGTCGAAGAAATCGCGCGCGCTTTCCTGTCGAACGAGGCGGCGATCGCGGCGCGGATTACACGGGCCAAGAAAGCGATTGCCCAAGCCGGGGTGGCGTTCGAGGTGCCGCATGGGGCGGAGCTTTCGGCGCGGCTCGGGTCGGTGCTCGAAGTTGTCTACCTGATCTTCAACGAAGGATATGCCGCGACCGCGGGGCCGTCGCTCGTCCGCCCGCCACTCTGCGCCGAGGCGCAGCGGCTCGCGCGCATCCTCGCCGGGTTGATGCCCGAACAGCCCGAGGTACTGGGGCTGCTTGCGCTGATGGAGATTCAGGCGTCACGGCTGGCGGCGCGGGCCGGGCCCGACGGGCGCTTTGTGCCTTTGACCGAGCAGAACCGGGCGCGGTGGGACCAGTTGCTGATCCGCCGCGGGCTCAATGCTTTGGAGCGTGCCGAGACGCTGGGCGGGAGCGAGGGACCTTATGCATTGCAGGCGGCACTAGCGGCGTGTCATGCCCGCGGCCGCTCGGCCGACGACACCGATTGGGTCCGCATCGCCGCGCTTTACGATCGGTTGGGACGAGTGATGCCGTCGCCGGTGGTCGAACTCAATCGCGCGGTCGCGCACAGCATGGCGTTCGGTCCGGAAGCCGGGTTGCGGCTCGTCGACGAGATCGCCGATCGGGCGGCGCTTCGCCATTATGCGCCACTACCCGCTGCTCGCGGCGACTTCCTGCTCCGCGCCGGGCGGCCAGGCGAGGCAAGGGCGCAATTCGAGGCAGCGGCGGCGCTGACAAATAACGAGCGCGAACGCGACTTCCTGCTCGCGCGCGCGGCGGCGTGCGCCGGATGACGTCGGTTCGTATGGAGACGATGGGAACCGAGGCGCAGCCGCTTGTAATCCTCGACGATTTCGCACCCGATCCCGATGGCTTGCGGCGTTTCGCAGAGGCGGCCGGCTTCACACCGGCGCTCAACCATTTTCCCGGTGTGCGTGCGGCGTTGCCCGCCGAATATCTGGCGACCCAACTACCGCTCATCGCCGCCGCGGCCGCTGAAGCGTTCGGCCGGACCGGGCCGGTCGCCGTCGTCGACGCGAGCTTTTCGATCGTCTCGACCCCGGCAGGCGCCCTGACCATCCCCCAGCGCCTGCCGCATGTCGACGCCTTTACCGAGGATCGCATCGCGCTTGTCCATTATCTGTCGCTCGAAGGCGGCGACGGCACTGCCTTTTTTCGCCACCGCGCGACGGGGTTCGAGACAGTGGGCGAAAGGCGGCGCGACCTGTTCTTTCGTCACCTCGATATTGAAATGCGCCACGGCGGAGTACCGCCGCCCGGATATGTGCTGGGCGATACGCCATTGTTCGAATGCTTCCGTACCGAGTCAGCACGCTATAATCGGGCGCTGCTCTATCGCAGCTGGAACCTCCACAGCGGGGCGATCTCGCCTGGGAATGCGCTGTCGATGAAACCCGGCGCCGGGCGGCTGACGGTAACCGGCTTCTTCTCCATCGGTTAAAGCCGCGTCCACCGTGATTTTGGCACAGCTTCGCGACGATTTCCGGCCGATGTTCCGGAACGGGACAACGGCCCATCGCACTTCGGTGTAAGTCCGGCGACGAACGCCCTATGGGCGCCCCGCCTTTCCCTTTGAAATATGGATAGTAACGCCCGTGGCCTTGACGACCCGCATCCTGTTCCCCGCCGCGCTGATCGCGGCTTCGCTGGCGCTTCCCGTGCTGGCCCAGAGCAAGCCGATCACCGGTGTCGAGGCGCTGCGCGAGTGGAATCTGGTCGTCCTCGGCAATCTGGAATCGTCTTCCGAGGTCGAGGGGCGGACCTTTGTCGGCGGCAATCTCAGCGGCAATTCGTCGAATTACGGAATCCGTGCGACGACTTCGCCGAATGGACAGCCGGGACTGACCGTCGTCGGCAACGTTACCGGCAGCCACAAGAATCTCAACAACGGGTCGGGCGCAGTGATCGGCGGCAATGTGTCGAGCGGCTTCAACCTCAACGGCCCGAGCCAGACGGTGAAGGTCGGCGGGACGATCAGCAAAACCAACGTCAACCAGAACATAGTGATTTCGAATCTCGATGCGAGCAATCCGGCGTTCGGACTGGGGCTGCAACAGAGCAAGGCCGAGTTGAAGAGCAGTATGGGCAGCCTGTCGTTCGAGATGGGCACGCTCAAGTCGAACAGCCAGCTGACGGTGCAGGGCAACCGCGGCACTTTCACCGCGCAGCCGAATGCGCAGGGGCTGGCGGTGTTCAACATCACCGCGGCCGACCTCGACAGGATCGGCGAGATCCAGTTCAACCTGAACGGTGCCGACACCGCGATCGTCAACGTCACTGGCCGGTCGATCAACCTCAACGATAATTTCCTCGGCGGCACGAATAATCTGGGCGAGCGGGTGATCTGGAACTTCCCCGAGGCCGAGACGCTGTCGCTGTCGACCGCATGGGGCGGATCGGTGCTGGCGCCGCTCGCCGATGCCGAAACGCGCAATTATATCCAGGGGTCGGCGGTGTTCGGCAACCTGAAGCAGAATGGCGAGATGCATATCGGGACGTTCAAGGGCGGATATGCGACGTTGCCGACGGGCGGCGGGTCGAGCGGCGGTGACAGTTCGAGCGGTGGCGGCGCGACGCCGGTTCCCGGGCCCGGGATGGTCGGCCTGTTCGGGCTGGGGGTTGCGGGGCTGATGCTGCGGCGTCGGCGTCGGCGCTAATATCCCCCCTGCGCGCCCGGCGGACGATAGAAGCGGTGGCGGGTGACCGCGCCGTCGATAAGGTGACCGCGCAGGCGCAGACGCATTTCCTCGGCGCCGGCGGCGGTGGTGCAGATCAGGCGGG
This sequence comes from Sphingopyxis sp. Soil_C_28, assembly GCF_057657055.1. NCBI lineage: Bacteria > Pseudomonadati > Pseudomonadota > Alphaproteobacteria > Sphingomonadales > Sphingopyxidaceae > Sphingopyxis > Sphingopyxis sp. Soil_C_28. The sequence continues at coordinate 316,903 of NZ_JBDGJE010000001.1, forward strand.
TGCCGCCCGACTGGAGCGGCTCGATCGCGCTGATGCTGACCCCTTGCGACAGGCAGATGTCCTTCACCTCGTCTTCGGGCAGCGCGAGGTTCATCGCGCGGCTCATTCGAAGCCCGGATCGCGACCCCACGCCCGGATCGCGGTGGCGACCTGTTCATAGCCCTCCGCGCTGGCGGTTGCGAGCGCGAGCGGGCGGCCGCCGAGTTCGGCGTTTTCGGTGTTGAGGAAGGCGATCGCGGGGTCGCGCCCACCCATGGTCAGGAAGGCGAGCTGGCTGATGTCGCCCTGTCGCCGCGCGTCGTCGCGGGGCAGCGCGGTGCGGCTGGGGCGGAAGAAGCGGTTCGAGCGGGTTTTTGCGGGCGCGGCTTCGTCGGCCGGAGCAGGGGCGGCCGTGTCGCGGTCGGCAGCGTCGAGGTCGGCGGGGCTGTTATCGGTGGTCATGGGGCGCGGCTCCTTCTTGTAAGCGGGAGCGCCTATGTCTCCCAGCCGCGACGGCCTACGAAAAACGCGTGCCGCGATAGGGTGTATATGGGGACGCGGCCGGGAATTGTAAGACGGGGAAACCGCGGTTCTTCGACCGCTACCGTCAAGTCGTTTGTCGATTCGGAAGGGCTGCCGGTCGAACGGATCGGGGCCGACGACGCGCCCTATGGCAATGATAAGGAATAGTTTTCGGACATTGCGCGTCGTCATGGAGGTGCTGTTCGTACGTCCGCGCGGGCCAGAGCGCGGTGAGGAGATGCATCAAGACCCAATCGCTTTTCGCCCCGGCGGCGGTCACGGCTGGACCAGCCGTCGGGACCGCCCCCTTCGTTTCCCCCACCGAAGGTTCTCCCCCATGAAGTTCCCCCAGCAATATTCCAGCGGCTCCGGCGACGGCGAATGCGACTGTCTGCCGCGTCCCGATGCGCCAGCCGAATCCCCCGTTCTGACGACCTTTGTGCTGCGATATCAGGATGCGTGGTTCGGGATGGAGAAGCGCGTTGCGTTCGAGGCGCAGGATGTCGCCGCGGCGCTGGTGATGATGGAGCGCGAGCCGATCGGCGCATGGGCCGAATTGACGCAGGGCGGCGAAATAATCTGCCGCCGCGGGTTCGAACCGGGCGGGGCGGCCGATTATTGGGTCGTCGACTAGCCGCGCGGCGGCGCGGCCCTTCGCCGGCCTTTCCTCAGCCACGCCCGCGAAGCCGCTTGACGAGCCGGAAGCCCGCATAAGCGAGCAGGGCAACAAGCGAGCCATATATTACCAGCCCGATCGCCAGCATCTGCAGGTCGCGCCAGTGCGGTGGAAGCGCGCGCGGCGGGGCATTCAACGCGATGTAGACGACAAGCGCGGCGCCGATCCCGATCCATTGCCGCGCGCTGACGGCAAAGCCGCGCGCGATCTTTTCGTGGCGCGTGAGCGCACGCACCGGGGCGTTATGCGCGACCGCCTTCCACACCCGATATTTGAAGCGGGCGCGGATGATGCGCTGCGCGATCGCCACGTACCACCAGCCGAACATCGCGAGCAGCCCGAGCCCGACGAACAAGGGCATCGCATAGGCGAGACCGACGGTGGAAAAGAGGATGAGCAGCAGCACCGACGCCCAGACCGACCGTCCGAAGCGGCGGGCGTGCCGATCGGCAAGCAGCGTGAATTCGGTGACGAAATGCACCGCCTCGTCCTCCGACACCAGGCGCCCTTCGCCGCCCGGCGACGTCGAATAGACGAGATGCCCGGTCTCGCCGCGAAAGCGAGTGAGAAAGTCGGCCTTCTCATTCTCCAGCGATATGTTCTGCGCGGCCATCGGCGTTTCCTATCCGGGCGAGGGTAACGATCGGCCTAACGCGGTGAAGCGTCGGCGCTGCCTGCCCATGTTGCCGCCGCGCCGCGCGGCCTATCCCGTCGCCTGCTTGCGATTTCCGCCCTCGGGCGCCGGATCGTTCGCGGCGGCGGGGAGCGCGAAGAAGGCGCGGCGGGCGACCTCTCCGGCGGCGCGCAGCGGCGCGAGATCGGCTTCGCATGCCGCCCGGAACGCGTCTTCCTCGTCGGGGTCCATGCTGCGTTCGTAATGATTATCGCCGAATTTCCCGATTTCGATGCCGATGAAACCGGCGGGGGGCGGGAAATCGGTGCGCCGCTGGCCGGTTTCATGGTCGGTCCAGACGGTCATTTCGGCGGCGCGATCGTCGGCGGTCCGTTCGGCAGGGGGGCGGGGGGCCGGATCGGCGGAAATCTGCGCAACTTCATTCGCAATCGACGTGTTTTTCCAGAGCGCGGCGAGCGGATTGGCGCGGTTGTCGCGCCCGGCGAGCCAGAGTGCAAGCGCGGCGGCGAGCCCTTCGGGCGGCGACGCGATTGCGTCCGCGGCGTCAGATGGGGTTGCGCCCCCGGCGCTGTCGGGCGCCAAAGCTTCGACCGCGTCGAAGAGCGAGAGGAAGCCCGGCCAGTCACCGGCGATGATCTGCGCGAACATCTCTTCGCCGGCGCGCGCGCGCGTTTCGACCATCTTGTCGAGCCGCGCGAGCATCGCGAGGCCGAGGCGGCTATCGATGCGGCGGCGCTTGGCAAAGCTGCGGCCCTCCTCGCGCAGCAGCTCGGCGGTCTCGTCATGCCCCCAGATCGCGCGGTCGAGCAGCTCGTCGACGAGCCGCCCGCGCGCGATCAGCAGCGCCGCGGCGCAGCCGAGCCTGAACGCCGCGCCCTCGGGCCGCTGCTTCAGCTGATAGACCGCGGACGGCGACATGGAGACCTTGGCCGCCGAAATCTTCACCGACCCGTTGGTGGCGAAGGCTTCGAGAAACTCGCGCTGGAGTTTTGGGGTCCAATGATAGCTGCCGGGGGCGGGGATGGTGGCGGGGTTATGCGCGGCGTCGTCCATCGATTCGTCCTTTCGGTTAGGTGAAACCAAAAGAATGAACCATATAGGTGAATTGTAGGAAAGGGTTTTTGACACGATAAGCTTGATGAGGAACTACGGCTTCGGTGGGGTTTGCTTGGTCGGCTACCACAGTGACTCTCGCTCGCGGACGATCACGCCATCGATTTCGCGCCATTCTGCAAGGGTCAGGACCATGGCGGATAGAGGAAGGCCGAATTCGGCCTTGAAAAGTGGGGCAACTGCGTCTCGGACGGTGCGGACCTGCTGCCATTCCGGTTCACCGGCGTTACCCACCGTTACAAGCACGAGATCGACGTCGCGCGGAGATCGTGTTGGGTCGAGCATCGAACCGAACAGATATGCACCAATGATGAAGCGATGATACGGGCCGAAATTATGACGCAGCCAATCTCTCAATTGTAGAACTCCACGCCCCTCCTTCGCAGCATCGCGAATAGACCGGCATAAGGTATTACCTCTATACCGTTGGCCTGACCGTAGGCTTTGGCTTCATAGGTCGCCTTGCACCACGTCGTTGCATAAGCAATTATGTTGGCACCTAGTCCAACTGCCTTGTCGACGACATCGGCATCGACGACATATTCATTAGGATTTGGGCAATAGACTCTGACTGTTCCTGTATTGTGCGTGATCGTCACGACCGGATCACCCCCGTCAGTTACCGCATCGCTCTCTCTCTCCAACTTGCTTCGCAGCCAATAGGTGCTCAAATTTGCTCTCCCGAGGCATGATAGTAGGTTTCGAGGACGGCTAACCGTTGCTGTGCTATGTGATCACGAATTCCAGCCGGGAATAGGAACTGCTTATAGAGGTCCGTTTCAATCTCTTGGAACGTTTCGTACATAGCGACATGCAAAAGCAGCGGTTGATATGCCTCAAGTGTGTCGGGACCTTGGATAAGATGCGACTTAGTCCGTAAGATTTGTTCAATGTCGGCATTATTGGTAAGAATTTTTTTCTTTGTTCCTTGCCACACAAGTCCGGCTGCGCTGAGTCCAGGTTCCTCTTTTGGAAAGGATTTCGGACCGGTTTTGGCAAAGATCTCGCCGTTAATGTCGATCAGTGCCAGCAGCGGATTGTAAAATTCGTTGAGCGATGTGGACAACAGTTCGATCTTGCGCTGTCGCAGAACCGCGTTGAACGACTTGGCTGCCTGCACATAGACGACCCGGACTGATATGGCGTTGGTAATGATTAAGGCGCCGCCCGCCCCTACCAACGGCCACCAGCCTCGCTCGTACCATTCTTTTTCATCCTTGGGCGCTAGCTGAAGACCTTCGCTGGACCGGATCGTGAGCGTATGAGGAGTTGCGCTGGCAGCACTAAGGACCGCAACGGGCGTCAGTGCTGCAGCAATCAGTATGGTTACCACACCCACCGACCAAAATAGCATTTCAAGAGGAGATCGGGTTCGTTTGCTCATTAGACTGAGATATTCCCTTTCCAACTTCAACGTGAAGAAATGGAAACTAAAACGTCGAATATATTCAGTCCAGCTAATGTTGAGTCATTGTTGCTGGGTCGCACTGGCCCCTCCATCACTCGCTGCGCGAGCGGTCCCCCTCCCCATCGCTTCGCGACAGGGAGGATTTGGGGGTTTGGTCCGGGGTGGGGCGGGTTGGGGTTTTTGATTTCCTCCCTGCGCCGTAGGCGTGGGGAGGGGACCGCCCGTAGGGTGGTGGAGGGGCTGGGGCGTTGCGTTATTGCCCCTCCGTCAGCCGCTTTGCGGCTGCCACCTCCCCATGGCTTCGCCGCAGGGAGGATTGGTGGGGGAGGGGTTGTGGGGCGTTCGACTTCCAAGGCGACGGTGAAGGTGGCGCGGGGGTTGCGGCGGGTGATGTCGCCTCCCGAGGTTCTTTTGTGGCAGCGGCTGCGGGGGCGGCCGGGTGGGGTGAAGTTTCGGCGGCAGCATCCGGTGGGAGCCTATGTGGCGGATTTCTATGCGCCGGATGTCAGGATGATCGTTGAGGTTGATGGGTTGGTGCATGATGCTCGGGTAGAGCGGGATGCTGTGCGCGATGCGTGGTTGACGGGGCAGGGGTTTGTTGTGGTTCGGGTGGCGGCTTCGGATGTTTTGAAGGATGTGGATGCTGTGGTTGAGGGGTTGGTTCGGTTGATTTTGGCGTCGCGCTAATGGCTCCTCCGTCAGCGCTTCGCGCTGCCACCTCCCCATCGCTACGCGACAGGGAGGTTGGCGTACTCAATCCTCCCTGTGCCGAAGGCATGGGGAGGGGGACCGCCCGTAGGGTGGTGGAGGGGCTGCTACGGTAGCGCCAAAAGCCCCTCCGTCAGCGGCTACGCCGCTGCCACCTCCCCATTGCTTCGCAACAGGGAGGATTGTTCAGGCGCCGTTGGCGGCGCTCAAAATCGCCCGCACGCTCGCCGTCGCGACGTCGGTGTCCAGCCCGCAGCCGAACAGGCTCTTTCCGTCGGCGGTGCGGCATTCGACATAGGCGGCGGCCTGCACATTGCTGCCCTGGCCGATCGCGTGCTCGCTGTAATCGACGATGTCCATGATCGGGCCGCCGCTCTCGGCGAGCGCGGCGATGACGCTGCTCATCAGGCCGTTGCCGCGGCCGCTGACGCTGCGCGTTGCGCCGTCGATGGTGAGCTTGCCGGCGAAGATGCGGTCGGTGCCGGCATGGCTCTCCGACCAGTCGACGAGCTGGAAGCGTTTGCCCTCGGTCACCAGATAGGCGTGGTCGAAGGCGCCCCAGATGTCCTCGGCGCCGAGTTCGCGGCTCGTCTCGTCGGCGAGCGCCTGGACGATATGGCTGAAGCTTGCCTGCATCTTCTTGGGCAGTTTCAGGCCCTTGTCCTGTTCGAGCACCCAGGCGACGCCGCCCTTGCCCGACTGGCTGTTGACGCGGATCACCGCTTCGTAGCTGCGGCCGAGGTCGGCGGGGTCGATGGGGAGATAGGGGACTTCCCAGCGCTCGTCATTCTGGCGTTCGCGCGCGGCGAAGCCTTTCTTGATCGCGTCCTGATGGCTGCCCGAGAACGCTGTGTAGACGAGCTCGCCGCCATAGGGGTGGCGCGGGTGGACGGGGAGCCGGTTGCAATATTCGACCGTCTGGATGACCTCGTCGATGTTCGAGAAGTCGAGTTCGGGATCGACGCCCTGCGTGTACATGTTGAGCGCGATGGTGACGAGGCAGGTGTTGCCGGTGCGCTCGCCATTGCCGAACAGGCAGCCCTCGACGCGGTCGGCGCCCGCGAGCAGGCCGAGCTCGGCCGCCGCGACGCCGGTGCCGCGGTCGTTGTGGGTGTGCAAGGATATCAGCGCGCGGTCGCGGTTCGGCAGGTTCTTGCCGAAATATTCGATCTGGTCGGCGTAGATGTTCGCGGTCGCGGCCTCGACCGTCGCGGGCAGGTTGAGGATGATCGGGTTGTCGGTGGTGGGCTGGAGGATATCCATCACCGCGGCGCACACCTCGATGCTGAAATCGAGCTCGGCGGTCGAGAAGGTTTCGGGGCTGTATTCGAAACGCCAGTTGGTTTGTGGCAGGCGCGCGGCATTGTCGCGGAGCTGTTTCGCGCCGTCGATCGCGATTTGTTTGATGTCGGCCATCTCCATGCCGAAGACGATCTTGCGCCACGCGGGGCTGACCGCGTTATAAACGTGGACGATCGCGGTCTTGGCGCCCGCGAGGCTGTCGAAGCTGGTGCGGATGAGGTCGGCGCGGCTTTGGGTGAGGACCTGGGGCGTCACATCGTCGGGGATGCGGCCATCGCGGACGAGGCCCGAGATGAAGTCGAACTCGGTCGCGCCGGCGCTGGGGAAGCCGACTTCGATTTCTTTCAGCCCGATGCGGACGAGCAGGTCGAAGAAGCGCGCCTTTTTCTCGGCATCCATCGGGTCGATCAGCGCCTGATTGCCGTCGCGCATGTCGGTGGAGAGCCAGATCGGGGCCTGGGTGATCGTGCGGCCGGGCCATTCGCGGTTCGCCAGAGGAATCTGCGGAAAGGCACTATATTTGACCGAGGGGTCGCGGAGCATGGTCATGATGTTTGCTTCTTCTTCGGGTGGTTGCGCTATGTGTCGATCGGACCCTTGAGCGGGTGGCCGCGACTAGCGCGCAGCCAGTGTCACGCCCAAGGGCGTGTAAGTCGCAGAAGAAGAAGGGCGTTGCCACGCATGGGCAGGCTATTGGTTTAAAATGTCGCGCGATGCAAGAGGGGAATGCGAAAATTGCGTGGGCGGCGGGCTCAGCCCTTGACCCATTCCACCTTCGGATCGTTGAAATCGACAACGTCTGCGAGTTCGAGGACGTTCGGATAGCCATAGCCGACGAGGTTGATGAAGGTCTGGATATTGAGCGCGAGGGCCGCCGATTTCAGCGGCACGGGGCTGCGGTGGTTCGAGAAATTATTGTTGCAATAGATGAGGATAGGGCGGTCGGGGTTCGCGCCGATCACGGCGGCGAGGCTCTCGGCGGTGAAATCGGTGAGCGGCAGGTTGACCGCGCCCTTGATATGGCCGCGCGCGAAGGCGTCCTTCGAGCGCGCGTCGAGGAGGAGGGCTTCGGGCTTCGCGGCCTGCGCCTTGAACGCGTCGAACGCGATGAGGCGGGTGGCGCGCGCGGGGGCGACGCTGGCGGTGAGCGCCTGGAAGGCGGGATAGTCGATCTGCGGATTGGGCGTTGCGACGTTCTGGGCGAAGGCGGGCGTCGCTGTGAGGGCGAGAGCGAGAAGCAGGGTGCGCATGAAGATCCTCCCTTGAATGACGGGAGGCTACGCCGCCTTGGCTGGCTCTGTGATGAACCGAAAATGACGCCGGACCGCTGGGTTGCCGCGGCCCGGCGCAGTGCAGGGGATCGTCGGGATGCGAGCGTCAGGCGGCTTCGCTCTCGTCGTCCTCGTCCCAGGGTTCGAAAATCTCGTCCTCGATCAGATTGTCGATCGCGTGGACGCGGACGGCGATGCACCAGTCCTGCAGCGGACCTTCCCATGCGGCTTCGACTTCGGTGAGCGCGTCGGCGGCGTCGCCTGAAGAAAGGGAAGGGGGGCGATCGCCGACGAGGTCGAAATCCTGCACGCCGTCGTCGGGCGGGGTGATGGTGACATGCGGCTCGAGCCGGACATTCGCCCAGCCGGCGGTGGGGGCGAGGCCCTCGACCTCGACGATCAGCAGCGGCTGTTCCTCGTCGCCGTCGATCGAGGCGTTCACTTCGATAATTTCACGTACCAGTTCGCTCATCACAAGGGCTCCTTGTACGAAAAGGGGCGGGACCATCGCTGGTCCCGCCCCGTTCATACGCAGCGCGTGTGACAGATTGGCGCGCGCTTACTGCTTTTCGAACGCGGCGTGGATTTCGAGTTCGACCGCGTCGCTGACATAGGGGATGCCCATCGAGACGCCGAAGTCGCTGCGCTTGATCGTGGTTTCGGCCTGGAAACCGATGGTTTCCTTCTTGTTCATGCCGACGCCCGCGCCGTGGAAATCGACGTCGAGGGTGACAGGTTTGGTCACGCCGTTGAGCGTGAGGTTGCCGGTGACCTTCGCCTCGTCGCCGTCATCGTCGAGGACGACGCTGGTCGAGACGAATTTGGCGTCGGCGGGGGCGGCGCCGAAGAAATCGGCCTTGCCGCCGTCCTTGCCCGCGCGAAGCAGGTGGCTGGTGAGGCCCGCGCTGGCGGTCGTGACCTTCGACACGGGGATCGTCACGTCGACCTTGGCCGCGGCGAGATTTTTGGGATCGATGACGAGCGTGCCGGTCACGTCGCCGAAGATGCCGGTATATTTGCTGAAACCGAGATGGTCGACTTCCCACACGACCATCGTGTGTCCGGCGTCGGCGGCGTAGGTGCCCGCGGTGACGCGCGACTTGTCGGGGGCGCCGGGCGCGCCCGCGCCTTGGGCGAGGACGATGGGGGTCGCGACGACGGCGACGAGGGCGACAGCGGCGTAGGGGAGGATGCGGCGCATGGGGTAATCTCCTGTTGGGGATGCCGAAGCTAGGCGAAGCGGCGGGACGCCGTCAACAAGTCCCCGGGAAACGCAGCGTTTCGGTTCGGGTTGCAACGGCGCACGTCATCGCAAGCCGCTTGTGCCGTGCCCGCTTTCATGCTGCAATGCAGCGAAATATGGGGTCTGCACGAAGGCTGGGGGGCCGACGTTCATGGATAGCTTATTCGCCCGCGAAGCGGGTGAGATTGAAAATGCCTTTCTGGCGGCGCCGTTCGAGGCGGACGGCTGGAATGCGGCGCTGCGCCTGTTCGCGCGGCGGACCGGGGCGTCACGCGCGCAATTGCTGGGGATCGGCAACGAAGCGACGTTGTTCAACTTCATGCCCGACATCGACGCCGCCTATCAGCGCGAATTTCTGGAAATCGAGGCATGGCGGCCCGAGGTCAACTGGCGCATCGCCGCGAGCGGGCGGCCGATGGAGATATTGAACGAGGCGCATTACGACATCGCGCGGCAGCACAGCGGCACCGACGATTATGAGGAGCATGTGCGCAAGTGGGATGGCGTGCATGGCTGCCAGACCGCGCTGATCGCGGGCGAAGGGCTGCTCGTCGGGCTGGCGTCGCTGCGGTCCGAGCGCGAGGGGCGGAGCGAAGGGCGCGACCAGAAGCTGTTCGCGGCGGGCGCGACCTATGCGCTGGCGGCGGTCCGGATGCAGCAGGCGATGGCGCAGCGCGGCGCCGCGATGACCGTCGGCGCCTTCGACGCGATCGGCGTCGCGGCGTTCCTGATCGACCGGCACGGCGCGGTCGCGGCGCTGTCGTCGGCGGCCGAGGCGATCGTCGGCGACCGATCGGACGGGGCGCTCTGCCTGCGCCGGGGCCGGCTGGGCGCGACGCGGCGCGATGCCGATGCCGCGGTGCAGGCGGCGCTCAGCCGGGCGCTGGGCGGCGAGGCCATGCAGCAGCAATGGATCGGATCACCGCAGGACAGCGAGGGCGGCGGCGTCCTGTGCGAATTGTTCCGCCTGCCGCGGCGCGAATGGGATTTCGGCTTCGATCCGCGCGTGCTGGTCGTCGCGCGGCGGGCGGCGGATATCCCCGCGACGCGGACGGTGCCGTTGCGCGCGGCGCTGGGCCTGACCGAGGCCGAGGCGGAAATCGCACTGCGCCTGGCGAATGGCGAGGCACGCGAAGACATTGCGGCGGCGCGCGGCACGAGCGCGCAGACGCTGGGCACGCAGATCAAGTCGATCCTGCGCAAGAGCGACGTCGGGCGCGAGGCCGAATTGACGGCGTTGGTGAACCGGTTGCTGCGCTGAAGAGGACCGCCGGGGGGCGGGGCGGGAAAGGATATCGACGGTGGGTCGCAACCGCCGATATCCCCAGCCAGACGCTGCGCCACTGGTGCGACCGCGCCCGGTTTTCGATTGCCCCCACACAATCTAGCCCCGTTGAGGCGGCGCGATATCAGCGATTTATGGAGGCGGCATACCCCGTACGGGGTATATGCGACGAGCCGAGTTTCTGGTCGCGGGCGCCGGGCCGTCAGGGCGCGCGGCGTTCCTCGAACCATTGGCGCATCGCGGCCGAGGCGCAGCCGGTGAAGCCGTAAGAACCGACGGGCGAACAGCTGTTCGGGCGCGAGGCGCGGGCGACATTGTCATACCCCTCGACCGCCGAGGCCCAGCTGCCGCCGCCGGCCGGGACATCTTCCTTGATCTCCTCGCGAAGTTCCTTGGGAACGCGGTAGCGGTCGGATTCGGGTTGCTGCGCGCAGACGACGATCTCGTCGCCTTGCGGTTCGGGGCAGGGTTCGTCGCCATAGGTATAAAGGACCGACGTGCGCTGCGGCGGCTGGCTCGACTGCGCAAGCGAGCTGTCGTTCTGCGCAAGCGCGGGAGCAGCGAAGGCGAGCGCCGCGAGAAGGGGGAGGAGGCCGGCCGTTCTTGTCATCACAAATCGCGTTTCCCATGCCCCATATCCCTGCGGCGCAGATTGGCCGGCGCAGATGAACCTAAGCCGAACTGCCGGCGCAACCCCTTCGCTTCGGATGCGAAATTCGGGGCGGCCGGCCGGCGTCGGGGCGATGCGTATCAGATGGCGATCAATCGGGAAAAACCAACCCCCGTCCGTATCGCGCGCGCTGCGAAGCCGGGTCAGGCGAAGACGTCGTTATAGCCGATGCCGCCCTTGGGGTCGGGGCCATAGCGGTTCGGGCCCACCGTGCCTTCGAGGCACATGAAGATGAGCATGACGAAGCCGCCGACATAGGGAACGAAGCTGATCAGATAGAACCAGCCCGATTTGTCCTGATCGTGCAGCCGCCGGACGGTGACCGCGATCGACGGGACGATCGTGCCGAGCACGAAAAGGCCGGTCACGGCGAGGAAGTAATTTTCGGCGAGCGTATGATCTTCGCCGGCGGGGCTGCCGAAAAATATCGCGAGGCCGACGAGCAGGGCGATCATGAGCAGGTAGAAGAGCGTGAACATCCAATATTCCATGCGCTGCGACCGGCCGTTGAAATCGGCGTAGCGCATGAGCGGCATCAGCATCCAGTCCATAGGATCCCCCCCGTTAGTCCTTATGCGGGAGCCCCCTCCCGCAACGGGCCGTGTAGCCGAATGAGGTTTACAGGTGGTTGATTCGGATGTCGGTTTTGGGGTGGAAAGCGGACACCGGCCTTTTAGTCCGCAAACTCCCATCGCGCCCATTCGCCAATTTTACTTGCGATTTCATGCCATTTTGCACCGGTGGCGTGCCGAAGGCGCTTGCGAACATATAGTTCCACCGCGTCGGCATCGAACTTACGCATGAATAGCCTCTGGCCACCGGGCAGCACTGGGTATCGATCGAGTTCGGAATCGAGCCAGCTTGGCGAACAAACGTCAAAATCGAACAGATCCGCTCCGACGCTGCCCCTGGAACCAATTTCAGCGCGGACGGTGATACAGAACAAATCTCCGACAGGCCGGATGTCGGTCAGGAATTCCCCATCTTGCGTAGCAAGCGATCTAAGTTCTGCTTCCATCGCGCCAGATTAGTTTAGAGGCACAATGTCCGCAATCGGTCGTTAGCGGTCATTGCGGGAGAGTCTTCTTCAAATGATGTCGAGCGACGTCCCGATCGCGCTCCACACCTGCGCGAGTTCGTCCGCTGTGATGCAATAGGGCGGCATGACATAGACGGTGTTGCCGAGCGGGCGGAGCAGCACGCCATGATCGCGATAAAAGGCGATCAGGCGCGGCGCGAGGTTCGAGAGATAGCCGGAGTCGGGAACGACGATGTCGAGCGCGGCGATGGTGCCGAGGCGGCGCGGGTTGGCGACGCGCGGGTCGTGGCTGAGCAGCGAGAGATGTGCGGCCTGTGCATCGGCGAGGGTGTCGATCCGCTGCTGAACGGGCTCGTCGCGCCAGATGGCTAGGTTGGCGTTCGCGGCGGCGCAGGCGATCGGGTTCGCGGTGTAGCTGCTCGAATGATAGAAGGTTCTGGCGCGGTCGGTCGAGCAATGCGCTTCGAAAATCGGCTCGATGCAGAGCGTCACCGCGAGGGGCAGTGCGCCGCCGGTAAGGCCCTTCGACAGGCAGACGATATCGGGGATGACGCCCGCCTGATCGCAGGCGAAGCGTGTGCCGGTGCGGCCCCAGCCGGTCATCACCTCGTCGGCGATGAAGAGGACATTGTGGCGCGCGCAGATCGCGCGCATCTCGGCGAGCACCCACGCGGGATAAATGAGCATGCCGCCGGCGCCAAGGATGAGCGGTTCGACGATGAAGGCGGCAGGCTTTTGCGCGCAGGCGGCTTCGAGGGCGTCGAGCGTGGCCTGCTCCATGCCCTCGTGCGGGAAGGGGATGGTGTCGACGTCGAAGAGCAAAGGCTGCCAGGCGCGGTTGTAGACGCCGCGCTCGCCGACCGACATCGTGCCGATCGTGTCGCCATGATAGCTGTGTTCGAGGACGAGGATGCGGCTGCGCGGCTCGCCGATATTATACCAGTAGCCGAGCGCCATTTTGAGCGCGACCTCGACGCTGGTCGAGCCCGAGTCCGAAAAAAAGACGCGCGTGAGCGGACCGGGGGTGATGCGGATCAGTTCGGCGGCGAGGCTTTCGGCGGGTTCGTGCGTCCAGCCGGCGAAGATCAGCTGGTCGAGCTTTTCGGACTGGGCGCGGATCGCGGCCATGATGCGCGGGTGGGCGTGGCCGTGGGTGGTGACCCACCATGACGAGATGGCGTCGATCCAGCTTTGCCCGTCGGCGGCGTAGAGTTTGGCGTCTTTCGCGTGGCTGATCAGCGGGATGGGATCGCCGAGGCCGTGCTGGGTGAAGGGGTGCCAGACGGGGGAGGTCATGCGAAATCCGCGAGGTTGAAACTGGCGGCGAACGCCGTCGAGAGGCTCTCGCGCGTCAGCGGATCGATGATGGGCAACCGGCCCAGCCGGCGGATGCCCGATATCTCTGCGATGATCGCCTCGCTGTCCGCGACCGCGTCGCCGAGGAAGGCAAGGCCGTGGATCGGGACGCCGCGCGCGCGCAAGGCTTCGATCGTGAGCAGGCTGTGGTTGATCGTGCCGAGGCTGGTGCGCGCGCAGACGATGACGGGGATCTGCCATTTCGCGAACAGGTCGGCGTAGAGGCTGGTGCGCGTCACCGGGACGAGCGCGCCGCCGGCGCCTTCGACGATGAGGTCGCCGGGGGGCGGGGCGAGCGATTCAAGGTCGATGGTCACGCCGTCGATTTCGGCGGCACGGTGCGGCGAGGCGGGGGTGACGAGCCGGTGGGCTTCGGGAAGGACGGGCACGCCCGCGAGGCGCGCGACGACTTGGGTATCGGTTTCGTCTTCGAGCCCCGACTGGATCGGTTTCCAGTAAGGCGCGCGGGTCGCCTGCGCCAGGGCGGCGGAAAAAATGGTCTTTCCGATGCCGGTGTCGGTGCCGGTGACGACGAAGCGGGTCATGCGGTCGCCATCGCCTGCGCCAAAATGTCGGCCATCGCGTCGATGTTGGCTTCGTCAACATTGAGCGTGATCGCTATGCGCAGCCGCGCGGTGCCCTCGGCCACCGTCGGCGGGCGGATGCCGCGAATGTCGAAGCCCGCGCCCTGCAGGCTGCCCGCAATGCGCATCGTGCGGTCGTTGTCGCCGATGATCACGGGCAGAATCTGGGTGCCGCTGGCGGGGATGCCGAGCGGCACGAGGCGCTCGGCGGCGTGGCGGACGAGGCTGTGGAGGCGCGCCTGCCGCTCGGGCTCGTTCGCGACGATCTCGATCGCCTGACGGACGAGCCACGCCATCAGCGGCGACGGTGCGGTCGAGAAGATGAACGGGCGGCCGCGGTTGACGATGAAGTCGGTGGCGATCGCGGGGGCGCAGAGCAGCGCGCCTTCTGCGCCCAAGGCCTTGCCGCAGGTGTGGAGGGTGACGAGATTGTCGCGGCGGCGGAGGCCGTGCGCGAGGCCCGCGCCGCCGGGGCCGAACACGCCGGTAGCGTGCGCCTCGTCGATGACGAGCACGCCGTCGTGGCGGTCGGCGACGGCGGCGAGATCGGCGAGCGGGGCGCGGTCGCCATCCATGGAGTAGAGGCTTTCGACCGCGATCCACGGCATCCCGGCGCCACCGCCCGCACGCCAGCGGGTGATGATGTCGTCGAAGGATTGTGCATCATTGTGCGCGGCGGCGATGGTGCCCGCGCGGCCGAGCTTCATGCCGTCGTGCGCGCTGGCGTGAATGAGCTCGTCATGGACGACGAGGTCGCCGCGCTGCGGGAGCGTTGCAAACAGCGCGGCGTTGGCGGCGAAGCCGGTGGGGAAGAAGAGCGCGCTTTCGCTGCCATAGTGGCGCGCGGCATGGGCTTCGAGCGCTTCATGCTCTTCGTGATTGCCGCGCAGCAGGCGCGAGCCGCCCGAGCCCGCGGGGAGGCCGCGTTTGATGCCCGCGGCGAGCGCGCTGCGGAGCGCTTCGGAATCGGCGAGGCCGAGATAGTCGTTCGACGCGAAATCGCGGCCGGCGCGGGGCGCGAGCGCGCGGCGGCGGCTTTGGGCGGCCAATGCTGTGAGATCGGCGCGGTGGGCGTCGAAGGGAGAGTTTGGCACATATCCTCCTTGTTTGTCATTCCCGCGAAAGCGGGAACCCGGCCTGGACGTCCGTGGGCCAGGTTTCCGTTTTCGCGGGAACGACGATATTTTCTAAGCTGCGGCTTTGCCCTGCCTCAGAGCCTGCCGTTCTTCGCTGGTGAGCCGGTGCGGCGTGGCGATCGGTTCCAGCGTTTCGGCGTCGAACAACGCGCACCGCCGACGGTCGCCCGATACGATGTCTTTGATCATGCGGGGAAAAAATCGCCACATCAACGCTGCCATGCTCATTTTGCGGAGGTGACTTGTGTCGCCGATCCCGTCGTGCGTGAAAAGATGTCCGCGCGGCGGACCGGCCAGCTGCTCGCGCGTTGCGGGATCGCACGCGCCGAGCTGGACCGTCACATAGGGAATCTTCCCGTTCGCATAGGTGTTGAACAGCGGCATGCCGCAGCATTTGGCGTACCAGCGCAGCGTCGGCTTGTCGGTCAGGTGAACAGAGGCGAGCTGGTCGCGGCCGGACGTGAGCTGCACCCGCGCGCATCGCGCCTGATAGAGCGACGAGCCGCCATGCGCGTCGAGCACGCGTTCCGAATGGCCGAGGTGGCGGGCGAGATCCTGACAGTCGGTGCAATGGCATATGACATGATCGCCCTGACCGGGGCCAACATGGGTCAGCGTTCCCGAAACGGTCCCGCAGTCGCAGGCGAAGGAGAGATCGGATGACATCGGCCGTCCGTAGCTCCTTGCCCGCGATTGCGGAAGCAATCAGTTCTTCGCTTTGTCGACCAGCTGGTTCTTGGCGATCCACGGCATCATCGCGCGCAGTTCGCCGCCGACCTGTTCGATCTGGTGCGCGGCGGCGGCCTTGCGGCTGGCCTTCAATTCGGGCTGGCCGGCCTGATTGTCGAGCACGAAGTCCTTGACGAAGCGGCCCGACTGGATGTCGGCGAGGACGCGCTTCATTTCCTTCTTCGTTTCCTCGGTGATGATGCGCGGACCCGTTTTGATGTCGCCATATTCGGCGGTGTTCGAGATCGAATAGCGCATGTTCGCGATGCCGCCTTCATAGAGGAGGTCGACGATCAGCTTGGTTTCGTGGAGGCATTCGAAATAGGCCATTTCGGGGGCGTAACCCGCCTCGACGAGCGTTTCGAAGCCCGCCTGGATCAGGTGGGTGATGCCGCCGCAAAGCACGGCCTGTTCGCCGAAGAGGTCGGTTTCGCACTCTTCCTTGAAAGTCGTCTCGATGATGCCGCTGCGGCCGCCGCCGACGGCCGAGGCGTAGGAGAGGGCGAGCGCCTTGGCGAAGCCGTTGCCCGACGAACCCGCGCCCTGCGCTTCCTGCGCGACCGCGATCAGGCAGGGGACGCCGCCGCCCTTTTGGTATTCGCTGCGGACGGTGTGGCCGGGGCCCTTCGGCGCGACCATGAAGACGTCGATGTCGGGGCGCGCGTCGATCAGGCCGAAGTGGATGTTGAGGCCGTGCGCGAAGGCGAGCGCCGCGCCGGGCTTCATGTTCGGGCCGATGTCGTCGGCGTAGATCTTTGCCTGAGCCTCATCGGGGGCGGCGATCATGATCACGTCGGCCCATTCGGCGGCTTCCTTGTTCGAAAGCACCTTGAAGCCCGCGGCTTCGGCCTTCTTCGCGGTTGCCGAGCCGGGGCGGAGCGCGATCGCGACATCCTTGACGCCGCTGTCGCGCATGTTCTGCGCGTGGGCGTGGCCCTGACTGCCATAGCCGACGACGGCGACCTTCTTGCCCTTGATCAGATCCTGGTCGGCGTCGCGATCATAATAGACTTGCATGTCATTCTTCCCTGCTCGTTTTCGTCATGCCGGGCTTGATCCGGCATCCATGGACCCCGGATCGAGTCCGGGGTGACGATGGTTGAAACCTAAATGCGTAAACTCAGACCGCCTCCGCCCCGCGGGCGATGGCGACGACGCCGGTGCGGCCGACCTCGACGAGGCCGCATTCGCGCATCAGCGCGATGAAGCGGTCGACCTTGTCGCTCGTTCCGGTGATTTCGAAGATGAAGCTGGTGAGCGTCGTGTCGACGACCTTCGCGCGGAAGACGTCGGCCATGCGCAGCGCTTCGATCCGCTTGTCGCCGGTGCCTGTGACCTTGACCAGCGCGATCTCGCGTTCGACATGCGCGCCGCCGTCGGCAAGGTCGGTGACCGAGTGGACGGGGACGAGCCGGTCGAGCTGCGCGATGATCTGGTCGATAATTGCGGGCGAGCCCGAGGTGACGATGGTGATGCGGCTGAGCGCGTGGTCGGAGCTGATGTCCGCCACGGTCAGGCTTTCGATATTATAGCCGCGCGCGGTGAACAGCCCGGTGATCTTGGCGAGCACCCCGGCTTCGTTATCGACGGTGATGGCGAGCACATGGCGCTCGCCGGCTTCGGTTTTGATTTTCATATGTTTTACACCAGTGCCTTGGCTTCGTCGTCCATCGTGCCGGTGACGTCGCTCGGCTGGAGGAGCATTTCGGTGTGTGCGGCGCCCGACGGGATCATCGGGAAGCAGTTGGCGAGCTGCGCGACGCGGCAGTCGACGATCACCGGACCCGGGGTGTTGATCATCGTCTGGATGCCGTCCTCGAGTTCGCCGAGCGTGTCGATGCGCAGGCCCGTCCAGCCATAGGCGTCGGCAAGCTTCACGAAATCGGGCAGGCTGTCCGAATAGCTGTTCGAATAGCGGCTTTCATAGGTCAGTTCCTGCCACTGGCGGACCATCCCCATCCATTCATTGTTGAGGATGAAGATCTTCACCGGCAGGCGGTATTGCGCGACCGTGCCCATTTCCTGGATGTTCATTTGCAGCGAGGCTTCGCCCGCGATGCAGATGACGAGGCGATCGGGGTGCGCGATCTGCGCGCCGACCGACGCGGGGAAGCCATAACCCATCGTGCCGAGCCCGCCGCTGGTGAGCCAGCGGTTCGGGGCCGCGAAGCCAAAATGCTGCGCCGCCCACATCTGATGCTGGCCGACCTCGGTCGTGATGATCGGGTCCATGCCGCGCGTTGCGTCGAACAGTGCCTTCACCGCACGCTGCGGCATGATTTCGGCCGACGCTTCCTTCTTTTCGGGGAAGTCGAGGCAGCGCGTCGCGCGCCAGCCGTCGACGCGGCGCCACCATTCGCCAAGGTCGCGTGCCTTGTGACCCGCATCCTGCCAGCCCGCGATGATCGCATCGAGCGCGCGGCCGGCATCGCCGACGACCGCGAGATCGACGGGGATGATCTTGTTGATCGAGCTGCGGTCGATGTCGATGTGGATTTTCTTGGAATCGGGCGAGAAGGCGTCGAGGCGGCCCGTCACGCGGTCGTCGAAGCGCGCGCCGACCGCGATGATCAGGTCGGCGCGGTTCATCGCCATATTGGCCTCGAACGTCCCGTGCATGCCGAGCATGCCGAGCCATTTGTCATCGTCCGACGGGAAGGCGCCGAGGCCCATGAGGGTCGAGGTGACCGGCGCGCCGGTGAGCGCGACGAGCTGGCGCAGCGCGGCGCTGGCGTCGGGGCCGGCATTGATCACGCCGCCGCCGGTGTAGAAGATCGGGCGTTCGGACGCGGCGATCATCGCGACGGCCTGTGCGATGGCGTCGGCGTCGGGTTCGACCTGCGGGCGATAGCTTTTGTGCGCGATCTTTTCGGGAATCTCATACCGGCCCGTCGCGACCTGCACATTCTTCGGAATGTCAATCACCACCGGGCCGGGACGGCCGTGGGTCGCGATATGAAAGGCCTCGTGCAGGATCGGGCCGAGGCGGTCGGGGTCCATCACCAGATAATTATGCTTGGTGCAGTGGCGCGTGATGCCGACGGTGTCGCATTCCTGGAACGCGTCGGTGCCGATCAGCGCGGTCGACACCTGTCCGGTCAGCACGACCATCGGAATGGAGTCGAGCAAAGCGTCGGTGATGCCGGTGACGGCGTTGGTCGCGCCGGGGCCCGAGGTGACGAGCACGACGCCGGGCTTGCCGGTCGAGCGCGCATAACCCTCGGCCGCGTGCGTTGCCGCCTGTTCGTGGCGGACGAGAATGTGCTTGATCGTGGGGTGCTTATAGAGCGCGTCATAGATGGGAAGGACTGCGCCGCCCGGATAGCCGAACACCGTATCGACCCCGAGGTCGACCAGCGCCTGAACCACCATGTCGGCACCACTCATTTCCGTCACGACAAACTCCTTTCCGCAAAAATCGCCGCGCTTGTGCGCTGCAACAGGGCTGCGGGCAATAGGTGTATGATTCTATCCTGTCAACAGTCTATCACGTAATATTGTTGCTAAATTGTCGATAGAATCGATGTTTAGTGACTCTTCATGGCGCGACCATTCGGCCGGTGACTGGTTTCGGAACCACGTAAACTGGCGCTTTGCATATTGGCGGGTGGCGGCTTGCGTCAGCTCGAGCGCTTCGGCGCGGGTTATTTCGCCGCGGAGGTGGCTTGCGATCTGGGGGACGCCGATCGCGCGCATCGCGGGCAGGTCGGGGTCGAGTCCGCGTGCGAGCAGAGCTTCGGCCTCTTCGACCGCGCCATGGCCGAACATCTGAACGAGGCGCGCGTCGCAGCGGGCGCGTAGCCATTCGCGCGGGGGCAGGAGGATCAGCGGGGCGAGCGCGATCTGGTCGGCGATGCCGCCCTCGATCGCCTTTTGCCAGTCGGCGAGGGTGCGGCCGGTCGAGCGCACGACTTCGAGCGCGCGTGCGACGCGCGTGGTGTCGGCGGGGTTGAGGCGGGCGGCGGCGTCGGGATCGGCCGCGGCGAGCGCGGCATGGGCGTCGGCCACGCGAAGCGCGCGGACCGCCTCGCGAATTTCGGGATCGATCTCGGGCACCGGCGCGATGCCGTAGAGCAGGGTGCGCATATGCAGGCCGGTGCCGCCGACGAGGATCGAGACTCGTCCGTCGGCATGCGCTTCGGCGATGATGCCGCGCGCCTCCTCCGCCCAGCGCACGGCATTATGCGCCTCGGCGGCGTCGATATGGCCGAAGAGGCGGTGCGGCACGCCGTCCATCTCTGCGTCGGTCGGCCGCGCCGAGAGGATGGCGAGGTCGGCATAGACCTGGCTGGCGTCGGCGTTGACGACGACCGCGTTTCCGAGCGATTTTGCAAGTGCGACCGCCAAAGCGCTCTTGCCGCTGGCGGTGGGTCCGGCGATAAGCGCGACAGGCGGCTTGTGCGCCGAAGAGATAAAAGGAGATGCCATGTTCGTCGCGACGTTGATAGCAGCAGGAAAGCTGACCGACGAGGTGGTTCGCGAGGGAATCGACCGGCTGGCGGCGACGGGACATGATGTCGGCGCGCCGCACTGGATCGACGAGCATGACGCGGCCGATATTGTCTTCCACGGCAGCCTGGTCAGCGCGCGCAAGGAACTGGCGCAGATGGACCATGGATCGCTCGATATCGTCGTCCAGCCGCTCGGCGACCGGACCAAAAAGCTGATCATCGCCGACATGGATTCGACGATGATCACCGTCGAATGCATCGACGAGCTGGCCGATTATGCGGGGATCAAGGACGAGGTCGCGGCGATCACCCAGCGCGCGATGCGCGGCGA
Source organism: Sphingopyxis sp. Soil_C_28 (assembly GCF_057657055.1). NCBI lineage: Bacteria > Pseudomonadati > Pseudomonadota > Alphaproteobacteria > Sphingomonadales > Sphingopyxidaceae > Sphingopyxis > Sphingopyxis sp. Soil_C_28. The sequence continues at coordinate 337,340 of NZ_JBDGJE010000001.1, forward strand.
ACTCGATTTCCGCGCCGCGCTGACCGAGCGCGTCGGTCTGCTTGCGGGCATGGCGGAATCGACGCTGGTCGATTGCCGGATGGAGCGGGTGCGGTTGACGCGCGGCGCGCGGACGCTGGTCCAGACGATGAAGGCGCATGGCGCGCATTCGATCCTGATTTCGGGCGGCTTTACGGCGTTTGCCGGGCCGGTGGGCGAGGCGATCGGTTTCGATCGGGTCGTCGCGAACGAACTGGAGATTGCGGGCGGCAAGTTGACGGGCAAGGTGCGCGAGCCGATCGTGGACAGCGCGACCAAGCTCGAGACGCTGAAGGCCGAAGCCGCGCGGCACGGCCTGCCGCTGGCCGACACGCTGGCGGTCGGCGACGGCGCGAACGACATTCCGATGATCACCGCGGCGGGGCTGGGGATCGGATTTTATCCGCATCCGTCGGCGGGCGAGGCGGCGGCGGCGGTGATCCGGCATCACGATCTGACCGCGCTGTTGTGGGCGCAGGGCTATCCGCGGCGAAGCTGGGTGCTGGGGTGAGGCGGGCTTGGCGGTTTCGCGCCAAGTCTAACGGATTCGCTGGCCGCCCTTCCACATCATCGTCGCGCGGCCCTGCACGGGCATGCCGTCGAAGGGGGTGTTGCCCGCATAAGCCGCCATCTTCTTGGCATCGACCTGCCACGGCGTGCCTTCGTCGACGAGGATGAGGTCGGCCTGCTTGCCTACCGCGAGTTTGCCCGCGTCGACGCCGAGCAGGCAGGCGGGGGTGGCGGCGAGCAGTTCGAACAGGCGGCCGGGAGAGATATGGCCGTCGCGGACGAGGCCGAGGCCGAGCGCGAGCAGCGTTTCGGCGCCCGCCATGCCGGGCAAAGCCTCGGCAAAGGGCAGACGCTTGTCCTCGGGGCCGCGCGGGTCGTGGCCCGAGGCGAGGATGTCGATCGTGCCGTCGGCAATCGCGGCGAGGCAGGCGTGACGATCATCCTCCGACCGGAGCGGCGGCGACAGGCGCGCGAAGGTGCGGAAATCGCCGATCGCGGTATCCGACAGCAGCAGGTGCGCGGGGGTGATGCCGCAAAGCACGGGAAGGCCTTTCGCCTTGGCTTCGCGAACAAGCGCGAGCCCGCGCGCAGTGGTGACCTGGCGGAAATGGACGGGCGCGCCGGTTTCCTCGACGAGCGCAAGGTCGCGCGCGATCGCGATCGCTTCGGCGACGGCGGGGGCGGAGGCGAGGCCGAGGCGCGTCGCCATCTCGCCGTCGGTCGCGACCGCGCCGGCGGTCAGCCCTTCATCCTCGGCGTGGATGATCGTGACGAGGCCGAGCGAGGCGGCGTAGGCGAGCACACGGCGCATCACGCCGCTGTCGGCGATGCGGCCGCGGCCGGTGGCGATGGCGCGCGCGCCCGCCTGTTTCATCAGGCCGATTTCGGCAAGTTCGCGGCCTTCGAGGGCCTTGGTCGCGGCGGCGAGCGGATGGACCCAGAGGTCGGGCTTGCCGCCCTTGGCCGCGCGCTCGACGAGCCCGGGGTTATCGAGCGGCCCGGCGTCGGGCATCAGCGCGGCGCGGGTGATGCCGCCGAAGTGAAAGGCGGGCTTGTCGGTCGCGAAGACGCCGAGATCGATGATGCCCGGCGCGAGCCACTGCCCTTTGGCATCGACGGTCTCGGTGCCGTCTGGAATGTCGGCGGGGTCGATCGCGGCGATGCGGCCATCGACGACCAGCAGGCTGCCCGGGCGCGGCGTGTCGCCGTCGATCAGCTGTGCGTTCGCGATGAGGAGCGGTTTCAATTCCATCCGGCGACCCCCCGCTTGCGGCGCGTCAATATGTCGAGGCACGCCATGCGGACCGCGACCCCCATTTCGACCTGTTCGGTGATTGTCGAGCGCATAGGATCGTCGGCGACGCTGCTGTCGATTTCGACCCCGCGGTTCATCGGGCCGGGGTGCATGACGATCGCATCGGGCCTGGCCTTTTCGAGACGTTTGGGGGTGAGGCCGTAGAGCGCATGATATTCGCGTGGCGACGGCAGATAGGCGCCGTCCATGCGTTCGTTCTGGAGGCGGAGCATCATCACGACGTCGGCGTCCCTGATACCCTCGTCCATGTCGGTGAAGGTCGTCACATGCATGCGGTCCATCGCGGGCGGGGTCAGCGTCGGCGGTGCGACAATGCGCACGTCGTTGCCGAGCAGGGTGAGCGCGAGGATGTTCGAGCGCGCGACGCGGCTGTGGAGGACGTCGCCGCAGATCGCGATGGTGAGGCCCTCGACCTTGCCCTTGCGGCGGCGGATCGTGAGCGCGTCGAGCAAAGCCTGCGTCGGATGCTCGTGTCGGCCGTCGCCCGCATTGAGCACGGGGCAGTCGACCTTGCTCGCGATGAGCTGGACCGCGCCCGAGCTGCCATGCCGGATCACCATCGCGTCGGCGCGCATCGCGTTGAGCGTCATCGCGGTGTCGATCAGCGTCTCGCCCTTTTTCACGCTCGACTGCGCGGCGTGCATGTTGACGACGTCGGCGCCGAGGCGTTTTCCGGCGATTTCGAACGACAGCAGGGTGCGCGTCGAGTTTTCGAAAAAGGCGTTGATGATCGTGAGGCCCGCGAGCCGGTCGTCATGCTTCGCGGCGCCACTGCGGTTCAGGTCGACCCACTCTTCGGCGGCGTCGAGGACATAGCTGATCTCCCACGGGGTCAGCTGGGCGATGCCGATCAGGTGGCGATGGCGAAAGGCATCGCCGCCGGGCGGATAGTCGCTGGCGGGTCGGAGTGTGGAGCTTGTCATTAAAGCCGAGCGTTTAAGTAGCGGCGCGCAAATAGGCAAGCGCCGAGGCGATCCACGGCTGCAATATTCCAGCCGCCCACAGGATGAGCAAAAGGATGTCTAGCCAGAGCCAGATCAACATCCATGTCGCGAAGGGCTGTTTGCGCGTTTTATGACGGACGAGGCGCGCCGCGGCGACGGTGCCGAACGCGCCGCCGACGAAGGCCCAGAGAAGCAAGGTGCTTTCGGGAATGCGCCGGTCACCCGCTTCGGCCTTGCGCTTGTCGAGGACCATGAGGACGAAGGCGATCAGGTTCGCGGCGACCAGCCAGTAGAGGATATATTCGGTCAACCGCGCGCCCTTATTGGCGGATCAGCGCATCGATCGCACCCTGAAGGATGAAGGCTGCGGCGGCGCTGTCGATCCGTTCGGCGCGCTTGGCGCGGCTGACGTCGGCGGCGATCATCGCGCGCTCGACCGCGGCGGTCGACCAGCGTTCGTCCCACAGCAGCAGGGGGAGGGCGAGCGGGACGAGGTTGCGCGCGAAGGCGCGGGTGCTTTGGGTGCGCGGGCTGTCGGTGCCGTCCATGTTGAGGGGGAGGCCGACGACGAGGCCGACGATGCTGTGCTGCGCGATGAGCGCCTTGAGCGTTTCGAGGTCGGCGGAGAATTTCTTGCGGATGATCGTCTTGTCGGGGGTCGCGAAGCTCCAGTTGATATCGCAGAAAGCGACGCCGATCGTCCTGGTGCCGACGTCGAGCCCGGCGAGGCGGCCGCCGTTCGGGAACAAGGCGGCGAATTCGGGGGCGGCGGTGTTGATCATGCTCCGCTCCTTACCCTTCAATATCATCCCGCGTCGAGGGAGCCAATAAATAGGGACTGTCCCTATTTATTACCTCGCCTTCGCTCGATGCGAACGGGTTGAAAGCGCGATCCCGGATCAAGTCGGGGGTGACGAAGGCGGGGGAGTGGGCATCGCGGGACGAGGCAGCGGCGCCGCCGCCGGCGGAACCGGCGACGGCTTGCCTTCGTAGGTCGCGAGACGCCGCAGCGCGTCGGCGTGGACGTTCGCCCAGAACAGGGTGATGTCGTAGACATGATAATTGTTGCCGGGGAGCACATAGCCCGCGACGACGTAATTTTTCGCGATATCGGCATCGCCGATCATCAGGAAGCCGCGTTTGTCGTCGCATGTTGCGCCGATCTTGCCCGCGATCAGCGATCCGCTCCTGAAGCCTTCGGTCGGCCGCAGGGTGCCGATATTGGCGGCGGGCGGCGCTTCGGTATCGGGGATGCCGGTGAGCGGATTGGTGCAGAGCATCCGCGTGCCTGCGCGCGGGCGGCCGTCGAAGCCGATCGTCCCGTCATAGGCGTCGGTGACCATGATGGGGTCGGCGGGATCGGCGAAGGTCGCCCAGCCGAGGATGCAGCCCTTTTGTTCGGGCGTCTGGCACGCGGGAAGGCCGAGGCCGGCGATGTCGGTGTCGAGGCTGATCGGCCAGCCGATGACGTAAGCGGCGACGATGCGCTTCGCGAGCGGGGTGCCCGCAATGCGGGTCTTGAGCAAGGTGGTGAGGTGGAGCGCGCCCTGGCTGTGGCCCGCGAGGATGATCGGCTTGTTCTTAGGCTGTGCGGCGAGGAAGGCGTCGAACGCTTCCTCGACGTCGCGATAGGCCGAATCGATCGCCTTGCCCGCGGTCACGCGATCTTCGGCGAGGAAGGCGCCGAGCGTCGCCTGCCGATAGCGCGGCGCCCAGATTTCGCCGGCGTCGGCAAAGGCGCTCGCCATGCCCTGCACGAAGAGATTGGCGCGGTGATCGGAATCGCGGTCCTCGAGCGGGGCGTTCCAGCTTGAACGGCTGTAATAGCTGGTGGGGTGGACGAAGAAGACCGCGGCGTCGCCCTTCGGCGTCACGGGCGTGGCGGCATGGACGGGAGGGATCAGCGGGTCGCCACGCTGAGCCTTGGCGCTGTCGGGCGCGGGGGTTTCGACGTCGTCGGCGGCAGGACGCCAGGCCGACGGGTCCTTTTCCATCCCAGGCCGCGCAAACCACATCTTCGGATCGTCATAGGCGTTGGGCGCGACGGCGGCCTGCGGCTTGAATTCGGCGCTGGGCACAAAGGCGGTGCGCGCGATCCATCCCGGGAAGAGCTGGTAGACGACCCCGGCGGCGAGGATGAGGATGATGATCGCGGCAATGAAATAGAGGAATTTGCGGGCCATTGGGGCTCCATCGGGGAGGGGATGTCTCTGCCTGCGCGGCAATAAATAGGGACAGTCCCCATTTAATCCGCGAGATGCAGAGCGGTTCGACGTCTCTTCGAAATTAAATAGGGACTGTCCCTATTTATTGCGGGCTTGAGGCGCAGCTTTGGCTTGCCCGCGCCGTCGAAACAAGCCCAGATTGCGATCATGACCGACACAAACGCACCCGCCGCACCCGATTCGTCGCCCAGATCGCCCGGCGTTTCGGCGCGTCTCGACGATAATGATCTGCCCTGGCCGCTGCGCCCGTGGATCATGGCGACGATCTGCGCCGTTGCGGGGCTGAGCTTTCATCTGCTGATCGACCATAGCTATGACGATGCGCTGGCCGATTGGCGGAGCGCCCTTGCGACCGCGGTGGCGGTCGCGGCGGTGGTGTTCGTGCTCGGCGTCGAGCTGCGGCGATGGCAATGGGCGGCGGGTTTCGCGCTGATCTGGGGCGCGATCCTCGGGCTGATCGCATGGCAGACCGCGGCGTATAATATTCAGGGCAATCCCGTCGAATGGCCCTTCTGGTCGGGAATGCTCGCGGTGCTCGTCGCGACGCCTTTGTTCCAGACGCGGCGCGATGTCGCGCCCGACTGGCGGTTCTGGAAGCTGTGGCAGATGCCCTACGACCGGCTTCACAGCCATGCGTGGACCGATGCAGTCATCGGGGCGGCGTCGTTGGCGTTCGTCGGCATCACCTTCCTGCTGATCGTGCTGATCGGGCAGATGTTCGATTTGATCGGGATCCATTTGATCCGCGATCTGCTCAATGACGAATGGTTCGGCTGGATGCTCGCGGGCGCCGCGTTCGGCGGTGCCGTCGGACTGCTGCGCGAGCGCGACAGGCTGGTGTCGACGTTGCAGCGGCTGGTGATGATCGTGCTCGCGGTGCTGGCGCCGGTGCTCGCCGCCGCGCTGGTCCTTTTCCTGCTGTCGCTGGCGGGGACGGGGTTGCAGAAGCTTTGGGATTCGGGCTTCTCGACCGCGGCGCTGATGATGGCGGCGGCGGCGTTTGCGGTGCTGCTGGCCAATGCGGTGATCGGCAATGGCCGCGATGATCGCGTGACGAACCCGATGCTGCGATGGGCCGCGCCGGTGCTGGCGGTCGCGGTGCTGCCGCTGGCGGGCATCGCCACTTATTCGATGCACTTGCGGGTGATCCAATATGGCTGGACGCCCGAGCGCATCTGGGGCGTGATCGCGGCGTTCATCGCGCTGTCTTATGGCCTTGTCGGATTGTGGGCGGTGGCGAAGGGGCGGCGCGATTTTGACGATCTGTTGCGACCGTTGCAGCAGAAGCTGGCGATCGGGCTGGCCTTGCTGGCGCTGTTCCTCGCGCTGCCGATCCTCGATTTCGGGGCGATTTCGACGCGCGACCAGCTGGCGCGGTTGAAGTCGGGGGCGACGCCGGTCGAGAAGTTCGACTGGGCGGCGCTGGCTTATGATTTCGGACCGAGCGGGCGTGCGGCGCTGAAAGAGCTGGAGCGATCGCCGCAGAAGGCACGGGCCGATGCGGCGAAATCCGCGCTCGCGGCGAAAAATCGCTGGGATTTGACGGGTCCCGACGGACCGACATTGCTGAAGCCGCTTGTCGAGCGCCTGCGGATCGTTCCCGCCGAGCGCGCGCTGCCCGCCGCCGCGCTCGATCGGATTGCCGGCACCTATATGTGCAGCCGCGCAAAAGCGTGCGTTGCCGTGTGGCTCGACGACAAGAGGATCGGGGTGTTGGGGCAAAACGAGCCCGGCGAGTCGCTCAATTTCGATTTCGTTACGCAGAATGATGCGGGCGAGTGGGTGCAGGGCGACCGGGCCAGGGCGTCGCCCGCGAAGAGGCCGGACGTCGATCTGTCGAAGGCGCATATCGAGGTCGAGACGTTGCAGCAACGCCGTCTGGTGGTGGATGGGGTGCCGGAATCGGGGACTTTCGAATAGGCACGGGTTGAAGCGCACGGGGCGGGATGCTAGCGGCGCAGCTTCTCCCGCAAAGGCGAAAAGAATGGCAATCGATCAGGCAACAGTCAGGAAAATAGCGTCGCTGGCGCGCATCGCGATCAGCGATGCCGAAGCCGCCGCGATGGAAGGCGAATTGAACGGCATTTTGGGCTGGGTCGAGCAACTCGGCGAGGTCGATGTGACCGGGGTCGAGCCGATGACCGCGGTGATCCCGAATGTGCTGCGGCTGCGCGACGATGTGATCGACGCTGACCCGCTGACCGGCGGCAACCGCCGCGACGATGTGCTGGCGAATGCGCCGGCGGCGATGCACGGCTTTTTTGGCGTGCCCAAGGTGATCGAATAATGACCGAGCTGACCAATCTGACCGTCGCCGGAATCCGCGACGGGCATCGCGCGGGCGATTTCAGCGCCGTCGAAGTGGCGGAGGCGTTCAGCGCCAATGTCGCGGGCGCCAAGGCGCTGAATGCGTTTATCGTCGAAACACCCGAGCATGCGCTGGCCGCGGCGAAGGCCGCCGACGCCGACCGCGCCGCGGGCACGCTGAAGCCGCTGTCGGGCGTACCGATCGGGATGAAGGATCTGTTCGCGACGAACGGCGTCCAGACCACCGCGGCGAGCCATATGCTCGAAGGCTTTGTCCCGCGCTATGAATCGACGGTGTCGGCGAAGCTGTGGGACGCGGGCGCGGGGATGCTGGGCAAGCTGAACCTCGACCAGTTCGCGATGGGATCGTCGAACGAGACGAGCTATTTCGGCAATGTGATTTCGCCGTGGCGGCGCAAGGATGGCGGCAATGCCGCGCTCGCACCCGGCGGTTCGTCGGGCGGGTCGTCGACCGCGATCGCGGCGCGGCTGTGCCCCGCGGCGACGGGGACCGACACCGGCGGCTCGATCCGCCAGCCCGCGGCGTTCACCGGCATTTCTGGGATCAAGCCGACCTATGGTCGCTGCTCGCGCTGGGGCATTGTGGCGTTCGCCAGTTCGCTCGATCAGGCGGGGCCGATGGCGCGCGATGTACGCGACTGCGCGATCATGCTCGAGAATATGGCGGGCTTCGATCCGAAGGATTCGACCAGCCTCGATCTGGCGGTGCCCAATTGGGAAGCGGCTTTGTCGAGCGATCTCAAGGGTAAGAAGGTCGGTATTCCCAAGGAATATCGCCTCGAAGGAATCGATCCCGATATCGACGCGATGTGGGATGCCGGCATCGCGATGCTGAAGGATGCGGGCGCGGACGTGGTCGAGATCAGCCTGCCGCACACCAAATATGCGCTGCCCGCATATTATATCATCGCGCCCGCCGAGGCGTCGTCGAACCTCGCGCGCTACGACGGCGTGCGCTACGGTTTGCGCGACCTGCCCGAGGGGGCGGGGTTGCAGGACATGTATGCCGCGACGCGCGCCGACGGCTTCGGGCCGGAGGTCAAACGGCGCATCATGATCGGCACCTATGTGCTGTCGGCGGGATTTTACGACGCTTATTATACGCAGGCGCAGAAGGTGCGGACGCTGATCGCGCGCGATTTCGAACAGGCGTTCGGGGTGTGCGACGTGATTCTCGCGCCGACCGCGCCGTCGGCGGCGTTCGGGCTGGGCGAAAAGACCGCCGATCCGCTGTCGATGTATCTGAACGACGTGTTCGCGGTGCCCGCGAGCCTTGCGGGGCTGCCCGCGATGTCGGTCCCCGCGGCGCTGAACCGCGAAGGGCTGCCGCTGGGGCTGCAGATCATCGGCAAGGCGTTCGACGAGCAGGGCGTGCTGAACGCCGGGCTGGCTATTGAAGAGCGGGCGGGCTTTACCGCCCGCGCCGAGAAGTGGTGGTAAGATGAGCGATTATCGCATCAAGGGTGAAACCGGCGAGTGGGAGGTCGTGATCGGCCTTGAGGTCCACGCCCAGATCACGACCAACGCCAAGCTGTTTTCGGGCGCCGCGACGGCGTTCGGGGCGGAGCCGAACACGCAGGTGTCGCTGGTCGATGCCGCGATGCCGGGGATGCTGCCGGTGCCGAACCGCGAGTGCATCCGCCAGGCGGTGCGCACGGGCATGGCGATCGAGGCGCAGATCAACAAATATTCGCGGTTTGATCGCAAGAATTATTTCTATGCCGATTTGCCGCAGGGTTATCAGATCTCGCAGCTTTATCATCCGCTTGTCGGCAAAGGTTCGCTGACGATCGCAGCCGATGAGAAGGCCGGAATCCCCGCCGACAAGGCGATCGGGGTCGAGCGCATCCATGTCGAGCAGGACGCCGGCAAGCTGATGCACGACCAGCATCCGACGATGAGCTATGTCGACCTCAACCGCAGCGGTGTGGCGTTGATGGAGATCGTGTCGGATCCCGACATGCGATCGCCCGCCGAGGCCGGCGCCTATGTCCGCAAGCTGCGTTCGATCCTGCGCTATGTCGGGTCGTGCGACGGCAATATGGAAGAAGGCTCGATGCGCGCCGACGTCAATGTCAGCGTGCGGAGGCCCGGCGATGCGTTCGGGACGCGCACCGAGACGAAGAACGTCAATTCGGTGCGTTTCGTGATGGCGGTGATCGAGGGCGAGGCGAAGCGGCAGGTCGAACTGATCGAAAGCGGCGGCGCGGTGGTGCAGGAAACGCGGCTTTACGATCCCGACCGCAACGAGACGCGGTCGATGCGGTCGAAGGAAGATGCGCATGATTATCGCTATTTCCCCGATCCCGACCTGTTGCCGCTGATCCTCGACGATGATTTCCTGTCGGAATGCCGCGACAGCCTGCCCGAACTGCCCGACGCCAAGCGCGCGCGCTATCTCAGCGCGGGGATTTCGCCGTATAACGCCGATGTGTTGACCGCCGAGGTCGAGGCGGCGCGCTGGTTCGATACGCTGCTCGACGCGGGCGCGAAGCCGGTTGCGGCGGCGAACTGGGTGACGAGCGAATTGTTCGGCGCGCTCAACCGCATGGGCCGCGACATTTCGGATTCGCCGGTCTCGCCCGCGCACGCCGCCGAATTGCTCGGCCTTGTCGCCGACGGCACGATTTCGGGGACGATTGCGAAACAGGTGTTCGAAAAGATGCTTGAAAGCGGCGACGGTGCGGGCGTGATCGTCGAGCGCGACGGGCTGAAGCAGACGAGCGACACCGGCGCGATCGAGGCCGAGATCGCCAAAATCCTGACCGCCAATGCCGACAAGGTCGAGCAGTATAAGGGCGGCAAGGAAGCCTTGTTCGGCTTCTTCGTCGGGCAGACGATGAAGGCGATGCAGGGCAAGGCGAACCCGCAGGTCGTCAACGAGTTGCTGAAAAAAGCGCTCGGTTGATCAACTGAAAGTGATCGAGTTCACAGCGAATTCAGAGGCTTCGATGTCATATGCCCTTAAATTGGCGCAATGATGGCGAAGGAAATATGATGACGAAGCGGACGATGGTTTCGGTTGGCGGTGCGTTGGTGCTGGCGTTGAGCGGTGCGGCAAATGCCGCGCCCGCGGTCGCCGACGGATATGACTGGACGATGCGGGTCAACGAAGACCGGGTGTCGGACGCGGTCCTCGCCTATGAAGTCGACGGCACCGACGACCAGCCGCTGAACTTTACCTGCGAGCAGGGCGGTAACCGTATCTTTGCCGGAATTTCGGGTGGCTCGCCCAATCTGACTGCGATCGACCTGGCTTCGGGCGACGCCAGGCTGCGCGTGACCGGCACGACCGAAATCGACGAAATGCCTTTTTTCCAGTCGCGCGAAATCGCCGGCGGGTCGCCGCTGATCCGCGCCTTTGCGGTCAATGGCTGGTTGCGCATGACGTCGGGTGGGCGATCGATCAATATGGCGGGCACCGCCAGCGGAAAACAGGCAATCAAGCGCTTCGTCGCCTTCTGCACCGGCTGAGGCGGTCGCTCTAGCTGCCGGGCAGCGTTCTTATGTGGATGAGGCCATCCTTGGTCCAAAGGAGCAGATTAGCCGGATCGTCGGCGTCGCGGCTGACCAGCGGGCCGTAGAAACCAGCGCCGAAGCCCTTTTCGCGGTCCTTTGCGGTGAATGATTTTACATCGGCGGCGCCGAGGTCGAGCGCGTAAGGGATCAGCCGCTCGACCTCGGCGAAGCCCGCGGCGAGCGCGGTCCTGGCGAGATGGCCGCTTTCGGCGCTCCACCGGGCGACATTCTCGCGCGGGTCATAGCTGCGCTTGCCGAGTTGGACGGCGCTCGACACGGTCTGGCGGTAGAGGAGGGGCGAAGCAGTGCTGCGGCCCTTGGCCGACGGTTTACTCTCGATCATGATTTCGGCGGCGACGCGGATCTGGGTGAAATCGGGCGACAGCGAATAGCGCCAGGTGACGAACGCGACCTGCGGGGTCGTCGCGGCGAAGGCGAACGCGCTGCGGCTGGCGGGCGAGACGGTTTTCGTCAGCCCGATCTCCTGCAATCCGAACCAGTCGGGCTGGGCGAGCGCAGCCTTGGTCGCGGCGAGCGCGAGTGCATCGACATCGAAATCGCGCAGCGCATCGCGAAGCGGCGCAGCCGCGGCCTCGGCGCGTTCGGTCGCCGTGTCGCTCAGCCGTTTGCGCTTGTCGTCCATGCCCGAGATGATCAGCGCCCCGATCAGGTCGCCGCCGGTCGCCGCTGCGACGCGCCCGACATCGATGCTCGTTTCGATGCGGTTTTGCGCGAGGCCCACCTGAACCGCGCGGCCGCCTTCGACGCGGCGGTGCTGATCCGCGACGGTGAGCGGTGCGTCGGGTGCCTTGGGCGCAGCGATTGCCGGGGCGGGCAGCAGCGTGGCGGCGAGGGCAAGAGCGGTGAAAATGCGCACGAAAAGCTCCACGAACGAGGGGAGGGTTGGCGGCGGACGCGGGACGACATCGCCCCCGCCGCGCGAGCACTTATTTCGCGGGTTTCACACCCTTTGCATATTCGAGGAAGTTTTTGACGAACACTTCGCGCAGTTCGTTTTCGGCCGCCTCGGTCTCGTCGGTCGTCTTGGGCGGGAAGAAGGACAGGCCGTTGCCGCCGCGCCCCTTGACCAGCGCGGCCTTGTCCTTGCCGGTGCGGAAATCCTTCACGATGAAGCGATTGTTCAGCGAACGGCCGTAGATCGCTTTTTTCGTGTAGAAATTCTGCGTGATGACCAGTTCGACATAGCAGGGCGCCTTCGACGTGCTGAGCCGCGTCGCGGCCTTGGTCGTGATCTTGCGGTCGGCGATCGGCGTTTCGAAGATGATCTGCGACGGGGGCAGCTTCAGCGCCTCGACGAGATTGATCGAGTTCAGCGCGTCGATCTGCATCTGCGGTCCCAGTGCTTCCTTCAGATAGTCGGCTTCGCTGATGTTGCGATTCTTGTTCGACGCCGCGTCGGCGACGGCGCCGACGATCCCGAAGCCCGACAGCCAGCCGGTAGTCATCGCCTGACCTTCGAGAGTCGGAAAGACGTGAAGTTCGCAGGCCGGCGCAGGCGCCGTGGCAGCCGCCGCGGCGATGGCTTGTTCGGCCGCGACATCCGCGTCGGCTGTCCCTTCGGCGGCGGGGACTGCCTCGATGGGGTCTTTGGGCCCGATGCTGTCCTGAGCGATCGCCGGCACGGCGGCGATGCACGAGGCGGCGAGCGTTGCCAGCGCGGTCTTGGTGGTTATGAACTTCATCCTGTTTCTCCCTGCTGAATAGTGTGTTCGAGATTTTCGGGCGAGGCCGTTGGCGCGGTCACTGCCGGTTCCGTGGGGGCCGGTTCCGTCGGCGCCGGGTCGGTGGTCGCGGGAATGGAGGGGCCGGCGAAGGGCGGCGCAATGGCGGAGACGCCCGGCGTGAAGGCGATCGCCTCGCCGGTCCGGGCCTTGAGCTCGCGGCCCCTGGGAATGACGCCGGGCTTGCCTTTGATGAAGCCGGCAAAGGGGCCGACGACGAAATAGGTCGCCGCGGTTGCGCCAGCCTTGCTCTGTCCTTCTTCGCGATAGCGTCCGCTCAGCGCGACCTGCCGGTCACCGAGCTGCAACTGGCGCAGCGCGATGCCAATGATGCCCGGCTTGCCAAAACCGCCCTTGTTGGTCGTGAAGGTAATCTCGCCATAACCGGTCGCTCCTTGCGGGATGACAATCGTATCGCGGTCGATGACGTCGTGGAGGACGATGACGGTGAAGCGATCGCCGATCGCTGCGGTCATCGTCGACAGATCCTGGTCGAGCATGACGAAGACGGGCGTCCCGAGCGGGAGCGAAGCGAGGGCAAGGGCCGTGGATTGCGGTGTAGCGGGTTGCTGTGCGGGCGCCGGCTCGGCGGGCTCGTCGGCGCTGGCAGCGGCCGGAACGCTCACCGGTTCCGGCTGCGCGGCTTCGCCCGCAAAACTCCAACAAACGGCCGCCGAAAAGCCGGCAGCCATTGCCCCCCAACGCATGATGCGACCCCCGTCACTTGGCCTGAAAGACCCTAATAGACAGGTTGCTAAATGTTACTTACAGCTTTGCAAGCGGTTTTTCCGGGGACACCCAATAGTGACGGGGAAGATGGGCGGGTTTTTGCCTAATATGGCCGTGGCGGAGCGCGAAGGCGTCTTATTTTCTCGCCCGCCACACACTTTTTCCTTCCTTCACCGTTTCGAGGACTTTGATGCCCTTGATGTCTTCGACAGCCGCCGTCAGCGGGTTCTTGTCGAGGATGACGAAGTCGGCGAGCAGGCCCGCTTTGATCCGGCCCTTGCGATCTTCCTCGAAGATTTGCCAGGCGGGGCCGGTGGTGAGTGCCTGCAGCGCTTCATAAGCGTTCAGCCGTTCGTCGGGTCCGCTGACGACACCGGTTGGCGAGACGCGCGCCATCGACGTCCAGAGCATGAAGCGCGTGTCGAGCGGGGTGACGCTGTAATCGCTGTGGTTCGACGGGGTGAGACCCGCGGCGCGCGCCGAGCGGAAGGGGCTGATGAAATCGACGACTTCGGTGGGGAAATTGGTGCGGTGGACGTCGCCCCAATACCAGGCGTGGTTCGAGAAATAGGCGGGGCCGACGCCGATGCGGGCGTAGGCGGGAAGCTGGTCGCGGCGCTGGAATTGCGAATGGATGACGATCGGGCGGCGGTCGTCGGCGGCCTTGATGCCGAGCGCGTCGAAGCCGCGGATCGCCATGTCGATCGCGGCGTCGCCATTGGCGTGGACGAACAATTGCCAGCCGCGGTCGTGGACCTTCTTCGCCTGCGCGATGAATTCGTCTTCGGAGACGATGGGTTCGCCGTGCCAAGGGTGATGGCCTTCCGGGCTGCCGCGCTTGTAATCGCGAGTGAAAAAGCCGGTGCGGCCCTGCACCGATCCGTCGAGCACGAACTTGATCCCCTGCAGTTTGACATGGCCTTGATAGGTTCCGAATTTTAGGTCGGGTCTGGCGAGCAGGCCGTCGAGGCCGGTCGAGAAGGGGAGCAAGGCGAGGTCGATTCTGAGCCGTTCGCGCGCTTGCGGGGAGGTGAGGAAGGCGACGTCGGGGGGCTGCGTGGCGCCATCCTGCGCGTGGGTATAGCCCTCGGCGAAATAGGCGTTTTGCGCGGCGTCGAGTGCGGCGAGTTTCTGTTCGGGCGTCGGCTGCGGCATTTTGGCGAGCATCAGGAACATCGCCTTTTCGAGCAGCACGCCGTTGAGCTTGCCCGCCTCGTCGCGCAGGATCATGCCGCCGGGCGGGACGGGGGTGCTCTCGTCGATCCCCACGGCCTTCAGCGCGGCGCTGTTGGCGACCGCGCCGTGGAGCGAGACATGGAGGACGACGAGCGGGCGGTCGGGGGCGACGGCGTCGAGCTCGGCGCGGGTGATGTAGCGTTTTTCGGCAAGCGTCTCCTGATCGAACTGCCACACGGTCGTCCAGCTGCCGGGCTTTGCCATGATGCGCGCGATATGATCGCGGATCACGGCCTGTACGGCGGGAATGTCGGCGACGGCGGGGTGCGCTTTGTCGCGGAGGTCAATGCCGCCCGCGCTCATCGTCGCGACGGTGAAGTGCGAATGCGCGTCAATGAAGCCGGGGAGCAGGGTGGCGCCATTGAGGTCGTGGACCGCCGCGTCTTTGCCGGCGGCTTTGCGCGCCTGTTTTTCGGGACCGGCGAAGGTGATGCGACCGTCGCGAGCGACGACGGCCTCGACCGTGTGCGGCGTGTCGCCGTCCATCGTGACGATCGGGCCGCCGCGGTAGATTATGGTGTCCTGCGCGATGGCGGGTGCGGTCGTTGCCAAGAGCAGTGCGATGGCGGCGGTTAATTTCATGTCTCTCTCCCCTGCGCCGCATCGTGCGGAGGGCGAGGGGAGAGGTCAAGTATTCCTGAGCAATCTAATCTTCGTCATCCCCACAAAGGCGGGAATGACGAAGATGATTATCAAACCTGCTGCGGCGGCACTTCATCCGGGCCGCGGCCGGGCTGGTCGATGTCGCCGCCGCCGGGGCGGCCGGGGATTTCGACGGGCTGGCCGGCGGGGTCTTCTTGCGGGGTGGGCTGCACCGGCTGTTCGGGCGGTGCCATGGGTTCGATCGTGTCGGGCTTGGGCTTTGGAAACGGGTCGACGGCGTTGGTCATGGTTTCTCTCCTTATGTTAACCAACGAACGGGCGACGAGCATGTTCCGCAAGCGGGCGCCAACCATGTTCCGCAAGCGGAACGGGGGGGCTTTGTGCCCTTGCTCTCGTCTGCGCGTCTGCTATAGCCCCGCGCGGCCCGCACGGGCGTGCGCGGCAGCGCGTGATTTCGTGCACCCGGCCGAAGCTTTGAGCGGGCGTGGCGGAATTGGTAGACGCGCTGGTTTTAGGTACCAGTATCGCAAGATGTGGGGGTTCGAGTCCCTTCGCCCGCACCATTTTCGCGAGCAGCAGGCCGGGATAGGGGAACTTCGCCAATGGGGCGGGGTTCGGATACGAGATTTTGAGCAAGGATAAGACCAAGGCAATGAAGACCGTCGAAACGCTGAACGAAGGCCTGAAGCGCGAATATCGCGTGACCATCACCGCCAAGGATATCGACGCGCGCGTCGACGACGAGGTGAAGAGCATCGCCCCGACCGTCCGTATGCCCGGTTTCCGTCCCGGCAAGGTTCCGCCGAACCTGATCCGCAAGATGCACGGCCCGGCGCTGTCGGCCGACGCGCTCAACAAGGCGATCGACGCCGGCGTGCGCGACCTGATGGCGAAGGAAAAGCTTCGCCCGGCGCTGCAGCCCGCGGTGACGCTGGCCGACGGCTATGAAGCCGGCAACGACGCCGAGCTGACCGTCAGCCTCGAAGTGCTGCCCGACATCGAAACGCCGTCGGTCGAAGGCCTGAAGCTGGAGCGCCTGACGGTGCCCGCCGACGACAAGGCCGTGATGGCCAAGATCGAAGAATTTGCCGCACAGATGAAGCGTTTCGAAGAGGCGCCGAAGACCAAGAAGGCCGCCCAGGGCGACCAGGTCATCATCGATTTCGCCGGCAGCGTCGACGGCGTCGCCTTTGACGGCGGCACCGGCGAGGACATGGCGGTCGAAATCGGTTCGGGTCAGCTGATCCCGGGCTTTGAAGACCAGCTGGTCGGCGTCAAGGTCGGCGACGAAAAGGTTCTGAAGGTAACCTTCCCCGACGATTATCCCGTCGACGACCTGAAGGCGGCGAAGGCCGAATTCGCCGTCACGGTGAAGGAAGTGAAGGTTCCGGCGGCGTCGAAGATCGACGACGAGTTCGCGAAGACGCTCGGCCTCGAAAGCCTCGACAAGCTGAAAGAGCTGATGAAGGATCAGGTCGAACAGGAACTGAACGGCCTGACGCGCACCTATATGAAGCGCAAGCTGCTCGACCAGCTCGCCGCCGCGCACGACTTCGACGTGCCGCCGACGATGGTCGAGGCCGAGTTCAACCAGATCTGGCAGCAGCTTGAGCATGAAGTCAGCCACGAGGAAGATCCCGAGGCGGCGAAGGCCGAGCTCGAGAACGACCGCGACGATTATCGCGCGATCGCGGTCCGCCGCGTCCGCCTGGGCCTGCTCCTGTCGGAAATCGGCCAGGCGCACGGCGTGCAGGTCTCGAACCAGGAAATGCAGCGGCTGGTCAGCCAGGCGGCGCAGCAGTATCGCCCCGAAGATCGCCAGCGTTTCGTGGAATATGTGCAGCAGGACGCCCTCGCCGCAGCCCAGCTTCGCGCGCCGCTCTATGAAGACAAGGTCGTCGACTTCCTGTTCGAAAAGGCCGAGATCAGCGACCGCGAAACCACCCGCGAGGAACTGGAAGCGGCGATCGAAGCCGATGACGACAGCGGCCATGTCCATGGCCCGGGCTGTGGTCACGACCATGATCACGACCACAAGCCGGCGAAGAAGGCTGCGGCAAAGAAGCCCGCTGCCAAAAAGGCCGACGTGAAGGAAGAGGCCGCAGAGGCTGCTCCTGCGAAGAAGGCACCGGCCAAGAAGGCTGAAGCCAAGGCCGAGGAAAAGCCCGCTGCCGCGAAGAAGGCTGCTCCGGCGAAGGCCGCCGAAGACAAGCCCGCAGAAAAGAAGGCCCCGGCGAAGAAGGCCGCTGCCAAGAAATAAGCCTGACCTCAGGCGAACCAAAAAAGCCGGGTGGAGCGATCCACCCGGCTTTTTTTTCGGCCGTTGCTACCGGGTTCCGGCTTTCGCGGGAATGACGAGGGAGGGGAGGGGCTCCCGCTTCACCTCAAATCACCGCCATATTATAGCAGTGCCAGCTGAAGATCGCGGCGGCGCCGCGGTGCGGGCGCCAGGGCTCGGCAAGCTCGCGGGTGAGCTTCTCGCTCGGCCGCGCGCCGAGCTGGAGGATGCGGCCCACGGCCTCCTGCACCGCAAGGTCGCCGGCGGGCCAGATATCAGGGCGGCCCTCGGCGAACAGCAGGTAGATTTCGGCCGACCAGCGCCCGATGCCCTTGACCCTGGTGAGCAGCGCGATCGCGTCTTCGTCGTCGGCAGGGAGCGCGTCGAACGCGAGTTCGCCGTCGAGGATCAGCTGCGCGAGGCTTTTGGCATAACCCTGTTTCTGACCAGACAGGCCGCACGCGCGCAGCGTGTCAAAGTCGGCGGCCGCCATCACCTCGACCGGGCAACCCTCGCCGAATTGCGCCTCCAGCTTGGTCCAGATCGAATTGGCGGCGGCGACGCTGACCTGCTGGCCGACGATGGTGCGTAGCAGCGTGGCGTAGCCGGGGGGGCGGATGCGCGGTTCGGGGTAGCCGCAATTGCCCAGCGCCCGCGCGACGTTGGGATCCTGTGCCGCGAGCGCGTCGATTCCCGCGTTCAGCTGCTGCTGGCTCAGGCCCATCGCATATTCTCCTTTTGTTCCATCGCCGCTGATAGCAACGCTTGATTTGACAAGCAACGCGCGACATAGCGCCAGCGACAACGAAGATATGGGGACTAGCATGGCGAAGCTGATTGTCGTGACGCGCGACGGAACCGAGCATGAGATAGAGGGCGACACCAGCCTGACGGTGATGGAGAATATTCGCGACGCGGGGTTCGACGAACTGCTCGCACTGTGCGGCGGCTGCTGCTCGTGCGCGACCTGCCATGTCCATGTCGAAGCCGGCGCGACCGACCAGCTGCCCGCGATGAGCGAGGACGAGAACGATTTGCTCGATTCGACCACCGACCGCGACGACAGCTCGCGCCTGTCGTGCCAGCTGCCGTTTACCGACGCGCTGGACGGGCTGAAAATCCGGATCGCCGCCGAAGACTAAAAGCGCTGCCCCTGCCTTCGCAGGGGCGACGTTCAGCTGCTTGCCGTCGCCACCGCATAGAGTGCGACCGCCGCGGCGTTGGAAATGTTCAGGCTTTCCATGCGCGGCGAGATCGGCAGCTTTGCCAGCACATCGCAATGTTCCATGACATTGTGGCGCATGCCGTCGCCTTCGGAGCCGAGCACCAGCGCGACCTTGCTGCCGTCGAGCGTCGAGCCGAGCGTCGTTTCGGTGTCGCCCATCAGGCCGATACGCCAATATTGCGCCTCGGCGATTTCCTCGAGTGCGCGCGACAGGTTGACGACGCGAACCCACGGCACGATTTCGAGCGCACCCGACGCCGAGCGCGCGATGACGCCGCTTTCGGGGGGGCTGTGACGGTCCTGCGTGATGATCGCGGCGGCATCGAACGCGGCGGCCGAGCGGAGAACCGCGCCGATATTGTGCGGGTCGGTGACCTGGTCGAGGACGACGAGCGGGCGCTTGCTGTCGGCGTCCATCTCTTGCTGCAACAGATCGCCGAGGAAAACATCCTCGAGCGGGTCGACCTCGATCACCAGCCCCTGATGCGGCGCGTCGCGCGCGACGAGTCGCGCGAGGTCGGTGACCTCGGCGTAACTGATCGGAATCACGGCGGGCAGGTCGAGCTGGCCCAGCACTTCGCGGGTGCCCCAGATACGCTTTACGGTGCGTTCGGGGTTGGCGAGCGCGGCCAGAACGGCGTGGCGGCCCCAGAAGCGAATGGCTTGGCCGCGCGAGTTTTGACTGGCGGGGCGGCGATGGCGGG
This sequence comes from Sphingopyxis sp. Soil_C_28, assembly GCF_057657055.1. Taxonomy (NCBI): domain Bacteria; kingdom Pseudomonadati; phylum Pseudomonadota; class Alphaproteobacteria; order Sphingomonadales; family Sphingopyxidaceae; genus Sphingopyxis; species Sphingopyxis sp. Soil_C_28. The sequence continues at coordinate 356,716 of NZ_JBDGJE010000001.1, forward strand.
AAAATTGTCTCATAACGCCGCGCCTTTCCCATGACTGGCATTGACAGGCAAGCCTCGTTTCGCCATTGGACCGCTTCCCAAAGCGGACCCCATGGACAGGTGGCCGAGTGGTTAAAGGCAGCAGACTGTAAATCTGCCCGGGTTTCCGTACGCTGGTTCGAATCCAGCCCTGTCCACCACCGCCCCGAGCGGCGCATTCAAATTCATCGCAAGCAACCGATCGTCCGTTGGGCGCGACGCGGCGCGTCGTTACGCCTGCTGCGGCTGGATTTCGTACCCGCGAAGCGCTTCGTCGGCGGTCCATGCGGCGGCAAGGTCGCGGGCGCGGGTCTCGCTGTACCCGTCGGCGATCGCGGAGAAGGTGAGCGTGTCGCCGTCCAGCCGTTCGTCGACGGTGATCGCCTTCATGCCATGGTCGGCGAGGAGCAGGCGGAAGGCCTGTGCTGACGTCGGGGCGCTTCGGCTGTAGCGCGCGCTGAGGTGGACGACGCGCCGCTGCGGGGCATGGCGTTCGGTGATCGTGACCGCCGCGAGGACGAGCACGGTCGCGGCAGCGCCGAAAATGGCAAGCGTGTAGAATCCGATGCCGAACAGCATGCCGAGCGTCGATGTCGTCCACAGCGATGCCGCGGTGGTGAGGCCGCGAACGTTGAAGCCTTCGCGAAAGATCACCCCGCCGCACAAAAAGCCGATGCCGGTGAGGATGCCGTGCGCCATGCGGACGGGATCGATGCGAATGACATCCTTGGGCGCGTCGTTGAGCCATTCCATCTGGTGCACCGCGGCGAGCATCAGGAGGCAGGCGGAGAGGCTGACGAGGATATGCGTGCGCAGGCCCGCGGGACTGGCGCGATATTCGCGTTCGCCGCCGATCACGACCCCCGCGAGGATCGCACCCGCTATCGGCCAGATCAGATCGGGATCGAGCAGGTCCATCACGCTATGGTTGCAGCTTGGCAGGGGTCCCGGGCTTGACCATCTGCGCGAGACGTGCGGCGTCCCAGTTGGTCAGGCGGATGCAGCCGTGGCTTTCGGCACGGCCGATCGTGTGCGGTTCGCTCGTCCCGTGGATGCCATAATGCGGCTTGTTCAGGTCGATCCACACGACACCCACCGGGCTGTTCGGACCGGGCTGCAGCAACTGCGCCTCCTTGCTGTCGCTGACGTCCCAGAAGAGTTTGGGATTATAATGGAAATCGGGATTGCGGCTGACCCCCTGGATCTTCCAGTCGCCGATGGGTAGCGGGTCCTTCTGACTGCCCATCGTCGCCGGGAATTGTGCGATCAGCCTGTCGTCATCGCCATAGACCTTGAGCACGCCTTCGGATTTGTCGACGACCACCTTCGCGGCTTTGGGCTGCGTTGGCGATACGCCGAGGCGCTGGAGCCGGTCGTGCCAGCCGCGCGCGTCGTCCGCGGGCGCGCTGCCAGCGACATCGGGAATATTGGGGACGCGCACCGTCTTTCCCGCGCCGAGCGGCGTCGATGGCGCGTTGAGCGCGACGATCGCCTCCGGCGTCGTGTGGAAACGTTCGGCGAGCGCCTCGATCAGATTTTTATAGCCGAGCGCCGGAAGCTTGGCCTGCTGCGCGGCATCGGACGGAAAGTCGGGAATGAAGGGCCCCTTGGCAAACGCCTCCGGGATGACGACCAGCCGCGTTGCAGGAACGTCGCGCCATTTGGTCATCGCGGCGAGCGTCGCCTCGTCGAGCTTGCCGCTTTCCTTCAATTCGTTGGCGACCTGAAAGCCGCGAAGCGCCGCGATATAGGACTGGCCTTCCTCGCCGTCGATGACGCCGGGCGAGAAGCCGAGCTGGTCGAGGATCACCTGCGCACGGAGGGTCGGCGCTTCGGCAAAGGGCGCGTCCGATTTGGCGGTTTCAAATGCCAGGGTGTTGGCGGCGGGCGCCGCTGCGGTCTTTTCGCCGCTCTGCTCGGGGGATGGGTTGCAACCGGCGAGGATAAGGGCGCCGGCAAGACAGGGGGCAATTCTCAATTGGGATCCTCTCGCTCGTTCGTCAAATCAACGTCGCGGGTCATGAAAGGATGCAGGCTGTTTGTGCGCGGCCCAATGTCAGTCCGCTTCGATCCGGTATGTGATCGGTTTGAAGCTGCCGCCGCAGCTGTCATAGGCCGAGCAGGCGGTGAGACCGATGATCAGATCGTCGAGCGCGCGCAGTCCGATCGAGTCGCCGGCCTTCGTCGTCGGCGCGATCACGCGAATGCTGCCATCGCCTGCGACCGGGACGTTCATGAAGATGTTGAAGGCCACCGGGATCGCGTCGGCTATGATGCCATAAGGAGCGAGTGCCTCGGCGAGATTGCCGAAGCAGCCGCGGTGGACGGGCTTGTCACGATAAAAATGCCGGAAGGTCGCCTCGCTGCACGGTGTCAGCAGGAAATCATGCGTACCCACGCTATCGTCGACGATCGCGAGCATCGGGTTCGAGCGGTTCGACCAGAGGCGGTTGCCGGCGGTGAGGCGGATCGTTTCCTCATAGTCGAAAGTACGCCCGTTCGAGATGACCTCGCGCGGGTCGCCCGCCATGAAGGCGAGCAGGTCGCTGACCTGGCCTCCCTGGGGATCGATAACGCGCAGCGTCTCGCCCCTCGCGAGTTTGAAGGCCGTGCCCGAGCGCGGCGGGATTGTGACGGTCATGGTCAGGGCCTCGGGTTTTGAAATGGGGGAACCCACGCGTCGTCGACATGGCGGCCGCTATATTGTCCTGCCTCGCTCGTCTCGCCGTGCCGCGCCAGCATCGGGTTGATGCTGCCCGCGAGCGCCTCGTCGCGCGACAGGATGCTCTGTCGCATCTTTTCATAGCGCCCGTCGCCGCGCAGCCGCACGAACTGGTCGTGAAGATTGAAGACGAGCGCGGGGCGGCTGAAGCGCCGCGCGGGCCGCGAGGCGCCCGGATGCAGCCCGACCACGAAAAAGGCTTCGCCGCCGAAGCTGAGCGAAAAATGCGGGCTGTCGGGGTCGGGCGACACGCGTGCATCGGCGGGCAGTCCCCGCCACGCATCCTTGTCGGCGAGCGACTGGACGCGTTCCCAGAGGGCCTTTTCAAAGCCTTGTTCGTCGAGATCGGTGGGGCCTTCGAACACCACGACCAGGCTGCGGAGGCCCGCGGGGTCTTTGCCATAGTCCTTCGCCCAGCTGGCGAGCTGGCGGTGGATGTCGAGATCGTTCCAGCCGCTTGTCAGATCGCGCGCGGCGACGATTTTCAGATTGCCGCTGGCGAGCGCGGACTTTGCGCCAACGCACGGAAAATCGGGCGCCGCTACGAAATCGGCGAAGAGGCCGGAAAGGTCGGGCCGGGTGTCGGTGTGAGGGCAGCTGATCATGCGCCGGAAACGTTTCGTCGTCGCGAAAAGCTGCAGCGATTGGTCAATATCTTCGATTATCGAAGCCGGACTTTGATCTATGTTGCATCAACCCGCCCGTCGTGACGCGATGAGGGCCGGAATGGTCGGGACTACAGGCCCACGGCCTGCACGGCGGCATGCAATTCTTTCTGGCCGAAAGGCTTGCCGAGCCGCTGAACCGCATAGTTCGCGTCGATCGGCGTTTCGCCATAGCCCGTTGCCAATATGATCGGCAGGTCGGGCCGCTCGCCGCGCACGGCGGCGATCAGCTGGCTTCCGGTCATCCCGGGCATCGCCTGATCGGTGATGATCAGGTCGATATCGGGATGCGCCTCGAGCAAGGCGAGGGCTTCTTCGCCCGAGCATGCTTCGAGAACCTGATGCCCGAGATCCTCAAGCAGCGCGGCAGTGTTCATCAGGATGATGGCATCGTCGTCGACGATCAATATGCGGCGCCGATGCCCTTGTACGGCGGCGAGGGCGGCTTCCGCATCGACCGGCTTTGCCGCGGCATCCCCCTCGCTGATCGGGAGCCAGATATGCGCGCGCGTTCCGTCCCCCGCTTTGCTCTCGATCTGCAACGCCCCGCCGAGTTGCCGGGTAAAGCCGTGGATCATCGACAGGCCCAGCCCGGTGCCCTTGCCGACGCCCTTGGTCGTGAAAAACGGATCGGCGGCGCGCGCCAGCGTTTCGGCGTCCATGCCGGTGCCCTGATCGGCGACGGTCAGGCGCACATAGCGGCCGGCTTCGAGGTCGGGAATCGCGCCTGCCGGGACGGTCCGATCCTCGGCGCCGATCGTGATCGTGCCGCCGCCTTCCATCGCGTCGCGGGCGTTGACCGCCAGATTCAGCAGCGCCATTTCCAGTTGGTGGATGTCGGCGGCGACAGCCGGCAGGTCGGCCGGAAAGCGCGTCGTGATCGTGAAGGCGGGGCCAAGCGAGCGCTGGAGCAGGTCCATGACACCCGCGACAAGCTCTTCGATGCCGACATGTTCGGTGGCAAGATCCTGACGGCGCGCAAAGGCGAGCATGCGCTGGGTCAGTGCCGCGCCCCGCTCGGCCGCCAGCAAGCTGTTGTCGAGCAGCTTTTGCGTCTGCGGATCGCCCTCCGTGCGTTTGCGAAGCAGCTCCAGACTGCTGTGGATCGCCATGAGCAGATTGTTGAAATCATGCGCGACCCCGCCGGTGAGCAGGCCGATCGCTTCCATCTTCTGCGACTGGAACAGCGCCTCGCGCGCCAGTTCCAGCTCGTGCTGCGCTTCCTCGCGCTCGCTGATGTCGCGCGTGATCTTTGCAAAACCGATCGGGTTGCCGGCGTCGTCGTGGATGGCGTCGATCACCACGCTCGCGCGAAACCGCGTGCCGTCCTTGCGAACCCGCCAGCCCTCGGCGGCAAAACGCTGCGCGCGCCGCGCGGTTTCCAGCGCCCGTTGCGGTTCGCCCGCGGCGCGGTCCTGCTCTTCGTAAAAGGAGGAGAAATGCTGGCCGATGATTTCGTCGGGGGTATAGCCCTTGATGCGTTGGGCGCCGGCGTTCCAGCTGGTGACATGGCCCTGGTCGTCAAGCATATAGATGGCGTAATCGGTGACGCCCTGAACGAGCAGACGAAACTGCGTCTGGCTCCGCTCGAGCGCCGCCGAGCGTTCTTCGACCCGTTGTTCGAGCGTTTCATTGAGATCGCGAAGGCGGCCGGCGGTGGCGCGAAGCTCGGCGTCGATGCCGACGCGTTCGACATGCGCCCAGCTGCGATCGGTAATCTCGCGGATCATCGCCAGCTCTTCGCCGGTCCAGCGGTGCCGTTCGCGATGGTGGATGGCCATCAACGCGGTCAGGCGGCCGTCCTTGACCAGCGGTATGCAGATGGTCGCGCCGATGCCGATCGCCCGAAAGGCCGCTGCCGCCTCGGGCGGAATGTCGGTGTTGTTGTCGTTGATGACGAGCGGACGGCCCGCGCGCAAATTGGTAACCGCAAGCTCGCCGAAGTCGGCGAGATGATAATGGCCGACGATCGACTGCGATCCTTCGGCGTACCAGTCGCCGCGGATCGTGAAACCGTCCTGATCGCTGTCCATATAGCCATAAGCGCAAATCGAGACGCCCAGCTCTTCGCCCACCATGCGGGTGGTGATCGCAAGTATTTCATCGGCATCGAGGATGGCGGCGGTCTGTTTGCCGAGGCGGTCGAGAAAGCGCAGCCGCGCTTCGCTGGCGCGCAGCGCCTCTGCGGCCCTCACCGCGTCGGTCGTTTCGACAACGATCGCCAGCACGCCGGCGGGAACGCCCGTGTCGTCATAAACCGGCGAATAGTCGAGGTTCATCGACACATCTTCGAAACGGCCGGTGCGGTTGAGCCGGAGAACATGATTCTTGTAGGCGAGCGTTCCGCCCGCAAGGCCGACCTTCATCACATTGTCGTTGAAATCGGCGACCTCGGGCCAGCCCTCGCGCACGGGCGATCCGAGCAGGCGGGGGTGATTATGCCCCGCGACTACCGAATAGCCGTCATTATAAATCATCGTGCCTTGATCGCCCCACAGGAGGACGAGCGGGACGGGCGAATGGATCATGAACGCGACGATGGCGCGCAGGCTTTGCGGCCAGCCGTCAACCGCCCCGAGCGGCGTGCCGCTCCAGTTGAATTCGGCAATCAGCCGTCCCATCTCGCCGCCGCCGTGAAGAAAAGCGATCTCTTCCGGCGCGGCAGCCATCATGCGCAGCATTCAACCCCTTCCGGCTATCACAGGAAGAACGTCACGGCGTGACATCGGGTTCCCAAGGCCGGGCCTAGCCGAGTTTCGCGCTGCTTTTCCCAACATAGGTTAAAGGCGGTATCGGGGCGTCACCGAATAGTCTTGCACCAACTTAACATGGGTGAATGTTCGCGCGGCGCGTAACGCGCATCTGGTCCCCGAATTCAAGGGGGACGCATGGGGCTGGGTGAAATCGTGAACGCGTTGCTGACCCCGCGCGAGCGGATGGTCTGGGAGGCCAGCCTCGCACGCGGCGCGCGCGATTATGCGAAGGGCGTGGACCTGGCCCGCGAGGGAGAGAAGCCCGCCGCGCTGCGCATCATCCTGTCGGGCTGGGCGCAAAAATATAAGCAGATGCCCGACGGACGGCGGCAAATCCTGGGGCTCGTCCTGCCGGGCGAACTTTGCGACCTCGATCTTTTTACCGTCGCGCGCGCCGACCATTCGATCGCGGCGGTGCGGCGTCTGTCGGTCGCGGAGATCGGCCGCGCCGATGCGCAGCGCCTGTTCGAGCTATGTCCCAACCTGTCGCCCGCGCTCTGCTGGGCCGAAATGATCGGCGGCGCGGTGCAGCGCGAGTGGACGATCAACATCGGCCAGCGCAACGCCCTCGAACGCGTCGCGCAGTTGATGTGCGAAATCTATGTTCGCCAGCACGGCGTGCCAGCCGAAGCGGGTGGTGTCTGTGATTTTTTGCTGACGCAAGGACAGATGGCGGAGGCGACAGGGCTCACGCAGGTTCATGTGAACCGCATCGTCCAGCAACTGCGCCTTCGCTGTGCGGTCGATTTGCGCAATATGCGACTCGAGATTCCGGATTTCGCGCAGCTTGCGGCGCTGGCGTCTTTCAATCCCACCTACCTCCATCTCGGCGAAGCCCCCGCGCTCGCGGATCGGGTGCGGATGCTGTTTTGGCTGGATACCGACAAAACCGATCGGGTGAGCGACGGCGCGGTTTCGTCCGCGATCTGATGGGCATGCGCCGCGCGGGCCGGGCACGGCGAGGCAACCGGGGGCGTCCCCTCGGCGTTGAACGGACATGACACCACGCTGGCCATCCACCCTTTGGGTTGTCCGACACGGGCAGAGCGCGGGCAATGTTGCCCGCGACGCCGCCGACGCCGCGGGCGCACACCGGATCGCGCTCGAACACCGCGATGTCGACGTTCCGCTGTCCGACCTGGGACGCGATCAGGCGCGCGCGCTGGGCGAATGGTTCGCGGCGGGCGAAGAGGACGGCCGGCCCGAGATCATGCTGGCGTCGCCCTATCTTCGCGCTGTCCAGACCGCCGAGATCTTTCGCGATGCGCGTGGCTGCGCTGCCGATGAAAGCATTTGCGTCGACGAACGGCTGCGTGAAAAGGAGTTTGGAATCCTCGACGGCCTGACGCGTTTCGGGATCGAAGCGGCGCATCCGGAGCAGGCTGAGTTCCGCCAGCTTCTCGGCAAATTCTATCATCGCCCGCCGGGCGGCGAAAGCTGGTGCGACGTGATCCTGCGGCTGCGCTCGCTGCTTGACACCGTCTCGCTCCATTATGGCGGGCGGCGGGTGATGATCGTCGCGCATCAGGTTGTCGTGCTGTGCCTGCGCACGATTATCGAAAATCTGGGGGAGGCGGAGATATTGGCGATCGACAGGGAAGGCGACGTCGCCAATTGCGCGATCACCGAATATCGTTTCGATCCCAAGGCGGGCCGCGACGGCAACCTCAAGCTGTCGCGTTACAATGTGACGGCGCCGATGAAGGACGAGGTTCCGGTCACGCGTGAGCCCGATGCGATGGTCGCAGCCCGTGGCTGATCCGGTCCCGCTCGACACCGCGTGGCTCAAGGCCAATCCGCTTCCCGATCATCACGACAATGTCGACAAAAACGGACGCGGGCGCGTTCTGGTCATCGGCGGGTGTCGCCGGGTGCCGGGCGGGATGCTCCTCACCGCCGAAGCCGCGTTCCGCGCCGGGGCGGGGAAGGTGACGATCGCGACAATCGCGTCGGCGGCAATTCCCGTCGGCGTCGCTTTTCCGGCGTGCGCCGTCGTGGCGCTGCCCGAAACCGATGGCGGCGAGATCGCACCCGAGAGCGCCGACCTGCTGCTGGACGAAATGGCCAATCACGACGCCATCGTGTTCGGGCCGGCGATGATCGATGAAGCGATTGTGCGGACGCTACTCGCGGCGATGCTGCCCGCGCTTCCCGAGGAGATGTTCCTGCTGCTCGACGCCTTCGCGCTGCGCGCCGCAACCGATCATGTCGATGCCATTCGCGCGCTCGGCCACCACATAGTGATGACGCCGCACGAAGGCGAGCTGGCGGCATTGCTCGATATCGATCGCGACGCGGTGTCGCAGGATCCGCTGGGCGCGCTCGAACAGGCGGCGGAACGCTTCCGCTGCGGCGTCATGGTGAAGGGTGCGACGAGTCATTTGATGGCGGACGGCCAGTGCCTGAGCTATGCCGGGGGCGGGCTTGGCCTTGCGGTGAGCGGATCGGGCGATGTTCTCGCGGGGCTGATTGCCGCGCTCGGCGCACAGGGTCTGCCGCCGTTACAGGCCGCGGCCTGGGGCATCTGGCTGCACGGCGAAGCCGGTCGCCGCCTGTCCGAAACGATGGGGCCGCTGGGTTTTCTTGCCCGCGAATTGTCGCCGGTCGTTCCGGGTCTGATGCGCGGCGTGTAGCGCCGCTACTCCGGGTCCGATGCCCGGCGTGCAGCGCCGCTACAATGTCTCGGCAGGCGCTTCCCAAAGCGCGTCGAGCGCAGTCACCATGATCGCAAATTTGACCTGGCCGTCTTCGTCGACGACGTTCACCCGCAATCCGTGTTCGTTCTGCACGATGTCGGGTTCGTCCTGCAACAGGCTGCCGCTATAGCGCACAGCTTCGCGCCGCGCGGCCGCATCGTCGGTGAGTTCGACGCCGACATCGTCATATTGGCGCGTTCCGTCGTTCGTGTGAAAAAAATAGCGCGCCATGATATTGTTCCTCCAATGAATTGACCCTCAGCTGGCCTGAACGTTCCGGTGGAGATAGGTATCCGAAAAATCGGCGAGTGCGCGCAGCCCGTCGATATCGCCTAGGCGAATGCCGCGCCCGTGGCGCGCGATTGCGCCGCGTCGTTCCAGTTCTTTCAATGTGCGGTTGATGTGGACGGGAGTCAGCCCGAGCAGATCCGCCAGCTGTTCCTGGGTCAACGGCACGTTGCGCGCGTCGAGCCCGTCGCTTCGCGTATCGACAAGCCGATAGTGAAGTTCGCAGAGGAGATGCGCGAGCCGCGACAGCGCGTTACGTCGCCCGAGATTCAGCAGCCATTCGCGGCCAATCGACGCCTCGATCAGAATGTCGACGATCACGGCGCGGGCAATCGCGGGGCGGCTTTCCACCAGCTTCTCGAAATCGGTCAGCGCGACAATGACCATCTCGACCGCGGTCAATGCCTGCAGATTATGATCGATCGTGCGCACATACATCGATTGGAAATCGAGCGCATCGCCGGGGATTTTCAGCGCCACGATCTGCCGGCCGCCTTCATGCGTCAGCTTTTGCCGATAGGCGAATCCGGCGCACAGGATCGGGCAGATGCCCGACCGATCGCCCTCGCGCAGAATATAGGTGTTGGGTTCGAAATGCCGCACGCCGTGGGGCAAAGAAAGGATCGCCGCCTGATCGTCGGTCGAGAGAAGACTGTGGCTGAGAAGCTTGCGCAGGAAAATTTCGAGGCCCTGAAGAGGGATTTCCGCACGCATTCTTCGGCTTTCCATTTTCGGGGAGCGGGACGTCGATGACGAAGACGTTGCTCTGGTGACCTGGCTTTCGCTTCCTAACGAAAGAAGGCGGGGAGGGTTGCGGGGAGGCCGCGATCAAAAGGCTGATTTGCAAGAAGGGCCCTGCATCGCTGCAGAGCCCTTCCGTCCCCTTGAATATGGCTACGCAAGAGGAAGCTCCCTCCGTCGACCCGGGTCGCCGGGCCGGCATCAGTGACGCGATGATTACCGGCGACATGCGGTTTTGCACCAACATAGATTATAGGTGCACCGAAATGCGGCGCGGGGTTCGTGCGCGAAAAAAGGCGATCAATCCATCACTGCGATCGGCGGCGACACCGAAATGATCCGCGCTTCGGCCTCGACCATCCGGCGCAGCGCTTCGGACGAAACCGCAGCGTTCGGCGCCTGACCCGATCCGGTGAACAGCCATTCGAATGCGAAGGGTATGGGATCGTTCGCCGCCGGCATCTTGCGCAACGTCAGCATCGAGACGTCAGCCCACCATTCGTCGTTCACGACGATATCGTTCGTGCTTGCCTCGACGCTGTCGAGCGTGATGTTCTCCATGTTGGTCAGAACGACGTCGGGCAACGCGTCGGGCAACGCCGCCTTGATTGCGTGCCGCACGCCTTTGGTATCGACAAGGCTGGCAAAGATCGCGGGCGCTGCCGGGCTGGCGAAGCGCAGCGCAAACATCAGCGAATGCATCTCGACGCCGGCTGCGGGCCACGTGGCCGGAGCTTCCAATTCGACTCTCCAATCCGCGGCCGGCTGGCTGTCGGTGCCGGGCAGGCGCATGCGAAGCGACAGCTTTCCGCGTCGGGCCAGCATTTTTGCCCCCGCCAACGGGCGAATCCAGAAAGCGAGCGCCTCGGGCGTCGGCGCGTCGGCTCGCAGGATGGCCTTGATATCGAACACCGCCCGTTTGAAATCGGCGTGGATCGGGCCGGCGCCCAGCGGCCGGGCGGGGACTTCGAATTCGATCAGACGGCCTTGGCGGCCGCTGCCGGTACCCTGCACGGGTGCATCGATGCCGGCCATCAGACAGGCCCCGTCGTTCAGTTCCAGCGCATGCCCCAGCCCGCCCGCCGCGTGCGTGGTGAGCAGGGCGAAATGGCGATGGACATATAGCGGCGATGCATAGGTGGACGTGGAGGGGCGCAGCCAGCGAATTCCCGTCCGGGTCTCGCTGACCGCAAAGCCGCCGTCGTTTCGCACGATCTGGAGGTCGGCGACCGCGATCTGCGTCGAGATATCCGGTGCGAGCGGCGCGGCATGGACCAGATCGCTGTTCCGGCCGGTGCGCGTCCAGTTGAGCGCGGTCGCCGGACTGGCCGACGCCGGGCGGGCGGTCGCCGAATGCGAAAGCCGCAGGTTGACAAGGCGTTTGCCGCCACTGCTCCATTCGAACGACGCCACGAGCAACGGCGCGCCCGATATGCCGCGCGCCACCGACGCGCGATCGGGCACCGCAAAGACACACAACGCCGCGCGCCCGTCCTCGAGCGGTTGGTGGAGTAGCCGAAGGTCCCGCGCAATGTTCAGCGGAACCCTGGCGACGGGAATCATCTTCGTCCGGGCTTCGGCAAGAATCGCTTCCGCCGCGGCGGAGATGACCCAATTGTTATTCGCCACGTCCTTCTCGATAGCGAGCACGGGCTTGGTGAGGACGGCACCCTCGACAATGACGTCGGCTTCATTGCGCGTGCTGGCTTCGACCAGTTCGGCGGAAAGCGTGAATTTCCGGTCGATGTCGATCCACCAGGGCTGATCCGGCGCCAGCTCGGCGGCCGCAACCGACTTGTCGTCCGTGACCCAGCCGGAATCGAGGTAACGCCGCAGCGCGACGCTCAGGAAATGCTCCTCGAGGGACTCATCGACGCCGTCGGCCGTACCGATCGGGCCGGGCGCAAGGACGTAGGCGCTGTTGACATAAGCCGGCGCGGGCGCCGAACTTGTATCGAAGGTCAGGCCTACCGGGCCTTCGGGGCGCAGCACGATCTGCAGCGCCGTATCGGCGTCGGTGGCCTGGTAGCTCAACCGCGGATCGGGACCGAATTCCTTGCGGGAATCGAGAATGTCGAGCGTCGATATCAGTTCATATCCAAAGCCGGTCCGGATTTCGGAGGCGATGCGTTCGGCGAGGCCGCCCTGACCGAGCGGTGGTTCCTCGATCAGCGCGAGGATCGGCGGCGTGAGCCCGCTATCGGGCGCGTTCGTCAGGGGCAGCATGGCGCGCAATTGCGGGCGCGTCATCGGCAGCTTGCTCTGGTCGGCCAGCATCGCGACACGAATCCACAATCCCAGTTCGCTCTTTGGCGTCGTGACCTCGACCTCGGCATCGATCGGGATATTCATGGCCCCGGCATAGCGGCCACACAGGCGCAACTTGTGGCGGAACATTGTCGCCGAAGGCTTTTCCCAGGCGAAGCTTTGCAGCACCGTCGATATGATATGTTTGTCAACCGGGGGCCGAAGCGGTTCGAGCTTTTGGCGATGGGCATCGGTATCGCGCGGGTCGCGTTCGAAAAAGGCGTCGCGTTCGAAGGCGTCGAATGCGGCGCGTTGACCCGGCGATCCGTTCGCATCGGTCGCGCGCGAATGGGCCCTGGCGGTTTCCGCACCCCGAGCGATCCACGCCACAGGACTGTTATCGATCCGCCCGACACTCATCTTTTTCGGCGCAAACCACGCGTAGATCGGACGGCCGGTGAAACGCCAGGCTTGCGTCCGCACTTCGGCCGAACCCAGCTCGCGCCAATGCGCATATGTGGTGGCGGACCGGGCGTTCCTGACCGCGAGGTCGTAGCGCCGCTGCGTATCGGCGGGCCGGACTTCGATCATCTCCGCCGCGAGCTGCGACCAGTGCGATGTCGTCGCTTCGTCGAGCGCGAACGGACGCGCCTTTTCGATGATCAGGCCGGCCCCCGCGAACAGATGGTGCGTGGCGTCGCCGCCGACAACCCATTGCGCGATGCGGCGGTCGATCACGGGCGGCGTGGCCTCGAAATATCGCTTCGCAACCAGCGGCCGGACCGACAACCGCGCCACCGTGCCCCTGGGGAGGCCGACCCTGATCGACGGCCTGCCTTTCTTTTCGTCGATCTCCAGATGGAGGGCGTCGGCATCCGGATCGACAATCAGTTCGGCGCGGTGATGCGCGTCGATATAGGCGAGGCGATCCTTTCCCTCGCCATCGGCTTGCTGGAGATAGGTACCGAGCCGCGGTACCGCGATCCGCTTCGTCCGGATCACCTCCTGCGTGTTTGCGCCCTCGAGATGATCGATCATGGTCAATTCGACGAGCAGCTGATCGACCGCGGGGTCGGGCAGGGCGTTGAGCAGGTGGTCGTATTTTTCGCGATCTTCGTCGAGCGTGCGGTGGACGATGAGGTCGGCGAGAAAATCCTTCAGCCGTGCCTGATTGCCGGCGCCCCCTGCGGCTTCCTCGAATTGGGTTTGATGGCCCATCCACCGGTCGAAATCGAAATAGCCGACACGCGGGAAGGGGATTTCCGCCCTTATCGGGTTCGCCAGCCCTTCGATCCAGATCGCCCTGTTCCCGTCATCCTTCGGCGTGACGAACAGGTGCGGCTCGGATTCATCGGCGGGCCGCCCGGTTTCGCTGCCGCTGCCGGCGCGGAGATCGGCGAAGCCAAACGCGTGCGGCTTGGCGCCCGCGGTCAGTTCGGCATGTAGCCAGAGCGTTTCGGTATCACCGAGTCCGGTTCCCGCCGCGGCCTGAAATTCCGCCGGGCCCGTGACTTTCCAGCCGACGCCGTCAGTCGCCAGCTTCAACACCCGTGGATTCACGCCCTCGATCGACAGCGTCAGGCGGCCTTGCTCGAATGGCGCGCTGATCGCTATCGTCCAGTGCGGCGCGCTTTCGACATCGACGACGGTGGCGGGATCGTCGACCGCCCACAGTTTGAGCGTGGCAGGTCCGCCCAGGCTGCGGGCGTCGGCGAGGATGGCGTCGGTCTTTACTCCCGTCTCGGAAAGCGCGATCGCGCCGCTGCCGTCGGCGTTGCGCCACAGGTCGATCCGCGCCTTTTGCCCGGCCGGGGCACCAAAGCCGACGCGCGGATAGTCGAGGAACAGCGGTTCGACCCCCGGCACCGCGGCGTTGAAGCGCGGCGAGCCCGCAGGCCGCTCCTCGATCGTCACCCGGCCGATCGCAGTGGTCCGCGAATAGTCGAAGGTCCGCGCGAAGAGCCTGGCGGGCGGGCCGGCATCTTCGGCCGGGACCTCGGGCGTCGCGCGCGGACTCCAGGGGGTGGTCCCGCGGATTCTTCCAGGCAGGGAACCGCCGCGGCTCACGGCATGCGCGGCGATCGCATAGCTGTGGCCATAGGCGAGCGCCGGTAGTTTGTTCATTCCGGCAGCGGCGATCTGGCCTGCATTCGGTGCGTCGAATTTGAAATAGGGTGTCCGCATCGCTTCCTGATCTGGCGGCTCGTATCCATCGGCGGCTAGCGGCGTTCCCTGATATTCGAAAAAGAGGCGGCGTTGGCCATCGATCGGCAGCGGCTGGAGCGGCAGGATCGAAAGCCCTTCAACATCGGCTCCGCCAACTTGCAGCTTTTCGAGATTGGCATAGGTCCAGTCGCCTTCGCGCCTCACCAGCAGCGCGATGCCGTCATATTGCAACGGGAAGGTGTCGCCATCATCCACGGCGCCGTCGACCGCCAGTTGAACGGGGACCGACCGCGGCAGCGTTTCGGGCACGAAACGCGCCGGTTGGCCGGTGCCCTGTTCGAGCAGTTCGTCGATGATTCCGGAAAAGGCACGCGCCATGCTCGCACTCAGCGCCGCGGCATCGTCGGCGACCAGATGCGTCGTCGCCGCGACGGGCAGGGCTTTCGCCAGCGGGTCCAATGCGCCGCCGATGGCGACGAGCCCGAACCGTGAGGCAAACCAGTCGGTCTTTCTCAATTCGACCGCGAGGGTTTCGTGGTTCATGGCTCCGCCGCCGCTTAAAGCCCGCGTCAGTTCCGATGCGACAAGCCCGCCGAGCGCCAAGCGGGTCGCATCAAGACCGTTGAAGAGCGTGTCGAAGCGCTTTTCCAGCGCCGCCAGTATCCGGGCGGCCATGCCGTCGGGGTCCGCAGGCGGCGTGCTCATGCTGCGCAGCGCGCCAGCCACATCGCCAATCTCGCGCAGCAGTGCGAGCGCCATCGCCTCGATGCCGCCTTCGCTTTCGAGCGTTTGCAGTTGCTCGGCGAGTTCGATGTCGAGTTGCTGCTCGGGATTTTCGCTCGATATTTCGGGGAGTTGGGTGGGGTCGTGCTCGACGTACAGCGCGAGCAGCCGCGGCAGAAGTTTTTCGCTGTCCGGCGACGGGTTGGGGTCCGCGAGATGGAACAGGTGCGTCAGCCGCGTGGCATAGGCGGCGCGTTTCGCCTTGTCGGCTTCGTCGGCGGGCGCGATCCTGATCCCGCTCAGCAGGCTCTTGCTGATCGCCGCGACCAGTCCGGTCGTGTCCAGATCGTCGAATTCCTTGCCCTCCGCGATCCACATGAGCTCGGCAAGGAAGGGGCCCTCGGGCGACCGTCCACCCATCGTGAGGGCGAGGAGGAGCGGGTCGAGCAACGTCAGCAGCCCGTTCATCGCGCGCCAGACCAGCCGCCGGGTGCGCCGCTGGCGTCCATCTTGCGCGGTATCTTCGATTTCAGGCCAGAGCGGCTCGGACGGACGCGGCGCCTTCAGGTGCGGCGCCGGCGCGAGCAGCGAGCCCGAGCGCTGGCTTATCCGCTCGATCAGGCGGTGCGTTTCCTCGGCGTCGGGATCGACCAGCAGAAAGCCGGTTTCGGGATCGACGAGCAACGTCGGATCGTCGACGTGCGGCGCGAGCGGACGAACCCGCGCCTGCGCCGCGGCGAAACCGGTTCCGGCATTATAGGCGAAGACGATATTGTGATTGTCGAGTTCGGCCTCTTCGACATGCGCGTCGTAATGGGGTTCGGGCATCCCGCCGGCAAAGAAGGGGAGCACGATCCAGCTGGCGTTCGGATCGGGATCGCCGAGGTCGCCGATTTTGAGAATCCGGGTCAGACCCGCGTCTTGCGCGAGCGGTGCGTGCCACGATTCGGCGGTGGCAAGCAGTTGCGACACGCTCAGCGCCGCCTCGTCATAGAAGCTGCCGTCGGCGGGTTCGGCGGGAGTCACCCAAAGGTGGGCAGACTGATTTCCGTTCCGCCGCGCCTCTATCCATTCCAGAATTTCCGCGCCGCGTCCCGCCGGGTCGGGCCCATCGGCCACAAACAGACGCGGCTGACCGCCGGCGTCGCTCACGGCTTCGAGACGGACGTTGGGCCCGGCCCCGGGCAATAGCTTGTAGAGGTAGAACTGCACCATCGGCAGGCTATCGAGAAATAGTTTGAACTGCGCCTCGGCATGACCGGAGTCGCCGGCGACGACGTCGAAGTTCAGCTGGACGAACGCGGTTTGCGTGGTTCCGTCCTTCCAGAAGGCGCTGGGCTCGAAGCCACCGGTGCAAATGATATGTTCGCTCATGGTCAGCCTCGCGCCTCCAGCAGGGCCTTTGCCCGGTCCTTGACTGCCGCTCTGTTCGCTGCGGCGGGGGTTGCGGCAGCGGCGGCGGGCGCCGCGAGCTGCTGCGTCCCGCCCGCCGATTTGCTCGCTTTGCGCAATTTATATTCGACGTCGCGGCGGAACCTGTACGTATAGAAGCGGCAGACGCGCACCTTGACGCTCAGCGTTCCGACGCCGTCGATCCGGCCATTTTCGTGATAGGCCATGCGCAGCATCAGGCTGATGTAGACGGTCGCGATTCCCGCCACATCGACATTGCCCGCGATCAGCAACACGACCGACATGGTCAGCCCGCCGCCAGGCTTGCCGATCCGCTTGCGATAGGCGAGCGCGATGCTGAGCGTGATGAACACCATCCCGCTGACCGGACCCAGCGCGAAGCCGAGTGCGGCTGAACCGCCCGCCGCGGCTTCGACGACGACCATCAGCTCGCCGTCGAAGGGCCGGTATTCGCAATCGACGGTGATATAGCCCGTGCCACCGATAATGAAGATCGAGAAGAGGAAGGGCAGGTCGGGCCGGCTGAGCGAAAAGCGGTCGGCGATCAGGAAGTCGGGATAGGCGATCAGTGCGAAGCGGTTGGAGATCGAAATATTGCTGACGCCGCTCGTCACGCCCATCAGGCTGATCGGCGGCATCGAGAATATATGCTCGACCCCGATCGGGATCCCGTTCTGCTTGATGACCTTGAGCCCGCCCAGCTCGTCGGGAAAGAGCGATGCCAGCGTTTCCTGGATAAAGCGGAACGAGGGGTTCATCTTGATATTCTTCGGGTCGAATTCGACCTTGAGCCCCGATGCGCGTTCGTAGTTGAGCGCTACCTTTTGCAACATGACCATCGACTGACCCGCGACGACGGCGTCGATGTCGGTGTCGATCCGCGCTCGCCCGGTTTGTTCGACCTTGTCGCTGTCCTTGCTCGCCTCGATCCGGAGCGTGCCCGTCATCCGGCTGTTGACGAAATCCATCTGGAACGGCCCGATGGCGAACAAGGTGCTGCGTTTGGGCAAGGGCAGGTTGATGTCGATCTGTACCCACGCGCGAAATTGTTTCTTGTCGAAGGCATGGGTGATCCGCACCGCGTTCTTTGCACCACTCGAAAGTTTGACGCCGCGGAACATCTTGCTGAGATCGATGCCGCCGAAGTTGCGGAAAATCCGGCCGATGTCGAACTTCGACATGTCCTGCGGAATGATACCGTTGCCGATCTGCTCGAATGGCAGGCCGATGCCCATCGCTTTCAGCTCGTCGCCGAGCCGGCCGAACCACGCCTCGGCGGGGGTCGTGTCGATGACCTTGTCGATTTCCTTATAGTAATAATTCAGCCGCTCGCGCGCGAAGTCGAGATTGGGGAGCGCGGGCGCCGAAGCGGCGGCGGCGTAGAGGCGCAGGATATTGCCCGGCGCCGCCATGACCCCGTCGTCGGTGAGCCCGCCGGCAGCTTCGAAAACCCGGTCGGTATAGGCCGTGGCCTGCGCACAAGAGTCCGAAAGGCGTTTGCCGATCTTCCGGAAATCGTCGCTGGCCTGTCGGGCAAGACTGCGCAGCGCGTCCGCATCCGCGAGCGCGCCCCGGATGGTCCCGGTCAGTGCGTCGATGGCGTCCTTGATCGGCTTGGCGAGATCCTTCAGTTGGCCGTACGCGCCTTCGAGGCTCGTGCCCAAGGTTGCGCAAAGCTCGGTTGCCTTGGTGCTGATCACCGCGAGTTCCGCCGTGGCCGCCTTATCGAACGCTTCGAGCCGTTTTTCGACATACTCGCTGAGATCGCGGACGCGCTGGCGCAGGATTTCCTGGCCCTTTGCGGTTACCGGATCGAAGTCGGCAAGATCGACGCCTTCGAGCGCGTCGATGATCGCGGGCGTGAGCACATATTTGCACAGCAACTCTTCGGCGACTGTCGGCTTCAGGAACTCGCCAAACACGTCGAGGGCTGCTTGCACCGTCGCGGCGGCGCTGTCGATTTCGCGGAAGGCGTCCGCCGGCAATTCGGCGAGATCGCCAAGCGCGTCGTTCAGCGCGCGGTGCGACCGTTGCACGAACCAGTCGGCAACCTCGCCCAGTTGCGCGCCGCCATAAATCAGGTCTTTGGCCAGCGCGTCGAGTGCGCCGATCCCGGACAGCAGGGCGGTCTTTACCTCCGTCTCGATGTCGTCGAGCACCGCCTTTGCGTCGGCGGCGAAGGACTGAACATCGGCCAGCGCGTCGAATGTCTTCTTCGCAGCCGCGATGGCCGCTTCGATCGCATTGGCCTTGCCCCGGAGCGTCGTCGCCAGCGCGGCGAGTCTTTCGGGATCGAGGTCCGGATGGGCTCTCAGCGCGTGAAGCTTTTGCCGGACGTCCTCGACCTTTGCCTTGTGGACGGGGTCCTTGAGCGCGTCGATCGCTTTCGCCAGCGCCTGATCGAGCCTCGCGGTACCGCTGTCGATATTGTCGTGCAGCGCCCAGATGAAGCTTTCGGCTGCGGTCGAATGCGTCCGCGCCAATTGTCCGAATGCCATTCCCTGTTCGACGAAGCGGCGGAGCATGGGCGCGAGCGCGGTGACGATCTTTTGCGACGTCGCGTCGATTTCTGTCGCGAGGCGGTGCTGCACGTCGGTCAGCGCGGATTCGATTTCGGCGATCGCGCCCTGACGAACCTCGTCGAGGCGCCGGTGATATTCGTCGATCCGCGAAGGCGACCAGGGCTTGTCGAGATCGTAGCTCGCCCTCACCTCGTCGAGCCGGCGCCCGCCGTTGCGGAGCGCGGTTTCGACGCCCGCCTGGAAATCGCGCACCATCTGGCGCGCGGCGATGACGCCCGCTTTCAGATTGCCGATGTCGCGATATGCGCCGTCGAGTGCAGGGCGCACCAGCTGGATCAGTTCCTCGGCGGCCTTTTTGGCAATCGCATCGACCGTCGGGCAGTTTTCGCCCACCTGGATGAGGTCGGTCGCCTTCGCCTCCCAGCTCCGCACGAAGTCGAGGACCGGGAGTTTCTTGCGCTGGAGCGATCCCTTGAAATCGGTCACGAGCTTGTCGCAACGCCGCCCGGCATTGGCCGCCAGCTGACCGAGGTCGCCCAGTTTTGCGTGATAGTCGAGCGCCGTCCGGTCGATCGTGTCGAGGATAGTGACGAGGTTTTTAGCCGCGGCTTTCACTTCGTCGCCGGAACCGGTCGCGACCGTCGTCCGGAAACGCTCCATCGCCGCCCCGGCAGCCTGCAGCGGCGCGGTGCCCAGCGCCGCGGTCGCGCCGGCCATCTGTTGCTCGATGGGCAGCGCCGCCGATTGCGGATGACGGGCGCGCATGAAGGTGATCGTTTCGAGCCCCGCAAACAGCGGCTCGTCGCCGCGGCCCGCGTTCATCGCCGTCTTGCGCGCGGGCTCGGCAAGCAGCCAGGTGAAGCGCCGATAGCCGCGCGGCACACGCGGCGGACTGGGCGCGCGGCGGCCGTCCTGGCCGCTGTCAGCGAATTGCGGCTGATATTTGTGCGCGGGCGCGGGGAGGTTGGTGTAATCGATACCGAGCCGTTCGACCCAGCGGTCGGTATCGGCATCGCCGTCCGGATCGCTCGTGTCGGCGAAGAAATAGATATTGTCGGGATCGAGGCATTCCTGCGCCGCGACGGGGGTTTCGCCTTCCCCCTCGGCCGCCGTGACGAAGACGATATCGGGGCGCGGATAGACCGACGGGCGTTGCACGGCGCTGTGCCGGTTCCACAGCGGAATCTTCCAGCCGATCAGGCCGACATCCTCGCTCCACGCGCTGTCGACATTGATCGTCTTTTGATTGAAGCGCACCGACCGCAGGAAACCCGCGCTGGCTTCGTCGGATTTCGCGAAGCCCGTGCTCGCCTCGCGTTGCGCCGCGAAATCGGGATAGGCGCGGGCGGGTTGCAGCAGCTCGATATATTCGCTGACCTTGCGGAGTACCGGGCGGCGCGTGCGCTCGCCAATCCCGCCGTCCGGCGTGAACTGGGCGCTGGGATTGGTCGTGCGTTCATAGACGACGACATGTTTGGCGCGGTGCCAGAAGACCGAAATTCGCCCGATGATCTCGACGCGATGCCGCTGGACATGACCATTGCGCGTTTCCGAAATGATCGCGAGCTGGCCGTTCAGGAACTCGGCGCGCTGATCGGCATCGCCGCCCGTTGGCGAGAGCGCGATGCGTTCGATCGTGCCGCCGTTCGATTCGGGTCTGGCGATCAGCCGGGCGCAGAAGTTGGCGGATTCGATGGGCCAGAGCGCGCCGCCCGACAGGCCGTGGGGGAGCAGGCGCGGCCCTGCTGTCCGGGCGGGATCCAGTCTCTCCGGGTCGACGACCGGCAGGTTATGAACCGCGGTGTCGCGCAGGGCGAACCGCACGCCGTCGCGAAAGCGTGCCGGCGTGAACGGGGTCGCGTAATCGGGATCGCGCATCCACATTTCGAGCCGCTCGGGCCGACGCGCGATGGCGTTGCTCAGCGCATTCCAGCGTCTCTTGCGCGAGGACTCGGCATCGCCGCGGATCGGGCCGGGCGGGCGGCCCAGCAACGCCTCGATTTCGGCGACCCGCGCGCCGCGCGCCGGGCCGCTTTCGCGGGCTGCGTCGATGCCCACCGGCAGGCCATAGAGGAACTCGGCGCGAAAAGCGGTCATCGCGGCGCCGAGTCCAAGGGCGCCATATTGGCGAAACAGCTCATGCCCTGCCCATTCGGGCAGAAAATAGCCGCGTTCGACGTCGGTCGGACGAACCCATAGCTCGGCCGAAGGCGTCAGGCGGAACTCGACCGCCCGGCGCTGCGCTACGCCGTTGCTGTCGGATTCGTAAGGCCGGACGAAGCCCGGGGCCGCATTTTCCTGGTCGATGATTTCGAGCCGCCGCGGCTTGTCGGCGCTTTCGCCGATCGACTGCGGCGGAAATTCATAATGATAATGCGCGCCGACGGTCTTGAGCGCCCAGCGCCGCGTATCGCTGTCATAGGTGGCGACCGCGCTGTTGATCGGGTCGCCACGATCCTGCAACGGCTGCGAGCGAAATTTGGTGATCGAGAAGGGGTGCGTCGACAGCACGACATGATCGCCCGAGCTTCCCGCGCCATCGCCATTGTCGTAGAGATCCGCCGTCAGACGACGGTCGATCGAGGCGCCCACCTGCTCCTTGAGGTCGAGAAAGTATCGGCCTCCGCCCTGGCCGTCGTCGAGGCGGATCAGCAGCGGCCGCACCCGGCCGTCGCGCTCGCCCCGCGGGATATCGACACCCAGTGGCAGAACCGACCCGATGTCGAGCCGCAAACGGAGATCGACGTCCGCCGACCAGTAATAATGCGAGGTGCCGTCCTCACGCAGTACCCGAAGCTGTTTGCGGGTAGCGAAATACCAATGGCTGGCCTGATCGAAGTCGCCCGATAACCCGGTCTCGTCGGGTTCCTTCAGCAAGAAGGATGCATTCGGCTGGAACCCGAAGCCGCCGAGCCGGAGCTGCGGAAAATCGGCTGCCGGGACCGTGGCGGCGGCTTTGGACGGCATAAGCCGAAACGTACAGAAGGGGCCGCCACCCGCGTCATCGGCGGCATCATAAGCGACGTCATGATGCGCGATCACCACCGCCGCGACCTTGCCCGCCTCCGCGGCGAGCGATGGCAGGCTGAGGGTCGCGTCGATCCAGCCGCTGTCGTTGCCGATGATCCGTTCTTCGGGACACAGGCTGAGCCGGAAATCGGCGCCGGGCCATTGTCGCCGCCGTTGTTTCGGGCCGCCCCAGTCGACCGACGCGCTTTGCGTCGACCCAACCGGCAGTTTCGCGCCGTCCTCGCCCCCCGCATGGATTTGCGCGTCGAGTTTTGCACAAAGCGCGAAGCGGCGGAGGCCTTTCGTCAGCGCGATTTCAGGGAGCGCCGACTGGGGCAGGCCGGCTTCGATGTTCTGCAGGTCGAGCCGCGCGAGACGCATGGCCTTGATCGCGCCGTCCAGCAGATCGTTAACGGTGACTTCGCGGGCATCCGCCTGTTTCGAAAACAGCTCGCCAAGTCCGCACGATGCCTCGACATTGGCCGAGAAGCCGAACCGGATCCGGAGGCTGGCGCCCCATCCATCGGCCTCCATCGCCGCCCATATGCCATCGTCGGGTATCGAATAGCCAAGTTCGAGATCGAGGAAGAGTTCGCGGGACTCCGTCAGAAGCCAGCGGACAGGATTGCGCGGGTCGCGAAGCTTGAAGCGATATTGGGGGGCGGCGGCGCTGCCGATGTTTTCCACGGCGATGTCGCCGCTTTCGCCGCCGGCTGCGACCGCAAAAATGGCGGTGCGGAAGCTGATCCTCGTTTCGGCGGAATCGGAGAAGAAGCGGATGCTATTCCATTTCTCGCCGCCGGGCGACTGGGGCGGGGCAAGCGAGACGCAATCCGCCAAGCCGGGTGCAACCACGCCGAGCCGGGCGAAAGCATCGGCGATCAAGGTGGCCGCGTCGGTGGGCCAATAACGTTCAGCGGCCGCGCCGCCCCTCGGATAGAAAAAATCCCTGGAGC
Organism: Sphingopyxis sp. Soil_C_28; assembly: GCF_057657055.1. Taxonomy (NCBI): domain Bacteria; kingdom Pseudomonadati; phylum Pseudomonadota; class Alphaproteobacteria; order Sphingomonadales; family Sphingopyxidaceae; genus Sphingopyxis; species Sphingopyxis sp. Soil_C_28. The sequence continues at coordinate 379,635 of NZ_JBDGJE010000001.1, forward strand.
CGCCATCGGTCCTGCAGAAACCGAAATGGCCCAGACGGTGGTTCCCGACGGGCGTGTCCTTCAGTTTCTTCTCGCCGTTGTTTCCGTCGGGTCCTGCAGCGAAGAATGTGGCGGGGACGGCACGTCCGTCAACCACGGTCTTCGCAATTCGAGGAAGATAGCGGGCATGAAAGGGGACGGCATAGCTGACGCGATTTCCCTTGAGGGACTGCGCGCGAGGGGCGGCAAGCGCGAGGCGGAGGCTGAAGCTGGTCCCGCTGCCGGACGTATTATCGTTGGCGTCGCCGATACCAATACCGCTCTCATGATAATCGCGTTCCCACAGGAAACCGCGAGCGAGCAGCCAGCGTTGATCGAGCACCGATCCCGATCCGTCGGCCGGCAGCTGATATTGATCGAAGACCCCGGCGCCCCGGAAAACGAGCCTTTCGCCATAAAGCGCCGGGCCGGCCGGAGGCTTGCCGAGGCGGAAGGCGAAGGGCTTCGATCCGTCGCCGATCGCCGCCAGCATCGCAGCCTTGTTCAACGATGCCAGCCAGCGCATCGCCTCTATGCCATCGTCGGGAACCTCGTGGGGGATCCATCGCACGCACGCGCAAAGATCGCTTCCCTCTTCGATATAGAAAATCTCGACGATGCCTTTGCGGCGACCGGTCTCTTCGTTCGGGAGGGGAGGCCATTGGAAGTTCCCGTAGACCCGGAATGCCGTGTTGCGGGTCATGCCGCGCGCCGCCGGCGTGCCTGTAACGCGATGGGCTTCTGCGACATCTCTTATCCCCCTCATGGTTCGGACCAGCCGAACCGACCGCAACGCGCTATCGGCGACGGATCCCCCGATCCGCCGATTCAATACAACAGGAGCTTCACAGTCGAAGCTGCCATGGGAAGTGCGGGGCCGGGCCCCGCACTTCGGACGATGTGCGACCGATAATTATGAGAATCGAGGCAAGATGATTTTTAGTTAAGGTTATTAACCACAGTGTAATTTCCTCCGTCAACCCGTCGGCAGCGGATTCTTTTTTAGATAGCTTGCTTTGATCGTTATTGGTCCATTCGGATTGTTTTTCCGTGTTCAACCGGTCGGACGCCATGGCTCTGATTTGGGAGGAAATCATGCCGATCTGATCCAAAGTATTCCGAGCAGTTTTCGTCAGAATGGCGTCACGGCGGATTCGTTTTTCTTTATTTCGCGGTCGTTTTCGTAGCGGGTGCGAAATTTATTTGGTTGTCTTGCATAACTTTCGCTATGTTTTGCTCAACGGGTTTGCCGGGCATTGCGCGGAGAACGGGGTGGAACATCTTTTGCACGGACTTGTCTGGGGCTGGTGCGCGGCGCTCCGCATCGACCTGCGCTGGCCGTACCGGCTTCGCAACCTTGCCTTGATGGATTGGGGTCTGATCCTTTTACTTGCTTTGACCGCGGCCGGATCCGGGTTCGGCGCCTCTGGCCATGCGGGTGCGATTAAGGGCGTTATCGGCTTCGGGCTGGGCGCAGCGGCATTTTTCGTTTGGAAAGCATCGCTTTACACGGCGTCCGAGGGAAAGACGGGGAGGGTGGCATGACGATTGGCGAAGCGAATCTGGGGCTGAGCGGAAGCGATCTGGCGCTGATGAAATGGGGGGCGTTCTGCCTTGGCCTGATCGTCGGCTGGTTCGTCTATTACATCAATCGCTATCGGAAGGGCGACGTTCAGTTCGGCGATATCACGACCGTGCTGGCGGCGATCGGCGGGGCCGCGGTCGTCCAGTTGTTCGGACAGGGCACGGCGATGTTCGGGGCCTATGGCATCGGCCTTGCGATCGGCTTTTTCGGTTATTTCCTGATCCTCGTGGCGCTGGTGAATATCTCGCCCAATTTCGGGGCCGACTGGTTCCTCGACGGCCGCCGCAGAAATCCGGCCTCCGATGAGGGCTATGGCACGCAGGAACGTCCGCCGATGGCGCCCAATCCCGGTCCCGGCCCCGGCGGCTTTTATGGCGCAAATCCCGCCGGCCCGATGGCGATGCCGCAACCCGCGGCATTCCCGTTCACGGCGGATACCGCCAACGCCGACAAGATTGTCGCGACATGCAAGGCCAGATGGCTGGGCGACAAAGGGTCGTGCAACGGGTTCGTGATCGCCGTGGCGGGCGAATTGGGGGTCGGCCTCGCGGGCACGGCCGACCAGATTCTGGACGCGATCACCGACGCGGAATCGGGTTGGAAGAAGCTGGCCGACGGGGTCGCCGCGAAGGCCGCCGCCGGACAAGGCAAGCTGGTCGTAGCGGGGTTGCGGTCGAGTGATTTTTCGCAAACCACCACCCATGGCCATGTGGTGATCGTCGTGCCGGGTGCGATGAACCCCGGAGGCTGGGCGCCCGCCGCCTATTGGGGCAGCATCGACGCCGGGGTCGCAGCGAAGGGTGGTAGCGGCAGCCCGCTCAGCCTGTGTTTCCGCGAGGTCGACGGAAAGAACCGCAAGTTCGAGTATCGCAGCTATGACTGGTAACGCGGGGCATTTTTGCGCCGCGCTTCCGCTGTCGTTGCCGAAATCGGTAGCGCGCAGCCGGGCTGCGTTGCTCAATGCGACATTCTGGGGGCGCGACACCGAGCTGACGGTCGGCTTCCTTGGCGGCACGCGTGCGCTTCGAAAGCGCGTTCAGGACCTCGCGATGGAATGGCTCGACCGCACCGGCGCGCGGCTCCATTTCCAGTTCTGGCTCGACGAGGATGTGGACGCGGCCAAGGCCAATATCCGGGTCGCGTTCGATCCCGAAAAGGGGTCGTGGTCGTGGGTCGGCACGCAAGCGCGCAGCATTGCGCGGGGGATGCCGACGATGAATCTCGGCTGGATGACGACCGAACTGGACGAGGCGCAGGCGCGATCGGTCGTGTTGCACGAATTCGGTCACGCGATCGGCCTCATTCACGAACATCTGCATCCGTTCATCGATATCCAGTGGAACCGCGAACGGGTGATCGCCGATATGATGCGCTCGCAGAAATGGGACGAGGCGACGGTGGTGTCGAACATGTTCGACGTGCCCGCCGCCGACCAGGTCTTCGCGACCGCACCCGATCCCCAATCGATCATGATGTACGCGATTCCGCCCGAATGGACGATGGACGGTATGACCGTCGGCTGGAACGACAGCCTGAGCGCCGACGACATCAGGTTGATTCAGGAAGCCTATGGCGTTCGGACGGGATGGGCCGGATAGCGATGGCGACCCAGCTTGCCGATCGCGCAATTGTCGTCGGTGTCGGCCGTTACCCGCGGCTTGGCCAGAATGGAACGCCGCAACATCTGGGCGGACCGGTGCGCGATGCGACCGATTTCGCTCATTGGCTTCTGGCGCAGGGAGGCACAAACGTAACGCTCGTCACCTCGGATGGAATGGGACAGCATCAGTGGACGATCGAGCATCTTCGTCCGGGGTATGGCGACGTCGAACATCCGCTGACCGATCTGGTCGACGAAGGCGAGGCGTGTCGCAACGCAGGGCGGCCGGTGGTGCTGGGTCGACGGCTCACCATCTATCTGGCCGGACATGGCTTTACGCCCAAAAACAAACATCTGGCGCTGATCACCGCCGAAGCCAGCCGCGGCAGGATGGAGAGTATCGAAGCGACATCATGGGCCGACTGGTTCGCCGATCAGACACATTTCGACGAGATCGTGCTGTTGATGGATTGCTGCACGATCGCCGATTACGCCCAACCCAGCCGCGGGCCCATCGGCCTGCGGCCCAACCGGCGTGCGAACGGTCCGGCGAAGCTGGTGACGATCTGGGCGACGCGGCCCGATCAGTTCGCCTATGAGCGCGCGGGTGCGGACGGCATCGTGCGCGGCGTGTTCACCACCGAGCTTCTCAAGGCGCTGAACGGTGCTGCGGCCGAACGCGACGGAAAGGTCACCACCGCGTCACTGCGCCGCTATTTCCGGTCGGCGGGTCTCACCGGTGCAGGCGACGCGCAGACGAGTGTCGAAGAGGATGGCGGCCCCTATTTCCGCGACGATGCCGACATCGTGTTCGTCGCCGGCAAGTCGCAACCAAGGTACCGAATCCACACCGGCCTCGCGGCGGGGACGCCCGTCAAAATCCTTTATGCCGGAACAGAATCGCACTTCGACGGCCCGTGCGGGCCGGACGGGGTGGTGGAGGTAGAGCTGCCGCTGGGGCTCTATGTGGCAGTCGGCGGAGGCGAACGGAACATGTTCGAAATCGGGGCGGGGAGTGCGGCCGATGTCTATCCGGGACAATGATGCCCTGCAGTCGCCCGACGAGGGCCCGGGCGCGGTCCGGCTGTTGGTCAATGCGCCCCCCGACGCCGAGATCCATGTCTTTGGCGGCGGCCTGGACCGGCGCGCCTATGGCGTCGGGCAGGTCGACACACGGCTGGCAGAGGGGCTTTACAAGATCCGCTCGGTGCGCGGCGGGGCGGCGGTCGAGCGTCTGGTCGACTTGCAGGACGACACGCAGCTTTACCTCACGGCGGAGCCGTCCACCGCGATTGCCCCGGTCGGACCCGTCTATGGACGGTGGAGCGCCGAAATCGAGGCGCTGGCCCGTGAGGCGATCGATGCGGCGGCGGCGGATCGGCCCCCCGGGGACGGTTCGACGATCCTGCTGATGGCGCATCGCGACGTCGAAGGGCTCGCTGATCCGCTTGCCGAGGCGACGCTGTATCGCTGGCTGGAAATGCACGTTCGGGCAAAAGCCGGAGATGCAGGCCGCGAACGGCTGATCGGGACCGAATGGTGGAGCGCGTGGGCGGTCGTGGTCGAGCCCGGCTGCTATCAGATCGAATTCGGCGGCGGCGCGCTCCGGCAGGCCCTGCTGGCGGTTCCCGGCTATGATACGCGCGTCTTTATCCGGCGCAGCGGCCCGCGCGCGGTTCCCGTTCTGCCCGCAGCCGATCTGAAGGAATTGGCGGTGCACGTCGTCGGCAGTGTGTCCGCCGACGCCGCGCCGGGCTCGATCCGGACCGAAATTTCGGTGCAGATGGCGGAGCCATCATCGGACATCTTCTATCGGGATCATTTCGAAACGATCGAAGTCGCGCGGCAGGCGCTGGAGACCGAACGGCCGATCATGGTCCAGCCGCAGCTCGTCGATCAGCTGTTGCACGGCAAATGGGGGAACCCGGTGATGGGCCTGATGGGCGCGCATCTGTTTCTGGCCGGTCTTGAGCGCGACCGCGATCCAGGGGAGGGGACGCCGTCTCGCCCGGTCGACTTGCACGACCAGGTAAGGTCGCGCGCCGCCGAGACGCTGCATACCGTATTGAAAAATCTGGACGAGGTTTTCACGCAGAATTCGGGGTCGCTGCCCAGCGATCTGGTTGCACTGCATTTGCGGGCGAGGCCGTTCACTGGCGATACGCAGGACTTCGGGACCATTTCCGAGCCGCCGCTTTTCTGGGCTTCATGGGAAGCTTTGCTCCGCCATTCGGTGCCGCAGGGCCCCGTCGCGATTTCCCGTCAACTGTACAGCCGCGTTGCGCGTGCTTATCCGGCGGGTCCCTATTTCGCGTGGCGTTCGGGGCCCCGCCTGTCGGTCGAGCGGCTGGTGACGAATTTCCTGATCGGCAATGCGGCCCTCGATCTCGCCGGAGCGCTTCTGCCGTCCGGCCCGGTGCAGGTGGCCGGCGGGCTGGCCACGATTGCAGCCCGAATTGCCGGCGACGAGCGCTTCCTGTCCAACAAGGGCGTGCCCATGCTGGATCAGGAAGAGATAGGACCGGACGGGGTCGCCATGGCCCTCGGCGCGCCGCGTTCGCTGGTGCAGAAGGACTGATCCGCGAAGCTTCTTCGCGGATCGCGACTAGAATTTCACGCTCAACCCCGCGGTCAGCCGGCGGTCGGTGAGGCCCTGGAAACACAAGAGCGCCTTGTCGTTGACGCAATATTGGTTCTGATCGCCGCGCAGCAGGTTGATGCCCTCGACGCCGATGTTGATATGATCGTTGATGTCATAATTGATGCTGGCGTTAAGCTGACCCCGGGCGCCGTTGATGAGCGGCAGGCCGAAGAAGAACGGGTCGTTCGACACATAGCTGGAGCGCCACGTATAGCGCAGCCGCGCGTTCAACCCGTATTTGTCATAGAACAGCGTCGTGTTGTACGCATATTTCGACAGGTTCGTCAGCGAGATGATATCGCGCGAATTGGCGTATCCGAGCTGCGTGAAGACATTGCGCGGGCCGTCGGCGACGCGGTACTCGCGCGCGGTTCCGCCGGTCTTCTGATAGGTGAAATTGCCGATGAAGCCGAAGCCTGACGCAAATCCGAGCACATCCTCCCATGCCGAAAGATCGTGCTGGAACGCAACTTCGATACCGGTTTGCGTCGTGGTTCCCGGGACGTTGAAGGTCGAACTGCGCGGCACGCAGATGCCGACGCCCTGAATCGGGTTGTTGATGTTCCGGTTGGCGATCGGATTATAGATGCCGCCGCCCGGGCAGGAGGGATCGATCGACACGTTGAGGTTGCCGCCCGCGTCCAGATTGGGGGCGGGATCTTCCTGCCGCTGTGCGAACAAATTGGTGCGGCTCTTGTGAAAGACGCCGACGCTGATCAGGCTGGACGGGGCGAAATAATATTCGCCCGAAAGGTCGAACGACCACACCGCTTCGGGGACGAGGTCGGGATTGCCTACCGCCACCGGCGTGTTCGCGCCGGTGCCGAAGGAAAAGGATGTCGACAGCGTGTCGAAATTCGGGCGGCGGATATCGCGCGCGATACCGGCGCGGAGGAGGAGCTTGTCGGCCGGTTCGAGAACGAGGCTGAAGCGCGGCAGCAGGAAATTATATGAGCTGTTGGCGACGGTCTGTCCCGTCACCGTGCCGTTCGCGATATTGTTGCCGGTCGAGGAAAGTTTGGTGTGCAGCCAGCGGAAGCCGGCATTGCCGCGCACTGGCATCCCGGCGATTTCGCCCTCCATATTGGCCTGGAAATAGGCGGCGTTGGTCGTTTCCTTGATGCTGAAGAACCCTGCGAAGGATTCGGTCGGCATCGCGAGCGACGCCACGGCAGGGCCTTGCGTGCGCGCCGCATTGCTGGCCGCGATGGCGGCGTTGAGCGCGTCCAATACCTTGGCCGGGTCGCGGAACGAGAGGCCGCCGTCGATCAGAAGGAAGTCGGGGAACGACAGCCGGCGTCCATCGGCGGCGTCGAAATTCCGGGGGCCGGGGATCAGGATATCGGAAAACAGGTCGCCCGACGGCCTGTTCCAGGCGGTTGTCGTGTTGGTCAGGCTGACATTGTTCGAAAACTCGCTGTTTTTCGCCGTTGTCCGGTTCCAGCGATAACCGAAGTCGAGCGACGTCACGAACGGATTGAGATCGGTCGTGTCGTAGGTGAAATCGAGGCGCGCCCCGCGTTCCTTGTTGTCGGTCGAGTTCGCGCCCTGCGTGACCTGTTGCAGCTGATAATTGGCGGGGTCGAGCAATTGCGCCGCGGTCGGTGCAAAGGCGCTGGCCTGATCGATGCCGAATTGCAGCGTCCCGTCCCGAAGGTCGAATTCCAGCGGCACGCCATTGTCGATGCTGCGCCCGATGACGGGCTGCGGCCCGTTGGGGTTGATGAAGTCGAGCGTCGTCGAGAAGTTCGGGAAATCGGATTTGGAGGTCGACAGCGACACTTCGGCGCGGACCTTCAGCTTGTCGGTCGCTTGCCAGTCGGTTCCGAAATCGAACACCCGGCTCTTGGTCACGCGCGCGCCGGTGTCGCTCGAGGTCCGCAGGTTCGGATCGACCACGCTTCCGGTCGAGCCGCCAATGCCGATGGTGCCCGCGACCGCGGCCTGAACGGTGCCGAGGTCGACAGGGCCGTTCGGGCCGTTGATCGTGCCGAGATTGACCGTTTCGAACGCGGTGTTGTTCATTGCGTCGACGACCGACGGCGTCGCGGTGCCCGATATCTGGACGCGGTGGCTTTGTTGTCCGCGGCTTTGGTTGTTGAGCGTCGCGTCGAAATAGAATTTCAGATCGTCGTTCGGCTTCCATTCCAGCGCGGCGGTGCCGTTGTAGGTTTCATATTCGTAATTCTCCAATCCCTGCTGCAGGAACTGGATGCGCAGAAAGGGAAAAGCTTCCGCGCTTGGGCCCGAGCCCGGCAGGACGAGGGCGTCGCGATCGACGCGCGGCTTGAAGGCGGCGACGTCCTGACGGGCGTAGCTTCCGCTCAGGACGATGCCGATTTCGCCGATGCCCGTGTCCCAGTTATTTCCGACGGTCGCCGATACGCGCGGCAAGGTCGATTTCGCAAGGTCGCTGTTTTCCATCTGCGCCCGCGCGGCGATCAGCGGCTCGCGCAGATCGAGCGGGCGGATCGTCCGCAGATTGATCGTGCCGCCCACCGATCCTTCGATCGTTTGCGCGGTCGGGACCTTGGTCACCTCGACCGAGGCGATCAGCGCAGCAGGCAGGTCTTCGAAACTGATGCCCGAACGGCCGGCGCCCGATCCCACGGTGGAAACGCCGTTGATTTCGGTGCGGTTGGCGTCGGTACCACGGATCTGCACAGCGTTGCCGACACCCGCTTGCCGGGTGATCTGGACGCCGGTGACATTTTCCAGCACTTCGGCGAGATTCTGATCGGGCAGCTTGCCGATATCTTCCGCCTGGATGACTTCGACGAGATTGTCGGACGTGCGCTTTTCACCCAGCGCGGTTGCAAGAGAGCTGCGAATGCCGGTTACGACGATCGCATCATCCGCCGGTTCGTCGGCGACACCGCTTCCTTCATCCTGCGACGGGGCGTCTTGCGCGAAGGCGGGGGGCGCGAGCATGGCCATGGCCGTGGTGCCGAGAAGCGCCGCCGCGAAATTATATTTGCCGCCCGCAATGCGGCCGATGCTGCCCCGAATCATCCCACTCTCCCTGTTCGACTTTATTTGGGTAGAGGCTCGCTTTGTCAGACCAGTATGTCAACCCATGTTGTATACCGTTATTGGGTTGATCTTGTCCTACCTGTTGTATAGGCCAATCGACAAGAATCATAAAAAGGGTGAGGCGCAGTGCAGATAAGGGCGTTTTTAACGGTGGCGATGCTGGCTTCGACGGCACACCCCGCGCTGGCGCGCGACATGCTCGTGGCCGACCAGGCGCAGTATAAAGCAGCGATAAAGAAGGCGCAGCCGGGCGACAGGATCATCCTCGCCGATGGCGAATGGCGCGATTTCCAGATCGTCTTCACGGGTAACGGCAGCGCGGCCAAGCCGATCACGCTGACCGCACAGACCAAGGGCAAGGTGACAATCACCGGCCAGTCAAACCTGCGCATGGGCGGCCAGCACCTGATCGTTTCAGGTCTTGTCTTCAAGAATGGCGCCAGCCCGACCGGCGAAGTGATCAGTTTTCGCCGCGATTCAAAGACGCTTGCGATCAACTCGCGTGTCACCGAGGTCGTCATCGACGGGTTCAGCAAGGCCGACCGCCGCGCCGACGATATCTGGGTCGCGCTGTATGGCACCGGCAATCGCGTCGACCATTCGCATTTCGAGGGCAAGACCAACAGCGGCGTGACGCTGGCGGTGATCCGCCGGGCGGGCGACCCGCTCGATAACCGCCATCGCATCGATCATGTTTATTTCGGCCCGCGCCCGCCGCTCGGCTCGAACGGCGGCGAGACGATCCGTATCGGCACCAGCGAGGAATCGCTGTCGGCGTCGAATAGCATTATCGAACGTAATATCTTCGACCGCACAAGCGGTGAGGTCGAGATCGTCTCGATCAAATCGGGCGGCAACATCGTCCGCGAAAATCTGCTGATCGAAGCGCAGGGCGCGATCGTGCTGCGCCACGGCAACGGCAATCTGGTCGAGCGCAACATCTTTCTGGGCAAGGGCGTGGCCGACACCGGCGGCGTGCGCGTGATCAACCGCGACCAGATCGTGCGCGGCAATTATTTCGAAGGTCTCGCGGGCACCTCGTTCAAAAGCGCGATCAGCGTGATGAACGGCGTGCCCAATTCTGTGATCAACCGCTATCATCAGGTCGCGAACGCGCGGATCGAGGGCAACAGCATAATCGATAGCGCGCGCATCACTTTGGCCGCAGGTGCCGATGCCGAACGGTCGGCAGCGCCCGTAGACAGCCGGTTCGAGCGCAATTTGATCGTCGGCGCGAAGGGGCAAGATCCGTTTCGCGCCGAAGGCGAAATCGGCGGCATCGCGCTTGCGGGCAATGTCGAGGCGAAGGTCGCAAAACCCTTGCTGGGGACCGGCGTCGAACAGCGCGAGGTCAAGCTCGAACGTGCCGCCAACGGTCTGCTTTACCCGGTCGATCCGGCGCTTGCCGCCGTCGGCGCGCCGCGCGACCTGAAGCCGGTGACGCGCGCGGAGGTCGGCGCGAGCTGGTATCGCGGCGACGCTCCCGAAGCGGCATTCGGTGCCGGTGACACCCGGCCGCTGGCCACCGGCGCCTCACTCGCGCAAGCGGTTGCCGATGCGAAGGCGGGGGACACCCTCGCGCTCGCCACCGGCACATATGACATCGCGGCGCCGTTGACGGTGCAGCACCGCCTGACCATCGCCGGCGCAAAGGATGCGAAACCCGTGCTGCGCGTTGCTTCGAGCCTGGCACGGATCGAGGGCGGCGGCGGATTACAGCTGAAAAACCTGTCGGTCGACGCAAGCGGGGCGCCCGGCGAGGGCGCGTTGATCGCGGTCGAGAGCGGCGTCGCGCCGAATTATAGCATCACGCTCGATCGCGTGTCGGTGCGCGGCCCCGGCAAAGGCCGGCTCGACGTCATCGCCATGGCGCCCGGCACCTTCGCCGACGATGTCATAATCGCGAACAGCGACTTTACCGAAATGGGCGTCGTCGTCGCGGCAACGGGTGAGCAGGAGCCGAAAGGCTGGTATCCGATGGAGCGACTGACGGTCACCGACAGCCGTTTTTCGCGGGTCGCGATGGTCGCCGACTTGCTGCGCAAAGGGACCGACGAAAGCACGTTCGGGCCGTGGTTCGCGATGACCGGATCGAGCGTCGCGGACAGCGGGCGTGACGGCACCTCGCTGCGCCTGTCGGGCGCCCAGCATGCCGATATCGCGCAGAACAGCTTCGCCACATCGGACGGCATATTGGTCATTCATTCGGTCGGCGCGCCCGAAACGCGGATCGCGTCGAATGCTTTCGCCGCGACCCCCGCGCCGAAGATCGAGGAACTCGCCTGGAAAGGGGCGCCGCGTGCGCTCCTGTCGGCCAATATCGTGGAGGCCCGCCCATGACCCGCACGCTTGCCCTGCTGCTCGCCGGTGCCGCGCTCGCGCTGCCCCCCATCCCCGCTACCGCGCAGACCGAGGCTGCACCGACGCGCGCGCCGTTGTTCGCTGCCGAAATCGAACGTGCCAAAGCGGGTGTCGAAGCATCGATCAAGGCGGGCATCAACGTGCCCGTGCCCAAGGACCCCGGCGGCGGCTTCACGCACGAACAGCACAAGCGCAATTACCGCACGATCTTCGAGGGCGGGCAACTTTTCCGCCTGACGGGCGAGGCGCGGTACCGTGACCATGTTCGCGACCTGTTGCTGGCCTATGCCGATCTTTACCCCAAACTCGGCCCGCATCCGGCGGCATCGAACCAGGTGCCGGGACGGTTGTTTTGGCAAAGCCTCAACGACAGCGTCTTTCTGGTGAATGCGGCGCAAGGCTATGCCGAGATCCGGGGCGCTTTGTCCGCAGCCGACCGCAAGCGCATCGACGATCAGGTGATCCGCCCGATGGCGCATTTCCTGTCCGACGGATCGCCCGAAGTCATCAACCGTATCCACAATCACGCGACCTGGGCCGCCGCCGGCGTCGGCCTGTCGGGTTATCTGCTCGGCGACCGCGACCTTGTCGACAAGGCACTGCTCGGGCTCGACAAGAGCGGCAAGGCGGGTTTTTTGCGGCAGCTCGACCTGCTGTTCTCGCCCGACGGCTATTATGCCGAAGGGCCCTATTATCAACGCTATGCGTTGCAGCCCTTCGTCGTTTTCGCAGCGGCGATCGCGGCGAATGATCCCGACCGCAAAATTTTCGAATATCGCGACGGCATCGTGTTGAAGGCGATCCGCACCGCGATCGACGTGACTCACGACGGATATTTCCTGCCGATCAACGACGCGATGCCCGACAAGAGCCTGCGTACCGAGGAACTCTATCACGCGGTCGCAATCGCCTATGGCGCGACCAGGGATCCGACCTTCCTGTCGATCGCCGACTGGCAAGGGCGCACGGTGCTGACCCCCGCCGGGCAGGCGATGGCGACCGACCTCGCCGCGGGCAAGGCAAAGCCCTGGCCGTTCGGATCACGGCTGCTCTCCGATGGCCCCGACGGCAAGGGCGGCGCGCTTGTCCTGCTACGCACCAAAGCCGATCCGACCGGTCCGCTGCTCGTCGCCAAGAATACCGTGCAGGGCATGGGCCACGGTCACTTCGACCGCCTCGGCTGGGTCTATTATGACGAGACTGGCGCGGTCGTGACCGACTATGGCGCCGCGCGCTTCCTGAATGTCGAGGCGAAGCGGGGCGGGCGATACCTCCCCGAAAACGATAGCTGGGCCAGTGCGACGATCGCACACAACACGCTAGTCGTCGACGAGCAAAGCCACTTTGCAGGCGATTGGAAAGCGGGCGAAAAATCGGGAACGCGCCAGCTTGCCGCCGCGCTCGAAGGCCCGACGCGCTATGCGATCGGCGAAATCGACAGCGCGTACAAGGACATCAAGATCCGCCGCGCTCTGCTGCTGGTCGAAGTCGAAGGTCTCTCGAACCCCCTCACGCTCGATATCCTTCGGGCGACTGGCGACGGCAGGCATCGCTATGACCTGCCGCTGCATTTTTCGGGGCAGATTATCGACAGCGACATCGCGTTCGACCGCAAGCTCGCCGAGCGCCCGGTGCTGGGCAAGGCGAACGGATATGAGCATCTGTGGGTCGATGGCGAAGGCACGAAGGCCGGCAAGGCGCGGCTGACGTGGATGCAGGGCAGCCGTTTCTATAGCTACCATATGCTTCCCCCCGCGGGTGCGCGCTTCATCGTCGCGGAGAGCGGCGCAAACGATCCCGAATTCAACCTGCGGCGCGAACCCGCGCTCATCCAGCGCGTCGACGGCGCGGCGGACGCGGCCTTTGTCAGCCTGCTCGAACCGCATGGCGCTTATGACGCGTCGGCTGAAACCGTCGTCGCAAGCAGTCCGCGTGTGTCGGCGCTGGAGCATCGCAAGGAAAAGGGCGTTGATCTGGTCCTCATCACGCTCGTCGACGGCCGCCGCATCGCGATTGCCGTCGCGGACGACGTTACGGCGGGCAGCAAGCACAGCCTCGCTGTCGACGGCCGGACCCTCGCATGGACCGGCCCCGTCGGCCGCCTCGACATCGCCAGAACCGGAGCGAAGAAATGAGCAATATCAAGGGCCGCGTCCGCTGGTGCGTCATCGCCCTGATCGCGCTCGCCACGGTCATCAACTATATCGACCGCAATGCGCTCGCGGTGATGTGGCCCGAAGTGTCGAAGGATATCGGCGCCACCAAGGAAGATTATGCGCTGCTGGTGACGATCTTCATGATCTTCTACGCCTTCGGCCAGTCGCTGTTCGGGCGGATCTTTGACGCGATCGGCACGCGAATGGGCTTTGCGATCTCGATCATCTTCTGGTCGCTGTCGATCGCGGCGCATGCCTTTGTCCGCTCGCTGCCCTTGCTTGGCGTTTTGCGTGCGACGCTGGGGGTCAGCGAGGCGGGCAACTGGCCCGGCGCGGCGAAAGCCAATGCGCTGTGGTTCCCGTCGCGCGAACGCGCGCTTGCGCAGGGCATTTTTAACGCCGGCGCGTCGCTCGGCGGCATCGTCTCGGCGCCGCTCGTCGCGCTGCTTTTCGTCTATTTCGGTTGGCGCGGCACTTTTCTCGTCATCGGCGTTTTAGGCTTTTTGTGGCTCATTCCCTGGCTCTGGTTTTACAAAGCCGACCCTGAAACACACCCGAAGCTGAGCGACGAAGAGCGCGAATATATTCTGACCGGCCGCACCGAGGCAGGGCAGGACGATGGCCGCCGTATCCCGCTCGGCGAGCTGCTACGCTACCGCCAAAGCTGGGGCGTCATACTGTCGCGCTTCTTTCTCGATCCGGTCTGGTGGCTCTTCGTGTCGTGGCTGCCGATCTATCTGGCCGAAACCTTTGGCTTCGACGTCAAGCAGATCGGGCTTTTTGCGTGGGTGCCTTTCGTCGGCGCGATGTTTGGCAGCCTGTTCGGCGGCTGGCTTTCGGGGCGGATCATCACTCGCGGCGGCGGCGTCCACAAGGCGCGTACGCTGACGATCGCGATCGGCTGCGCGATCATGCTGCCGGCACTGCTGTTCACGATCGGCGCCGACGATCCGTTGTCGGCGGTGCTTCTGATCGCGTGCATCCTGTTCGGGTTCCAGATGGCGATCGGCAATATTCAGACACTGCCGAGCGACTATTTCGGCGGTGGCGCGGTCGGCAGTCTCGCGGGGATCAGCGGTACCGCCGCGGTCGCCGGCACGCTGATCACCACCTGGCTCGTGCCCGTGCTGACCAAGACGAGCTACGCCCCGATCTTTGCGCTCAGCGCGGCGATCGTGCCGATCTCTTTCCTGTGTTTCTGGCTGATCGGCGGACGCGTCGAACCGGTCATCACCAAACCCACCCACACCCAAGAATAAGGAATAGCATCACATGAACCTCCAGGGGAAAACCGCGCTCGTCACCGGCGGCGGACGCGACATCGGTCGATCGGTCTCGATCGCGCTCGCGCGCGCCGGCGTCCGCGTCGCGATCAATTACAACAGCGGCCGCGAAGCCGCCGAGGACACGCTGAAGACGATCAAGGATGCGGGCGGCGACGCCTTTCTGATCCAGGCTGACGTCACCGACAGCGGTGCGGTCAAGGCGATGCTCGACGAGGTCGGCGTTGCGTTCAGCGGCCGGCTCGACATCCTCGTCAACCTTGCGGGCGGGATGATCGCGCGCAAGACGCTAAGCGAAATGGACGAAGCCTTTTTCGACCAGGTCATGACGCTGAACCTGAAATCGGTGTTCCTCGTCCTGCAGGCCGCGCAGCCCTTCCTCGGCGAAGGATCGTCGGTGGTGAACGTGTCGTCGCTCGCCGGCCGTGACGGCGGCGGGCCGGGCGCGTCGGTCTATGCGACCGCCAAGGGGGCGCTGATGACCTACACGCGTTCGATGGCCAAGGAACTCGGCCCGCAGGGTATTCGCGTCAACGCGGTCTGCCCCGGCCTGATCGGCACCAGCTTCCACGACATTTTCTCGAAGCCCGAGGGCCGCGCCGCGACCGCGGGCAACACGCCGCTGCGCCGCGAAGGCCATCCCGACGAGGTGGCCGACACGATCGTCTATCTGGCGTCGCCGGCCGCGAGCTTCCTCGCGGGCGTCTGTCTCGACATCAACGGCGGACTGGGCTTCTCCTGATGCGCCGGCTCGCCCTGACCGTCATGGTTGCCCTGCTCGCGAGCGGGGCGCAGGCCCAGACCCGTGAGCGGACCGATGCGCCGCCGCTCGAGCCGTACAAGATCATCCTTGTAGGCGATTCGACGATGGCGCCGCACAGCGGCTGGGGCGGGGCGTTCTGCTCGCGCCACGTCAAATCGTCGGTCGCGTGTGTCAACGCCGGACGCGGCGGACGCAGCACGCGCAGCTACCGCCAGGAAGGCGGCTGGGACATCGCGCTCGCCGAGGCGAAAGTGCCCGGATATCGCGGTACCTGGGTGCTCATCCAGTTCGCGCATAATGATCAGTCGAGCAAATCCGAGCGTTGGACCGACGAGACGACCGAGTTTCCCGCCAACCTCCGCCGCTTCGTCGAAGAGGTAAGGGCGGCGGGGGCAACTCCGGTACTCGTCACCCCGCTGACGCGCCGCGAGTTCAAGGACGGCAAGCTCAAGAACACGCTCGCGAGCTGGTCCGATCAGGTGCGCGGCGTTGCGAAGGCGATGGACGTGCCGCTGGTCGACCTCAACGCGCTGAGCGCGGCGCAGGCGCAGGAAATGGGCGCCGAGATGGCGACGAAGCTGGCGCAGGAACCGCCGGCGGCCGAGGAGCTTGCCGCGGCGAAGGCGGGCACGACGCTGACGGCGCGCCCGGCGCCACCCGAGCCCACACCGATCGCGGGCGATGGTGCGCGCGGGCAGGTGACGCGCAAGTTCGACTACACGCACCTGGGCGACATCGGCGCCGAGGTCACCGCCAGGCTTGTCGCACAGGCGCTGGCGCGTGCGGTGCCCGGCTTGCGGAGCCAGCTCGTTCGTTAACGGTATAGTGTATGTCAAAATGGACTAACCAATTTGGCATACACGATGGTTGACAATTGTGCCGCCATGCTTGAGAGCATTGGTCAGAACAGAATCGACATTTGGGAGAGACGACGTGAATTCTCGTAATCAGATCCGTGCGCGCATGCTGCGCGCCGCGTTGCTGGCTGGTGCCGGCTCGACGCTGCTGATCGCTGCGACACCTGCGATGGCGCAGGATGCGCCCGCACCGCAGGCCACGGAAGAAGAAGACGCGATCGTCGTCACCGGTATCCGCGAGACGATCCAGAATTCGATCAACACCAAGCGCGAAGAAACGGCGATCGTCGATGCGCTGTCGTCCGACGATATCGGCGACATTCCCGCGATCTCGGTCGGGCAGGCGATCCAGACGATCACCGGCGCGACGACGCACCGCGAAAAGGGCGACGCCTCCGAAATCGCGCTGCGCGGGCTTGGCCCCTTCCTGTCGAATGCGACCTTCAACGGCCGCGACGCATCGAACGGCAGCGGCGACCGCTCGGTGAACTTCAACCAGTTCCCGTCCGAACTCGTCAACAATATCAAGATCTACAAGACCCAGCAGGCGAGCCTCGTCGAGGGCGGCGTCGCGGGCACGATCGAGATCGGCACGCTGCGCCCGCTCGATTTCGGCAAGCGCCGTCTGCAGGCCGATATCAAGGCACAATATAATCCCTATGGCGATCGCATCGTCGGGTCGGGTGGCATCGGCTGGCGCGGGACGCTGAGCTATGTCGACCAGTTCGCGAACGACACGATCGGCATCGCGATCGGCGTCCAGCGCAACGACACCAACAACCCCGAGGAAACCTTCGCAGCGAGCTCAACCTGGACCGCGTGCCAGGCTTCGCCCGTCGTCGCGAACAACAATTGCAACGAGTTTACCCGCGACGAATATGGGCAGAACCTGCCCTTCTATCTCGTGCCCAACGCCTATACCTTCCGCCAGATCAGCGAGACCGACAAGCGCGACGCGGTGTTCGGGTCGATCCAGTGGCGTCCGTCGGACCAGTTCAACATCAACCTCGACGTCCAATATTCGGACCGCACCTTTGTCGAGAGCCGCCGCGACCTCAATCTGTCGGAAGGGCGCTATGGCCTGACCAACGTCGTCTTTGACGAGAATGGCATTGTGCAGAGCCTGAACGGGCTGAGCTCGATCGAATCAAACGGGTCCGAACTGGCGCGGTCGGAGGAATATCTGGGCGGCGGCCTGTCGGTCGAATGGCAGCCGTCGGACCGGCTGACCCTCACCCTCGACGGCAGCTATTCGCGTACCGTCCGCACCGAAATCGAGCGCAATGTCCGCCTGCGTACCGACCCGACCGACGTGAATGGCGTGCGCACCGTGTTCAACAACATGCGCATTCCCTACACCTATTCGATCACGCCGGGCAGCTTCGTGCCGACGATCACGATCGACCCGCGCTTTGACCTGAACAATCATAATCTGTTCTGGGACGATGCGCGGTTCCGCCGCGACGAAAGCAAGCGCCGCAACGAGATCTACGCGGGACGTTTCGACGTTGCCTATGAAATGGATGGTTTCCTGAAGACGCTGTCGGCGGGCGGCCGCTGGTCGCACCTGACGTACCGCGACTATGATGTGCGCAACGGCGACTTCAACCTGAACCCGGCAATTGCCGAGGACCGCCGCATCAACAATCTGTGCCGTCAGGCCTTTCCGCAGACCAATTTCCTGTCGGCCGCCAAGGACAACAGCATCAATAGCTGGGCGACGTTCGACGTCGATTGTCTGTTCCGCGAATATATGGGCGCCGAAGACCCGGGCAATCTTGCCGACACACGCTCGGTCGCCAATCGCGACGTCACCGAACGGACCTTCGCGGGCTATGTGATGGCCGAATATGACGCCGATCTGGGCAATATGCCGATCCGCGGCAATGTCGGCGTGCGCGTCGTCAATACACGCGTCACCTCCGATGGTCTTCGCAGCGACCTCAGCATCGTCACCAATCCCGACGGGTCGATCCGTCTCGTCACATCGGGCGATTTCGACACGGTGACGATCAAGAGCCAGAACACGCGCATTCTGCCCAGCCTCAATGCGATCTTCGAAATTGCGCCGAACACGCTGGTGCGCGCCGCCGCCTACCGCGCGATGTCACGTCCCAACCCCAGCTCGCTGGGCGCCGGCCGCACGATCCTGCTCGAGGATGGCACCAGCTTTACCTCGGTCGAAGATGCGATCCGCAACATCACCGCGAACGGCAGCCCGCGTCTGAAGCCGCTGATGTCGTGGAACGGCGACCTGTCGTTCGAATGGTATCCGAACAAGGACAGCCTCTTCTCGGCCACCGTCTATTACAAGCAGTTCACGGGCGGTTTCCAGCCCGTGGTGTTCAACGAGGATTTCACGATCGACGGCCAAACGGTGTCGATCCCGGTGACGCAGACGCGCAACAGCCCCGACAAATCGCGCATCTATGGCCTCGAACTGACGGCGGCGACGCGCTTCAGCTTCCTGCCCAAGCCACTCGACGGACTGGGCGCGAAGGTCAGCTACAATTACGCCAATTCGAACTTCAAGACGCAGGATATCCGGCTCGGCGACGTCTATGATCCTGAAACGGACACCGTGACATCGGGCATCATTCCGCCCGCGAACCTGTCGGGCTATTCGAAGCATGTGCTGTCGGCGCAGGCCTATTACGAGATCGGGCCGGTGTCGCTGCAGGCGATCTACAATTATCGCGGCAAATATTTCCAAGACTTCGTCGGCGGGAACAGCCAGCTACGCTATGTCGCCCCCAGCGAAACCATCGACTTCCGCGCGTCGCTCGACCTGATGAAGGGCGTGTCGCTGCGCTTTGAAGCGCTCAATATCTTCAACGAGCCCAAGGCGACTTACATGCCGGTCTATGGCAGCAGCCGTCAGTATCATTATTATGGCGCGAAATATTTCATCGGCATCCGGGCCCGGATTTGAAACTAACTTCGGTCATGGGCTTCAAACTTGTCATACCGGATTGTATGGACTTCCTGACACCGACGCGGGGAGATGATTGACCATGGCCGAACGCCGCCTTTTCGAAGATGTCGCCGACACGATTCGGCGCCAGATTCTCGACGGAAGTTTTCCGCCGGGAACCCGGCTGCCCGGCGAGCGCGAACTGTCCGAACGCTTCGAAGTGAGCCGGGTGACGATCCGCGAAGCCGAGATTGCGCTGCAGGCGACGGGATGGATTCACATCCGCACCGGGGCCGGCGCCTATGTCGAGGCGATTCTTCCCGGCGACAACGCGATCCTGCCCAAAGTCAGCGCGTTCGAGCTGACCGAAGCGCGCTCGCTGTTCGAGGCCGAGGCGGCTGCGCTTGCGGCACCGACGATATCGGCCGAAACGCTCGCGAAACTTGACGCGCTGCTCGACGCGATGGCCGACGAAAGCGCGAGCGAGGAAGAGATCAGCGCCATCGACCGCGAGTTTCACATGACGATCGCTGCCGCATCGAGCAACAAGGCGATCATCCATGTGATCGAAAGCCTGTGGCGGATGCGGATGGAATTGCCCGAGGTGCGGAGCAGTCATTCGCTGGTGTGCCGCAAGGACGGCAGCGCGCGGCAGGCCGAGCATGCCGATGTCGTCGCGGCATTGCGCAATCGCGATGCGACGGGCGCGCGGCTCGCGATGCGGCGCCACTTCAACCGCCTGATCGAATCGATGCTCGACGAGACCGAGGAACGCGCGATCGTCGAATTGCGCCGCCAGTCGGCCGAAAGCCGCGAACGCTATCTGCTGAGCGCAAAACTCGCCTGATGTCGGGCGCGCCGCCTCCACCGGCCGTGCCGGATCCGGTAGCGGCGCTGCTGGATGCGCGCCGCTCGGGGCGTGCGCTGCCCGCTTTTCCGGCGCCGGTGCCCGCGACGCTGGCCGAGGCCTATGGCATGCAGCAGCGCCTGACAGCCGCGCTGGGTGCGCCCGTGCTCGGTTGGAAAGTCGGCCGCATCCCGCCGGCATTGATCGATATTCTGGGCGCAGAGCGCGTTGCCGGGCCGGTGCTGAGGGTTGCCGAACTCGACGGCGATGTGCCGGGCGAAGCGGCTGTGTTCGCGGGCGGCGCGGGTGCGATCGAGGCCGAGGTCATGTTGCGCCTTCGCGCGGTGCCCGACCGGCTGACCGGCGGCGACGATGGCGCGTTGTGGGTCGACGAAATTCGCGCGGGATTCGAGGTCGCCAGCTCGCCCGCGCCCGACGTCCACGCGCATGCGCCCTATGGCATCATCGCCGACATCGGGATCAACAACGGCCTGCTTCTCGGTCCGCGACTGGACCATGACGATTTCACCACGCTGGTCGTCGAAACGCAGATCGATGGCGCAACGGTCGGAAACGGGCGCGCGATAGACGTGCTCGACGGTCCTTGGGGCTCGCTCAACTTTCTTGTCGAGCTTCATCGGCGCGGCGTCATCGCGCTGAAGCCGGGGCAATGGATTTCGGCCGGGGCGATTACCGGCGTGCATCCGATCGGCATCGGCCAGATCGCGACCGCGCGCTTTGGTGCAGCCGCGCATATTGCCTGCATCGCCGTTACGGAAACCGGATTCAAAGCATGATTGCACCTCAGGGGACCGTTGCCTGTTTCGGCGAGATCGTCATGCGCGTCTCGATTCCTCATGGGGAATTGCCGTTTCAATCGGCGCGGTTCGACGCGCACGTCGGCGGTGCCGAGGCGAATGTCGCCGTCGCGCTGGCCACGCTCGGTCACGACAGTGCGATGGTCAGCGCAGTCCCCGACGGTCCGATCGGCGACGGCGTCCTGCGCGAGTTGCGCCGTCACGGCGTCGACGTCGCGCCCGTGCTTCGCCCCATGGGCCGCATGGGATTTTATTATTATCTGCCCGGCGGTCCGATGCGTCCCGCGGAGGTCGTCTACGACCGTGCCGGTTCGGCGTTTGCCGAGGTCGGGCCGCGGGACTGGGATTGGGATCATCTGCTGGACGGCGTCGGCTGGCTGCACGTGTCGGGCGTCACCCCGGCGCTGGGGCCGGGTAGCGCCGAGGCCGTACTCGATGGCGTCACGCGCGCGCGCGCGAGGGGGATCGGGGTGTCGTTCGACGGCAATTGGCGCGGGCGCCTTTGGGATCGCTGGCAGTCCGATCCGGTGGCTATACTGAGCCCGATCGTCGCGCAGGCGACGGTGCTGTTCGGCAATCATCGCGACGCGGCGTTGCTGCTGGGCCGCGAATTTTCGGGCGATGGCGAAGACCGGCGGCGCGAGGCGGCGCTGGCGCTGCTCGATCATTTTCCTTCGCTCGACTATGTAGCGTCCACTGCGCGCGAGATATTGGGGCCCGACACGCACCGGCTGACGGCGCGGATCGACACGCGCGACGAAGGCGGGACGAGCGATCCCAACATTGTCACGCCGGTGATCGACCGCGTCGGGACCGGCGACGCGTTCGCAGCGGGCGTTCTCGACGGATTGTGGAGCGGGAAGGGCCTCGCGGACGCGGCGAAACACGGCCTTGCGCTGGCGGCGCTGAAACATGGTCTCTACGGCGATTTCGCGCCTTTCTCGCGTGCCGCGATCGAAAGCGCGTCCCATGTCGCGCAGGACATTTCGCGCTAGACCCACTCGGCCGCCCTATGATCCGCCCGGCGGATCATAGGGCGCTTGCGGTTCAATAATCCTTGCGATCGGGGTGTGCGAGTTCGGCTTCGGATGGCCAGTGCCCTTGCGGATTTTCGCGGACGATTTCGGCGAGCAGCGCCTTTGCGCCGGCTTCGTCACCGGCAAAGCGGCGCTCCATCGCGATGGCAAATTTGATCGTGCTGTCGCGTTCATCCTTGAATGCGGCCGGATCGAGCCGACCCTGCATGATCTGGACCGCCTGATAATAGGTGAAATTCTCGATCAGTTTCAGCCCGGGCTCGATGGCATCGATCGCCGCGCGCGCCTTGTCGTGCTGGCCCATCTTGCGATAGGCGAGATAGGTCCAATAAGCCGTCGGCACACGCATATCGTCGCGCGCGAAATCGGCCGAAAGCTCGAGCGACCTGGCCATGCCCGTGACCATCGTCGGATAGTCGCCCGTCGCGAAACTGGTCTGGGCATGATAATAGACGATATTGCCCCGATAGGTGCTGATCGTCAGCCCGATCGGGTTGGGCATGCCGTCGGGTTCGAAACTGTCGGGGGTGTCGCCCATCAGCGCCAGCGCCTTGTCATAGTCGGCGAGGGCATCCTTGAACCGGCGCGCGCGGGTCAGGTCGCGCGCGCGAAAGCGATAGAGTTTATAGCTGCCGGGGAACTGCTTGATCCCCGCGGTGAAGGCGTCGACGGCGTCGCAGATACGGCCCGCATAGTCGAGGCGGCGACCATACCAGATGTGCATATCCTCGCGATCGGGCGCGATTTTGAGCGCGGCCGCGGCAATCGCAATATCCTCGTCGAGGATCTTTTGCGTCTTCACCGAAAACTTCGGTATCGTCAGCGCGGTGCCGATCATGCTGGTGGCGCAATTCCCCGCGTCGGCGCCAGGGACAGTCGCCGACGCGGGGGCTGCCATCAGCAGCAAGGCAAGAGCGAGGCTGGAGCAGCGGGCAGCGCTACGCGGGTTCATCCGATCACTTCCTGATAGATGCGGCGAACGTTCGTCCCCATGATCTTTTCGACGGTGCTTGTCGGATAGCCGAGCTTGCGCACGCCATCCCACACCACTTCCATGCGCCGCGGGCCGTTGAGTTCGTTGATGAACAGCGGCCAGTCGGGTTCGTGGAAGTTGGCGCCCTCTTCGGCCTTCAGTTCGGCGATATAGGCGTCGGTCATTTCGACGACGCGGTGGTCGCGGTCGCTGCCGATCGCGACATGGTCGGCGCCCATCACTCTGACGGCATGGTCGATATGTCGGAAATATTCGGGCAGTGCGTCGTCGCGCTTGGTCGTCAGGAAGGGCCGCATCTGGCAGATCCCGGCGACACCGCCCTTGTCGGCGAGCAGGCGGAGGTTCGCGTCGGTCGTGTTGCGGATATTGCTGTGTACCGCCATGCACGCGGTGTGCGAGACGATAACGGGGGCCTTCGACGCCGCGATCGTATCGGCCATCGTCCGCATATTCGCATGTGACAGGTCGATCAGCATGCCGCGCGCGTTCATCCGGCCGACGAGGTCGCGACCGAAATGGGTGAGGCCGTTCGCGCCGAGTTCCTTGCACCCCGCGCCCGCCCAATTCTGGTCATTGTAGGTGATCTGGGCCGAACGGACGCCGAGCTTATAGAAGAGATCGACATTGTCGAGGTCGCGCCCGAACTGGGTGCTGTTCTGGAAGAGATAGAAGAGTGCGAGTTGACCGTGCGCCCGCGCGACGTCGATGTCGCTGGTCTTGGTGGCTTTCAGGAACAGTTCGGGATGCGCCGCGATATGCGCGTCGTGGTCGAGGACGGCCTGCACCGCTTCCTCATAAGCCTGGCCCTCATACGCCTTGGGGTCGCAGAGCGTCACCGTGATCGCGTCGAGCCCGCTCGCGCGCATCTGGCCGATCAGCGCCGCGTCATATTCGAAGCGAACCTCGCCCATGGCATCGAAGGTGAGGGGGCGAGCCGCCGCCCGCGCCGCCGCGCCCGGCGCGAAAGCGACAGCGGCCGAAACCGCCGCCCCCGACAGGATGAATTTCCGTCTATCCATAGCTTCGCCCTCTCCAATTTTTCTATTGGAAATAAATTAGCGGATAGGAAAATTATTGCAAGCCCTTAGATGAGCGGGCGGCGATTGCGCGATCAGCCGGTGTTGACCCACAGCACGACGGCGTCTTCCTCGCTCGTCGAGTAACAGGCATGTTGCATGCTGCTGTTGATATAGATGCTGTCCCCGACGCCGAGGAACGCGGGTTCGTAATGTTCGGTCTGGAAGCAGATTTCGCCTTCGAGCACGTAGAGGAATTCCTCGCCGCTGTGCTGCGACCAGGTCTTGAAATCCTCCAGGCTGCGCGCCTTAATCGTCGTGACGAACGGCAGGATTTTCTTGTTCTTGAGCTCGGCGGCGATGAGCCGGTGGCGGTAAACCGCGGTTTCCATCAGGCGGCCGGCGCCGTCCATCGTCACGCTGCGCCGTCCCGCGGCATCCTGACCCGAATTGCCCGCGAACAGCTCGGTAATGTCGATGTCGAAGCCCGCGGCCAGCTTTTGCACGACGTCGAAGGTCGGCGACATCTGGTCGTTTTCGATTTTCGACAGGGTCGAGGCGGCAAGCGCCGTCAGCCGCCCTGCATCTTCCAATGTCATCCCGCGCTCCTTGCGCAGGTGGCGCAGTCTTTCGCCCAGGTGAAAGCCTTCGGATCGGGGGCGTTTCATCGTGCGCACAGCGCCCAATACTTCCGGCTCATCTCCATTTCTGGGCGGCATAAGTCTCCAATCCTTAACTTGCTCGAGATCGTACTGCATCGGCGATTGGAGGAGGCTGGGGGGAGGTCCGGCCAATCAGCCGCTGCAATCATAATACACAAATTTCCGATAGGCTACGGAATTGGCATATCCGCTATGCCAATTCCGTATATGCCCACCGGAAATATACGCCGATCTCGAACAGACGAGATCAGAATTTATACTTAGCATTCAAATAATAGAAGCCGCCGGCGACCCCGAATACGCTGTGGTTGTCGTAGATCAAACCCGAGCGTGCGCGGGCCGGACCGCGGCCCGGCGGGAAGATGTTGAAGATGTTGCGCGCGCCGACGCTGAGGTCGACTCCCTCGATGCCCGTATAGGTCACTTCGGCGTCGAACAATGTGACGGCCTTGCGCGGCAGGAAGGTGGCGCCATCCAGACGGCGCCAGGCGCCATAGTGGTTGGCACGGCCCATGAAGGCGAAATCGCCGACCTTGGTCGTCGCCGAGAAATTGCCGCGCCAGCGCGGCGTGCCACGTTCGAACTCGGTCACGATCGCCGACGTGAAGCCCACCGGCGGCGCGCCGCGCAATTGCTGTTCATTATAGTTCACAGCGAGGCTGAAATCGGTCGAGGCATTGTCCGACCAGGTCTGGCGATAGGTGCTGACCAGATCGAACCCGCGAACGCGCGTGTTCATTTCGTTCTGGAAATAGCGCACATCTTCGATGTCCGCCCCATTGGGGAATCCCAGCGCAGCCAGCGCGGCGCGTTCCGCCGCAGTGGTTTTGCGCGAAGGCGTCAGCAGCAGGCGATCGTCGACCTTGATCTGATAAAAGTCGAGCGTCGCGAGAAAGCCGTCCAGGCCCGTGAAGACCATGCCCGCCGACATGTTGAACGAGGTTTCGGGCTTCAGGGAGTTCGAGCCGAACACCTGCGCTGCGGGCGAACCCGGTACCAGCACGGCGTCGAGAATGAAGCCGCCGAGGCCGTCGAGCTGCGAGGTCAGGCTGGTGCCGAACACCTGGCCGGCGGCCGGAGCACGGAAGCCGGTGCTGACCGAACCGCGCAGCGCGAACGCATCGCTCAGCTCGAACCGGGTGGCGGCCTTGTAGCTGAAGTTCGTACCGAACTGGTCGTAATCTTCGTAGCGGCCGGCGACCGACAGGTTCCACCACGGCGTGATATCTGCATCGACTTCGGCGAATACAGCGTAACTCGCCGAGTTGAAGCTGCCGGCGAATTCCGGGGAGAAGCCCTGGAAGCCGTTCGATCCGGCGGGCAGATCCTGCAACGGACCGGTGGTGTAGCTGGCTTCGTCGCCGCGGCCGATGACATAGGTTTCCTTGCGATAGCTGGCGCCAGCGAAGGCAAGGATGTTTTCGCTCAGTTCATAGGATGTTTCGGCATCGAACTGGATTTCACGCTGGGTCAGCGAACCCGGCTTGAACGAGGTCGGCGAATTGACGCCCATCGAGGCGTTGATCGTGCCGGTGATCGTATAGTCGACGGTGTTGGTGCCGTAGCGCGCCGACAGATCCCACATCCACGGGCCGACCTGATCGCGCAAACCGACCAAGGCACTGAAATCTTCCAGATGACCCTCGAATTCCGGGGTGAAGCCGCCCGGATAGATTGCCGCAAGGTTGAACGCTTGCGGATGTGCCGGGGTGAGGTCGAAGGCCGAATTGGCATAGGTACCATGGCCATTGACGCCGCCGGCGGTAAAGGGCTGGCGCAGGCCGAATGTGACCGAGCTCTTGCCCGTCATATAGTTGCCGAACGTATAGGCTTCGAGTTCGTCACCCAGCTCGATGCCCGCGTTCCAGACCGATTTGAACGCCATGTAACGCGGATCGAGATTGCCTTCGGGATGTTCCGGCACGCCGGGTACACCCAGGGCCCGCAGCGCGACCGCGCCGGCGTGGCTGGCCTTTTTGGCATAGGCCTTCGCCTGATCGGTATATTGGGCGGCGATGTTGAAATAGGCATTGTCGCCGACCGGAACCGCGAGGTGGCCCTGAATGTCGTAGGTGCGCCCTTCCGACTGATAATATTCACCGACCTGAGCCATGATCGACCCGCCGCTCCTGGCCTTTTTCAACTCGAGGTTGATCACGCCGGCGATCGCGTCCGACCCATATTGGGCCGACGCCCCGTCGCGCAGCACTTCGACACTCGACAAGGCGATCGAAGGGATGACGTTGAAATCCTGGCCCTGCGAACCCGAGGTCGAGGCGTGGCCGGTGCCGATCTGCACGATTGCGGCGCGGTGGCGACGCTTGCCGTTCATCAGCAGGAGGACATGGTCGGCCGGCGAACCGCGCAACGTGATCGGCCGCACGAAAGACGAGCCGTCGTTGCCCTGAAGACGCTGGGCATTGAATGCGGGCACCAGCGTGCGCAGCGCGTCGTTGACGTCGGTATAGCCGGTCGCGGTGATATTTTCGGGCGAGATGACGTCGATGGCGACCGAACTGTCGGTGATCGAGCGATCCTTGCGGCGCGTCCCGATGACCACGATGTCGTTGCCGCCTTCATCGGTGTCGGCGCCTTCGGTTTCCGGCGGCGCGGTCTGAGCCTGTGCGACAGGCGTGATCGCGAACGCGATAGCCGATGACAACAGCAGGCGTGAAACGAACTTCGACATTTTTCCCTCCTTGGTAACCCATTTCCCCACCCCGAAACCTTTAGATTTCCGGGGCCAGTCCTATTCTTCATAATTTTCCTATCATAAAATTTATTGCCCAACTAGCAAAATATTCCTATGTGGGGGTTGCGGGGCCAGAGACGATCTTTGGCGCCGCGGTCCGCGGGAGTTTTTTTACGTAATGGACATCGCCAAGCCGCCCGCGCTCGACCGGCCGATCCGCCGCAGCGGCGCATTGTCGTTATCGATGCTGTGTCTTTTGCTTTCGGGCACTGCGGGCGCAACCACGCTAACCGCCGATAAAGGCCTGGTGATTCACGCGGGGGCGGTCATCGCGATACCCGGCGAACGGACGCTCGGCCCCACGACGATTGTCGTTCGCGACCATAAGATAGCCGAGATCCGCGCTGGCTATATCGACTTTCCCGATACGCCCACGATCGATCTCAGGGACCGAACCGTGATACCCGGGCTGATCGACACGCATGTCCATTTCAGTTTTGCGCCCGAGACCAAGCTATGGTCGGCGGCGATCGATACGCCCGAAGACGTTGCGCTGTTCGCCTTTTCCAATGCGAAAAAAACTTTGGAGGCCGGTTTCACGACCGTTCGCGACGTCGGGTCGGACGGCTATTCGATCCACGCGCTTCGCGACGCGATCAACGACGGCACCGTCACGGGACCGCGTATATTTCTGTCGGGCACCTCGCTGTCGATCGTCGGCGGGCATGGGGACATGTCGGGGCTCAACCGCAAGACGACCGAAGCGCTGTACCCCTATGATTATACCGGAGCGTGCACCGGCGCGGTCGAATGCGCTCTGCGCGTCCGCGAAGCGGCAAAATATGGGGCCGACCTGATCAAGATCACTTCGACGGGCGGCATCATGTCGCAGCAGGCGCGCGGGCTGGGACAGCATCTGAGCGATGACGAACTGACGTCGATCGTCACCACCGCGCACAGCCTGGGACTCAAGGTCGCGGCGCACGCCCATGGCGGGGAGGGCGTTGCCGCGTCGGTTCGCGCGGGCGTCGATTCGATCGAGCATGGCACCTGGCTTGACGAAGAGACTGCGAAGCTGATGGCCAAGCGCGGCACCTGGCTGGTGCCGACGCTCGGGCTGCTCGATTCGCGGAAGGAGGGCGATGCCAGTCCCGCCGTTCAGACGAAGATGGCCGAAGCGCGGCGCGTTGCCGGGCGGAATATTCGCCTCGCGGTCCAGCACAAGGTCCGCTTCGCGTTCGGCACCGACGCCGGCGTGTCGCCGCATGGCCGGAATGCCCGGCAGTTCCGGCATATGGTCGAGCAGGGGCCGATGACGCCGATGGCGGCGCTTCGCTCGGCGACGGTCGATGCCGCCACGCTCCTCGATCAATCGGCCAATCTGGGGTCGATCGAGGTCGGAAAATTTGCCGACATGGTCGCCGTCAAAGGCGATCCCACGCGCGACATTTCGGTGATGGAGCAGGTCTCCACCGTCATCAAGGATGGCCGCGTCATCGTTCACGATCGGAACAATCGGCCCTGAATCGGGGCGGTTCGCCCTATATTTTCGCAACGCTTTTTACGGACATAAAAATGAACGCTATCGACACGTCTCTTTCCTCCCCATCGGCCCCCGGTGCCTTCGCCGGGACCATCGCCGATATTTTCGGCGAACTCGGGCTGTCGCTCGCCGACGATACGGGTTCCGGTCTCGGGGTCTTCTCACCGATCGACGGGGCCGAGCTTGCGACGCTGAAAATGCACCAGCCGGCCGATATCGATGCGATGGTCGCGAATGCGCAGACCGCCTTTCTTGCGTGGAAGCAGGTGCCGGCACCGCATCGCGGCGAGCTTGTCCGGCGCTATGGCCAGCTGGTTCGCGAGCATAAGGAAACCCTGTCGCGCCTGCTGACCATCGAGAATGGCAAGATCCTGACCGAGGCGCGCGGCGAGGTGCAGGAAGTCATCGACATCTGCGAATATGCCGTCGGCCTGTCGCGGCAGCTTTTCGGGCTCACCATCGCGTCGGAGCGCGCCGAGCACCGGTTGACCGAATATTGGCACCCGCTGGGCGTGCTGGGCCTGATCTCGGCGTTCAACTTTCCCGCTGCGGTCTGGGCGTGGGGCACGACCGTCGCGCTCGTCTGCGGCGACAGCGCGATCTGGAAGCCGTCGGAAAAGACGCCGCTGACCGCGCTCGCCTTTGGCAAGCTGCTTCAAAAGGCGGCGGCAGACTATGAAGTGGCCCCCGACCATCTGGTCCAGATCGCGATCGGCGAAGCCGCGTGCGGTACCATGCTGGCCGACCATCCGGGCGTCGCCATCCTCAGCGCGACCGGCAGTGTCCGCATGGGGCAGGATGTGGGCGTGCGGGTGCAGCGCCGGTTCGGCCGGCCGGTTCTGGAACTCGGCGGCAACAACGCTGCGATCGTCGCGCCCAGTGCCGACATCGGGCTGGCGCTGCGGGGAACGATCTTTGCCGCCACCGGGACATGCGGACAGCGCTGCACCTCGCTGCGCCGCCTGATCGCGCATGACGATATTCGCGCCGATTTCGTCAAGCGCCTGGTCGCGGCGGTCGGCAGCCTGCGGATCGGCAGCCCGCTCGAGGACGATACGCATGTCGGTCCGCTGATCGACAAGGCGGCGTTCGACGGGATGCAGCGTGCGCTCGAACAGGCGCGCCGCGAGGGCGGGATCGTCCATGGCGGCGAACGGATCGATATCGACGGGGCGGCGGACGCCTATTATGTCCGCCCCGCGATCGTCGAAATGCCCGCGCAGACCGACATCGTTCGCGAAGAGACCTTTGCCCCGATCCTCTATGTCCTGCCGTACAGCGACCTTGAGAAAGCGATCGCGTTGCAGAACGGCGTGCCGCAGGGACTGTCGTCGTGCATCTTCACCAGCGACGTGCGCGAGGCCGAGACATTCCAGTCGGCGGAGGGCAGCGACTGCGGGATCGTAAACGTCAACATCGGGACGAGCGGGGCAGAAATCGGCGGTGCATTTGGCGGCGAGAAGGTCACTGGCGGCGGCCGCGTGTCGGGTTCCGACAGCTGGAAGAATTATATGCGCCGCGTTACCGCGACGGTGAATTATTCGACATCGCTGCCGCTGGCGCAAGGCGTGAAGTTCGATCTCGATCTCGATTGAAGACAGAATATTTGTTCGGAGAGGATTTAATGATGAAACCCAGGCATTTGAAATTACTGGCGTCGCTCGGCCTGTTGCTGATCGCCGCGCCGATGTCGGCGACGGCGCAGGAAGGGAGCTTTCAGGGCACGTCGCTGCTTGGCCAGCCGATGGTCACCAGCCCGGCCCGCAACGCGAATGTCGCCTCGACCGAAACGCTGGAACGCGCGGCGCGCGATGCCAAGGCGGCTTTCGAGAGCAACATGACCGTCGACAGCGCGACCTGGTACGGCCGCATTCTCTTTTACCAAGGCTACACCAAGGAATCGGGGGCGGTTTACGATCAGGCGCTGAAGCGTTTCCCCAACTCGGGCAAGCTGCTGCGCCACCGTGCGCACCGCCACTTTTCGCTGCGCGAGTTCGATAAGTCGATCGAACTGGGGCTGAAGGCCGCGAAGCTGTACGAGAACCAGCCGCTGGAGCGTGAAAAGCCGGGTCCGGACTATTTCCCGGGCGACCCCGATGTCGTGCAATATTATCTCTATTATCACCTGGGTCAGGCCTATTTCGGCAAGCATGATTTCGAAAATGCCGCGAAATGGTTTGCCAAGTCGGCCGAGTCCGCCGCCTTCACGCACGATGTCGAAGCGCGGACGGCGAACGGCTATTGGGAATATCTGTCGCTGGCGCGCGCCGGGAAGCTTCGCGAGGCGCAGAAGCTGCTCGACGATTATGATCTGACGCTGTTCGAAGTTCATCCGAAGGGCGGCTCGGATACCTATTTCGACGGTCTGCAGCTGTTCAAGGGCAATCGTGCCGCCGACAGCTTCTTCAGCGACAAGGACAGCGGCCGCGCCTTTGCAACCGCCGACGGGGTGGCGGCTTCGACCGCTTACAGCCTCGCCAACTATTATATCCTGAGCGGCGAGCCCGAGAAGGCGAAGCCATGGCTGAAGCGTTCGATCAACGTCGACAGCTGGAGCTTTTTTGCGCGCATCCAGGCCGAAGCCGACTGGTTGCTGCTGTTCCCGAACGAAAAGCCCTGAACGGACACAGCGAACGGACGGATGGAGCGAGCGGCGGACCCGAATGATCGGGCCGGATATTTGGGAGACATATCATGAATAACTGGACCCGCCGCAAACCCATCCCGCCGGCCGGCGAACGCAGCGCCGATGCGCTGCCGCCGAGCCTGTCCTGGCCGCAGCTCATGGCGCTGGGCGTCGGCGCCATCATCGGCACGGGCATCTTGACGCTGATCGGCGTCGGCGTCGACAGGGCAGGGCCGGCGGTGCTGTTGTCGTTCGCGATTGCCGGCGCGGTCTGTGCCTGCGCCGCACTGGCCTATGCCGAACTGTCGGCGATGATGCCCGCCGCGGGCAGCGCCTACAGCTATTCCTATGCCGGCCTTGGCGAAGCCTTTGCGTGGATCGTCGGGTGGAGCCTGATCCTCGAATATTCGCTGGTCGTGTCGACGGTCGCGGTGGGCTGGTCGGGCTATGCATCGCCGCTGCTCATGGGGGTCGGCTTTCCCGAGGCGTTGACGCGCGGCCCCGAACTCGGCGGCCTGATCAATCTTCCCGCCGTTGCCATTATCGCCGTGGTAGCGGGCCTGCTGCTGCTCGGCACACCCGAAAGCGCACGGATCAACGCGGTGCTCGTTGTCGTGAAGATCGTGACGCTGCTGCTCTTCGTCGGTTACACGCTGCCCTATTTCGATGCCGCGAACCTCGAACCGTTCATGCCGTACGGCTATGCCGTGAACGTCGGCAGCGACGGGGTCCAGCGCGGGGTCATGGCCGGCGCCGCGATCATCTTCTTTGCCTTCTACGGCTTCGACGCCATTTCGACCGCCGCCGAGGAAACCCGGCGCCCCGAGCGCGACCTGCCGATCGCCATCATCGGATCGATGGCGGCATGCACGATCATCTATATGGTGGTGGCCGCAGCCGCGGTCGGGGCGACCCCGTTCACCCGCTTCGCCGACAGCCCGGAGCCGCTTGCACTGATCCTTCGTTCGATCGGCCAGGCCGGCATCGCGCAGGTCGTGGCGACGACCGCCGTGGTCGCATTGCCGACCGTGCTGCTCGCCTTTCTGTACGGGCAAAGCCGGATTTTCCTCGCCATGGCACGCGACGGCTTTCTGCCCGAGCGGCTCGCGCATATTTCGAAGCGGGGGACGCCGACGCGCATCACGATGGTGACGGCGGTGATCGTCGCCGTCCTTGCAGGCCTTCTCCCCATTGGAAAAGTGGCCGCGCTCGCCAACGCCGGCACGCTGATCGCGTTCATGGCGGTCGGCATCTGCCTGTTGATGTTGCGGCGTACCGCGCCCGATGCGCCCCGGCCGTTTCGCGTTCGCGCCGTCTGGCTGGTCGGTATGGGGACCATCGGAGGCTGCCTCTATCTCTTCCTGAGCCTTCCGCTCGAAACGCTGTTGTCATGTCTGGCCTGGAACGTGATCGGGCTCACTATCTATATGGTATATGGGCAGCGCCGCAGCAGGCTGGGCAAATGCAACCCCGAATGATCGCGGATTTTTGATCCGCAAAGATTTTCTTGCGCTACATTTGCCGCGCCAACGCGCAGCTTGCTGACGGGATATTCAGCAGCAGGGCATTTCGAATGAGCCGCATACATCCGATCTACGACGCCATGGCCCCGACGATTTTCGAGCATATGTCGGGGCTGGCCGTCGCGCATGGCGCGATCAATCTGGGGCAGGGGTTTCCCGACGAACCGCCGTCGCCCGATATGGTCGAAGCCGCGGCGCGGGCGTTGCGCGAGAAGTCGAACCAATATCCGCCTGCCTTCGGTCTGGCGGAACTGCGCGATGCAATCTGCCGCTTCTACGAACGGCGGCAAGGATTGGAACTGGCGCGCGAGCAGGTGATCGTGACGTCGGGCGCGACCGAAGCCCTTGCGGCCACCTTGCTCGCGCTGGTCAAGCCGGGTGACGAGGTCATCCTGTTCCAGCCAGCGTATGACAGCTATGCGCCGATGGTGCGGCGCGCGGGCGGCACGCCGGTGTCGGTCCATCTGAGCCCGCCCGAATGGAATTATGATGCCGACGCGCTTGCACGCGCGATCACGCCGCGCACGCGGGCGCTGATCTTCAACGATCCGCTCAATCCCGCCGGCAAGGTCGCCAGCAAAAGCGAGCTGGGAATGATCGCCGAGGTGTGCCGGCGGCACAATCTGATCGCATTGTGCGACGAGGTGTGGGAGGATGTGCGCTTCGACGGCGCGCGGCACCGGCCGCTCTGGTCGCTGCCGGGAATGGACGCGCGGACGGTAAAGATCGGTTCGGCAGGCAAGATCTTCGGGCTGACGGGATGGAAGACCGGCTGGTTGTGCGCCGCACCCGATCTGGCGCGCGCGCTGGGCCGCGCGCATCAATTCCTGACCTTCACGACGCCGCCGGCGCTGCAATGGGCGGTGGCCGAGGGACTGGACCGCCCCGATAGCTGGTTTGCGCCGCAGCGTGCGGGCTGGGCCGCCTCGCGCGACCATCTCGTACGCGGGCTGGCCGGCGCGGGTTTTATCGTCCTGCCCGGTCAGGCGACATGGTTTCTCTGTATCGACCTTGCCGCATCCGGAATCGCGCTCGACGACCGCGCGTTCAGCGAGCGGGCAGTGCGCGAGGCGGGGGTTGCCTCGATCCCCGTTTCGGCACTGTTCGAGGGCGATGGCCCGCGACATATCTTGCGGCTTTGCTTTGCCAAGGAGACGGCGATCCTCGACGAAGCGGTCGAGCGGCTGGCCCGTTTCCGCGATAAATTATCGTCCGAAAATAAAGGCTAGGCCGCCTCGGGAAGCCGCATGCGGCCGGAAATTTTTGCTTTCGCGGCGTCAAGAAAGGGCGGCACGACTTATATCAATCAATAAGTAGATGAATGACAGGTATTCGGACCTCGCGGCTTCTGATGTCTGTCAGCTTGCTCCGCGTCATCACCGGCTAAAGCGTACGAAGACCGGCCCGTGTCGAATTCGTGCTTCCGTGAAGAAGATACGCGATGAGAAACCGGCCCCGTTCCGCCACCCGCCGCCGCCCCGCTGCGCAGCCTCCGCTGCCCCACCCGTCGTGGTCGACGCCGGTCGAAGGCGGCCGTGTGAGCGTACAGGAATTCTGGCGCCGCCTCGGCCTGTGATCGCCCCTTAGCGGGGCGCCTCGAGCTTCGTGCCGATGTCGTCGAATTGATAGAGGGCGGCATCGCTCCGGAACACATAGTGGCGCGAAACGGGGACCGGTCGGCGCGAGCCGAAATGATCCTTCAATATCGCCGGATAGATCTGCACCGGGGAGGCTGGCATCGTTTTGGGCGTCTGGCCCGAAGGATCGCGGACCGCGAGCAAAATGCCCATTTTTTCACGCAGCTGTTCGCCGTCGAGACGATGCCACGGAACCGGTACGGGGTCGGTGCCCAGCCCATGTTCATTGCCGACATAGGGGTTGGGCCACGGGCCTTCGTCGCTGTGGATCACGATCACGGCGGGCCGCGGGTTGGCAAGAATCGCATCCACAAGGCCCACAAGTTCCCGATTGGCAAACCGGATCTGGGCGAGATAATTTTCGTTGCGGGACGCTTTCGCGGCTGTCGCCAGCGTACGGCAACTGCCGTCGGCGTTCAGCACGAAGGGCGGGTGCGGCACGAGGAAATGGGCGAAGACCTGCTTGCGATCCGGATCTTTGGCCAGCGCGCGCAACCGGCGGAATTTCTCGTTCGCGCGAAAGCACTGGTCGCCGCGACCGTCGAGATAGGGTGCGCTTATCCGCTGCGTCCAGAAGCCCGCCGCAGACTGGCCGATGACGAGGCGGGCAAGTTGCGGCATGGCGCGAATGACCATCGATTCATCGGCTGCGGCGCTGAACCGCGTGGGCTCCCACCAGCTACCGGCGAAAATAGTGCGATACCCCATCTGGTTGAACAGCTTCAGCGCCGAACTTTCGCGCATGACGCGATAGATCGGAATCCAGTCGTCGGGCCGGCTTTTCATGTGCGGTGCCATCGGGTCGAGCAGGCGGCCGTTCATCGTCGAGGCGACCGAGTGGCTGGTCCGTTGATAGTTGGAGAACGCCTGATCCTGCACCGCGAAACCGCGCTGGCGCAGCGCGTCGATAAAGGGCTGGTTATCGAAGCCGTAGCGCGTTTTCAGCGTATCGGTCGCCGCATATCGGTCGAGCAGAATGTGCCACACATCGGGGCTGTCGGCCGAAACTGTGCCTTCGAGCTGGCCAAGGCTGGCCTCGGCCTTCGCGCGCTGCTGCTCGAGCTGAAACTGCTGGAATGCGAGCGGCAGGGCGTTGAGCGTGAATATCAATCCGCACAGGAGATTCACCCGCGCGTGGAGCGTGGAGAGCTTCGCATCGTCCGAGGGCAAGCGCCGATAGAGCAGGACCAGACCCGCAATCGCGCCGACATGGAGCGCGGCCTCGGCGACAAAGGGCAGCTTCAGCGGCGCGAACAACGCGGGAATGTAAAAGAAATAGAAGGCCGCCATCGCGGCGGCGAGTCCGGCGCGGCGCCAGTTTCCGCATAACAGGCGCAGCAGCCCGGTGACGAGAAGGGCGCCGAGGACGGTTACCAGCGCGGTCGGCCAGACACTTTCGAAACCGAGGCGCAGCCGGTTCCCGTTCCAATATCCCATCATCGCGATCAGCGTGACGAGCATGCCGGCGATGGGGGAGCGTGCCAGCACGCCAGCAGCGCCTTTCATGCGTCAGCTGCGGCGGTCATAGGCCAGAATCAGGCGCCCGGTTTCGGCGAGCCGCGTCTGCCGGACGATCCGGCCGCGCGCTTCGACATGATGCAGGAATGCTTCTTCGGTATAGTCCGGAAAGATATCCGGACGATGGCGCAGCAACTGCTGGACCATCGGATCGGATTTGGACGGGAACTCGATCACGCCGGCCGGAGCGAGGTTCATCAGCCAGTCGGTTGCCATGTCGAGCGGCACATTCTTGGCGATCGCCAAGTGGTGAATCAGCGCGAGCGCGAGCATCATGTCGGCGTCGGCCCGGCCCTGCAGCCCCATGCGTTCGGCGCTGGCCCATCCCTGTGCGGGGCTGGGGTTCGTCGCGTCGAGCCACAGCGGCAGCAGCGGTGCGCCCACTTTATCGCTATGCGCAAACGCGCGTTCCAGCGCGCCCAGATCGAAGTCGAAGCCGACGACGCTTCGCGCGCCCGCGTCGAGCGCGGTGCGACTGAATTCGCCGCTGTTGCAGCCGATGTCATAGAGCAGGCCGGGGTTTGCGCCGCTTACGGCACCAGCGATAAACTCATGCTTGGCGGCGCGGCGCGCGTCGTCGTAACTGTTGTTTTCGGCATAATCGTCCCAGACGGTCTTTTCCATCGGGAGCGCGAGGCCGGCAATATAGTCGCGCAGGCTGCGCAGGATTGCGACCAGCCGCTGCTTTGGCAATTTGACCTCGCGGCGCGTCTTGCCGTTCAGGCCTTCGGCAACCCGGTCGCGCTCGAACGCCGCGGGTCCGACGATATGCGCCAGCACGGTAAAGGAAAACCGGTCTTTCCATCCCAGCAGCTTGGCGAGATCTTCGGGCGCGATCCCTTCGAGCGCTCCTCGATACCAGGCGTGCGGGGCGATCCCCTTCTTTGCCCACAGGTACAGCGGATTGAGGAATTGCATGCCGAACTGACGCTGGCCGACCCAGGCCGACCCTTCCTCATAGGGGGTGATCGACAGATGATCGATGAACACGGGTTTGGTCCCGCGGAACTGGATATTATAGGCGGTCGCGTCCGAGAGCGTGAAATTCTTCTCGAGCAACGCCAGATGAAAATCGAGATGATGGAGCGCCGCCGCCTTCAGGCCCGAGAAACACCATTCATAAGGGTAGGATATATAGTCGAGCACCGGATGCTCGAGCCATTGGGCGACGCCCGGCGCCAGATCGCCGAGCCCTTCGCCCGACACGATGTCCGCGGGAAGCAGCCAGCCGCGCTCGATCATCTCGTCAAGGACGCCGCTGTCCTTCGCCGCACGAAACTGTGCGATCCCGCCATCGAAAATGGCCCGCAAAATGCGCTTGTCATGCCGCAGCACGCGACCGGACGGGTCGCGGAAAGAACCACCCTCGAATGCCATGGGTTCAGTCCTGCTCGCTGGTCTTTGTGCGGCTGAACACGCCCTTGATCTTCGACCAGTAGATCTTGCCGAACACGAGAACGCTCGCGACGGCGCCGGTCAGCGCCTGAAGCGCCATGCTGACGGTCGCTCCGTCCAGATAAGCGTGCGCCGGCGCGGGTGTCAGGACACCGAATACGACGATCGCAAACAGCGTGTTGGACAGAATTTTCATCAAAGAGCCCCTCCATTCGATGACCCATTGATGACGAAACATCCTCAACATTTGATTAATTTGCCGGAGATGGCCGCGCAAACGGCCGGAACGACGCGTGTGACGCCGCTCCGGCCGTTCGCTTCCGAACAGAACGCCGCGTCAGCCGATCGTGCTTGCCAGTTCGCGGTTGAGCCAAAGCGCCACAAGCGTGCCGATCGCGCCCGAGAGAAGATAGGCGCCCGCTGCGATCAGTCCGAACTGGCTCGACAGCCACAGCGCGACCATCGGCGCGAAGCCGGCGCCGAACAGCCAGGCGAGGTCGGACGTGAAGGCCGAGCCGGTGTAGCGATGGCGCGGCTGGAAATTCGACGACAGCGCGCCCGAAGACTGGCCGAATGACAGACCGAGCAGCGCGAAGCCGAGGATCATGAAGGTCGCTTCACCCGCACCGCCCGCGTCGAGCAATTGCGGGGCAAAGCCGCTGAACACGGCAATTGCCGCGGCGGTGCCGCCGAGCAGGGTGCGGCGCCCGACGCGGTCGGCAAGATAGCCCGACGCAATAATCGTCCCGATGCCCACCACCGCGGCGATCGCTTCGATCATCAGGAAGCGCACCGGCGTTTCTTCGGTGAACAGGAACACCCACGACAGCGGATAGACGGTGACCATGTGGAACATCGCAAAGCTGGCGAGCGGCGCGAAGGTGCCGATCAGGATCGTCTTCCATTCCGAGCGCACCGTTTCGAGCAGGGGCGCGGGCTGGAGGGCGCGGTTCTCGAACAATTCGGCATATTCGGGGGTCACGACGATGCGCAGCCGCGCGAACAGCGCGACGACGTTGATCGCGAAAGCGACGAAGAACGGGTAGCGCCAGCCCCACGCGAGGAAATCCTCGGCCGGCAGCGCCGAGATCAGGAACATGAAGAGCAGGCTGGCGACGATCAGCCCGAGCGGGGCGCCGAGCTGCGGGATCATCGCGTACCAGCCGCGCTTGTCTTCGGGCGCGTTCAGCGCGAGCAGCGAGGCGAGGCCGTCCCACGATCCGCCGAGCGCGACGCCCTGTCCCATTCGGAACAGCGCCAGCAGCAGCGCGGCACCGATCCCGGCCGATTCATAGCTGGGGACGAAGGCAATCGCGGCGGTCGATCCACCGAGCAGGAACAGCGCGATGGTGAGCTTTGCTCCGCGACCATAGCTGCGGTCGATCGCGGTGAAGATGATCGTGCCGACCGGGCGTGCTACAAAGGCGAGGGCAAAGATCGCGAACGACCAGAGCGTGCCCGTCAGCGGATCGAGGTGCGGGAATACCAGCTTCGGGAACACGAGCACCGACGCGATCGCATAAACGAAGAAGTCGAAGAATTCGGAGGTGCGGCCGATGATGACGCCGATGGCAATCTCGGCGGGGTCGATGCGGTGGCCCCCGTGGTCGTCGGCGCCGTGGAGGGCGCGGGCGTCGCGTTCGACCTCGGTGGTGGGCACGGTATCGGCAGCCATGGCAACAATCCTTGAGCTGGCGCCCTCCGCAAGACAAGATGCGGCGGCACGAGTCGGTCATAGGGCAAAAACACCCGGAATGAAAATGCCCCTGCGCCATGATGACGGGTCGCGGGATTGGACAAAATGTCCTATGTGCACTGCAACAAAGGAGGCCTAGGCGCGCATCATGCCAAGCAATCTCCCCCGTTTTCTCGCTCGATTGCGGCTCTTGCCGCTGCTCGCCGCGCTGCCCCTGATGTCGGGCTGCGGGCTGATCGTGCTCGACCCCGCCGGCGACGTCGCGCGTCAGCAGGGCGACCTGATCATCCTGTCGACCGTATTGATGCTGCTGATCATCGTGCCGGTGATGGCGCTGACGATCTTTTTCGCGTGGAAATATCGCGCGTCGAACAAAGAGGCGACATACAAGCCCGACTGGGATCATTCGACCCAGCTTGAGCTTGTCATCTGGTCGGCACCGCTGCTGATCATCATCTGCCTGGGTGCGGTGACATGGGTGGCGACGCATTTGCTCGATCCCTATCGTCCGCTCGCGCGCACCGGGCCGGGCAAGCCGGTCGCGGCCGAGGTCCAGCCGCTCGACGTCCAGGTCGTCGCGCTCGACTGGAAATGGCTGTTCATCTACCCCGAACAGGGCGTTGCGACCGTGAACGAGCTGGCGGTGCCCGTCGACCGGCCGCTGCGCTTTCGCATCTCCTCATCGTCGGTGATGAACAGCTTTTACGTGCCCGCGCTGGCGGGGCAGATCTATGCGATGCCCGGCATGGAAACCAAACTGCACGGGGTGTTCGACAAGACCGGCAATTATGAGGGCT
Source organism: Sphingopyxis sp. Soil_C_28 (assembly GCF_057657055.1). Taxonomy (NCBI): domain Bacteria; kingdom Pseudomonadati; phylum Pseudomonadota; class Alphaproteobacteria; order Sphingomonadales; family Sphingopyxidaceae; genus Sphingopyxis; species Sphingopyxis sp. Soil_C_28. The sequence continues at coordinate 419,647 of NZ_JBDGJE010000001.1, forward strand.
TCTCGGCCAATTATTCGGGCTGGGGCTTTTCGAACATGCGCTTCGCGGTGAAGAGCCTGCCTGCAGGCGAGTTCGACAAATGGGTCGCGACGGCGAAGGCTTCTGCCGAAGGCGATCTCAGCCGCGCCGAATATCTGAAGCTCGAGAAGCCGACCCACAAGGAACCGGTCCGCCGTTTTGCCGCGAGCGACCCCCAATTGTTCGACGCGGTGGTCAACATGTGCGTCGAGCCCGGCAAGATGTGCATGCACGACATGATGTCGGTCGACGCCGCGGGCGGCGCGGGCATCGCGGGCATCGGCAATGTCCGGCAGGTGACTTATGACAAGTTCGCTGCGCGCGGCACCGCAGAAGCCGCGCGCTGGAGCATGCGCTATGTCGCGGCTTATTGCAGCGCGCCGGTGATGTCGAACGACCGTCCCGACGTAAAGCCCGTCGCCCCGGAAAAGCTGAAGGGTGAGGGCCTGCCGCATCCGTCCAAGCCCGAACGCACCGCGCTGCGCGCACCCGCCGCCGCCGAACGCCCGATGTCCTGAACGAGCCCGAGATCAACATGACCATCCCGCATCCCGCACCCGAAACCGGTCCGATCCTTGGCAAGCTGTCGCTCGAGGCGCTGCCGCTGCACGAACCCATCCTCGTCGCCACCTTCATCGGGGTCGTCCTTGGCGGCATCGCGGTGCTCGCGCTGATCACCAAGTTCCGCCTGTGGGGTTATTTGTGGACCGAGTGGTTCACCACCGTCGACCACAAGCGCATCGGGATCATGTACATGATCCTGGGGCTCATCATGTTCCTGCGCGGCTTTGCTGACGCGATCATGATGCGGCTGCAGCAGGCGTTGGCGTTCAACGGGTCGGAGGGCTATCTGACCCCGCATCATTACGACCAGGTGTTTACCGCGCACGGCGTGATCATGATCTTCTTCGTCGCGATGCCGTTCATCACCGGGCTGATGAACTATATCGTGCCGCTCCAGATCGGTGCGCGCGACGTCAGTTTCCCCTTCCTCAACAATTTCAGCTTCTGGATGACGACGTCGGGCGCGGTGCTGACAATGATTTCGCTGTTCGTCGGCGAATATGCGCAGACCGGCTGGCTCGCCTATCCCCCGCTTTCGGGCATTGCGTACAGTCCCAACGTCGGCGTCGATTATTATATCTGGGGGCTCCAGATAGCCGGGGTGGGCACGACATTATCCGGCATCAACCTGATCGTCACGATCCTGAAGCTGCGCGCGCCGGGCATGGGGCTGATGAAGATGCCGATCTTCACCTGGACCAGCCTGTGCTCGAACATCCTGATCGTTGCGAGTTTCCCGATCCTGACCGCAACGCTGACGCTGCTGACGCTCGACCGTTATGTCGGGACGAACTTCTTCACCAACGACCTCGGCGGATCGCCGATGATGTATGTGAACCTGATCTGGATATGGGGTCACCCGGAGGTTTACATCCTGATCCTGCCGCTGTTCGGGGTCTTCTCCGAAGTCACCTCGACCTTCTCGGGCAAAAGGCTCTTTGGCTATACCTCGATGGTCTATGCGACGGTGTGCATCACCATCCTGTCGTACATCGTCTGGCTGCACCATTTCTTCACCATGGGATCGGGGGCGAGCGTCAACAGCTTCTTCGGCATCACCACGATGGTGATTTCGATCCCGACGGGGGCGAAGCTCTTCAACTGGCTGTTCACCATGTATCGCGGCCGCATCCGTTTCGAACTGCCGATGATGTGGACCGTCGCTTTCATGCTGACGTTCGTCATCGGCGGGATGACCGGGGTGCTGCTCGCGGTGCCGCCCGCCGATTTCGTGCTGCACAACTCGCTGTTCCTGATCGCGCACTTCCATAACGTCATTATCGGCGGTGTCTTGTTCGGGCTGTTCGCGGCGATCAATTACTGGTGGCCCAAGGCGTTCGGCTACAAGCTCGACGTGTTCTGGGGCAAAATCAGCTTCTGGTGCTGGGTCGTCGGCTTCTGGGTCGCCTTCACGCCGCTCTATATCCTCGGCCTGATGGGCGTAACACGGCGGATGCGCGTGTTCGACGACCCGAGCCTGCAGATCTGGTTCGTGATCGCGGGTATCGGCGCGCTGATCGTTGCCGCAGGCATCGGCGCGATGCTGATCCAGTTCGGCGTCAGCATCTGGCGCCGCAAGGAATTGCGCGACCTGACCGGCGGCGATCCGTGGGAAGGCCGGACGCTCGAATGGGCGACCAGCTCGCCGCCGCCCGACTATAATTTCGCCTTCACGCCGGTGATCCACGATCTTGATGCCTGGTACGACATGAAAAAGCGCGGGCACCAGCGCCCGGTCGATGGCTATCGCGACATCCGCATGCCGAGCAATACCGGGACGGGGATGATCCTGTCGGGCTTCTGCCTCGTCATGGGTTTCGCGCTGGTCTGGCACATCTGGTGGCTTGTCGCGGTCAGCTTTGCCGCGACGATCGTCGGCGCGATCTATCACACCTTCAACTACAAGCGCGATTTCGACATCCCCGCGGCAACGGTCACCGCGGTCGAGGAAGCGCGGACCCGCCAGCTGGCGGCCGGAGCCTGATGCGATGAGTGCCAAGACAATCACCGCCCCCCCGACCTCGGCGAACGAGCCCGTCCAGTTCTACGACCTCGACGAGCATGCGCATCCCGAGGGGCACAGCACGATGCTGGGCTTCTGGATATATCTGATGAGCGACTGCCTCATCTTTGCGATTCTCTTTGCCTGCTATGCCGTGCTCGGCGGCAATTATGCCGCTGGTCCGGCGCCGAAGGATCTGTTCGATCTGAAGCTGATCGCACTCAACACTGCGATGCTGCTCTTTTCGTCGATCACCTATGGCTTTGCGGTGCTGCAGATGCAGCAGGGCAAGGTGCGGGGGACGCAGATCTGGCTTGCGGTGACCAGCCTGTTCGGGCTCGCCTTCCTCGGGATCGAGCTTTACGAATTCCACCACCTGATCGAGATCGGCGCGACACCGCAGCGCAGCGCTTTCCTGTCGAGCTTCTTCACGCTGGTCGGGACCCACGGACTGCATGTGACCTTCGGCATCGTCTGGCTGGTGACGCTGATGTTCCAGTTGTCGAAGCATGGGCTGATCGCTGCGAACAAACGCCGCGTGATGTGCCTGTCGATGTTCTGGCACTTCCTCGATGTCGTGTGGATCGGCGTCTTCACCATTGTCTATCTGATGGGAGTGCTGCGATGAGCGCCGATATCCACGGCCACGCCGCCGACGTGCATCACGAGATCGAGATGCCGCACGCATCGATGCGCGACTATGTCATCGGTTTTGTCCTGTCGGTGATCCTGACTGCGATCCCGTTCTGGCTGGTGATGACGATGCCGCTGAGCGCGGGCGCGACGGGCGCGATCATCATGGCTTTTGCGGTGGTCCAGATCGTCGTTCACATGGTCTTCTTCCTGCACATGACGCCGAAGGCCGAGGGCGGCTGGTCGCTGACCTCGCTCGTCTTTACGATCATCGTCGTGGTAATCATGCTCGCGGGATCGCTGTGGGTGATGCATCATCTCAACACCAATATGATGCCGGTGGCGCACGAAACGACAAGCCAGGTTACGGGTCAGGTCCCGTGACGCGCACCCGCCGCGGCGCCTTTGCCGCCGCGGCGCTGATCGCGGCGATCGCGCTCGCGGCGCTCGGCGTCTGGCAGCTCGAACGGCGCGCGTGGAAGCATGAGCTGGTCGCGGCGGTCGATGCGCGCATTCATGCGGCGCCCGTGGCTGCACCGGGTCCGGAGGGCTGGGAAAGGATTAGCGCGACGACCGATGCCTATCGCCGCGTGACCGCGACCGGCATTTTTCGGCATGACCGCGAGACGCTGGTGCAGGCGGTGACAGATCTTGGCCCCGGCTATTGGGTGCTCACGCCGCTCGAGACGCCCGGCTTCACCTTGCTCGTCAATCGCGGCTTTGTGCCCAAGAACCGGAGCGATCCAAGGACGCGGTCGGCTGGCAGGGTCATGGGGCCGATCACGGTGACCGGGCTGCTGCGCGTCACAGAGCCCGAGGGCGCTTTTCTTCGATCGAACGATCCGTCCGCGGGCCGGTGGTATTCGCGCGACGTCGCAGCCATCGCGAAGGCGAAGGGGCTGCGCAACGCCGCGCCCTATTTCGTCGATGCCGATGCGGCGCCCAACCCCGGCGGCTACCCTGTGGGCGGCCTGACCGTGGTGCGTTTTGCCGACAGCCATATGATCTATGCGCTCACCTGGTTTGCGCTTTGCGCGCTCAGCCTCTTTTTTGCATGGCGGCTCTGGCGTATCCGCGATTGATGACCAGCCCAACGATCCTGCCGACTGCGCCTGTAAGGGCACCCGCCGGTCGCCGCAACATGACGCTGCTGATCCAGCTGCGCTGGCTTGCGGTCGGCGGACAGCTTGCGACGATCGGGGTCGTCAGCGGACCGATGGGCATATCGCTGCCGCACGCGCCCTTGCTCGCGGCGATCATGGTGTTGATCGCGATCAACGTCATCAGTGCCGCCATGCTCCGCCGCGGCCGCGCGGTGACCAATGCCGAACTGACCGCGGTGCTGCTGTTCGACGTCGCGGCGCTCGGCTGGCAGCTCCACCACAGCGGCGGGCTCGCCAATCCCTTTGCCTCGCTGTTCCTGTTGCAGGTCGTGATCGGCGCGATCCTGCTGACCCCGCGCTCGTCATGGGCGATCGTCGTCGCGGCGCTCGCCGCGCTCGCGGCCTTGCGTATCGATCCGACGCCGCTCGTGCTGCCGCCTGCCTATGCGGCCGATCCGATGGGGCTGTATCTGAAGGGCAGCTTCGTCTGCTTCCTGCTGATCGCAGTACTGCTCGTCGCCTTCGTCACGCGCATCAGCCGCAATTTGCGCGACAGCGACGCCGCGCTGGCAACGAGCCGTCAGCGCGCTGCCGAAGAGGATCATATCGTGCGCATGGGTCTGCTCGCGTCGGGCGCGGCGCATGAACTCGGGACGCCGCTGTCGACACTGTCGGTGCTGATCGGCGACTGGAAGGCTGCGCCGCGCCTCGCAAAGGATCGCGAGATGCAGGAAGATCTGGCCGACATGGATGCCGCGGTGCATCGCTGCAAGGCGATCGTCAGCGGCATCCTGATGTCGGCGGGCGAGGCGCGCGGCGAGGCGCCCCAGCTGACGACGATGCGCGCCTTCCTGACCGATATCGTCACCGGGTCGCGCGCGCTGCGGCGACCGGGCACGGTCGAGTTCAACGACCGCTTCGGCGCCGATGTCGCGATCGTGTCCGACCCCGCGCTGCGCCAGGTGATCGACAATGTGATGGACAACGCCGCCGAAGTCTCGCCCGACTGGGTCGGCGTCACCGCGACGCGCGACGGCGACATGGCGGTGATCGAGATCGCCGATCGCGGACCAGGCTTCAACGACGAAATGCTCGAGCAATTCGGCCAGCCCTATCGTTCGACGAAGGGGCGGCCGGGCGGCGGCTTGGGGCTGTTCCTGCTCGTCAATGTGCTGCGCAAGCTCGGCGGCGGCGCGACGGTGGCGAACCGCGACGCGGGCGGGGCGTTGGTGCGGATTTCCTTGCCGATATCGTCGGTCGCGCGGCCCGGTGGAGAAACGATATGACCGAGCAGCGGCAATTGCTGATCGTCGAGGATGACGAGGCGTTTGCGCGAACGCTAAAACGCTCGTTCGAGCGGCGCGGCTATACGGTGCAGGTCGCGCACAGCCCCGAGGTGATGGACGTGCATTTGCAGACCTTCCGGCCGGGCTACGCCGTCGTCGATCTGAAGCTCGGCAATGCGTCGGGGCTGGCGTGCGTGCAGAGGCTGCGTGCGTCGGATGCGATGATGCGGATCGTCGTCCTCACCGGCTTTGCGAGCATCGCCACCGCGGTCGAGGCGATCAAGCTCGGCGCTTCCTATTATCTCGCCAAACCGTCGAACACCGACGATATCGAGGCGGCGTTCGACCGCGCCGAGGGCAATGTCGAGACGCCGGTGGGCGACCGCCAATCGTCGATCAAGACGGTCGAGTGGGAGCATATCCACCAGACTCTCGTTGAGACCGATTTCAACATTTCCGAAACCGCGCGCCGGCTCGGCATGCACCGGCGCACGCTCGCGCGGAAGCTGGAGAAAAGGCAGATTCGCTAAAGCGGCGCCGCTATTTCTTCTCCACCAGTTCGCGGAGCAGGAACCCGTGGAGCATCGCGGCGCGCACCGCGTCCTCGGCATGATCGGCGCCGACCGAGTGGCCCCCCTCGATATATTCGTGATAATAGACTTTGTTGCCGAACTCTTCGAGCCGCGCCGAATATTTGCGGGCATGGCCGGGGTGAACGCGGTCGTCCTTGGTTGAAAGATAGAGGAAGATCGGCGGATATTTCACGCCCTTGCGGATGTTCTGATAGGGCGAATATTTCGACAGGAACGCCCAATCCTCGGGCACATCGGGGTCGCCATATTCGGCGACCCATGAGGCGCCCGCGAGCATTTTGTCGTAGCGCCACATATCCTTGATCGGCGAGCCCGAGATCACCGCGCCGTAGAGGTCGGGGCGCTGCGTCATCGCCGCGCCCACGAGCACCCCGCCGTTCGAGCGGCCCGAGATCGCGATCTTGCCCTTGGCGCTGACCCCGGTGCGGACCAGATCCTCGGCGACCGCGTGGAGGTCGTCGAAACTGTTCTGGCGCTTTTCACGCAGCGCCGCCTGATGCCAGGCGGGGCCATACTCCCCGCCACCGCGGATATTCGCGAGGACATAGGCGTTGCCGTCCTCAACCCAGAACAGCCCGAGGGGACCGGCGCGGTAGGGCTGGCCGGTAAGGTACCCCGGCGTCTGCGCCGAGCGGAAGCCGCCATAGGCGTGGATCAGCGCGGGGACGGGGCCGGTCGCCCCCTTCTTGCGCGCAAGGAAATAGGGGATTTTGGTGCCGTCCTTCGATGTGGCAAACCGCTTTTCGACCGTCATGTCCTTGGCATCGAAGGTCGCAGGCAGGCTCTGGACGGCTTGCGGCGCCCTGTCTTCCGAAACCGCGTAGAGAGTCGGCGGCATCAGCATTGTTTCGGCGGACGCGAGCACGATGTCGCGTTTGCCCACCGTGCCGGCGATCGCAACCGTGGCATTGGCGGCGAGCGGAACTTCCTTCTGGCTCCACTCGCCGGTCTTGGGATCGCGGCGCAGCGCGAACAGCTTGCCCTCGACGTCGTCGAGCGCCTTCACCCAAAGGATATTCTCGGTCGCCGAGACATTCTCGATCGCCTGCGCCTTGGTCGGCGTCATCGCGGTGATGATCTTGACCTGCCGGTCGGCCGACATATCGTCGAGCGACAGCGACACGAGCGAGCCGGCGGGAATGTTGGCCCAATCCTGATTGAGGAAGATGATCAACTGCCCATCGATGACGTCGCGCACGCTGGCGGTGTCGGGGATGATCGACGAAATATAGCGCGATCCGTCGATGTTCGGCAGCTTGGTATCGGCGGTGTAAAAGGTCTTGCCGCGGCTGATCATCGGCCAGCGCTTGTCGCCATCGGTGAAGGCGAACACATTCATCCCGACATCTTCATGCTCACCCTCGGCCAGCGTTTCGGCCGAGCTTAGCGGCGTGCCGCGTTTCCAACGCTTGACGATGCGCGGATAGCCCGATGCGGTCATGCTGCCCGCGCCATAGTCGGTCGCGACAAGCAATGTGTCGGCATTTTCCCATGTCACGCTGCTCTTGGCTTGCGGAAGGGTGAAACCGCCGTCGACGAAAGCTTTGGTCGTGCGGTCCCATTCGCGCACGATGTCGGCGTCGGTGCCGCCGGGACTCAACGAGACGAGGCAGCGTTTATAATCGGGCGCGAGGCAGTCGGCGCCGTGCCACACCCAGCTCTGCTTTTCGGTCTTGCCGAGCGCATCGACGTCGATCAGCGTCGTCCATATGGGCTTGCCTGCAAGATAGGCGTCGAGTGGGCTCTGGCGCCAGATGCCGCGCGGATTGGCGGCGTCGCGCCAGAAATTGGTGATCGTCTCGCCCATCACTTCGCCGGGTTCGGCGATCTGGCGGTCGTCGTCTAGGATATCGCGCGCGCGCTTGCGGTCGGCCTCGAAGCCCGGGCGGCCGATGATCAGCTTGTCGGTTTCGGCATTTTCCTTTTTGACCCAGTCGAGCGCCTTCTTGCCCTCGATATCCTCGAGCCAGAGATAGTTGTCGGCGTCCTGCGGCGCAGCGGTGGCGACGGCGGCAATGGAACAGCTGAGGGCAAGCGCGGCAAGGCTGGCGCGGATCATTTGGAAGTTCTCCCCTGGGGTGTGGCGGTGCTGTGCTAGCAGCATTGGACACCCCAAGGGAAGAAGGCGAAGCGCTATTGGTCGATGATGATCGTGCCCGGATGATGCTTGTCGAGATGCTTTTTGATGATTTTGAGGTTGCGGGTGTTCGACCGGAAAAAGAAATCGAAGGCATCGCCGACGAGTGGCACCGCGCCGAGCGCGGTGTCGACACCGAGATTGCCGACCATGCGCCAGATCTTCCATTTCGGCATGCCGAGATTGCGCGCTTCCCAGATCAGATAGGCACCCATCGTCGCGGCGATGACGTCGCCGACGACGGGGACGAGGCCGACGATCGCGTCGAGGCCGACCGGGCGGTTGATGCCGGGAATGATGAAGCTGCGTTCGAGCAGGATTTCCAGGGTCTCGACGCGCTTGCGCAGCGCGGCGGGGTCGCTGCGATTGGAAATCAGGGCGTCGAAAATCGCATCGGGATTGGGGGGCGAAGGGGCCATCTGGGTCCTTTCAAAAGCGCTCGAAGGTGAAGCGCCGCTGTATTAGTTGGGTATGGCAATCAAATGATTCAATGGGTGCTGCGCGCGGCCGTTGGCGCGCAGCCCCGTCAGGCGCTGCGACGCGACCGACCAGCGCAGCGGCGTCGCGAGCGGAATGAAGGGGGCGTAGCGAGCCAGAACGGCCTCGGCTTCGCTGACCTGCACGCGCCGCTGGCCAGCGTCGATGTTTTGCGTCGCCTGATCGATCAGCTCCTGCACCTCGCGATTGCACAGCGTATCTCGGCGACATGACAGGCGGCGCAACCCCCATAAAGGGTCGTCGTTGGGGGCAACCTCGTCGATCAGGCGAAGGTCGGCGGCCGATGCCATGCCCACGCGCTGGCTCGGCACACCGATCGCGTTAAAGTCGGCGGAAACATAAGCGAAGAGAATGCGGCCGCCGGGGGTGTCGGGTACGGCGATACGCAGCGGTGCGATTTCGCGGCCCGTGCCGCGCCACGCATCAACCGCGCGTTTCGCCTGCGCGATCCGCGACGCCTCGTCATATTCTGCCCAGGCGGGGACCAGCGGCGCGGGGCCGCCATCGCGGGCGTAGAGAGCCGGTCGCAACGTCACCTGCGGCTGCCATTCGGCGAGCCCGAACGCCTCGATCAGCCGCTCGCGACGGATCGCACGAACCAGTGCATCGCGGTTGGCATCGGTTGCAAGAAACCCCTCCGCGCGGGCGAAAGACAGGCCGAACAGGCCGGGGACAGGATCGACGACGAGCCGCGAGCGGCCGATGTTCGACGCGGCGAAATAGGGCAGCGTCGAGAAACGGCCGCCGACGACGCCGTCGGCATAGCCGTTCTTGAAACGGGCAAGCGCCCCCGCGGGCGAAGTGCCGGTGAGTTCGATCGAGGCGGCGGGATCGTTCGCTGCGGCGGCGGCGGCCTCCTGATCTTCGGCGAGCGGATCGGGGACGGGCGAGAGCAGCACCGCGCGCCCGATCTTGCGCGCGCGCATCGGCCCCCAGCGCATGCCGCGGTTGACGATCGCCATCGACGGCTGGGCGAGGAGTTCGAGGATCGCGGGCTGCGGCACCGCAAGGCGAATTTCGATGACGGTGTCGGTCATCGCCTTGATCGTCTCGATTTCCGGAAAATCGCTTTTCAGGACATGGCGGCTGGCGGGAGCGAGATAGGATCGCAGGATGGCGGCGACATCTTCGGCCGTCACCTTTCGGCCGTTCGTCCATTTGGCTTCGCGAAGGCGGAAGATATAGCTGCGCCCGTCGGTCGTCACGGTCCAGCGGTCGGCGAGACCGGTGTCGATCTGCCCTTCGCCGTCATAGCTGACGAGCCCCTGCGAGGTGGCGTCGAGCAGGGCGGCGTTGGCCGCGGACAATTCGCCGTTGAGCGGGGAGGCGGCGGCATTGATCGGGCCGATGGCCGCGATCTTGACAGGACCGCGCTCGCCGAACAGGCCGCAACTGGCAAGCGACAGGATCGCCAGACTGGCGATAATCCTGCGCTGATATGGTTTCGTCCCGAACCTCGATATGTCAGTTTTGAGCAGCATCGCGGCCATCATAGTGATGCGGCGCAAAACCGGAAGGCCCATCCAGCCGCCGGGCCGCCTCAATTCCCGGCCGGGTGCGTGATTTCGGCGTCCCCATAGCTTTCCGCAAGTTTGCCGCCCTTCGCATAGTCGACGAGCAGCTGGAAATAGCCCGGCGTATAGCGGGTCGAAATCCGACTGCCGTCAGCCACCGATTCGAATTCGGTCATGCCATGCTCGGCCTTGGGAAAGACGGCGAGGGTGATCGGTTTGCCGTCGCGGATGAGCCCGCCCACCCGTCGGACGGTTTCGCCCACGGGCGCGTCGATATCCTGCCCGCCGAGTGCCCAAAGCTGCGGCACCGCCACGGCGCGCAGCGTCGGCATCGGATCATAATGGACGGGGGTGCCGAAGTTATAGACCTGCCCCCTGGTCCGGATTTCGTCCGCCGTCATGCCGAGAATGATATGGGTATAGTTGCCGTACACATCCTTGTACCAGGGTTCGCCGCGATAACGCGCGCGCACCGCATCGAGTTCGTCGATGCCGTCGGCCATGCCGCTTTCGAATATCCGGGTAGCGGCGGCGCCGATTTCCTGGGCTTTGGCGATCACGTCGGGGCCATAGCCTTTGAGGCCCATCTGGAAGGCGATCGCCTCGCGATCCTCATCGGCAACCGATACCGCGAGGCCGAAGCTGACGATCAAGAAGTCGATCTTGGTCCGTGTCGCCGCGATCGGGGCGATCCAGCCGCCCTGGCTCGGGCCCTGAAAGCCGAAGCGTGTGCCGCGCGGCCCCGCCATCCGGCGCGCCTCCGCCAGCGCAGCGACGGCGTCGTCGGCGAGCAGAGAAAAGACCTGCGTATATTTGTCGCCCGACGCGCCGGTGCCGCGCTTGTCGTAGACGAAGGCGCCGACCCCGGCGGCGGGAAGCATGCGTTGCAGCATATTGGTAGCGCGCGCCGAATCGGGTTCGGAGCCGTGGAGCAGCACGACGATCGGCACCGGGCCATCGCCGGGCGGCAGGATAAGGCGGCCGACGAGGCGCGTGCCGTGGCTGGTGAAATTGGTCTCGTGCGTGACGAGCGAAATGCGCTGCGCGACACGGTCGCCGAACTGCATCGTTCCCGATGCACAGTCGCCGAACCGAACCTGCAGGCCGTCGGGCCGGTCGGTCCAGCCCGCGCTGTTGATCCAGCCGTCGCCGTTTTTGACCAGTTTCCCGCTGGTCCCGTCGAGATTGCGCCAGCGAAGCGCGCCTGCCGTCGAGGTCGCAATGTCGATCACGCCGCCGTCCGGCAACCGATACGCGCCGACCCTGCAATCCTCGGTCGCAGCGGCGGGACCCGCGAGCTCCAGCGCCGCTATCGCCAAAGTCGCCGCGCGCCACCATGGCCGAATCTTGCTGATGGCCGCTCTTCGCGCGTCGGGCATATCGATATCCTGCAAAGTTGGTGCGGACGGCGGGACTTGAACCCGCATGACACTAGGCCGGCAGATTTTAAGTCTGCTGCGTCTACCGATTTCGCCACGTCCGCACGGCGCAGCCGGTCAAGCCGATGGGTCGATTGAGGTCAAGCGATGTTTGGCGCTTCACGGCATCGGGCGGCTCGGCTAGACGGCATGACATGACAGCAGTCCTTGAAATTTCCGGCCTCGGGAAAACCTATAAAACTGGCCATACAGCGCTCAGCGATGTCGACCTGACCATCAACAAAGGCGAGATTTTCGCGCTGCTCGGGCCGAATGGCGCCGGCAAGACGACGTTGATCAGCATCGTCTGCGGCATCGTGACCGCGACCGCGGGCACCGTGACCGTCGCCGGGCACGACCATGCGCGCGACTATCGAGCGGCGCGGACGATGATCGGGCTGGTGCCGCAGGAACTGCATACCGACGCGTTCGAAACGGTGCTGGCGACGGTCAGTTTCTCGCGCGGGCTGTTCGGTAAGCCGCGCGACCCCGCGTTCATCGAGCAATTGCTGCGCGACCTGTCGCTGTGGGACAAGCGCGATTCGAAGATCATGGAGCTGTCGGGCGGCATGAAGCGCCGCGTGATGATCGCGAAGGCGCTGTCGCACGAACCCGAAATCCTCTTTCTCGACGAGCCGACCGCAGGCGTCGATGTCGAACTGCGCCGCGACATGTGGCAGATGGTACACGGGCTGCGCGAACGCGGCGTGACGATCATCCTGACCACCCATTATATCGAGGAGGCCGAGGAAATGGCCGACCGCGTCGGGGTGATCAGCAAGGGGCGGCTGATCCTGGTCGAGGAGAAGCACGCGCTGATCAAGAAGCTGGGACGCAAGACGCTGACGCTCAACCTTGCGGAGCAACTGGATGCGGTGCCCGCCGAACTTGCCGACTGGAAACTCGAGCTGGCGGGCGACGGGCATGAGCTCGTCTATGAGTTCGACAGCCAGGCGGAGGCGACGGGCGTGCCGTCGCTGCTGCGGCGGATGAGCGACATCGGCGTTGCCTTCAAGGACCTGCATACGAAGCAAAGTTCGCTCGAAGATATTTTCGTCGGGCTGGTGCACGAAAGCAACGACGCAGCGGAGAAGGCGGCATGATTTCGAATTTCCGCGGTATCCGCTCGATCTACCTGTTCGAAATGGCGCGCTTCGGGCGCACCTTCTGGACCAGCCTGATGCTGCCCGTGATCACCACGGCGCTCTATTTCGTCGTATTCGGATCGGCGATCGGCAGCCGGATGAGCGAAGTTGGCGGTGTTCCTTATGGTGCCTTCATCGTGCCGGGGCTGATGATGCTGACGATGTTCACCGAAAGCATCAGCAACGCATCGTTCGGCATCTATATGCCCAAATGGACGGGCACGATTTACGAGATGCTGTCGGCGCCGCTTTCGCCGCTCGAAACCGTGATCGCCTATGTCGGTGCCGCGGCGACGAAGTCGGTGATCATCGGGTCCATCATCTTTGCCACCGCGCACCTGTTCGTCGATATACAGGTCGCGCATCCGCTGTTGATGGCCGCCTTCATGATATTGATGGCAGTGACCTTTTGCCTGTTCGGCTTCATCATCGGCATCTGGGCGAAGAGTTTCGAGCAGTTGCAGGTCATCCCGATGCTCGTCATCTATCCGCTGACCTTTCTGGGCGGCGCTTTCTACTCGCTCGACATGCTGCCGGCGGCGTGGCGGACGATCACGCTGTTCAATCCCGTGGTCTATCTGATCAGCGGGTTTCGCTGGACCTTCTTCGGCGAGGGCGACGTCGCGATCGAGGTCAGCATGGGCGCGGTGGCCTTCTTCCTGGCGCTGTGCCTTGGCGTGATTTTCTGGATGTTCCGGACCGGGTACCGGCTCAAGAACTGATCACAAAGCGCCTGTTGTACCGGTGCGCTGGCCCGCTGGCGGCGGGACGTCGCGGTTGTATTGCCGAACCGACATTTCGGGAGGCAATATGACCACATTGAAGTTTCGCGCGGCAACCCTGTGCTTTCCGGTGATATGGGCGCTGCTGGCGCCGTCACCGGTTGCTGCGAAAGCGGCAGCCGCTTCCACGATCGCGATAGCCGCCGCTCCGCTGCCGGTTGTGGACCAAGTAATCGAGAAGGCCGACGCGTATCTGCAGGCGCAAGTCCGGAACGACATGTTCAGCGGGACCGCGCTGATCGCACGCGATGGCGAACCCGTTTTCGTCAAAAGCTATGGCATGGCGAATTACGAACTGGGTACGCCGAACAAGCCCGACACAACCTATCTGTTCGGATCGGTCATCAAGCAGTTCACCGCGGTGGCGATCCTGCAATTGCAGGAGCAGGGGAAGCTGAAGGTCGGCGATCCGATCTGCTGCTATCTTGAAAACTGTCCGCAAAGCGCCCTGGCGCCGCCGCGCATGGGCGTCGTCCGTGGCGCTTTACACGACGGTGCGGTGCACGGTGTCAATCGTTCAGGCGCTCGCGCATTTCCTTGCCCGGCTTGAAATAGGGCACGCTTTTCGCCTTCACGTCGACTGCAGCGCCGGTTCGCGGATTGCGACCGGTGCGCGAGTCGCGCGAACGGGTTGAAAAGGCCCCAAATCCCCGCAGTTCGACACGGCCCCCAGCGGCCAGCTGTTCGACGATGGAATCGAAGAAAGTATCAACGATGCGCTCGATTTCTTCGAGCCGCAAATCGCTGTTTTCGCTCGCGATCTTTTGAACCAGTTCTGACCGGATCATGTGCTTCCCCTATTATACAGTCACGCATTTCCCGCCGAGGCAGGCATCCGGTCATTGCCGGTCTTTTTTGCGTGAGACCCCTCCCAACGCGGGGGGAAGGTATCACGAATCATGGCTTGGTCAAAATATATCGCCGAAACAAAAAGGCCCGCAGAGGGACACTCTGCGGGCCTTTTGTTTCGCCTGACGGCGGGAAGAGGAAATTAATCCTTCTTGCCGGCCTTCAGTGCTTCGCCGAGGATGTCGCCGAGCGAGGCACCCGAGTCCGACGAACCATATTGTGCGACAGCCTGCTTCTCTTCGGCGATCTGCATCGCCTTGACCGAGAAGTTCGGCTTTTTCGAGCGGTCGAAGCCGATGACCATCGCATCGAACTTCTGACCGACCTGGTAACGTTCGGCGCGCTGTTCGTCGCGGTCGCGGCCAAGATCGGCGCGCTTGATGAAGCCGGTGGCGCCATCGTCGCCAGCCTGAACTTCGAGGCCGTTGTCACGGACTTCGAGGACGGTGACGGTGATGACGTCGTTCTTCTTCACCGAACCAGCAGCAGCGGCGCCGGTGCCGCCAACGGCCGGAGCACCCTTTTCAAGCTGCTTGATGCCAAGGCTGATGCGTTCCTTCTCGACGTCGACGTCGAGAACGACGACCTGCACGGCCTCGCCCTTGCGGTGGAGGTGCAGCGCTTCTTCGCCCGAGATGCCCCACGCGATGTCCGACATGTGAACCATGCCGTCGACGTCGCCCGGCAGGCCGACGAACAGACCGAATTCGGTCGCGTTCTTGACTTCGCCTTCGACGACCGAACCGACCGGATGCGTATCAGCGAATGCGCCCCAGGGGTTCGACTGAGCCTGCTTGAGGCCCAGCGAGATGCGGCGCTTGTCGCTGTCGACTTCGAGGACGATGACATCGACTTCCTGGCTCGTCGAAACGATCTTGCCGGGGTGGACGTTCTTCTTGACCCACGACATTTCGCTGACGTGGACCAGGCCTTCGATGCCGGCTTCGAGTTCGACGAACGCACCATAGTCGGTGATGTTCGTGACCGTACCCGACAGCTTCGCACCGACGGGGTATTTGGCGGCGACGCCTTCCCACGGATCGCTTTCGAGCTGCTTCATGCCGAGGCTGATGCGCTGCGTGTCGCGGTTGATGCGGATGATCTGAACGCGGACGGTGTCACCGATGTTGATGACTTCGCTCGGGTGGTTGACGCGCTTATAGCTCATGTCGGTGACATGGAGCAGGCCGTCGATGCCGCCGAGGTCAACGAACGCACCATAATCGGTGATGTTCTTGACGGCGCCTTCGATGATCTGGCCTTCTTCGAGGTTCAGGATCAGGCCCGAGCGCTGTTCGGCGCGCGTTTCTTCGAGGATGGCGCGGCGCGACACGACGATGTTGCCGCGGCGACGATCCATCTTCAGGATCTGGAAGGGCTGCGGCAGGTCCATGAGCGGACCGACGTCGCGCACGGGGCGGATGTCGACCTGCGAACCGGGAAGGAACGCCACGGCGCCGCCGAGGTCGACGGTGAAGCCGCCCTTGACGCGGCCAAAGATGACGCCTTCGACGCGAGCTTCCTTGTTGAATTCTTCTTCCAGGCGGTCCCAGGCGGCTTCGCGGCGGGCGCGATCGCGGGACAGCATGGTTTCGCCATTGGCGTTTTCGACGCGGTCGACATAGACTTCGACTTCGTCACCGACCTTGATGTCGGCCTTCTGGCCCGGCATCGCGAATTCGCGCAGCGGCACGCGGCCTTCGCTCTTCAGGCCGATGTCGATAACTGCCAGGTCGTTTTCGATCGCGGTCACGGTGCCCTTGACGACGCGGCCTTCAAAGCCGCCGTCGGCACCACCAAGCGATTCATCGAGCATCGCGGCGAAATCGTCGCGCGTCGGGAAAGCCGTAGTGGCCATAGATGTGTTTCCTTACTTCATTTGTTCCGGCCAAGCGGTTGGTTCCGCTGGTCTTAATGGCCGATCTGCCATGCCTGCCGGATGCAGGACACAGCATCCTTCGAACCATTGCCGTCAAGCCATGGGCAAAGCAGAATGGGCGCGACGGGTTCATCCCATCACGCCCGGCGCTCGGGTTTCGAGCGGCGGTTTGACCATGCCTCGACCTGCAATATAGCCCGTCGGACGGCGCGCATATAGTCCGCACCCCCCACCAAAGCAAGGCGGAAAGCCGGTTTTAGCCGCGGCGCGTCCGGCGCCCTTCGACGAAGGCGATGGCAGCGGCGAGCGCGG
Source organism: Sphingopyxis sp. Soil_C_28 (assembly GCF_057657055.1). Classification (NCBI taxonomy): domain Bacteria; kingdom Pseudomonadati; phylum Pseudomonadota; class Alphaproteobacteria; order Sphingomonadales; family Sphingopyxidaceae; genus Sphingopyxis; species Sphingopyxis sp. Soil_C_28. Next base: position 436,380 of record NZ_JBDGJE010000001.1, read on the forward strand.
CGCTCTTGTCCATGCCGGTATTGTCGAGCAGCATCGCGTCGGCCGCGCGGAGCAGCGGCGCGTCGGCCCGGCCGGTGTCGCGCGCATCGCGGGCGTGCACGTCGGCGAGCACGGCGTCATAAGTCACATCAACGCCCCGGCCGCGCATCTCGGCGTGACGGCGGCGCGCGCGCTCCTCGGGGCTGGCGGTGACGAACAGCTTTGCGTCGGCGTGCGGCGCGATGACGGTGCCGATGTCGCGTCCGTCGAGCACGGCGCCGCCCGGCTGGTTGGCAAAATCGACCTGGCGTTGAAACAGTGCGGCGCGGACCTGCGGATGAACCGAGACGCGGCTGGCGAGGCCGCCGGTGGTTTCATAGCGCAGCGCGGGATCGTCCAGCAGGCTGTCGGGGAAATCGCACGCGGCGAGCGCGTCGATGGCATCGTCGGCATCGCCATGATTGAGCTGGGTCTGATAGCCGACCGCGCGATAGAGCAGCCCGGTGTCGAGCACGGGGAGGCCGAAATGCTCGGCGAGCTGGCGGGCGAGCGTGCCCTTGCCCGACGCGGTGGGCCCGTCGACGGCGATGATCATTGCTGAAGCACGGTCAGCAGGTTCTCGAAATTGGGGAAGCTGGTTGCGACGGGGGCGATATCGTCGATCGTCACCGGCGCCTTGCTGACAAGGCCCGCGATCGCAAAGCTCATGCAGATACGGTGGTCGAGGTGGCCGGCGATGGTCGCGCCGCCGGGCAGCGCTTCGCCGCCGGTGCCGTCGATGATCAGGCCGTCTTCGGTCTCGTCGACGCGCGCACCGATCGCGGCAAGGCCGGTGGCCATGACTGCGATGCGGTCGCTTTCCTTGACGCGCAGTTCGTCGAGGCCGGTCGTGACCGTCCGGCCCTCGGCGAGCGCGGCAGCGACGAACAGGATTGGGAATTCGTCGACCATGCTCGGGACGATCGCCGGGTCGACGTCGATGCCCTTGAGCAGGCTGTGGCGAACGCGCAGGTCGGCAACGGGCTCGCCGCCGACGGTGCGGGCATCCAGCAACTCGATATCGCCGCCCATTTGTTTGAGGACCTCGACCAGTCCCGCACGGGTCGGGTTCAGGCCGACATTGGCGACGATGACGTCGGAGCCCGGGACGAGCAGCGCGGCGACGATGAAAAAGGCGGCCGACGACGGGTCGCCGGGCACAACGATCGTCTGCGGCTTGAGTTCGGCCTCGCCGCGGATGCGAATATGGCGCGTCCCGTCGACATCGGTCTCGACGGTCAGCTCGGCGCCAAAGCCGCGCAGCATGCGTTCGCTATGGTCGCGGGTAGGAACGGGTTCGATCACCTCGGTGATGCCCGGCGTGTTGAGGCCCGCAAGCAGCACGGCGCTCTTGACCTGCGCCGAGGCGACGGGGAGGCGGTAGGCGAGGGGGATGGCGGGAGCGAGGCCACGCACCATGAGGGGGAGGCGTCCGCCGGGAGATGCCGAGATGTCGGCGCCCATCTGCGACAGCGGATCGATGACGCGGCCCATCGGGCGGCCCGACAGGCTGGCGTCGCCGACAAAGGTCGCGGTGATCGGGTGGCTTGCGACGAGGCCCATCAGCAGGCGGGTCGAGGTGCCGCTGTTGCCCATGTCGAGCGCTTCGCGGGGCTGGAGCAGCCCGCCGACCCCGACACCGTCGATCACCCATTCGCCATCGCCCTGGCGTTCGATCGTTGCGCCCATCGCACGCATCGCGGCGGCGGTGGCGAGAACATCATGCCCCTCGAGCAGGCCGGTAACCCGGCTGGCCCCGACGGCCAGAGCGGAAAGCATCAGCGAGCGGTGCGAGATGCTCTTGTCACCCGGAATCGCGATCCTACCTTCAAGCGGAACGGAAGCGGAAAAGCTGCGCGGCGTGGCGGTTTGGTCGGTCATGGCGTGGGCGCTTTTGACAGCGGCCTTGCAATCTGGCAAGGCGCACGCCGATTTGATGGATGCCGCGCAGGCACCCGTCGCTTTCCAGAAATTCTAATCTCTTTCCAGAAGGTTATGAGGCATTTATGATAAAGGCTGAATGGGGCACGAAGCGTAGCTGCCCGAAATGTGCAACCCGATTCTATGATTTGACCAAGGATGATCCGATCAACTGCATCAACTGCGGTTACAACTGGATCCCGGAATCGGTTCTGAAATCCAAGCAGTCGACCCCGTTCGAAGTCGAAAAGCCCGGCAAGGTCGTGAAGGAAGAGGTCGTCGTCGACGAGGATCTGGATCTCGACGTCGATGTCGACGAGGACAATGATTCGCCCGACAATGACGTCGACCTCGGCGGCGACGACGATCTGGGCGTTGCGACGGCGGACGACGACGACGTCGAAACCTGATTTTTTCTGTGGGGGGCCAAAAAGGCATCGCAAGATGCATTTGGCCCCTTGCATCGCTCGCCTGCACTGTTAAAGGCGGCAACCCGATCGCACCACCCAGAGGGACGATCGGCAGAAATGGTACGGGGCCTTAGCTCAGCTGGGAGAGCGCCTGCATGGCATGCAGGAGGTCAGCGGTTCGATCCCGCTAGGCTCCACCATTTCGCTCACGGCTCCAGCCGTATCTCTCCAAAGACATTCTTGAGCAGCGTTTCGGCGGTGGCGAGCGCGATCGGCGGGGCCTTGCCCGCGAAGGGCTTGCCGCGCACCGCATAGTTGAGCGTGTAGATCGTGTCGCTGTCGCGAAAGATCAGGATGAAGTCCTGCTCGCCCGCACCCGCGAGCGCTTTCGGGTAAGCGCCGGGCGGCAGCGAGGCGCAGCCGTTGATGATCAGTGAGCGCCTGAGCTTGCCGGCCAGCGCTTCCTCCCCATTGTCCTGATAGATCAGCCCGACCTTGCACGCCGCGGGATAAAAGGCCTGCCGCGCGATCTGCGCCGTCGGTTGCGGCGAGGTGCCGAGCCCGCGATACGCCTGGATCGTCACCAGCCGCGTCCAGTTGGCGACCGTTTCACCCCGCGGCACATATTCGATCAGCAGGTTGGAGCCATTATCCTTGTCATTCGCGCGCACCATATCGACGGGAAGCGTGAAGCTGAGCGTCCGGGCATAGAGAGGGACCGTTTCAACCGCGCCTTTGGCGGTGGCGGAATGGGGCAGGGCCAACAGGGAAAGAGCCAGTCCGGTGACGATCCGCTTCATGCGCTACTCCTCGGACCTAGGCGGGCCGCCGCTATTCGGCCGCCTCTTCCTTTTCGAAGAGCGGCTCCATCTTGATCGGATCGGCGAGCGTGATGCGGTCGAGAATCGACGCGGTGTCGTCGCGGACCTTCAGCATCAGGCTGCGCATCCGGCATTCGGATTCGGGCAGGCAATTCTTGCAAACTTCATGCGCGTTGCGCGCAGCGCAGGGTACGAGCGCGAGCGATCCGCGCGTCAGCCGGACGAGGTCGCCATAGCTGATGTCGATCGGTGGCAGCGCGAGCTGATAGCCGCCATCGCGCCCGCGCTGCGAAATGAGCAGGCCTTCGCGCGCCATTTCCGAAAGGATGACGGTCAGGAATTTGGGCGGGATGTTCTGCGCGTCCGCTATATCCGCGAGCTGGACCTGGCCCTTGCCCCAATGGTCGGCAAGATGCTGGAACGCGCGGATCGTGTAGCGGGTCTTTTGCGAGAGCATGGCGGCGTTACTGTGACATATTCATCGCTAATTCAACCTGTGTGGCAGAGATTTCCGCAAGAGTTGATGAAAATCACAGCGGGTGGCATGAACTACCCCTAAAGAGGTCGCATGGTTGCCCGGTTTCGGGCGCGGCAAGGGTGGATTTTATGATGCGTAAAATATTGGCGACCCCGGCCGTACTGGCCGCCTGCCTGCTCGCGATTACGCCGGCACAGGCGCAGTTCGGCAGCCTGCTTCGCAAGGTCACGACGCCAGCCCCCAAGCCGAGTGAGGAAGGCAATGGCGGCTGTCCCAAGGGCAAGAAGGGCAGCAGCATCGGCCGCAATATCCTCGGCAATGTGATCAACGACGCGGTCGGCGACGCCGCTAGCAAGGCGGGCGTCTATAGCTACGTCCCGATCGGCGAAGTCAGCGGGACGCTGACCGACGCGATCGCGTGCCGACTCGATCCTGCCGAGCAGGTTCAGGCGGCGGCGGCGACCGAAGAGGTGACACGCGGCGAAGAGGTTGGCGCGACGGCCAACTGGACGAGCGAAACGCGCGAGAATGTTAGTGGGTCGTCGATGGTCGTCGCACGCAATGACGAGGCGGGCGGCCGAAAATGTATCAAGGTAACCGACTTTGTCATCGTGGACGGTGAAGAGACCCGGGCGACCAAGCGGATGTGCAAGGAGCCAGGGCAACCGCGCTATGCGATAGCTGAAGGATGAAGCGGCTCCGTCATCCGTTGCTTGGCCTGTTGGCGCTGTTGACGCTTGGCGCGACGCCGATGGATCCCGTGAACAGAAGCTGCCCGCTTAATCCCAACTGGTCGAACAATTCAACGATGCAATTGACTCCTGCGATGCGGGGCGGTGTGAAGGTCCTGCTTGCCGAGGGGCGCGTGGATCCGGATTTGCCGAACCGATTGCGGAAGGCTCTTGGTGCCAATCCGGACGTCGAAGAGATATGGCTGCGCTCACCGGGTGGGGATGCACGTGCGGGCAACGCTGCGGGACGCATCATTCGCGCGCAGACAGGCCTCACCACACGCATACCGGAGGGGTGGGCGTGCTTCAGTGCGTGCAATTTCGTCTTCATGGGCGGGATGCCACGATATGTGGATCGCGGCGGGCTCTTTATAGTTCATATGTTCACACGGACCGGAGATCGCAGTGCGATCGACATGAGCGTCGCTATGGGGACGGACGCCACTACGGAGTTGATCGGGGAAGTTGAGCAAGATGCCGCGATGTTGGCAAGTGAAGACAATGATTTCTTGATCAAGATGGGGGTTTCGCGAAAGTTGCTGACGAACGTCATGTATCGTCAGAAGGCAATCAAGGGGAGCGGGGAGGACCAGTCGACTCGGCGTTGCCTTACTGCGGAAGAAGTGATTTATTATGGTGTTGACAGTCGCGATGTTAATTGAGACGTTCTTTATCCAACTCTTGTTTGGAGAAGGTAGTTATGCGCGATCTTTCAAATGAAGAAATTCTACACGTGAGCGGGGGCTCCGGCATAGTTGTATCGGATATTTACATAGATCGATCGGGGAATGAGCAGTGGTCCTATAGCTATATGACCATGGGCGATGACCATCGATATCATACTGTGGCAACTTTGGATGGGTCGTTTTTTTCGGAACTCATGGGCGGTTGGGCCGCGCTTCCTTGATTTTTTGCGTGACGCAGGTGGACGCAGGCTGCTTCCAGATGGTGGCGGCCTGCGATCTCTGTCGCTCATATAAGGTTGCGAAGAGAAACGAATGGCTTAGACTGGCGGCCAAAAGGAGAGGCTGCCATGAACGAGATGACGCACGATCACGCCAAATTCCGCTCGATGATCGACGGAACGCAGGAAGATTGGGACATTATCGCGCGCGAACAGAAAGAATTCGCACCGCAGAATGGCAAGCGCATCCTCGATCATCTGAAGCTGCTCGGCGGCGATTATGGCGGTTTTCCGGTCGACCGGCTCGAACATTGCCTGCAAACCGCGACCCGCGCGCACCGCGATGGCCGCGACGATGAATATGTCGTGATGGCGCTGCTCCACGACATCGGCGACACGCTGGGCGCGTTCAACCATCCCGACGTCGCCGCGGCGATCCTGAAGCCCTTCCTGTCAGAGGAAAATCTGTGGATCGTCCAGCACCATGGCGTGTTCCAGGGCCACTATTTCTTCCACTATCTCGGGCTCGACCGTGACATGCGCGACCAGTTCAAAGACAGCCCGCATTATGCTGCTTGCGCCGAATTCTGCGAAAAATATGACGCGCCGGCGTTCGACCCCGATTACGACAGCGAGCCGCTGGAATTTTTCGAGCCGATGGTGATGCGCCTCTGCTCCTATCCGCGCACGAGCATCTACAAAAAGGTAATGGTCGAGGAAGCGGCGGAGTAAGCAAAAAAAACCGGCGAAAACCGGAGTCATCTGGCGTTAGTGAACCCCGGCTTTCGCCGGGGTTCACATTTGTGGGGCTTACTTGCCCTTGAATTCGACCTTGCGCTTCTGGACGAATGCCATGATGCCCTCGACCGCGTCGGCGCTGTTGCCCGCGATGAACTGGCCCTTCGCTTCGGCGTCGAGCGTCTCCGAATAGCTTTGTGAAAGACCATCGCGCAGGACCTTGCGCATTGTGCCCAGCGAGACCGTTGGGCCGTTCGCAAGGCGCGTGGCGAGCGCGCGCGCTTCGCTCAACAGGTCGGCATCATCGACGCATTTATAGACCATGCCCCAATCGGCGGCCTGTTCGCCCAAAATCTTCTCACCCAGCATCATCATCTGCGTCGCGCGCGGCAGGCCGATCAGGCGCGGCAGCAACCATGATGAGCCGCCGTCGGGGACGAGGCCGATGTTGACAAAGGCCTGGAGGAAATAGGCGCTCTTGCCCGCGATCGTGAAGTCGCCCGACAGCGCAAAGCTGCATCCGACACCCGCAGCAGGGCCGTTCACTGCGGTGACGACGGGAATGTCGAGGTTCGCAAGCGCGAGCAGCATCGGGTTATAATGGTTGCGCAGCGCCTTGCGGCTGTTCGCGCCGCCACCGACCGCCGACGCGGTGCGGTCGCCGCCCAGATCGGCGCCCGAGCAAAAGCCGCGGCCCTCGCCGGTGATGAGCAGCGCGCGTGCGCCGAGCAGCGGCAGATAGTCGAGCGCCGAGCGGATATCGTCGGCCATCGCGGGCGGCATCGAGTTCAGGCGGTCGGGCCGGTTGAGCGTGATCGTCGCGACATGGTCGGTGATGTCGAGCTTGATCGTGTCGAAGGTCGGGATGTCGGTCATGGGGAAGAATCCTCTCGCAGGTGCTTTACCTTTACGTTCACGTAAAGTTGTGACTCATTTGCGGGAGGAGTGCAAGAGGGAAGGGGTCGGGAGGCGAGATGTCCGGTACGACCAATTGCGGACATGCGATCCTCCCTGTGGCGAAGCCATGGGGAGGTGGCAGCGCGAAGCGCTGACGGAGGGGCCCATGGCGCGACGTTGCGGCCCCTCCACCACCGCCTGCGGCGGCGGTCCCCTCCCCATCGCTGCGCGACAGGGAGGACGTGCCCCTTAATCGTCACCCTTGGCTTGACCCGGGGCCTGTCTCGCCTTTCAACGTAGAGGGGAAGGAAGGCGGGTCCCGGGTCAAGCCCGGGGTGACGACGGGGACCATCCGCTTTCCACCCCCAACGCGGCTTCCAGACGATCAACTGAAAACGCTTTCCTACATTATCGTGCCGTGCCAGCCTCGGATTTGGTCTTTGAAATCGTCGGCGTCCGCTACATGTTTCCTAAAGCGACAAAAGAGACAGTTTTCGCGTCCGCATGCGTATCTTTTGTCGCCTTAAGGCCTCAAAGGACATAAATTCGTTGCGTGCATGCGAGGCTTTTAGGGCTTTAAGGGTCGCCCAGCCGCGCGAACCGCATATCGCCCTCAGCGCGATGCAGCGTCAGCCCACGCTCGGTCTTTTCGGCGCAGGCACCCTCGAAATTCACGACGCCGATGTCGTTCGGAACAATGATCACGCGCAGCTTGCCGCCGTCGGCTTCGGTCAGTTCATAGCGCGGCGCGGTGATTCCATAGATCGGTTCGCGCACTTCGATCCAGCGCGGGATGCGCTTGTCGTCGTCGGGCATCGTCCAGCCATAGACTTGTGTGTAATCCTCGACGGGATCACCGCTGTCGAAGCCGATCGTGAAATCGACGCCGGGGATGCCTTTGCCGCCCGGCCAGGTGACGAGCAGCGTGGGGACACCGCCATCGACCTCGATCAGCGCGCCTTTCTCCATCGCGGGCGGCACCGGTTTGGGATCGGTGGTGAGGCAGACCATGTTGTCGCGTGCTTCCCACCGGCCCTCGGCGCGCTCGTCGAGGGCGCCCGCCGCGAGCATATATTGGAAACGGCCATCATTGCGTATCAAGAGCCCGCCGCCGACGTCGGGCCCTTCGGTGAGGCTGTATTCGCCGACGAAGGGGGAATCCTGCGCGGCGGCGGGGAGGGCGATCAGCGCGGCGGCGAGGAGCAGGGTTCGCATATCTTGACCATGCGGCCGCTGCGGCGCCGACGCCAGCCCTTTCCACTTGCCCTGCCACCTGCTAGGCGCCCGCGCCATGTCCCAGAAGCATCCCGACCGCCGTACCTTCGCCATCATCTCGCATCCTGACGCGGGTAAGACGACGCTGACCGAGAAATTGCTCGTCGCCGGCGGCGCGATCCATATTGCGGGCGAGGTCAAAGCGCGCGGCGCCGCGCGGCGTGCACGCTCCGACTGGATGAAGATCGAACAGCAGCGCGGGATTTCGGTCACCTCATCGGTGATGACCTTCGAACATGCTGGGCTGGTCTTCAACCTGCTCGACACGCCGGGACACGAGGATTTCAGCGAAGACACCTATCGCACGCTGACCGCGGTCGACAGCGCGGTGATGGTCATCGATGCCGCCAAGGGTATCGAGCCGCAGACGCTGAAATTGTTCGAAGTCTGCCGGCTGCGCTCGGTGCCGATCATCACCTTCATCAACAAGGTCGACCGCGAAGGGCAGACCCCGTTCGAGCTGCTCGACGAGGTCGCCGACCGCCTCGCTCTCGACGTCTGCCCGATGAACTGGCCCGCCGGCATGGGCGGACAGTTTGAGGGCATCTACGATCTCGTCGACCCGGCGCTGATGGTGCCCAGCGGCGATGCGTCGCGAATGTATGAGGGCGAACGGATCGCAGTCGAAGGGCTGGACGACCCGATGCTTGCTGCGCGGCTGTCGCCGCGCGCAATGGCGCTGCTCGAGGAAGAAACCGAGCTGGCGTCGGCCTGTTATGCGCCTTTCGACGGCGCGGCGTATCGCAATGGCGACCTGACGCCGGTGTTTTTCGGATCGGCGCTGAAGGAATTCGGCATCGTCGACCTGCTCGCCGGCCTCGCGAAGCACGCGCCGGGGCCGCAGCCGCAGCCCGCCGAGCCGGCGCCGGTCGATCCGACCGACGCCGCCGTCACCGGCTTCGTGTTCAAGGTGCAGGCGAACATGAACCCCGCACACCGCGACCGTATTGCCTTCATGCGCCTCTGCTCGGGCAAATTCGAACGCGGCATGCGGTTGATGCAAGGCGGGACGGGCAAGGCGATCGCGATCAGCCGCCCGATGCTGTTCCTCGCGCAGGACCGCGAAATGGCCGAAGAGGCGTTTCCGGGCGACATCATCGGCATTCCGAACCATGGCACGCTGCGCGTCGGCGACACGCTGTCTGAACGCAGCGATATCACGATCACCGGCCTGCCGAACTTCGCACCCGAACTGCTGCGCCGCGTCGCGCTTGTCGATCCGACCAAGACCAAGCAGCTTCGCAAGGCACTCGACGATATGGCCGAGGAAGGGATCATCCAGGTCTTCTATCCCGAAATCGGCTCGAACATGATCGTCGGCGTCGTCGGACAGCTCCAGCTCGACGTGCTGATCAGCCGCCTCGATGCCGAATATAAGGTCGAGGCAAAGCTCGAGCAGTCGCCGTGGGACACCGCGCGCTGGATCGCGAGCGACGATGCCGCGGCGTTGAAGTCGTTCCAGGCCGACAACCGCGGCGCGGCGGCGACCGATCGCGACGGCGCGCCGGTGTTCATGGCGAAGGACGCGTGGGAAGTCGGATATGTGACGCAGCGTCACCCGGCGATCCGCTTTACGGCGACGAAGGAACGGCGCTTCGCCCCGGCGGCGTGATGCTCAGGCTTGATTGCGCCTTGCTACAGGCTCACCATCATGCCGGGTCAGGCAAAGGTGGGAGCTGTCGATGCGCGGATTGGGATTGTCGTTCGCCGCGGTGCTGTTGCTGAACGCGCCGCCCGCATGGGCGCAGCCAAAAATCAGCCTGCCGATCGCGCAGGGATTGTGGATCAACGCGGCCGGCCCATGCGCGAGCGCGACCAATGGCTATATCTTTGACGGCGCGCGCTGGGGCGCGGTCTATTATTACGGGCCGAACGCCAGCATGGGGCCCGTCGCCGAACTGGAAAACATCGGCCGTACCACCGTGCTGAAGGATGGCTTTACCAACATGCAGCTCGGCGAGACCGAAGGCGTCGGCTATTTCCATGTGAAATCGTTGGCCCCCAGCCGCATGATGTTGCGCACCGGCGCGCCAAGCCCTGAAGGCATCCAGGTGACGGAGGACACGCTCGTTCGCTGCGCCTTCTCCACGCTGTCGCCGAAGATGAAGGTGGAGATCAGGAAAGTCGCGCCCGCTCTGGCTAAATAAGGCTGAGAAGGTCCGAAGGCGCGGCGGCGCCTTCCTCCTCTTCATCTTCTTCGCCCTCGAACTTGCTCAGAGTGACGCCAAGCAGGCGGATGCCCTGTTCGGTCGGGAGCAGCGGGGCGAGGATCGCTTCGCCCGCAGCGAGCAAAGATGTGCCGTCGAGGATCGGAGCAGAGACCGATTTGGCGCGCGTGATGGTTTTGAAATCGGCATAGCGCAGCTTGAGCGTCACGGTGCGGCCCCGCGCGCCTTTCTTTGCCGCGCGGTCCCACACGACCGTGCAGACATGCGCGAGCGCTTCGCGGATTTCGGTGTCGGTGATCAGGTCGTTGAAGAAGGTGCGCTCGCCACCCAGCGATTTCAGCGGACGGTTCGACTTGACGCGGCGATGATCGATCCCGCGTGCGAGATTATAAAGCCATTCGGCGCTGTTGCCGAAATTCTCGGCGAGCCACATCGGGTCTTTTCCCGCGAGATCGGCGCCCGAAAAGACACCGAGTCCCTCCATCTTTGCCGATGTGACGGGGCCGATACCGTGGAAGCGGCGGATCGACAGCGTCTGGACAAAGGCGGCGCCGCGGCCGGGGGGAATGACGGTCATGCCATCGGGTTTGTTCTGGTCGGAGGCGAGCTTCGCGATGAATTTATTATAGGAGACGCCGGCGGAGGCGGTGAGACCGGTTTCTTCGCGAATGCGCTGGCGGATCAATCTGGCGGTCGCGGTCGCGCTGCCGAGTCCGGCCTTGTCGGCGCTGACGTCGAGATAGGCCTCGTCGAGCGACAGCGGCTCGACCTCGTCGGCATAGTCGTGAAAGATCGCGCGGATCTGCTGAGAAACCTCGCGATAGGCGTCGAAGCGCGGCGGCACGAAGATGAGGTCGGGGCACTGGCGCTTTGCGGTGATGCTGGGCATGGCCGAGCGGACCCCGAACTTGCGCGCTTCGTAACTCGCTGCCGCGACGACGCCGCGCCGCGACGAGCCGCCGACCGCGACGGGCTTGCCGCGCAAGGACGGATCGTCGCGCTGTTCGACCGACGCGTAAAAGGCATCCATATCGACATGGATGATCTTGCGGACCGTGGCGTCCGCGATGTCGCCCGGGGGCTGGTCTTCGCCGTCTTGCACGGCGTATCTTTAGCATGTTGCCAAGATGTTCTCAATGGCGCGCTCGACGAAGCGCTTGACGAGAGAGGGGCAAAATGGCAATCGCCGCCGACCTTGGCGATGCGGGTATAGCATAGTGGTAATGCTCTAGCCTTCCAAGCTAGCTAGGCGGGTTCGATTCCCGCTACCCGCTCCAGGTCCTTCCCGATAATTACCTCGCCGGTTCGACACTCAGCAATTCGACGGTGAACAGCAAGGTCGCGCCGCCGGGGATCGGGCCTTTGCCGTCGGGCCCATAGGCAAGCTGCCAGGGAATCGCGAGTTCGACCTTGTCGCCGACGCCCATCAGCGCGACGCCTTCCTGCCAGCCTTCGATCACGCGGTTGAGCGGGAAGGTCGTCGGTTCGCCGCGGCGTACTGAGCTGTCGAACTCGCGGCCGTCGGCGAAGGTGCCGACATAATGGACCGTGACATTGTCGGTCGGGCCTGGGTGCGCACCGCTGCCGTCGCCGGCAATCCGGCGCCAGCGCAGGCCGCTGGGGGTGACGCGCCAGCCGTCGGCGCCATGACGCTCGGCGAGGGCGGCCATCTGCTTGTTCAGCCAGACGGTGCCTTGGGTCGGTGCGGGGTCACTTTGCTGGGCACCGGCCGACGCTGGAATATAGATGGCAAATGCGGCTGCCGTGAGCAGCCGGGTCAGAAACGATATCGGCATGAAAATTCCCTCGATTATTGAGCGCATAAACGCATCGCGAACTGAATAGGCAATAGCCGATCGACACGAAGCTTGCGTCGTTGGCAGGAACCTTCACCCGCATCCGTCGTTTTCCTTCGGTACGCAATATTCAGAGACCAGAGACGCGGCAATCGATCGCCTGTTTCCTCGAAAGCCTTTTTTGGGACTTTCGAAGCGATGTCCCGCGTCCTGCTCTGACCCATCGAAGGAGACCTCGCATGTTCAAATGGGCTTTGATCTTTGCTGTGATCGCGCTGGTTGCCGCGGTTCTTGGTTTTGGCGGCGTGGCAGGTGCAGCGGCCGGCATCGCGAAGATACTGTTCTTTGTCGGTCTGGCGCTCGTCGTGCTGTTCCTGATCCTCGGATCGGCGGCGGCGCGAAAGATCACATAAAAATCGAACGCGGCGGGAACCATATCGAGCCCGCCGCGTTTCATTGATCTATCGGATCGAAAGAGAAGATAGAATATGGTTCCTGTCTTCGGACGGAACCTAGGGAGCCCCGCCGCAGAAATGCGACGGGGCTTACTCGTTTCTAGGCCGGAAAAGCCGCGAGGACGCAGCGTTCCAGCACCGCAAGCGGGATACGCCCGGCGCCCAAAACGACATCGTGGAAGCGCTTGATGTCATAGCCTGGACGTTTGGAAACCTCATCGCGCACGCGGCTGATTGCGATCTGGCCGACCTTGTACGCGCAGGCCTGTCCCGGATAGACGATGTAACGGTCGATTTCGGTGCGCGACGCGCTCGGTGAATTCGAGGAATTTTCGACCATATAATTGATCGCCTGCTCACGGCTCCATCCCATCGCATGGATGCCGGTATCGACGACCAGCCGCGATGCGCGAAAGGCGTAGGAGGCAAGATAGCCGATCTTGCCGAGCGGATCGTCCGCATACATTCCGAGTTCGTCGGCGACCTGTTCAGCATAAAGTCCCCAGCCTTCGCCATATGCGGTCACCGATGCCGCCTGCCGGTAGAGCGGCAGTTCGGCGTCTTCGAATTTCAGCGCGCCCTCGAACAAATGGCCCGGTGCGCCCTCGTGATAAGCGAGCGTGGGCAAGGTATAACGCGGCCATTCGGCGGTATCGCGCAGGTTGATGAAGAAGATGCCGGGCCGCGAGCCATCCGGGGTTCCTGCCTGCGCCGAGCCACCCGGCGCACCGATCTCGATCTCGGGCGGGACACGGCGGATTTCATAAGGCGCTTTCGGTAACCGGCTGAACACCTGCGGCAGCTTGCCGCGGACCGTGACGAGAAGCCCGTTGAGATAAGCGAGCATTTCGGCGCGTCCGGCGTCGTCGTTGGCGAAAAGCTGGCCTTCGGCCTTGCCGAGCGCGTTCAGGCGGTCGCGGATGCTGCCGTCCTTGTAACCCTGCGCCTTCAGCAGCACGTCCATCCGCGACGTGAGATCGGCGACCTGCTCGCGTCCGATGCGGTGGATTTCGGCTGCGCTAAGGCTGGTCGTCGTATGCTGCGCCAGCGTTGCGGCATAATAGGCCTCACCTTCGGGCAGGCGCGCCACGCCGGCGTCGGTGCCCGCGCGCGGCAGCAGCGCGGTCAGCGCGTCGATCTGGCGGGAGAGGGCCGCACGGATCGGACCTTCGAAGACGGCCGCCGCGCGGTCGCCATAGCCCGTCAGGCCGATAGCGGTGCTGCGCTTCGCGATCGACGCGACGAGCGTCTTGCTCGCGACATCGCCATCGCGGAGGCGGCCCAGTTGCTGCAAGGCCTGGTCGAGGATGAAACGCGGCGCAACGACGCCCATCGCTGCGTTATTTTTCACGATTTCCGTGTCGGCATCGAACAGCGTGGAAACAGTCTGAAGCCGTATCATATAGGCGTCGGCATCGGCTTTGTTCTCGACCGGATGCTGGCTGTCGAGAAAGGTGCTGACTCCAGTGTAGAAGCCGCCGAGCTGCGTCACCGCATAGGGGCCGGGGCGATGCCCGAAGCCGCCGGTGTGATAGGTGAAGCGCGCGAGTTTCTGGCGCGTCACCAGATCAAATTCGGCGCTATCATGCGCGATGCGGGCGTTGGGGCCGAGTGTTTCGGCTTTGATGGCGCGCACCGCGGATAGGTCGCCGTCGATCCGGCGTGTTCGTTCGGCACGCGCGGTAGCGGACCAGTCCGGAAATTGGGCGCGCAGCGCCGCGCGAGCGCCGGTGTCGATGCCGAGCGATGTCGCGCGGGTCGGATCGTCGCGCAAGCCCCGCTCGAACTGAGCAGACAAGAGGGTGTCGAGGCGTGCGTCGGCGGTTTCCCTGGCCGCGACGGGATTCGCCGCGCTGACGACAGCGAGACTGCCAATTCCCGCCAAAACTGTGCGTCGATCGGGCGCGTGGTCGGTCATACGAATCTCTCTCTCCTGTGGGTATCGGGAGAGCCTAGGGTCGGTGCACGTCAGCCGCAACAGGCTGGCGCCCTGCGCGAATTTCTGTGCTGTCTGGGGGCGCACCGCCGATGGGCTGACCCGTCCCACTTCCGCGATGAACGCCGCTCCCGGCGCGGATCGATGGGCCGCGCGGTTCGTTGATTGGGTTCGGCAGGGGAGTTTCCAGAATGGAGAACGACATGAGCATGCTCAAAAAGGCGGCAATATCTTTTGCGGCAATTTCTATGGTCGCGGCGCCGGTCGCAGCGTCAGCTGCGTCGGCAATGGGCGGCGTTGGTGCCGTCTCAGTTGCTGACGGCGAAAATGAACTCGAGGGCAATTCGAGTTGGATCATCGGGCTTGTTGGTCTGCTGGTCGGTGTCGGCGCCATTATCCTTATTGCCGACAAGGACGATGATTCTCCGACAAGTCCCGGTTAAAATGGCGGCAACAGACGGCCACGTGTTTCTATCAGGAGCGCGTGGCCGTCTCTTCTTTTTCGCGCTTGCCGGAAAATGAACGGCAAGGCGATTTTGCGACATTTTGCGACAATTATTCCTAGTTCCGGCAACTCGCTGGTACAAATGGCACCTAGAACGCTTTCATCGAGATGCGGTTTTCCCTCCGCGGGTCTCATGAAGGAGTTCGTTACGTGAACAAGAAAATCACTTTTTTGACCTTGGGTGCTGCGCTCCTCGCCGTGCCCGCTCTTGCCGCACCCGGTGGCGCCGCAAAGGGCGATGCCGATGGCAATGGTGTGCTCACCCGCGCCGAGGCGCAGGCCAACGCGACGCAGATGTTCGCCAAGATGGATGCCAATAAGGATGGCAAGATCGACGCGGCCGATCGTGCGGTTCGTCAGACCGAAATGCAGGCGAAACGCTTTGCCGCATTCGACGGCAATTCGGACGGCAGCATCAGCAAGGCCGAATGGGACCAGCATGGTGCCGATCGCGCTGCCAAGCGTGGCGAGCGCAAGGAAAGGCGCGTTGCTGCCGGTGAAGCCGGCGAAGGCAAGCGCGACGGCATGCGCGGCCATCATGGCAAGCGCGGGGGTCATGGCATGCACGGTGGTCGCGGCGGCTGGATGAAAGCCGACGGCAATGGCGACAAGGTGATCAGTCAGGCCGAGTTCCAGACCGCGGCGCTCGCACGCTTTGACGCGGCTGACGCGAACAAGGATGGTCAGGTGACCGCCGAGGAACGTCAGGCCCAGCGTGCCGCATGGCGTGCCAAGCGCGGCGCAGCCCCGACCGCGCCCGCGAACCAGTAAAGCCATTTGGCAGGGGCTCGGCGGCCTAGTGTAGGGCCTTCCTCCCCCTCCCGGCATTGCCTTTGTTGCCGGTCCCTGCCAGCTATCGCCCATCGGTCCCCGCGACCGGTGGGCGAACTAGCATTTCTTTTGACGGAAACCCGATGACCGATAGCGACACGCCCCGCATCCTGCTGATCGACGATGAGCCCTCGATCCGCGAGCCGCTCGGCGAATATCTGACCGCGCAGGGCTTTGCCGTCACCGACGTCGCGAGCGCCGCCGAGGCGCGATCCGTACTGCGGGCGCAGGGCATCGACCTGGTCGTCAGCGACATCATGATGCCCGGCGAGGATGGCCTGTCGCTTACCCGCCATTTGCGCGAGACGAGCAGCATTCCCGTCATCTTGCTGACCGCGCGCGCCGAGGACACCGAACGGATCGTCGGGCTGGAGATCGGCGCCGACGATTATGTCGTAAAACCCTTCAACCCGCGCGAGCTTGTCGCGCGAATCCGCACCGTATTGCGCCGTGCGCAGCAGGGCGGGCGCGCGCTCGATCCGGGCGGCACCTATTATGCCTTTGGCGACTGGGTGCTACGCGAAGTCGAGCGCGTGCTCGTCGATGGTGAAGGCAATGAGGTCGCGCTGTCGTCGGGCGAATATCACCTGCTCCACGCGCTGGTGCGCCATCCGCGGCAGGTGATGAGCCGTGACCGCCTGCTCGACATGGTGCGCGGGCGCGAGGCCGATATTTTCGACCGCGCGATTGACAATCTGGTCAGCCGGCTGCGCAAGAAGATCGAGATCGACGCCGCGCATCCCCAACTCGTCAAGACGGTGTGGGGCGGCGGCTATACCCTCGCCTGCGAAGTCAAACGCATGGGCCCTGCAGTGTGAAGCTGCGCCTTTGGCCCAGGAGCCTGATCGGGCAGCTCGTATTCGCGGTGGCGGTGATGCTGTTCGTCGCGCAGGGGATCAATTTTGTCCTGCTGTCACGCGGGCAGCGGCAGCAGACTCTGGCGCATGGCGGCGGAATGGCCGTCGCGCGTGTCATCGATGCGATCGAGCGCGATCGACGCGGCGAGTTCAGGCGGCCGCGAAGCGGCGATGAAGCGCGCGAGCGGGCGCAAAAACTCGTGATCTCGGATACTCCACCACCGCTTCCTGTCGGCGCCGTACGATTGCCCGACCTTGCAAATTATGTCCGCGGCTTGCTCGATGAGACCAACATCGGTGCGGAGGCAATCGATGCCTGGGTGCTCCCACCGCGTCAGCGAGTGCGGCGGCCGGACTTTCCCGATCGTGCGGTGATCGTCGTCGCGAAGGTTGAGGGGCGCTATTTCGCCGTGCGTACGCGCATTGCGGCGGGCGGCAACCGATTGCAGGGCTTTCTCGTTTGGCAGACGCTGTCGCTCTATCTGCTCCTTCTCGTCCCCATCATGTTGATCGCTTATCGCGCCGCCCGGCCGCTGCGCGACCTGACGCGCGCGGCGCGCGCCAATCCGGCACTGCGCGATGCCGAGCCGCTCGAGGAGGAGGGCCCGTCTGATGTCCGCGAGTTGATCGGTGCCTTCAACGCCTATCGCGGCCGGATCTCGACGATGCTGTCGGACAAGGACCGGATGCTCGGCGCAGTGGGGCACGACCTGCGCACCCCGCTCGCCAGTCTGCGCGTGCGCGTCGAGCAGATCGACGATGAAAAGCTGCGCGACAAGATGATCGCAAGCATCGAGGAAATGACCGCGATGCTCAGCGACATTCTGGCGCTGGCCCGGTCGGGTGCGGGGACCGAGGCGCCGGAGCGCATCCCGCTTCGCGAACTGGTCGGCGAACTCGTCGCCGACTATCAGGAGCGCGACAAGGATGTTGCGCTTGGCGATATTGCCGGCGCCAGCGTGCTCGCACGCCCGATGCTGCTTAAGCGCGCGCTACGCAACCTGACCGACAATGCGATTGCTTATGGCACACGGGCGCGGCTGTCGGTTGCCGTCGAAGGCGGTCATGCGCGGATCATCGTGTCGGACGATGGCCCCGGCCTGACCGACGCGCAGATCCGGATATTGATCGAACCCTTCGCGCGCGGCGAACAATCGCGTAACCGCGCCACCGGCGGTGCCGGGCTGGGCTTGTCGATCGCGCGCGATATCGCCGAAGGTGAGGGCGGGGCGTTGACGCTGGGCAATCGGGCCGGCGGCGGGCTCGATGCGGTAATTTCGTTTCCTGTTCAGGCGTAGATCGCGATCGCCTGACTGCCGCTGAGCACGGGTTCGCCCGCCCGGTTCCACAGCATCATGTCCTGTACCGACAGACCGTGCCGCGCATAACCGGTCTTTGCCGAGAGCAGCCACCAGCCATCGTCGGTTTCGGGCGCGGCGGTGAGCATGTTGACGGTCCAGTTCATCGAGCTGATCGGCCCGAACTCGCTGAACAACGCCATCGCCGCGGGGGGCAGCGCGTCACCCATCGCGAGCAGCGCGATCGCGGGATGGCACGCGGGTTCCTCGACATAGCGAACCCAGGTCAAATATTCGCCGACGTCGCTCTTCCATGCAAAGCGTGGCCCGGTGGTTGGGCGCATGTCGAAATGACGGACAAAGGACGGGCGCGCGTGATGATCGGGCACCGCCGCCAACTTATCGGGGTCGGGCGCATCGGGCATGGTCAAGCGATTATGGTCGAGGTGGCTTTTGCGGTCGCCGGAGAAGGCGAAAACAGCGGCGGTGCCGAACCCCGCGTCGCTCGATACGCCGGCATCGACAAACAGGCTCGATTTCGATTGGCGCAGCGCGCGCGTATTCACCGTGCAATCACCACCCACCGGGCCGACGAAGCTGATCTGGGCGTAACGGAGCGGCGTTTCGGTCGGATGGAGCGCCATCGTGCCCGCCAGCGCGACCGCCGAGCTGATCCCGCCATAGGCGGTCCGCCCTTGCATCCACCCTTCGTCGATATGCGCTTTTGCCACGCCCTCTTCGGTACGCAGTGTCGAAAGCAGCGCGTCGAGGGCGCTGGGAGAGGTTGTCATCTTGTCGTCATTCCTCGATCCGGAAGGTCAGGCCCGCATTGGCGGTGAGCCGGTCGATCAGCGCATCGCCGAGCAGCGCGCCCGGGGTCCATACGCCGCCTTCGCCTTTGTTTGCGAGCAGCGCGATGCCGGTTTCGGCGAGCATCTTTGACGTCGAGCCATAGCCGGGATCGCGATCGCCCTGCACGCTTGCGCGAACCGTCGTACCGTCGGGATATTCACCGATGAACAGGACGTCATAGAAGCCGTTTTCGCGCTCTTCCTTGCTCGGGCCTTCGCCGGGTTTCAGCTTCGACTCGCCGAACGGGTTCGCCTTCGCAATCGCTTCCGCCATCGCCTTTCCGGCGTCGCCGATCGTCGTCATCATCATCTCGTCATAGACAAGGTCGGCACCCCATGCGTGGCCGAGCAGGAAGTTCGTGCGGTGGACATTCTTGGTATTGATCGCCGCCATCACGAACGGCGCGGTCCAGGTGCCCGTCGCGCTGTCATATTCGGGGATCAATCCGGTCGGCTGCGACGGTCCCTCGAAACCCGGGGTCAGCGCGAAACTGGATTTGAGCAGAAGCGCGAGCGAGGGTTTGCGCGCGATCGCCTTCATCGTCTCGGTAAGGCTCGCGATCGTGCCTCCCGACGCGCCGCCCGCCATCTTGCGCACGCGACCCTTGACGCGCGGCGCGGGCTTGCCGTGGCGTTTGATTGCTTCAGCTTGCAGGAAATGGACGCCGAGGTCGAAGGGAATGCTGTCGAACCCGCAGCTGAAGGTGATGCGCGCGCCCGACGCTTTGGCCGCGTCCTGATATTCGTCGATCATCTCGCGCATCCAGCCGGGCTCGCCGCAGAGGTCGGCATAGGCGGTGCCCGCCTTGACGCACGCGGCGACGAGTTCGGTGCCATAAAGCTGGTAGGGGCCGACGGTCGTCAACACGACCTGCGTTCGCGCCGCCATGCTGTCGAGACTGGCCGGATTGCTCGCGTCGGCGACGATCAGTGGCGTGTCCTTCGGCGCGCCGACAAGCGAGCGGACTTCGGCAAGCTTGTCGGCGCTGCGTCCCGCCATCGCCCATTTGGGCGCGTCCTTGCGGCCCGCATAATGACTGGCGAGATATTCGGCGACAAGGCGCCCGGTGAAGCCAGTTGCGCCATAGACGATGATGTCGAATTCGCGGGTCCCCGCCATGGCCATACTCCCTTTACGTAAACGTTAAGTGGAGGCTAGCGCAGGCGAGGAAGCTTGCCAAGCTCGAAGGTCTAGCGGCGCCAGAAGGGGCGCTTTTCGACGACGACGGGTGTGCCGGCTGCTTCGGCGCGACCCTCGGCGCGCGCCGCGCGTAGCTCGGCCTCGGTGGCGCGTTGTTCCGTTTGGTGCGCCGTCAGCTCGTCGCGGCGGCGCTGACGCAGCGCGTCATAGCTCCAGCGGGTATGGCCATAGCCGAACAGGCAGAGCAGGCCGCCGGCGATCGCCAGATTCTTCATCGCTGCCATGGCCTGAACCGGATCGGTGACCTCGCGGTGGAAGAAGAGGATGGTGGCGAGGACAAAGCCCGCGAGCAGGATCGACCACAGCCGCGCTGCGATGCCGAGCGCGATGCAGACCCCGGCGACGAGTTCGAAGATCCCAACCGGAATCGCGAGGCCGCCGGGCAAACCCGCGCTCGCAATCATGGAACTGGTGTCGGACACATGGATCAGCTTGTTGATCCCCGACACGATGAAAATCACGGCGATGAACAGGCGACCGATAAAGACGGCAAGCATGGACATAAACTATTCTCCACAGCAGGCCCCCGTCCGCTTGTGCAGACAGGACGCGCGGGCGGGCGGAGTGGTTCCGCTCTAGCGCGGGGTGAAGATCAGTTCGGCTACCTCGCAATCGCTGCAATCGATCGCGCGCAGCGTTGCAGTGCCGGGCCCGGCGGGCAAGTCGACGTCGGCAAGTTTGATCATCTGCCACGCGGTACCGGACGGAATCGCGACCCCGCGCTCGTCGATGCCGATACGCCCGCCTTTTGCCGATCGCACCCGGGCGGTTACCGTCCAGCGGCCGGATTTTGCGACATCGGCGCTGTAGCGCATCCACTCACCGGTGACGAAATCGTCGACATAGGGGGCGGCGTCGGCGTCGCGTGCGATATCGACCCCGTCGTTGCGATAGGTCGTGCCATTGTTCCATGGCGTCCGCTCGCCGCCCGTCGCGACATGATAATTGGCATCGACCCTGTCGTGATAGGCTTCTTCGGGCGGCCCCAGGTCATAATCGGCGGCGCGGATCGTCAACGGCGTCTTGTCGAGCAGACGGGCGGTGAAGGGGCGGGTGGCGGGGTCGTGCGGCTGACGCAGCATCGCATCGATGACATCGGGCTTCGGAATGTTCCTGTCGAAGCGGCTGTTTTCGGCAAGTTGCATCATTGCGGCAAAGGCCGCATCGGCCTCTGGCTTCGGCCCCTTGCCGGTCATCCATGCGACGATCTGCATCCAGCCGTCGCCGGCGATGATCTCGAGCGGCTGGTTGAAGCCGATTTTCTTGAGCGGCCAGAAATTCCACCCGATGCCGTCGCCCTCGACGCGCGCGATCGCATCGCGATACCAGCCATTGCTGTTCTCGCCCGACTCGCCGAGCCAGATCGGGCGGCCGTAACGGGTGCGCAGCGCCTTGATCTCGGCGATGCTCGCTTCGTCGTTACGGTTCCAATATTTGTGGAAGCTCAGTACCATATTGGCATCCCACGCGGGCGGCAGGCCTTTGTAATTATTGCCCCAGCAATTCCCTTCGATGATCACGATATGCTTTTTGTCGACCGCCCGGATCGCGGCGGTGATCCGCCGTTGCAGGCTCCAGACCGATCTGTTCTCGGTCTCGTCGCAGCCATTGCCCTTGCCGGGGGTCGCAAAGCTCCAATTGGGCTCGTTGATCAGGTCGTAGCCGCCGACCCATGGCTCGCTCTTGTAACGCGCGGCGAGCTTGCTCCACAGTGCGACGGTCTTGCGCTGGTTCTCTTCGCTTTGCCAGAGCGATGGTTCGGCGGGGTCGCGGTCGGAGATGGCAAGGTCGTTGCCCTGACCGCCGGGCGCGGCGTGGAGGTCGAGGATCAGGTAAATGCGGTTCGCCTTGCTCCATTCGAGAAGGCGGTCGATGCGCGTGAAGCCGTCCTCATGCCATGTATCCCGACCGGCCTGGGGCTCCTTGTCGGCGGGCAGGGTGAGCTGGTCGAAATGGATCGGCAGGCGTACCGAATTGAAGCCCCATTTCGCCATCGCGGCGATGTCGGCCTCGGTCGTGTGGTTGTCGAGCCAGGCGCGGTAAAATTCCGCGGTGCGCTTCTCGCCGACGAGCTCGACCAGCTTTGCGCGGATTTTATGCTGCTGCCCGACCTCGCCGAGTTTCAGCATATAGCCTTCCTGGAGCATCCAGCCGCCGAGCCCCATACCGCGCAGAATGACGGGCTTGCCGCTGTCGTCGACGATCTGCGTGCCGTCGACTTTCAGAAAGCCTCTGGCATGAGCGGGGGAGGAAAGCAGCGCGGTGAGCGCCAGTGCTGCGACACGGAATTTCATGACCTCGTCCCCATATTATGATTTCTGGGAACGTTATCAACTCCGGCGACGAGGGCAAGTATTATGGCGTAAGTCGTATCAAAGCTTCGGCAGCGTCACGCCTTTTTGGCCCATATATTTGCCCGCGCGGTCGGCGTAACTGATCTCGCAGGGTTCATTGCCCTGCAGGAAGAGGAACTGGCACGCGCCTTCATTGGCATAGATTTTGGCGGGCAGCGGGGTGGTGTTCGAAAATTCGAGCGTCACATGACCTTCCCAGCCGGGTTCGAGCGGGGTGACATTCACGATGATGCCGCAGCGTGCATAGGTCGATTTGCCGAGGCAGATGACGAGCACGTCGCGCGGGATGCGAAAATATTCGACCGTACGCGCGAGCGCGAAGCTGTTCGGCGGGATGATGCAAACGTCGGTTTCGCGGTCGACGAAATTCTTCGGGTCGAAATCCTTGGGATCGACGATCGTCGAATCGACGTTGGTAAAGATCTTGAACTCGGGCGCGACGCGCGCGTCATAGCCGTAGGAGGAGAGCCCGTAACTGATACAGCCGTCGCGGCGCTGCGCCTCTACGAACGGTTCGATCATGCCCTGCGTCCGGGCGGCTTCGCGAATCCATTTGTCGGAAAGAATGGCCATGGCGCTGTCTTGTCGGGGGGAGCGCGATTGCGCAAGCGGTCAGTCATTAAATAGGGACAGTCCCTATTTAATCAGCCCAAGATCCTTGGGACCGAAGGCGGCGGGCAGCAATTGGCTGAGTCGGTAAGTCCTGACTTCCTTGCCATCGCCCGATGCGCAATGGACGAGGATGTCGGTTTGCGACCGCTCGGCGGCTTCGTTAAGGATCTGGCGGCAGCGACCGCATGGGTTGACCGGATCGCTGCCGAGCAACGCATCGCCGTCGGGGCGCCCGCCGATAATCGCGACCTCGGCGAGTTCGCCGATCCACCCCTCGTTGACGATCTTCGCCACCGCCACGGTTTCGGCGCAGAGCGTCAGGCCATAGCTGGCGTTTTCGACATTGGCGCCGGTGACGACATCGCCATTTTTGAGCAGCAGCGCGGCGCCGACATGGAAACCCGAATAAGGGGCATAGGCGCGGCTCGCGGCGTCGCGCGCGGCTTCGATCAGCGCATCGCGGTCCTCGGTCATGGCATCTCTCCTTGCGGGCGCAAAACGTTCCAGCCGACGGTGCCGTCGGCACCTGACAGGCGGACATAGTCATTCGCCTGCCACATAGCCCAAGGGTGTGCGCCATAATCGGGCTCGAAGAAATCGCGGCGCAGCCAGGTCGTCCGGGCAATACCCCGGGTCACCTTGTAATCGCTCTCGAACGCCGGTCCGGGCGCGATCAGGCTGCGCTTGCCCATATGCGCTTCGATCTGCGCGAGGAAGGTCGCGAGTTCGGACAGCAGCAGCGCGCGTGTCGGCCGGTCAGGGCAGCGATCGTCATAATCGAGCCACACGACCGCGGGCAGCGCGTCGGCGCGGCGCGGGACATGGCGGATGAAGTTCGCGGCCTGATCGGTCGCGAGCTGGCAGAGGCTGTAACGGTGAATCGCGCCGGCCTGCACGCCCGCCTCGCGCGCCGCGGCCATGTTGCGCACGAAGGCCGGGTCGATGCCCGCCGACCCGTCGGTGCCCATGATATAGGCAAAATCGGCGCCCGCGGCCTTAATCGATCCCCAATGGACATCGCCATTGCCCGCGTCGATCGTGACGCCTTGCGTCGGATAGAGCGTGCGGTCGGGGGTCCAGCGCGCCGCCCACCACAAAGCGAGGCCGGCGGCTAGCAGCAACAGCACGATGGAGGCGCCGACCTTGCGCAGCGCGCGCGCGATTGAGGCGCGCCAATCGCCGTCCGGCTTTGCCGGTCGATTGCCCCTGATCACCCCCGTCGCCATGCCTAACCTTTGATGTGAAGCACGCAGATCAGCGTGAACAGCCGCCGCGCCGTATCGAAATCAACTGCGATTTTGCCGTCGAGCCGATCCATCAGCATTTCGGCCGCCTCGTTATGCAGGCCACGCCGCGCCATGTCGACGGTTTCGATCTGCTGCGCAGTCGACGTCTTGATCGCCTGATAATAGCTGTCGCAGATCGCGAAATAGTCGCGGATCGGGCGGCGAAAGCGACCCAGTCCCAAGATGATCGCTTCTAGCGGCGAGCCATCTTCGCGGCTGATTTCAAAGATAAGGCGGCCCTCTTCGACACGCAGCATCAGGCGATAAGGGCCGGCATAGCCGTCGTCATGCCCGCGCTGCGGCACGAACTTATTGTCCTCGATCAGGTCGAAGATCGCGACGCGGCGTTCCTGTTCGACATCGGGATTGCGCCAGACGATCGAACCCTCGTCGAGTTCGACCGAAATGATCCGTTGTTTCGAGGGGTCCGCTTCGCTCATGCTGTTCGTGCTTCTACTTGGCCGGCGCCGAAGGGCAAGGGACGACTTATCCCGAAACAGTCCACAGGTGCATCGGGGGCATGGTGATGACGGTTGCGCCGTTGGCGCCGTCGTCGCATTGTGGCGTCATGTTAGATGTCGTCCGCCTCGCTCCCTCGGCAAATACCGGGGATGACCGCCAATTGCCGCGCAATATCGAGGCTGAGGCCGCGTTTCTCGGCGCGATCCTGATCGACAATCGAGTCGTCGAGGATTTGCCCGTCGCGTTGACCCCCGACCATTTCTTCGAGCCGCTCCATGGCCGCATTTTCCAGCAGACGATGGCGCTGATCGAGCGCAACAGCATCGCGACGCCCGTAACGCTCAAGCCCTTTTTCGAGGCTGACGAGGCGATGAAGGCGGTTGGCGGGGTCGGTTACCTCGCGCAACTCACCGGCAGTGGCGCCGGCCTGATCGGCGCGCGCGATTTCGCGCGGCAGATTTTCGACCTCGCTTTGCTCCGCGAACTTGTCGGCGTCGGACGCGTGCTCGTCGACAATGCGCTCGACACCAGCGAGCGTGTCGATCCGCAATCGCAGATCGAGGAAGCCGAAACCGCGCTGTACCGCGTTGCGGGCGGCGAAGCCGAGATGGGATCGGTCAAGAGCTTCAGCGCGGCGAGCCTCGCCGCGCTGCAAGCGGCCGAACGCGCGCTCAACTCGGGCGGTCATCTGTCGGGTATTACCACCGGCATTGGCAGCATGAATGCCAAGATCGGCGGCATGCACAATTCGGATTTGATGATCCTTGCGGGGCGTCCCGGCATGGGTAAAACCTCGCTGGCGACGAATATCGCGTATAACGCCGCCGAGCGTTTCCGCCGCGATGAGGACGACGGCATTCCGCCCGAGAAGAATATGGGCGCGAAGGTCGCTTTCTTCAGCCTCGAAATGTCGGCGGACCAGCTTGCAACGCGCGTGCTTGCCGAACAATCCGGGGTGTCGGGCGAGGCGCTGCGCATGGGCAAGATCAGCAAGGAGCAGTTCCAGCAGTTGAGCCGCGCGGCGCAGCAGCTCCAGACCTTGCCGCTGTTCATCGACGACACGCCGGGCCTGACGATCGCGGGCCTGCGCACCCGCGCTCGGCGTCTGCAGCGTCGTCATGGTATCGGCTTCATCGTCGTCGATTATTTGCAGCTGCTTCAGGGGACATCGAAGAGCGGCGATAATCGCGTGCAGGAAATTTCGGAAATTTCGCGTGGTTTGAAGACGCTGGCGAAGGAACTTCATGTGCCCGTGATGGCGCTGTCGCAGCTCAGCCGCGCGGTCGAACAGCGCGAAGACAAAAGGCCGATGCTGTCCGATCTGCGCGAATCGGGCTCGATCGAGCAGGACGCGGATATGGTGCTGTTCGTGTTTCGCGAGGATTATTATGTCGGCTCCCGCGAGCCCAAACGTCCGATGGAGGGCGACGATGTCAAAATCCACGCGCAGCACGAAGAATGGGCCGCCGAGATGGAGCGCGTTTTCGGACTCGCTGAAGTGATCATCGCAAAATCACGCCACGGTTCGACCGGCAAGGTGCGCCTGCACTTCGAGGCGAAGACGACGAAGTTCAGCGACCTGGCCGACGACAGTCAGGCGTTCGAGGATTATGAATAGAGCGGTTTAGAATGCCGGATCGTTCGCCGGGTCGTCGTCGATCGGCGTCACCACTTCATGGATGCCGCATTCGGTCTTGTCCCAGCCGCGCCAGCGGCCCGAGCGCGGGTCTTCGCCCGGCTGGACTTTCGATGTGCACGGTGAGCAGCCGATCGAGGGATAGCCTTCGGCCTCGAGCGGATGGCGCGGCAGATCATGCGCTTCGAAATAGGCGTCGAGTTCGGCGCGCGTCCAGTTGGCGAGCGGATTGAACTTCAACCGACCTGTCGTACCGTCGAGTTCGAAGCGCGGCAGGCCTTGGCGGGTGGAAGACTGGAACCCCTTGCGGCCGGTGATCGAGGCGTCGAAATCGGCCATCGCCTTTTCGAGCGGCTTGACCTTGCGGATTTCGCAGCAACCGTCGGGGTCGTACGACCATCGCAGTTCGGTCGCGTCCTTGCTCGCCAGATCGTCCGTATCCGGGGTCAGATTGACGATATTGAGCCCCAGTCGCGCCGCGAGCGTGTCGCGATAGGTGAGCGTTTCGGGGAAATGCTTGCCGGTATCGAGGAACAGCACCGGCATGTCGGGCGCCACCTGCGCCACCAGATGCAGCAGCACCGCGCTCTCGGCGCCAAAGCTCGAGACAATCGCGGTCTCGCCCAGCAGGCCCGCACCGATCACGCTCGCGACCACTTCGGCGGCATCCTGGCCGCGGAACAGGTTGTTCAGGCGAATGACGTCGGCCTGTGTGAAACGCGGCGCCACGTCGATCCGGTCGCGGGTGCGGTCCTCGGATGCGGTCTTGCTAGCCATGACGCAGTTTCCAGATCGGCACCGCGCCGTCGGCGGCGCCCTGATAATGTTCGGGCCAGCGCGACAGCGCAGCCTCGACATCGGCCGAATTAAGCTCTTTTTCGGGTGCGAACGTATCGAAACCGCAGCGCTTCAGATAAGCGATCTGGTCGACGAGCACGTCGCCCTGAGCGCGCAATTCCCCGACATAACCCGCCTCGCGCAGGATACGCGCGGACGAATAGCCGCGGCCGTCGCGAAACTTGGGGAATGCGACTTCGATCAGCGCCAGCCGGTCGAGATGCGGGATCAGCGCGCGCGCGTCCTCATCGGGTTCGAGCCGGACCGCGGTCGCGTTCGATTGCGACAGGAAGGCGTCGAGGGTGACTGCGGGCTCTTCGCCGTCCGTGTGGATATGCTCAACCATAGATCGCCTCCTTGAACGGAGCCATGCCGACGCGGCGGAAGGTATCGACGAAGCGTTCGCCCTCGGTGCGTGTTTCCAGATATTTGTCGGTGACGCGCTCGATCGCGTCGACGACGCCATCCTCGTCGAACCCGGGACCGGTGATCGTGCCGAGGCTCACATCCTCTGCGCCCGATCCACCGAGCGACAGCTGGTAGTTTTCGGTGCCTTTGCGATCGACGCCGAGGATGCCAATGTGGCCGGCATGGTGATGCCCGCATGCATTGATGCAGCCCGAAATCTTGAGCTTGAGCTCGCCCAAGTCGCGCTGGCGCACCGGATCCGCGAAGCGCTGCGCGATCTTCTGCGCGACCGGGATCGAGCGTGCATTCGCGAGGCTGCAATAATCAAGGCCGGGGCAGGCGATGATGTCGCTGATCAGATCGAGGTTCGGCGTCGCGAGCCCGGCCGCATCGAGCGCCTGCCAGACGGCGTAGAGATCGGCCTTGCGGACGTGCGGCAGCACGATGTTCTGCGCATGGGTGACGCGCAGTTCGTCATGGCTGTATTTTTCGGCAAGGTCGGCCATCAGGTCGATCTGCGCCGACGACGCATCGCCGGGGATGCCGCCGACGGGCTTCAGGCTGATGTTGACGATCGCATGACCCGGAACCTTGTGCTTCGCGACATTCTGATCGACCCAGACGGCGAAGTCGGGATCGCTGCGGTCGATGTCATCGGGCGCGGAGGCGTCGAGCGGCGGCGGCGCGAATTGCGCGGCGATGCGGTCGAATTCGGCCTTGGGCGGATCGATACCCAGCGACTTCACATGCTTGAACTCTTCCTCGACCTGGCGACGATATTCGTCGGCGCCCAGTTCGTGGATCAGGATCTTGATGCGTGCCTTGTAGATATTGTCGCGGCGGCCGTAGCGGTTGTAGACGCGCAGGCACGCCTCTGCATAGCTCAGCATGTCGTCGAGCGGTACGAAATCGTTGATCAGGGGTGCGATCATCGGGGTGCGGCCCATACCGCCGCCGACGTAGAAGGCGGCGCCGTGCTGTCCGTCCTTCTCGACGATCTGGATGCCGATATCGTGGAGGCGCATCGCGGCGCGATCTTCCTCCGCCGCGATCACTGCGATCTTGAACTTGCGCGGCAGATAGCTGAATTCGGGGTGGAAGCTCGACCATTGGCGAAGCAGTTCGGCCCATGGGCGCGGATCGGTAATCTCGTCGGCAGCCGCGCCGGCCCACTGGTCCGAGCTGATGTTGCGGATGCAATTTCCGCTCGTCTGGATCGCGTGCATCTCGACCGATGCCAGATCTTCGAGGATCGCGGGCGCATCCTCTAGTTTGATCCAGTTATACTGGATATTCTGGCGCGTGGTGAAATGGCCGTAATCGCGGTCATATTTGCGCGCGATATGTGCCAGCATGCGCATCTGGCGGCCGTCGAGCGTGCCGTAAGGCACCGCGACGCGCAGCATATAGGCGTGAAGCTGGAGATAGAGACCGTTCATCAGGCGCAGCGGCTTGAACTGATCCTCGGTGATCTCGCCCGCGAGGCGGCGGCGTACCTGGTCCGAAAATTCGGCGACGCGGGCATCGACCATCGCATGGTCATATTCGTCATATTTATACATATCAGATCACCCAGTCGCCGGCCGCAGGATCGGCGGGTTTCAAAGTCAGGTCGGGACGCACGGTGGGGCCCAGCGCGCGGATGCGGTCCTTGATGTGCGCGGGGCGCGGGCCATCGGCAGTCGCCTCGCCATTGATGATGTACGGCGCGTTGACGCGGCGCGCGCCTTCCTCGGCGGCGAGGATTGCCTCGCCGGCTTCACCGACGTCGGCGGCGTCCTCGATATGCAGCGACCAGTCGGCGCCGGTCCACCAGGTGACAAATCCTGTTTTCAGGTCATTGCCCGTGAGCAGCTTCATGTGAAATCCCTTATTTGAGCGGCAACACCCGGCGCGCCGAGGCAGTCGAGCGCGTCGGCGCGTGCCGCGACCTTGCCCACGATGATGAGCGAGGGGCTTTGAACCTTCTCGCGTATGACAAGGTCGCCGAGATCGGTGAGCAGGGTACGGAGGACGCGCGCGTCGGCGGTGGTGCCGCGTTCGACTACCGCGACGGGAAGGCCCGGCGAGACGCCATCGGCGATCAGCTTGTCGGCAATGGCGGTTGCGCTGGCGAGGCCCATGTAGATCACCAGCGTGCGGCCGTGTCCCGCGAGGCCCGACCAGTCCTGGTCGGTCAGATCCTTGCACTGGCCAGCGACGAAGCTCACAGCGCTCGCATCCTCGCGGTGGGTGAGGGGGAGGCCAGCCTGTGCGGCGCAGCCAGCGGCAGCGGTGATCCCGGGGACGACTTCGCACGCCACACCTGCGTTGCGCGCGGCCTCAAGCTCCTCGCCACCGCGGCCGAAGATGAACGGGTCGCCGCCCTTCAGGCGCACCACCTGCTTCCCGGCCAGCGTTTCGCGAACCAGCAGTTCGTTGATGAGATCTTGCTTCATCGTGTGGCGGCTGCGCTGCTTGGCGACGCTGATCCGTTCAATATGCGACGGGATCAGCGCGAGCACGCCGTCGCCGACGAGTCCGTCATGAACGACGAGGTCTGCCGTCGTGAGCAAGCGCGCGGCACGCAGCGTCAAGAGGTCGGGATCACCCGGCCCGGCACCGACAAGCCAGAGCTTGCCTTCAAAAGGAATAGTCTTTTCCATGCACTGTAAATGGTCTGGCACCGGCGGAATCGCAAAGCAGGCTTTTTTGGCGCCGATGAAGGTAAAATTGCCGCCCCATCTTCGTCACCCCGGACTTGACCCGGGGGCCACGCTTCCATCGCCGGAATGGGTGCCGGATCAAGTCCGGCATGACGAAAGAGCTTAATTGTAGTTCTTGAGCACCAGTTGCGGACCCTCGGGGTCCCGCAAGCCGACACCGATCGATGCCCGCATTGCGTCGCTTTCGGCCGACGCCACCGGATAGGCGCAATAGTCCGCGGCGTAGAAGGCGCTGGGCCTATGATTGCCCGACAAGCCGATGCCGCCGAAGGGCGCAGCCGACGACGCACCGTTGGTGGGGCGGTTCCAGTTGATCACGCCCGCACGCGCATTGGCCCAGAACTGGTCGTAAAGCTGCGGGGTGCCGCCGATCAGTGACGCCGACAGGCCGAAGGCGGTGTTGTTCGCCTCGGCGATCGCGGCCTCAAAGCTGTCGACGCGGACCACCTGGAGCAGCGGGCCGAACAGCTCGATGTCGGGGCGTTCGGGCATCGCGGTGACATCGATGATACCGGGTGTCAGGAAGGGGCGGTCCGCGAGCGGGCGAGTCATGTGACGGATTACCTTGCCACCATTCGACATCAGGATCAGGAAGCTTTCGGTCAGCCCATCGGCAGCTTCATTGTCGATCACCGGCCCCATATACGGTGCGGGTTCCGCATGCGGATGATCGACGATCAGCCGGTTCGTGAGGCTGCAAACCTCCTGTATCAGCGCGTCGGCGAGACTGTCGCGCACGATCAGCCGGCGCGCGTTGCTGCATCGTTGCCCGGCGCTGAGAAACGCCGACTGGACCACGATGATCGCCGCGGTGCGGATATCGGCGGTGTCCCACACGACGATCGGATTGTTGCCGCCCATTTCGAGGGCGAGCATCTTGCCCGGTTGGCCGGCGAACTGGCGATTGAGCGCAAGGCCGGTGCGCGCCGAGCCGGTGAAGAGGAGACCGTCGATGCCTTCGTGACCGGCGAGCGCCTTGCCGGTTTCGGGACCGCCGATGACGAGGCGGAGCACCTCTTGGGGAACACCCGCGCTATGGAAAAGCTCGACAAGCTTCGCGCCGACCGCGGGCGTCTTTTCGGACGGTTTGAACAGCACCGAATTGCCCGCGATCAGTGCCGGGACAATATGGCCGTTGGGCAGATGCGCCGGAAAATTATACGGGCCAAGCACCGCGAGCGCGCCATGTGGTTTGTGACGCACCGCGTTGCGCAATCCCATCGCGCCCTCGATGCGGCGATTGGGCGTGCGCTCGCCATAGGCTTTGACCGAAATATCCACCTTGTTGGTGACCGACTCGACCTCGGTACGCGCTTCCCATAAAGGTTTGCCGGTTTCGCGCGCGATCAGGTCGGCGAACGGCTCTGCCTCGGCCTTTACGCGGTCGACGAAGCGGCGCAGCGTTTCGGTGCGGAAGGTAACGGGTTTGGAAGCCCATTCGGGCCAGGCGCTGTGGGCGATTTCGACCTCATGGTCGACATCGCTGACCGGTCCGCGCCAGAGCTCTTCGCCGGTTGCGGGTTCGAAGGAAATCAGGGGCTCGCTCATGGTCGCTCGGGTCTTATCGGTGAAAGGCGGCGACGGCAACCTGTGGTGGGTGCATGCGAGGGATTGCTTGCGCCGCGCGGCAGGGTTGGCGATAGACGCGGACGAGTCCCGCGTGCCGGGACATGCTGATACGCGATACAAGGGGACGTGCCATATTGGCCAAACAGGACAGCCGCCGCGACTGGTCGGACCAATATTGGTGGTCGTCCGACGGCGTTCGGTTGCACGCGCGGGTCTATGCGGGGCCCAAAGGGGACGAAGGCGCGCCGCCGATCCTGTGCATGCCGGGGCTGGCGCGCAACGCCCGCGATTTCGAGATGCTGGCGCCGCATGTCGCGCGACATCGCAAAGTGATCGTGATCGAATTTCGCGGGCGAGGCGAAAGTGCCTTCGCCAAGGATCCCATGACCTATGTCCCGCTCACCTATGTGCAGGATGTCGTCGCGATGCTCGACGAACTGGAGGTCGAACGCTTTGCGGTGATCGGCACCTCGCTCGGCGGACTGGTCGCGATGCTGATGGCGGCGACACTGCCTGGGCGACTGGTCGGCGCGGTTCTGAACGATGTCGGGCCCGAACTCCAGGTGACGGGATTGGAGCGGATCCGCGACTATATCGGCGCCGGCGGCAGCCAGCCGACGTGGATGCATGCCGCGCGCGCCTTGGCGGAGCTCAACAGGGCGGTTTATCCGGGCTATGAAATCCATGACTGGCTGCGGCTGACCAAGCGAACCCACCGGCTGACCGCCGAGGGACGGATCGTGGCCGATTACGACAAACAGATCGCGGCGCCCTTGCGCGCGCCGACGAGCGAGACGGCAGTCGACCTCTGGCCGGCGTACCGCGCGCTCGGAGACATTCCGCTGCTGGTCCTACGCGGCGAGTTGTCGGATATATTGGCGCGATCCGCGGGCGAGAAGATGGTCGCCGAACTGCCGCGGGCGCGACTGGTCGAGGTTCCGGGGGTCGGGCATGCACCGACGATGGACGAGCCCGAAGCACGAGCCGCGATCGATGCCTGGGCGGTGGAATTACCCGCCGCGTGACCGGCAATCGTTCCGTCCGCCTGTTGCACCTCCATTCGAGCTTTTCGCTGGGCGGAAAGGAAGCGCGCGCGGTGCGGCTGATGAATCTGATGGGATCGCGCGCGCGCCACGTCATTCTGTCGGCGGTGCCCGATGCGATGGGCGCGCGCGATTCGATCGACCCTGGCATCGATGTTGAATTTCCGGCCGATGCGCCACCGCTGCATGGCAAGCCCGGACCGGCGCGCTACCGCGATCTCGCGCGTTACATGCAGCAGTTCGACCTTGTCCTCAGCTATAATTGGGGATCGATGGACGGGGTGATGGCACATCGCATTTTTGCGCCGTTCCGTCACCTCCCGCCACTGATCCACCATGAGGATGGATTTAACGAGGACGAGAGCGTCAAGCGCAACTGGAAGCGCAACGGCTTTCGCAGGCTGGCGTTGCCGACCGCCGAGGCGCTGATCGTGCCTTCGGCGCTGCTCGAGCGGATCGCGGCCGACGAGTGGAGCGCCGTGCGCCGCACGGTGGTGATCCGCAACGGGATCGACACCGAAGCTTATGAAGCGAGGCCATCGGCCGCGCTTCCGGGACTGGATCGGCGCGAGGGCGACGTGGTGATCGGCACCGTCGCAGGTCTGCGCAAGGTGAAGGATTTGCCGCGCCTCGTCCGCGCGGTCGCCACGTTGCCCGCCAATGTCCGGCTGGTCATCGTCGGCGAGGGCCCCGAACGCGCAGCCATTGCGGCCGAAGCGGCGGCGTGCGGGATGGGCGAGCGGCTGGTGATGCCGGGCTTTATGTCGGAACCCGCGCGCTGGATCGGTCATTTCGATATGCTGGCGCTGTCGTCGCAAAGCGAGCAGGCGCCAATAGCGGTAATTGAGGCGATGGCGGCGGCATTGCCCGTCGTCAGCCCCAATGTCGGCGACGTGTCGTCGATGGTGTCGGACGAAAACCGCCGTTTCATCGCGACCGACGAGGCGGCCTTTCGCGGCGCTCTGGCGGAACTAGCCATGAACGCCGAACTGCGTGTGCAAACGGGCGCGGCCAACCGGTGCGTCGCCGCCGAACGCTTCGCCGAATCTACCATGGTCGCAGCCTATGAAAATCTCTATGGTCGCGCCCTTCGGGGACGCCGCCTTTTCTCCGGGGATTAGGCGGCGCGACCATTGACTTTCATGGCCGTGTTCCGCTTACGGAAACGGCAAAGGGGGCTGGTCAGCGGGACGCGACCGGTGGAGAGAAAGAGATTTAGAATGTTCAAAGGTTTGAAGCCCATCCTTTACGGCGGACGCGAAGTCTGGCCGTTGGTCGAGGGTGGCAAGGGCGTGTCGGCGACGAACCATATGTCGAGCGGCGCCTGGGCGGCTGCCGGCGGCATCGGCACCGTGTCGGCCGTCAACGCCGACAGCTATGACGCCGAGGGCAAGATCGTCCCGCAAATCTACAGCGCGCTGACCCGGCGTGAACGCCACGAAGAGCTGATCCAATATGGCATCGAAGGCGCGGTGGCGCAGGTCGAACGCGCGTATGAGGTGTCGGGCGGCAAGGGCGCAATCAATATCAATGTGCTCTGGGAAATGGGCGGCGCGCAGCAGATTCTCGAAGGTGTGCTCGCGCGCACCAAGGGGATGGTCGCTGGGGTCACCTGTGGCGCGGGGATGCCGTACAAGCTGAGCGAAATCGCCGAGCGGCACAATGTCATGTATTTGCCGATCATCAGTTCGGCGCGTGCGTTTCGCGCGTTGTGGAAGCGCGCTTATCACAAGGTGCCGCATCTTTTGGGCGCGGTGGTTTACGAAGATCCCTGGCTCGCCGGAGGCCACAACGGCCTGTCGAACGCTGAAGATCCGCTGGTCCCGCAGGATCCCTATCCGCGCGTCGCCGCGGTGCGCGAAATGATGCGCGCCGAGGGGATCGCCGACAGCGTGCCGATCGTGATGGCCGGCGGCGTCTGGTATCTGCGCGACTGGGAGAACTGGATCGACAATCCCGAACTCGGCCAGATCGTTTTCCAGTACGGGACGCGGCCGCTGTTGACCGAGGAAAGCCCGATCCCGCAGGCGTGGAAAGATCGCCTTCGCACGCTCGACGATGGCGATGTGCTTTTGCACCGCTTCTCGCCGACGGGCTTTTACTCCAGCGCGGTGCGCACGCCGTTCCTGCGCGATCTCGAAGCACGCTCGGAGCGGCAGATTCCCTATTCTAAGCAGGAAGCCGGCGATCATATCGTCCAGCTCGATGTCGGGGTGAAAGGCAAGAATTTCTGGGTCACCCCGCATGACCGCGCCCGCGCGCGCGATTGGGCGGCCGAAGGCTATACCGAGGCGCTGAAAACCCCCGACAACACCGTCGTCTTCGTCACCGAAGGCGACAAGGCGGTGATCCGCAAGGATCAGACCGATTGCATGGGCTGCCTGTCGCATTGCGGCTTTTCGTCGTGGAAAGACCATGACGACTACACCACCGGCTACCTCGCCGATCCACGTAGCTTCTGTATTCAGAAGACGCTGCAGGACATCGCGCACGGCGGCGATCCCGAGCAAAATCTGATGTTTGCGGGGCATGCCGCATTTAATTTCAAGACCGATCCCTTTTATTCGAACAACTTCACCCCGACGGTGAAGGAACTTGTCGACCGGATTTTGACGGGGGATTGATCGCCAGATGCCCGGCGAACTGCCGGCCTATACCGACGCGCATATCAAGGCAGCTTTGCTCGCTGCCGGCGCGTCGGGTACGATCTATTCGCTGGTGATGCCCGAATCCGAAGCCGTGCTCGCTGCGATCGTCGATGGCGGAGAAAAGCCGCCGACTGCCTTATCGTCGGTCGAGGCGGTCGTCGCGGAACAGGAAATCCGGCGCCGCCGCTATTTCGGCATGTATCGCGAGCCATGGTCCCAAAAGCAGGACGACATGCATGTCTCCTATTTCGACAAATGGGTCGAATGGGCACGGCCGGTCGTAGACTTTCCGGCCGATCTTTTCCCTTTCCGCTATCCGACCGCAGGCGCAAGCGAGGGGATATTCAAGATCATGGCCGAATATCTGGCGGCCTGTGTGGATCGCGGCATCGATCCCTCGATCCATATTTTCGATGGCGAATATGAAGGATTTCCGGCCTACGCTGCTTCGCTGGGTATAGCGGTCGTGCGTCACCAGCGACAGAATTGGCGTGAGGCGCCCTCTGCGATGCCCGACGGCGCTATGTTCTGGATCAGCCAGCCGTCGGCGATCGACGGCATGGTCTGGGACAATTTTCCGGCCTTTATCGACCAGATGGCGAAACAGCGGCCGGGCGTGCCGGTCATTCCCGATCTGACCTATGTCGGAAGTGTCGCGCGCAGCTTTGCCATCGATCTCCACGCGCCCAACATCCCGGCGTTCGTGTTCAGCCACAGCAAACCCTTTGGCGGCTATTATCATCGCGTTGGCGGCGTATTCTCGCGCAGCGAAATGCCGTCGCTTTTCGGCAATAAATGGTTCAAAAATCTCCAGTCGCTCGCCTGGGCGACCGAAATGATGAAGCGGCATGGGGTGTTCGACCTGCCGCGACAATATCGCGCGGTGCAGGAAGAGGCGTCGCGACGCATCGGCAAGGCGCTCGATGTTCCCGGACTGGCACCCGCCGATGTGATGCTGCTGGGGATCGCGCCGGCTGACGCGGGGCAGAGCGACCTTGTAAAAAATGTCTTCCGCGGAAGCGGGGATGAGCGCGTGGTGCGGCTGTGCCTGACGCCGGCTATGACATGCCTGATCGACCCGGCGATGGCGCCGTTCAGTGCGCCATCTTTGCTCGATCTATGGGCGAATGAAGGGGGTGCCCGCGCGTGAAGACCGACACGATCCGCCTGTTGATCCGGCCCGACGATATTCACGACTATGTGAAGGGGCTGTGGTCGGACGGGCCGATCCGCCGGTCGCACGAAAGCGGCGGCGCGGTCTTTCGGCTCATCGAGCGCTTTGCCCGCGTCCCGCGCATTTTCTATGAGGCCTCGGACGAAAAGGTCGAATGGACACATTTCTCGGCATGGTGGGGCGGCATTTTGCTGTGCGACTATGCCAATCCGGCGATCCGCGACCTGCGCTATCTGCATGAAATCTATCACGCCGCGAACATGCCCCATATCGCAGGCATCAATCTCGCGACACTCGAGGCGAAGAATTTCCGGAACGAGCGCGAGGCCAGCACCTATACCGAGATGGCGGTCTATCTCGAATTTCCCGAATTGCGCCCCTTGACCTTCGATCATCCGATCTTTGTCGACCGCTTCCTGTTTCCGGACGGTAATTATAGCAATCCCGACCCGGCGATGCTGGCGCGGTGGAAACGCGAACCCGATCAGCTGTTCCAGGAACTGCTCTATGCGCGGATCAAGGTCGTGCTGGCGGCGGCGGATGAAATCGACCCCGAAGATCCGCAGATCGTCTGGCTGCGTCGCTATGGCGAGCAGGGCGAAAACTGGCTGAAAGTGTGGAGCAAACGCTATCAGCTTGTCGAAGATGCGATGCTGACGCTGAAACGCGATACCGCGGCCGGCGACCGCGAGGGTGCGGCTGCGCGCCATATCGACTGGCTGCTATCGGATGCGATTGCCGAACAGAGCGGTATCCCGTTCGCCCGGGAAGCCATCGCTTTCCGCACCAAGTTCGATGAGTTGATCGCCGCCTATGACGATGCGATGGAAAAAGCCGACCAGACTGCGGTGAAAAACAAGCCCCTCGACTGACAAGTCGCGCTCAGGCCCAGCCCTCCAGCACCTGATCGGGCGGCCTGTGCCCATCGCACCAGGCACGGATATTGGCGATGACTTTTTCGCCCGACGCTTCGCGGCCCTCGATCGTTGCCGAGCCGAGGTGCGGCAGCAGCACGACATTGTCGAGCGCCAGCAGCGCAGGGTCGACCGCGGGCTCGTGCGTATAGACGTCGAGTCCGGCGCCCGCGATGCGGCCCGTCTGAAGCGCGGCAACGAGCGCCTTTTCATCGACGATCTCGCCCCGCGCGGTGTTGATGAGATAGGCCGTGGGTTTCATCGCGCCGATCCGCGCGGCATTGACCATTTCGTGTGTCTCGCTGGTGTGCGGGCAGTGGAGCGTGACGATGTCGCTGATCCGCAGCAGTGTATCGACGCTGGCATGGTAGCTCGCGCCCAATTCCTCCTCGATCGCTTCGGGAAGGCGCCGGCGGTTGTGATAGTGGATCGACAGGCCAAAGGCGCGCGCTCGGCGCGCCACCGCCAGCCCGATGCGCCCCATGCCGATGATGCCGAGCAATTTGCCGCCGACGCGGTGGCCGAGCATTGCGCTGGGCGCCCAGCCGGCCCACAAGCCCGAGCGCATCAGCTTCTCGCCCTCGGCCAGCCGGCGCGGGACGCTGAGGATCAGGGCCATCGTCATGTCGGCGGTGTCTTCGGTAAAGACGCCGGGGGTGTTCGATACCATGATGCCCTTCGCACGGGCGGCCGAAAGGTCGATATGGTCGACGCCCGCGCCGAAATTGGCGATCAGTTTCAGCCGGTCGCCCGCCGCCGCCAGGATATCGGCGTCGATATGGTCGGTCACGGTCGGGACGAACACGTCGCAGTCGGCGACCGCGGCCTTCAATTGCTCGATCGAAAAGGCCTCGTCGCGCGCCGACAGCGACACGTCGAACAATTCGGCCATGCGCGCTTCGACATGCGGCATCAGCTGGCGGGTGACGATGACGCGCGGGCGTTTCGGGCGGGATGAATCGGGCATGGCCGCCGATAGAGCGCGCCGCGCCGCGGTGGTCAAGTGCGCGAATGTCGAAAGAACCGGGAAAAGACTGGGGATGAACGCAGCCTTTTGCGCGGCGAGCGGTTGAATTGCGGACACGAGTTTGACAAGGCAGAGAGATGACCAGCCGCCAGATATTACTATCCGCCGCGTTGATGGCCGTCGTGGGACCGGCCGCAGCGCAATCCGACGTCGAACTGCCCTATTGGGCGTCGATCAACGTCGATGAAGCGCGGATGCGCAAGGGACCGTCGCCCGATGTCCCGGTGATATGGGAATATCGGCGCAAGGATCTGCCGGTAAAGGTCGTCGCGCGCTTTGAAACCTGGCGCAAGATCGAGGATCCTGACGGGACGCAAGGCTGGATGGCGGCGCGGTTATTGAGCCGCACGCGCACCGCGATCGTCACCGGCGAAATCCGGCCGATGCGCGAAGATGCCAGCACGTCAGCGGGAATCGCCTATCGCGCCGAGCCCGGCGTCGTCGGGCGGATAACCGATTGCAAGGACGGTTGGTGCCTGTTCGATGTGAAGGGACGCAAAGGCTGGATCCAGGCCGACCATATCTGGGGCGACTAAGGTCGCCCCGACTATCGGCCGCTCCCAAGTCCCGTCGCTGGATCAGCTCTTCTTTGGCGTAACGGTCACCGCGGTTCCGTCGGGCGCCGTGGCGGTGAAGCTGCCATCGGCCGCGACAGGCGACAGCGCCCAGCATGCCTCGGCTTCGTCGCCGTCGGGATCGAAACAATCCTTGCCGTCCTTGTGCGCGAACTTTCCCTTTTTGACGGTCTTTCCTGTCGGGTCGATATCGACATAGGTGCCGTCGGCGTTGATCGTCGTCGAAGCCGTCGTGCCGTCGGCCATCTTGACGTCATAGCTGCCAGGCGCCGTCCCAGCGTTGGCAGCCGGAGCGAGCGCTGCCGTTTCGGCGGGCGCAGCGGCGGTGTCTTTTGACTCTTCGGTTTTTTGCGAACAGGCCGACAGCGCGGTGAGCGCGGCAAGCAGAACCAGTTTTTTCATCTCGATGTCTCCCCCACAAGAATTCGCGCAGGCTATGCCTTTCGCGGGCGCGCAGCAACGACAATCGCCGCCGCAAAAAAGGGCCGATGGTTGCCCATCGACCCTCTTTGAATCCAAGCGATATTTATCGCTTAGCGGCGCCAGTTGAAGTGGTTGCGATAGATCTTCACGACGCGTCCGTTACGCTCGTTGACGAGCAGCAGGTCGTTGTAATGACGCACGTAGGTCAGGTTGCGACCGGCGCGTGGCACGCCCCAACGGCTGTCCCAAGTCGGACGATAGCTGGGCGCGTAATAGTTCGAGCGCAGCGTCGAACCGACGCGGAACGACTGATATTTGAACGGCGCGCGATAATTCTGGTATCGCGTGTCGCGGCGCCAATCGCGCTTGTCTTCACGCAGTTCCTGACGCGCATCGCGCACGTCACGGCGTTCTTCGCGAACGTCGCTGCGATCGCCGTAACGCTGGGCCTGACGCAATTCGCGCTGCTCTTCGCGCACATTCTGGCGGCTGTCGCGCACTTCGCCGCGCGTCTGGGCCGCGGCAACGCCGGGAACCATCAAAGCTGCGATCAGGCCGACGGTGAGAAATTTGGTCTTCATTGGTTGATCCTTTCAATCCGTCAGGGGGAGGGGACTGCCCGATGACTGAAACAAGGATTAGTCGAGTCGAATTGAACGGCGCCGGAATGCGCCGTTTATTTTCAGGACATTAGTGTCGCAGTTTGTCGCACATAACGACGAAGCGGCGCCGTCTTGCGACGGCGCCGTGCAACCTTCCGAATTTTCGTGTCAGACGAGTTCGATCGCCACCGCGGTCGCTTCGCCGCCGCCGATGCACAGGCTCGCAATACCGCGCGTCTTGCCGTGGCGCTGGAGCGCGGCGATCAGCGTCGTGATGATGCGCGTACCGCTGGCACCGATCGGGTGGCCAAGCGCGGTGGCGCCGCCATGGACGTTGATCTTTTCGTGCGGGATGCCAAGGTCGTGCATCGCGAACATCGCGACGCAGGCAAAGGCTTCATTGACTTCGAACAGGTCGACGTCGCCGATCGACCAGCCGGTCTTGGCAAGCAGCTTGTTGATCGCGCCGACGGGGGCGACGGTGAAATCCTTCGGCTCCTGCGCGTGCGCGGCGTGCGCTACCAGGCGGGCGACAGGCTTCGCGCCCTTGGCATCAGCGACCGACTGGCGGGTTAAAACCACGGCAGCGGCGCCGTCCGAAATCGACGAGCTGGTCGCGGCGGTGATCGTGCCGTCCTTGGCAAAGGCGGGCTTCAGCGTCGGGATCTTGTCGGGCATCGCCTTGCCGGGCGCTTCGTCGGTGTCGACGATGACGTCGCCCTTGCGGCCCGAAATGGTCACGGGCGCGATTTCATTGGCAAAGGCGCCGTCGCTGATGGCGCTCTTGGCGCGGCTCAGCGATTCGAGCGTATAATCGTCCTGTGCCTGACGGCTCAGCTGATAGGCATCGGCGGTATCCTGGGCAAAAGTGCCCATCGCGCGGCCTGCCTCATAGGCGTCTTCCAGTCCGTCGAGGAACATATGGTCATACGCGGTGTCATGACCGATGCGCGCGCCGCCGCGATGCTTCTTTAGCAGGTACGGCGCGTTGGTCATCGATTCCATGCCGCCGGCGACGATCAGGTCGACGCTGCCCGCGGCGAGCGCTTCGGCGCCCATGATCACGGTCTGCATGCCCGAACCGCACACCTTGTTGACGGTCGTGGCCTGCACCGATTTGGGCAGGCCCGCCTTGATCGCGGCCTGACGCGCCGGCGCCTGGCCGAGCCCGGCGGGGAGCACGCAGCCCATATAGATGCGCTCGATATCGTCGCCCGACACACCCGCGCGCTCGACCGCTGCCTTGACCGCAGTCGCGCCGAGATCGGTCGCGCTCGCGTCCGACAGGCTGCCCTGCATGCTGCCCATGGGGGTGCGGGCATAGGAGAGGAAGACGACGGGATCGGTGGCGGTCATATCGAGAGACTCCGTAGGGGAAAGATACGTCGGCGGGTCGCTTAGCGCCTTTGCTGCACTTGCGAAAGGGGCAGGGGCTAGATGGGCAGCCGGTTTCATCTTGCAACCCGACGCGTGGCGTGATCAAACGGCGCCCGCACAGATAAATGGGGGAGATGGGTCATGGCCACCGCAATCAAGCAAGATATTGCCGGCGAAACGGCGCGCATGCACGCGGTGCTCGCGGCGCAAAAGGCGAGCTTCACCGCTGCCATGCCCGAAAGCCTTGGCGTTCGCGGCGACCGCATCGACCGCGCGATTGCCCTGCTCGTCGATAATGCCGAGGATTTCGCCAAGGCGGTGAGCGAGGATTTCGGCCATCGCAGCCGCGAACAGACGCTGATGACCGATATCATGCCGTCGGTCAGCGCGCTGAAGCACGCGAAGAAGCATATGGCGAGCTGGTCAAAGGGCGAAAAGCGCAAACCGACCTTTCCGCTCGGGCTGCTCGGTGCAAAGGCCGAGGTCGTCTTTCAGCCCAAGGGCGTCGTCGGCGTCGTCGCACCGTGGAATTTTCCGGTCGGGATGGTTTTCGTGCCGATGGCGGGCATCCTTGCGGCGGGCAACCGTGCGATGATCAAGCCGAGCGAGTTCACTGAAAATGTATCGGCATTGATGGCGCGGCTGGTCCCGAAATATTTCGACGAAAGCGAAATGGCGGTGTTCACCGGCGATGCCGATGTTGGCGTCGCGTTCTCGAAACTTGCCTTCGACCATATGATTTTCACCGGGGCGACGAGCGTGGGCAGGCATATCATGCGCGCCGCCGCGGATAATCTCGTACCCGTGACGCTTGAGCTTGGCGGCAAGTCGCCAACCCTTATCGGTCGCAGCGCGAACAAGGATCTCGTCGGCCAGCGCGTCGCGCTCGGCAAGATGATGAATGCCGGGCAGATCTGCCTTGCGCCCGACTATCTGCTCGTCGCGGAGGATCAGGAAGGCGCGGTGATCGACAGCGTGACGAAAGGCGCGACCGCGCTCTATCCGACCCTGCTCGCCAATGATGATTACACGTCGGTGGTGAACACGCGCAATTATGACCGGCTGCAGTCCTATCTCGCCGACGCGCGCGAAAAAGGCGCTGAGGTGATCGAGGTCAATCCGGGCGGCGAGGATTTCGCGAGCTCGAACGGCCACAAGATGCCGCTCCACATCGTCCGCAACC
This sequence comes from Sphingopyxis sp. Soil_C_28, assembly GCF_057657055.1. Lineage (NCBI taxonomy): Bacteria > Pseudomonadati > Pseudomonadota > Alphaproteobacteria > Sphingomonadales > Sphingopyxidaceae > Sphingopyxis > Sphingopyxis sp. Soil_C_28. Next base: position 479,305 of record NZ_JBDGJE010000001.1, read on the forward strand.
CGACCGACGATATGAAAGTCATGCAGGAAGAGATTTTCGGCCCGATCCTGCCGGTAAAGACCTACAAGACGATCGACGACGCGATCGACTATGTGAACGCCAACGACCGCCCGCTTGGCCTCTATTATTTCGGGCACGACAAGAGCGAGGAGGACCGCGTGCTGACGCGGACGATCTCGGGCGGCGTCACGGTCAACGACGTCTTGTTCCACAATGCTATGGAGGATCTGCCGTTCGGCGGCGTCGGGCCTTCGGGCATGGGCAATTATCACGGCGTCGATGGTTTCCGTACCTTCAGCCACGCGCGCGCCGTCTATCGCCAGCCCAAGCTCGACGTCGCGGGACTCGCGGGCTTCAAGCCGCCCTATGGCAAGGCGACCGCGAAGACGCTGGCGAAAGAGCTCAAGAAATAGCTTGGCAAAAGAGGGCGTCCCGGCTTATCGGGGCGGCCTTCCTGATCGTGGCTGGCCACGATACAGAGAAGTCTTCGCACCTGGCTTCGTCAGGTGCGGGGCCCCTGTGGTGAAATTGGTAGACGCGCCGCACTCAAAATGCGGTTCCGCAAGGAGTGCTGGTTCGAGTCCGGCCAGGGGCACCAACAATATGTTGAGGACGATCGCCTCGTCGATCATCCTCTCGATCCGGCAGCATCGCTGATCAGATCAGGGACTTTAACCGGTCGATCCCGGTAGCCTGCCGAACGATCCGGGCCGCGAGCGCATTGCCGTTCGCGGCGTTGGTGAAGACGACGATCGCCCGCCCGTTCCGCGCATCGCCGACACCCAGCGTCTTGAATATCCCGTAATTGCTGCCGCTGTGCTGGAACAGCGGGCCCACCGAGGATTCTTCGAGTTCCCAGCCCAGCCCTCGCGAAATGTCGCGCCCGCGCACGTCGAGCAGGGGGGTGAGCATCGCCTGTCGGGCGGTGCCACTGATCTCCCAGTCCGCCCGTGCCGGCCGGTCCATCATGAGCACCATGAACTTCGCATAGTCGGATGCTGTCATCAGGAGCCCTCCCGCCGAATTGACGAGCAGGTCGTGTGTCGACGGCGGCGTCTCGGGATCCGCCTCGCGCATTGCCGCGACGGAATCTTCATAGGTCCAGAACGCGATCGGCTTGCGCCACTTCGATGCGACCCGAAGCAGCCGGTCGCCCAACTCGCGCGTGGGCTGGGGAGGAAGTTTCTGCTCGCCCTCCGGAGGTTCGGAATGGCCGAAGACTACCGACTTTGCGATCTCCTCGTCCCAGCCGAAGCTGCTGTGCGACATTCCGGCCGGGTCGAACAGCTTTGCCCGCATCACATTGTCGAGGCCCATTCCCATGATGGTCTCGACGACCAGCTGCAGCCAGATGAAGGCTTCGCCGGAATAGGTGTAGATCGATCCCGGCGCGCTACTCGTGACCAGCGGCTCGGAAGCCCAGTTGGGCAAGCCGGTCGAATGCCCCAGCACATGCCGCGCCGTGATGCGCTCGAGATTCGGATCATTACCCAAATTCGCCGGTCGGCGATACGAGACGAGCGGCTTGTCGAGATCGAGGCGCTTCTCATCGACTAGCCGCATCACGACATAGGCGAAGACCGGCTTGGTCATCGATGCGGCTTCGAACAATGTATCCTCCCGCACCGGGTCGCGGGTGAGGATGTTTTTTACGCCGAAGCTCCGGCTCCAGGCGAGCTGCCCGCGGTCCACGACCGCGATGGCGGCGCCAGGCACCCCTGCGATCCGCATGACGCGCGGAAGTTCCCGAACCAGTTCCTCGGACGGGACCCACGTGGCCTTGCCGTCTGCGCATTGGTCTCGCGTACCGGCGCGGGCGGACACTGGGCCGCCGGCGATCAGCGCTGCGGATCCGGCCAGCAAAGCCCGCCGCCCGGGCATCGGTCCGGAGCTCATCCTCGTTCGCCGCTCAGCCGGCTCATCGCGAGAGCCGCCCGGGTCGTCTGTCGCTCAATGCTCCGCTTCCGCTCATGCTCGACGGCCTGTGCTACGCGCCTTTGCCGGGTGGGCAAAGATTGGAAACGCTCTGCTTGCTAGCCAAAACAATCACCCCTGCAAAGGGTCTTCCAGGATGAGACGGCTGGCGGCGAGGAGCACCGACGAGGATTGTTAAATGGCTGGCGGAACGGACAGCGCGCGGGCGTTCGCGCGCGCTGTCCGGCAACGATCCTATTTCACGGTAAAGCGAAATTCGCCTGTCATTCGGTGCGCATCGGTGCCTGCCGCCGACCATTTTACGCTGTAGGTGCCCGGAACCAGCGCCCGCTTGAGTGCCAGGGTCATCGACTTGCCGTCCTTGCCGATCGCCGATGTGAAAGGGATCTTCATCGGCGGATGGTCGGCCATGCCGGGCATGCCAGTCATCACCAGCTCGGTCTTCACCGTCGAGGCAGCGAGCTTTTCATTGAATTTCAGCTGTATTGAGGTCGCTTTTGCGACGACGGCATTGGCCGTGGGCGTCGACCCGACAAGCTTTACGTGCGCGAACGCCGAGGTGGGCGCGAGCATCAGCGCGGCGGCAAGGATGGGGAGAAGCGGCTTGTGCATAAAAAAACTCCAACTGAATGTCCGTCCTGCTAATACGCATGGTAATGGGTGCGCCCTCGGAAAAACGGTCTCCCCGACCTCAGGCGGCCGTTGAGGGGTAAGTGGCCGGGGCGCGTATCATATTTTTGAAAGGACCGGCGAGACAGGCCAATGGACGATGAACTTCGGATTTTGAACGCGGCAGCCATGCCGGCGGAACTCGACACGCTCGACGCACGCGTCCTGAACGCGCTTGCAACGCGGCAGCGCGAGGGCGTCGCGATGCGCCGTACCATCGCGCTCGCGGCGCTGGTGTCGCTCGGCGGCGGGGTTGTCGCCGGCAGTGCCTTTGCTCCGGCTGCGGTGGCCGCAAGTCCGCTTACGCCGCTTGTCCCCGCAAACCCGCTGGCGCCGTCCACGCTATTGGATTCACGCTGATGACGCCGCTGCGCCGCATTCTGATCGTCGGTCTTATCGCCTTTTTTGCGGCGGTGGCGGGGGTGTTCGTCGGACGGATGCTTGTCGATACGCCGCGGGCGAACGAAACCGAATTGCACGCGCTCCTTCATAGCGAGGCCAAGCTGTCGGCGGTTCAGGAACGGAAGCTTCACCTGATCGAAGCGCGGTTCTCGGCACGCCGCGAGGCGCTGGAACTGGAGATGCGCGCCGCGAATATCCGGCTGGCGCAGGCGATCGAGGCCGAGCATGGCTATGGCCCCCGCGTCACCAAAGCGATCGACGAGACCCATGAAGTGATGGGCGAGTTGCAGAAGGAGACGCTGCAGCATCTGTTCGCGATGCGCGCCGTGCTCGACCGCGATCAGGCCGCGATGTTCGACAAAACCGTGGTCAAGGCACTGACCGCCGATGCAAGGTGAGCCTAGACCTATCGCAATGTAGCGACCGCGAGCTCGCCGCGCTCGCCGGCACCGGACGGGACGAGATTTATCGCGAACTCCTCGCGCGTTACAAGGCGCCGGTCTTCCGCCTCATCCGCCACCATGTTGGCGATGCAGACGAAGCGATGGATCTGTCGCAGGAAACTTTCGTCGCCGCATTCGCTGCAATCGAACGGTATGACGGCGAGAGGTCGTTCCGGATCTGGATCTCGCGCATTGCGCTCAACAAATGTCGCGACTGGGCGCGGCGGCGGGCGGTGCGGTCCTTTTTCACGCGCGCCTTGCCGCTTGAAAACGCGTTCGATGTGGCGATCGACGGTCCGGCGCCCGACGTCGAAGCCAGCGACCGCGCGGAACTGGCCCGCGTGCGAAAGGCGATGTCCGGATTGCCCCACAATTTGCGCGAGGTGCTGGTGCTGCGCGGCGTCGAGGAACTCAGCCAGTCGGAAACGGCGGACCTTCTGAAGGTCAGCGAAAAGACCGTGGAAACCCGCCTTTATCGGGCCCGCACCAAGTTGCGGGCGATACTCGACGAAAAATGAGGTGAGGGGCGGGGTTCCGCTTCGCGTATGGACCTAGAGAGAAACAATAGCAGCCGGGATTTTTATGCAGATTGACAGGCGTGGGTTCGTGAATGGGGCGTTGGGCGGCGGGGCACTGGCGGCGCTGGCTTCATGGTATCCCGCCTGGGCGCAGCCGGTCTCGGCCGGCATCGTCTCGACGCTTCCGACGGTATCGGGGAACGACATTCGACTTCGCATTGCGCGGCAGACGATGCGCGTCGACGGCAAGGTCAGCCGTGCGATCGGGATCAACGGCACCATCCCGGGCCCGCTCGTGCGGTTGAGGGAAGGGCAGACGGCGCGGCTCACCGTCATCAACGATCTCGACGAGGACAGCTCGATCCATTGGCACGGGCTGATCCTCCCCTTCCAGATGGACGGTGTTCCAGGTGTCAGCTTTCCGGGGATCAAGCCGCGTTCGACCTTCGTCTATGAATTCCCTGTCCAGCAGTCGGGCACTTACTGGTATCACAGCCATTCGGGACTGCAGGAACAGCTCGGTCATTATGGTCCGATCGTCATCGATCCGGCGGGCACCGATCCCATCGGGTACGACCGCGAGCATGTCGTGGTTCTGTCGGATCACAGCCAGCTGTCGCCCGAGGCTATCTTTCGCAAGCTCAAGGTCAATCCCGGACATTTCAACATGCAACGCCAGACGCTTTCGGGTCTGCTTGGCGGCAAGGATCAGCCGCTGAACGAGCGCGTCGAATGGGGCGCCATGCGCATGGACCCGACCGATGTCGCCGACGTCAATGGCTCGACATACCAGTTTCTCGTCAACGGGTACGGGCCGCGCGACAATTGGACCGCGCTGTTCGCGCCGGGCGAGCGGGTCCGGCTGCGGATCGTCAACGCGTCCGCCATGTCGATCTTCAACGTCCGCATTCCGGGCCTTCGCCTCACGGTGGTGCAGGCCGACGGGCTGAACGTCGTGCCGACCGAGATCGACGAATTCCAGATCGGCGTCGCCGAAACCTATGACGTCATCGTCACGCCGGTCGAAGACCGCGCCTATAGTTTCGTGGCCGAGGTCAACGACCGGTCGGGGATGGCGCGGGCGACGCTGGCGCCGCGTGCGGGAATGACCGCCGAGGTGCCGCCCCTGCGCAAGCGTCCGCTCGCCACGATGAAAGACATGGGTATGGGTGCGATGGCCGACGGCGCGGTCGGCGGCGATGCATCGTGCACGGCCGAGCATGCCGCGATGGGGCATTGCACGCCCCCCGGCGCTGCCGCCGTCGGCGGTGCGCCGGATCATGCCGCAATGGGCCACGGTGCGGGCGGCATGGACCACAGCATGCGCGACTTCGACGTCGCGCCGCAGGTCAAACGCGACCCGAGCGTCCAGTCGATCTCGCCGATGCCCGTCGACCGGATGGGCGAGCCGGGACAGGGGCTGGAGGATGTCGGGCACAAGGTGCTCACCTATCGCGATCTGGTTGCGCTGGAACGAAATCCGGATGTCCGCGCGCCCGAACGCTCGCTCGACATCCACCTGACGGGTAATATGGAACGCTTCATGTGGTCGTTCGACGGCGTGAAGATGTCCGATCACCACGAACCCATTCCCTTCATCGAGGGCGAGCGGGTGCGCGTGAACCTGATCAATGATTCCATGATGAGCCACCCCATCCACCTGCACGGACATTTCTTCGAACTGGTAACGGGCAAGGGCGACCGCGCCCCGCGCAAGCACACTGTGATCGTGCAACCCGGCGGGATCGCGACTTTCGACTTCACCGCCGACGCGCTCGGCGACTGGGCGTTTCATTGCCATCTTCTGTATCATATGCACGCCGGGATGATGCGCGTCGTCAGCGTCCGTCCGCGCGGAGAAGCAGCATGATCCGCGCCTCGATTCTGCTCGCCGGTCTCTCCACGGTCACCGTTGCCACTCCGGCGCTTGGGCAGTCGCATCATGGCGCGCATCAGGCCGCTCCGCCCGTCGTTCCGCCGACGGTGGATCCCGATTGCGCCCCGGAACATGCGGCGATGGGTCATTGTACGCCGAAATCCGACAAGCCTGCGCCGCCGCCGGTCGCCGATTCCGATTGTCTGCCCGAACATGCGGCGATGGGGCACTGCATGCCCAAATCCGGGGCCAGCGCACAGCCGTCCGCAAGCCCGTCTGCTATGACGGGAACCGACCTGCCGGCGGGGGACGCGCCGGCTCCCGCGCCGCCCGGCGACTGGTATGCAGACCGCTATTTTTCAAAGGCGGATATGGAGCATTCGCGCCATGCGATGATGATCGAGAATGGCGGACAGAAGACCGCGTTCATCGCCATCAACCTGGCCGAATATCAGGCGCGCGAAGGGCATGATGGATTCCGGTGGGAAGGCGAAGGCTGGTACGGCGGCGACATCAACCGGCTTACGGTCAAAAGCGAAGGCGAAGCGGTCTTCGGCGAGGGCGTCGAAAGCGCGGAACTGCAATTTCTCTATAGCCGCGCCATCGGACCCTATTTCAACGCGCAGGTCGGGATCCGGCAGGATCTGGGTCAGGGGCCCGACCGTACCTATGCCGCGATCGGCTTCGAGGGGCTGGCGCCCTATTGGTTCGAGACCGAGGGCGCGCTATTCCTTTCGGACAAGGGCGATCTGCTCGGCCGGATCGAAGGCTCGTACGACCAGCGCATCACCCAGAAACTGATCCTCCAGCCGATGGCCGAGGTCAATTTCGCGCAGCAGGATATCCCCGAAAACGGGATCGGATCGGGCCTGTCCGACGTCGAGCTCGGCCTTCGGTTGCGCTACGAGATCGTCAGGGAATTCGCGCCCTACATCGGCGTCGAATGGGCGCGCAAGATTGGCGACACGGCCCGCTTTGCGCGCGCCGACGGCGAGGATGCGGACAGCTTCAGCCTGGTCGCCGGGGTGAAGGCCTGGTTCTAACCTCGCGGCGCAGGGCGCGCCAGTCCAGCGAACCCCGCGTCGTCGATCCGCCCAACGGTCGAATGAACATGTGCCGTGGTGCGGGGTCTCGCGCGGCTTTGTAATTTTATTACGCAGATATGGGGCTGAGGGCGGTTTGTGATGGCCCGCCGATGCAGGGGAGCAAGAAAATGCGCGCGGCGTGAGGGGTGGGGTTGCGCCGCACGTATATGCAGAGTGCCTGTATATACAATCGCTGCTGTCTGCGGTGACGCATGCAGCCAAAATAGGGGGTTTCGCCATGACGATCAGAACAATGTTGCTAGCCGGCGCCGCAGCCGTCGCTTGCCTCGCCACGCCGGCTTTTGCGCAGGATGAACCCGCGCCGGACACTGGGGCCGAGAGTGCGGGGAACGGTAATGATATCGTCGTGACGGGATCGCGCATCCGACGCACCGACCTTGCCGGCGTCGGTCCCGCGACGGTCGTGTCGGCCGAGCAGATCGAAAATACCGGGGTCGTGAATATCGAGACGGTGTTGCAGCGGCTCCCCGCCAACGCGGGCTTTGCCGGAAACCAGACCTCGGCCTATTGGACGGGCAACGGCTATGGCACGGCGCAGGTCAATCTGCGCGGGCTTGGCATCAAACGCACGCTTGTGCTGCTCAACGGCCGTCGTCTTGTCGCTGGCGGCACCGGCGCGAACTCGTCGCCCGACCTCAACATGATCCCGGTCGTCGCGCTCGCGCGCACCGATGTGCTGAAGGACGGGGCATCGGCGATCTATGGCGCCGATGCGATGGCGGGCGTTGTCAATCTCGTCACCCGGAGCGACTATGAAGGTCTCGGGCTCAGCGTGCGGCAGGGCCTGACCGAAAAGGGCGACGGGTCCGATTTCACCGCCGACCTGATCTGGGGAATCCGGAACGACCGCGGCGGCTTCATGGCCGCGGTGACGTACCAGAAGACCAAAGCGGTCAATATGGCAACCCGCGCGCCGTGCTCGCTTGCCGAAACCACCCCCGGCTCGCTCGGCTGCGTCAACAGCGCGTCGACGATCGGCGGCCGTGCGGTGCTGCCGAACGGTCAGCAGATCAACTTCAACCAGGTTCTGGGCGGTAACGGCAACTTCTTCGAGCCTTACAGCGCCGGCAAGCATAATTTCAATTCGGCGCCGTTCCTCAATGCCGTCAGCCCGGTCGAGCGCATCAGCGCGGCGTTCTTCGCCGACTATGATTTGACCGATAGCATCGAGGCTTTCGGCGAGTTCCTTTATACCTTCCGCAAATCGAACCAGATCGCGACCCCGGGAACGCTGCGCAACCTGTCGATCGCGGCGGGCAACCCGACCAACCCGACCGGCCAGAATATCGTTCTTGTCCAGCGGCGCCTTGCCGAGCCCGGCGCCCGCCAGTTCTTCCAGGAGACGAATACCTGGCAGGGCACATTCGGCCTGCGCGGCAAACTGTCGAACGATTGGGGATGGGAAGTCGCCGGCGCTTTCGGACGCAACACCGCGGTCGACGGTTCGACCAACGTGGCCAATCTCGAGCGTGTCCGCAACTCGCTCGATACGACGAAGTGCAGCCTAGCTGCAGGCGCCGCGATCCCCTGCGGTGACTATCTCGGGTTCGGTGACCTGACGCCGCAGGTTCTTGACTATATCCTCTTCACCTCGCGCGATCGCGGCGGAAACCAGCTGGCGACGGTCACCGCCGACCTCAACGGCGATCTGTTCAAGCTGCCCGCCGGGCCGGTCTCCTTCGCGGCGGGTGTCGTGTATCGCAAGGAAAAGGGCTGGCGCGATCCCGATCCGCTGACTGTGCTGGGCATCGCCAACACCAACCAGCAGAGCCCGATTTCGGGGACCAGCACCGCGAAGGAAGCCTATCTCGAGCTTTCGGTGCCGATCCTCGCCGATACGCCGTTTTTCCAGGCGCTGACCGCAGGCGGTGCGGTGCGCTATTCGAACTACGACCTGTTCGGCAGCGACTGGAATTACAAGGCCAGTATCGACTGGGTCATCAACGATAGTGTCCGCTTGCGCGGAACCTATGGCACCGGATTCCGCATCCCGAACGTCCCCGAGCTGTTCGGCGGGGTGTCCGAAGGCAATCTCACGACGACCGACCCGTGTTCGCGCTATTCGACGAGCGGCAATGCGACGCTGATCGCCAATTGTCAGGCGTCGCGCGTTCCGGCGAATTACGTCCAGCTGGGCACGACGATCCTGACCACCGTTGGCGGCAACGAGAATCTCCAGCCGGAAAGCTCGACCAGCTGGACGGTCGGGACGGTGATTTCGCCGCGCGGGCTCGTTCCGGGGCTTTCGCTGACCGCCGATTGGTTCGACATCAAGATCAAGGACGCGATCCGGGCCATTCCGGGCTCGACCAAGCTCGCGATCTGTTATGCGAGCCCCAATCTGGCGCATCCGTTTTGCGACGATTTCACGCGCAGCACACTGACCGGCGAGGTCACGTTCCTGTCCGCGCAGCCGATAAACACCGGCCGCGAGGAAATGAACGGCCTCGACCTTGGCCTTGTCTATAATAACGACATTGGCGGCGTGAACATCTCGTTCGACGTCAACCTGACCTACCTCAACAAATATGTCGTTTATCCGTTTCCGGGCGGCGCGCCGATCGACTTCGACGGCTTCATCGGCGGCGGCAATGGCGGTTATCCCAAGTGGCGCGGCTATGGTGTGCTGACCGCCGAAAAGGATGGTGTCAGCGCGACCTGGTCGACCCAGTGGATCGGCAAGGCGACCGACTTCAACGCCGATCCCGGCGAAATAGGCTACAGCACGCCGAACGTCTTTTACCACAATCTCCAGGTCGCTTACGAGATCGACGAGAAGACGCGGTTCCAGCTTGGTGTCGACAATTTGTTCGATCGCAAGGCGCCGTATATCCAGAGCTTTACCGATGCCAACACCGACACGATGACGTACGACTTGCTCGGTCGGCGCTTCTATGTCGGTTTCCGCACCGCGTTCTAAGGGGAGGGGCGACATGGCGATCCGCTGGCCGCTGCTTGTTCGGCGAACGCACAAATGGCTGGCCCTGGTGGTCGGCGTCCAGGCACTGCTCTGGACGCTGACCGGCTTCTATATGGTCGTCGTCCATATCGACACGATCCACGGCGACCATCTGGTGCGCGCGCCGTCGGCCGAAGCCTTCGACCTGAGCGGGCTTGCCCCGCCGTCGCGGATCGTCGCGGCGGCGCCCGGGGTGTCCGAACTGCGGCTGCATCGCTTTTTCGGGTCGCCGGTCTGGCGCGCCGAAACGCCGGAGGGGCCAAGATTATATGATGCCCGCTCGGGCGCGCCGCTGCCTGCGCTCACCGAGTCCCAGGTCCGGGCGCAGGCGCGGCGCATCTATACCGGCGATGGCAAGATTGTGTCGGTGCGGCTGCTTACCAAGGCGCCGCAGGAAATGCAGTCGCGCAAGCCGCCCTATTGGCAGGTCGAGTTCGAAGGCTGGAACCGTCCGACGCTGTATCTGTCGCCGCAGACGGGCGAACTGATCTCGCGCCGCCACGCCCTGTGGCGCGTCTTCGACTTCGCGTGGATGCTTCATATCATGGATTATGACGAGCGGACCGACGTCAACAACCCGCTGCTCCGCGTCGCGACCTGGAGCGCCTTTGCCATGGCACTGACGGGCGCGTGGCTGCTGATCTGGTCATTCCAGCGCCGCAAGAGGAAGAAAGCATGAAACGTATCCGCCTGACGCCGCTATTCTTCCGGCGTATCCATAAATGGGTCGGGCTGATCCTTGGTCTCCAGTTTCTTCTCTGGGCGCTGAGCGGTTCGGTGATGGCGCTTCTCGATAAGGATAAGGTCGGTGGTCACGGCGGCGGCATGTCGCATGCGCATCCCTTGCCGGCAGGGGAATATTTCGACGTCGCCGCCCTGCCGCGCGGCGAGCCCGTCACCGGGGTGATCATGCGCGATCTCGGCACCCGGCCGGTGTATGAACTTCACACCGCTAAGGGCACCCGCCTGATCGACGCGACGAGCGGTGAAGATGTTCGCGTTGATGGACCGCTCGCCCGCGAGATCGCGGCGATGATGAACGACGCACCGATCCGACAGGTGAGCGTGCTGGCAAAACCGAACCTCGAGGCGCGCGATCATGAAGGCGCGATGTGGCGGGTCGATTTTGCCGATGCCGAGAACAGCAGCGCCTATGTCTCGCTCGACACCGCACGTTTCCTCGTCATGCGCGGCGATACTTGGCGGACGTGGGACTTTTTCTGGATGCTTCACAATATGGACTATCTGAACCGGAAGAGCTTCAATCACCCGCTCATCATCTTCGTCGCATTTGGGACATTGTGGCTTTCGGGGACCGGATTCTATCTGTTGTTCAAAAGCTTCAGCCGCGCCGATTTCCGTTGGCTGCGCCGTCGGCGCAAGCCCGTCGTGACGCGAAACGCGGCCTGACGCGTCAGTCGTCGATCGAAAAGGCGGCCGACAACTCGAACCGGCTGCCGGGGTGCGTGAGCGATGCGTGCGAGACGAGGCGCGCGCGGCTCCATGTGCGCCGCGTCATTCGCAGCACCGGTTCGCCGGGGGCCAATCCGAGCATATGGTGTGTTCGTTCGTCGGGGATGACCGCGCACACACGGTGCTCGACGCGTTCGAGAGGAGCGATACGCGTCAGATACTCGTTCGGGGTCATCTGCGTGAAGTCGATCTTGCCATAATCCGGCGCTGCGGACGCGAGCACGAAACGATCCTCAAGCTGGATCGGGAATTCGGCTTCATGATGCACGATGACCGAATGGAATATCCGTGTCCCCGGCAGCACCTCTAGCAGCGCCGCCGTTTCTGTACTGGCGCGTTCTTCGCGGTTCTGGATGACGCGGGCACGATAGTCATGTCCCCGCTCGCGAATTTCGTCCGCGATATTCCGGATCTCGATCATCTGGCCGATCGGCCGGGGTTCGGCGATGAACGAACCGACGCCGGCGCGGCGAACGACAATCCCCGACGCCTGCAATTCGCGCAGCGCGCGGTTCGCCGTCATCCGCGATACATTGAATTGTTCGACCAGTTCGGCTTCGGACGGAACGCGGTCACCCGGCTTCAGACGGCCTTCGCGCACGGCGTCCGATATGCTCAGCTTGATCGCAATGTAGCGCGGAGAAGGGCGGTCATCGGTTGGCCGGGTAGGCGATTCAGGATCCATCACCCGTATATACAACCGGGCGCGCGCAAATTCCAACCACACTCCATTTGAACTTTGATGATCGGACGATCGAGATCGCGCGTATCGGCCAGGCTAGCGGATTAAAATTAGAAGAAAAATAGCTTCGGTCCGGTTCGATTTGATATTGTCTCATACCAAAATCTTGCCCATTCACCCGATATAGTCCCGCGGTTTGCATTCACGGATGTGTCGGGCGGCGGGGACTATTGAGGGGGCGCATGCAAAAAAAGGGAAAGCGCTGGCTGTTTGTTGCTGTTTGGGCTGGCGGACTTGGCGCCTGCGCACCGATTGCGACGCAGACCGCTCCGCAGCCGGCCATCTCCTTACCAGAGCACTGGTCGGACAATGCGGACGTCCAGCCCGCTATCTCCGCAACCTATTGGACCCGGCTGAACGATCCGCTGGTCGATCAATATGTCGACCGCGCCCTCGCCAATAACCGCGACATCGCGCAGGCCGCGGCGCGGGTGGCGCAGGCGCGGGCTGGCGTGCGGGCCGCGCGCGCCAGCTTCCTGCCGCAGATCGATGGTTCGGGCGGCATCCGTCGCAATGTCGGCGACCTCGCCGACGACCGTCTGCAATTCTCGCTCGGTGCCGATGCGCAGTGGGAAATCGACCTGTTCGGCCGGATCGGCAATAATATCGCGGCCTCGCGCGCTGACCTCGCTGCGGTGGGTTATGGCCTCGCGGACCTGCGACGGCTGATTGCCGGTCAGGTGGCACAGGCGACCGTCTCGGCACGGACGCTGGCGGTGCAGCGCGCGATCGCGCGCGGAACCCTGTCTATTCAGGATGAAAATCTGCAGATCGCGCGCTGGCGGTTGCAGGCGGGCCTTGTGTCCAGCCTCGATGTCGAACAGGCAGCGGCGCAGCGTGCGCAGACGGCGGCGAGCATTCCCGCGCTCGAACGCGATTTCGCACAGGCGGCCAATACGATCTCCACACTGATCGGCGAGCCGCCCGGCGCGGTACGGGGCGCGTTGGAAGCCGATGTGCGTGCCATCCCGGTTCCGCCCGAGGCGGCGAATCTCGACACGCCCGCGGCGATCCTGCGCATCCGTCCCGACGTGCGTCAGGCCGAAGCCGCGTTGCTCGCCGATACGGCGCGTATCGGCGTCGCACGCGCGCAGTTGCTGCCGCTGGTGCGGCTGACCGGAAACATCGGCACATCGTCGTTCGGCATCGGTAATCTGTTCGATGTCGTTACCGGCGGACTGTTTGCCGGGGTGAGCCAGCTGATTTTCGACGGCGGCCGCGCCCGGGCGCAGGTGGCCGGTGCCGAAGCGGCAGCGCAGGGCTCGCTCGCGGCATGGGAACAAACGATACTCGCTGCGCTCGAGGATGTGGAGAGCGCAGCGGTGGCGATGCGGTCTGCGCGCGAGCGCGTCCAGCTCAACGGCGCGGCGCTTGAGGCGGCCAACAATGCCGCACTGCTTGCGCGTAGCCAGTATCAGGCGGGCCTGATCGATTTCCAGACGCTGCTCACCACCGAAAATCAGCTGCTCGGCGCGCGCAACGCGCTGGCCGCGAGCGAGGCCGAGCGCGCCAATGCCTTCATCGCCCTCAACCAGGCTCTCGGTGGTGGATGGAATGAAGAAAATTCGGGTCCGGACGGCTCCGATCCGAGCGGGGGAACACCAGAATGACCGATGCCGAACCGCAGCAGCTCGATGAATTTCTGGGGGCCAAACCGCAACCGCGCTGGCGGCGCTGGATAAAATACTGGCTGCCGGCGCTGCTGGCGCTCGTCCTGCTGCTAGGGGTCGCGACCTGCTCGCGCGGCGGCGACGAGCCGGAATATATCACCGAAGCCGTGGCGCAGCGATCGCTGGTGCTCAGCGTAACGGCGACGGGCAATCTGCGTCCGACCAATCAGGTCGAGGTGGGTTCCGAAGTGTCGGGCAAGCTCGACGACGTCTTTGTCGATGTGAACGACCGCGTGACGCGCGGGCAGGTGCTGGCACAGATCAACACCGATGTGATCGAGGACCAGATCACGCAGGCGCAGGCCAATCTGAACGCCGCGCGCGCGCAGGTGGCGCAGGCGCAGGCAACGCTCGATGTCGACCGGGCGCAGCTCGCGCGGCTGGAGAATGTCTTTCGTATTTCGGGAGGGAAGGTGCCGTCGCAGGTCGAGTTCGATCAGGCCAAGGGCGCCGTCAAGCGCGACACCGCGGCGGTCGCGGCGGCAAACGCGAACGTCCGCGCGGTCGAGGCGCAGCTGTCGTCTGCGGTGACCAACCGGAACCGCGCGGTGATCCGCTCGCCCGTTTCAGGCGTCGTGCTGGCGCGGCAGGTCGAGCCGGGGCAGACCGTGGCGGCGAGTTTCAATACGCCGACGCTGTTCATTATCGCCGAAGACCTGTCGGCGATGCAGCTCCGCGTCGAAATCGACGAGGCCGATGTCGGCCAAGTGCGTGAGGGACAGGGCGCTAGTTTCACGGTCGACGCCTATCCGGGCCGCCGGTTCCCCGCGCGCGTCGAGCGCGTCGATCAGGCATCGAGCAACACCGCGTCGCAGGCGAGCCAGCAGTCGGCCGCGGCGACCGCCGGGAGCAATGCTGTCGTCAGCTATGAAGCGCGGCTCGCCGTGTCGAATGCCGAGGGGGTGCTGCGGCCGGGGATGACCGCCACCGCGACGATCGCCACCGGCAGCACGGGCAAACAGCTTCTCGTGCCCAATGGCGCCCTGCGCTTTCAACCCGATGCGAAGGAGAAGGATGCCGCGAGCGTGCTCAATCCCGAAATCGGGCTCGAAAAGAACGAGCAGCGCGCGACGATCGGCGCCGGGAGCCGCCAGCGCGTCTGGGTCTTGCAGGCCGATGGAAAGCTGGACCCGATCGACGTCGTAACCGGCGAGAGCGACGGTCGGCTGACGGCGGTCACCTCGAAGAAACTGCGAACCGGGATGAAAGTGGTGACAGGCAAGGCGGCTACGGCTCAGTGACCGCTGTCGCATCCTCGAACGCGCCGTTGATCGAGCTGGAGGCTATCACCAAGACCTTCGGAAGGGGGCCGGCTGCCTTCCAGGCGCTCAAGGGCGTCGACATGCGGATCGAGCGCGGGGATTTCGTCGCGGTGATGGGGCCGTCGGGTTCGGGCAAGTCGACGACGATGAACATCCTCGGCTGCCTCGACGTCCCGACGAGCGGGATATTCCGATTTCGCGGGGTCGAGGTGCAGGCGCTTGATCGTGACCAGCGCAGCTTGTTGCGGCGCCGCTATCTCGGCTTTGTCTTTCAGGGCTTCAACCTGCTCGCGCGGACGTCGGCGGTCGAAAATGTCGAGCTGCCGCTGCTCTATCGCGGCGAGAAAAAGAGCGTTCGCCACGCGGCCGCGATGCGTGCGCTCGATCAGGTGGGCCTCGGTCCGTGGGCCCACCACACCCCCGCCGAGCTATCGGGCGGCCAGCAGCAGCGCGTCGCGATCGCGCGTGCGCTCGTCACTGAACCCGCCGTCCTCCTCGCCGACGAGCCGACGGGTAACCTCGATACCGAGCGCTCGCTTGAGATCATGCAATTGCTGACCCGTCTCAACGGGGAAGGCATCACCATCTTGATGGTGACGCATGAGCAGGAAATGGCGGCTTTCGCGCGCACCATCTTCCATTTCCGCGACGGGCTGGTCGAGCGTGTCGAACGCGGGGCGCGGGCGCCGGCCGGGGAGACAGGCTGATGTTTGGCGCGACCCTTCTGCTCGCATTCCGCGAAATCCGGCGGCATCTGCTGCGATCCTTCCTGACGACGCTCGGGATCATCATCGGCGTTGCCGCGGTCATCACGATGGTGACGCTGGGCAACGGGGTTACGGCGTCGGTCAAGAGCCAGATATCATCGCTGGGGTCGAATGTGCTGATCGTCTTCCCCGTCCGGGGCGACCGCGGCGCGCCGCGGCCGTTCAAGCAGGATGATATCGAAGCGGCGCGGAGCCAGATCGCCGGGGTCGAGGATGTGTCGGGCAGCGTCTCCGCTTCGGCGACCGCCTTTCACAACGGGCAAAGCTGGCAGACCAGCGTTCAGGGGGTGGAGAAAGAGTTTTTGCGCGCCCGGTCGGTGGAGGTGGCGGAAGGCCGGGCATTTTCGAACGAGGAAGTGACCGCAGGCAAGAGCGTTTGCCTGGTCGGTCCGAAGGTCCGGCAGGCGATATTCGTCGCCGGGGCGAGCCCGCTTGGCGCGAAGATCCGGCTCGACAATGTTTCTTGCACCGTGGTCGGCATGCTGAAGGAACGCGGCGAGGGCGGCGGTCCCGATCAGGACAGCGACAATGTCGTCATGATGCCGCTGAAAACCGTCCAGCGGCGCTTTACCGGAAACGACAATTTGCAATATTTCGTGATCAAATATGACAGCGCCTATGCGAGCACGACGATCCAGGCTTCGCTCGTGGCGCTGCTGCGGGAGCGCCGATTGTTACAGGGAACCGCCGCCAACGATTTCAACGTCGTCGACACGGCGCAGGTCAATCAGGCGCTGGGCGCCGCGACCGGGGCGCTGACCGCGATGGTGGCGGTGATCGCGGGGATCAGCCTGCTGGTCGGCGGGATCGGCATAATGAACATCATGCTCGTGTCGGTCACCGAACGCACGCGCGAGATCGGCATCCGCCTCGCGATCGGCGCGCTCGCGCGAGAGGTGCAGCTTCAGTTCCTGACGGAGGCCGTCGTCCTGTGTTGCTTTGGCGGCGTCGTCGGCATCGCGCTCGCCTTCCTCCTTTCGTGGAGCATGGCCGGGGTGATCGATGTGCCCTTTTTGTTCGATCCGCTGGTCAACGCGCTGAGCTTTCTCTTTTCGGCCCTGATGGGGATCACGTTCGGATTTTATCCGGCGCGCCGCGCGTCGAAACTCGACCCCATCGACGCGCTTCGCCACGAATAGCTGCGTATCGCGTGACGTCAGCCGCGCCGTGCCAGCCATCTGCTCGCCGCCAGCGCCAGAAAGCCGACGACCAGCCCCCAGAAGGCCGACCCAAGCCCGAACAGCGTCAACCCCGATCCGGTGGCAAGGAAGGTCAGGATCGCCGGGTCGCGATCGGATCTGTCCGCCAGCATAGTCTCCATCGCGCCGAGCAGTGCGGGGATCAACGCAACGCCGGTCAGCGCTGCGATCACCGTGGGTGGCAGCGCGAGAAACACCCGCACCAGCAAAGGGGAGAAGATCGCGAGCAGCAGATAGAATGCGGCATACAGAATGCCCACGGTCCAGCGTTTCGCGCGGTCGGGGTGCGCCTCGTCGGCGGTACAGATCGCGGCGGTGATCGCCGCGAGGTTCAGGCCATGCGCGCCGAACGGCACCGCCGCAAGCCACGCGATGCCACTGCCGACGAGCAGCGGGCGCGGCTTCGGATCATAGCCCGCGCTGCGCAGCACGACGAGGCCGGGCAGGTTTTGCGACACCAGGGTGACGAGGAACAGCGGCAGGCCGACACTGAGGATCGCACCTGCGTCGAAGACCGGGGCGACGGGCATGAGCGTGCCAAAGGTTGCGCCCCGCGGCAGCGACCCCATATCGCCGCGGAGCAGTGTGAGCGCCATGCCTGCCGCGAGCGCGAAGAGCAGCGCATAAAGTGGCAGCCGCTGGCGAGCGACGACGAAAACCGCAACGAGCAAGGCGATCAGCAACGGATCGGCTACGCCGAGCCCGAACAGCTTGAGGCAGAAGGGCAGAAGCACGCCCGCGAGCATCGCCGAAGCGATCGACGAGGGAATGCGCTCCGCAAGCCGCCCGAGCAGCGGCACGATGCCGAGCAGGATCATCATCAGTGCTGCCGACAGGAAGATGCCGACGGCGACCGGCCAGGACAGGCCGGGGGGCGCAACCGCGAGCAGAGCCGCGCCCGGGGTCGACCATGCGAGCACGACCGGGATGCGCAGCCGCCACGATAGCGCCGCGCCGGCGAGCGCGATGCCGAGGCACAGCGCGGTGACCGCCGAACCCGTCTGGGCGTGTGAGGCGCCGAGGTTGCGCATCGCCTGGACGACGAGCGCGATCGTACCGCCAAAGCCGACAAGCGCGGCAATCAGCGCCGAGGACCAGGCGGGAATGGGGGGAAGGTGACGCAGCATCGATTCGCAGTTCCGGTTTCGCAGGCCTCATGCCATGGCGGCGCACGGTGCCGATGGGAAGGGGCAGGCCGAATTGGAGGCTCGCTACCCGGCCGGCACCACTTCGCAAAGCTCCAGAATATCCTGAGCCAACTAGTCTACCGTCGCGACATCGGCGTTCCACGCGAACATGAATCGGGCGCTGCCGCCGATGAAGGTGTAGAAAAGCCAGCCGCGTGCGCGCAGCCCGTCGAGAAAAATATCGGGCCGCTCACGAAGACCGAATTGGGCCGCCGCTATCGACGCGATCGTGTCGTTCGGTCAGCTGACGCCGGGCGGAGCCGGTTCGGTGCCCCGATCGGGCGCAAGCTGGCGGCTATAGAGCCAGCCGATCCCGATCAGGCTGAACCCGAGCGCGACGAACGATCCGATCCGCGCAAGCCCCTCGAGCCCCGAGGTGTCGAATAGGAACACCTTGCCCGCCGCGCCGATCATCAGCACCAGCGACGCGATCCGCCAGTCGTGACGCTTTGTCCGGATACCCCACAAGAGGAAGCCGAGCGCCAGCGCGAGGAGCAGGATCGAGCGCAGGATATTCTCCGCGTCGGTGACGCCCGGTGTGGCGAGCAAGGTGCCGTGGAAAAGCTGGCGAAGTGTCGCCCACGCACAGCCCGCGACGAGCAACATTGTCGCGATCTGGACGATGCGGTCGAGAGGTGCCGCTCGCTGGGCAAACATCACTGGCGTCTGTGACAGGCCGAACCACGGCAGCAGGAAAAGCGGGATCAGCAGGCTGATGAGCGGCCAGCCGCCAACCGCCTGCATTGACCACAGGGGATTGTGGAGTAGCAGACCATAGAAGAGCGCGTGGGCGGTGCCCGCGACGATCAGTGGGCGCGCCGCCCCCGTCAGCCCGCGGGTCAGCGCGAACCATCCGCTCCCGATCAGCAACGCTTCCCAGATCAGCCGCTGCAACACGCCCGTCGCGACAAAATCGTCACCCGCCATCGCAGCGAACCCGAGACGATAGAGCGAATGGACGGCGACGCTTCCAACGATCGCGGCGAGGCTGAGCGCGGTGATCCAGAGCCAGCGGGGCAAGGCATCACGGATCAGCCAGAGCGAGATTGCGAACATCAGCGCCGGAACGAGCAGCCGCAACAACAGCGGCTGGGCGGTGAGAAGCAGCAGGTCGAATTGCATTGGCATGCCGACCAGCGATAGCAGCGCTTTCGTGGACCAGAGGAAAATCGGCAGCGCGGCCCAGCCGAGGCTGAGCGCCGCAAGGCTGGTGACGGCACCGTCTACACGATCGAAACCGGTTCGGCGCACCGCAAGAAGCATTGCCGCTCCGCCCAGCGCGGGAACGAGCATCAAACTGGAGGCGGGAACGAATTGCGCAAAGGCTCCATACGCAAATAGCGCTGCAGCGATCTGCCCGATCCGGCGCACGATGGCGCCTTCGCCGCGGACTGCGAACAGGACCGCGACGAGCGCGAGGCCAGCCCAGCGGACAACCGCCATACTGTCCATGCCGCCTGCGCCCGCGGCCAGCCGGGGCAGTTCGTCGAACGCGCGCGGCGTCGCGACGAGGGCGACGAGCGCGGCGCCGACGAAACCTGTTGCGACCCGTTCGATGCGTGCGTCCTGCGCCGCCTTTCCGAAGGACAGTAGCGCGACCGCGACCGCTGCGATGCTGAGCGGTGACAGCCAAGCAGGCAAGATAAGGAGCATGGCGAGCGCAAGCAGCGCGCCGCTCGTTGCCGTCAGCCAGGCAAAGCGGCTGTCGCGCGTTCGTCCTTCGACGTTCCAGCCGCGCGCGATGCCAACCCCGGTCAGCAAGCCGCCGCCGAGCACTACCATGGCCAGCGACGTATCGCCGATATCCCCGAAATGCCATTTGGTGAGCGGTGCGCCGGCCAGCGCGATGGTGCAAAGCTCCAGCGTCGCGCGCAGGTTTTTGGGCGGCGCCCACAACAGCGCCAGGAGCGGCAGCGCGTGGATCGCGAGCAATGACAGCCCGATCAGGGCAAACCAGAACGGTGTCGGATCGGGCCAGGCGACGAGCAGCGCGAGCGAGAGCAGCAGGCTGATCGACGGAACGATAGCGAAGTCACGGTTGCGCCAGGCGAGCCATTGCCCGGCGGCGGCGATCAGCGCGAACAGGCCCCAATGAAGCGGAGCAAAGCCGCCATAGCCGACGAGCAGCGCCAGCTGGAAGGCCCCGACCGCCGCCGATGCCGTGCGCAACAGCGTCGAGCGCGGACCGTCGAACGCCATCATCGGCAGCGCGATGGCGAGAAGGAGGACGAAGCCACCGATCGAGAGCGAAGCGACGACGTCGAGCGCCGTGCTGGCGAGGACCATCCACAAGCCCCAGCCGATCCCGCCGATCAGTGCCGCGAGCGCCAGCCACGGCCAGCGGCGCGCGCGCGACACCCCAGCAAGGCCTGCGATCGTGAGCGCCAGATAGACCGCCAGCAGCGGTACATTGGGCTCGACCGCGCCGACCATCGCCGGCGCCGCAAGTCCGCCCGCAAGGCCGAGCAGCGCGCTGGGCGGACCGAACCGGAGCGACAGGCCGAGCGCCGCGGCAGTGACGAGCGCGAGCGCGAAAAAGGCGAGCAGCGGCCCGATCAACTGATAGACGTTCGCGGCGACCATGATTGCGGCATAGAGCGTGGCGATGCCCGCGCCGGAGAGCGCCTGCGGCACGCGCACGTCGCGCAATTTTTCCTCGTTCCGCCAGGCATATTCGGCCCCGCCGATCAGCGCGAAGCCGAACAGAAGCCCGGCGACGATCTGCACCCCCGGCGTGAAGACACGCGCGAAAAAGCCGGCATCGATCGCATAGCGCACAATCAATACGCCCGCGATCGCGAGGGTCAGGCCGCCGGCCCAGATCGGCAGCGTCTTTCCGAACAGATTCTCGAAACGCGAAGCAAGGCTGGCAGGCGGTCCGGACGGATGGGACGCCCCGGATGGCTTAGGAGCAGATGCGGTTGTAACTGCCGGCGCGGGTTGCCCGCCTGCGCGGACAGCGGCTTCGACGGGCCGGGATACCTGCGCGGCGGGCGGCGCTGCTGCGGTGGCGGCAACAGCTGGCTTGGCCCGCGCTGGCGCGGCGATTTCGCGATCGTCGGTCGCGGTCTTCGCGGCGGCCTCATCCTCGTTCGGGGTAGGCGCGGCGCCGCGCTGCAATGTTCCGATTCGCCTGGCCGCTTCCACCAGCGTGGCCTCGGCCCGCTTCAATCGGCCGCGCGTGTCCATCAACAGGACGAACAAAATGACGATGGCAAGAAATGCTAGGAAGTCGAACACGTTGATCCCTTCAGGCCGCCTTCCTAGCAGGCCGCTGGCGCAATATCGATGCGCTTGATGGGATCAGTTTCGGTCCGGACGGGACGATATATTCACTCGGCTTGCGCCTCGGCGGGTTTCGAAGCGCTTGCCGGGGCTTCGGTGAGCGGCTCGGGTGTCGGCGCGAAAGGTGTCGTCGCTTTGCAAATGGATGAGGACCGCGGCGATCGTCCGCGCGGCTCGCGGTGGCGGAGGCGGCCGGATCGAACCCGCCCTTCCTGCGCAGCGGCCGGCGTTGCGGCCAGCGGCAGGATCGCGAGCGACAGGGCGACGAGGTGAACGGCGGTGCTGCGACGGATCATCGGCTGGGATCCAGCAGGATAAGTATGCCGCCGCCGGGAGGGGTGTGGCGGCGGCATACAGAGGCGGATCAGAATTTCGCTTCGAACCCGACGTATAGATAACGGCCGATCACGTCATAATCGCCCGACAAATTTTGCGAGCTCCCCGACGCCGTTCCCGACGACAGGTACGGGCTGACGCTGTTGAAGGCGTTGTTGACGCCGGCATAGGTAAGGAAATCATTGCCCGCCGAAGGCAGGTCGACGCTGGCGTAGAAATCGTGGCGCACGCGGTCGCCGATGCGCAGGAAGGGCGGGTTCGATCCGGCCGCCTCCGCCATCGCGAGCCGCAGATTGCTGTCGACCGCCTTGCCCGTGTAAACGAACCTTCCAGCGCAACCGCAACCCGCCATCGCGATATCCAAGTCGCGCCTGGCCGGTGTTGATCCACGATCCGATCTGACCCTTTTCATCGATTTGCGTGACGCCGTTCACGCCATCGAAAACGGTGTAGAAATCGATGACGCGCAAATAGAGCAGCCGGAGGGGCCGCTCTTCATCCTTCCGGCACTTCAGGGTGGTAAAAAAGGGAGGGCTGCGAGAGCCCTCCCTTTTCTTTCATCTGCCTGCGCTCACTTTGTCTTGAAGCGGACGCCCACGCGGAAGGTGCGGCCGAGCAGGTCTGAAAAGGTGCTGTTCGCGGCCAAACCGGTTTCGGGCAGCAGCAACGGATCGGCATCGAACAGATTGGTGACGTTGAAGAAGAACTCCGCCTCCGAGCCGCTCTTGACGCTGACCTTCTGGGTCAGGTTGAGATCGACGTAAAACGTGCCTTTGACATGATTGTTATCATAGGTCGGGAACTGGCTGGTCGAGGTCGGGCATCCCGAAGTACATTCGATCGCATTCGCCAGATATTTACCCGAGCTGACGCCCCGGCCCGTGACGGTACCGGAGAAGGTCGGGGTCGAATAGTTGACGTTGGCGCGGAAAATCCACTTCGGCGTGCTTGCCTGACCACCGTTTGTACCCACCGTGTTCACCGGCGTCGTCCCCGCGATGCCGGTGTCCGCGAGATTTTCGATATAGCGCGTCGCGGTCCCCTTCAGCGTGATCGAGCTATCTTCTCCCACCGGCAGACGATAGGCCGCGTCGAAGTCGATACCGCGCACCAGCCGGCTTACATAGTTGAAAGGCTGGGTGCGGATCAGCAGATAGGGTGTGGTCGGCGTCGATCGGGTCGGGTCGGTGGTGATCGCGTCGCAGAAGGCCTGAACACCTTCATCGCAACGATTGACGACTTCCTGCGCACTGATCGTGTCGATCGCATCTCCCAGGTCGATACGGAAATAATCGACCGATGCCGAGAAGCCGGGCAGGAAGCGCGGCGTAATCACGCCGCCGATGTTCCACGAGTCGGCCTTTTCGGGCTGGAGCCCCGGATTCCCCGTCGTCAGGCCGGAATAGGGGAAGAATTGCGGACCATTGGCCGGGTTGTTGGCGTCGAAGTTCGGGTTGCGGACCGAATCGCTGTTCGCGGTGCCGGCTTGGAACAGCTCGTTCAGGTTCGGCGCGCGAATGTCGCGCGACCGCGTCACGCGGAACCGGATATCCTCGATCGGCGCCCAGGTCGCACCGAGCTTCCAGGTGGTGACATAGCCCGAGGTCGAATAATCGGTCGCGCGCACCGCGCCGTTGAATTCGAGACCAAAGCCAAGCGGCACCACGGTCTCGAGATAGGCTTCCTTCACATTGTAGCTGCCCTTGAACGGCAGGTAGTTGCCGACCGACCATGCGTTGCGGAATCCGGGGCGCCCGTTGGCGTCCACCGTCGCAATTGGCTGGAACTCGGTCGGCACACTGCCGCGAATTTTTTCTTCGCGATATTCGCCGCCGATCGCGACGCTGACGTCGCCCGCCCATGTGGCGAAGGGGGTCAGCGACAGGTTGGCGCCGGTGACATATTGTTCGAGGACCTGTTTGCGGTACGGGTCGCCGAGCACATAATCGATTGCCGCCGGATTGGCGACGCCGATGCCGAGGCGGTTGAGCGGCACGCAGCCTGCATCATTGTTGGTGGCGTCGGCATCGACGTTGATCAGACACTGGATCGAGCCGTCGGGTGCAAAGGCCGCATTCGAAGCGTTCGCCATGCGCGTGACATGCATGATATTGCGCAGCTGTTCGCGGACATCGGACCGGCCATATTGGCCAAAGATGTCCCAGCGCGCGGGTTTGCCAAAGGCGTCGAACTGACCCTCGGCGCCGACGACATAGCGCTGAACCTGGCGCTTGTTGTTGATGCCGCGAAAGGGAAGGTCGGCCGCCGTGGTCGTGATGCTGACACTGGTGACACCGGCAAGCCGAGCGGCGCCCAGCGTTTGCAGGGCAAAGGCGTTACAGGTGGTGGGCACCGGAATGGTCGTGCAGCCGGTTGTGTTGAGCACCGCCGAACCGAGGTTGGGGCCCGCGTTGAAGAAGACTTCCTGTTTGTTGAACGACCCTTCGGCGAACAGCGTGACATTGTCCGACACGTCGAAGCTGGTGCGGCCATAGACGCCCCAGCGATCGTCCTTCGGCGCAAGACCGATGCGGCGGCCCGAATCGTTGACGCGCCAGTCGCCGCCGACGGTGCGGGTGACCGGGGAACTGCCGCCCAGCGCCGGCGAATTGAACGAGCCATAGTTGAACTGATTGACCTGACCATTCTCGCCGAAATAGGTGCCGCGAAGCCCGTTATTGTTGCCAGCCGAGGCCGTGATGAAGCCGCCCGGCGCCTGGTTGGTCTGGCCCGCGTTTTCGCGGAAGGTGATGAAGGCGGGCTGGCCGTTGCCGACGCCGTTGGTCACCACATAGGCCGGGTTGGCAAAGGCAAGATAGCCCTTGTGGTTCCACGGCCGGTCGCTCGGGTCGATTTCGTAAATGCCGTCCTGGTGCGCGATCTCGGCGTTGAATACGGCATGGCCGCGCCCATCGGCAAAGGACAGGCCGCCCGCGACGCTGCCTGAATAGTTGAAGCCGTCGCCCTTGTCGGTAAGCCCGATGTCGCCGCTAATCCGCAGCCCCTCCATCTTCTTGTTGAGGACGAAGTTGACCACGCCGGTAACGGCGTCCGACCCATAGGCCGATGAGGCGCCGCCGGTCACCACCTCTACGCGCTCGACCAGCGCCTGCGGGATCGTGTTGATGTCGACCCAGCCGAAGATCGTGGAACCGACCGATCGGCGGCCATCGACGAGGACCAGCACCCGGCTTTCGCCCAGATTGCGCATATTGAGCGCGTTGATGCCCGCCGAACCGTTGGATATGTTCAGACGCGAGTTGCCCGGCTTTGTCGACCCGGCAAGTTGCGGCAACTGGTTGACGAAGTCGGCGATATTGTTCGACGGCGAGGTGTTCTGGATATCTTGCTGTGTCAGCACGACCAGCGGGGTCGGGGCCTGGAAACCGTCACGCGCAACGCGCGAGCCGGTAACGATGATCTGGTCGCCGGGCGCAGCTTCGTTGCTGGCTGCGGCTGCCGATGTCTCCTGCGCATAGGCCGGCGCTCCATGCACCAGCGCCAGTGCGGTCATCGCCACGCCAAAACGGCTTTTGCCGCCCAGCGGCCCGCGAACTCGTCCAAAATCACGCATTCTAACAGTCCCCTTTTTGCCCGAGGGCCTAGCCATGTTGACGTCCGATGCGTGCCCCGCATTCGATACGCCAACCCTGGCTCGCCCTATTGTCCCACCTGTTCGTCCGACGGATGCCTTGGCCCGTCTTCTTATGGTTTTTCCGTGATATTTCGCCATACCGTTCCACCATCGCCACGCAATAAAGGCGCGCGAGCAGCCGGTTTCGTGACACGGAGGTTACAGGGTGGTCGCGGGGGGTCAACAGCTTCGCTGCTAACCCGGCGATATGGACATATAGCCTCAGGGAATGGCGTGGCCGAAATCCGCGAGGGCCGGTGCGGATAGCTTGTAGTTATAGGGCGCAGCCCGCTTGCTATGGCCGTGCGGCGCCATGCTGCGATAGGGTCGCGTTTCGTCATCTTCATTCCTGATCGGGGAGGACCTGTTGATCCAGCGCCGCGCGTTCCTGCTGGCTTCTGTTGCGCTTGTCGCAATGCCCGGAAGCCTTTTGGCGAAACCCCGGGTCAAGGGCGCCACGCAAACCCTCAGATTGTCGGGCTCGCGCGCGCCGGTTGAGGTGGTCGAAGACGAACTCGGCGTGCCGCACGTCCGCGCCGCGTCGTTGCACGATGCGTTCTTTGGGCAGGGCTATCTGGTTGCGCGCGACCGGCTGTTCCAGATCGACATGGAGCATCGCCGCGACATGGGGCGAATGGCCGAGGCCTTCGGGCCGCGCTTCGTCGCGGCCGACAAGGCGGCGCGGCTCTTCCTCTATCGCGGAGACATCGAAGCCGAGCTGGCGGCACTGCCCCCCGACGTGCTCGAATGCGCGCGCGGCTATGTCGCCGGGGTCAACGCGCGGATCTCGGAACTGGTGGCCGATCCGGCGCAATTGCCGCTAGAATATGGCATATTGGGGATCAGGCCGCTGCAATGGGACATCGGCGATCTGGTGCGGAACCGCGGCATCGGCATGGGCGACGCCGACGATGAGGTGCGCCGGGCGCAGCTTCAGGCGCGCGGCCTGCTCGATGCCGATCAGTTGATGGCGCCGCTGCGCCCCGCCTGGTCTTTCACCGTGCCTGAAGGGCTCGACTGCGCCGTGGTGAGCGACGCCGACCTCGGCATACTCGATCCGGCGAACCGGCCGATGGATTTCGACCCGGTTCAGGAGGCGCAGTTCGACCCCGAAGCGCGCTGGACCGATCGCTTTGCGCTGGGCAGCAATGCGTGGACGATCGCGCCTTCGCGCAGCGCGACCGGGCGGCCGATCCTCGCCAATGATCCGCATCTTGGCATCGGGCGCGCCAGCCCGCGGCATATGTGCCACCTGTCGGCGCCGGGGCTCGATGTCATTGGCGCGGGCGCGCCGGGGCTGCCCGGCATCATGCAGGGGCATACCGACCGTTTTGCTTTCGGGCGCACCAATTTTCACATCGACCAGACTGACCTGTTCATCCTGCGCACCAAAGAGGGCGATCCGGGCCGCTATTGGCACAAGGGCAAGTGGAAGCCGTTCGAGATCTTCGAGGACGAGATTGCGGTCAAAGGCGCGCCGCCGGAGCGCGTGACTTTGCGTTATGCCGCGGGCCGCCCGGTCGTGTCGCAGGACGCTGTGCGGAACCGCGCGGTCGCTTTTGCCACGGTCAGTATGCTGCCGGGTGCCAATCAGCGTTTCGCGATCATCGCGATCAATCTGTCAAAGGACTGGGTGTCGCTGCGGCAGGCATTCAAGCTGCATGTGTCGCCGACCAATCTCCATTATGCCGACATCGACGGCAACACCGGCTGGCAGACGATCGGTTTCACCCCGCGCCGGCCAAAGCATGACGGGCTGTTTCCCGCGCCGGGCGACGGCGATTTCGACTGGACGGGCATCTTGCCGGTCGAGGATATGCCCCACGTCTATAACCCGCGCGAAGGCTGGTTCGCCTCGGCCAACCAGATGAACCTGCCGGTGGGCTATCCCTATCGCGAACGGATCATCAGCTTCAGCTGGAGCGACCCGTTCCGCTACAATCGCATCGCCGAAGTGCTGCGCGCGCAGCCGAAGCACCGGATCGAGGACAGCATCGCGCTGCAGCACGACGTGCAGTCGCTTCCGGCGCGCGCGCTGTTGAAGCTGCTTCCCGCCAATCCGTCGGCGGATGCCGCGCCCGCCGCCGCATTGCTCCGGCGATGGGATTGCGGGATCGAGGCCGATAGCGCTGCCGCGCTGCTCTATGAAATGGTGATGCCGGCGCTGTCGACGGACTTCTACGACCGGATCATGCCCGCGGCGGCACGCGATCTGGTCCCGTCGGTCAATTTGTCAGAAATGCTGCGCATCCTTGCGTCGCCCGACAAGCGTCTGGGCGACGATCCTGCCGCGGCGCGCGACGCGATCGTCGACCGCGCGCTGGCGGCGGGATGGAAAAAGGCGGTCGAACTCGGCGGGCCCGATCCGGCACGCTGGAAGTGGGGCGACCTACACCGCGTCGTGATTGCGCATTCGCTGGCGTCGAACCCGGCGATCGCGGCCGCGTTTCCTAAGATCGAGGGCGGCCGGTCGGGCGGCGACGGGACAACGCCGATGGCGCGCGGCTTCAACCCCAAGCGCAGTTTCAACGTGTCACATGGCGCAAGCTATTTGTTCGTCGCCGACGTCGGTGCGTGGGATAACAGCCGCTTCCTGCTGCTTCCCGGCCAGTCCGCCGATCCGCGCTCGCCGCGTTATCGCGACTTTTATCCCTATTGGCTCGCTGGCGCGATGCAGCCCCTGTGGTTCAGCAAGGCGGCGGTCGACCGGCATGCCGCGGGGCGGCTGGTTCTGACGCCCGCCTAAAGCGTCTCGGCGATAGCCACCAGCGCGCGGTCGACTGCGGCGGTGGCCTGGCTGTCGGTCCCATCGGGCATATCGTTCGCCAGCGCCGAGAAGATCAGCGTCTTGCCGCTGCGCGTCGTCAGATAACCCGACAGCGCGCGCGACGCGTTGAGCGACCCGGTCTTGGCGAAGAGTTTGCCTTCGAGCAGCGTTCCTTTGAAGCGGCTCGCCAACGTGCCGTCGCGCCCCGCGATCGGCAGCGTGCCCCGCCACGCCATGCCCCAGGGTTGGCGCGCGATCCAGCTGAGCAGGTCGACGGCGGCGCGCGGGCTGATGCGGTTGTAGCTCGACATGCCCGACCCGTCGGCAAAGTGATAGCCGGCCTCGGGTAGCCCCGCCTGCGTCATTACGTTGCGCATCACTGCCTGTCCGTCGGCGATTGAACCGCTGCCTGCCTGCCGCGACACGCGTCGCAGCATCAGTTCGGTGTGGAGATTCTGGCTCTCCTTGTTGATCCGCACCATATTTTCGGCGAGCGAGGGTGCGGGCAATTCGGCGAGCATTGCCGGTTCGACCGGCAGGGTAGCGGGAACGCCTTTGCGGTTCTCGGGATCGTCGGCCGGCGTCAGCGGCCGGTGGCGCGCTTCGATTTGACCATCGACGCGCACTCCGCGCGCGCGCAGCAGTTCGCCGAGGCGCCACGCTGCGTAATGCGCCGGATCGTCGATGCCATAGCGCAGCGTCAGCGGCCCCGCCTCGGCACCAACCGTACCAGTCAGGCGCAGGATACGGCTGTTCGGCATGCGGTCGGCCTCGATCGCTTCCTCCTTGCCCGCGACGGTCGTGACCCGATTTTCGATGATGTAATAACCAGACGCCTCTACGCCCGGCGCTACGCCGACCGCCCTTGGCGCCAGCTTCACCACCAGCTCATTGTCGTCGAGCGTCAACGCGGACGTGCCGGTGCCATAGCGCGACGAGATATTGTTCCAGCTCATCCCGGGGCTCCAGCGTTCGTCGGGGAACCAGCTATCGTCGCCGGTGATATTGCGCACATGGCGGGTCTTCGCCGCGACCGCGTCGGCCAGCACCTGCAGGCAATCGGCCTTGCAGTCGTCGGCGCTCGACAGCAGCGCGTCGCCGCGGCCGTGCAGCACCACATCGATCGCGCCATCGCTACCCGTTTCGAGCCGCACGCCGGTGCCTTTCGCGGTCCGCTGCAGCAGCGGCAGCTCGGCATAGGCGATCGCGGTCGTGAACATCTTCGTGTTGGACGCGGGGATGAAGCGCTGGTCAGGGGCGATCGACACCAAAACCTCGCCTTCAAGTGTCGTGACGAGCATGCCGAACCGCGAACCCGCGGGGCCTTCGGCGAGTTTCTGCTCGACCGTGGTCAGCAGCGGCGTGGGCGTAGGGCTCGTCTGCGCGTTCGCCGAGCTCAGCGACAGGGATAGCGCGAGGGCCGATGCGAGTGCGAAGCGTCTTGTCGATGGTCTCATATTATGTCCGTTCGTCCCAGGCAGTGATGACCCCGTCGCCCACCGCGGGGCGCAGGGCGGCGATGCCGCTGTCGGCGTGGCGGGTCGGATGGACCCGGTTGGTGAGCAGGGTCCAGGCGAGGCCGCGCTCGAAATCGATCCAAAGCCCGGTACCGGTGAAGCCGGTGTGCCCGACCGTGTCTGACGAGCAGGTGTCGCCGCCATGCCAGCCGGCAAAGGCGCGTTCCCAGCCGCAGGTGCGATGGCGCTCGTCGGCGGTGCGCATCTCGGCCAGCATCGCGGGCGACAGCATTGATCCGTCGAGCATCGCGCGGGCAAAACCCAGCACGCCGTCGATGGTGCCGAACAGCCCGGCATGGCCCGGCGCGCCGCCAAGCGCGAAGGCGTTCTCGTCATGCACCTCGCCCTTCATCACGCGGCCGCGCCAGCTGCAATCTTCTGTCGCGACGGCAGGGCCGGGGGGCGGGCCGAAGCTCAGCGCTGCGCCGAGCGGCCAATCCGAGAGCCGCGCGCCGGTGATGCGCTCGATCGCGATACCTAGCAGGATGAAATTGATGTCCGAATAGACGGGCGGCCCATGGCGCCATTCGCGTTGCAAGACAAAGGCGCGAAGCCGTGCCGGATCGCCGTCATAGGTGTAGATCGGCTCGACCGCGGGCAGGAAGCTGCGGTGCATCAGGCAGTCGCGGAAGGTCAGCTTGCGCTCGGCGGCGTTCGCGACGTCATATTGGCGCAGGTCCGGTATTGCGTCGGTCAACGGCCGGTCAAGGTCGACGCGCCCCTGATCGGCGAGCTTCAGGATCATCGTGGTGGTCGCAATGACCTTGCTGAGCGAGGCGAGGTCGAACCAATGGTCGCGGGTCAGTTCCTCGCGTTCGGGCACGAGCGCGGCCATCCCGGCGAAACGCACCGCGCTCTGGCCACTGGCTGAAACGATGCCCAGCGCCGCGCCGGGAATCCGCCCGGCCTCGACCGCCGCAGCCACCGGCGCAAAGGCGGCGTCGATCATGGCCGGTCGTCCGCCCGTGCCTTGACCCGCCCGATCAGCGGCAGGAACAAGATCGCCGCCAGGCTGATCACGCCCGAGGCCAGAAAGAACAGGTCGAAGCCATTATATCCTGCCGCGTCGAGCTGCCCGACGACTGTGCCACCCGCCCCCGACAATAGCCGCGGCAACAGGAAGGCGAAGCCCGACAGAAAGGCATATTGCGCGCCCGGATAGCGCGGATTTACCAGCATCGACAGGTAAACGACAAAGATGGCGCCGGCCATGCCATTGCCGAACTGGTCGGCGGCGGTCGCGATATAGAGCATATTCTGGTCGTGCGGCTGGTGCGCGAGCCAGACGAAGCCGAAATTGCCGAGCGCCGCAAAGAGTGCGCCGATCGTCAGGGTGACGCCGAAACGCCAGCGGGTCGTCATCCATCCGCCCAGCCCGACGCCGACGATGCTGGCGGCCAACGCCACGACGCCGTCGGCCCAGCCGATCTCGGTCTTGGTATAGCCGATGCCAAGGATCATCGGCTTTGACAGGTTGAGCGCCAGCACGTCGCCCATGCGATAGATGGAAACAAATGCCATCAATGCGATTGCGAGACCGCCGTAGCGCCAGAAAAAATCCACATAGGGGCCAATCGCCGCCGAAGCGCGTAGCGGAGAATCGGGCGCGGCGCCCCGGATGCGCGGCAGCATCGCGGCCATCGTCAGGAACGGCAGCATCGCAATGCCGAGTACCCAGGGCGTGACGTTCGTCTTGGCGCTGATGCCGATCCCTGCGGCTGCGCCGAGCAATAGCCAGCCGACCGCCGCGACCAAGGCTGCAAGCGCGAGCAGGATTGCCGCGCTCGTCACCAGTCCGCCCGCCAGCGCGGCGGAGCGACCACGGTCGCCGCGCCGTTCGGGCGGGAGAGCCATGAGGATCGGCAGGGGTACGAATGCTCCTGCTGCGATCAACAGATAAGCGGCGGTCCAGCCGGGTACGAAGCCCAGCGAATGGAGCGTCGGCGCCAGGCTGCCGCCGACGTCCGCGAACAGCAGTGCTCCGCTGCCCGCCGCGACCATTGCGGTGCGATATCCCCACAGATTCGCGGCTGCGAGCGGCCCCTGCAACTCAGGCGTTGGTCCAAGTTCGACCCGCCACGCGTCGGCGGCGACCTCCAGCGTCGTGGTCCAGAACGCGAGCAGCACGGCGAACAAGGCGGTCAGCGCCAGACTGTCGTCGGCTGATGTGAACGCCATCGCCACCATCGCGGTCACGATGCCGAGCTGCGACAGCATGATCCAGCCGCGCCTTTTTCCCCAGAAGCGCGTAAAGCCCGGCACCGCATAGCGGTCGAGCAAGGGTGCCCAAAGGAATTTGAAGGTCGGCAACAACTGGACCCAGGCGAAAAAGCCGATGATCGCCAGCGCGACGCCATGATCGGTCAGCCGCACCGCCAGCACGGTCGAGAACATGTAAAAGGGCAGCCCGGCGGAAAAGCCGAGCAGCAGATAGAGGGCGCGGACGCGTCGCTGCGCCGACCTGGCGTCATTATCGCTCGAAAACGCCGCTGCCACGGCATTGGCATCCAATGCCGTGGCGGTCATTTGCCGGCCTCTGGCTCAATCGCCTTCTCCCAGCGTGCCACCGTGGTCGTCACCGTCAGATTGGCGCTGGCGCTCGCTACCGTGCGGGTCATGTCGAGCAGGCGGTCAAAGGGCAGGACGAAGCCGATAACAAGCGCCGTCTGTTCGGGGGTGATGCCGACCGAAGACAGGACTGCGGCGAGCATGAACAGTGACGCCGACGGGATCGGTGCGGTGCCGAACGCGGCGAGCGCACCGGTCAACAGGATGATTGCCAGCATCTGGAGGTCGGGTTGGATGCCGACAGCCTGCAACGCAAAGATGCTGAGCAGACCGACATACATGGCGGTGCCGTCCTTGCCGATGCTCGCGCCGATCGGTAGCACGGTCGATGCGACGCCGGGGGCGATGCGGAGGTCTTCGAGCGCGATGCGCAGCGCGACGGGCAGGGTGGCGGCCGACGATGCGGTCGAAAAGGCGACCGCCAGCGCGTCGATAATGGTGCGGTAGAAGCGCAAGACCGGCTGCCGCGCGGCAAAGGCAAGGAGCGGCACATGGACGAGCAATATTTGCAGGACCACGCCCACCGCGACACCGACCGCCAGCCAGCCGATATTGGCAAACACTGCAACGCCGTTATCGGCGACCGCCTTGGCGATCAGCGAGAGGACGCCGAACGGTGTTACTTCCATGATGATCCGCACCAGATGAAACATCACCTGGCTTGCCGATTGCAGCAAATTGGCCATCGGGCGGCCTTGTTCACCGGCCAGGATGACGCCGAAACCGAACAGCATCGAAAAGAAGATGATCGCCAGCATATCGCCATCGACGAGCGCCTGGACGATATTGACCGGCACGATCCCCATCAGCTGGTCGTGCAGCGACTTGGCCTCGCCGAGCGCGTGCGGGACAGCGTTGCCCAGCGCTGCGCCGGCACCCGGCTCGATCAGCAGGCCGACGGCGATGCCGATCGATACGGCGCAAAAGGTGGTCGCCGCGAACATCCCGACCGTGCGCGCGCCGACCGACCCCAGCTTGCGAGGGTCGGCCAGCGCAGTGACACCCGACGCGATGCTGATGAAGACGATTGGGACGACGAGCATCCGTATCAGCCGGACGAACAACTCGCCGACGAAGGCGATGGCGGCTGTGGCGGCGGGCCAGGCGAGCCCCAGCAGCATGCCGATTATCATCGCGCCCAATACGCGCTGCCACAGCGGGACGGCGAACCAGCCGCGAAGAAACCCTGTCATCGCCCCATATGCCCCGATCGTATCAAATGCCGCCCCAAAAGCCGGACCGTGGCGGTGACAACAGGCCATTCGCGCCGCCGACCCCGCCTGCGCGATCCTCTGCAAGCCAGAGCGGTCCGTCAAGGTCGGCAAATTCGCTCTTCGCCGCAATGGCCCATGCTGGCGCGATCGATAATGACGAACAGATCATGCAGCCGGTCATCACTCCCAACCCGCGCTGCCGCGCAGCATGCGCAAGGTCGAGCGCGGCGGTCAGCCCGCCCGCCTTGTCGAGCTTGATGTTCACGACCCTGTAGCCGTCGGGCAGGGCATCGAGATCGGCCGCGACATGGACCGATTCATCTGCCGCAATCGGGATCGCCGACTGAAAGCCGGCGAGATCGCCGTCGGCATCGGCTGGCAGCGGCTGTTCGAGCAGGTCGATGCGCAAATCGGTCATCAGCCCCTGCAGGTCACGGACTTCGTCGATCGTCCAGCTTTCATTGGGATCGACGATCATCCGTGGATGCGGCGCCGCGGCGCGGACGGCCGCGAGCAGTGCGGCAGGATCGCCCCGATCGACCTTGACTTTCAGCAGCGGCACGTCGGCGAGGGCGGCCGCGGCGAGTGCCATGCGATCGGGGGTGTCGAGGCTGATGGTCATCGCGGTGACGATCGGGCGGAGCGGCTGCTCAAGTTCGAACGCCGCCGCGAAATCGCGTTCCGCCAGCTGCAGCTCCAGGTCCCAAAGTGCACAATCTACCGCGTTGCGCGCGGCGCTGGCGGGCAATTTCTGGAGCAGGTCTTGCCGGCCCAGCCCCTGTTCGATCGCTTCGCGCAAGGCCTCGATCGCGACGACCGCGCTTTCAACGCTCTCGCCATAGCGGGGATAGGGAACGCCTTCGCCGCGCCCGATGACGCCATCCTGCGCGATGGCGACGGTCACGACCTCTGCGGCAGTCTTGACCCCGCGCGAAATGCGGAAGGGGGAGCTTAGCGGAAATGTTTCGCCAATGACGGAGAGGGTGCGTTGCATCGGCGGCGGATCAGGCGGTTTGAGCGAGGAGCGGCGTATGAAGCAGCCGGTCGAGGATCGTCTCGACCCCAAAGCGATACGGGTCGCTGGTCGGAAGGTCGAACTCGGCTTCGGTCCGGGCGCACAGTGCGATCGCTTCATCCTCGGGCAACGCCGACGTGTTGAGCGCGATGCCCACCACGCGCACATCGGGATTGGTCAGGCGCCCCGCGCGCAGATTGGCCTCGAGGCATTCGGCCAGATCGGGCAGGGCATAATGCGGCAACCCGCGCATGTGCTGCCGCGACGGGTCATGGCACAGGACGAGCGCGTCGGGCTGGGCGCCATGCAACAGGCCCATCGACACTCCGGCGAACGACGGATGATAAAGTGAGCCCTGACCCTCGATCAGGTCCCATCCGCCATCGCTGCGGGCGGGCGAAATCTGTTCGATCGCGCCCGAGATGAAATCGGCAACCACGGCATCGACCGGAACGCCGTCGCCTGCGATCAGGATTCCGGTCTGTCCGGTCGCGCGGAAATCGGCCGGAACACCGCGCTTTTCGAGCGCGCTGGCGAGGCAGAGCGTCGTGTACATCTTGCCGACAGAGCAATCTGTGCCGACGGTCAACAGCCTGTTTCCAGCGCGCGGCTTGCCATTGCCGATCGGGAGGTCCGGCCGCGGTTCGCGTACATCGTGCAGCGTGCGGCCGAGGCGCGAAGCGGCTTCTGCCAAGCGCGGGTCGGCGTTCAACCGCTGGTGCAGGCCCGACGCGACGTCGAGCCCCGCCTCCATCGCGGCGAGCGCGTCGCCAACCAGATCGTCGCCCAGCTTGCCGCCGGCATTGGCGATACCCAGCACGAGCGTTCGTGCGCCCGCAGCGCGCGCGGCGGCAAAGTCCATGCGCGGCAGGCCCAGCGTCAGCTTGCAATCGTCATGGCGAAATTCGCCGACGCAGATGTCGGGTCGGAACACCGCGAGCCCGCGCGAGGTCTTGATGCCGACATCATCATTGGAATGGCCGAGGTAGAGAAGATAGGGTGTTTCGATCATGGGTCAGGGAAACCTGCGAGCTGGTGAAGCGTCGATATTATCGCCAGCGGCCGCAACGCCCCAATATCTAGCGCCCCATATCCTATAGCTTGATGCTATAGTCCCTCGATCACCGTTGCGAGCACGGCGAGGAACGCCGAGGCGGTTCGCGATGGCGGGCGATTCTGCAGATAGACCGCATTGATGTCGAACGTGATCGCCGGTTGCAATGGCCGGCTCACGAGGCCGGGGGGCAGCGCGGCATGGGCCGTGAAATTGTCGACGATCGCCATGCCGACACCCGCGCCGACCAGCGCCGCCGCGACATAATAGGTGCGCGCCGACACCACCTCGTCGAGCACGACCTCCAGCCGATTGAGCTCGCTGGACAGCATCCGGCCGATCGGGCCGCTCTGCGCCGGGCTGATGAATTTTTGCCCGCACAGTTCGTCAAGACGCAGGCGCGGCGGCGCGCCGGGCATATCCTCTTCGCGATAGATGACCACCAGCTCGCCTTCGCCGATCACCTGATGCGCGACCGGGGCTGACAGCGGCACTTCGAAGCTGATCGCGATATCGGTTTCATGCTCATAGAGTTTTCGCACCATTTCGTCGTGGTGCAGCGTCTGGAGGTCGAACATGATATCTTCGTGGTCGCCCAGAAAACGGGACACGGCCTCGGGGATCGCGCCGAGACCCAGCGAAGGCAGCGCGGAAATGCGAAGCAGCCCGCCGCGCCCGTGGCGCAAGTTCTGGCACGCCTGGCGGAGCGACCGCACGCGGTCCTGAATGTCGGATACTTCGGCGAACAGCGTGTGCGCGTCCTCGGTCGGGATCAACCGGCCCTTCGACCGTTCGAACAAAGTCAGGCCGATCGAGCGTTCGGCATGACGAAGCACCTTGGTCACCGACGGCTGCGACACGTTGAGCGACCGCGCGGCGGCGCTGACCGTACCATGCAGGAAGACCGCGTGAAAGATCTCGATCTGGCGCAGGTTCATCCTGTTATGATCCCAAAGATGCGGCGAAGATGCGTTTGATTATCTGTTGTTTGGGCCGCATATTTGCCGCCCCTTTCACCTCTATGCCATCGGGTTATAGGGGGTGCAACAACACTCTCTCGACGCGGGTCGTCCGTTCAGGACATCCTCGTCGCCGTAAAAAGCGCCATGGAAGGATTACGCCGATGCCGTCGCCGCTCGCATCGATATCGGTTCGCCGGACTATTGGCTCGCTCTCGGCGATTGCTGCGCTGCTCTGCGTCGCCGGGGCCGCGGCGCGCACCGACGGAACGGTCGATGTGATCATCCGCGGCGGGACGATCTATGACGGCGGCGAGGGCAAACCCTTTGTCGGCGATGTCGCGATCCGTGGCGACCGGATCGTCCATGTCGGCCTATCCGGTCGCTACTCGGCAGAGCGGGTCATCGACGCGAAGGGCATGATCGTCGCGCCCGGCTTCATCGATCCGCACACCCATGCCGACAGCTTCATCCGGTCTCCCGACAAGTCGGTGCGTGTCAACGCAGCCTGGCTCAATCAGGGTGTGAGCACGGTGATGATCGGCGTCGACGGTTATGGGACGCCGGATGTTGCGGAGGATGCCGGCAAGCTGGCGGGCTCGGGGATTGGCACCAATATCGTCCCTTTTGTCGGTTTCGGACCCGTTCGCCAGCGGGTTCTGGGGCAGGATGCGCGCGCCCCGAACCCGGCGGAGCTCGATGCGATGAAGGCGCTGGTCGCCAAGGGGATGTGCGAAGGGGCCGTGGGCCTTTCTACCGGCCTTTTCTATGCCCCGCAAAGCTTTGCCACAACCGGAGAAGTTGTCGCTGTGGCGCGTGAGGCGGCGATGCGCGGGGGGCTTTACGATACCCACCAGCGCGACGAATCCAGCTACAGCATCGGTCTGCTGGGATCGGTGCAGGAAGCCATCGAGATCGGCCGACAGGCCGGAATGCCGGTCCATTTTGCGCATCTGAAAGCGCTGGGCGTCGATGTCCATGGACGGGCCGGCGCGGTGATCGCGGCGATCGATGCGGCACGCAAGGCGGGCGTGGACGTGACCGCCGACCAATATCCCTGGCTTGCTTCGGGATCGAGCCTCGACGCGTCGTTGCTGCCGCGCTGGTCCGTCGATGGCGGCGGGGCGGCATTGCTGAAGCGGTTGGACGATCCGGCTACGCTCGCACGGATCAGGACCGAGATGCAGGACAATCTTCGCCGCCGCGGCGGGGCAGGAGCGCTGCTCTTGATCGCGCATGACTTTCCATGGACCGGCAAGACGCTTGCGGAGGTCGCGGGCGAGTGGAAGATCGATAGCCGCGACGCGGCGCTGCGGATCATCCGGCAGAGCATCGAAGCGAAAGATCAGGGTGCGAAGAGCGGCGGGGCCGCGGTCGCGTCCTTCAACATGGCGCAGGCCGATGTCGACCTGCTGATGAAGCAGCCGTGGATGGTGACCTCGTCCGACGGATCGGACGGCCACCCGCGCATGTTCGCCACCTTCCCCGAAAAATATGTGCGCTATGTCCGCGAGCGGAACGTCATCAGCCTGGCGACTTTCATTCGCCAATCAACTGGGCGTACCGCCGACATCTACAAGATCGATCGGCGGGGCTATCTGCGCCCGGGCTATTTCGCCGACGTGCTGGTCTTTGATCCCGCGCAATATGCGCCGCGCGCCAATTATGTGCGCCCGCGCGAACTCAGCGTCGGCGTCCGGAAATTGTTCGTCAACGGCGAATTGGCGATCGATGACAGCCGGGCAACCGGCGTATCCGCAGGGCGCGCGCTGTTGCGGCCCCGTCCGCCTGGGTGCACCGCGCGCCCTTAGGCGATCCCACAGAGTCCTGCGTCGATATCGTTGCCGCCGCTGTGGCGTTGCGATGTTCCGAAGCGGCAAGCTGTGTATAGCGATAAGCCCCCGCAAGATTGCCGCGCGATCTTCGGACGATGTCGTGCTTTAAAAAAAAGAGGGCGCATTTGGCCCGGATAGCCGTTTCATGTTGGAGAGGGAAAAAAGGGAGAGACGTGAAGGCAGAACCTGCCTCCGAACTGGAACGGTTGACCCGGAAGTTCCGGCCGCCGTTGATCGCCTTTTTTTCCCGGCGCGTTGCCAGCCTCGCGGAAGCCGAAGACATGACTCACGAGGTTTTTTTGCGACTATCGAACACGCAGGGGAGCGGCGAAGAGACGAGCGCTGCCTATATTTTCCGGATCGCCGCCAACCTTGTAACGGACCGGGCGCGCCACGACCGCGTGCGCCGAAATTTCGCGGATGCGGTGCGAAGCGACACCAGCGCCGGTATCGACGGCTTTGACCCTTTCCGGATTGTTTCCGCGCGCGAATCCATTTCGATCCTGTGGGCCGCAATTCAGGCGCTTCCCGAACCCACGCAACAGATTTTCATCTTGTATCGCGTGGAGAATATTCCGAAGCAGACGATCGCCGACAATTTCGGGTTTCATCTCCGCACGGTCGACAAGCATATTTCGCGCGCGCTGGTCTTTCTGGCACGCCGGATGGAGCGGCGACCATGATGGCCCCGCAAAATGACAATGATCGCGTCGTCGAACGGGAGGAGCAGGCGGCGGCCTGGTGCCTGCTCATCGCCGATCGCGCGCTGACCGTCCGCGAACAGACGGATTTCGACGAATGGCTGGCAGCGGATGAGCGCCATCCCTATCATTTCGAGCAGATGGTGACGGTGTGGCAGGGAACCGACGCCATCGCTGAAATGCCGGGTTTCCTGTCGCTCCGGGCCGCGGCTTTGACCACAATGGAAAAGGCCCGCCGCTCGCCTTCCGCTCCAACGCGCCGCCGCGCCATCGCGACGATGGCCGCTCTCGCGCTGACCGCGGGCATGGGGGGGTGGTATTGGAGCGAACGGCCAGAGGTCTATTCGACGGAGGTCGGCGAGCGGCGGATCGTTCGTCTCGAAGACGGGTCGAGCATTTCGCTGGATGCCGCCAGCCAGATGTCGGTATCTTTTACTGATGAGCGACGCGCGATCGTGCTCGATCGGGGGCGCGCCAAGTTCGACGTGGCAAAAGATCCGCTCCGGCCGTTCACTGTGACGGCGGGTTCGCAAGCGGTTGTGGCGATCGGAACGAGCTTCAGCGTCGAACTGCTGCGCGATCAGCTCCGCGTTCTGCTGTTCGAAGGGCAGGTTGCCGTCGTGCCGCGGGCGGCGGCGACCGCAAATATCAGGGCCCGTCGACCGGCTGCGCAGGCGACGACACAGCTTTTGCCCGGGCAGGAACTGGTCGCCAGCCTGTCATCGGGCGCTGCCGAAATCCTTCCCGTCGACGCCAGCCGCTCGTTGGGGTGGGAAGGCGGGCACGTCGATTTCGTCGATATGCCGCTGACCGATGCGGTGGAGCGGATCAATCGTTACGCCGCCTCGCCGATCGTCATCGGGGATCCGGCTGCTGGCCGCCATCTGGTCAATGGCGTGTTCGATGCGGGCGACGCCGATAGTTTCATAAAGGGTGTGACGTCGCTCTACCCGCTGGCTGCCCGCGAAAAGGACGGCCGGATCATTATCGAAACTGTAAAATCCAAAGATTCCGAAGAAAAAATCGACCCAAGATAAAAAATGAGGGCGAAAACAGACGGCTGGTCCGTTTTAATGTCAGAGGGGCAACAATATCGATCCCTCGCACAGGGGAGAGGGTATGTCCAAACGTCGTTGTTTGTTGTCGAGTCTTGCGCTGGGCGCGCTGGTTGCCGTGTCGGCGCCTGCATATGCTGAAGCGCGCCAGGTCCAGCAATATGATATTCCGGCCCAGGATCTTGGCGGGGCGTTACGTGCTTTTGCGCGCGCATCGGGCGTGCAGGTGATTTTCGACGGCAAGGCGGTGCGAGGCAAGCGCAGCGAGGCTCTGCGACACCGGGCGGCCGCTGAAGAAGCGCTTCGCGAATTGCTTCGCGGGACAGGAATGACCTATCGCCGCGACGGAAAGATCTTCGTCATCAGCCCGATGCGCCGGGTCGCGCAACTCCCGGCCGAGAGCGTCGCGGCGGTGACCCCTGCGGCGGCGGTGCAAGAGATCAGCGACGGCAGCGAAATCATCGTAACGGCCCAGAAAAGGGAAGAGAAGATCATCGACGTGCCGATCGCGATGACGGCGCTGTCTGCCGACGCGCTCGACGACCGGAAGATCGAGGGCGGGTCCGAGCTGTTGCGCGCGATCCCCAATGTGAACTTCTCCAAAAGCAATTTCAGCATGTATAATATCTCGATCCGCGGGATCGGGACCAAGGCGATTTCGGCGGCGAGCGATCCGGCGGTCGCGGTCAGCTTCAACAACACGCCGCTGGTGCGCAATCGTCTGTTCGAACAAGAATTCTTCGACGTTCAGCGCGTCGAAGTGCTGCGCGGACCGCAGGGCACACTTTATGGCCGCAACGCGACGGCGGGCGTGGTCAACATCATCCCGGCGCTGCCCGACGACGACCTCGCCGGAGAGGGCAAGCTCGAGGTCGGCAATTTCAAGACCATGCGGGCGAGCGGGATGCTCAACGTGCCGATCACCGACACGCTGGGCGTCCGCGTTGCGGGTGCGTGGACCAGTCGCGAAGGCTTCGACTACAACACATTTACGCAGCAGCGCGTCAACGGGCGCGACCTGTGGTCGACGCGCGCGACACTGGCATGGGAGCCAAGCGACCGGTTCCGCGCTAACGTGATCTGGCAGCATTTCGAAGAGAATGATAACCGCTCGCGCACCGGCAAGCAGCTGTGTACCCGTGATCCCGGACCGGCCACGGTTGGCGGTGTCGCTATCACCGATCCACTCACGCGCGGGCGTTTGAGCCAAGGCTGTCTGCCGGGGTCGCTATATGATGATGCTGCCTTTGGCGCGCCCAATGGCAATTCGCTAACCTATGTCCTGGTGCCAAGCGGCATCAGCCTTGGCAGAAATCCCGTGACCAGGGCAACTGTATACGCCGGGACCCCGGGGGTGGATCCCTTCGGCAATGTCGTTCAGTCGCGTGACTTGCGAGAAATCGCGACAAGCTATGACCCAGTGTTTCGGGCGAAGAACGATGTGGTGCAACTCAACCTGGAATTCGAACCATCGGACGGCCTGAAACTGGTATCGCAGACCGCCTATGCACGCGATCGTTTCTATTCCACGCAAGATTATAATCGCTTCGTTTCCGCGCCGATCTTCAATAGCTCGACCCAGCCGTTGCTGAACACGCGCAACCAGCTGATCAATCCGGCGTTATTTCCGGGACCGACGCCTGGCGGGACGTATTGCGATCCGCAACTCGGCTGCTCCGATCGGCTTGTGTCGGCGGATCTCAGTCAATCAAAAAGTCGCCAGTGGACACAGGAATTTCGCCTGCAGTCGGACCTTGAAGGACCGGTGAATTTCAACATCGGTGTCAATTATCTCGATTTCAAATCGCAAGATAATTACTATGTATTCAACAATATGTTCTCTTTGATTTCGGAGTGGTTTTATGGAACCACTTTGACAAATGGAAATACAGTACAGCTACCATGTCCTCTCGGTTTCGAGGGGCGGGAGTGCATCTATGTCGATCGAAACCCGATTGATAGATTGGACAATCAAGGACATAACTATTTTCTGAGCCAGAACGGAATAAGAACTAAGTCTGCTGCGGCATTTGGCGAACTATACTGGAATATGACGGACAGTCTGAAACTGACCGCTGGTATTCGCTATACGCGGGACAAAAAGATTTCCACTCAGGTCCCCAGTCAATTGTTGCTGGGCGGAGGAACCGGAACAGCCGCACCCGGCAACAATACAGGTGGACGCGTGAACAGCGGCTATCCGGCACAGCCCGATATAGAGCAGGAATGGAACGAATTCACCGGGCGTCTGGTGCTCGATTGGAAGCCCGTTCTCGATTTTACGGACGATACGCTGATCTATGCCTCGGCATCGCGGGGGTA
Organism: Sphingopyxis sp. Soil_C_28; assembly: GCF_057657055.1. Lineage (NCBI taxonomy): Bacteria > Pseudomonadati > Pseudomonadota > Alphaproteobacteria > Sphingomonadales > Sphingopyxidaceae > Sphingopyxis > Sphingopyxis sp. Soil_C_28. Next base: position 521,775 of record NZ_JBDGJE010000001.1, read on the forward strand.
TAAAGGCGGCGGCACCAATCCCCCGCGGGTGGATCTCAATCCGGCGATCGTCCGGTATCAGCCCTTGGCAGACCGTTTCGCGCCGGAATATCTCAATGCTTTCGAAATCGGCATGAAGAACAGCTTTGCGGGCGGCCGCTTCACGCTGAACGCGACGGCATTCTACTATGATTACAAGGACTATCAGATTTCGCAGATCGTCGACCGGATCGCGTTCAACGAGAATTTCGACGCAACGAGCATGGGCCTCGAGTTCGAAGCGGCGTGGCGCCCGTCACGCGCCTTCCGCGTCGATGCCAATCTCGGCCTGCTCAAGACGCGCCTGAAGGACGGTGCGAAGTCGATCGACGTGACCAACCGGACGCAGGGTGATCCGGATTGGATGGTGGTCCGGCCGTGGCTGCAGGCGCCGTCGAACTGCATCGCGCCCCGGGTGCTGGTCGAGCGCATATTGCGTGGCCCCGCTGGGCTTCAGCAGATTGCTCTGTCAGCGCTGTGTGCTGAATCGAACCGTGTCGGTTCCTATGATCCGGCCTTCCCAAGCGGTTTGCCATTCAACAATTTCTTCGGATTTACCTATAATCCGCTGGCTCCCTACAATCCTGATACTATCGGCCTCAACATCAATCAGGGCGGCAGTGGCGCCCCCAATGGCGGGCGCGGCTTCGATGCCGATCTGTCGGGCAACGAACTGCCGAACTCGCCCCGGATGACCTTCAATATGGGTGCGCAATACACCTTCTTCCTCGATGCGTGGGAACTGACCTTGCGCGGCGATTATTATCGCCAGTCGAAGAGCTTCGCCCGCGTCTATAACACCGAATATGACCGGTTGAGAGCGTGGGACAATGTGAACGTGGCGGTGACGCTGGCGCGGCCCGATTCCGATCTGACCTTTCAGCTCTACGTCAAGAATGTGTTCAATGATGCGCCCATCACCGACTTCTTCACCAACGCCGATGACACTGGCTTGAGCGCGAACATATTCACGCTGGATCCAAGGATAATCGGATTTAGCATGTCGAAGAAGTTCTAGTATTCGTTCTACAAAAAATTGATGTAAATCTATATTAAATATAATGTGAATAAAATACCCGTGACTCTTCGATTAAATTTGATCGATAGGGCAATTAATAAGTATTATCTTTTTAATATACTTGTATAAAAAATGTAATTCTTTCATTGAAACTTGACTCAAATTAGAAAAATATGTCATATTTCACGCACTCTGAAGAAATATTCTTCGAGTCGTCGAGATGTCGATGTAAAAAAATGTAAAGAGGAGAAGGATGATGAAAAATATTGCTTTGATCGCAGCGGCTGCGGCGCTCTGCGCATTTACACCAGCGACAGCGATGGCGCAGTCCACCATATCGGGAACGGTAACCGTGCAAAAGGGTACCGGCCCCTTGCTGACCTGTACTGCTACGGCCGGTCTCGACGGTTCGTCGCCCTCAACATCGACCCAGGTTACCTCGCTGTCGCTAACCGGCGGCTTTCTTGGGCTTTGCGCGACGGTGCAGTTTCCCAATGTGCCGCACAACATCACCCAAGGCGGAGGCGTCTTCCAGGTGGATGATGTGTACGCCGATACCACGATCACGGCGGGCGATTGCTTCGGCGACCTCACCGGTACGATCAGTGGCGGGGTCGTGACTATCAATGATATCCTTGAGGAAGTTGATCTCGGCACGGGCGACTGCTCGATCGACGGCTCACTTTCCTGATCTTCGATGCTCACAAGGGTGAACTGAAAGTCGTGCCGCGGCCCTCTCTTGGGCCGCGGCATTGCCTTTCGCGGGTTGCCCCGCTCAGCGGAATACTCGCTGAACACGATAAATTTTTGTCAATGCAAGCGAGTATAGAGAAATAGGCGGTGTCATTAGCAACCGTTGGGGGCATTTTGAACTGGCTACCGTAAATTGGGGGATGTCATTGCTTGATGAAATAATGCGGCAAGACGCGGTGATGGTGCGCTCGCTTCGGTATCGATATTGGAAGATACCCGGATTATCGCGTGAGAGGTGAGGCTAAAGTACGGAAAGCGTGTGTATTGCGATGACCCCGGCCCGTATCGCCGCGCTGCTGTCCTTCGTCCTGCCCTTGGGGGCCTATCCCGGCGCCAGCGCAGAAACGGATAAGGGGGACGTCGCGGCGGGGCCGGTTTCGCAGGTGACCGCCCCGCCGGGCGTTATCGTACCGCTCGACGACCCCGATGAAATTGTCGTTACGGCCGATCGCCGCGGCGAGGCGAGGGTGGCGGCGGAAACCGAGTTTAGCGAAGAAGAGATCGCAGCCCGGGGCGCCGACAGCATCCAGGACCTGCTCGCGCGCCTCGCGCCTTTCATCGACGGCAGCGGCGAGGAGCCCGTCATCCTGATCAACGGCAAGCCTGTGGGTTTCGACCGCTCGATCCTTTCCTATCCTGCCGAAGCACTCGACCGGCTCGCCGTACTGAAACCGGAGGCCGCGGCGCAATATGGCGAACCCGCAGGCAAGCGCGTCGTCAATCTGGTGCTCAAGAGGAATTTCTCGGCCCTGAATGCCGATATGAGCGTGAATTTTGCAACTGCTGGCGGCCAATATGGCGGCGGCCTGTCGGTCGGGCGGACGGCGATCAGCGGTGAAACGCGGTGGAATGTGCAGGCGCGGGTCAGCGGCGATAGCGCCTTTTTTAGGTCAGCCCGCAATCTTCCGTTGCGCGCGGGGATATTTGATCGCGACGGCTTCGTCTCCGCGCCCGGTGGCGGGGAACTCGACCCCGCACTCAGCCTTGCGGCGGGGATGCCGGTGACGGTCGCGGCGATCCCGCCCGGCGCGCTGTCGGGCATGCCTGCGCTGAGCGATTTCCTATCGACTGCAAACATCGCCAATCCCGTCGATCCTGACCGTTACGATACCCTGCAACCAATGCGACGCACCGCATCGCTGGCCATCGGCATCACGCGCCCGCTTGGCGATTTCTCGGTCGCGCTGAACCTCAACGTGAACCGGACCCGGAGCGAAGGGCTTCGCGGGCTCCCGATGGCATCGCTTACCATTCCAGCTGGAAATCCCTGGTCACCCTTTGCAAGCGATATCCTGCTCACGCGCCCGTTCGCGAACGAACGGGCGCTGCACAACGACAATGGCGCAACATCGCTTGCCGCTTCGCTGACGCTTAACGGCAGTATCGGAAGCTGGCAGACGAACCTCAGCTTCAACTATGCGCGCAACCGGGCCAGCAGCCTGTTGGAACGTGGGATCGACGTCGCGGCGATCCAGCGGTTGATCGATGCCGACGATCCGGGATTCAACCCATATGGACCTTGGGATGCCGACCTGCTGCTTTCGTCTCGCACCCGGTCGCGCGGCGAAAATCTGCGAACCCGGCTCAACGTCCGCAAGGCGATCGTCGACCTTCCGGCAGGGCCGCTCGTCTGGAATATCACCGCCAGCGCCGCCCAAAACCGCTCTCGCAACCGCCAGATTGGCGCGATGGAAGAGCTGGACAGAGACATTCGCCTGGCGCGGCGTCAGGTGGATGGGGAGATATCCTTCAGCGTGCCTGTGTCGCGCCGCGAAGAAGATGGGCGGGGCGGGCTGGGCGACCTGAACATCGACCTGTCTGCCAGTGTCCAGAAGATGACGAAGAGCGGTTCTCGGCAGCGCTTCGCGGGCAACATGAGCTGGTCGCCATGGCCGTCGGTCCAGTTTCGCGGGTCGATTGACTATGCAGAGACGGCGCCCTCGTTCGATCAACTCGATGCGCCGGTCGAGGTCAGAATCAACCGCATCTTCGACTATGCGCGGCAGGAGGTCGCGGAACCGGTATGGACCACCGGCGGCAATTCCGATCTTCGCCGCGGCAGCCGTCAGGGCCTTTCCTTGTCCGCCATGGTCAGGCCGCTCGGCGATCAGACGTTGACCCTCAATCTGGGCTATCGCCAGTCCATTGCAAAAGGCGGAGTTGCAGGCTTTCCCGAACTCACACCCGCGATCGAGGCCGCCTTTCCCGAACGGGTGACGCGCGATGCGGAAGGACGGCTGGTCGCGGTCGATGCGCGGCCGATCAACATTGCCCACCATAGCGATGCCGATGTTTCGACCAATATCGCGGTGCGGCTGGGGCCGGTCCGTGGTCGAGGGCGAGGTGAGGCGACCGCGGACCCGCTGCAGTTCGGCCTTTCGGTCAACCATCGCTGGCGGTTGAAGAGCGAGTTGCTCACCCGGTCTGGCGTGCCCGTAATCGATCAGCTTCGCGCCGGCGGACAATCGCGTCACGTCATCTCGGTGCAGGCGTCGGTGGCCAAAAGGGGCATCGGCGTCAATCTGAACGGAAATTGGAGCAGCCCGGGCCGTTTGCGAGGCGAAGGGGAAAACTTCACCTTCAAGCCGCCGGTCACGGTCAATCTTTCGGCGTTCGTCGAGCCCGACCGGCTCTTTGACGAGATAGGCAAGAAGGGCGCGATCCGCGGTGTCAAATTGTCGATGGACGTCGATAATCTTTTCGATCGCTATCGCCGTGTCACGCGTGAAGACGGCACGGTTCCTGCGGGATATTACCGCAACGAAATCGACCCCCTTGGCCGGACGGTTCGATTGACGCTGCGAAAGAAGTTTTGACGGGGCCATGGCGCGATCGGGGGCGTGCGCCAAAAACTGGAAAGACCCGCGGCGGCTGCGAGTTGACGTCGACAGGATCCTGCCATGTCTGGCAGCGCGCGCAATTTGCCTTTCGCTCTCAACCTGATATCCCTCCGGTCGATCGGGGGGGCTATGGACGAAGGTGCGGCTGCGCAATGGCTGGCGGTTCAGGCGTTGTTCGACCATCTGGTCGACGCCTCGCCGCCGGATCAAGATCGGTCGCTTGCGGAATCGGACGCCAGCCCCGGCGTGATTGCCAAGGCAAGGGCGATGCTTGCGGCGCACCGGGCCGAAGGCATTCTCGACGGCGAGGCGCCGCCCCTCGAAGAACAGGATGCGGCGGGAGGTCCCGTGTCGCTATCGATCGGCCAGGTGATCGGCGGGTTCACGATCGATGCCTATCTCGGCCGCGGCGGCATGGGCGAAGTCTATCTCGCGCATCGCTCCACCGCCGAGTTCATGCAAAAGGTTGCGATCAAATTGCTGCGGGCCGATGCATCCGACCGCGCCCAGCTTTTCGCGCGCGAGCGTCGTTTGCTTGCCAGCCTCCACCATCCGAATATTGCGCGGCTGATCGACGGCGGCGTCGCCGCCGACGGAAGGCCGTACATGGTCATGGATTATGTCGACGGACAGCCGATCGATAGCTGGGTCCGGGCCAAAGGCGCCGACCTTGCAACGCGGCTCGCACTGTTCCGCGATATTTGCGCCGCGGTGGCTTATGCGCACGCCAACCTCGTGGTGCATCGCGATCTCAAGCCGTCGAACATCATGATCGACGGAAAAGGGTCGGTCCAGCTGCTCGATTTCGGCATTGCCAAGCTGCTGGAGAATGACCTTGCCGTCGCCGAAACGACGCAGGCGATGCTGACGCCCGATTTTGCGGCGCCTGAGCAATTGGGCGGCGAGCAAATCACGATTGCGACCGACATCTATGCCTTGGGTGCAATCTTGTTCCAGCTGCTGACCGACGCCTCGCCCTGGCAGCGCGACGGGGCGTCGGTGCCTGCGATCGTCCGCCGTATCCTGCAGGAAGACCCGCCGTTGCCGAGCCGCGCGGCGGGACGCAGCGACGCGGCCGTTCCTGCGCGGCTGATCGGCGGCGACCTCGATGCCATCGTCTTGAAAGCGATGCGGCGCAATCCGGCGCAACGATATGGCAGCGTGCTGGAACTGGCGGATGACGTCGCGCGGCATCAGGCCCTGAAACCCGTCAAGGCGAGGGAAGGAACGGCGCGCTATCTGTTCGGGCGTTTCGTGCATCGCAACAGGCTGGCGGTTACCGCGGCAGGCGCAGCTTTCGCGGCGCTGCTGCTCGGGATGGGCGGAATTATCTGGCAGTCGCACCAGACCGCGATCGAGCGCGATCTGGCGCAAGATGCCGCCCGCCGGTCTGAATCGATCAACCAGATGCTGCAGGTCATGCTGCGCGACACGGCAAAGTCCGATGTCGGGGAAAGCGTGACGGTCAAGCAGATGCTCGATTCAACTGCCGATCGGCTGGTCAACGCGGTCGATACCGGCGCGGAATCGGCCATTCTGGTGTCCACCTTGTTCGACCTCTACGTCAATCTGGAGGATCCCGCCGGCGCGGACGCCCTGATCACCAAGGCGCTGGCGCGCGGCATCGGAAAAGACGATCCCGTCGCGACGGCCCAGTTGAAAGTCCGCGCCGCCTCGTCTGCCGGCTCATTGGGGAAGACCGATGCGATGGCGCCGCTGATCGATGCGGCCGAAAGGGTGTTTCTCGCCGATCCGGCACGGTTTCGCAGTGAGCTTGTCGAAGTGCGCGCGGCGCGCGCGCAGCTTTGGCGCCGCACGGGCCGGATGGAGGACGCTATCGAACTGTTGAAAGCGATCTTGCCCGACGTCGACATCGCCTATGCGGATAATTATCGCGACCGGGTGACGGTCTATAACAACCTCCTCGCTTATATGGTCGAGGCGAACCAGCTCGACGCGATGCCCGAGATTTTTGCCAGGGTAGACAAGATCACGGCTGCAAACCGGCAGGGTGACAGCACGCTGGGATTGATGATCGAACAGCTAAAGGGCGTTCGCTTCGCCAAGCTCGACCAACCGGCCCGCGCCGAACCCATATTGCGACGCGTGATGACGCAGCGCCGGGCGGTGTTCGGCCGTTCGGCGGGCCTCGCGGTCGACATGTTTCATGTCAGTCGCGTGAAGATGGCATTGGGGAAATATAAGGAAGCGAGCCTGTTGCTTGCCGAGGCATGGCCCATGGCCAGCGAGAAATTGAGCCCGGCCGCCCAGCCGACGCTGATCATGGGGGCGACATTGGCCGAAGCGCTGGCCGAAACAGGCGATACCCGGGAAGCTTTCCGCGTACTGGGCGAGATGGACCCGATCCTCAAGAATATCCCGGTCGGTATGACGCACGGCGTCGTCGAGCGCGCCCACGCAGTCGTCCTGCTCAAGGCTGGACAGATTGCCGAGGCTAAAAGCGCCACCGATCGCGCCGAAGCCATCTTCAAGGGACAGGGTCCCGCCGCGGAAATCTATCTGAAGTCTTTCCCGGCTTTTCGTAAACGACTGGCGGCGGGTCGTTAGGCCACCATCATTTCAACATGAATCCATGCTCGCGCCTGAACCCACCAGCGGCGCACCGTCCGGTCCGATACTCCCAGGACCGATGCAGTTTCCCTTTCGTCCAGCCCCGCGAAAAAGCGGCAATCGACCACTTTCGCCAGATTGGCATCGACTTGCGACAGCGTCTTCAGCGCATCGCCGAGCTTCACAATCTCCGCATCCTCAGGAACGGCGGCTGCGAGGGAGTCGAGGCTCTGCGTGAAGCTATAAGTCGGGGCGTCGCGTTTCGATGCCATCCGCGCACGCGCCGCATCGATCAGGATATGGCGGATGGCGGTCGCCGCCGAGCCCAGGAAATGCGCTTCGCTTTCCCAGCCATCGCGGCGCTGCAATTTGACATAGGCTTCGTTGATCAGGGCGGTCGGCTGCAACGTCTGCGGCCGGCCCGCGCGGCTGTGCTCGCGCCGCGCTATGACGCGCAATTCGTCATAGAGCGACGCCATCAACAGATCGGCGCTTTCGAACGGGTTCACGTCGGTGGGCGCGTCTCGATCGATCGACCTTCTCCGTCATGCTCGCAGCACAGGGGCCGGAGATGCGGATTTCATGAAGGCCGTTCAAGGCTTTGGCAAGCGTAAACACATATGATGAGCCGTGCGTCCTCGCGGTGCGGGCACCGCGGCTTCATCACATCATCAACCGCCCAGCTGGCGCGCAAGCGCGATCGCCCGATCTTTGGTCGACGACCCGCTCGGCAAGGTGATGATTGCGAACCTGTCCTCGCCGATGAAGACGTTCAGCGTGTCGGTTTTCCCGATCCAGAAGGCCCCCTTGCCGACACCATCGACCGTTTCGACGGTGCCACCAAATGCGCCGACCGTTTCCTTCATGCTGTTGCGCGCGGTATCGATCGCGCCCTGCGTATTGTCGTTGATTGGCGACCAGCGCAGCATCACCGATCCTCGGCTGCCGTCCGCCATGATATAGCTGCATTCCGACGTCGTGGCGTCCGCGCCGCTGCTTTCATGAACAAGGCCGAGACTGGCTTCGCTGACCGGCTTGCCCGCTGCTACGGCCATCTTTGCCTTATCGACGACCGCGCAGGCATCGGCTGCATTCCAGCCCGAGGGTGCGCCCGAAGCGCCGCCGGCCCCGGCGGTCTTGCTCGATCCCACCTCTTGCCCGTTTTCGGTCGCGCCGCCGCAGCCGGCCAGGAGCAGCGATACAGCCGAAACGGCTATGAATGACATTTTCTTCATGCTGGTCGATCCTTTATTGCAGGGATTGGCATTGTCGAACGCGCCGGTCAGTTGCAGATTCCCGGGCGATTTCCGATGCGATCGGCCTTGTAGAAATCGAAATAGCCGATGAGCGCCGGATCGATATTGCGGCCGATGCCGACAAGCTCTTTGCCATTGTCGCTGAGGTAGAAATAGGCGCGATGGCTGTTCGTCGATCCGTCGGACGAGGTTTCGAGCATATCAAGGGTCATCGTCCGGCCCTTGATCGAACCTGTGACTTTACCTTGTTGATATTCATAACATCCGGTGACGCGGTCGCCCTGCCGGGTCAGGCTGATCGTACCCCAGCCGCTATGACCGTCGTAGCTGCCCGTGACGTCTGGCATCTTCGCGTCGGCGGTCAGCTTGCGGCCATAACCGCGGAACCCGGTGAAAGCCGAATATTCGTCGCCGCCATAATTGTCGAGAATGGTCAGGCGCACCCAGCGCCCGACGGGCAGCGGCTTTTTGGGATCGAAGCGGAAATTCTGATTGTCCTTCAGCATTTGCAGGCGCGTGTCGACGATCGTCGCAAAGCCGCTTGTGGCCGAGCTATCCGAAATTTCGACCCGAACCGCGCGCACTGCCTTGGCATCGCGGTTGAGAAATGCGGTGTCGAAAGCAATCCGATCGAGTTCGCTGCGCTCTTCAAGCTCGAAGACAAACACCGGCGGCCCCTTGGCTTCGCCGGTCCAGTCGGTCTTCACCGATCCATCGATCAGGTTGAGCGGGCTGGAGTCCATCTGGCTGATCGCGACGTCAGCGGGGGCTGCGATGATCCGGCCACCTTGCGCAAAGGCGAACAGATCGACCTCGGCTGGTACCTGCGCCGTGCCGGTTCCCGGTATCAGGAGCGATGCGGCGAGTGAGAGGGCTATATCGCGCTCATTTTTCATGATGTTCCCCATTGTTGCGCGAACCGCGCATTATTCCGAGCAACTGCCCCCGGCTTTGTGTAACCGGGGGCAGCGCGATCTCAAAAGCCGAATGCGATGCCCACGCGGCCGCCGGTCGTGCCCTTGACGGTAGACCCGGCAACACCGCCGCTGACATAGACGCGCGGGGTCAGGCGCACGACCGCGGCACCCGAAAAACCCTGCTCGCCTTGGAATGTCGCGAGGTTGAAAGAGACCGAGACATTGCTGTCGGGAACGATCATCGTGCCGCCGAGCGCCATCGCCGTTGCAATGCCCCCGGTCGCCTCGCGGAAGCGTTTTTCATTGCTGACGCTGAGCAGATCGACGCGGTTGTTGAGCGTGGTCAGGCTGTTGTCGACGGCGGCAAAAGCCGAACCGACATCGCCATAGGAACCACCCCCGATCGCGTAGCTCGGCGCCGAAATCGCACCCGTTGCACCATTATAGGTCGCACCGCCGCCGAGACGCGAGGCGAGGCTCGCGCCCGCGACGTCGCCGCGCATGACCGCCGTGTTCGCGGTTGCCTGCGCGCCTGTGGCAGCGGTCAGCGCGTTGTTTGCGGTCCCTTGCGCCGTACCGGCCTCGGTCCGTGCCAGATCGGCCGTCGTCTGTGCCGTCGCTGCATTGGCGAGCGCGCTGTTGGCGGTCCCCTGCGCTGCGCCAGCCTCGGTCCGCGCAACGTCGGCGGTCGTCTGCGCCGCAGCCGCATTGGCGAGCGCCGCGTCGGCAGTCGCCTGCGCCGCGGTGGCGCTTCCGGTGGCGGAGTTGGCGACCACCAGTGCGGAATTGGCCGTTGCCTGTGCAGCGTCGGCCTTGGCCTCGACGACGTCGAGCTGCGCCTTGTTCACCGCGTCATTTGCCTGCGTGCCCGCCGCGACATTGGTGATCGCGCGCATATTGGTGGCGGTGCCCACGGAAACGGTATTGTCGCGATCCGCAACGCTGCCCGATCCCAGCGCGACCGAGCCCCCATTGCGCGCATCGGCCCCGAGACCCAGTGCGACGGCGCCTTGCTGAGAGGCCGAGGAATTGGTCCCGATGGCGACCGAAAAATTGCCGGTGGCGTCGGAATTGCCCACGGCAATACTGAAGAGGCCAGACGCGGTCGATCCCGCGCCGAGCGCCTGTCCGCCATTGGTCGCGGTGGCGTTATGTCCATAGGCCGTCGAGCCAAAGAAGCCGCCGTTTTCGGCGCGAGCGTTGAGGCCGACTGCGGTTGTGCCGCCACCCTGCGCCATCGCGCCATTCCCAAGCGCGATCGCCGAAACGCCGTTCGCATTGTTGCCGTTGCCGAGTGCCAGCGCGCCATCGCCATTGGCCATATTGTCGGCGCCGATCGCCACCGCGCCCGTTCCGGTTGCGAAGTTGGGATCGCCGATGGCGACAGCGCCGTTGCCCGATGCGAGCTGGGCGGAACCCAGCGCTACCGCGCCGATGCCGCTCGCGGTGCTGCCCGCCGTCTGCAGGCTGTCGACCCCGTTGCCGGTGGTGACGAGGCCGCCCCCGGCCACCGAGGCAATCGCGGCGTCGAGCTGCCCCTTGTTCACGGCATCGAACGCTTCGGTTCCGGCCGCGACATTGGAGATCTGGCGCTGGAAGATGCCGGCCGTCCCATTGATGGCCGAGCCGACCGAAACGGTGTTGGCGCGCGGGATTGGGGCGCCGGTACCACCAGATAAGGTTGTCGATCCATAGCCCAGCGCGACGCTGTTATCGAAGGCTTCCGCATTGGCTCCGATCGCCGTGCTGGTGGCTTGGGCCGCGGTGGAGTTTGCTCCGATCGCGGTGGCATTGGTGTCGCGCGCGGAGGCGCTGTAGCCGATGGCGGTGCTGGCATCGCCAAAGGCCTCGCTGTCGCCGCCGACCGCAGTCGCATCGACGGCGACGCGCAACGCGCCGACGTCGAACACGCTGCTGTTCACGCCGCACTCGGTCGATGTGGGCGCGAGGGGATCGGGTATATTGCATTCGGGGGTAGGGTCGGCCCAGGCAGTCGTTGGAAAAGCTCCCAAGGAGAGCAGAGCGGCCGGTGCTGCGGTGACGAAAAACTTGGCTGGAATACGCATGTCATTATCCTGGTTTGCGGGCCAATCGGCCTTGGATTTGATTGTCCGACCCGGAGGATCACATCGTAACGCGCGACTTCCCCCGCCGCGCAGCACGGGCCTTCGCAAGAAGGCGCCAACTACTCGGCATCAGGGAAAACGGGATGCCGGTCGCAAACCGGACATGCGGGGCGAATTTTTTTTTGGACGGGACAATCGGGCGGACAACCGCGCCTTTGGTTTGGCGGCGCGCCGCTGGTCGCCTATGGAACGGACGATGGGCGATACCCCGATCCTGTACAGCTTCCGTCGCTGCCCCTACGCGATGCGCGCGCGAATGGCCTTGCTGGTGAGCGGGGCGCGCTATGTGCACCGGGAGGTGGTGCTACGCGAAAAGCCTTCGGCGATGCTGGCGGCTTCCCCGAAGGGTACGGTCCCGGTTCTCGTGCAGGGTGACGGTGCGGTGATCGATCAAAGCATCGATATCATGCGCTGGGCATTGTCGCAGCGCGATCCCGAAGGCTGGCTGCTGCGTGACGACGCGGTGCTGGTCGCGGAATTCGACGGTGCGTTCAAGCATCATCTCGACCGCTATAAATATGCTGGCCGATATGCTGTCGACCCGCTGCCGCACCGCGCGGCCGGACTGGCCATGCTGACCGGGCTCGACAGAAAGCTGGCGGAACAGGATTATCTGGTCGGCATGGAACGGGGATTCGTCGATGTCGCGCTGTTTCCCTTCGTTCGGCAGTTTGCCGGGGTCGATCCGGACTGGTTTTCAGCGCAGGCGCCGATACGCGTGCGGGAATGGCTGGCGGCGCTGACGGGGTCGCACCTGTTCGCGCAGGCGATGGTCAGGTTTGCACCTTGGGATGACACGATCGGTGATCAGGATGAGCCGACGGGACCGAGGCCTTGACCGCCAAGGCGTCTTGCAACATCAAATTTCCATCTGGGACGGGGCCGTGGAATGATATCGATTAAGGACGTCGCCAATGTTCCGACCAATGGGCGGTCCCAATTGCGTTCGACCTCGGGATCAGGCCCCACGCTGACGCGGCGCGCGCTTTTGGCGGTCACTGGGGCGATGTTGGCGCTGCCCTTTTCCGCCGCAGCGGACGACCGGCGCGCTCGCGCGACGATCGGGATACGCTATGGACGGGCGGGACGGTTTCAAAGGCCGATGCCGGTCGTCTGGAACGGGCATGCGCGAACGAACGCGGGTCCGTTCGGCCCATCCTGTCCGCAGGTTGGCGATCACTACCGTCCACAGGGCGAAGACTGCCTGTTCCTCAATGTCTGGCAGCCCGAGGGCAAAGCGGGCGGCCCGCGGCCGGTCATGGTCTATTTCCATGGCGGCGCCTATTCCACCGGAAGCGTGGCCGATCCGCTCAACGACGGCGCGCGGCTTGCCAGCCGGGGTGACGTTGTCGTGGTAACCGTGAACCATCGACTGAACGCATTTGGCTATCTCTATCTCGCCCGGCTCGATCCACGGTTTCCTGACAGCGGCAATGCGGGCCAGCTCGATCTGATCCTCGCACTCCAATGGATCCGCCGCAACATATCGAGCTTTGGCGGTGATCCGGCCAATGTCACCGTTTTTGGCCAGTCGGGCGGAGGCGCCAAGATCGCGACGCTGATGGCGATGCCCGAAGCGAGGGGGCTGTTCCACAAGGCGATCACGATGAGCGGACAGCAGGTCACCGCCTCGGGCCCACTCAACGCGACGAAACGTGCGCAGGCCTTCCTCGATAGATTGGGTAAAGGCGTCGATCCGGTAACGGCGCCGGTCGATCAACTCGTTGCGGCGCTGGCGGCGACCGATCCGATCCTCGGCGGCGGCGTTTATATGGGGCCGGTGCTCGACATGAGGCACCTGGCACGGCACCCTTTCTGGCCCGACGCGGCGCCGCAGTCGCTTTCCATTCCGATGATGCTCGGCAACACCGTCATGGAAACTCGCGCCTTTTTCGCGCCCGATGGCAAGCAATTGTCGGGGCTGAATTTCGATAATCTTGCCCAGCGGATCGCGCCGGAGATGCGGATTGACATCGAGCCGTCCTGGGTCGTCAGAGAGTTCCGCGCGCGCTATCCGAAGGCAGAACCGCTTGAGCTGTTCCACCGTATCGTCACCGCTGCGCGCAGCTGGCGCGGGCAGGTCGAGGAGGCCGAAGCGCGGGCGCGGGCAGGGCATCCGGGGTTTGTCTACCAACTCGATTTCGAGCAGGCGAAGCATACCGATGACATCGGGCTCAGCTTTGGGACGATTTCCGATCCATCCCTCGCGCAGCGGGCGATGAGCGACCGGATGATGGACATTTTTGTCCGCTTCGCGCGCACCGGCGACCCGGGCTGGCCAGCTTATGATCTGGCGAGGCGGCAGACGATGATCTTCGATACGACAAGCCGCGTCGAAAACGATCCGCGCCAGTGGGAGCGCGAACTGTTCGCGCGGGTGCCGTACATTCAGCCGGGCAGCTAAACGATCTTGTGCGACCCGAGCCAGTTCCACAGCAGCTCGGGCCAGATCGCGACGGGCAATCCCGCGGTTTTCATCAATCCGAAGCCATGGCCGCCGCGCTCGAAGAAATGCGCCTCGCATGGCGCCCCGATGTCGCGCGTTACCGCGCGCAGACGGATGCTGTTTTCGACCTTCACCACATTATCGTCCTCGGCATGAAGCAGCCAGAGCGGCGGCTGGTCGGGGCGAACATTGCGTTCGGGCGAGTAGAGTTTCTCGCGCGCCGCATCGGGGTTCGCGCCGATCAGTTTCTCCCGGCTCACCATGTGGGCAATGCCAAGGTCCATCGACACGACCGGATAGATGGCGGCGACCGCGTCGGGCCGCGCGGACAGGCTGTCGACCGCATCAATCGGGTCATAGACCTTCGCATCGAAGCGCGTGAGCAGGCTCGTTGCGACCTGTCCGCCCGCCGAAAAGCCGCCGAAGGTAATGCGCGCCGGATCGATTCCGTCGAGCGTCGCGCGGCTGCGCACCAGCCGCACCGCGCGCTGTGCATCGGCGAGCGGAACGTCGGCGCCGTTCGTCCAGCCGTCGCCGGGCAGGCGGTAGAAGAGGACATAGACCGTAACCCCGCGCGCGCTCAGCAGACGTGCGAGCTCATAACCTTCTTTGTCGATCACGACATAGCGATAGCCACCGCCGGGCGCGAGGATCACCGCCGCGCCATTGGGCTTCGCCGGTCGGAAAATGTCGAGCCGCGGCCGCGTGATGCCCTGCAGCATCCGGTCGCTCGCATTCGGATCGTCGCTGCGCTGGACGACCGCTTCGACGAGGCCCGCGGGCGGCCGGATATGCCCATCGGGCCACAGCGCTAAACTTGCGCCGGGTCGGATGCTCGCGGGCCGGCTGTTGTCGGGCGGGGGTGTTGCGGCTGCTCTCGCGGCGAGCGGCAGCGCTATCCCGGCGGCGATCAGTGCGCGGCGGTCGAGCGCCATCAATCCGCCGCCTGGTTCGGGTAGGCGATGATCAGCACCAGCGGTTCGCTGCCGGTCTGGCGGATGCCCACTTTTGCTCCCTTGTAAAGCCAGGCCGCGGTTCCCGCCTTCAATGCCTTTTCTTCGCCATCCGAATGCACGATGCCGGTGCCCGACAGGACATAATAGATTTCGTCATGATCGATCGGATGAATGCCGATCGCTGCGCCGACGTGCAGAGCACGTTTGCGAAACTCGAAGCTGCGCGGTGCGGGAACCACATCGCTGATCCGGTACGCGGTCGACATGCCGATCTTGCCGTGCGGCGGCGCTTCGTCGCGCACCGTTGTGGCTTCGTCGATTACGACCATCGCTGGCGCGGGCGCCGCGCTACCGGCAAGGAGCAGGGCGCAGAGCATGCTCATCGTCAGTTCCCGGTCCGTGAGGCGCGGTCGCGCTGCGACAGATTCTCCTGCGGCAGCGGCGCGGTCTGGCCGGGATAGACGCCCGATTTCGGTTCCATCGTCGCAAGGTCCCAATCGGCCGCAACGAACGGCGCGCGCACTTCCTTGACCTTGGGATAGCCGCTTACTTCCTTTTCGTCGTCGATGACTGCCCCGCGCCCCTCGGCAACGAAGAACAGCACCCGGATCTCTTCTGCATCGCGGGCCCAGGGGCGCGCACCCGCCGTTCCTAGCACCGAGGTTTCGACATCGCGCACCGGCAGGATCTTGTAACCGGCAACTGGCGCAAGCGGCGCCTTCGCGCGGATCAGTTTTGCCTCGGTTTCGCCATAGCGGCCGAACTCGGGAAGCGGCTGGCCGTGGCGATCGACCGCCAGATTGTCTTTGCCATAATATTCGAGGTCGCCGTCGCCGCCGAGCATCAGGAATGGCAGGTCGGGGTCGGTGTCGTTGCCGCCGCGCATGACATTGCCGATCGCGGTAATCTGACCGGTCACATAGTCATGCCCGACCCATTCGAGGTTCATCAGGTTGTAATGCACCGCGCGGTGCTGCGGATTATAGATCAGGTTATTGATCATCAGCGCCTGCCCACCGCCCTTGATCAGCGGGTTGCGCTCGACATTATGCGCCCAGACGTTGCGATAGAAAACGATGCCGGTCGCATTGTCGTGGATCAGCGACCCCTTGCTATGCTCTCCCTTCGGGTGGCTCGCGTCGGCGAGTCCCTCGCCGGCGAGATTGTTCGAAAAGGTGATGTTGTGGCTGGTACCCTTGCGCCATTCGTCGACCGTCTTGCCGGTAAAGCGCGGCCCCGACGCCGACATATTTTCGTCGATTCCCCACATCAGGGTGCAATGGTCGACGATGACGTTATGCGCCGCAACAGTTGAGAAGGTGTCGGCCTCCCACCCGCTGCGCTTCGGCTGGCCGTCGACGCCGGTGTAGATGCGTAAATGGCGCATCACGACGTCGTGTGTCTTCACATCGATACCGGTGCGGATGAGGGTGATGCCGGGTCCGGGCGCTGTCTGTCCGGCGATGGTCAGGAAGGGATGTTTGATCTCGATCGTCTCGCGCCCCATGTCGATGACCCCGCCAACCTCGAACACGACGATGCGCGGACCGGGGGTCTCGATCGCGGCCTTTAGCGATCCAGGACCACCGGGGGCGAGGGTGGTCACGCGCAGGATCTGACCTCCGCGTCCGCCCGCCGTCTGCGCGGCGGGGCCGACCGCGCCGGGAAAGGCCAGAACCGCCGGATCAGCAGCCGCTACCGGAGCTGCCGGCAGTGCGAGCGCCAGAAAAAGCGCCGCTATCCAAGGGTTTCTGGTCATTTCGTCTCTCCGTGTCTTTGGGGTATTGACATGTTCGTCGCAATCCGCAATCTTTCTGACACCGGTTACCCCAATCGGTCAACGAGAAAATATTTCCAAGGGAGAGGGTCTGATCCGGTCAGTCGCACGAGGCGGCGGCCGTCATCAACCTCTGATAAATCGACGGATGAAGCGGTGAGCCAAATCGCTTTGTCCACCAAAGTAACCGGTGTCATTTCTTGCGTAAGCGAGGGTCCGGGGCGATAAGGGAGGATGATAATGGCAATTCATGCAGTGCGCAGCGTTCGCGCTTTGACCAGGCTGGCGTGCGGCGCATCGCTGGCCGTGTTGGCGGTTTCGCCGGCTTATGCGCAGGACGCGGCTGAAGGAACGGTTGCGAGCGAAGACGAGATCGTCGTCACGGGATTCCGGGCCTCGTTGGGGGCCGCACTCAACGTTAAACGCGAGTCGGTCGCTGCGATCGATGCGATCGTCGCCGAAGATATCGCGAAATTCCCCGACCAGAATCTCGCTGAATCGCTTCAGCGTATTCCAGGCATCACGATCCAGCGCGACGGCGGCGAAGGCCGCGGCATCACGGTGCGTGGGCTCGGTTCGCAGTTCACTCGTGTTCGCGTCAACGGGCTCGAAACCGTCGCGACCTCGACCGACGGCGCGTCGGCAAACCGCGACCGCGCGTTCGACTTCAACGTTTTCGCCTCTGAACTGTTCAGCTCGATCGTCGTACACAAGACCGCGTCGGCCGAACTTGACGAGGGTTCGCTCGGCGCCGTGGTCGATCTCAACACGGGCAATCCACTCGGCGGCAAGAGCGGCTTCACTGCCGCGCTGTCCGCGCAGGGCAGCTATAACGACCTCTCCGAAAAGGTCGGTCCGCGCGTTGCCGGTCTGCTGAGCTGGGCGAATGACGCCGGAACGCTCGGCTTTGCTGTGTCGGCCGCCTATTCGGACCAGAAGACGCTCGAACTCGGCAACAACTCGGTTCGTTGGGCGCAGGCGCGTTTCGACTCGGTTGACGGCACGCCGTGCTGGACCGCGCCGAATGTCGGCGGAACCTATGTTCCGAGTACCGTGTGCAACGAAGTCTCGCTCGCCTTTCACCCGCGTATCCCGCGTTACGGCGAAATCGCACACGACAAGAAGCGCCTTGGTATCACCGGATCGATCCAGTTCGCGCCGAGCGATGCGACGAAAATCTCGCTTGATGGGCTGTATTCGAGCTTCAAGCACCAGCGCCGTGAACGCTGGGCCGAGGTGCTGCTGCGTAGCAACGAACGCTCGATCAATGTCAGCGACTATGAAATCGACGGTGACAACAACCTGATCTCGGCGACGCTCGACGACGCGTGGGTTCGCACCGAACATTATCTGCGCAAGGCGAAGACCGAATTCTATCAGGTCGGCGCAACGTGGGACCAGGATGTCAGCGATACCTTCCGCTTCACCCTGCTCGGCGGCTTGTCGAAGTCGACCGCGTCGATCCCGCTTGAAACGACGATCGTCTTCGACGATCGCGATGCGCAGGATTATCGCTACGACTATGGCGACATGAAGCGTCCGCTGCTGAGCTTCGGTACCAGCGTCACCAATCCGGCGAATTTCCAGCTTGCCGAAATTCGTGACCGACCGTCGGAGGTCGCGAACAAGTTCCGCACCGCGCAGCTGCGTACCGAATGGGACATCAGCGACGATTTCACGGTCAAGGCGGGCGGCGTCTATCGCCGGTTCGACTTCTCCAGCATCGCCTTCACGCGCGATACCGTCGTGTGCGGCAATGGCGGCGTCGATCGCGTTCTCGGCACGCTCGCCTGTTCGCCGTCGTCGGCGTTCGGTCCGGCCGCGATCTACGGTTTTCCTGTCAATTCGGGGCTCGCCGACCTGTTTGCGCTCGGCAAGGCTGGGCAGCCGTCGGGCACCACGACCGAGTGGCTGGTTGCCAATCTCGACGCAACGACCGCTTTCACCAAGCTTTACGACCGCGTCGCTGCGGTCGATGCAGGCAATAACCGCGCCGTGCGTGAAGAGGTCACCGGCGGCTATCTGCAATTCGATGCCAAGGGCGAACTTGGTGGCCTGCGTTATGCGCTCAACGCCGGTGTGCGCTATGTCCACACTGACCAGACATCGAGCGGGCTCAATAGCGGCGCGGCGGTGACGGTGAAGCGCAGCTACGAAGACTGGCTGCCTTCGGTAAACCTCGCACTGTTCCCGCACGACGACATCATCATCCGCGCTGCGGTCGCCGATGTGATGACGCGCCCGACGCTCGGCAATCTGACGCCGGGCGGGTCTGTCGACGGGTTCAACTATCGCATCAATTACGGTAACCCGTTCCTCGATCCGTTCCGCGCGACTTCCTACGATCTCGCGCTCGAATGGTATTTCGCGCCGCAGTCGATCTTCTCGGTCGCGCTGTTCAAAAAGGATATTGCCAGCTTCCCCGTGGCGACCACGACAAGCGGGACCTTCGCATCGACCGGCCTGCCATTGTCGGTCATCCCGCCGAGCAGCCCGGGATCGATCAACCCCGAGGGCCAGTTGTGGACGATTACTTCGATCGGCAACGGCGAAGGCGCGAAGCTGAAGGGCATCGAAGTCTCGTTGCAGGCGCCGTTCAAGTTCCTGCCGGGCTTCCTGTCGAACTTCGGCGGCATCGCGAACTTCACCTATGTCGATTCGGATGCCGACTATACGGTCGCGGGCCCGTCGATCGTTCCCGGCGGCGCGAATGTGTCGGCGGTGCGCAACGGCACGCTCTTCAACCTGTCAAAACGCGCCTATAACGGCACGCTCTATTATGACGACGGCAAGTTCAGCGCGCGTACCTCAATCAGCTATCGCAGCCGCTATGCCGATGCGAACAGCGGTACCGGCAATGTGTTCGAGGGCTATGGTTCCACGATCAACGTCGATGCTTCGGTTCGTTACGCGATCACCGACAATATCGAAATTTCGGTCGAAGGCATCAATTTGACCGACGAATATCGCTATCGCTTCACCGATATCGATGCCGATCGCAATTACGAGAATAACCACTTCGGCCGCACCTTCCTGTTCGGCGCGCGCGTCAAGATCTGACGCGAGGGGTTCGTCCCGGTGAGGCCCGGTTTCCGTTTTCAGGGGACCGGGCCTTTCTTATTTTGAGGAGAGACGCGTGACCGATCGCCGCGACATGCTGAAGTTCGCCGGGGGCGGCCTGCTCGCGACCGGCCTGTCGGGTCTCGGCGCATCTGCTGCATGGGCGGGTACGGCGACCTTACCTTCGGGGCCGGCGCCTGCCTGGGCCAAGGGCTTCGACGGACAGCGCAAGGCCGACCTCGGCGACGGCCGCTTCCTCAATCCGATCATGGCCGGCGACCATCCCGATCCGTCGATCCTGAAGGACGGCGCCGATTATTATATGACTTTCTCGACCTTTGACTCCTATCCGGGGTTGGTCATCTGGCATTCGCGCGATCTGGTTAACTGGCGGCCCATCGGTCCCGCGCTCCAAAAGAATATCGGATCTGTCTGGGCGCCCGAACTCTGCAAGCACAGGGGTCGCTACTATCTCTACATCCCGACCAAGGGCCCTAACACCAGCTGGGTGATCTGGGCCGACAAGATCGATGGCCCGTGGAGCGAGCCGGTCGACCTCAATCTTCCCAACCATATCGATCCCGGCCACGCGGTCGGCGAGGACGGGTCGCGCTGGCTGTTTCTGTCGGGTGGCGACCGGGTCAGACTCTCGGACGACGGCCTGAAGCGCGTTGGCGAGCCCGAGCATGTCTATGATCCCTGGCGTTATCCCGCCGACTGGGTCGTCGAAGGCTTTGCGCCCGAGGGTCCGAAGATCACGCGGCGCGGCGACTATTATTACATGGTGACGGCAGTTGGCGGCACCGCGGGCCCGCCGACCGGGCATATGGTGATCGCAGCGCGATCGAAGTCGATCCACGGGCCCTGGGAAAACTGCCCCGCGAACCCGCTGGTCCACACCAAGTCGGCGGCCGAAAAATGGTGGTCTCGCGGTCATGCGACGCTCGTCGAAGGGCCGGCAGGCGACTGGTGGAGCGTCTATCACGGCTTCGAGAATGGCTATTGGACCCTCGGGCGCCAGGCCTTGCTCGACCCCATCGAATGGACCGACGATGGCTGGTTCCGGATGAAAGGCGGCGATCTGTCGCAGCCGATCGCAAAGCCGAAGGATGGTGCGATCGCGGGCCCGCACGGTATGGCGCTGTCCGACGATTTCACTGCCTTGGCGCTCGGCGCGAAATGGAATTTCTTCAAGCCCGCTGCCGATGAACGCAGCCGCGCGCGCGTCGAGGATGGCGCGCTGATACTGGTGGGGCGGGGCGGGGCGCCGGTCGATTCATCGCCCTTGCTGCTGATCGCGGGCGATCAGGCGTACCGCTTCGAATGCGATATCGAGATTGAGCCCGGGGGCACCGCGGGGCTGATCCTTTTCTACGACGAGAAACTCTATTGCGGGCTCGGTTTCGACGGCGAGCGTTTCGTCACGCATCAATATGGCATCGAACGCGCGCGCCCGACCAACCCGCACGGCCGCAAGATGCGCATGCGCGTGACCAACAATCGTCATATCGTCACCTATGACACCAGCGGCGATGGCGGCATGACTTGGACGAGGTTCGACCGCGGCATGGAGGTTTCGGGATACCACCATAATGTGCGGGGCGGTTTTCTGATGCTGAGACCTGGCCTTTACTCGGCGGGAGCCGGCGAGGCGCGCTTCCGCAATTTTACCTTTCGCGCCCTCGACTAGAGCGTTACGCCAGACTTCCAGATCGCAATATCGCGCTCCTCGTTTTTCTCGGCGCGCGTTACGGCGCCCGATGCCGTCGCGAGGATGAGGTCGAGCAGGGCGTCCGACGCGTGGTCGAAACCAGCTTCCAGAACCTGGCCAGCGTCGAAATCGATCCAACCCGCCTTGCGCGCCGCAAGCGGACTGTTTGACGCGATCTTCAGCGTCGGAGCGGGGAAGCCAAGCGGCGTTCCGCGACCGGTGGTGAACAGAATGATCGTCGCGCCCGCTGCGGTCAGCGCCGTCGACGACACCGCGTCGTTGCCCGGCGCTTCGAGCAGGGTGAGGCCGGGGAGGGTCGCTTCGCCGCCATAACGTCGGACATCGACGACGGGGACCTTGCCGCCCTTTTGCACGGCGCCCAGCGATTTTTCCTCGAGCGTCGTGATGCCGCCCGCGATATTTCCGGGCGACGGATTCTCGCTTACGGGCTCGCCGTTGCGGATGAAATAGTCCTTGAAATCCTGCACCAGCCGGACGGTTTCGTCGAAAATTTCGCGCGATACCGCGCGGTCCAGCAACATCTGTTCGGCCCCGAAAATTTCGGGGATTTCGGTCAGCACGACTTTGCCGCCCGCCGCTGCGACCGCGTCGGCCATGCGCCCGACGAGCGGATTGGCGGTCAGCCCCGACAGGCCATCGGACCCGCCGCACTTCACACCAAGCACCAGTTGCGCCAGCGGCAACCTGGTCCGCGGCATGTTCGCGCAGCCCTCGACCAGTTCATCGACCAAAGCGAGGCACGCGGCCTCGTCATCCTCGACGGCTTGCGCCGAAAGGGTGCGGATATGGGCGCGGCGTTCGGGCGCGATCATCTCGAGCAAGGGATCGATCTGGTTGCTCTCGCAGCCCAGCCCGACGATCAGGACCCCGCCCGCGTTGGGATGCTGCGCGAGCGCCGCGAGCAACGCGCGCGTATGGCCCAGGTCGTCGCCGAGTTGCGAGCAACCGAAGGGGTGTTTGAAGGCGTGGACGCCGTCGATGCGGCCGGCATGACGCTCGCCCGCAATCCGCGCGACGCGCGCCGCGAGGTTGCCCACGCAGCCCACCGTCGGGAGGATCCATATCTCGTTGCGCGTTCCGGCACGGCCGTCGGCGCGGGCGTATCCCATAAAGTCCTGCGACGACGCGGCGGGCGAAGGCGCACTGGCGGTGGGCGCATAGGCATAGGCGTCGTCGCTGCGCAGCGCGGTCGCCAGATTGTGGCTGTGAATATGCGCCCCTGCGGCAATGTCGGCGGTCGCTAAACCTATCGGAAAGCCATATTTGATGACCGTCGTCCCGCGTCCGATCGCGGTGATCGCCACCTTGTGTCCGCGCGAAATGGGCTCGCGCACGCGCACGGCGGCATCCCCTATGGGCAACATCTCGCCGGCGGGAAGGTCGACGACCGCTGTGGCGGCATTGTCGGCAGGGTGAATGCGCAGAGCCGATACATATGTCACGGTGCCGTCGCTCCTGCTTCTATCGACATGCTTCAAACCTCTCCCGCCAGCGTGACATTTTCCGAAAACCGGCGGCCATGGCGGAGCGCCGACCGGGTGCCGTTTTTCAGGAAGATGTGCATGTCATCGAGCATGCTATCCTATCGGCGATCGAAGCGGCGGACAAGCAGAGCTGTCCGATTGTGCGGGATCGAGGCCACAAAATGGACGGACCGCATCGCGGCCCGCCGCCGTCGATCGGCGTCAATCAGGGTCGTCGCCGATCGCCCCGTTTGATCGATTATTCGTTCGCGCTCTGCTGTTTGGCGGCTTTCTTGAGATGTCCCTTGGCCATGCCGTTACCGCTGGTAGCCCCGCTGCCGGCATCGGCGAGCTGGCCAAGGCTGCCGCCGCCCGACGGACTGCCTGAACCATCGAGCGGCGCCTTCGCGCGCCGCATCGCGGCGGAACGGAGGCTTGCAGCCTCTAATGCCCGGATCGGCGCCGCCACGTCCGAATATTATCCGAAATTTTCGCTAAGCGGACTTCTGGGTACCGCGTCATATTAGCGGCTTGGTTTGGCGTTGCGGTTCTCTATGACGTATCACGTCGAAGGACAGGCATCGCCGCCGATCAAATTTCTCTACGGATGCTCGGGGAGCAGATTCACGCCGTCTTCTGAAACCGCTCGAACCGGCTCAGCGCGGTCTCGACCTTGTTGCGCAGAGCCTTGGTCTCCGGGACTATCCATGTCCATTTCTGGATGATCAGCGCGCCCGCCTTGCGATCCATCTTGGTGTCGATCGCGGCGACGACCCGATCGCCTGCCAGCACCGGGAGCGCAAAATATCCCAGCACACGCTTGGCTGCAGGGACATAGGCCTCGAACCGGTGCGCATAGCCAAACAGGGCAGACAGGCGTTTCCTCTGGATCACCAGCGGATCAAACGGCGACAGGATGTGAACCCGCTTTGCCGGGAGGAGGGACGGGAGCTCATCCAGCGCATCCGGCCCGGCCCAGTGGTTCGCGCGCGCCAGCCCCTCGATCTCGACCGGCACCAGCGAACCCCGCGCGACGCGTTCGGCAACCTGCCGCGCCACCTCGGCCTTGGCCGGCGCGGCGCCGTAGGTCATGCTCTCAAGACTGACGATGCCTTGGGTCCGCAGACCCCGATCGAGCAGATAGCCGGCAAAATCCCGTGGCGAGGCGGGCGAGGGCCGGGCGGTCCAGCCGAAATGGCGTTCGGTCAGTTCATAGGATTTGAGCATGCCCGTCCGCGCGCTGATCGTGAGATCGCCGGTCCAGAATCCATGGGACAGCAGGCGTTTTGACGGTTTGCGGCTTGCCCAGGGATGGTCTTTTTCCATCAATTCCTGATCGTGGATATCACGGAGCGAGAGCGGGCCGCCGTCGCGGATGCGGGTGAGCAGCGCCGCATAGGCATCGGGGTCGACCCTGGCAAAGGAGGGATGGGGGTGGATACGCCATGCATCCATCGCCGCGACGAAGAAGCGATAATCGTCGGTCGGGATATAGGCGAGTGCATGCGCCCAATATTCGAACGCGGATTTCTCGATCGATTGCACCGCTTCGAGGGCAGAAGGCCGGTATTCGGGAATGCGCGACCAGAGGATGTGGTGATGGCAGCGCTTGATGACGTTGATCGTGTCGATCTGGACATAGCCGAGATGGCGTATGGCGGCGGCGACCGCCGAGGGGCCGGCGCCGAATGGCGCCGCTTCGTCGAGCCGCTGCGCTCGCAGCCACAGGCGCCGGGCATCGGCCTGGCTGATTTTTGCGGTCTTCGCGGTCATGTCCTTGCTTCAGATCCCACTGAGTGGCGTTCGATCGGCGCCGTTACGACCAGCGGCGCTCACTGATAGCGCAGTGTCTTCTCGAACCCTTCGTTGGCCTTTGTCATCTTCGCCAGCTTTCTGAGATAGCCGCGAACATTGCGGTGGAAACGCGCATCGTCGTAGATGCCCGTTGCCGCATAATCCTCTTGGGCGGCCAGTGCCTTGATGCGTCCGGCGAACGCGGCCTGCTCACCTGTGGAGTCCGATGTTTTAAGTGTTCGACAGACCCATTCCTCGGCGGCCGCCTTGTCATAGTCGTCCTGAGCGTCATACCCGCGCCGGTCGGCTGCCGCCTGATCGAGCTTTGCGGCCTCAAGACGGCGTTCCAGCCATTTCCGGACCTGCTCCCCATCCCATGCCTTTGCCGGATCGTTCATCATTCTCTCCAAATCTTGTCGGCGGTGACCATTAGATGAGAGAGGGACAGAAGCCAGAGTTCATTGGAATTGGCACCCGTCCGCCAGCACGTTCGAAGCGGTGGTTTAATCGCAGGTCGAAGGCGCCACCTTTTTCAGGCCGAGTGGCGCCGCCGATGAGCGCCTGCGCGGATGCAGTCGAGGTAGAACTGTCGGCTAGCCGAACCCCATTTTTTCAGACGCGGACAGTCTCCGGTGCCGACTCGGCGGCACAGCCGGGTTTTATGACATTTGCAGCCGATCTCGCACTTGTTCAGCTTGCGCCATGATGTTCCGAACCAGCTCGGCGCAGGTCGGGATGTCATGGATCAGCGCTTGGCTCTGGCCGCTGGTCCAGATGCCCCCGTCGATGTCGCCATCGCGCAGCACATTTTCGCGGCCGCGCACACCCGCCATCAGGTGCCGGACGTCGTCGAAGGTCTTCGTCGGATCGCTCTGGATCTGTGCGACCTCGACCGAGACGGCATTTTTGGCGACGCGGGCGGTATTGCGCAGGCTGCGGCCGACGAGCACGGTGTCGGTCTCGTTCGCATCGACGATGCGCTGCTTCACATTCTGGTGGATCTGCGCCTCAACCGTCGCGCAGAAGCGGGTGCCCATGTTCACCGCATCCGCGCCGAGCGCTAGCGCGGCGATCAGGCTGCGCCCATCGGCCATGCCGCCAGAGGCGATGATCGGCGTGTCGGGCAGCGCGTCGACTGTCGCGGGCAGCAGCACAACGAGGCCCACGTCATCCTCGCCGGGATGGCCGGCGCATTCGAAGCCGTCGATGCTGATCATGTCGACGCCCTTCTTCACCGCCGACACAGAGTGGCGGACCGAAGTGCATTTGTGGATGACCGTGACATTCGCTTCCTTGAAGCGCGGCAAGTGATCGGTCGGGGCGCGGCCCGCGGTCTCGACGATCTTGATCCCGCTCGCGATGATCGCCTCGCGATATTCGTCATAGGGAATCGGGTTGATCGACGGCAGCAGCGTAAGGTTCACGCCAAAGGGCTTGTCGGTCAGTTTGCGCGTCGCCTCGATCTCGTCGAACAACGCCTGGCCCGTCGGATACATATGCGCGGTGATAAAGCCCAGTGCACCGGCATTGGCGACCGCCGCGACGAGCGGGCCGTAGCCGACCCCTGTCATGCCACCCATAATGATCGGCGTCTCGATGCCGAACTTTTCGGTAATGCGCGTCTTTATAGCCATGTCGGCTGTCTCCCTTATTGTTCTGCGATGCATCAGCTTGTTGAAGGAACCGCACGCAGGCATATACCGCAACTGTTCAAATCGCCCGTTTGGCTGCCTAGTCGGCTGCGATCGTTTCGCTGCGCTTAGCCGAGCCCATGAGAGACAGCAAATAGCCACCGCCTATGCGTCCGTTGCGTGGAGGCAGCATCTCGAACTGTCGCATCATCTCCGCAATTTCATATTGAGCCATGTAGTCGGAGAGCCGTCCATCGCGGAAGCCGAGGAATATGTCGCATCCGTAAGTGGTGGCCTTCTTGCTCGATCCGGACGCGGGCGGGGCGGTCGCGGTCTGTTCGAACAGGTAGAGTGCGCGTCCGGAACCAACTGCGCTGAACAATTGCACTTCCCTGAAATGCACATCGGGCATGACTGCCCATATCTTTTCGACATAGGCGCGCAAAGCGGCATGGCCATGGATGACCTCGGGCCAGAATATCGTGTCGTTCCACCTTATGTCGGGGTGGATCAGCGCCAGGACCTGCTGCGTATCGTGCGAGTTCCATGCGGCTTCCCAACGGTTGCCGAAATCGCGGACGAATTCTTCGGTGACGACATCGGCTATAGGCAATTCGACGTAGCTTTTGCCGAATATGTCGGCGGGGCCCGACAGAGTGTCATTGGAATGCATGTCTCTTCCTCCGTGGCGATTATGCGCCGTGTGCGGGCTGGGGTTTGTCGGTCGGCGCCGGTCTTGGCTGCTTGAAGAGGGCAGTGGCTCGCGCGATCCTGCCCGGCGATCCGACGACCGATCCGGTCACAAACATCAGGCTGCGGGTCGTATGCTCAAGCGTGACGCGGCTCTCGATCCAGTCGCCTTTTGGCGCTCCCTGAAGGAAGTCCACGCTGAGATTGATCGTTGGACCACCCCAGTCGTATCCGCGGATCTCGATCGCGCAAACGCCGAGCGCGATGTCGAGAAAGGTCGAAAGCAGCCCGCCGTGGCAATAGCCGAGGCGGTTGCACTGGTGCGATTGTACTTCGAGCCCGAAGCGGACCGGCTCGGCGGTGTCGCCGGTGTATAGCATCTGCATTCCGCCGACGTGCGCGCAGAAGGGGTCGTCGAAGGTCAGCGGACCCCAGTCGCCGGGCGTTCGCGCCATCATCATGCCGCGAGGCCCATAAGGCGCGCGGCGACCGGATCTGTCTGGACATGGATACCCATGCGGTCCCGAAGTGCCAGCATCGCGGCGGGTGGACGCGCAAATATCTCGATGACCACAATCTTGCCCTCGTGGTCGAGGCGGACGATATCGACGCCCGAAAAACGCTTGCCGTCGATCTCACCTTCGAACCGCAGGACATAGCGGTCGCCGTTGCACCAGCTGTCGGTATAGACGAGACCGCCAAATTCCTGCGACGCGAAACCGAGCAGTCGCCGCACCAGGTCCTTGCCCATCCACGCTTTGCCATAGGTCGGCGGTCGCAGCTCGACGTCGTCGCTAAGCCACATGTCGATGTCTGGCGCCAGGCGCTCGAACAGCGACTGAAAGGCGGCGACCGCGGACGGGAGCTGCCAAATCATCGGCTGGGATCGGCTATTTGGCGCGCAGAACCGTCGAATAGCATGACGTCTGGGTCGGGATGGCCGGGATAAAGGCGGGCGACGTCGGCCGTCCGGCGCTCGCGAACGACGCGCTGCGCGACATTGCCCTTTACCGTGACCTCGCCGGTTTCGAACGAGGGCGGCTCATGCAGGATGAGCGCTGCCCCAATGCGCCTGGCGGCCCCTCTTTGCGCCCCGTTGAAAGCGCGGATCGCCGTCTCGAGTTCGGTGCGGACGTCGCCCGCATTGCCCGGATTTTTGAGCCACAGGAGCGCCGAAGGATAGGGCTGGTTGAGCCCGCAAATCACGGCTTCGGCAACATGGTCGCCACACGCGGTCAGCAAGGCCAGCCGCAGCGCCTCAACCGTCACATAGGTCCCGGAATCGAGCTTGAAGTCTTCCGACAGACGGCCCGCGAAGACCAGGCCCGCGCGCGGGTCGTCGGGATCGGCGAAGCGGACCGCGTCGCCCGTATGAAAATAGCCCTCGTCGTCGAACAGCGACGCCGAAGCTTCGGGCACCCCGATATAGCCGGTCTGCGGCATCAAGGTCGGCCCCTTGACCCGCATCTCATAGCGGCCGTCGAACGGCACAAGCTTGAGGTCGGTCGCCGGGAGGGGGAGGCCGATGATGTCGGTGCCGCCCTCGGTCCAATATTTGAGCGTCCCGAACAGATATTCGGTCGCGCCATAGAAAGAGAAGATCGGCGCCGCCGTGCCGCGCGCCGCGATCGAGAGAGCTATGAGCCGGTCGCGCACCTCTTCGGAAAGGACGGCGCCGCCGAAACCGAGGAATTTAAGGCGCGAGAAGAAATGGCGGCTGAGCGCGGCATCGGCTTCAAGCGCCTGGCACAGCATCGTGTAGCCAAGTGGCACGGTGATGAAATAGGAGGGGGCCACGTCGCGGAGGTTCGCGAGCGTTTTGCCGAACATCTCGGCCGTCGGCTTGCCATCGTCGATCCACACCGTCCCGCCGGCCGCGATCGTGTTGTTGAAGTTGAAGTTGCCCGCCATGATGTGGCTGAATGGCATGGCCTCGAGAATTTGCGGGGGATCGTCACCGAAGTCGAGAAGGCCAAGCGCCCTGTTTTGCGCGATGGTGATGTTGAGGTTCGCGTGCGGTTGCGGCGTCGCCTTGGGCGACCCTGTCGACCCCGACGTATAGATGATCCGCGCGATATGATGGGGCTGGATGGCCTCCATTCGCTCGGTCACGTCATGGCGCGGCGCGGTGGCGATCACTTCGGCCCATGGCACGATCGTCAGGCCTTCCGCGCCTCCCGAAGCTGCAATGATGGTGACTCCGAGCGGCGCAATTGCGCGAAGTGCGGCGGCGTAGCGCGTTGCGTCGTCGACGATCACAATCTTCGCGCCAACCACCGACACGCATTGGCGAAGCTGGGCATGGTCCTTCGACATCAGCGAATAGGCGACGCTCACCGGTGCGATCGCCGCGCCCGACCGCTGGACGCCTATAGCTGCGATGCCGTGCTCGATCGACGGCTCGGAGAGGAAGGAGACGACATCGCCGACACCGATGCCCTGATCGATCAGCCATTGCGCGAGGCCGTCGGCCGCGCGGCGCGCGGCGTCATAGCCAATACAGCGCCAGCCCCCGGCGATATCGCGCTGTCGGATAAAAGCGGCGTCCGGCGTACGCTCGGCCTGCGCGTCGAACACATGCGCAAGCGATTGCGGGACGGGGCCCAGCGGAAGCGGCGAGCGCAGGATGATACTGCCATCGCCGCGCCGGTCGAGCGTCACGCTTGGGGGAGGAGGGCTCGCAAATTCCATTCATGCCATCCTAAACATTGTCCGGGGATCGCCAAGCGCGGCCCCCAGAGAGTCGGCGGTCGCGCCGGGCAGGTCGAATATGTCGTCGAATCCCGTCGCGTCGGGTTCGCCGCCTGCGGAGCGTTGCCAGCGCAGCTGCGCCCCCCAGCCACCGCCGCATTCGACGATCTCGCCGCTCTTGTCGGACAGAGGGTCCAGCAGCTCCATCAGGAACGGCGAAATCCGGTCGGCAGAGAGCTTGTCCTTCATCCTGTCGGTGAAGACGCCGTCGGTCATCTCGGTCAGCGCCATCGGCGCGATGGCGTTGGCGCGAATGCCGAGCTTTGCGCCTTCGATCGCGAGGGTTTTCATCAGGCCGATGATGCCGCCCTTGGCGGCGGCGTAGTTGGCCTGGCCAAACGCGCCGTGCAGGCCGGCGCCCGATGTCGTGAAAATGATCGAGCCGCGCTTCTGCTCGGACATCACCGGCCAGACGCCCTTCGCGCAGGCAAAGCTACCGCCAAGATGGACGGCGATCACATCCGTCCATTCTTCTGCGCTCATTTTCGCAAAGCTGCGGTCGCGGACGATGCCGGCGTTGACGACGAGACCATCGATCGCGCCATATTCGCGAAGCGCTGCTTCGACGAAAGGTTCGGGATCGCGGATGTCACAACGCACGGCGATCGCCGCTCCTCCGGCGGCGCGAATTTCCTCCGCAACGGTCTCGGCATCTGCGCTTCGACCGGTCAGAACGACATTCGCGCCGCTGCGCGCAAGGTCGATCGCATATTGCCTCCCCAACCCGCGACCGGCGCCGACGATGACGATCGTCGAACCCCAAAAATCGGGTTTTGTTCGCGCCGCAGGCTGGGTCACACCATTGTCCAGCTTAACGCTGCCGCGTTCCGACCTTGGCGCGCGCGGCGAGCATGCGGTCGGAAATCTCGGGGTTCCAATGGACGTCGCGGTACTGAACATGGCCGTAGACATAGGCCGCCATCGGATCCATCGCGGAACTGCGACGCAGCATCTCGGTGGTGCGGACAACGGTAGGTACGGTGGTCGATGCAATCTCGGCGGCGATGCCTTGCGCAGTCTCGAGCAGGCGGCCTTCGGGCGCAATTTCGTCGATCAAACCGATGCGCAACGCCTCATTGGCATCGATGCGCCGGCCGGTCAGGACGAGCAGCTTCGCCTGGCTTTGGCCAATGATGCGAAGCAACGGGTCGACGAACGGGGTGAGTCCAAATCGGATTTGCGGGAAGCCGAAACGCGCGTTGGCACTGGAAACGCGGATGTCGCAGAACACCGCGATGTCGCAGCCGCCGCCAAAGGTCGGGCCGGCAACGGCAGCGATCGTCGGCTTGGGATATTCGAGTAGCTCAAGATAGCCGTAGTAGGTCGCGTCATACCAGCGCAGGCGGTCGGCCTCGGTTTTCCAGTTCATCGTGTCGAGATCCAGCCCGGCGGAGAAAAACTCCTCGGTCCCCGTGATAACCACAGCCGCGACCGCATCGTCGCGGCGCCACGTGGTCAGCGTCTCGACAAGATCCTCAAACAGCTCGGTGCTCAGCGCATTCTTCTTGTCGGGACGATCGAGATAGATCGTTGCGACGCCGTCGATGATTTCGGTCCGCATGGTGCCGTGTTTGGCCATATTTTCTCTCCTGAACGCTTGTGTGAAAACCTATAGATTGCGTGCGATCAGCAGCTTCATCACCTCGCTGGCGCCGCCATAGATTCGGTGGATGCGGCTATCGCGAAAAATGCGCGCGATCGGATATTCGAGCATGTAGCCGTAGCCGCCGAACAGCTGGAGGCAGCCGTCGACGATCTTCGAAAGCTCCTCCGATGCCCAATATTTGGCCATTGAAGCGAGTTCGGGCGTCAGTGCGCCGCGGATCAGGAGCTCGGTGCAATGATCGACGAAGACACGGCAAACAACCGCCTGCGTCTTATATTCGGCGAGCTTGAACTGGGTGTTCTGAAAGTCGGCGAGCGTCTTGCCGAACATTTGCCGCTCGCGTGTGTAACGGATAGTTTCATCCAGCGCCCGCTCGATCATGGCCATAGCCTGCCAGGCGATTATCAACCGCTCCTGTGGCAATTTGGCCATCAGTTGCGGCAAACCGAGTCCCTCCACGCCGCCGAGTAGCGCGTCATCGGGTACGAACATATCGTCGAAGAACAACTCGGACGTGTCCTGTCCTTCCTGACCGATCTTTTCGAGATTGCGACCACGCAGGAACCCGTCGGGTGCATTCCGTGCATCGACGACGAAGAGCGAGATTGCGCGGCTGCCGCCTGCCGGATCGGTCTTTGCGGCAACGACGATGACATCGGCGATCTGACCGTTCGAAATGAAGGTCTTCTGACCGGTCAACCGATAGCCGCCCTCGCACTTGCGCGCGGTCATCCGCATGCCCTGAAGATCGGATCCAGCGGCGGGCTCGGTCATCGCGATCGCCGTAATACATTCGCCCGTACAGAAAAGCGGCAGCCAGTGCCGTTTTTGCGCGTCGGTGCCGAACTCGGTGAAATAGGGCAGGATAACCGCGTTATGCAGGCTCACCGTCAGCGCATCGGCGCCGCGGTGACCGATCGCCTTCGTAATGATCGCCTCGTAACGAAAGTCGGCACCGGCGCCGCCAAATTCTTCGGGGACCGAGATGCCAAGCAGGCCGGCCTTCGCCGCGGCATCCCATGTGCCGCGGTCGACCTGCTTGTCAGTACGCCATTGCTCGATCCGGTCCGGGGACGCATGCGCGTCGAGGAAGCCCGCAATCGAACGGTCGAATTGCACGCATTCCTCGGCCGCAAAGACAGCGGATTCGACCAGGTCAAGGCTCATGCCGGGCTCCGCCGCCAGTCTTCGCTGAAACGCGCGTTCATCACGACGTCTGTTTGGCGACGCGTTCGATGGCGACGGGGTCGCCAGCCTTCAAACGATCGAACCCGCGCGAAATCCGCTCGCGGAAAATTCCGCGCTGGAGCAGGTCATGCGTGACGGTGAGCTCATACTGGAGCGCGCCCAGATGATCCATGTTAGAGGCACGAAGCGCGACCCCCTTGAAAATCCGGGCCAGCTCGGGACCCATCTCGGCGATCTGCTTCGCGAGCGTCAGCGAACG
This sequence comes from Sphingopyxis sp. Soil_C_28, assembly GCF_057657055.1. Taxonomy (NCBI): domain Bacteria; kingdom Pseudomonadati; phylum Pseudomonadota; class Alphaproteobacteria; order Sphingomonadales; family Sphingopyxidaceae; genus Sphingopyxis; species Sphingopyxis sp. Soil_C_28. The sequence continues at coordinate 554,627 of NZ_JBDGJE010000001.1, forward strand.
GCTGCGCAGTTCGCCAACGGGCGTGACTTCGCTGACGAGGCCGATGCGAAAGGCTTCCTGCGCGTCGATCGGATCACCGGTGAAATACATCCGGCGTGCGTGCTGCTTGCCGACGCGCGACATGAGCGCGTGATAGAATCCGTTCATGGCATATTTGACCTGGGTCGAACCGAAGAGCGCATTTTCGGAAGCGATCGCGATGTCGCACATATTGGCGACATCCATGCCATAGCCAGGCGCTACGCCGGCGACGGCGGCAACGCTCGGCTTTCCGAAGTCGTAGATCGCCTTCATCAATGCGAGCGCCAGATCGTTGAAGCGCCGTCGATCATTGTCGTCGGCCGTGTTCAATATGTCGACGCGCCAGCCAGCGCAGAAATATTCCTCGGTGCCGATGAACAGCACGCACGAGACGGCGTCGTCATGCTCCCAGGCCGCCAGGGCAGAGATGATCTCCTCATGAAGCTCCCAGCCGAGTGCATTGCGCTTTTCGGGATGATTGAGCTGCAAGATGCCGACGCCATCTTCTACACTGGTGAGCAAAAACCGATAATTGGACATGTTATGACCTTTGTTACCTACTAGGCGGTAACATCGTCATATGGGCGTGTTTACTCGCTGTCAACCGCATGTGGGAAATCATGGATTCGCGCGCCTGGCAGGCGCTGAGAGACGAGAATCAGGCTTGGCCGGTGCCGATGCCCTCGAGGACCAGGCTGACAAACTGATCGGTGACTGCCCGGGGCGAAGTGTCGAGCGCGCCGGCTTGCCAATGGGTCATCCAGTTGATCATCCCGAAGATGCCGAAGGCTACGATCTTGGGATCCTGCGCGCGAAGCGAGCCGTCCTTGCAGCCCAGTTCGATACGATCGAGCAGATCGCGATTCAGCATCCGTTTGTAGTTACGCGACTTGGCTTTTCCCGCGTCGCTCATGACGCGTTCGTCGGCGACGACCATCGAGAGAACGGTGTCCTGCAGCAGATCGATATAGGCTTCAATGAAGATGCGGACGCGTTCGCGTCCGGGGAGCCTCGCATCGTCAGCTTCGGCTATTTTTCGCTGAAAATAGATATATCCGCTCGCGATACACTCAAGGAGAATGTCCTCCTTGCTGCGGAAATGATAATAAAGACTCGGCTTGGTAATCGACAGGCCCGCCGCGATATCCTCAAGGCTTGTGCGATCATATCCCTTCTCGCGGAACAGTGAAGAGGCGATCGACATGATCAACTCCTTGGTGACGCTACCTCGTCTGCGACCAGCTTTTTGAACAGGTGCGGGCGCGCGCGACGGCCGCGGAGCGGCAGGTGTCGTGCCGGTTGGCGCTTTGCGCTGTTTGGCGGTCTCCAAAGTTATTCGTTCCATCTGTCTTGCGCACGTAGCGCCCCTGTCTCCCCGCTTAAGCTGATGCGCTGGCGCGCTTGCCAAGTCAGGGCGACGGACAGGGCATAGGTCCCGCGTGACCGGTTGGTCAATAGTGACGCCATTATGCCGTCTGTTGACAAGTGGAAAAGCGTAAATTACCTACCGGACGGTAACAAAGCGGAGACGGTCTATTGTGGCTGGCCATTCGCAAGTATGAGGGAGAGGGAATGTGAAGCCTTTGACGAGTCGTCTGATGTATTCACTGAGCGCGGCAATGGCCGTTGCGCTGGCTTCGCAAGCGGCAGCCCAAGAGGCGCCGCTGGCAGAGGATTCGGCCGGCGCGGGTTCGCAGGACATCATCGTGACCGCCCAGAAGCGCAGCGAAAGCGTGAACAGCGTTCCGTTGTCGATCACAGCCGTGTCGGGTGACGATCTGAAAGCGCAGGGGGTCACCGACGTCGCCGGCCTGGCCAAGGTGACGCCAGGGTTCAACGCGATCGACAGCGGCTTCGGGACCCCCGTGTATTTCTTGCGCGGGATCGGCTTTTTCGACAGCAGCCTTGCGGCGAAACCTACTGTCACCGTCTATGTTGACGAGGTTCCGGTTCCGTATTCCGTGATGACCAAAGGTGCTTCGTTCGACCTTGAGCGCGTCGAGGTGCTCAAGGGGCCGCAAGGCACGCTGTTCGGTTCGAACGCGACGGGCGGCGCCATCAACTATATTGCCGCCAAGCCGACCTGGTCGCCCGAGGCGGGGGTTGCGCTTTCCTATGGTCGCTTCAATCGGTTCAGTGCCGAGGGTTTTGTCAGCGGACCGCTCTCGGAAACACTCGCAGCGCGCATCTCGCTCCGCCACGAAGGAGGGGGTGATTGGCAAAAGAGCTACACGCGCGATGCCAGCTTGGGACAGCGGAGTTTCACGCAAGGCCGTTTGCAACTGGCATGGCGACCTGTCGAAACGGTGCGCTTGAACCTCACGCTCAACGGCAACCAGGATCATGGCGATACGACGGCGCCCCAACTTGTTACGCCGTTCCAGCAGTCGGCAGGCTTCTTCGATCCGCGTCTCGTCGCCTATCCGCGCGCGCCCCGAAATAACCGTGCTGGGGATTGGGGTACCAGCTACCCGCTCAAGAAAGACAATTGGCAGGTGCAGGCCGCGCTGCGCGGCGAAATCGACGTGAGCGACGACATCACCTTGACCTCGATCTCGGCCTATTCGCGGTTCAAGGAAGCCTATGGTCAAGATAGCGACGGGACGACCCTGCGACTTACCGATGTGTTCCTTCAGGGCGACATCAAATCGTTCAGCCAGGAGCTGCGCCTCGGCGGCAGCTTGCTCGGCGACGGGTCCTGGATCATCGGCGGAAATTATGAATGGGGTAAGACCCACGAACTGCTGACCCAGCGGCTGAACGACCAGTCGTCGGCGCATGTGTTCGATCGGTTCGGATTCCCGTCGATCGAGCTCGTGCCGCAACTCGGCGACACAAAATACCGCAGCCTTGCGGCCTTCGCCGACGTCAGCATACCGCTTGGCCCGACGCTGAAGGCGACCGGCGGTATCCGTTACACCGACACCAAGGTCGAATTCGCTGGCTGCACGCTCAATGCCGGCAACGGGACTTACGCGCGCGGGTTCGAGTTGATCTTTGGTCTGCCCTCGGGTGCGATCCCGCCCGGCGGCTGCGTTACCTTTGACGACGCCGGTCGCCCGGGACTGTTCGAGGGCAGTCTGCCTGAGGACAATGTGTCGTGGCGCGGCGTTCTCCAGTGGGAGCCCGGTAACGGCAAGCTGTTCTACGCCAGCATCAGCCGCGGGTATAAGAGCGGATCCTTCGCGACGCTCGCGGGCAACCGTTTCTCGCAATATATTCCCGTTCGGCAGGAACAGGTGACAGCCTATGAGGTCGGCTTCAAGGCTGCGTTGCTCGATCGCGCCGTCCAGTTGAACGGCGCGCTTTTCTATTACGACTATCTCGACAAGCAGCTGAAGGGACGGACGATCGTCCCCGTCTTCGGGCCGCTAGAGGCTTTGGTCAATGTTCCCAAGTCGCGGATCAAGGGTGCCGAGATGCAACTCGTCGCGCGGCCGCTCGACGGGCTGACCGCCAATTTCGGGGCCACCTATATCGACAGCAAGGTCACCGGCAGTTTCAACAACTTCACGGCATTCGGGGCGGCCACCGACTTCGACGGCTTCCGCTTTCCCTATACGCCCAAGTGGCAGCTGAACGCCGATCTCGAGTATCGCTGGGGGATCGGGGGCTCGAAAGAGCTGTTCGTCGGGGGTAACTACACCTACCGCAGCTCGACCTCCGGCGATTTCAAGCCCGACGCCCGGCTCTTTATCGAAGACTATGGGCTTCTCGATCTCCGCGCGGGGGTGGCCGATGTGGATGGCAAGTGGACGGCGAGCCTCTACGGGCAGAACGTCACAAACGAATTTTACTATAATACGGCGCTGCGCCGCGGTGACACCGTCGTTCGCTACACGGGGATGCCAGTCACCTATGGCGTCAATGTGAGCTTCCGCTTCAAGTGAGACTTGTCGCCGTTTCGGCACGGCGTCCGCTAGACGAAGTGATGGCCGAAAGCAGACTGACTGCTTTCGGCCAGATCACGATGTGTGTCGTGCATGGCACCGCCTGCCGATCAGGAGCGCAGCAGCATGCTTATTAGCAGCAATTCCTCGACGTTCCGTCAGACGCGAAAACTGTCGGCTCCATCTCCTGAGATCTGTGAGACATGCAGTCTCAGGAGATGGAGTTGCATTCGGTACGCAAAACGACGTCTAAAGTTCCCGACTTTTCGGATTTTCTATAATATAAATCCTTATTATTATATAGAATAATATTATATGTCACATATTTTTCGATAATTTTTAATAGAATCTTCCAATATTGTGAATAGAATCTGAACTATACATTCAGGATCGAGATAAGTTCTGGCGGGCTCAAGGGTGGTGTGCTTTGGGGCCGCGTGGAGAAATCAGATAAAACATTTTTATTAAGCCTGACCGTTTCGGCCGCGGCGAGATCGGGCCTGCCGCTGCGCAGAATCTGGACAATCGGTATCGGGACCGGCCCGGAAGCCATCGCAACGATGGCAGCCGCCGCGAACAAAATCCTGCCATCTGCCGGTGGGTGCGACCAACGGCTCACCGCATCAGGGACAACGTCGCGTCAGAAGGCTTGTCGCGGCGTATGTGCTTCGCCTAGAGCGGGACGTCTTAACGCGGCCAAGATCCACTCTACAGATCTCGGGGAGAGCAACTCTGTCGGCAGGCGCCTCTCAAGGGCTATCCAGGGACGATCGTATCTGACCAAAGCGGACGGTCGCACGCCTCGGTTGGGCCAATGTCCTTGCGATGAAACGGCAGGCCGAGCTTCTTTTTCCTTTCCTCCCGACTGTGGAGGGGTAAAGCCGCCTTGCCCGCTATAGCGGGTTAGGCGACATGGGACGAAGGAGGAGGCGTCCTTGTTTACAGTTTCGGGCCGGTGCCCCAAGCAGGAGTTTGGTACATGCGAGCGATGCTCATCCACCCCATGACGACGGGATCGCACGCGGAATGAGCCTTTCAACCGTCGCTGCGCTCCTCTTGCTGTCCGGGGCAACACCCCCTCCTGGCGATGCCACACAGGAAAGCCCGCCGGAGAGCGAGCAGCGGCGAAGCGATGACGCCCCGGCCCCGCCGGAGCCGCCGATCGTCGTGCCGACAATCGGAACGTCGCCATCTCTGGGCGCGTCCGCAACATCCGATAGCGAGCTGCCGGCCGCAATGCCGTCGTCGCCGGATGATATTGTCGTGACAGCGCGCGGCGAAGCACCGCCGGGTGACCCGCTGCAAGAAGTCAACATCACATCGTTTCGGGTGGTCCAGTCGGTCGACAAGGCGCTCGTGGCCCCGGTCGCCTCGGGCTATCAGGGCATCGTCCCCGAACCCGTTCGCGACGGGCTTGGCAATGCGCTGCGAAACCTCAGCGAACCCGTCAATTTCCTGAACTTCCTGTTGCAGTTCAAAATCGGCAAGGCCGCCGAGACACTCGGCCGTTTTGCCGTCAACACGACCTTCGGCGTCGGCGGGCTTTTCGATGTCGCAAAGACGAAGCCGTTCAATCTGCCCTACCGGCGCAACGGCTTTGCCAATACACTAGGTTTTTATGGTGTCGAGCCCGGCCCCTATTTCTACCTCCCGCTTATCGGATCGACGACCTTGCGCGACCTCGCCGGCAACAGCATCGACCTGCTCGTCGTGCCGACCGCCGTCGGCGCGCCTTTCAACCGCACCGCCTATGCGGTTCCGACAACGGTGATCAGGCAGCTTAACGATCGCATCGAGGGCGACGCGCAAATCCAGCGGCTGCAACAGCAAAGCCTCGATCCCTATGTCGAGACACGCACGCTCTATCTCGAAATGCGCCAACGCGAAATCGACGCGTTGAAAGGCAAGGGCAGGGACGTCGTCGCCGATTCCAGCGCCGAAACCACGGCCAGTCCGACCGAGCGCTTGCCCGATGCGGAAACACCCGTCGCCGTGGAGCCCAGGAAAATCGAAACGCCGCCGGCGGATGACATGCCGCCGCTCTCCGCCAACCATTCACCAAACTCTCCCCGATCATTCTCGGCCGACACGATCGAAAATCTGCGGCGAGGATAGACCGGGCTTTGTCGATAACGCGCGGCGAGTTGCTCCACTCGACCGCCCCGCGCGGGATCATGACCCGACCGACTTTCACAGCAAAAGCTTCGACTGGCTTGGGAGATCGCGAATGCACACGCCTGCGCACCGCCTGGACACGCAAATATACGTCCGAATTGCCGCGCTATGTCTGGGAATTAACATCACCGGCTTTGGACTGAACGCCGCGCTTGGCCGTGTCGATAGCAGCGCGCTTTCGCCGGTCCTCTATGTTCACGCCTTGCTCTTCGTCGCCTGGAGCGTACTGGCCGTCGTTCAGCCCTCGCTCGTGGCACGCGGAAACCCGATTACCCATCGCAAACTTGGATGGGCGATGATCGTCCTGGCCGTTGCAATGGGTGTCAGCGGCTTGGGGATTACGGTGTCGGCCATATCGGCAGGACGAATGGCGCCCGCTAATATTTTCATGATGATCAATATTCTGACCGTGGCCGGCTTCCTTGGACTCGTTGCGGCCGCGTTGGCGTTTCGGCGCAAAATGGCGTGGCACAGCCGGCTGATGACATCGGCGAGCATCCTGCTGACCGGACCGGCCTGGGCGCGCATCCTGCCTATGGATCTGCTGGGACCCGCGGGCCTCATCGCGATATCGGCCTGCGTGCTGGTCATGTCTGCATGGGGCATGGTTGAGGATCGCCGTACCCGGGGGAGGGTTCACCCTGCCTGGTGGTGGGGGGCCGGCGTGGCGACCCTCATCGGCCCGCTATCGCCGCCTTTGGCCTTCGTCCCCGCTTTTGCCGATTGGGCCGCGAGGATCTGACCAGTGTCCGCGCGCGCCGGCTTGCGGAGTGCGCAGGTACGAAGTGGGGGGGCGCCAAAAAAGACGCCCGTCCGATCGAGACCGGACGGGCGTCAGATGAAAAGCTCTGATTTCCTGAAAGGAAGAACTCTCCTTGGGTCGCATGGCGGTGGTTAGCTTCGGAGGCCGCACGATAATTGTACGGCAGCGCCAAATGCATGGCCCATTGTGGATATTCAGGGAGAGGAAGGGCGTTGTCCTGCACGATTCTGCCGCGCGCGATAGTCGGCTGTCGGCGCCGCGCTGTAACGCCCGTTCTTCGTTTCAGCAATTCAACCGGATGGTACATTGACGGCGACCGCGCAGCGTCAAAATGTCGGCTTTTGTTTACTCGGCGGTCAACTCACCAAGCGGTTGCTTCCGTACTTCAAAAAAAACGCTGTAGCGCGCCGATCAAAGTGAGAGGAGCGGCCGATCTCATATCCCTTCCATTTCATTTTTTTGAGCAATTGGGGCTTAGTAGGATTCAACCCAGCCTTCAAAAACGCTTTGAAGCTCCCAGCGCCGCTGCTCTTTTGAGCGAGACAACTTTCCCGACCAACCGCAGATTCGGCCCGCCCCTTACTGCTTCGGCGGGCGCGCCGAATAGAAAACCTTGGGCTTGCGGGCATCCTTCTTCAAGAACCATCTGGCGTTGCGCTTCGGTCTCGACACCTTCGGCCACCACAGGGAGATCAAGGCTACGCCCGAGGCCGACAATAGCCCGGATGATCGAGCGGGCCGATTCATCGTCGGTAACATGGCTGACGAAGCTGCGGTCAATCTTGATCTTGTCGAAGGGGAAAGCCTGGAGGTTGCTGAGCGACGAATAGCCCGTCCCGAAATCATCCATCACGATCCGCACGCCGAGCGCCTTCAACTGGTGGAGCGTGTCGAGCGCCGCGGCGCGGTCGCGCAGCATGACGCTTTCGGTTACTTCCAGTTCAAGCCGCGCGGCACAAAGCCCGCTTTCAGCGAGGACTGCCGCGACGATCAACGGGAGATTGGGTACTTGGAACTGGACCGCCGACACGTTGACCGCGATGTTCACATGTGACGGCCAGTGCATCGCCGCTGCGCAAGCTTCGCGCAGCACCCATTCGCCAATCGGGATGATGGCGCCGACATCCTCTGCAATCGGCACGAATATTTCGGGCGGGATCGGTCCGCGCGTCGGGTGCGCCCAGCGTAGCAGCGCTTCATAGCCGACGACTGCGCCTCCGGCCGTGGCGACGAGCGGCTGGAACATCAGACTCAACTGGCCACGCGTGATCGCGTGGCGGAGGTCATGCTCGAGTTCGCGACGTTCGCGAACAAGCCGATCCATTTCGAGATCAAAGAAACAGGCCATGCCGCGGCCGCGCTCCTTGGCGCGGTAAAGTGCGACGTCCGCATTGTCGCGAAGCTTGTCGGCGTCGTCGGCATCGCCGGGGAAAAGCGCAACCCCGATGCTGACCCCGACGGCCATCGGATCGCGAGTGATGTCCATTTCATGCGCGAAAGCGTCGAGAATGCTTTGCGCCAGCCGCCGGGCATCGCTGACGTCGCCGATTCCGCGTTGGATGATGAGGAATTCGTCGCCGCCAATGCGTGCTACAATGTCGTGGTCTTTGGTGACGTCGCGCAGCAGCGCCGACACGCGGCAGAGAATCGCATCGCCCGCCGCGTGGCCGAACAGATCGTTCACGGCTTTGAAGCGGTCGAGATCAATGGCGAACAGGGCGAAATGCTCGCCTGTACGTGAGAGGCCGTCGAGGACCGTGGAAAAACGCGCCCGATTGGGCAGACCGGTGAGCGCGTCGTGCGCCGCGAGATGCTCGACTTGCAGTTCGGCGCGCTTACGCGCGGTAAGATCGCGCACCGCTAGCACTTGGCAACGGCGGCCACGATATTCGATGCGGTGCGCACTAATCTCGACGAGAAGTTCCTCGCCGTCCGCGCGTCGGAAGACCGCCTCGGCGGGACGCTCTCGCTCGGCGTCAAGACTGAGGCCGTCGATCGGTTTGAACCAGCATGTGACTTCGGTCCCGATAAGGTCGGAAACATCGATGCCGAGCAGGGCCGCGAGTTGGCCATTGGCCTCGACAATGCGACCATTGCTTGAAATGGCGAGCCCCTCCAAGGTCGCATCGGCGAGTCCGCGTAGGTCGGTAAAAAGGCGATCGAGAAAGGCGCCGACCAGTGCGAGAATCATCAGCCCCAATGCTGCCGCGACGATCGCTACGACCAGCCAAGCATTGCTCCGCGTGGCGGCGGGTGACATCTGCGACGGGTCCGGTGCGAGTACCGTTGCCGACATCGCGGTAAAGTGCAGGGTGACCACGCCGGCAACAGCAAACGCAGCGGGCAAAACGATACGGGAGAGGCGTGTCAGCTTTCCGAAAAGCGTGAAGGATAGCGTGAAGCAAAGTGCGACGATCGCATATGCGTTGGCGATTGTCCCCCAATCGTAGCGGATCACAGCCGGCGCCTTGATCGCAGCCATGCCGGTGAAATGCATGGCGCCGACGCCGATTGCGGCGATCACGCCCGCACTGACGCTCTGCCGAACGCTGAATTCACGGCCTGCGGCAAGGAAGGCCAACCAGAAACAGAGGATCGCGAACACCGCCGAAACCGCAGTCAGTCCAGGCGCGAAGCTCATCGGCATCGTGCCCTGATAGGCGAGCATCGCTATGAAATGCGTTGCCCATACGCCAATCCCAGCCGCCAATCCCGCCACCGCAAGCCACTGCCGTCGCCGCTCCTCGACGCAATCGACCGATCGCTGAAGCAGAAGGAATAGTGCCGCGCTCCCCAAAATCCAGACGAGAGTAGCCAGAAAGACGAGCCGCAAATCGTGCTGCAGCATGATACATTCGATGACCCTGAACATGTTGTACCCCCGTTTGTCACGTCCGAGCATCGCGGAGGCTAGGTAAAGGCCGGATGAGTTGGCTCGGGAGATTGCTCCATTTTGGTGGGACGCTTCCGCAAGCAGCAAGTCCTGGCAGCCAACAAAATTTCATTGCCATTGTCTTCAAAAACGAAGGGCCGCAAACAGAGATATTTGGCGACGGATTATCTTTTTGTCGCACAAATAATGACTTAACTTAAGGATGCCTTCGCTTGACGCGAAAATATCGTGAAGCCCCAACTGGCTTGCGAACCAGAACGTAAGTGAACGAAAGCAAGCATGCATTCCATTGCGCTCATTCGATCGGCCTAGAACATTATCCATTGTCGAGCATTGTTGTAATTTTGCAGCTTTATGCTATGCTTTTTTGGCAAAAGAAGACGCAGTCACTGCTGGGGGGAAATGACCCATACGCGAACGCAGGATGCACAACATGCTGTTTTGCCCGCTATCTGTGGAGCGAGCGAATCCCCTGATTTATCCTGCATAATCATCGCGTTTCCAGTGCGACAGGATCTGAGATTTGCGATCTGGACGCAATTGCATGGATAGGGATTTTCAATCGATATCGTCGACCGGCGCAGGCCAGAAGTGCGAAGCTGTGTTTCAAGCTATTTTGGACGGTCACCGAGAAATCGCCGCAATCGCCGAAACGGTCCGCCTCCCTCGGTCGACCGTCGTCCGGGCCGCTGCTCTCTTGCGCGACCTTGGGCGTATTCGGGTCGGGAGCCGGGAACCGTTCGAATTGGAAGTGATTTCGTCCGAATAGTGGCGCATTTTTGCGGGCTATCCGCGGTTAGCGCGTCTGAATCGCTGTTGGCCGATTCCTTGTTTTAGTTGACGGCCAATTTTGCTATCGAGCGCCATCTCCCCAGTCCGCAGCTTTCTCGGGCAAGAGGTCGAAAAGGTGCGGGTCGTATGGACAAACATCTTGAAAGGGCGCGGGCGCTACGTGCGGTGCGGGCATCGCTGTATGAGCAACTGGCGATCCTCGATCAGCTTGGCGAAATGCTCGCTGCCATCGAGTTGAATTCCACTATAGAACTTCTTAGCGCCCAACTTGGCGAACAAACGAGCGACGAAGAGATACAGCGTCTCCAGCGGAAATATCTTTCGGACTGACGTCGCCGTGGCAATTTTGCGCCGTAGCTCAGGCTTCGATCCTGTCGAAATAGACATCAAGCTTGACCCTGATTTCATTGCTGAGATCGATGTACACGCGTCGGCCGTCGTGATCATCGCGCCTGCGCACGAACCAGCCGCACACTGTTAGGGTCTTGATCCAACGCAGCGCGGTTGTTGGTGGGACTGCAGAGGCTATGCAGAGGCTCGAAACCGACACTTCCTGCCCTTCATAGTGCGCTGCATAAAGATCGAGCATCATATCCCACACCGGATCGGCAAAAAATTCCGGCGGAAAGAATTCGCTGCGCATTCTGCGTTGCCGGATATATTCGCGAACATTTAGTGCGCGATCGTCGGTGGTCTGGATCCTTTGATTTTCGGCGCTCGATTTCTCGATGAACGTCGGAATGTCGGTCGGGAGCGCGGGGTAGCCGATAAGGCCTTTGGCGTCGTGCGTGCGGAAACTCTGCAGTACAGGACCAAGTGCGCCGAGAGCGTGTCGCAGGAACGTAACTTGGCGTTCGAGTTCATCGATACGTGCTTGACCCGCGCCTCCCTCTCGGATGTTGGCGCCTGTGTCAGACTTTGCTTCTTCCGGTTGAACCATAGATCCCCCCTTCCATTGAAGCTAACGGCTATTCGCCGTCGCGATTAACCCCGACCGAAGGAAGTTGACTCCACAATGGATCAAATTCCACATGTCGGCGACCGAGCGCGGAAGCGTATCTGCTTTAACAGAATTACAAGATGAAGTCGCGAATCCTCGCCAGCTGAACATCAAATATCGTTGCCAATTTGGTTCCATCGTGGCCGAGAACAGTTTCAAACTGTGCGCGATCATTGCCAAGCTTGTAGGGCCAGGAAAATCTTGGTCGAGCCAGTGTTTGTCAGAAGTCCACATCGATGCGGATGGTATCGCTATAGGCGCCCGGCGGCGGGTTGAGCTGCCCCGCCGCGATTTCAGCGCGATATGTGAATCCTTGCGTCGTCACTGAGTCATATATGCCGGCATTGCTGTCGGCCCCCGCGCTACTACGCCGCGCGCTTCCGACAGCGCCCCAGCGATTAGGCGAGGTGGCGGACTGATAGATTTCGTAGGCGAGATGCTCGCCGCCGTTTGCCATGCGCCGCTCACCCCCATTCGGATGATCGCCGTCATCCAGCCCCACCGTATAGGCTGAGCCCGCGCTGCAGCGAATAAGAATTGTGCGGGTGACCGGATTGAAGCTGCCGGCCAGCGGAGCCGATCCGAAGTCGAGGTCGGGCGCGGTGATGATGCAGTCATTTTCGACGACGAGTTCGACGTTGACGCGCACCGCGGTCCCAGTTCCCCAGTTAATCGGGGTGATCAGGGGCACCGGCCGAACGAAGCCGGGGCTAGAAGAATAGCTGAGACACAGTGCGACACCGAGTGAACATACCGAATAATACCATCTCAGATCGAGATGGCCGTTGTAGGTGCCAGCGCGAAGGGCGGTCGTCGGGGACGTTCGGATATAGATGGGAATACTGTTGCTTGTTCCGGAAAAGAGGCTGACCAGGCTCAGCGAGGACAGATTCTGGAAATTGCCGACCGTCAGCGGCGTCCCGTTCGGTGTCAGCGACGCAATATAGCCGATCTGGCTTCCTCCAGGCCCGTTCAGCGTGAAAGTCGAGGTATCGACACGCAGGCCAACATAATGGGCTGTGAGCGCCGCCAACAAAATGTCGCACTGCAGACCCGCCGACCCGCTGCTCTGCTGGACATCGGTGGCGAGTGTGTAGCTGCTGTGGCTGCCAAGACTGGTGCTCGTCGTCGATGTCGTGCAGCCGAAGGCCGGATCTGACGCCGCTAAAGCGAGCGCGGTACCAGTGAATGCGGCGAGCGACCAACGCCTTCCTACCGGCATATCATGTCTCCCAGGTCGGCAATATTCGCCGTTTCGCTTATGGCCTTTTTGGACAGGCCGGATGGCGCGGAGCGACAATGGCTTCCATCCGGTAGTACCGCGACGATCGTGTCCACCCCGGCGTTTTCGACCGCGCCGAGATTCTCGATGAAGAGCAGGCCGTCCCAGCCGACAATTGCCTCAGTACCGCCCACCTGCGCGCGCGTCCCCGCTGCGACGACGTTTCCATTGGCGTCCTTCAGCACCGCTCGGGCGGACCGTAGTCGCTCGACGGGAAAGCGCACGACATGGCCGCTACCAGCTGCGACCGCGGCGTACTGCTCGACGATCGGTACTTGGACGTCGGCGGGAAGCGATAGCGGGTCGATCGTATATTTGGCGGCATAATAGGCGCTCGCCCACGGGATCAGGAGCTGGCCATTGCCGTTGGTTGTGCCGACGAGCTGATTTTCATACCGAACCGGGATGTCAGGCTCGCCATTAGTGTTCACCACGACAAAGGCGTCGGCCACCCGATTGGCGGCGAACAGCGAATTGTCCATGAAAATGAGCGACCCGCTCGCCCCGAACCAGCCCGTGACGTCCTCTGAGCCATAGGCGCCCGCGCTGAGTTGCACCGGGTCGGTCCGCCATGTCATGTCGCCGCGCAGATACAGGTCGTTGCCTGCGCCGCCCGCCGCGCTTGCACTCCAGCCGAGACCGCCTGCTACGGGTACGGCGCGACTATAGTCGGCACGCCAGCCTATCGGTGCTCCCGGCGCTTCGGTCAGGCTCGCTGCCATCGTGCCGGCGCGGCCGCCAAGCGGCATCGTCAGCGTGAATGCGCCCGACCAATCGCGCCGCTCGAATTCGCGGCTCGCGGTGGCATGAATGCGGCTGCCTTGCCAAAGCGGCATCGTCCAGCTGGCATTGGCAAGCCGTGCATCGTTGCCGAACTGCTGACTGATGTCGAAATAGCCGAGGCCAAGCGTTCCCGCACGACCGAGCGAGAGGCTAAGCGTTGCCGCGGTGATCTGCTCCCACCCGCGGCTGCGGCGATCGAGCAGCCCGAGATCGACATAGTCGGCGCCGCGCCGACTGTGCCGGAGTCCGAGCGAAAAGCCCCGGGTCTGGTAGTCATATCCCAGCACCAGCTCACCTCCGCTGGCGCCGCCGTTCCGGAAACTGCGGCTGTACGCGGCGCTCAACGTGCCAATCTTGCCCAAGCGGACCACGCCACCGCCGCCGGCAAGCTGCATGTCGTCGGCAATCTCGGCCCGTACCTCGAGCGTCACCGCATCGGTGACGCCGTGCCGTGCCGACGCGGTCGCGGCGACGCCGCCATAATCGAAGTTTCGGGTGCCGTAATTCTCGCGGAACGAACCAAAAGCCACCGCAAAATCGGTCAGGCCCGGGTGCAGCAGCGCGCTCGACACATAGAAGGGCAGGGTCGTTGCGACGCTGCGGCCTTGCATGTCGGTTACAATCAGATTGGCCTCGCCATAGCCGTTGATTGGGGGCAGCGTTTCCAGCGCGAAGGGGCCGGGGTTGACCGCCCCACCCGCGATACGCTGTCCGTTCAGGACCAGTTCGACGGTTGAGGGGAGGGCAGCGCTGCCTTTGAACTGCGGTAGCGGATAGGTAACGACATCGGGCCGCACAGAAAAGTCGCGCGAAACCTGGATACCGCCAAGCCGAACCGCCGAGGCCCAGGGCAGCGTGCGGGTGATGAAATCTCCGACCTCGATCGTCGTCGCTGTTGCCTCGTCGGACCGGCGGAAATAGCTGTCGTAGCGGACATAACCTTTGCTGGATCCGGCACGCAGCGCGCCGCTCGTCGACAGGATCCCGGCCCCGCTGAAAAAGCGCGCTTCGTGATAGATCGAGGCCTGTACGGACTTCCCGCCGCCCCCGCTCACATAGACGTCGTAATTGAGCAGCGCGCCCATATCGTAATTTGCAGGCGTGAATTTGCGCTTTTTGGTGCCGAGTTGCTGTTTCGGGAGGAATTCAGGGGACACGGTGAGATACAGGCGTTGGCGCGGTACGTCATAGTCGGCGCTGACTCCCTCAAGGCTATCGATGAAGGTCGTTTCGCTGGCGTCGACAATCGGCGGGAGCTGCAAGCCCGCGCCTCGAAGGTCAGCGAGGCGAAGTTCGAAGCGTCCCTCGCGCGCCAGAACGGAAACGATCTTACCGGAGGCGAGCCCGTTGACGACCAGCTCTAGCTCGAGCCGCTGCGGCACCGGCCCCGCGTCGCGTACATCAAGTCGCTTCGGCGGTGGTGGCAGGTCACCAAAGGAGGCCGACCCCGTGGTGGCCGCTTCGAGCGGCAAGGGCAGGAATAGTGCTGCCGCCCACATGAGGCCTGCGCGCCGGGCCGTTGGATATTGGGGTGCGGCGACCATGAAGCGGCTCAGTCGGCCATACGCTCGAGGCGGGTGCGAGCAGCGCCATTGACGGCGGCGACAAGCTCGGCGCCTGCCGCCGTGCCTGCCGGGAGCGGCCAGCGCATTGTGGCGCCGGGAAGCACATAGCCGAACAAGCCTTTCGCCAAAGCAATGTCGGTTTCCGGTGTCCCTCCTTGGGCGAATGCGACGTCGGTCAGTCGGGCGTGCACATTGCCCATGTTGCGAACTTCGAGAAACTGCTTCCCGGCGATGCCGGTCAGTCGCCAAGCCAGCTTGGGGCTAGGGGTTGCGGTCTTGGCCTTGGCTGTGCCTTTGAGTGTCAGGCCGTCGCCATAGACGAAGAGCGGCAGCGAATAGCGCATCCGGAAACTGACCGCCGCACCGCTTTCCGTTGCGGGCGAAGATGTCGGTATCTCATCAACGACGACCCGGAACGCTTGCTCCGTCCGCGCCGGGGTCGGAGCCGTCGGTGTCAGGCGAATGAGTTGCTTCTCCCCCGGAGCCACGGTGACGATGGGCGGCGTCCCCAATATTATTTGCTGCGGTGCATATGCATTTTTGCCGCCGGCCTGCGCCCAGGCGTAGATGCGAACCTGCAACGTAATCGGCGCCTTGCCCGGGTTTTCAAGCCACAATGCTGTGGCGCGGGCGTCGGATTCGATGACCGGATCGACTGGCCAGATGAGGAGCGAGCCCGCTTGTGCCGCGGCGGGGCGCGGTGCGACGAAAAGCAAGACGAGGGCAATTAGTAGCAAGAGAAGCGAAAGCGGACCCTGCTTGGTCTTTTTTGCCTGTTTCATCGATTCATCCTCACCATGTCAGCGTGACCGTCAGCGTGTCGCTGTACGCGCCCGGCGGCAGCGCGCCCGGCAGCGTCAATGTGGCGAAAAGCGGAAGGCGAACGTCGTCGCTATTGGCAGGGGTGACAGAAACCGAGGCACTGCCTCCGATTGCAATTGGCAATGTGCATCCGGCATCGCGGCAGACCGTGTAGGCGATGCGTGCGCTGTTATCCGACCCGCGTTGAAGGTGCCGTGCGCCCGCGGCGGCGTGATCGCCGCCATCGACGCTCATTGCGAGCGCAATGCCAGGCGTGCAACGGAGGCGAATTGTTTGATTGCTGGTGATCGATGCGCTGTGCGTCGCGGTGGAGAAGGTTGAATCGGTGCCGAAATCAAGCGTTCCAATGTTCCCGGCATGCCCGCTGTCGCCAAAGCCGTCCACGAGACACCCCGACGTGACGGTCGCGGATACATCGAATTGTGCTGTCGTTTCTGCGTAAGCCGGAGAAAAAAGGCCGCCCCCGCTCGCGACCACAGCGAGGAAGGCGGCCAGCGCCCGGCGCTCAGGTTCCCAAGTGCCCGCCACGTGTAGGGCCATGACGGGGCGCCGGACGGAGAGCACGATAAACCTAGAGCTCCAGCAAAACGGTGACGACATCGCCGTAGGTGCCAGGAACCAGCGTCGCTTCACCGAAGGCGCGGCCATAAACATTGACGGTCTGCGCAGCACCGCTGGATGAAAGGGTCAGGTCGCCGCCAATCGGGATGATGGTTGTGCGGCCGGCGTCCGAATAGAGATTATAGGTGACGAACTGCCCCGGGGTGCTGCTGTGCGCCATCGCGCGCAAACCCGAA
Organism: Sphingopyxis sp. Soil_C_28; assembly: GCF_057657055.1. Taxonomy (NCBI): domain Bacteria; kingdom Pseudomonadati; phylum Pseudomonadota; class Alphaproteobacteria; order Sphingomonadales; family Sphingopyxidaceae; genus Sphingopyxis; species Sphingopyxis sp. Soil_C_28. The sequence continues at coordinate 571,410 of NZ_JBDGJE010000001.1, forward strand.
CCCGCGCCGTCGCCGTCATTCTCTCCGGCATCAAACGACAAAACCGGGGTGATGCCGGGGCTGCACTGGATAGTGATGGCGCTGCCACCGCTCAGGACTTCGCCGTCGGCCTCGGTGAACAGCGTGTTCTGCGTTCCGAAATCGAGACTGCCGAAATCGGCGCCGGATGCACCATCGGAATAATTCTGGCCGTTGACGATGCAACCGGCTTCGAGTGTGATCGTCGCGTCGACCGAGCCGGTAATGTCCGCATAGGCTGGCGCCGCGGTTAAAAACGCGACGCCAATCCCAAGGACTGGAAAGAGGATTTTGCGCATAGCTTGTCTCTGCCTCCTTGGCGCTGTCGGCCATTGACGCGAATGCGCTGCTGGCCTCACCTCAGAGATAGGCCAGACGGCTTAACCATAAGCTGCTTGGACCCCGCGAATTGGACCAAATTGGAGTAGATGACGAAGCGCTCGCGGCGAGGCAGTTAGATGCGCAGGATCGCGGAAATACGCGATTTTCAGTACTGCTGACGGCTTTATTGTTGGGACAAAACAAGGTCCAATTTGGAGAAATAACGGTCGAGAAGCATCAATGGCGCTATCGTATCGCGCACCTTGACGTCACCCAAATCGATCCGGCTTTGCATCGCAATGGGGAAACGGCCTTCGAGCGACATCGTTGGCGAGTGGGCGACATCGCCGGTTTGCGTTTTACGTAAACGCCGCCGCGTCGCTTTTCTCGATGAAGACTTTAGCGCTATTCTCCGCGCTACGCGATCCACGACACAACAGAACGGCGGTAGCCAATGACGGCTTCGCACAAACCTCACCTAGCAGCCGACGGACCGGGACGGCCATCGCAGGCTAAAATTGAAGATCATAGGTCGCCTCGACGGCCAATCCCGCCATATGCTCTGCCAATAGATCGACGGCCTCGATACTGGCATCCCAGGCGAACATGAAGCGCGCGCTGCCACCTATGAACGTGTAAAATCGCCAACCCCTCGCGCTGAGACCTTCAAGGATATTGTCGGCAGCGTGGAGGAACACCGCATTGGCCTGCACCGGGAAGGCAAGGCGGACACCGGGAAGACTTTCGACCGCCGCAGCGAGGCGCGCGGCACAGCGGTTCGCATGTTCGGCATTGCGGAGCCAGGCACCGCTTCGAACAGGCCGATCCACGGCGCCGCCAGGAAGCGCATTTTCGAAGCGAGCTGGCCCGCTTGTTTGCAGCGATTGTCGAAGTCGGTCGCGAGCGCGGTGTCGAAAAAGACGATCGCTTCCCCCGCCGCCATGCCGTTTTTCGTGCCGCCGAAGCAAAGCTCATCGACGCCTGCCCGCCAGGTGATATCGGCTGGCGCGCATTGCAGCGTTGCGCAGGCATGCGCGAAGCGCGCGCCGTCCATATGGAGCTTCAGCCCGAGATCATGGCACGTCGCCGAGATCGCGTGGATCTCGTCGATCGAATAGCACTGTCCGGTCTCGGTGGGCTGGGTGATCGTCACAACGCGCGGTTTCGGAAAATGAATGTCGGACCGGCTGGTCGCGAGATCACGAATCGCCTCGGGCGTCAACTTGCCGTCGGGCGATTGCGCGACGAGCAGCTTCGATCCGTTCGAGAAGAACTCCGGGGCGCCGCATTCGTCGGTTAAGGAGGAATGGGATGTGGCGATTTCGGGAAGAATGAGTTCAGCCAAGCAGGGTGCCGTCTTAGCTCCTTGGCGGATTCACGACATCCGAAGGACGGTGGCGACGGGAATCCAAGCTTTGCAGGTCAGAACGGAAATCATCGAGGCGGTCCTCAATCATCTCTCCGGCACGAAGAGCGGCATTGTAGGCGTCAGTGCGCCGCAATATACGCAGGTCGATGGCAGGATATTGCTCAACAGCCCCGCGACGGACGCTGCGCCGCCGACCGGAATTGATACCGCCCATGATGGCCTCTCTATGTCGCTAATGCTGGACATTATACGAAATAGTCCGGCCAAGATCAGGCGAAACCCCGGTCGTTGGGCTAGCCTATACAGCTAGTCGAGTAGGCGGCCGGGGGCGACTTCCAAAGCGATGGCGAGTTTCTCCACTACGCTAATTGTCGGATTGCGAGCGGCGCGTTCAAGGTCGCTGACGTAGGTGCGATGCAAACCCGCTTCGTCAGCGAACGCTTCTTGGGACCAGCCCTTGTCCTGTCTCAACTGACGCAGGTTCTTCGCGAGGCGCTCTCGGATATCCATCTGCGCGACAGCACCTTTATGTCGCCGATTGGTCTACAGACGATGAGTGACAAATCCTTTGACCCCGGAATCAACTCTACTTATCGATGTCACTTATCGACTACACTATGGGGAAGTGAAATGCGGAAACATTATGTCGTCTTTGCTGCGCTGTTGCTTGCTGGCTGCGTTTCAATGGGCACGAATTACGACGCTACCGCAGTTGATCGGCTCCGGGTTGGCATGACCAAAGCGGAGGTTGTCCAGATGCTCGGACAGCCCAATCAGGTCATCACGATTGCAGATGGAACCGAGCGCCTAATATGGGTGCATTCAACCGGGTCAGCCTTCGGTGCAAATGCGCGATCGGTCGGTTTGCCTTTCGGACGCGACGGCAAGTTGATGGACGTACCCGCCGATTAAGATTGAAGGATAGTCATTCGAACGAAAACCGGTCGATTTTGGCTTGGTCACTTTCGACGGCGACAGGTCAACCCTTTCCTAAATCATTCGGCTGCCGCCCTGACATTCCAGACATCAAGCGCCGCATCGGCCAGCCATTCTTGCCGTTTTTCGATTGCGGAGGCGTTCCATTCTGCTGCGGGATTGAGACGCTTCATTGCTCGGGTTATCTGGTCCTTTTTCCCGGTGACCAGCAATCTCTGTTGGCAACGAGCCACCAGAAACTGCGAACTCGGGTAGGCTTCCGCTTTCACCGAATAAGCTTTGTTCTGGATAACGCGATTTACGGAACGTTCGATCAGCATCAAGTTGCCCAAGCGGTTGACCAACTCTTCATCGTCGGCCCCTTCGCCGAACTCTTCGATTGCGGAATCATCGGGGGTTTCGGGCATAATATGTTCGATGTCGTTTTGTGTGTCGAGATAGTGCGAAAGTGCCATCCTCCCCTGAGCACCGTAAGCTTCTATGTCGAAGTATTGTGTGATTTTCGCGAGCAGATAACGAAGCCGAAATTTGCGCAGCTCCCATGAAACTAATTCCTCCATCGCTTCTTGAAAGTCTTTGAGATTCTTTGACTTTTCCTTAATGAAGTAATTTTCTTCGAACGCGTCGAATGCCGGAGCCTTGCGGACTTTTCGTAGCTCTTTTGCAGCCTGCACAATAATGCGCTCATAATCCTTCGCAGGCACGCCAGCGATCAACCAGACAAACATGACCTGTTCAATCTGGCTGCACAGCCGTGAGAATAAGCTGGCGTCCAGATGACGTCCAGCAAGGAGCAGAACAAAATGCTGTTTTATCGCGCTGCCGCCTAGCGCTCGAGTGTTGATAATACCGAACTCGGGGTCGCCCTTAGGATTGTTACCCTTGACGAAGTGCTGGTAAGCTTTGGCCGCTTCCTTGAGACGGGTCGCGAAGCCTAGCGGATCGCGAGCATGCTCAGTTTGTTTTTCATTCTTGGTCAGCCAGTCGTAAATTTCCTCTTCTCGCAACTTGGAGTCCACATCGAAGCTAGCCATGATGTAATATCGCAAGAAGCGGAGCGGCTTTTCGTTGGCGTTATAGATTTCCTGTGTCAGTTCTCGCCAAAGCTCCTTCAGCTTTGAAAAGTCGCCCGGTTTGGCGTTCATGAACAGCAGATTTTTCAGCAGATCCATCGCGTCGAGGCCGACACCACGGTCGTTGATGGTTTCAAAAATTTTCAGTGCGCGGCTAACGCTGGGTGTTTGAATGCGGATCAGTTTCACCTTATTGGTGAAGTACCCATAAAACCGACGGACGCCGTCCGGATCGTCTTTGAAGGCGTCAGATAGAAATTCTCGGATTGCGGCATAAGCGTTGGCGAGATTTTGTATCGATCGCGTTCCCTCAGCCCGCGCCTCATACGCTTTTCCTTGACCATATTCCTCAAGAACACCGCTCGCGTCCTCGTACTGAAGGTCCAGACGCATCCGCTGCACGGTCTTTCCCTGCCAGTCGGTACTCCCATCGGCAATCTGAGATTTAAGGGTACTTGGAACTTCAGAATCAAGCTCTGTCAGCGCATCCCGGAGGGCACAAAGCGTGAGGAATGACGTCGTCGTCCGCTGTTGCCCGTCGATAAGGTCGAACACATTGTCAGGCCCTAGGCAGACCACCACGGTTCCGATGAAATACTCCGGGGCATCAGCACTGCTGGCTTCCTCGAATTCACTGAAAATGTCTTTGAGAAATTGCTCGACCTCATCACCGCGCTCGCCTTTGGTGTCAGCCTCACCCCAAACATACTCACGCTGATAATCGGGAACACGGTAGAACGATTGGAATACCTCGGCGAGGCTCAGATCTTGGGAAACGATCGACTGCGGCGTCATATTAAATCCTCAAAAATTGACGACTGTCAGCGCATCTCGCGCAATAAAATCTCTGCTTGAGCAAGGACGGTCTGGACTGCTTCATCTGCGAAGTCAGGCGGGTAACCATATTTTTTTAGAATGCGCTTCACTAAAACACGCATTCGAGCACGTGCGCTTTCTCTGTATTGCCAATCAACCGTCGCGTTGTTGCGTAGCTGCTCAAGCAGATCATGCGCTATCACACGCAGCTTCTCGTCACCCATCGCTTCCAAAGCGCTCTTGTTCTCGGCGAGGGCCATGTAAAAGGCGACCTCCTCGGATGACAGACCAAGCTCATCGCCGCGAAGCCGGGCTGTCTGCATGTCCTTGGCCATGGCTAACAGTTCTTGGATCATTTCGACTGCGGAGATTGCACCGGCATGATACCTCGCGACCGCGTCCTCTAGCCGCATAGAGAAGGCGCGACTCTCGACAAGGTTTGACTTGGATCGGCTCACAATCTCGCCGTTCAGCAGCTTCTTGAGGGCTTCCAGCGCAAGATTTTTCCTCTCCATCTTTTCGATTTCTATTAGGAACTCGTCAGATAGGATGGAGATGTCGGGCGTTTCGATTCCTGCCGCTTTCAGGATGTCGATAATCTCGGATGACGCGACAGCTCTATCAACCAATTGTTGCACGGCGAAGGCGCGGGCGTTGTCACTAAGTTTGCCGGTTGCTGTGTTTTTGGCAATTGCCGCACGGATTGCTTGAAAGAAGCCTACCTCATCCCGAATAGCCTTCGCCGCGTCGCTTGCAGAGGCGAGAGCGTATGCTTTCGAGAGTTCAAGGATCAAGTCGAGGTAGCGACGATGTGCGCGCTTCTTTTCCTCGACATCTTTCTTCAGGGCTGCCTCGGATTCCTGCCATTTCAGGACCCAATCAATCGCTCCGCCGAGACAAGCCAGTCGTTCCCGTGGCTGTCCATCGATTCCGCGGCGATAGTCAAACCCATGGAAAAGTTCGCGCACCTTTTCACAACGCTCCATCATAACCGCGACGGCGGTTGACTCGTCCACGCCGGTCTTTTGTTGATCGGATTCCGTGTATTGGCTGAGGGCGCTGCGCAGGTTTTGCGCGATGCCGATATAGTCGACGACGAGGCCACCTGGCTTGTCTTGAAAAACGCGGTTTACGCGGGCAATTGCTTGCATCAATCCGTGGCCGCGCATGGGCTTGTCCACATACATGGTATTCATGCAAGGTGCGTCGAACCCGGTCAGCCACATGTCACAGACGATCACAAGCTTGAGTGAGTCGCTCTGCTTCCGCGCTCGCTTGGCGAGAGTATCGCGGCGCTTCTTTGCGCCGATGTGCTGCTGCCATTCAAGCGGGTCGGACGCCGCGCCCGTCATGACGATCTTGACAGCGCCCTTGTCATCGTCTGGCGAATGCCAATCTGGCCGCAGCGCGACGATCTTGTCATACAAGGCCACGCAAATGCGCCTGCTCATACAGACGGCCATCGCCTTTCCATTTATCGCCTCAATGCGGGCCTCAAGGTGTGTAACGAGATCCTGCGCTATCTGATTGAGTCGCTTATCGGATCCAACCAACGCTTCAACCGTCGCCCATTTGGCTTTCATTTTCTCGGCTTCGGTCAACGATTCATCTTCGACCAGCGCGTCGATCTCGGCATCAATCAGCGGCTGTTCATCTTCGTTCAGGATAATGCGTGCCAGTCGACTTTCATAGTAGATCGGCACGGTTGCACCGTCTTCCACCGCCCGGCTGATGTCGTAGATGTCGATATATTCGCCAAAGATAGCGGGCGTGTTGACGTCGCTTGCCTCAATCGGCGTGCCGGTGAAGCCGATGAACGAGGCATTGGGCATTGCCTGCCGGATATAGTGCGCATAACCATAGCGGCGCAGGCCGGTCGTCCGGTCCAACTTGGCATCGAAACCGTATTGGCTCCTATGGGCCTCATCTGCGATGACGATGATGTTACGGCGGTCGCTGAGCAGCGGGAACACCTCTTCGCCCCGATCCGGCGAGAATTTTTGGACGGTGGTGAACACGACGCCGCCCGCTGCTTTGTCGAGGAGTTGCTTCAGGTCATATCGGCTATCTGCCTGTTCTGGGTTCTGCCGGATAAGGTCGCGGCAAAGGCCAAAGGTTCCGAAAAGCTGATCGTCCAAATCGTTGCGGTCGGTCAAAACGACGATGGTCGGGTTTTCAAGTTCTGACGACTTAATCGCAAGCCCGGCGAAGAAAGCCATCAGATAGCTCTTGCCCGACCCTTGAGTGTGCCAGATCACGCCGATCTTGCGGTCGCCACCTTCGCGTGTTGCGTCAATCGCCTGTTCGACCGCCTTCAGTGCACCATGGAATTGGTGATAGCCCGCGACGATCTTGAAAGGGCCGTCGCCCTTGTCCCCAAAGACGATAAAGTCACGGATCAGGCGCAGCAAGTTGTCTTGGGTGAATACACCGCGCAGCAGGGTTTCCAGTTCGGGAGTGCCGCGATGGGCGAAGACTTTGCCGTCAACCGTGCGCCACGGCATGAACCGTTCAGCGTCAGCCGTTACAGAGCCGATCCGCGCTTCCATGCCGTCCGAGGTGACCAGAATTGCATTGGTTCGGAACAGGCTCGGGATTTGGTGCTTGTAGGTCTGCAACTGGTTGAACGCGTCTTCAATCGTTGCGTTCTCCGCCGCAGCATTCTTGAGTTCCAGCACCGCCAGCGGCAAGCCGTTGACGAAAAGCACGACGTCTGGCCGCCGATTGAAGCGGTTTTCGACAACGGTAAATTGATTGACCGCTAGCCAGTCGTTTGCCTCTCGGCGATCGAGATCGATCAGCCAGATTTTTGTCGAGGCGGGTTGCCCCATGTCATCGCGAAATTCGACATCCACGCCCTCGGTCAGCATCCGATGAACGCGGCGGTTCTCTTCGATCAGATCAGGCAATTCGCCAGAAACCAGCTTGCGAAGTGCCTCGCTTTGCGCCTGCTCTGGGGCGTCAGGGTTCAGTTTGGCAATTGCCGCTTCTAGCCGCCCTATCAAAATGACATCGCCGTTGGATCGTCGCTCGGGCGCAATACCATCTGGCGCGAGCATTGGGCCGGGAAGATAACCCCAGCCAAGTTCCTGCAAGGTTTCCAGCGCGGCTTGTTCAACAATGTCTTCGGTGATGCTCATGTGATGCCTTCCATGAGCGCGATCAGCAGGCTTTCAACCATCAAATCATGATCGCCACGCGGATAATAGATTGGATGGATGCCAGCCTCGGCAAGGAACTCCCGCCGTGCCAAACGCTCCGCATCCTCTGGCTGTTCAAGGAACGCAAAATGGGGCGCATGTCCGACCGCTGCCTTTGCGTTCAATTGCTTGAGCGCTTCAACAGTTCGATCCTCGGTCAAGCTGCATCCAAGGAAAAGGAAGCTGCGCGTTCCGGAGATCGCCCCAATCAACTCGGCCAACGTGCGTTCTTGGGTATAGGTCGCGTCATATTCAGCAGCGGTCAAAACGCGACCATTGTCCGTTTCTGCTTCACCATGAAGACGGAGCAGACAATGCGGATCGTTGCCAATCCTGCCGGGGGCGTCGCGCAAGGCCGCGCCCGAAAATGTATTCGAAAACGGGGCATTCACTCCTGCGTATGTGTTGGTGAGGACGTAATCGAAGTTCGTCGTCACCACCTCTTGGTTGAACAATTGGGGTAGCAGCGTGACCGGACCGGCTACTGGGTCCTTTCGATCACCCAGCTTTTCGCAGATTTCGCGGGTGAAGATTTTCGATCCCAAAATGTCGTGGACCGCTTGAGCCGCATCCTCATACCGATTGGCTTGCAAGAGCTCGTCGATTTCAGGAATTCGGCCCTTCGCATCCGCCAAGAGTGATTTGAGGAATTCGCCCCAAGGCCGATGTCCGCTGGCGCAAGACATTCCGGCTCCCACAAACGGGATGACGGCCCCCTGACGATGCCGATGAACAAGCGCTTTGAAGCGATCAAGGCATCCATTCTCTTGAAGGTATTCTTCGACCTGATCTCGGGCGTTGGTTCTTTGCGCGCTTACCCAATCAACGAGAAGCCCATTGAAAACTTCGTCGCCCGCCATCTCCAAGATTTCCGACCGCCGCCAAACCTTGGTGCGAATCTCGATGTCGCCTTCTTCGTTCAACTCGTCGATGAACCGCTGTCTGAAATAGGTCTCCATTAGCCGCGCTCCCGTTCCAAGGGCGCAACACGCACTTCGCCAGACATCAGACGAGGCAACAGGTAATCCCTCGTTTCCGCCAAGAATTGAGTTTCCTTTGCTCCAGCAACGATGCGGTCGATCAAGGCGGTGGCGATTTCACCAAACTTCGCGACAATGTACCGATTATCAGGGACGGCCGACGTAATTGGACGGAAGTTCCGCTTGCTGATTTCCTGAAAGGTGGATCCATTGGCGTTGGCGGTGATCTTGTCCATGCTCGCCTTGCACCAGAAGTATAGATAGGCGCTGCTAATCTCTGGCGTTGGTAACAGGCCGATGAAACCCTGATTGATAGCCACAGGCACTTGGGCGATGGCCAAATAGCCAATCGGCGCGCGGGATGAGAGCAACACGGACCCAACGGGCAATAGGCCTGACGTGATCTTGCCTAATCCCGCATCGCTGATTTGTCGGGACGTACCGAACAGGGCTAGATTGTTCATGTTCGAGAGGTCTTTTGGCGTTGCCCAATGATGGATACGGGGCGACCACAGGCTTTCGTCTGCTGTGCTGGGCGTCGAGCCGCCTTGTATTTTCACCAAATCACCGATGGGCGTTTCTGCCCAACCCTCCGGCAAACCATCATTGCCGAAGGCGGCGGGGAAGAGTGCGGCGAGCTGCGCTGCGCGGGCGGGGTCTGGGGTAACGCCGCCCATGATGGCGACAGGATCGCTCGAGCCTGCCAAAACTCGGCGCACCGGGCCGAAATCGACAAACCAATCCTGAAAGATTGCCTGCCCCATCCCCTCCAGCGTTTCATTCATGCACCGGTTGAGTTCGATGCGATCATCAATGGCTGTCAGCGCTTCCAGAATCCCCTGTCTGACTGACTCATCGGGGTAGGGGATGGGCAGTTTCGCCAAATCGCCAAGATTGAAGGTAGCCTGCACTGTCGTGTTGGCGCGCTGCCGGATGAACTCTTGGGCATCCCGATTTTTGATCGAGTATGAAATCCATTGGGCATGATGGTGATCGGGCATCGGAAGCAAACCAACGGCGCGGGCTAAATTCCATCCGGAGATGCCTACTGGAGCGATGGCTACCTGACCAATACTACCAACGAGAGTGACCAAAACATCCGAAGGTTGAGGCCGTGATCGGGCATATTGTTTCTCAATTCCCGGGTCCACGCTCAGTACTTCGGCAAGATCCAAGCCCGTTGCAGAAAAGTTGTTCACGCGCACAATGGGAACGCCGCCGGGAAACGGCTTACCGGGCTGGACTATGCCGTATGCGATGGCCCTGTTGGGGTCGCACAAGTCCTTCAACGGTTTACTTGGCCATTCATTCATCACCGATCAGTCCGCCCAGTACCGCACTTAGGCGTTTCTCGCTCTCGCGCGAAGCCAACAGATGGCCCTGAAGTTGAGCGCGCAATGCGCCGTAGTGTTCAGCAAAACCCACACCGTCATCCTCTGCATCTTGGGTTCCGACATAGCGTCCCGGCGTCAACACATGACCATGCTTGCGGACTTCATCCATTGTCGCTGACCGGCAAAAGCCGGGGATGTCCTGATATTCGCCAAGCCCCGCGTCCGGCTTGGCGCGCCAACGGTGATAGGCTCCGGTGATCTTCGCGATATCGCTTTCGGGACCGTTTTCGGAAAACTCGCGCCGGGTGCGATCCACCATATGACCAAGGTTGCGGGCGTCGATAAACAGGAACTCGCCACGCCGGTCCCGGTGACCGTTTGCGCTCTTGTCGCGCGCCAGAAACCACAGACAGGCGGGAATCTGCGTTGAATAGAAAAGCTGACCGGGCAGGGCGACCATGCAGTCGACCACGTCTTGTTCGATCAGTTCCCGGCGGATGTCACCTTCGCCCGATTGTTGCGATGACATAGAACCGTTCGCCAGCACCACTCCTGCGGTGCCGCGAGGGGCAAGGTGGTGGATGATGTGTTGCAACCATGCGAAATTGGCATTGCCGGCCGGTGGCGTGCCGTATTTCCAGCGGATATCTTCGGCCAATTGCGGCTGCCACCAATCCGAGATGTTGAACGGCGGATTGGCCATCGCATAGTCGAATTTGAGCATCGGGAAGGCGTCATTTAGAAACGAGCCTTCATTGTTCCATTTGATGTCCGCATCGATGCCGCGCACGGCAAGGTTCATCTTGCACAGTTTCCACGTTGTGTGGTTGCGCTCCTGCCCGTAGATCGCAATGTCGCTGCGCTTGCCCTCATGGCTTTCGATGAAGCGCTCGGACTGCACAAACATGCCACCCGATCCGCAAGCGGGATCATAAACCCGGCCATTGTGAGGTTCGAGCATCTCCACAATAGTCTGAACCACCGAACGCGGCGTGAAAAATTCGCCCCCGCGTCGCCCTTCGGCCCCAGCAAATTGAGAGATGAAATACTCATAGGCACGCCCCAGCAAATCCTTCGATTTGCCATCCGCGCTGTGCATGCCAACCTTTGAAAACAGGTCGATCAGTTCACCCAGCATCGTCTTGTCGAGCTGAGGCCGACCATAGTCCTTGGGTAGCACATCCTTCAGCACCGCCGCATTCGCCTTTTCGATGGCGTCCATGGCGTTATCGATCAGGTTGCCAATGTCACCTTCGCGTTCCTTGCCTGTATTGACATCAGTGAACTTGATCTTTGGGAGTTTGGCATTGGCCTGCAGGTGGGCCCATCGTGCCTCAGGCGGCACCCAGAACACATTGGCCGCGAGGTATTCCTCCGGGTCTTCGAAATCAGCATATTCTTCTAAGAGGAGCTTGTTCCAATGGGCCGTGAAGGCTTCGGAGATGTATTTGAGAAAGATCAGCCCAAGTGCGACATGCTTGTATTCTGAGGGTTCCAGATTCCCGCGCAGCTTATCCGCAGCCTTGAACAGGTCCGCCTCGAAGCCAAGGTCGCTACCGCTGTTTGCTTGAGATGCCATCGAACCGATTTCCCCTTTGAGTTCGCCCTAGCGGGAAAGGCGGTCGCGCGGCAACGCCCATTGCTTCAATTTGGTAATGGATTGCGTCGGCGGATTTGGAATTTTGTAGCAATATTAACCTCACTCGCGCTAAGCACGGCAATTGATGTGTAAGTTATCGGATATTGATACCTAGTTTTCTTTCGGGAACACCGGATTACTGCCCCGGCGATTCAGCCTCGGAAAGTGACGCCGTCTTGTTCAGGGCGTGTGATACTATCCCGCCCACAGCTGAAGACGTTACTTCACACGCGCATTCAAAGCTTCCTCGAAAGTTCAAGAAGGCGAACCCGGAGCGTTGCAATAGCTGGGGTTTGTCAGTGTGGGTTTCCACTGACGACGTTCACCACGCGATGAGGCTCCATGAGAAATGGTTGCCGAGAAAGCACATACATAAATTCACCGTTGCCCAACCTGATGGCCGATTGGCGCAAACTGGCACCGCGCCACATCATACCTTTTGGCCTTACGATGGTGTCGATCTGCTTTCCCGGCTAGAGCTTGTGCAGCTATGACGTGGGATCCAAACCGAGCAGTGCAAGCGAACTGGCAAGGCGGGCCAGTGACGCCTTGTGACGTGTTGTATGAAGTAGATGGGCCGACGATTTTTACAGCGCGAGTTGGCCTATCCAGCTTTCTTTTTTTCAAGCACGACGAAACCGAAGACGCAGAGATATTCGTGGCTGCCGCTGTTGACGATGCGGACCTGGCTGCGCTGCGTGAAGGGCGTATCTCCGTGCGGGGCGCTCTTAGCTATCGCAATGCGTGGCTGGTAAATGCGGATCATGATTACGTGGTGCAGCGTTATCAGGCGCATGATTATACTAGTATAGAGCCATTTCTGCCGCCGAGGGGCATGGGGTTGTCGGCTGCGTTCGGTGTCGTTCCCGATTCGATCGAACAGGCGGAGTCCTTGTTGTCGTTCAAGTTCGTGGGGCAATCGATGACAGAGGAATCGATGCCGCTTTCCGTGTTCAAGGAACTAGTCGACAACATTTCATCGTTGGTTCGCCATACGTTGTTGCCGAAGCCACTGCAGAAGGGGCGGAACAACCGCTTCTTCGACGTCATCATTGGCCAGCCGAGGTTTGCTAGCCTTTTGGTTTCGATAAAGGGCTTTGATTTCGACTCAGAAGGGCTGCGCGAGTTCAAAAATACCAAGCACCTTGAACCGGAGCTTTTGCGTGAAGAAGCTGTGGAGCTTGGTGGTGACCTCTGGAGATCTATATCTGAAACGCTGGCATTAGCGGACCAAGGAGAGTTGGAGATCGAGCAGGCGCGCCTTCACAGCGTGATTTTAGATCAAATTGCCAACCTCGTCCCTTCGTCCGACAACGATCTTGAACGCCTAGAAATCTCCTATCATGGGACAAAGAGGTCGCAGGTCATCACCATCGACCAAGCTGCTGGAGACCGGCTAATCCAAGCTGGGCGGCTTGAGGGTATCCAGCAAAAGTCGCTCACGGGTGTTGTTGTTGAGATCAACGGGGATGCGAGAACCTTCATCATCAAGAACGATATGGATCGGCAAACCACCGTTGCGCCCAAGTGGCGAGTGTTTGACGAGCTTGAAAAGAACGAAGCACTGCGCCGCGGCGTGGTCATGAAAATCACTGGGCCACATTGGCGACGAACACGTCGAGACTACATGGTCACAGACGTTTATCCCGAGATAATTGACCCGAAGGCAGGCAAATTGCTCTGATACCCCAATGGGACCCCGAGCTGGATCGCAATATCTTACTGTCAACTAAGTCATTGAAAAAATGGTGGACGCACTAGGGCTCGAACCTAGGACCCGCTGATTAAGAGTCCCTAACTTGTAGAAATATATTGTTTAACAACAATCACTTGGCTTGCATTCGTGTAATTAACTATTAACTCTAGACGATGGTGATTCACGTTAACAAACGATGGGTTTCGTCACAAAACTGGCCACACGAGGCTGAACACATCTCTGATTTCGCATGAAATTGGTCGTTGCGCTGCGAAGCTTCTCGACCGACCTCAGTCATTCCGGCGCTCTGGGGATGTCCGATACTGGCCAGCTACAGCGGTCAGTCTAGGCGATGACGAGAGGCAACTGCAGTCCGGTTCGCATGTTTCTGAATTTGAAAGGATCGCAGTATGACTTTGAAGCTTGAAGGGTCGTGCCGCTGCGGAGAGGTCCGTTTCTCCGCCGACAGCCACGCGCCCGTACCATTCATGCGCTGCTATTGCTCGATATGCAGGAAGACCGCCGGCGGGGGCGGATACGCGATCAATCTCCACGCCGACAAGCGAACGCTGAGAGTGGAAGGCCAGACTGTGGTTTTTCATGCCGAGCTGGACGACGGGAGGGGCGGTTGCGAACTCAGCACGGCAGAACGCCACTTCTGCGCTAAATGTGCCAGCGCGCTGTGGGTGTTCAGCCCGGAATATCCTGACCTGTGTCATCCTTTCGCCTCCGCGATTGATAGCGACCTTCCCAAAACTCCGTCGAGCGTGCACATGATGCTCGCGTCGAAGGCGTCCTGGGTCGACCCCGAGATCGGCCCGGACGACCAGTGCTTCGAAGAATATCCCGAGGACGCGCTGGAGGAGTGGCACCGGGCGCGAGGCCTCTGGATCGACTAGTGCTACGCAGTCGCGACGAGACCCTATGATCGCGCCACCAGTTGCCGAACATACTCGTCGAGCGTCGTTGCTCCCCGGATGGCTCTCCCGTCGTAATCGAACCCGCCGTCTAGGCTGACCTCGGTCATCCGGGCGTAAGAATTGGCAGCAGGCTCAGAAAAGCCGAGCTTGCGATAGGCCGCCTCCCACTGTTCACGCGGCGTTACGACGACCTCGACCGGACGGCCGAGAGCCTCGGCGAAAGCCTGCGCCACATCGTTGGAAGAATAGCGATCCGGGCCTTCTACATAGCGGACTCCGGCGTCAGCGGCAGGCGAGAGCAGCCGGTCCGCGGCCGCTTTGCCCAGGTCACGCGGCGCGGCCATCGGAAGAGCGAGGTCGGCAGGGTACATCGTCTGCAGCTTTCCAGTTTCGCGTATCGAATCAAGCTGCTCGTCCCAATTGCTGAAATAGTAGGGCGCGCGGTTGATCGCGGCAGGGATGGGTTGGGTGCGCAGGCCTTCTTCGAACTCCCACAAAACATTGAGATCGCCGATACGGTCGCCCGGCTGCGCCCCGGCGGTAGATTCCGCGACGATTTTATCGAGTCCGGAATCGGAGAGCGCGTCGAGGATATTAGCGATCGTGCTCCGCTCCACCCTGTCCGTATCCGTCTTTATATCGGCGGGCGGATTGAGCAAGAAGGCGCGCCGTCCGAGGAGGAAGGCCGCACGCAGCGATGGCACATCGTTCACATCAGCTTCAATGATCTCGGCCTTCGTGTCACGCCAGCTATCGGCGTGCTCAGGATCGTGCGTAATGATCCCGACCGGCTCGCCCAGCGCCAAGAGTGTTTCCGCCACTGCGGATCCGACGTGCCCGGTGGCGCCCATGACAATATACATCGACCTTCTCCAATCGACCATGCCAACGGATGATTATGCGGATAGTTTCGGTGCCATAGCCTCGGATCTAGCTGCTCAGGACCCGGAACGGGCTGGCCTGTGCGTCCAGCCGGTCGGTGCGAAAAGCCCTCCAGTCGGTATTTCGAACTCAGACCAGTCCCACCGCAATCAATCTCTGCGTGGACGCACCCGCAGCACGGGACGGAGGGCCGGGACGGCATAGATCGAAATAGGTCGCCGAACACTGCCGCTCGATGGAACCGGCCCGACCTTAACGCGAACGTTCCAGCAGAGGGGCAATGCCGGTCTGCCCGGTTCTCGCTCCGAAGCCGCCCGGCCGTAGTGCGCCAAACTTCTTTGGGATGAAACCACACATTTTCCCTGCGCGTTATGGGTCAATCAACCTCTGCATTGCGAAAGGATTGGCCATGTCGCTTGAAGAAAAGCTCTTCGAAATCGAGCGCGGTTTCTGGCTCGAGGGGAAAGACTACTTCCTGGCTCACCTCGACGAGCAGTGCCTGCTCGCCTTTCCGCAGTCAGGAGAAATGCACGGTGTGTTCTCGCGCGAGAAAGTGGCGTCGACCGCGACCGGCGCAAATCGTTGGCGGAACCTTGAGATGAGCGACCGGCATCTTTTGAAGTTGGCCGAGGACGCGGCGATCATCAGCTACCGGGCCGATGTCACCCGGGCGGACGGTATTGCCTATTCCGCGTTCATCGGATCAGCCTATGTGCGTCGATCTTCGGCCTGGCTGCTGGCCTCGCATCAGCATTCGCCGATCGCGGCAGACTAGAAGATTATTTGCTGAGACATCTGGTCGAG
Source organism: Sphingopyxis sp. Soil_C_28 (assembly GCF_057657055.1). Classification (NCBI taxonomy): domain Bacteria; kingdom Pseudomonadati; phylum Pseudomonadota; class Alphaproteobacteria; order Sphingomonadales; family Sphingopyxidaceae; genus Sphingopyxis; species Sphingopyxis sp. Soil_C_28. The sequence goes on from NZ_JBDGJE010000001.1 coordinate 587,398, forward strand.
CGCGTTGCTAGCGGGGAGTCCATATAGGGGGCGCTTCAGCTGGTCGTTTCCTCGATGGGCGATTGACCGCAACAGTAGAGCCGGTGAAATGAAAGGACGGCGCGAGAGGGACCAGTCTGCTCGCGCCGTCCTCATTGGCGCCATGCGTTCATGTGGGGGGACGCACGGCACCTTCAGTTATCCGGTGTATCGACCGCGATATTCTCGCATCTTCGTAACGCGAAGACCGGGAATACCAGCGCGATCGATCGACTGCCGCCAAGCCGCAAGTTCTTCGGGGCTAAGCTGATATCTTACACAGGCGTCTTCGAGCGCCAACATCCCGCCATCTATCGCGGCCAGGACCTCCGCTTTGCGGCGCGAGACCCAATAGGTCGTGCAGGACGATGGCAGATCGTTCATTGTAAGCGGGACCAGCGGTCCGGCGACCGATGCAGGCCTCGTCTTGAATTCGAGCACCGCGAACTCTCCATTCGCGCGGCCAATGCCGCTTTGTGTGCCCCCCACCCCGAAACTGCGCTCGTCAGGTTAACAAAAGCTTTCGAAAGGGCGGCTAATGCGGCCAACCGTTCACCGCTGCGCCGTCGAAAATCGTCCACGATGCGGCGCATCTCTGCTCGAAGACCACCCGCGGGAATGCGCGTCGCTCTTGCGCGAGTTCGCTCGGGACGCTTTAAATCAGTTCCCGCCATTTTCGCGCCAAAAGCGCACTAGCCGCGGCTGGCTATTTCTTGCCGGGCAGGACGGCATTTCAAAGTCTCATACTTTTCCCGGACCCAAATAAACCCCGCGAGGCAGCGTCGCGCACGACATTGCCGACGCTTCGGCCATGGCAACGACCCAAAGTGGCGAAGGCCAACGCGGCGTCATGACTGTGCAGGCCATTCATTGCATCTGCAAACGCCAGCACCGCGGCTCTGGTTGCGTGGCTGGCGGGGGCGGATGGCCGCGATCGCCAAATCGCAGCCGCGGTGCATCCAGTTGCGGGTGTGGGCGTTCTCCAGCCATGATATGGCGGATCGGAACGGCAGGCTGGAGCATTGCGTCGCAATATGCCGACCGGTTTCCGGAAACGGGGTTTGCGCTCGAACGCTATGCGAAACGCTTCTCGTGCGTCGAGATAAACTCCTCTTTCTACCGCTCGCATCGCCCGGCGACCTGGACGCGGTGGGCGTCGATCGTGCCCGAAGCTTTTCGCTTCGCGGTCAAAGTGCCGCGCACGATCACGCATGAACGCGGACTTCGCGATTGCGGTGACCTGATTGCCCGCCTGATCGAAGAAACGGCCGGCTTGGGTCAAAAGCTCGGCGTCCTGCTTGTCCAGTTGCCACCTAAGCTGAGTTATCACGCCGGTACGACCGAGGCATTTTTCAGCGAACTTGCAGCAGCGACGCCGGCGCATATCGCCTGCGAGCCGCGCCACGAAAGCTGGTTCGAGCCGGATGCCGAGCGCATGCTCGCGGAGTACGAAGTCGCGCGCGTCGCCACCGATCCCGCCAGGGTCGCTGGGGCCGGATTGCCGGGCGGTTGGCGCGGGCTGGCCTATTGGCGACTTCACGGGTCGCCGGTGATGTATCGCTCGCCCTATGGCAGGGGGCGGGTCAGCACTTATGCGGCGCTGATCGAGCGCGAACATCGAGGAATCGAGGCGCCCTGGTGCATTTTCGACAACACCGCCGCGGCGGCGGCGATCGGCGACGCGTTTGAGCTCGCTTCGCAGGCGCCGTCGGCGTGAAGTCCGAACCGCCTTTTTGCGGCGAGCCGCCCGCGCTCGACGTGCTGATAGTGGGGGCCGGTCCTGCGGGCCTGACCGCGGGCATGTACCTCGCGCGTTACCGGCGCCGCGTTCGGATCGTGCATGACGGCAGCTCGCGCGCGCTCTGGGTCCCGCGCTCGCGCAACGTCCCGGGATTTCCCGACGGGATATTCGGCAGCGATCTCATCGCGCGCATGAGCGAACATGCGGAGCGCTACGGCGCCGAGATTGCCAAGGGCAGGGTCGTCGAAATCGCGCGGAGAGAAAATGACGAGGGCTTTCGTGCACGCCTCGACAGTGGCACGACCGTTGACGCGCGCGGGCTGATCCTGGCGACCGGCGTCGACACCAATCTGGCGAAGCTCGACAGCGGCGAGCACCAGACGGCGGTGCGTGATGGCGTGCTCCGCTATTGCCCGATCTGCGACGGCTACGAGCACAGCCGCGAGCGGATCGCGGTTCTGGGCTCCGACCTCCACGGCGCCGCCGAGGCAATGTTCCTGCGGCAATATTCGAACGACGTGACGCTCATCCCCAATTGGCAGGTCGCGCTGACCGATGCGCAGCGCGCCGAACTCGAAGCGAGAAAGGTCGATGTGCTCGAAGGGCGGGTATTGCGCCTTGACGCCACGGGAGAGGCCATGCTCGTCACGCTTGAAGGCGAAACCCTGCCGCGACGGTTCGACATTCTTTACCCCGCGTTCGGATCGGCTCCGCGCAGCGAGCTGGCGGCGATGCTGGGGCCGTTGACCGATCCGAACGGCTGCCTACCCTTCAACGCATATTCGGACGGACTGTTTCCCGGCGTCTACGCGGCTGGCGACGTCGTCGCGGGTCTCGACCAGATCAGCGTCGCCATCGGACAGGGCGCGATGGCGGCGACGCGCCTCCACAACTGGCTGCGCGAGCAGGAGGGGCATGTGATGGCCGACCAGAAATAAGGTGGCACGCACCGCGGCAGCTGGCTGTCGCAATTGCACTCATCTCCGGCTTCGGTACCGTTCGCGACGAGGGTTTTCTTCCAGGATGGCTTCGCTGCGGGCGTCGTCTCTGCCAAGAATGTCCAGATGCTGGTCGCGCTATCGCGAAGATAATTCTCGGTCTTCCGCGGCGAGACGGTGAGGCCGAATTTTTCACAATCGGCGGCCGGCGTGCGCTTGCGCGACTGTACGAGCTTTGACGGCGATGCTCTGCCAACGCACGAAGCAGGTCGGTGCTCGACTCTTCAGTCATATATCAGAGTCCCGAAGGTTCCGGCCGCCGCGCGGAACGCTGCCGCGCTCCATGCGCTGTGCTCGCATGCGCGCGCACCGGTTCAGCCAGAGTTCGACGATCGATCGCATCGTCTATGACGATAGGGCGAGCACCCTGTTCATATCGTTCCGCGACACCGGGAAATATGTCTATGACGGTGAGCCTTCGTCGCTGTTCGACGCCTTCTGCCGCGCACCGTCGGCTGGCGGCTTTTTCAATGAGCGGATCAAGGATCGCTGTCGTTTCCGCCGCGACCCCGCGCGACGGCGGTTCGGGCCGAACGCCTGATCGGCGCACCGCGCCGTGCGATTGGCCTTCGCGGCGGTCGTGGGCGCGAAGACGCGATGGCGTTGATTCAGGCAGTTGGACGGCGGCGGTTGCCGCAATTTGCGCCTTGCGACGCCGTTGCCGCCCGCATAGACAAAGGGCGCTGCGGGGAGGGGAATGCGTTTGCGACCCGCATTTACTCGCCGCAGCAATCAATCCGGTTTTGCCAGCTCGATCAGCCAGTCGCTCGTTGCGGTGAGCGGAAGCAGCGCCGCGTTCGCCTGCTCCCGTCGTGAAACTTCCGTTCGATCGAGGCGTTTATCAAGCATCCGCAAAGTGGAGGTTCTGATGAGCATCGAAGGCAAAGCGAAAGAAGCAGCAGGCTATCTCAAGGAAGAAGCCTATGAGCATGGCAAGTCGCCCGAGGCGAAGCGCAAGGCTCAGGAAGGCCGCGATCTGCGCAATGAAGGCCGGATCGAAGACGGCAAGGCGCCGAAGACATCGGAGCCCGGGACCGAAGACTGATTTAGCCCGTCATCCCCCCCTTTTTATGGCCCGCCCCGGCGGGCCATTTTTTTAGCCTGCGATCATGCGCAATGGCGATCATGCTTCGCAGCTTCATAGCCGCCGGGGTCCAAGCATCGCCTTGGTCCTGAGAAGAAACGGTAGGAAGCGTGCTCAGGCCGCGTTCGTATCGCCCGTCTTGAGCGGTAAGGTCGCGATCGCGCGCGTGCCGGGACGGGCGCAATCGGCGTGCGTCTGCCCATAGCGTATCTCGGCACGGTGCGGCCTCGCGAGCGCGGCGATCAGTTTTGTGCCCAACCCGGTTCCGCGCGCCGCGCCGCCCTCGGGCCACCCGTTTCCGTCATCCTCGACCACAAGTTCGAGGTGGCCATCGTTCGCCGAGAGCAGGATGCGGACTTCGCCGGGGCCGCCATCATAGGCATATTTGCAGGCGTTGCTGACCCACTCGTTGACGATCATGCCGAGCGCGACCGCCTTGTCGGTGGCGAGTTTCAGCGGCGCGACGATCGCATGGACCTTCCGCGCGCAGGCTTCGGTCGACCAGGTGGCGGCGAGATCGTCGGCAAGACCTTCGAGATATTCGTCCATCGCAACATATTCGACATCGTCGCTCGTATAGAGGCGGCGGTTCACATGGGCGATCGTCGAAATCCGCTGCTGCGTCTGCTGAAGTGCGTCGCGCGCATTGGCGTCGGTAAGCGTCCGCGCCTGGAGCGCGATGAATGACATCACCATCTGGAGGTTGTTCGCGACGCGGTGATTGACTTCCTTGAGCAGCGCCTCGAGCCGCGCGTTGCTGATCCTGAGGTCCGCCTCGGCGCGCTCGCGGTCGCGGCGGAGCTGCGCGCGTTCGAGAACCTGCTCGAAGCTCGACGCCAGCAGGTTGAAGAAATCCTCGCCGACCGATTTGACGACATAATCATCGGCGCCCGATTTCAGCGCTGCAACTGCGATCCGGCTCTCTTCGGACCCGGTCACATAGACGATCGGTGGGCAGGCGGGCCGGGCGCGGAGCGCCTCGAGCGTCGCGAGCCCGTCCATGCCCGGCATATAATGGTCGACGGCGCACAGGTCGAAGGCCTCGGCCTCGACCATCGCAACGCCTTCGGCACCGCTGGCGGCAAGGCTCACCTCATAGCCCATTCGGGTGAGCGCACGCGAGACGAGGCGCCTGATCCCGTCGTCATCGTCGATGTAGAGAATGCGCGTCGCCGCCATTGTCAGACGGGGTCCGGGTCCGGAACCTGGATCACCGAGAGGAACAGGCCGAGCTGGCGGATCGCGTCGGCGAAGCTCTCATAATTCACCGGTTTGGTGATATAGACGTTGCACCCCAGATCATAGCAGCGCTGGATCTCGATCTTGTCGTCGGTCGTCGTCAGCACCACGACCGGCGTGCGCCGCAATGCGCTGTCATCGGCCTTGATCTTCGCAAGAATATCGATGCCGCTCATGTCAGGCAGGTTGAGGTCCAGCAGGATCAGCGCCGGGCCGTTGCGCACGGGACCGTCCTCGGCATCGTAGAGGAAGGCCAGCGCGCTGCCGCCATCGGTGAAATGATGAATTTTGTTCGAAATACCCGCGCGGCGGATATTCTTCTCGATGAGCCGGGCATGACCTTCGTCATCCTCGATCATGACGATATTGACTGCCCGATGATCACTCATCTTTATTTTCACCTCGCCATTCGCTCGGCAAGATCAGGCGGAAAACCGATCCTTCGCCGAGCGCCGATTTTACTTCAATGAATCCGCCGAGGCGATAAGCGAGCGCCCTGGCATGCGCAAGCCCGATGCCCTCGCCAGGCTGATCCTGGGTGCCCGAGCGGCGGAACAGGTCGAATATCCGCTCGTGGTCGCGCGGGTCGATGCCGCGGCCATTGTCTGCGACTTCGACGACGACACGGCCATATTCCTTGCTTCCCGTGACGGAGATGATGCCGGGCACGCCGGGTTTCAGATATTTGAGCGCATTCTCGACGAGATTCGAGAGGATCTGCTCGACCCCGACGCGGTCGTTGACGACCCCGGGCAACGGCTCGATCGTGAGACTCGTGCCGGTCTCCTCGACCCGGTGATGGAGGCTGTCGCTGATGCCATGCGCGATGGCAGTGAGGTCGAGCGCCTCGGGGGCGAGGTTGCGGCGCCCCTGCCGCGAGAGCTGGAGGATCGCGTTGATCAATCGGTCCATCTTCTGCGTCGAACTGCGGATGAAACCGATCGCCTCGGGCAGATCCTCTTCGATCGCGAGACGCGTGTCCTTGTCGGGGGCCGCCCAGCCGTCGCGATCGCTCTTTTCGGCATAGCCCGCGATCGCCTTGCGCGCGGCTTCGAGCTCGGCGGTGAAGCCCATCACGTTGACGAGCGGCGAGCGCAGGTCATGAGAGACGATATAGGCGAAACGCTGAATCTCGTTGTTGGCGCGGGTCAGTTCGGCGGTCCGCGCATCGACGAGCTGTTCCAGTCCCAGATTGAGGTTCGCCAGTTCCTCTTGCGAAGCGCGGAGCGCCTCGAGATTGCGCCGGATGAGAAGGAGCGTGGCGGCAGCCACGATAAGGATGAGGAGGCCCGTCCCCGCGAGCGTCGCCGTGAACAGGAACTGGGTCTGCTTCTGGCGGGCTTCGCGGGCGTGCAGCAGCTCGAGTTCGTCGGCAACCATCGTATCGACGATCTGGCGTGTCTCGCGAACATAGCCGACGCCCGTGTTATTCATGAAACCGTCGAGCATCGCGCGCCGTGCGTCGCCGGCAAGGCCGATCGAACGCTTGTGATAGGCATGATACGCATCGAGAAGAGACTGCAAGCGCGCGATACGCTGCTGTTGGCGTTCATTGTCGCGAGTGAGCGTAGAGAGATCGGCGAGGTGCCGGCGAGCATTGGTCTCGGCGTCGTTCATAATGCGCTGGAATGCGGGATTGCCGGTGAGAAGCAGGCCACGCCGCGCCGTTTCGAGCCGCTCGTTAGAACTCGCGAATGTGCCGAGACGAGCCTCGACCGCGAGCGTATGCGACACGAGAGCCGCGCTTGCCTCGTTGTCGCGCTGGATCCAGAAAACCGCAACCGCGGCCACGAGCAGCGAAGTGAAGCCGACGCCGAGAAACAACAGGATCAACCGGTTCGCGCGCGTGTCGCGGCCAAGCGATCCGAATATCTTCGTTGCCATAATTACCGGTTCCCCCGAGGCGTGCGATGTGCCGCGCTGCGTCCATCTCATAAGGGTGAGCGCGCGCTCTGCAAGTGCGGCGGGCAACGGAGAAAGCTGGTCATCGGAGAGCGTGGCCCTTCGGCCTTGCACGATGCAGATAGTCGCAAACCCGCGCATTGGCCGGACTAACGACCGCGACCATGTCTCCGTCTTGGGCGTGCTGGGGATGCGCGCCCCTCATTCTGGGTTGCGGACCGAGACGTGCGAACCCAGCGCGGCGAACCATTCGGCATAAGGGGTATTGCGCGCCATATGCCGGTTATAATCGGGCGCGCCATCGTCCCACCATGCCGGTCCGCGCTCGCCGAGCGCGCGCTTCGTCCGGTCGACTTCGGCGCGCGCGCCGCGTGCTGCGAGCGTGTCGCCCGAACCCTTGGCGGCGGCGATCGCGCGCCGCGCGGTCATCAGCCGCTCGACTAGATGGGTGCGTTCTGAAGTACCTAGGGCCGGGTTCGATAATCGCCACAGGCGCCCGCGGACGACAAAATAGCGGCCGTCGGGCGTCGCGGGGTATTGCCCCGCATCTCCCGCGGCCGCGCTCGTCGGGTCAGGCGCGCTCAGCCTCGCCAACGAAGCGCGGCGAGCCGCTTGCCGCGCTCGCGGCTAAGATCGGCCAGGCAGCCGAAGCGAGCCATCGCCTGCATGGAGCCGCCGGCGAACTCGCCGCCTTCGATGGCGCACTGGCTGTCGCGATACTTGAGCCACGCTCGCTGGCTTGCGAGCAGGGCAGCCGCATAACCGAACCCGCCGCCCCGCGAGCGGTCGGCACTGTCGCGCTTCTTCATGAAGCTGTTGGTCGCGTTCCATTCGCGCGTCATCGCCGCGTCTGCGGATTTATAGCTTTGCTCCGCAGTGCGCGTCATTTGCGCTTGGGTCTGCGCGCCCGCGGGCATGGCGGTGAGCGCGAGAGCAAGCGTGAGGCCATGTTTCAGCATATCGTCTCCGATCGATTGAGAGCGGTTATTCGACGCCGCTTCGCCTTACGCGGCGGGCAGCTTCACTTCGGGCAGCGCCGCGACCTCGGCCTTCGTCATCGTGGTCGCCAGATCGGTGTCATTGCCTTTGACCACCGTCTTGAGCCCGAGGATTGGGACATGGACATAACGATCGGGATTGCTGTCCTCGATTTCAATGAGCAAGCGGTCGACCTTGTCGTCCGGGCCGCGCACGACCTGCGCGACATCGCCGAGTTCCTTCCCGTCCGCGCCGACAAGATCGGCGTCGAGCAATTGCGCTTCGCTGAGGCCGAGCGCGGCGGGCAACGGACCGGCGACGGTTGCGCTGGTCTCGGCCGCCTTTTCGAGCTTGTCCTCGGCGGCTTCATTCTTGTCGGTGCAAGCGGCGAGAAGTGCTGCCGAGCAGCCGACGAGGAGCAGCGTGCGCATAGTCTGACCTTTCAGAAACGAGGTGCCGGCGATCCATGGCAGACCGCCGGCACAATATGGGATCGCGACGCGTGGGCGCACGACCCCGGATCCAAGGCCGGGGCCTCAGGGCAGGGTGCGTCGTCCGCCGCGTCCGAAGACGAAGCCGAGAACGACGAGAACGACCGCGACGACCAGGAGGATTTTGGCGAAATCGGCCGACAGCCCGGCGATACCGCCAAAGCCGAGAAGCGCCGCAACCAAGGCGACCACCGCGAAAATAATTGCCCATCTGAACATGTTTTTTCTCCCTTTGCGGGCGCGCGCTCCCGCATCGCGGCACGCGCGCCGATGCGGCGGGCGAGGCCGCCGATTCATCCTGTCTGGATAATGCGTCAACGCCGTTTTGAGACGAAAGTTCCTGCGAGGATCCCGGCAACGGCCGGGCGAGACGCGCGTTTCATCATTGTGACGCGGGGGGCATTGCAAGATCGGATCCTCGTTGATGCTGCGTTTCCTCCTGCTCCTTTCCACCGCCCTTCTGGCTGGCGCTGCCGCACTCTCGCTTCAGTCGTGCAACGGCGAAGCCGAAGTCGCGGTCGAGCGGCCCGGAGGCAGCGACGATATTGTGGTGCTCCCCGACGGCGCGACGATGGTCGCCCGGCGCGGCTCGCGGGACCGCGCCATGGCCGAATGGCTGACCGGCGCGAGCGTCGAAGGTGAGGCGTTCGTTTTTGGCGATGCAACCTTCTTACCCGGCACGGCGCGCCTGAGCCGCGACGGCCTTGGAGAAGGCGCGACGCTCGCGACCCTGTTGCGCGCCACGCCCGACGCCCGCTTGCGCCTTGTCGGTCAGGCGGACGCCCCGCAACCCGACGTCGGCGATGACTCTCTTGCCCATAAGCGGGGTCAGGCGCTCGCTGCCTTTCTGGTGGATCGCGGTATCCCCGCTGACCGGCTCGAAATCGTCTCTTCGGCAAACGGGCATGGCCCGGTTCAGCTTGTTCTGTTCGCGCGCCGGTCCGCACCCGCCGTGCCGCTTCTCACCGCCTCGAACTAACAGGGGAACATCGATGACCGCTCGACTGACCGCCGCCGCCATCAATTGCTCCTTGTCGGCGAAGGGGCGCGCTTCTTCGACCGACGCCATGCTTGCGGTCCTCGCCGAGCATTTCGCGGCGCATGACGTCGTTGGCGGCAAGCCGATCCGGATCGCCGCGCACAATGTAAAATGGGGCGTCACGTCGGACGAGGGAGCGGGGGATGACTGGCCGGCTATCCGCGAGCAGATCCTGGCGGCGGACATCCTGATCTTCGGTACCCCGATCTGGATGGGACAGCCCTCCAGTGTGGCGAAGCTCGTCCTCGAGCGGATGGATGCCTTCCTCGACGAGACCGACGATCGGGGACGTATGCCCAGCTATTCGAAGGTCGCCGTCGCCGCGATTGTCGGCAACGAGGACGGCGCGCATCATGTGTCGTCGCAGCTTTTCCAGTCGCTGAACGACGTCGGATGGACGATCCCCGCGGTGGCTGCCTGCTATTGGGTCGGCGAGGCGATGGGGTCGGTCGATTTCAAGGACCTCGAGCATCGCCCGCGCAAGGTAACCGAAACCGCGAACATGGTTGCGGCCAATGCTTCTCATTTGGCCCGCCTCTTACGGGACGCGCCCTATCCTGGATGACTGCGGCATCCGCGATCCAGCATCTCTTGGTAAACCCTGGCTTCAGCGTTCGGGCAGCTTGCGTCAGGTTTCGCCGAAAGCGCTATCGGGGACCATCCGGCCCGACTGGCGCGGCGTGATCAGACGGTCGAGGTCGAAACCCTGCGACTTGGCGACCGCGAGATAATTCTCGACCGTCTCCGTCGGTACCGCCGCACTGCGTGCGATCAGCCAGAGATGTTCGCGGTCGGGGGTGCCTACGAGCGCCACCGAATAATCGGAGGCAATGGCAAGTACCCAATAATCCCCCTGCGTGAAGGGGATCCAGCGAAGATATTCGGGGAGGAAGCTGACCTTGAGCTTGGCATTTGTTTCGTCTTGCGGAACCGCCACGCCGATCGAGCGGTCGGGCTTCCCATCCTTGTCGAGGCATCGGTTCTCGACCCTGATGCGGCCGTCCGCGGTCTCGCTGTAGGACGCGCTGATGTCGCTTGCCTCGGCATCTTCCCATTTGAGCGGGAGCCGGCATATCTCGAACCAGCTGCCCAGATAACGCTGGAGGTCGACGCTCGGTACGGCGACAACATCCTCTTTTGAATTGTGCATATTGTTTCCCATCCTTGGGGAAACTTCGCAGCGACCGACTCGTTCCTTTTCTGTCCGGCGCGTGGCGAACGCGCGGGCGAATTATGGCCGGCCGGCTTGTGGCCGACGGGGGGGAGAGCGCGATGAGAATCTATATTCTGGCTATAACTCCGGTATTGCTCCTCGGCGCTTGTCAGGGGCCCGAGGCATAAGCCGGCGCCGAAAAGGACAAAGCGGCCGCCGCGGCGGCCGGCCATTCCTATGATGGCGATGGACCCAATGAATGCATCGGCGGCGCCCGCGACCGCGCGGCCGATGCGGCCGAGGATGCCCGTGAGGCCGAAGCCGAAGCGATCGAGAAGGAGCGCGACAGCATCCGCTCGGCGGCCGATATCGAAGCCCAACGCCTGGAGCAGGAGGCGAACGCCGTGCGTAAGGCGGCCGACGAGCGAGCCGACGCGGTCGAGGGCGGCTCCGGCAGATAGGCGGTGGGGCGACGCCCCACCTGCGTCAGTTCGACCGACCGGTCATTCCCCGGCTTTGTGCCCAGCCGTAAAGATCCGCGATCATTCCGCGCTCGGTCTCGGCCTGAAGAAACACCACGATCGCCGTTTCCGCTTCATGGTCGATAAACCGCATCGTCGCGTAGCTTTTACCATCGCGTTCGGTATCGCCACCTTCGATCTCGTCGGGCCAGATTTCAATCGTCCGCACCTTTTCCTCCCGTCCAATGGTCAAACTCAGCGAATGGTCCGAAAATGCGGCTGCTCAAAAATGGTTGCGAGGGCAGTGTCCGACCTTAAGGGTAGCGAGCCAACGCCTGCGTGAACCGGCGCAAAGGGAAGAGGGATGAAGATCAGCGCGGCGCGTGTCTCCGGACGCAACGGCCGCTGTGGTCTCGGTCGTTAGCGAAGCTGGCTGTCCTTGCTGCCGCGGCGGTTGAACCCCGCGGGCCGCATCGCACCATCTCGCTTGGACTGGCAGCCAACGCAGGTTCGGATACCCGGAAGCGCCTTTCGCCGGCCCTTCGGGATATCCTCGCCGCAATCGTCACAATAGTCTGCCCCCTCGCCGGCAGGCAGACGCGCGCGGGCACTTTTGACCGCGTCCGACACCGTATCGTCGATCTGATCCTGCACCGCGCCGTCGCGGGCCCAGCCGTTGGCCATATCCTGTCTCCAACCACCAAAACGTCCGACCGCGGCATTAGCTCCCGCATAGGGCGCAGGGCGCATAGGCTGGCATCGTTAAGGCAAGCGCTTACAAGCCGACCTTTGCGAGCGCGGACGCCAGTTCGGGGTCCATCGCGCCGCTGCGCTTCGGTGTCAGGCGGTTGAGAGCAGTTTGTACGCGTTTCTGCGCTACCTGCAGCGTCTTGTGACGTACTTCGCGAATCTGGTTGGCTCGCCACGACCGGCTTTCGCCGAGCAACGCCGACCATTTGGCTTCTTCCGCCGCGAGCACCGCGAGGGCAAGTCGCAGACCGTCGCGCTGGCCATGAGCATAATCTTCCGACATCGCGCACATCTACAAGAGATCATGATCGCGCAGCAATGGCGCGCAAGCGCACGTGCGCGGTCGACGACCGGGTGGCGACTTCGGCCTTAGAGGCGCACGCGCTTCTTCGTCTCTGCATCTCGGCCGACAAACGGGTCAGCAACGGCTTGGTCGCGCCCGGCCCGCTTGCGAGTGAGAGCGCCGCGGACACCGTGAACAAGGCTGCGGGGCGAGCGCGATCCCCCGCCGTCAGGCTATGTCCCGGACTTCGTACGGCGTTTCGGCGTTCCGGCTTCGGTTCTTCGGGCAACGGACCCGCCAATCTTTGGGGCAGAAGAAGACAAGGGAGCAAGCCGCTCGATCATCTCGGCCCTCTCGGCGACGCCGTCCCCGAGGAACGCAATCGCCTGCTCGCGGGTCATGCCCCACGTCGGCGCCAGCGCGCCACGCTCGATGTCGGCCATGAGCCGACGAGCGAAGATCAACTCCAGCTGCGCTTGCGCAAGAAATGTATCGAGCAGGCTCATCGCAACAACAACGCTTCGACCCGCCAAGCGTTCAATGCTGGCTGCGCAGTCCAGACCCGGCCTGGCGGGACGATCGGGCCGGTATTCTATGGACGCGTTTCAGGATCAAGGGGAACGATGCGTTGTCCGGTGAATTTTTGAATTCGCGGTCGCGTCGGTTCAATGACTGTCGCGAAGACGAGGTTTTGCACCCATAGCGAGGGCAGAATGGCATGACGGCACGAACGGACAGGAAGCAGGCTGGGAATAATTTTTCATCTCTTGAAGGTGGGTGCGCATGCGGCACGGTGCGCTATCGGCTGGGCGAGCCGCCCTATGACACGGGTTGGTGCCATTGCCGCGTCTGCCAGCATGTATCGGGGTCGGGGGGGATGGTGTTCACCACGGTGCATTTCGACCGGTATCGCGTCATCCGGGGCGAGGAGCATGTCGGCAGTTTTGCTTCGACCGATTTCGGAACACGAACCTATTGTCGGCAATGCGGCTCGCCGCTCACGATCCATGTCCGCCATCAGCCCGACGAGATCGATATAGCCGCCGGCACACTCGACGATCCCGAGGAGGTCGCGCCGAGCTTTCACCTCTATGCCGCCGAAGCGCCGAGCTGGATGCCGATGATGGCGTTCCTGCCGCGCCACAAGGCGCTGCGACCCAAGACCCGCGGGCTAGAAGAAGGGCAGACCGAAGCGAGCTGAACCAAATGTCCGCTGTCGCCCAATTGCTGTGACCCCGTGATGTTCGTTCCTTACGAACTCAAGTCTTGGCGGCATCGATTGATAAGTGCCCGAACCCCGATGGCGACGGCAAGGATGAGCTGTCGTCCGGCGGATGTGACACTTTGACCGCGTCTGCGGCGAAAAAAGGATCGGCCAGAAAGGATCGAGCGGACATTCGGCAGCGCCATGCGTCGCATAAGGTGCCATGCAAGACGCTGGCGCCGATGGAGGTTTGACATGATTGTTCGAAAATTTGCGATCGCCGACGCAGCATTCGAGCGTTCGCCCGGACAGGACGGCGATGTGTTCGCCGGCAATGTGATCGATCAGCGCGACGGCGGTCCCATCACGATCGGCTATGGCCGGTACGGGCCGGACCAAAGCCTGGAGGAAACGCTGATTGTCGACGATGTGATGCTGATCCTCGAAGGGAAAATTTCGGTTGAGAGCGGCGCGGGCTCGATCACCTCGGGTCCCGGCGAAATCGTCTATATGCCGAAAGGCGAGACCGTCACCATCCGCTCTCACGCCGAGGGGGCCGTCACCGCCTACGTCACCTATCCGCACTGGCAGGAGGCGCGGGACTGAGTCCCGTCCTCAGCCGGGATCGGCAATCCCTTTTCCGTATCGAGGTCGGGCGAGCGCGAACCTCGTCGCGTTGCGCGTTCATTCGCATCAGATCGGCATCGCCGAAAAAAAACGGCGTCCGCCCGATCGGAACCGGGCGGACGCCAGATGAAGATCTCTAGTTTCCTGAAAGGAAAGAGCTCTCTTGGGTCGCAGGGCGCGGATAGCCTCGTGCGTCGGCCGATAATTGTACGGCAGCGCCAAAAGGACGCACTTTTGAATGGGTGCCCAAGATTTTCCCGGCTGCGAGGACAATCGCCTCGCCTCGCTGTATCCCGGTGCAGCGCTATACTTAGCGCGCTGCGGCCCTGAGCCGGGCAACGACATCCTCATCGCGGATGCGGCGCCATCGGGCCTCGACGAGGCTGTGGATTCCGAACAGGAACAGCCCTGCGGCAACGAGCATATAGAGCGTGCTGTTCTGCGTGAGCGAAGAAAGGGCATCGCCGAGCCCCTTGACCTCGCCGGCCGCCCCGAACCAGCCTGCGCGTACCAGCGAATAGCCGATGATCGCAAAGACGACCGCGCGTGCCGCGAGCCCGGCGCGACCGACCGGAACGACCCAGGCGGGCGCCTCGGGTGCGACGCCCTTCATGAACTCGGTGGTCCATGCCTTGACCGTCTGCTGCGCAGCGCCGGCGAGGAAACCGAGCCCGATAACGCCGAGCAGTGTCTCGCCGAGCGGCATGTCGAGCAACATGCCGGCAGCTTCCTGTTCGCGCTCGCCGCCGCCCGATTTGCCGGTGACTAGCCGAAGCGCCGCCCAAGCGAGAATGAAATGCGCTAGACCGCTCGCGGCGTAGCCGATGCGGATCGCTATCCCTTTCGCCTCCTGTCCCTTGCCTTCGCTGTCGAGCGCGGCACCATAGAAGCGGTAGGCCCCGTAGAGCGCAAGGCCGATGGCGAGCAGGATAAGCAGCAAGGGTCCGCCGGGCATGTTGCGGACTGAACGAAACACACCCTGCGGACTTGCGTCAGATGCCCCCGCGCTGGTCAGCGCGATATAGGCGAGCAGGCAGTAGACGATCCCTCTTGCCAGCCACCCGGCCCGTGCGAATGTTTCGAGCCGCCGAAGTCTGTTCATCATGCCTGCTCCCTAATTGCCAACAGGGCGAACGTGCCGCGTGCGCCGCAGTTCCCTGGCGCGCGGTGAAGCGAGCGAGTTGCCTCGGTTCCCGCTTCGTGCACCGTCGCTCGCCAGTCGAGTCGCGGCATGGCGATCGGATCGACGCGAAGAATCCGCGAAGAAAGGGAGGATGCCGGCCGAGGCCGCCGGCTCGTACAACGAGCCGCGATGGCCGGAGGAATCCGGGCGCGAGGTCATTCGTCAATTGAACAGGCGAGGGGTCGTCGCGCTGCGATGGCGGCATCTTTGGCGCCCGGACCGCGTTATCCCTTCGCCTGACGGCGCCGGGACTCCCAACCCTTCTTCACTGCGGCTGACCGCGATGTTTGGCTCTGACCCGTTCCGCTCTTGCGGCCGCCCTTGCGCGCTGAGGCATGATTGTCCGGCGTGCCGCGGCCCGATCCCGATTTGTTGCCGCCTCCCGATTCCTTGTTTACCGTTGCCCAGGCGCGGCGCTCGGCCTCATCCTTGCTCACGCCGCGATCCTCATATCCTTCCTCGATATGTTCGGCCTTGCGCTTCTGCTTGTCGGTGTAACTCGACTTGTTTCCTCGGGGCATGACGCTCTCCTTCGCATCCCCCTCGTCTATTCGAGAAACCGGTTTCGGTGCGCGAAGTTCCGCGCGCAAGGTGCGCGCCGCGAGGCGGCCGGCAGGGAATCTTCGGCGTGCACCTCAGGCCGTCGCATGACGGACAGGCACGGCGAGGGGGGATCAGCCAAGCTCCTGCGCCAGTCCGACGAGAAGGCCCTCGGGCCGGCGGATGTAACAAAGCCGGTACACGTCCTGATAATCGACGACTTCGCCGACGAGCTCGGCACCATGCGCGCTGAGGCGCTCGAGTGTGTCGTCGATGTCGTCGACCGCGAACATGGCACGGAGATAGCCGAGCGCGTTAACAGGCGCGTTTCGGTGATCGGCGACGACGGGCGGGCAGACGAAACGCGAAAGCTCGAGCCGGCTGTTCCCGTCGGGCGTGCGCATCATGGCGACCTCGACATGCTGGTCGCCGAGGCCGGTGACACGGCCCGCCCATTCGCCTTCGATCGCCGCGCGCCCTTCCAGTTCGAGGCCGAGCTCGACAAAGAAATCGACCGTTGCATCGAGATCTTCGACCACGATACCGATATTGTCCATCCGCTTGACCGCCATCCGATCCATCTCCTCGCTAGGTCCCTCCACCTATAGGGTCTCCTCCGGTCGAACAACGGCGGTGCTCGCGTTTTTCGATGTGCGGCGCGCGGCCGCATCGGGGTTGGATCGGCATCCGGCGCCAGGGAAAAGTCGGAAAAGCAGCGAGGTCGGGTCGGCGGAACTTCGGGCGGCAGGCGGTGTTGCTGGATGGTGGGGGGGCGACATTCCGGGATGGAGGTTCGCATGAAACGCCCATATATTTTATCCCTCGCTCTCATTCTGGCCGCGTGCGGCGGGCCCGATGAAACGGCCCCGACCGAAACACCGGCCGTCGCCGATACGACGGTCCCCGAAAGCGACGCCGCGCCTCAGGTCGCCGTCACGCCGGTCGATGCGGCAGGCTATATCGCCAAGGCGGGAGCCGGCGATCTCTGGGAAATCGAGTCGTCCAAGGCATTGCTGGCCAAGTCGACCAACGCCGAGGTGAAGAAATTCGCGCAGAGGATGATCGACAATCATGGCCAGTCGACGGCGAAGGTGAAGGCCGCAGCCACCGAGGCCAAGCTGACCGTCGCGCCGCCCAAGCTCGATGGGGATCAGCAGAAGATGCTCGACGAGATCAAGGCCGCCGATGCGGCGGGCATCGATGCCGCCTATATCGCGCACCAGAAGACGGCGCATGATGCGGCGCTGGCCCTGCATCAGGGTTATGCCGCGGGCGGCGACACCGAGAGCCTAAAAAAGGCGGCGGGCGAGATCGTGCCCGTCGTCGAAGCCCATCGTGCTGAACTCGCGAAGCTGACGCCGATAAACTGACGCTAAATCCGTGCCGGGTGTTTCCACCCGGTGCGGGCAGGGCGAGCTTTGCAAACTGCTAGGCCAGCGCCCGTCGGTCGCAGCGGCCAGCGTTCCGTGCCCTCGTCCGTTCGCCTTGAGCAGCCTGCCGTCTTCGATACCACCCTTTGGTCGAGAAGAAACAGGCACACATCCGTCGATCGCGGCGGCACTTTGAATGGAAGACCCCGCCGATGAAGCGGGGCCTCCCTCTTCTCTCACATGGCTACGCAAGAGAAGCCCACAGACCAGCTGGGTTGCACCGCCAGTCTTCCCAAAGGATGATATAAATCGGCCATTGGCTGTCAATACCGGACGCAGTCTGGGGATAATGCGAGGTATCCAGCGCCATGGCGGCGACCAGTTTGTCTGCCGAAAAACTTGCGACCGCCCGCTTCCGGACCTCTTGAACCCGACTTTGGCTGACCTAATTATTTTTCACCGGACGCCAATTCGGGTCCGGCTGGACATGGAGAGCGCCGGCTCTGCGTTTCCGGCGCGTCTCATGCCCATGTCGCTTCAATAGGAGGATCTGGAAATGAGGAATGCTTTTGATTTTACCCCCTATCGCCGTTCGACGGTCGGCTTCGACCGGCTTTTCGACCTGCTCGAAACGGGCATGCGAGCCGACGCGCCCGACCCCTATCCGCCCTTCGATATCGAGATGGACGGCGAGGACAGCTACCGCATCACGCTCGCCGTCGCAGGGTTCCGGCCCGAAGACATCGAGATCGTCGCACAGCAGAACCTGCTCAGCATTTCGGGCAAGCGCGCCGAGGATGAGGACCCGGGCCGTTACCTCCACCGCGGTATCGCCGCCCGCGCGTTCGAACGGCGCTTCCAGCTCGCCGACTATATCGAGGTCGGCGAGGCGCGCTTCGACCACGGCCTGCTCAGCATCGATCTGCAACGCGTCGTGCCCGACGCGATGAAGCCGCGGAAGATCGCGATTGCCGGACCGTCCGGTGCGGGCCGGCGTATCGAGGCGCCGCAGCGCAAAGCGCTGGAGAACGAAACTCAGGGCAACGCGGCGTCGAAAGACAAGCTGCAAGAAGCCGCTTGAGGCCTTAAGGAATGGCGGCGCAGCGCCCGTCGCCATTCTCGCAGACGGGCGCGCGCGAGCCCGCGGGCTGGAAAGGGGAGCGAGTGACGAGCGGTCTGATTGCGATAGCGAACGAGTTCCTAGAGGCCGATATCGCGCCGCTTGGAGCCGAACTCTTTTCGCTTCGCGATGCCGCCGGCCGCGAAATGATGACCGACGCCGATCCGCGCTGGTGGACGGGGCGCGCGCCGCTGCTTTTTCCGATCGTCGGCCGGCTGGCGGGCGATCGCTATCGCCTCGGCGCGGCCGAATATGCGCTGCCGCAGCATGGTTTCGCGCGCCGCCGCGAATTCGCGCTGATCGACGCGCGGGTGTCGCGCGCCCGCTTTCGCCTCGAGGATGATGCCGAGACGCGGGCCGTCTATCCCTTCGCATTCGAACTCCTCGTCGATTTCGCGCTTGAGGGGGCTGCGCTCGCAATCTGTGTCACCGTCGCCAATCGCGGCGACGAGGATATGCCGTTCAGTTTCGGCTTTCATCCGGCCTTCGCCTGGCCCCTCCCATTCGGCGCCCGCGCCGACGCGCACCGCATCCGCTTCGATACCGACGAGCCCGCGCCCGTTCGCCGGGTCGCGCCGGACACGGGGCTGATCGCCCCCGGCACCGAGCCCTCGCCGGTGTCGGGGCGCGAGCTTGCGCCCGCCTCCGGCCTGTTCGAACGCGATGCCTTGATATGGGATCGGCTCTCAAGCCGGGGGCTGTCTTGGGGCGCCGACGGGACGCCAGGCCTGCGCATCGAATTTCCCGACACGCCATGGCTTGCGTTGTGGCAGAAGCCGGGCGCCCATCATCTTTGCATCGAGCCATGGGCCGGAATAGCGGACCCGCTCGGCTTTACCGGCGAGATCTGGGAGAAACCCGGTATCATGCGGCTGCGCCCGGCGGAGCAGCGCCAATTCCGCCTGCGGATCGCGATCACGCCTATTCCTTAGCTCGGGCCGGCTCGATCTGGGGATCGCCATGGCGCCGCAGAAGAAAATGGCGGCGAGGCTCGCATGGGCGGGAAAGGGAAGAGGCTTCGTTCCGAGGTGCCGACAAACACTGCGTTTGGCATTGTGGAATGGAAGATCGCAGTGCCATTCTGATCGGTGCCTTTTTTGGACGGCGAGCAAAGGCGCGCGGCCGAACCGGTCGATCCCGGAGGCGAATGAAGGAACCGCGCGGCGCGCCGGGCGTAACGGCAGAACAATCAAGTGCTGCGTTCTGGAGGGTCGATTGACCGAAGCCGCAAAGATCGAGCCCGGTCGCGGGCCGCATGGCACGGTGGTGCCCCGCATCGCGATAGTCGCGGTTATCACGCTTCTGCTGGCCGCCTGTGACCGGTTCCCTAGCGATCCCGAACAGAGTCTGGAGAGCATTCGGTCGCGCGGCACGATCCGGCTCGGCGCCCCGGAGAATATTCCGCCCGAAGCATCAGCGCTGCTGCGGCGGCTCGAAAGGGAAACCGGCGCGCGGACGCTGCGCAGGTCGGGCGAAATCGAGCCGTTGTTGCAAGCGGTCAAAGACGGCGACATCGACCTCGTGATTGCGCCGTTCCGCAAGGATACGCCTTCGGCCACCGCCAACGCCCTGTCACCGCCGATCCGGACCGACGGAAGCGGCGACAAGGCGATCGAGTGGCGCGCTGCCATGCGCAACGGCGAGAATCGCTGGATATCGCTCGTCGAAGTCAATGCACGGCAAGTCGCCGGGAGGGCGAAATGAGCGCGCTGGCCGTGACGACCGACGAAACACTGCCGCCGCAATTGCTCGAAACCCTCAAGCGCGCCGAGCGCCTCGAATATTGGAACATCTTCTGGACGATCACGATCGTCATCGTGATGGGGCTCGTGCTCGGGCAGAGCCAGACGATGAAGACCGCGTGGATCGAGGACACGCTCGGTCTCGTCCCGCCGATCGCCTTCCTGATCGCGGCGAAAATGGAGCGCAGCGGCGACAAGTCCCACAAATTTCCGTTCGGGTTCGAGCGGGTCAACGGCCTCGGCTTCTTTCTCGCGGCGGTCGCACTCGCTGCCACGGGCGCACTTTTGCTCTGGGATTCGGCGATAACGCTGGTCGAGGGCGAGCATGCGACGGTCGGCACCGTGCGCCTCCTGGGTCGCGATATCTGGCTTGGGTGGCTGATGATCGGCGCACAATTCTACGCGATGATTCCGCCGATGATCATCGGCCGCAAGGAACTGCCGCTCGCCGAAGAGCTTGCCGACAAGCTGCTCCATACCGATGCGCTGATGAACAAGGCGAACTGGATGACGGGCGCCGCAGGTATCGCAGGCATCATCGGCTTGGGTCTTGGCTGGTGGTGGGCGGACTCGGTCGCTGCCGCCTTCATCTCGTTCGACATCCTGCATGATGGCCTGAAGGCGATTCGATCGTCCACCGCCGAGCTGGTCGACGGCACCCCGCGCGGCCTTTCGAGCCCCGCGATTTCGGAAGAAGCAGAAGCTTTGCAGGCCATGCTCGAAGAGCGCTATCCCGGTGCGTCGATCCGCCTGCGCGAGACGGGCCGGCTCATTCGCGCCGAAGTGCATGGGTGCCATGCTCCCGAGCCATATCCCGGTACTGCCGACCACTGGCCCGGCAAGGACGAAAGAAGCTGGCGGCTCGCCCAGGTCAGTTTCGTGCCGGCGGAATCCCGTTTTGGTGGGCCCGAGAGGTAGCATCGCTGATTTCGCGGCTGCTCAGCCGATTGGACTGTCCGGACTTGACGCGGAGTCGTCGGGAAGCCAACGGCCGGTCGCCGGCTCGCTCCCATGGCAACGGGCATGTGGCATCCTGCGCTCCGGACGCGCTAAAGCCTCTGTCGCCGTGTCGCCGCCAGCAGCCGCTTGATATGCGCCGCCACGCTTGCAGGATCATAGGGCCGCTGGAGATGCGGGCCCTCGTCACATAAATGGCCCGTGGCTTTCGCCGCCGCATCGATATTGCCGGCCAGCACCACCTCGACATCGGGATAATGGTCGCGGACCCAGATCCGAAGCTCGAAGGCATTAAAGCGTCCTGCGAGTTCGGCGTCGGCAAGCAGGGCATCGATCTTCACCGCACCTTCCTCAAGCGCAATGACGACCTCGTCCGACGTCGCCGCCTCGAAGACTTTATAGCCGCAGTGCCGTAGATAGTCGGCGAGCGCGTTGCGGATCAGGACGTCGGCGTCTGCAACGATCAGGCACTGTGGGTCTGGGGTGTCGTCTGCCATGGGTCTCCTATCAGCCGAGCGATCAGGCCGGCGAGCGTTTCGATTGTATAGGGTTTGGCGAGAAACTCGTCGGCAGGGTAGGACTCGGATTTCAACAGGTCGGCCGAACAGACGATCACCGGGCGCGCCGGCGTCAACGATTTCGAGCGGCGTGCCAGTTCCATCCCGTCGATGGCGCCGGGCATGCGAACATCGGTGACGATCAGATCGATGATCTGGCCGCTCATGAGAATTTCGAATCCCTCATCGCCGTCCGCAGCTTCCAAAACCTGATATCCGATCTCTCTCAGAGAATCGGCCAGCATGAAGCGGATGAGAAACTCATCCTCGACGACGAGTATCGTTTGTGCACCCACCTTCGGTCCTCATCCACAATCTGAACCAGCGGCTCCGATTGGAGGCGCACCTCGTCGCATTGTGGACGAGAGCTAAACGTCTGTCGATAAAGGCAGGTTCCGAAATGCCGCTAGCGGGACGAGGAAATAACCGGCGACGGCGGCGAATCTACGCTGGCTCAGCATCTCATCGACGACTCTCGAACGTCGCAATGCCGGTCGTTGTCCGCCGGCAAGTCCTTCTCGGCGGAGTCGACGGCGGCGCTACACCCTTCCTCGCCGTTAGCGGCTGCCGCCGACGGGGGCGTCAGCACCGGTCTTCGGGCCGTGATCGGTGCGAATAGGCTTGTGGCCGCCGCCCGCCTGCGGATCATCGTCATAATCCTCGGGATTACCGCCGCCACCGGCTCCCGCGCCGCTGCCGGTAACCGGGCCGCTGCCTTGCTTGTTCGCTCGCTTGCCGCGGTTTTGCGCGGCGGTGACGTCGCCATCCTTGCGCTCGCCGACCGGATAATCTTCGGGCTGCGCGGTGCCGACATTGTCGCGGTCTTCGACTTTCTCCTGTTTGCGCGACCCAGGGGTAGGCGCGCGCGGCTCCCGGTCGGGGCGGGCGTCCCCGAGCGGGCCGCGGGGGGTGGTATCGCTCATATCATTCTCCTTTGTTCGTGCACGATCAGGCCGCGGCGAAGCCAGCCTTGTTCATCTCGGCCGTGACATGCCTGTTGCCTTCGGCGCCGAGCGCGGCGCGCAGGCGCGGGAAGAGCTCGCTTTCCTCCTGCTCGATATGCGTCTCGATATCGGCGCGGAATTCGCGGACTTTGGCGATCCATGCGGGATCGTCGTTTGCGATCTCGCTGAGGTCGTGGAGATATTGCTTCACATAGCCATGGTCGTGCACGAGCTGGTCGGCATCCTCGACCTGGCCATGGTCGCGCATCGCCGGATAGACGACATTCTCCTCCTCGAACGCATGCTTGCCGAGCGCATGCTTGAGCTGGGTGAGCAGCATGCCGCGCTTCCACGTCTGCGTCGCGTCGGTCTTCTCGATCGCATCGAAGAGCCTCAGCGTCAGCCGGTGCTCGGCCTTGAGGCCATCGTCCCACTCGCCTTGTGCGGCGGTAATCCCCTGGACCACCGCCTTGCGGCCAAAATTGGCGGCGAGACCGACGACGAAGCCTGCCGCGGCTGCGCCGAGAAGAAAGGCGGGGCTCTTGCTACTGGTCAGAATATTGGTCGACATGATGGGCTCCTTCGGACTGAATCAGGGATGTTCGAGCCGCGTCTCGACGCGGATCAGCGAGACCGCGGTGCGCCGCGGCTGCATCAGCATGAAATGCGCCGCCACCGCGATATCCTCGGCGCGCAGCATCTTGTTCGCGTGGATCAGCTCTTTCTGCTTGTCGGCCGGGAATTCGGGATATTGGAAGTCGGCGCCGGTGAAGCCCGGCTCGATGAGCCCCACCTTGATATCCTCGTCGGCGAGCTCCTTGCGGAACGCCGGCACGAAGCCCTCGATGCCGGCCTTCGCGGCCACATAGATCGAGCTGCCGGGCTTTTGCGATACTGCCGACATCGAGCCGATGAAGATAATATCGCTCCCGCTTTCCATACGCCGCGCGGCTTCCTGCGCGCAGATGAGATAGGCGCTGAAATCGGTCTCGAGCTGGTAGCGTGTCTCGCTCTCACCGGAATCGGCAAGCGCTGCCGCGGGAACAGCGGCGTTGATGACCGCGATGTCGATACCGCCGAGAAAATCGGTAGCGGCGTCGAAGAATCGGTCGACGTCTTGCGGGATCGAGAGGTCGACATTGATGCCGTCGCCGTGACCGACTTCGCCGATGCGCTGCAACGCATCGTCGAGATGCTCGGGCGTCCGCCCGCAGATGAAGACCTTTACGCCTTCGCTCGCAAGCAGCACGGCGATCGCGCGCCCGATCCCCGTCGTGCCTCCGGTGACAATTGCCTTGCGACCCTTGAGATCGGGTGCCTCGGTATGCGCGTCGTTTTCGTCGATCATCGTGCGTCCTCTCCGGTTAGAGCAGGGAGCGAACGGGCCGGGGCCAGCAAGGAGAGCCGCGGTCTCCGCTCCCCTTGATCTACTGACGCCCGTCGATAGTCGGGGTTCCACCTTGGTCCCCGGCGCGGGTAAAAAATCCTGGACGTCGGGACGCGCGCGTCGCTGCGCAGCTTTCTCGGCCGTCGCTCCTCGGAGGGCCAATCATTCGGGAAAAGAGAATAGTTATGACGTGCGCATTGATCATGATCGTCGGACCGATGTTCGCACGCGTCTTCGGCTGACGGATGCGAAACAATCGCCGCGCGCGTGCCGAAAACCAGCGCAGCGACGAGACGAAGCGCGTCGGGCGGATGAACGAGCACCGGGATGCGAAGGCACCGGTAGTGGCTGGCCGGAACGCGCGGGGCGCGGCTCATCGGGCGGTCCCGCCGACCGGATCGGCGCGCGCGTGGTCGCGCGCGACGATCCAGTAAGGCGCGGGGTCGGCCGCGGCCTTCACCAGCTGGCAGAGCGGCTCGCCGTCGGCGAGCAACAGCGCCCGCCGCCCTTCGGCTTCGCCCATAGCAATCTCGAGCGCCGCCGCCGGGCTCTCGGCCTCGAACTCGATCCGCTTCGGCAGGCCGAGCGCATCCTCCTCATAGCGCAGCGTGTAGGTGCGCCGCCGGCCCTGGCCGGCGACAGCTGCCTGTTCCGCGATCGCTTCGCCCGCGAAGCGCAAAGTCTCCGTCGCCATGACCACGCTCAATAGGCCGGCGGGTCGCTGGCGGGGAAAGATTCATCGGCCGCCTGGTCGACGCGGTCCCACGTCCGGCGCGGTTCCGAGCGCATTCCGTCCGGGCCCGCCGAGCGCGTCTGGTCGAAGTTCTCGGGGTCGGTCTCGTTGTCGGCAAAGGCCGTCGCATGGTCATCCTGCTTCCGCGGTGCGCCTGGTAGCTTGCGCGTAAACCACACAAGTGCTCCCAGTACCGCGACGCCGAGGAGCTTGCCGAAACCCGATGTCCCAGTCCCGTCCGCGCGGGATGCTGCTGTCCTGGCCATGATCCTGTCTCCTTCCTTCGTTCAACAAATTGCCGTGCCGAAATCATGCTGTCGGCTCCACGGGCGTGGTAATCCGGCGCGCGCGCTTCGTGCCGACCGTCTGCGGCCTCTGCCCATCCTCAGGCCTCCCAGCGCAACACGAGGCGGCCGCTTGCGGGCACCAGATAGTCGATCCGGTCGGCGCTCGTCGCATGGGGCCGCAGCACGTCGCCATCGACCGTCGCCACATGGGTGCGCGGAAGCTTGCGGCGCTTCGCGCGCACGAAGCTCAGCCGCGCCGTGCAGGTCTCGCCCCCGTCGAGCGTGACCGACATTGCCTGCGTATCGGTGCGTTCGCTCGCGCGGACGAAATGGTCGCAATACAGGAGGAAGGGCGCACCCTCGACCTTGTGGAACGACCGGGTCGCGAACACGAACGCCGCGCCAGCGCCGTAAATCTCCTGGCCGACCTGGCCCGCTTGCTGACCGTCGGGATAGAGGTCCTCGAGCGGGAAAGAGAGCTTGCGGTCGATATGACCATTATGCTCGCGCTGCTCCTTCGCGATCGCCTGCGGCGGGAGCCCATCGGGATAATAGAACCAAGCGCGATCGAGCGCATATTTGCAATATTCCGCGATCAGCATTCGCGCCGCGGGCTCAAGGTCGGGGCCGCTGTCGTCGAGATAATGTTCGAACGCCGAGAAGCTGTCGAAGCATTCGTAGATCGCCATATAGGGTGCATCCTGGAGGCAGGTCACCCCGAGGAAGTTGCGGAAGTGGACCGCGTGGCCGAGCTCGCTTTCCCAGATCTCGCAATTGTGGAAGAAGCTGGCGAGATAGACATAGCTCTGGTCGCGGTAGACATCGCGGTCGGCGATCCGCCACAGCCGCATGCACGCCGCGGCGCCCCAGGCGGTGAGATTGGCCTGATAGTTGATGCCGAAGCCGAGGCCGATCGCCGCATCGATCGCAGCGCGCGCCTCGTCGAGATAGCGCTTGTCGTCGGTGAGGTCGAACGCCTGCAGCATCACCCAGGCATAAACGCCGCCGACATCGGTCTGGCCGCGCCCGTCGGCGCCCGCGGTCTCGGTGATCACCGAGAAGTCGGTGATCTTGTACTGGATCGGCCATTTATAATCGAAATGGTGCGCCGCCTTGATCGCATAGTCCATCGACTTCAGGAACAGTGTCTTGGCCTGCTTGTCGCCGCCATGCGCGAGGCGGCCGAGATTGAGGAGCGGATGGTAAAGATACCAGCTGTCGACCGCATCGGCATCCTTGTCGTCGCCGACATTGGGCAGATAGCGCCGCAATGTCTTGAGCTTCGGATCCCAGAATTTGTTCAGTCCCGCCTTGAACTCGGCCTCGAGCGGGTGCGGCTCGCCCTGCCACTTGCCCCAGTCGTGGATCGCCTGGACGATCGACATCTGCACCATGATGTCGGGATATTCGGCGGCCGTGTAGGGATGCACGTAGCGATGTCCATAATGGCGGATCGTCGCCTCGGGCGCCCTGTCCAGATCGTCGAGCGTGCGGTCCGCGCGATCGATCCAGTCGCGAAACTCGGTCGGCGGCAGGTCGAGAAGCTGGTACGCGCCGCCGAGCATCTGGAGGAAGTGGCGCGCGCAGTCGCGTTCGTCGTTCGGCCCGTCGGGGCGGCACAGCAGGATCGCATCGGAAAGGATGATCTCCTTGCCAGCAGCGAGCGGTTCTGTCCCGGCGCCTTGGTCGGGCGTCGGAAGGAGGAACCCGAGCTCTGGCCACTCGCCGCCGACGACATCCTCGGGCTTCGTGCCTGTCGCACGGCAATAATCGTTGAGCGCGGTCAGATTCTGGAAGTAGAAAAAGCTGCCCGCCGCCGGATCGTCGAGCTGAAAATAAAGAAGGCCCGTGTTGAGGCCGCGCTGCACCGCATGGACGCGGCCGCGCGCACCGAGCGGCTCGTCATGGCGATCGAGCGGATAGAGATCGCGGGGGACGAAAGGGAGCCGTGTCGGCGCGCTCGGCGTAAAGCGCGTGACGAGGCGGAAATAGGGAAGCGTCCGCGCGCCGGATCGCACCGAGACGATATGTATGCCAAGACCGCTCGTGACGCGAATACGGGCGATCTCGCCAGGCTCGGGCTTCATCGCCCTGGCGACGGTCTCGCCGGCCCATGCTGCGGCGCGAAGCGCAATCCCGCCCTGGCCGGACCGGCGAACGATCAGCCAGAGAGCATCGCCGAGAAGGCGCACCTCGGCAGCGAGTTCGCCCGCGGTGAAGGCCGCCAGCGGCTTGCCGCGCATGCTCGCGAACGCGTCGCCGAGCGTAAGGAGATAGGGGGTGACCGGCGCGGTGCCGTCTTGAAGCGCGCTCGATTTCATGCGGGTCGTTCCCTGTTGGACGTCTCATTCCTGCCGGTTTTGTTCCCTGTTAAGGCGCGACAGGGGCAAATGTTCCCGGCGCTTGATCGAGGTTAATCATATTGTCCGCGCGGAGCGCCCGAGGCCGAAAGCCGCCTTGGGAATATGGGTGATGCGGCACGCAAGGTCGGCTTCGCCCGAGGCAACGACATAATGATCGCCGGCATCGGCGATGCCGGTCGTGAAGACGACATCACGCACATAGAGCTTGTCTTCGAGCGGCCGCGTGAGATCGGGGTCCGCCTCGAGCAGCGGTGCATGGTCGGTGCGCACGACGCGCGCCGGATCGTCGCGGTCGAGAAGCGACCAATAGGTCCGGTAGATGCCGACAATCTCCTTGGGCTCGACCCCGTGCCAAAGCGTTAGCCAGCCATCGTCGGTCAGGATGGGCGGGGTGCCGCCGCCGATGCGCGCCGTCGCCACCGTATCGGCATGCGGTCGGATGCCCGGCGCGCGGTGGGGTTTCCAGTGGAGCGCGTCGGGCGAGGTCGCGAGATTGATCGAAGGGCCCGCGCGCCACTCGGAGCCCGGGGGATACGCAAAGTAGAGATCGCCGAGCGGGCGCGTTTGCGCCCAATATTGCCCGTCGATCCGCCCCTCGAAGATCAGCATGTCCTTGTTCTGATGGTCGAGGACGATATCCTCGAAAGTCCAGTCCAGACCATTGTCCGAACTATAGAGGGTCGTCGAATGCCGCTCGGGGCTGACCGAGCAGCTCGTCATCAGCCAGCGTTCGCCGACGCGGCTGATCCGCGCATCTTCGACGCCATAGCATTGATAATCGCCCGCAGGCGCGACCGCGCGATTATAATGGACCGCAACCACCTCGAGGCCGTCGGGGGTGAGCTCGACCGGGAGGAGCCAGGACAGAGAGGTCAGCGCCATCACCCGCCATTTGCCGCCGCGCACCATGAACTTCCGGGGATCGGCGGTATCGCACAGATCGAGCGGCCAGGCATCGAGGGCATATTTGCCAGCGGCCCAGCGAATACAGTGGACATGGCCATCGAATATCGGGGTACGGAGCGCCTCGGCGACGCGCACCAGCATCAGCAGATTGCCGTTCGCGAGCCGCGTCAGCCCGGGATTGAAGGCGCCGAGCACATAGGTCTCGGCATCGAAATGGCCCGCGAGCGGCGAGCGCGACAGATCGACATGGTCGGGGCCGAAGACGAGCCGGTCGACAGCAAAACCCATGGACGGTTCCTTCCCTTTGGTGGCGGCGGCACGCCCGCCGATGCCGCTATCAAGTCGCGGCGGGCACCATCGTTCCGCAGAACCGCGGCGTGGAACTATCGGCAGTGCCGATCGATTGGTGTGGCATCCCTGGCGACCGTCGGGGTCGATTATCGCCCATCAGGAGCATTGTCCGCCATGAAGCAGCTCGTCGCCTTCGATCTCGATGGAACCCTCGCGGAGAGCAAGCAGCCGCTCGAGCCCGAGATGGGCGAGGCGCTGGCCGATCTGCTTGGTGTCGCCGACGTGGCGGTGATCTCGGGCGGCGACTGGCCGCAGTTCGACAAGCAGGTGGCGAGCCGGCTCCCCGCGCGCGCCGACCGGGCCCGCCTGTGGCTGATGCCGACAACGGGGACAAAGCTCTATAGGCACAGCGTGTATGGCTGGCAGCCCGTCTACGCCGAACTCTTCGAGGAGGGGCAAAAACGCGACATCCTCAAAGCGTTCGACGCGGCGCTCGCCGCGACGGGTTTCGTGCCCGAAGAAGTGTGGGGCGAGCGCATCGAGGATCGCGGCAGCCAGATCACCTTTTCGGCGCTCGGCCAACAGGCGCCGATCCGTGCCAAGGAGATTTGGGATCCCGATTTTGCAAAGCGCAAGATCATTCAGGCCGACCTGCGCAGGCGCCTCCCGGGGCTCTCGATCAACATGGGCGGAGCGACATCCATCGACATCACGCGCGAGGGCGTCGACAAGGGTTATGGCCTCGCGAAGCTTCGCGATGCGAGCGGTATCGCGCTGGACGATATGCTGTTTATCGGCGACGCGATCTTTCCCGGCGGCAACGATTATCCGGCTCTGGAGCTCGGGCTCGACACGGTCCGCGTTCGCGACCCGCAGGAAACGCTTTCGGTCATCGCCGCGATCGTCGCATGCCAAAGACCAGCCCGGCTTTGACCGCAGGCGGAAGGCCGGGCCTCAACAATCGATGCCGCTTAGCCGGACTGCGGACTCGGGATATCAGCCGCGGGCGCGCCCGGCTCGTTGGAGCGCGGTACGCGCATCTGGGCAAGGCGATCAAGCACCGCGCTCCAATAGTCGATTTCTCCTTGCGCGGACCGCTCGCGCGACCAGCTTATTTGCTGCTCGACGACGCTCTCGGCCCGGTCGGCGTAGCGCTGCCGCACATCGGTGGCTGCGGCCCAAATCATATGCTCCGAACAGGATGACATCTGCCATCTCCATTAATGATCACGCCCCGTTCGCAGAGAATTTCTGATTCCTAAATCGACCGACGGCGGCGGTTTGTTCCGCGCCGCGCGCGTGCTTTTTGCTTGTCGGCGTCGTCGATGACCGAGCATCGATGGATGCGGCGGCTTTGGACGTAGTCCGGCGGCGGCAGACGCCGTCCGTAGTAACGCAGATCTGGGGCCAGACGGGACAATTTGCCCGGGCCGGGGTCGGGCAGCGGCAGGGACGCTAAGATCGCCTGTTCTTCGGCCCTGCGCACCGGGCGGTCAGATTGTCAGATAATCGCAAAGGGTAAGCCCGTCGCATTTCTGCGGTGGAGCTTTCCTAAGGTCCGTCCGAAGATAGGACTTAAATTCTGACCATATTTTCATATGGAGAGGTGCCGGAAACGCGCCGGCCCCGGCTTTCGTTCCCGCGCGGCGCGGTCGGCGCCATTTTCTTCGATATGAGGCGGACAGGCCGCAGACCGCGTTGCTTTGCCGGCGCGAGCCTTGAGCGGCGGGTTGTTTCTGCATAAAATAACGTGGCTGCCGAAGTATGCGCGAGTCTCATCGCGCCCCGGTGGCTTGGTCGCAACGATGGTGGAGCATGCCATGCACCGCTTCTATCTGGTAATCAGGTCCGCCGGCGCTCCGGGGACCCAGCGTGTCGCGCTTGATGCCGCCGATAGCGATCACGCGCTCCATCTGGCCGAGGGGCGCGCCCGCGGCGCCGACGTCGAGCTTTGGGATGGCGACCGCATGCTCGCGAAAATGGAAGCGAATATGCCGCGCGTCTGGACGGTGCCGCCCGCGCCGGTCGGCATTGCGTCAGTCGCCGCCGGCGGCTTCGAAAGAACCGGGAAGGCCGGTGACGGGATCGCGATGGGGCAGGGGTAGCGCTTTCATTCGGGCGCCGGTTTCGGCCGAGGGCGCCTCGGTGCAAACGTCCCAATTCATTCCCTCGGGATAGGCGCCCACGACCTGGAAATCGTCGCTGCCCGCGACGCGGCAGTGGCCCGTGCCGACCGGAAGCAGGAGCGCATCGCCGGCCTGCACGTCGACGCTTTTGCCGCCGGGGCCGCCGAGCTGGAGCGTCGCAAATCCGGCGAAGACGCCGAGCGCTTCGTGCGTGGTCGAGTGATAATGATGATAGTCGAACACGGTACCCCGCCATTGCGGCGGCCAGCCATGGTCCGCAAAGAGCTGCTCGAAGGCTTCAGCGGCTTTCCTGCCTTCGGCTATGACCGCGTCGCGGTAGAGGAGCAGCCGCTCGTTGTTCGGAACCCAGCCCTGCTGGCGGAGGATGAAGGTTTCGGCTTGGGTCATGATATCTTCTTCTTGGCCTTGCGGCTCGGTGCGCCGCCGAGCTCGACCCATACCGGGGTGTGATCGCTCGTTTTTTCCCAGCCGCGCGGGCGCAGGTCGACTTCGGCCGCCTCGAGGCGTGTCGTCGCGGGCTTGTTGAGCAGCAGATGATCGATACGGATGCCCGCGTTGCGTTCGAAGCTTTGGCGCCAATAGTGCCAGAAGGTATAGATGGTCTCCTTGGGGTGGAGATGGCGGATCGCGTCTGTCCACCCTTGGTCGAGGAGACGCCGGTAGGCGGCCCTTGCTTCGGTTGCGAAAAGCGCGTCGTCCTTCCAGCGCTCGGGCTTGTAGACGTCCGCCTCGGTCGGGATCACGTTGAAGTCGCCCGCGACGACGACGGGGGCCTCGAGGTCGACGAGCGAATTGAGGTGCGCGTGAAGTCGCTCCATCCAGTCGAGCTTGTAATCGAACTTGGGACCGGGGCACGGGTTGCCGTTGGGGAGATACAGGCCGGCGACCAGAATGCCGCCGACCGCTGCCTCGATATAGCGGCTCTGTTCATCCTTCGGGTCGCCGGGCAGGGAGCGGCGCGTCTCGTGAATCTCGCCGACGCGGCTCAACAGCGCGACGCCATTCCAACGACTCTGGCCGTGCCAGATCGCCTGATATCCCGCTGCCTCGATCGCGGCCCTCGGGAACGCCTCCTGCGGCGCCTTGAGCTCCTGAAGCACGACGATGTCGGGCTCGGCAAGCGTGAGCCATCGGAGCAGCACGGGCAGGCGGCCGGCAATCCCGTTTACATTGTAGGTCGCGATCTTCATCGGTCGGGTAGCTCGCGGTCGTCGGCGCTGCCCCAGCACGCCAGTGCTTTTGCCTGGGCGCGTTTGAGCAGCGTTCTGGTGTCGCCCGGATCGCTCCGGACGGGTTCCTTGTTGCGGAGGCAGGCAGGGAAGCGGGTCATGGAGTCTCTACTCGACGGGGCCTCCTTCGTTCCCGGCCGTAAGCGGGCCATGATGCTGCAACCCGCGCGGCGCGCAAGCGTTGACCGGAGATAGACGAAGGAGTGGATCATGGCCGACGACAAGACGCATGTAGGATCGCCCGACCGCGACAGGATCAGCCTCGGCGAAGACCATGACGTGCGCGACTGGATACAGAGCCTCGGGGTAAGCGAGGCGGAACTGCGCGAGGCGGTCGACGCCGTCGGCAATTCCGCGGAGGCCGTGCGCGCCTATCTGAAGAAATCCTGATGGCAGGCGACTTCGACCGCGCCGCGACCATGCCGGTCGAGCGCGTTGCCCGTACGCTCGTGGCCCATGCGCTGAGCAGAAATGGCGAAGGCGAGATGGCATCGGCCGCAGAAGCGGTCGATGCGCTGTGGCCCGACCATGCCGATGCCGCGCTCGCGGTGCTGCGCACCTTGCGCGAGCCGAGCGGCCGCATGCTGGCGGTCGGCGATGCGGCCGTCTGGGATCGGATGATCCGCGCCGCGATCGAGGATGAGACGATTTCCGAAAGCTGAGGTGATCGCTGGAACAGGTTCGAGGGCCCGGCCGTTAGAACCGGCGAACAAAACAGGGGATGAAAAGCATGTGGAGCGCCTGGGGTAGAGGAAACGGCGACGGCGACCGCGATTTTCTTCGCCACGACGGGGAAATGGGCCGGCTGATCGAAGCCTATGACTGGTCGGAAACCGCGCTCGGGCCGATCGGCGGCTGGTCGCCGAGCCTGCGCGCCATCGTGGCCTTCCTCATCCATACGCCCGTGCCGATGGTCATGCTCTGAGGCAAGCCAGGGACGATGATCTACAATGACGGCTATTCGGTCTTTGCCGGCGAAAATCATCCGCGAATCCTTGGCTTGCCCGTTCGCGAAGCTTGGCCCGAGGTCGCCGATTTCAACGACAATGTCATGAAGGTCGGGCTTGCCGGCGGCGTACTCGCCTACAAGGATCATCTGCTTCAGCTCGATCGCACCGGCGGGCTCGAGGACGTCTGGATGAACCTCGACTATTCGCCGGTGTTCGGCGACGATGGCGCGCCCGCGGGCGTGCTCGCCGTGGTCGTCGAGACGACCGAAGCGATCAGGGCCGCGGCAGCGTTGCGCGAAAGCGAGGCGCGGCTGCGCTTCCTCGATGCCCTGGGGCGACAGACGATGATGAGCACCGATGCCGACGAGATACTGGCGACCACCACCCGGATGGTCGGCGAGGAGCTCGGCGTATCGATCTGTGCCTATGCCGATATGGACGAGGATGGCGACGGTTTTACGATCCGCGGCGACTGGGCGGCCGAAGGCTCGGCCTCGATCGTTGGCCACTACCACCTCTCGGCTTTCGGGGAACTGGCGGTTCGCAACCTGCATGCGGGCGATCCGCTCGTCATTCACAACAACAGCAGCGAACTTCCCGCTGCGGCAGCGGCCACGTTTCGCGATATCGGCATCGCCGCGACGATCTGCATGCCCTTGGTGAAGGAAGGGCGGCTCACGGCGCTGATGGCGATCCATCATCGCGACCCGCATGTCTGGAGCGATTATGAACTCGCGCTCATCCGCGACGTGACCGATCGCAGCTGGGCCCATATCGAGCGCGTCGGCGCCGAAGCGGAATTGCGCAAGACCGCCGAGGTCCTGCGCGATCTCAACGAGACGCTCGAGATGCGCGTTGCCGACCGCACCGCGGCGCTCGATCGCAGCCAGACCCAGTTCCGCCTGCTCGTCCAGGGGGTGACCGACTATGCGATCTACATGCTCGACGGCGAAGGCCATGTCTCGAGCTGGAACGCGGGGGCCGAGCGGATCAAGGGCTATCGCCCCGACGAAATCATCGGGCGCCATTTCTCCGCCTTCTACGGGGAGGCCGACCGCGCAGCGCAGGAGCCGCAGCGCGCGCTCGAGACGGCGCGGCGCGACGGCCGTTTCGCCGCCGAAGGCTGGCGAATCCGCAAGGACGGTACGCGCTTTCGCGCCAGCGTCGCGATCGAGACGATCCATGACGACGATGGCGCGCTGATCGGCTTTGCCAAGATCACCCGCGACATCTCCGAGCGCGAGGAAGCCCAGCAGGAACTCGAGCTCGCCCGCGAGGCGCTGTTCCAGTCACAAAAGCTCGAGGCGATCGGCCAGCTCACCGGTGGGATCGCGCACGACTTCAACAATCTCCTGATGGCGATACGCAGTGGCCTCGAACTGCTGCGCAAACGGCCCGATCTTGAGCCGCAGGCGGCGATGCTTCTCGACAATTGCCTCCAGGCGACCGATCGCGGCGCCGCCCTGACCCAGCGCATGCTCGCTTTCGCGCGGCGCCAGGAGCTCTCGACCGAGGCGGTGGCGCTTCCGCAGCTCGTCGGCGGGATGATGGAATTGCTGCAGCGCGCTCTCGGGCCCGCCTTTGTGATCGAGACGCGCTTTCCCGCGGGTCTCGGTTCGGTCGCCGCCGACGTCAACCAGCTCGAAATGGCGCTCCTCAACCTTGCGGTCAACGCGCGCGACGCGATGCCGGGCGGCGGTGCGATCGCGATTGGCGCGATCGAGCAGGATGTCCGGCGCGGCGCGGTCGCCGACCTCGCGCCGGGCCGCTATGTCCGGCTGTCGGTCACCGATAATGGCGCGGGCATGGATGCCGCGACGCTCGCGCGCGCCGCCGATCCGTTTTTCACAACGAAGGGTATCGGCAAGGGCACCGGCCTCGGCCTGTCGATGGTCCATGGTTTCGCGCAGCAGATCGGCGGCGCGCTGCAGATGGAGAGCGAGGTCGGCCGCGGCACGAGCGCGCATATCTGGCTCCCGTTGAGCGACGAGAAAACCGCGACTGCATTGCCCGAAGCCCTGACTGCCGAAGCGGCGCAGACCGCTAGCCGCCGCATCCTGGTCGTCGACGACGATGCGATCATCCTCATGAACACCGCCGCGCTGCTCGAGGACCTCGGCCACCAGGTAATCGAGGCGGGTTCGGGCGACGAGGCGCTCGCGTTGCTTCGCGCGCATCCCGATATCGCGATCCTGATCACCGACCAGGCGATGCCCGGCATGACCGGCAGCGAACTGATTGCCGCCGCGCGCGCAGAGCGTCCCGCGCTCCCGGTCATTCTCGCCACCGGCTATGGCGAGACCCCGGCCGACGTCGCGCAGGGTCTGCAGCGCCTCGGCAAGCCCTTCGGGCAGAAGGAGCTCGAACGCGCGGTCGCGCAGGCGGCCGGGTGACGGAGCGCTGCCGGGGCAGGGAGACGATCATGGGTATTCCGCCGCGATGACCGACTGGATCACCGATCTTGTCGAGACGATGGGTTATGCAGGCATCGTCCTGCTCATGTTCCTCGAGAATGTCTTCCCGCCCATTCCCTCGGAAGTCATCATGCCGCTCGCCGGCTTCGGCGCCGCCGACGGCAAATATAGTCTTGCCTTCGTCATTCTCGCGGGTCTCGCCGGAACGCTGGCGGGCGCGCTCTTCTGGTACGCGCTCGCGAGGCGGATCGGCGACAAGCGCCTGCGCCGCTGGGCCGACCGGCACGGTCGCTCGATCACCTTGAGCGGCGACGATATCGCGAAGATCGAGACATGGTTCTGCCGCCACGGCAGCTGGGCTGTGCCGCTCGCGCATCTCGTCCCCGGGCTTCGGACGCTGATCTCGATCCCGGCGGGGGTGTTCGCGATGCCGCCGACGCGCTTCATCCTCTTGAGCGCGCTCGGCGCAGGCATCTGGACGGGCGCGCTCGCGGGGGCGGGCTATATGCTCGGCGCGCGTTTCGAAGGCGTCGAAAAATATCTCGGACCTGTCAGTACGGCGGTCATGGCGGCGCTGCTGCTCACTTATGTCTGGCGGGTGATCCGCTTTAAGCCGGGCAGGGCGGGCTAGATCATTTCTGGCCTGCTGCCGGTGCAACCGGCGAGGCAAGCGCAAGCGGTGCCGGACCCGTGACGCGCCATACCGTGTTCGAAAGATCGTCGGCGATCCAGAGCGCGCCGCGCGCCGCATCATAGGTAACCCCCACCGGGCGGCCGCGTGCGCGCCCGTCCTTGATGAAGCCGGTCACGAAATCCCTCGGCTTGCCTGCGGGTCTGCCGCCCGCAAACGGCACGAAGCTCACCTTGTAGCCCGCGAGATGCTGGCGGTTCCAGCTGCCATGCTCGCCGATAAAGGCGCCTTGCGCGAAGCCCGGAAAGCCGGTGCCGCTGGCGAAGCTGAGGCCGAGCGGCGCGACATGCGAGCCGAGCCCATAGTCGGGCGCGATCGCGCTTTTGACGAGGTCGGGTTTCTGCGGATGCACCCGTGGATCGACATGCTGACCCCAATAGCTGTACGGCCAGCCATAGAAGGCGCCCTCTTTCACCGAGGTCAGATAATCGGGGACTAGCTCTGCTCCGAGTTCGTCGCGCTCATTGACCACCGCCCACAGCATGTTCGATGTCGGCTCGAAAGCGAGCGCAGTCGGGTTGCGAATACCCGAGACATATATGCGGCTCGCCTTTGTCGCGGGATCGACCTCCCAGATCACCGCGCGATCTTCCTCGAGGCTGAGGCCGCGCTCGCCGATATTGCTGTTCGAGCCGATGCCGACAAAGAGCTTGCTGCCATCGGGGCTGGCGGCAAGCGACTTGGTCCAGTGGTGATTGATCTGCGACGGGAGTTTGGTGACCTCTTCCCCTTTTCCGGCGATGCTTGTCGCCCCGTCTCTATAGGCGAAGCGCAGCAGCGCGCCCTGGTTGGCGACATAGAGGCTGCCGTTCACCAGCGCGAGGCCATAGGGCGCATCGAGATCCTTGATGAACGTCGTGCGCAGCTCGGGCTTGCCGTCGCCGTTCGCGTCGCGCAGCAGGGTGATGCGATCGCCGCCCTTGACGCTGCTCTTGCCGAGGCTCTTGATATAGCCCGCGATCACATCCTTGGGGCGCGATTTCGGCGCATGACCGCCCGAGCCTTCGGCGACTAGGACGTCGCCATTGGGCAGGACAAGAATCTGGCGCGGTATCTTGAGATCGGTCGCGACGGGCGTGA
Source organism: Sphingopyxis sp. Soil_C_28 (assembly GCF_057657055.1). NCBI lineage: Bacteria > Pseudomonadati > Pseudomonadota > Alphaproteobacteria > Sphingomonadales > Sphingopyxidaceae > Sphingopyxis > Sphingopyxis sp. Soil_C_28. Next base: position 624,257 of record NZ_JBDGJE010000001.1, read on the forward strand.
TCGTGAAGCCCTTCGGCACGGTCGGACGTTCGCCGTTCCAGCCTTGCGGCTTCGCGATCTTCATCGGCGGGACGAGCGTCTCGTCGAGCGCAGGGAGTTTGGGCCTCGCGCCCGTCTGGTCGAGGCTTTCGTCGCCGCCGCTACACCCTGCGAGCGTGCCCGCGGCGAGGAGACCGGAGAGGAGTAGTCGCAGGCTCATCGGGCGATCCTTTCGCCGCTATAGGCAGTCCATCCCGCGGCGAGTGCGGTGAGGGCCGAGACGATCGACAGAGTGACGCCGGCGGCGCCGACCGAGCTCCAGGCGTCCTGGCTGTGCTCGAAGGCGTTGATCAGTCCGGCGATCCACATGACGAGGAGGAGCAGGAAATAGACGAGCGCTCGGGTCCGCTCGGGGTCGCGGCGCCGGCGGAAAAGGCCGATCGCAGCCCAGAGCAGGACCGGGGCGCCGAACACGAGCGCGCCGACGATAAGCCAGGCCGAAAAATTGCTCCACTGCATCTCGGCGCTCTTGAGATAGGTGATGTCGGACAGAAGGGCGCTGGCAAACAGCGCGATCGGGAACGCGAGCAGGATCGCGTGGAGCGGGTGGACGGGCCGTCTGCCCATGGAAGATTGTGTCGCCAAGCTCGTTCTCCGCCTGCTCCGCCCCCCTCGAACAATGCACCGGCTGGCGATTGGTTTCGTGGGCGCGCGCGGAACCCGCGCGCGGGCGCGACGTTCGTTGGCAGAGGAAGGGCATGATGGACCGAAGCTGGATTCCCTATTGCGGCGCGGCGCCGCTCCCCGGCGACTGGCTCGCGCGCTGGAACGGCGATCCCTTGCTGTTGCTCGGGCTCGCACTGGTCGCTTATCTTGCCTGGCGCCGCGATGCTGCTCCTGCCTTTTGGGCTGGGATGGCGCTATTGGTGCTTCTGTTCGTGTCGCCGCTCTGCGCCCTGTCCTCCGCGCTCTTCTCGGTACGCGTAGCGCATCATGTCATATTGACCGCTGTCGCGGCTCCGCTGCTCCTGTGGGGCCTTCCGCGTCTCATCGTGTCCGGGAGTGCGGCGCTGTGGGCGGCGGGGCATATCCTCCTCTTCTGGGTCTGGCACGCGCCCGCCCCCTATGTTGCAGCGCTGTCTAACGACCTGATTTTCTGGACGATGCAGCTGTCGCTGCTCGCCAGCGCGATGACTTTCTGGGGCGCGCTGCGGCGCGCGTCTTCGCCAACCGCGATCCTGCTCCTGCTCGCGATGATGGTCCAGATGGGGCTGCTCGGGGCGCTGATCACCTTCGCCGGAACCCCTCTGTACGCGCCGCATGCTGTATCGACATTGGCCTGGGGCCTGACCCCGCTCGAGGACCAGCAGCTCGCCGGGCTCATCATGTGGGCGCCCGCGGCCACCCTTTATCTCGCTGCGGCATTATGGCGCGGCTGGCACATGCTCGCGCCGCCGGCCGCAGCGACGCGATGATCGCGGCGCTTCAGGCCTGGGCGGCGCGCTACGCCGCTGACCGGCGCTACTCGCCCGTCGGCCAGATCTTCCACTGGGTGATGGCGGCGCTCGTCCTCTTTCAGCTCTGGTGGGGCTGGCACATGAGCCGGATTCCCGCGGGCGGCGAAAAGCTCGAGGCCTTTCGCACCCACGCCGAGATCGGACTGCTGATGCTCGTCCTCGCCGCGATGCGGGCGCTGTGGAGGTTGGTGATCCCGGGCCCGATCAATGATGCCGACCGGCTCGGCTGGCAAACGATCGCGGCCTATGTCACCCACATCCTCTTCTATCTCTGCTTCTTCGGCTTGCCCTTGAGCGGCTGGGCGATGTGGTCGGCGGTCGAGGGCGAGCCGCTGAAGATCGCGGGCCTCATTCCCTTTCCCTATATGCCCTTCGATACGCTCACACCCGCGGTGCAATGGTGGGTACTCGACTGGGCCGAGGGCATCCACGCCTTCCTCGTCATTCTGCTGGTGGCGATGATCCCGATCCATGTCGGCGCGGCGCTGAAGCATCATTTCTGGGATCGCCACGATGTGCTGCGCGGGATGCTGCCCGATCTGGAGGGTGAGACGGAGAAAGGCCCGCCGCATAAGCCGAAACCGCGCGCGCGTCGGAGGGCGAAAGCCGGCGGCTGATTGCCCGCATCTCGCCGAGGGGGTCATTGTTCCGCCTGCCGGTGCGCCATGCGGCAAGCTGCGCCTCGAGATAGGCCGCAGGCTGGTCAGCAAGCGGCGGGTTCGCCGCATCGCCTTCGCCGTTCGCACCATGACAGCTTGCGCAGGGCGCGAGACCGCGTTCGCTATCGCCGCGCAGGAAGAGGACTGCGCCGTCGGCATTGGGTTTCGCGGGCGCGCGCGGGGGCACGGGCAGGGCGGCATAATAGGCCGCGACCTTTGCGCGGTCAGCGTCGGACAATTTGAGCGCGATCGTGCGCATCAGCGGATGCTCGCGCCGCCCGTTGGCATAATCGGCGAGCTGGCGGTGAAGATAGCCGGGGTCGAGGCCGGCGAGGCGCGGGCTGGCCTGGCCATCGCTTTCGCCGCCGAGACCATGACAGGTGAAGCAAGCCGCTTGGGCGCCCGCGTCGCCTCCGCTGAACGCCAGCGTCTCGCCGGAGGCGCGAAAGCGATCGTCATGGCGCGGCGCGTCGCATCCCATCAGCGGGAGGAGGAGGAGAAGGGAAGCGGCGCGCACCTTGCGGGAACCATTGTCGGCGTGCGGTGGTTCCCGAAGCGTGACGCAAGAGGATGTCGGATGATCTGGAAAGGGGGATTTACGGGATCGATGCTGCTGATGCTGACAGCTTGCAGTCCCGCGCGCGTCGAACCGCCGCTCGCCGATGCCGCCGCGATCGCGCGCGGCAAGGCCGCGGCCGCGCGCCTCGGCTGCGGCGCCTGTCACGAGATGCCCGGCATCGCTTGGCCGAAGGGACAGGTCGGTCCGCCGCTTGCGGCTTTCGGAAAGCGCGGCCTGATCGCCGGGCAGATCCCCAACGATCTGCCTCTGCTTGCGGCCTTCATACGCGACGCGCCTGCGGCGGTGCCGGGAAGCGCGATGCCCGCTATCCCGATGACCGCGCGCGAAGCGCGTGACATAGCGTCCTGGCTCCAGAGCTTGCGTGACTAGCGCCGGCTCTGGCTGGCCGCCGGCGGTCTTCGACCCGGCGGGCCCTTATTCCGAGCCGGTGACGACGCTCGCCTGGGCCTTGCTGCTCGGCGGGACCGCCGTGCTTTTGGTGGTGCTTGCGGCGCTCTGGGCCGCGCTGTTCGGTTCGGCGAAGCTCAAGGCGCGGCTCGGCGGCGAGCGCGCGATCTGGATCCTCGGCTTCGCCTTTCCGGCCGTGGTGCTCACCGGCCTTCTTGTCTGGGGACTGATGCTCACCAGCTCGCTCTCGGCGACGCGCGTCACCGGCCAGGAAATGCGGGTCAAGATCATCGGCGAAATGTGGTGGTGGCGCGTGCATTATCAGGACGAGGAAGGCCGAGAAACCCTGCGCGATGCGAACGAACTCCACATCCCCGTCGGCACGCCGGTGCTGCTCGAACTCGAGGCGGCCGATGTCATCCACAGCTTCTGGGTGCCGCGCCTCGGCGGCAAGATGGACATGATTCCGGGGCGCACCAACCGCCTCCTGATCCAGGCCGACAAGCCCGGCATCTACAAGGGGCAATGCGCCGAATATTGCGGCGGGCCGCACGCCTTGATGGGCTTCATCGTCGTCGCGCACCCGCCCGCCGACTTTGCGCGCTGGCGCGCTTCGCGCCTGCCGGCAAGCGAAGGGAAGGGCCCGGGGATTTCGCTCTTCCTGTCGAGCGGCTGCGCCGCGTGTCACACGATCCGCGGCACGCCCGCGAACGGCCTGGCCGGGCCTGATCTTACCCATGTCGGTTCGCGCCGCACGCTCGGCGCCGGCATCCTGCCGAACAATCCGGGCACGATGGCCGGCTGGGTCGCCGATGCGCAGGCGATCAAGCCGGGCAACCGCATGCCTGCCTATCACCAGTTCGGCGGCGAAGAGTTGCGCGCGCTCAGCGATTATCTGGTGACTTTGAAATGAGGTCCGAGACCGGGTTCGATCCCGCGCTCTACGATCGCTTCCCCACCAAGGGGCGCCGCCCGAAAGGCGAAGAAGAGGAATTGCGGCGGATCTGGTGCAAGCCAAAGGGATGGGAATATCTGACCGTCGTCAACAATAATTACGTCGGCATCTATTATCTCGGCACCGCCTTTCTCTTCTTCCTGATGGCGGGGGTGCTTGCCCTGCTGATGCGCGCGCAGCTTGCGGCGCCGATGCTCGAGATCCTGCCGCAGGGCACCTATAATCAGGTTTTCACCATGCACGGCACGGTGATGATGTTCCTCTTCGCGGTGCCCGCGGTCGAGGCAGCGGGGGTCCTGTTGTTGCCGCAGATGCTCGCGGCGCGCGACCTGCCGTTCCCGCGTCTCTCGGCCTATGCCTTCTGGGCCTATGCCGTCGGCGGGCTCTGCTTCTTCGCGTCGATCTTTGTCGGGCTCGCGCCCGACGGCGGCTGGTTCATGTATCCGCCGCTCACCTCGAAGGCCTTCTCGCCGGGAATCAACACCGACTTCTGGCTGCTCGGGATCGGTTTCATCGAGATCAGCGCCATCGCGGGCGCGATCGAGATCATCGTCGGTGTGCTTCGCACCCGCGCGCCGGGCATGAGCCTCGACAAGATGCCGATCTTCGCTTGGTCGATGCTCGCCTTCGCGGTCATGATCGTGATCGCCTTTCCGAGCATCATCCTCGGCACGCTGCTGCTCGAGATCGAGCGGGCCTTCAACTGGCCCTTTTTCGATGCGACGCGTGGCGGCGACCCGATGCTATGGCAGCATCTCTTCTGGTTCTTCGGCCATCCCGAGGTCTACATCATCTTTCTCCCCGCCGCCGGCATGATGAGCATGATCGTCGCCGCGGTGGCGCGCGAGGAACTCGTCGGTTACCGGCTGATCGTGCTCGCGATGCTTGCGACCGGCTTCATCAGCTTCGGCGTCTGGGCGCATCATATGTTCGCGACCGGCATGCCGCCGATGACGACCGGCTTCTTTTCGGCGGCGTCGATGGCGGTGAGCATCCCCGCGGGCCTCCAGGTCTTTTCGTGGATTGCGACGCTCGCGATCGGCAAGCGCAGCTTCAACGCGCCAGCCCTGTTCGTGCTCGGCAGCATTGTCATCTTCGTGACCGGCGGGCTCACCGGGGTGATGGTGGCGATGGTGCCCTTCGACTGGCAGGCGCACGACAGCTATTTCATCGTCGCGCACCTCCATTATGTCCTGATCGGCGGCATGGTCTTCCCACTGTTCGCCGCCTTCTATTACTGGATCCCGATGGTGAGCCGGCGGGCGCTCTCGGAACGGCTCGCCAAATGGGTGTTCGGCCTGATGTTCTCCGGCATGAACATCGCCTTCCTGCCGATGCATCTTGCCGGACTCCAGGGCATGCCGCGGCGCGTCTACACCTATCTGCCGGGGCAGGGGCTCGAGCTGCCCAATCTGATCTCGACGATCGGCGCTTTCATGCTGGCTGCCGGCGTGCTGCTGTTCCTCGTCGATCTTGCGCGCAACTTCCGTCTGGCGCCTGGCGGAGGCAATGCCGGCAATGTCTATGACGGCGGCACGCTCGAATGGCTGCCGAGCGAGCTCTATTCGACGCGTTCGATCCCGGTCGTGCGCAGCCGCGATCCGCTGCGCGACGATCCGAAGCTCGCCGACGACGTCGCGGCGGGGCGCTATTTCCTTCCCTGCTCGGCGACAGGGCTTCGCGAAACGATCGTGACGAGTCCGTTGCTCGCCGAACCCCAATATCTGCAGATCATGCCCGGCCCCTCGGCCTGGCCTTTCGCTGCCGCCGTTTTCACGGCCGGCTTCTTTCTCGCGCTGACAGTGCAGGCTTATACGTTCGGGTGGGTGAGCGGTATCCTCGCCGTCGCGTGCGTGCTTCGCTGGCTCTGGGAGACCGATCGGCCGGTCGAGCAGGCCGAGGTCGATATCGGCGCGGGGATCATGGTGCCGACCTATGTCACGGGCCCTTCGAGCCACGGCTGGTGGGCCATGGTGATCCTGCTCGTCGTGATGGCGATGATCTTCATCATGGCGCTCTTCAGTCTTGCTTTCCTCTGGTCGAACCAGCCCGGATTTTGGGCGCCGCCACCCAGGATCGGCGCGGCGCTGCCGGTGGCGCTCCTCTATGGCACCGCGCTGGTCGCGGCGCTCGCGGCGCGCCGCCTGCTGCCGCGCGGCGCCGGCGGGGCCTCGGGCCTGCTCCTCTTCTCGGTGCTCGCGGCCGGCGTCGCTCTGTGGCTCGACTGGAGCAGCTGGCGCGCGAGCGGCCTCGCTCCACAGGCGAGCGGGCAGGGGGCGACGATTTACGCGTTGCAGGCGCTGCAGGCCTTCGCAACCGGCACCGGACTGCTCATGGCCGCCTTTTGCGCGGCGCGCTCGCTGCGCGGTCTGGTCAGCCTGCCGCGCAACAACAGCGTCGATCTCACCATGTTGTTCCTCGCCTACACCGCGGTGCAGGGCCTCGTGGCGGCTTTGTTCGGCCGGTCCTTCGGCATGCCCTGATGCGCAGCTGGCTGATCCTCCTCGGCGGGCTGCTGCTCTGGGCCGTACATTTCTTCCTGCTCTACGGCATCGGCGAATTTGCGGGCGCAAGCACCGCCTCGCGCGGCGCTGTCCTGCTGCTGAGCGGGCTCGCGCTTGGCGCTCTTGGCCTGCTCGCCCGGCAACTACTGCCGCTTGACCGGTCAGACGATTTTGCGCGCTGGCGCGCGAGCGTCGCTCTCGGCGGGCTTGCGCTGAGCGCGCTCGCTATCGCCTGGCAGGCGCTGCCCGCGCTGGTCGGATAGCGCGCCTCGGCTAGGCCGGCTGCGGCCTGATCTCGAAGCCTTCGACATCGGCGTCGGCCGAGAGCGTCGCGGCGAGGCGTTTGGCGCGGTCTTCGTCATAGCCGTCGGCGATCGCGCCATATTCAAAGATACCGCCGTCGAGGCTCTGGTCGATCGAAAGCGGGCGCAGGCCATGTTCGGCGAGCAGGGTTTCAAAGGCGCTAGCGGGTTTTGCCTTTGCGCGCGCATAGCGCGCTTTCAGATGCACGATGCGGCGCTGCGGCGCGCGGCGTTCGGAGATCGTGACCGCCGCGAGCACGAGCAATGTCGCGACCGCGCCGAAGATCGCAAGCTCATAGAAGCCGATGCCGAAAAGGACACCGAGCGTGGCCGTCATCCACAGCGATGCCGCCGTCGTAAGCCCGCGAACATTGAAGCCTTCGCGAAAGATCACGCCGCCGCACAGGAACCCGATGCCAGTCAGGATGCCATGCGCCATGCGGACGGGATCGATGCGGACCACCTCGAGCGGCGCATCGTTGAGCCAGGCCATCTGGTGGACCGCCGAAAGCATCAGGAGACAGCAGGAGAGGCTGACGAGGATATGCGTGCGCAGCCCTGCCGGGCTTGCGCGATATTCGCGTTCGGCGCCGATCACGGCACCGGCGACGATGGCGCCCACGATCGGCCAAATCAGGTCGGGGCTCAGCAATTGCATATCGTGTCTTTCGTGGAAGATGCGGGTGCGGGCCGCGTGGCTGCTCCCTGTCCGAACCCGCGAAGCCCATGCTTCGTTTCGCGGCTTGGGAACCGACCGCTCCATCGATCGCTTCTGAGGGCGGGGGCGCGCTCGTCGGAGACGCCATGCAGACCGCTTCTGCCTACCGTCATATGAAAGCGAACATCGTGCTCTACGGCGCGCTGTTTGCCAATCTCGGGATCGCGGTCGCGAAATTCGCGGCGGCGGCGATCAGCGGATCGTCGTCGATGCTCACCGAAGGCGTTCATTCGCTCGTCGACAGCGGCAACCAGATACTGCTGCTCTACGGCCAGTCCCGCGCCAAGCGTCCTCCCGACGCCTATCATCCGTTCGGCTACGGCCGCGAACTCTATTTCTGGGCCTTCGTCGTCGCGATCCTGATCTTCGCGATCGGCGCGGGCGTGTCGATCTACGAAGGCTGGCGCCATATGGCCGATCCCGAGCCGCTGCGCGATCCGACGATCAACTATATCGTGCTCGGCGTCGCATTCCTGCTCGAAGGATAGTCCTGGGCGATCGCGGTTCGCGAATTCAATGCCGGACGCGGAAAGCAGAGCTGGTGGAAGGCGGTCAAGCACTCGAAGGATCCTGCCGGCTTCATCGTGCTCTTCGAGGACAGTGCGGCGCTGCTCGGGCTCGCGATTGCGGCCGTTGGGGTTTGGGCAAGCCATTGGACCGGCGACGCGCGGATCGACGGCATGGCATCGGTCGCGATTGGCTGCGTGCTTGCGGCGGTCGCGGTGCTGCTGGCGCGCGAGGCGAAAGGCCTGCTGATCGGCGAAAGCGCCGAGCCCGAGCTCGTCGTCGCGATCTGGCGCCTGCTCGAACGGCGCCCCGAAATCACTGCGATCAATCATGTCCGCACCATTCACACCGCCCCCGATTCCATCTTCGTCGCGGTGAGCGCAGATTTCGAGGATGCGCTGCCGATGGGCCGCGCAGAGAGCCTGATCGAGGAGATGGAAGCCGAGCTCAAGGCGGCCGAGCCGCGCTTGAGCTCGATCTATATCCGCCCCGAGAAGCAGCGCGATGCGGTCGTCTATCCAGCCCCGCCGCGCGACTGAGTTGCGAACCGGGCGGGTCATGTCCGAGGCCGCAGAATCGTTACAACCTCGATCAATGAGGTGCAACCCGGCGCCGGTTTCAGCCGTTTTTCGCGCATGTATTCACCGGCTTTTGACAATGACCACCCGCTCGCCCGTCGCTTCGCGTCCTTCATTAGGGATGAGCATTTCCCGTGCGTCGGGGCGAAGTCCGCGCTCGCCAAGAGCCAGCTTCGCATTCTTGTCGGACGCGACATGCGATCGGCGTGGGACGATTTGCGTATTTATCCGACCCTGCTCGATCTCGCCTGGTCCTACGCACGCACGCGCGCCCTCTTCCAGTCGCTGGCAGTTCTGTTCGAGGAAGACAGCGGGTTCGACGAAGAGGAATTCGAGGCATGCCTGTGGGAGCGGCTGGAATCGCTGACCCACAAGGATGCCTGGCACGGGCAACCGCTCGATCGCCGCGTCAGTGCCGATCCGGGCGATCCGCACTTTTCGCTGAGTTTCGGCGGCGAGGCATTTTTCGTCGTCGGCCTGCATCCGCGCGCCAGCCGACCCGCGCGGCGCTTCGAGCGTCCGGCACTCGTGTTCAATCTTCATGACCAGTTCGAACAGCTCCGCGCGCAGGGCGTGTATGACAAGATGCGCGAAGCGATCATCAAACGCGATGTCGCGCTCGCGGGGGATGTGAACCCGATGCTGGCGCGCCATGGGACCACATCCGAAGCGCGCCAATATTCGGGGCGCGCCGTCGGCGCCGACTGGGTTTGTCCCTTTTCCGGGCGGACGGATGGCGCGGCGGTGCGCGACCCCCTGCGCGGACGCACCGAACGCAGTTGATCGCACAGGGACGCGCGGTCCGCGCCGCGGCTAGCGGGCTGTCGGTGCCGGCTTTGCGTCGAGATCGACCTTCAGTTCGCGTTGCCAGAAACGTAGGGCGCCGCACGCTGCTACGAAGGGCGCAGCGTCGCCAGCCTTTTCGAGCAGGATGCAGGCCTCGTCGAGATCTTCGGCGAGGCCTGCCGCGGCGAAGATCGCCTCGGCCTCCGGGGTCATGCCGATGAACTTGCAATGCGCGAAGGCGTCGCTGGCGAAGTCCTTCGCCGTTGCATCGGCGGCAAGTTCGGCGGCGCCTTCCTCCGACACGAGGAAGGCGACGGCATCGAACAGAACCGAGGGGCCGCCGTCGATCTTGTGCTTTGCCGCGACCTTGGTTCCATCGGCAAGCGTCACCCCGCCGATCTTGGGCGCGACCACCTCATAGACTGCGCCCTCGGCGTCGAGCGCCTTGACCAGCGCCTTGAAGATCGTCGGGTTGGCGCCATCGCTCATCAAGATGCCGAGCTTGCGGCCCTTGAAGCTGTCGGGACCGTTCTTGACGATGCTGAGCGCATCCGACGCGGGAAGATCGACGATCGGCTTGCGCGCTGCGGGGGCTGCATCGGGAAGCGGCAGGCCGAGACCGTCGGCGACCGTTGCAGCGAGACCCTCGTCGATGTTGCGCAGGTGCGAGACGGTGCGCGAGCGGATGTCGGGGCGTTCGACCTTCGAGAGTTCGAATACCAGCGCATCGCCGATATGCTTCTTCTCGACCGGCGTCTGGCTGACGAAGAATTGCCGCGCCTGGCTGTAATGATCGGCGAAGCTTTCCGAGCGCTCCCGCTGCTTGGGTCCGTCTGCGTCCTCGGCGAAGCTCCGGAAGCCGCGCGCCGGATCCTCGCGCGGGCCGCCCTGCGTTGGCCCCCAGCTGTTCGGCTCGTAGTTCACGCGGCCGACCGGGTTGCGCATCGCCATATGGCCGTCCTGCTGGAAGTGCGCCATCGGGCACTTCGGCGCATTGATCGGGATATGGGTAAAGTTGGTGCTCCCCAGGCGTTTGATTTGCGTGTCGAGATAGGAGAAGTTGCGGCCCTGGAGCAGCGGGTCGTTCGAAAAATCGATGCCCGGCGGGACATTCTGGGTCATGAAGGCGACCTGCTCGGTCTCGGCGAAGAAATTGTCTACGACGCGGTCGAGCACGAGGCGGCCGACGATGCGGATCGGGACCAGTTCCTCGGGGATCAGCTTGGTCGCATCGAGGACATCGAAGTCGAAGCTGTCGGCGAAATCATCGTCGAACAGCTGGACGCCCAGCTCCCATTCGGGAAAGTCGCCGCTGTTGATCGCGTCCCACAGGTCGCGGCGGTGGAAATCGGGATCGGCGCCGTTGATCTTGACCGCCTCGTTCCACACGACCGACTGCAATCCCTGCTTGGGCTTCCAGTGGAATTTGACGAAGGTCGACTTGCCCTTGGCATCGAGCAGGCGGAAGGTGTGGACGCCGAAGCCTTCCATCGTGCGGAACGAGCGTGGGATCGCACGGTCCGACATGGTCCACATGATCATGTGGAAGCTTTCGGGCATCAGGCTGATGAAATCCCAGAAATTGTCGTGCGCCGAAGCCGCCTGCGGAAAGGCGCGGTCGGGCTCGGGCTTCACCGAATGGACGAGGTCGGGGAATTTGATCGCGTCCTGGATGAAGAAGACGGGGATGTTGTTGCCGACGAGATCCCAATTGCCTTCCTGCGTGTAGAGCTTGACCGCGAAGCCGCGGACGTCGCGCGCGAGATCGAAGCTGCCCTTTGAGCCAGCGACGGTCGAGAAGCGCACGAAGGCGGGGGTGCGTTCGCCGACGCGCTGGAAGATATCGGCGCGGCTGACATCCGACAGGCTGTCCGTGAGCTCGAAGAAACCATGCGCGCCATAGCCGCGGGCGTGGACGACCCGCTCGGGGATGCGCTCATGGTCGAAGTGAAAGATTTTCTCGCGGAAGTGGAAGTCCTCGAGCAGGGTCGGACCGCGTGCGCCATGTTTCAGGCTGTTCTGATCGTCGGCGATTGGCGTGCCGTGCTGGGTGGTCAGTGTCGCGACATCGCCCTCGGCCACCTGGTGCGTTTCGCCGCCTTCGGCCGACCGACCGTCGAACGTAAAGCTGATTGCGGCGTCGCCGGGAAAGGCCGGCGCCTTCTGCGGGCTCTCGCCGCCGATGTCGGCGCCGGAAATATCCGCCGGCGTCATGGTGGACGCCGAACGGCCCGAGGGATTTTTCGAAGAAGGAGTTTTGGCCATGGTACGCTCTCGCCGATCATTGGAAGGAAGACAGGACGCCCCGCGTCGCTTGCTGCGAACGATGAGGCGGGTGCACAGGCTCAACCGGCAGACGCGCTGCGAGTTGCGCTATTTGCCGCGAAGTTAACCTGCATCATCACGATTGCGGATCGCCGCGTGCAACGCGTCGCCGCATCGACCGTTGGAAGACAAGGTAAAGCCATCCCAGAAGTTTCCGAGGTGCGTCATTCATGTTCACCGAACGCTTTTTGAGAGACAAGCGCGGCGCGAGCCTCACCGCCGAGGAGCGGGCACGGATCGAGGGGGCGATCGGCGAAGTGAAGACCATCGCGCCGCGCAAGATCATCGCGCGCGCCGGCGAACCGCTCCATCAAAGCACCTTGCTTATCGAAGGCGTGATGTCGCGCTATCTCGACGACCGCCAGGGCCTTCGCCAGCTCGTGGCGATCCACCTGCCAGGCGATTTTCTTGACCTCCACGCCTTCCCGCTCAAGGTCCTCGATCATGACGTCGCGACGCTGACCTCCGCAACCGTTGCGACGATACCGCATGCCGAGCTCGAAGCGATCACCCAGGACATGCCCGAGCTCACGCGCAAACTGTGGTTCTCCACGCTGCTCGACGCGGCGATCCATCGCGCCTGGCTGTTCCGGCTCGGCCGTCTCGACGCAACCGGTCGCATTGCGCACTTTCTGTGTGAAACCAACGCGCGGCTTTTCTCGGCGGGACTGAGCGACGGCCGGCGCTTCGCGCTCGCGCTCACCCAAGCCGACCTCGGCGAAATCTGCGGCTTGACCACGGTTCATGTGAACCGGGTGATGCGTCAGCTGCGTGAGGAAGGGCTCTGCAGCTTTCGCGCGTCGCTCGTCGAGATTCCCGATCCCGTGGCGCTCGCGGCACGGGGCGAGTTCGATCCCGCCTATCTCTATATGGAAACGATCCCCGATTTTCTCTCTAATGTAAAAAGGTCACGATCATGACACCAGATACCGCGGGGCCGCAGCCCGAGACCAAACCCGGTATCGCCACCGCCGAGGGAGGCCTTGTCTTTCTCGAAGGTCCCGACGGGGTCGCGGCGACCATGACGGCGGACGCGGCCGCCCGGACAGGACAGAGCCTGATCGATGCCGCTGCGGTCGCGGCGACGCAGAGGGCGTCCGACGAGGATTGAGCCTGAAGTCGGTCGCGCCCCCAGCCGGTCGCCGCGGGCACTCGAAAACGGGAAGCTGATGCCCGTTGGCGCGCAGGCAGACGGTTACCCGCCGCAATCTACCTGAACGGTCGAACGTGTTACGCCCGCGCCTTGGCCGCAGCCCGGACGTCCTGCGACCGCGCGAGCGGCATGACGAGGATATCGTCACCATCGACGACCACCGCGACATCCTCCATGCCGATAAGCGATACGCGGCGGCCGCCGGCGCGCACGAGGCATCCGCGGCTGTCGTGGAGAAACGCATCCCCGTTTACGGCGTTTCCGGCCTCGTCGCGCATCGTGAGGTTGTGGACGGCGTGCCAGCTGCCGAGATCCGACCAACCCATCGAAACGGGCACGACCGCGACGCGGTCGTGCTTTTCCATCACCGCATAATCGATCGAGTCCGCCGGGGCCGACACGAACGTCTCTCGATCGGCATAGACTGCCGGTCCCTCGACTCGGCTTGCGGCAATCGCCCGTTCGGCAGCCTCCAGAATCGCCGGGCAATGCGTGCGCATGGCGTCGCGCATCGCGCACGCGCGGAACAGGAAAATGCCCGCGTTCCAGCTGTAACCACCGGCCGAAAGCATCGCCTCCGCTTCCGCGAGCGGGGGCTTTTCGACAAAGCGTTCGACGGCGAAGCCGTCTGGACGCAGCGCTGCGCCGCTCTTGATATAGCCGAACCCCGTTTCGGGCCGGTCGGGCGCAATGCCGAAGGTAACGAGCCAGTTCTCGCGCGCGAGCGCCGCGCCCCGATCGATGGCGGCGTGAAAGGCCGGCACATCGGCGATGACATGGTCGCTGGGCATGACGAGGAGCAATGCGTCGGATGGCGCGGTAACCACCGCGAGCGCGATCGCCGCGGCGGTGTTGCGCGGTACGGGCTCGACGAGCAGGCGTATCGGCCGGTCACGCGCTTGCTCGCGCGCGGTCGCGACATGGCCAGGACCGCAAACCACGAGAGGATCGGCGAAGTGGCGGTCCGAAACGCGCGCCAGCGTGCTGGCGAAGAGGCTCGCATCGTCGACGATGTCGAGAAACTGCTTTGCGCGCTCGCCGCGCGAGGCGGGCCAAAGACGCGTCCCTGCGCCGCCGCACAGAATGACGGGCTGAATCTGTTCCTGCATCTGGCGGCTCAACCTGCGAGAGCAGGCACCGAAGCGGTGAGGCTCCGCGCCGGCGTCTCGGGAACTGCGTCGCGCCAGAATATCGTCGCCATGGTGCGCGAAGCGATCTGATAGGCGAGGACCGATTCCGCGCCGCTGTTGCGGTTGACCCCGCGCGGGGTCAGTCCGTCGAGGCAGCGACCCGACTTCGGGTCTGCCAGAGCGATGCCGCGATCATTCTGGCCAAGAAACCAGGCGTAGGCGGTCTCGGCGCGGGCGCGCCATATCTTGCCCCGCGTCGCATCGTAGGCCGTCGCGCAGGCGTCGATCGTCGCCCACGCTTCGAGCGGCTGCTGGTCGAACGGCAAGCTCTCCTGAGCACGATCAAAGCTGTCCGACCCGACCGGACGAAAATGACCCTCGGGGGCGGTCTGGAAATCGGCGAGCCAGTCGAGCGCGGCAAGACCGGCTTCCTCGAGCGGGAGCGAGCGGAGCCGCCGCCCTGCGCGGATCAGCGCCTCTGCCAGACGGGCATTGTCGTAGGAGAGGCCCGTCTCAAACCAGTCCCAGCCGGGCCGGCGCGCCGCTTTCCACAGCGCGCACAGAAATGTGCCGCCGCGCTCGACGATCGTGCGCGCGCGGGCGTTGGCAGGCTCATGCGCGAGCCGCGCATCGGCGCCGAGGAGCGCGAAGGCGATGGCACGCGGGCTCTGGAAGCGCCCGGCCGTCGGTGCGGCGAGATCGAAGAGGTCCGCGGCCCAGTCGCGCATTTCTGGCGAGGCGGCATGCGCCGCTGCATGACCGAGCGCCCAGAGCGTCCGCCCGTTGCTGTCCTCCGAGCCTTCGTCTTCGAGCCAGCGGCGCTCATAGCCCATGAAATTGCGAAACACGCCGCGATCGGGATTCCAGCCATGCTGGAGGAAGCTCGCGAAGGACAGCGCGCGCGATTGCGCCAGTTCCTGCGCGCGCGCCGGTAGACGATGCACGAGCATCAGGGCGCGAGCATTGTCGTCGATACAATAGCCGTGCCGCCGGTCGGGAACGAGGTGGATGCTGTGCTGGAGCATGCCGACATCATCGCAAAGTGCCCACGCGCCCTCGATCGTGGGCATGCGCCGCGTCCCCGCGGCGAACTCCGGCACGGCGACGCTATCGACGAGGGCGGCGCACGCGCGCGCGATCACCTTCCATGCCGTGCGGCGTCCCCGCGCATAGGCGCGCCGCTGAAACGCACGGCGTTCCTCTGGAACCGCAAGCAACAGGTGCACCGCTTCGGCGATCGCCTCGCTGTCGGTTCCGGGAAGCAGGATACCCACATCGTCGGCAAGCAGTTCGCGGGCGTGGACGAAGGGCGTCGCGACGACGGCGCGGCCGAGCGCAACGGCATAGGCGAGCGTGCCCGAGGTGATTTGCTGCAGATTGGGATAGGGCGCGAGGTAGATGTCGCAAAGCTCGATCTGGTCGAGCAGTTCCTCGGTATCGAGGAAGCAGTTCTCCCACGCGATATTGCCCGCAACCCTTAGGCTTTCCGCGAGCCGCTCCAGGCTCTCGCGATAGGCCTCGCCTTCGGACGCAACGAGATTGGGATGGGTCGCACCCACGATCCGGTAGAGGATATCGGGATATTGCGCGACGATTGCGGGCAGCGCCCGGATCGCGGCTTCGAGGCCCTTGCCGGGCCCGATCAGGCCGAACGTCGAGATCACGGGACGATCGGCAATCCCGAGAGTCTCGCGGAGGGGCGCGATATCGACAAAGGGCCGGTCGGGCGTGCCATGCTCGATATGCACGATCTGGTCGGCGCTCGCACCATAGACGTCGCGCAAGGTTTCGCGGCCATAGTCGCTCATGACGACCAGCTTGCTGGCGCGCGCTACGAGCCGGTCCATAACCCGGCGCTGGTCCGCATTGGGTTCGGCGAGAACGGTATGCAGCGTGACGATCAACGGCGCGGCGATGCGATCGACAAGCTCGAAAATCATCTCGCCGGCGGCGCCGCCGAAAATGCCGAATTCATGCTGAAGCCAGACGACCTGTGCGCCGCTCGCGTTGATCGCCTCGGCTGCGGCGCGGTAATCCGTCGGCGCCTGTTCGTGGATCGCGAGCGCAACCTCGCCGCCCATATCCGGGTCGGTCGGGCTCCGCATCGCGTAGATGTCGATCGCCAGATCGGCGCGAGCGGCGCGAAGATGATCATAGGTGTCCGCGGTGAAGGTCGCGATCCCGCATTGGCGCGGTCGAAAGCAACCGATGAGGGCAAGGCGGCGCGGCGTGACGCTCCGCTTCATGCCGGGAGGAGGGGAGACGGAAGAGGGCGAAAGATCGTCGAGGGACATATCGCGGAAAAACCGGCCATCGCTATCGTGCTTCATATCCATCCTCATTATGACATGCCACGCGCGCGCCATCGGCCTCGCGTGCGGGCACGCGGGTCCGCAGCCGGTCGTTCGACCGTGCTCGCGAGCAGATTGATTGTATGCGGGAGCAACGCGCCGGGACGCTCCGGGTTGCAGTGCAGCATGCCAAGTTCGGGGATTTTGGTGCCCGATTAACACAGGTTATATCGATTTTTCCCTGTGGACGGGAAATCGCCGCGATGCTGCTTCTCGGGTATGCATCGACGGGCGTTACGGCCGTAGCCACACGCGAATCGTCTGTCCGATCCGGGAACTATCGGACCGCGCATGCGTCCCTTTGCCATCGGCTGCGCAGCTGAACAGAAATCCTCACCACCACGACGGATGCCGGGTGATCCCGCATCCCGTCGCCAATGCACGCCCGCCGGCATCGCGGGCGGGGAGATGTTTATGCGCAACTTATTCAGTCCTTCCCCTGGTCGCGGCCCTTCTCCTGGTCGCGGCACGCCGGATGCGCTCGCCGTTGCCGCCGTAGGAGCAGGTCTCGCATTAGCCGGAATCGGCTATTCCTTCTGGCGTCGCACGCGAAACGCCGAGACCGATCGCGACGATATTGCGACCGACGCGCCCCACTGGACGCTCGATAAGCCGTCGGCGCGCGCGCTCTTCGGCAAGTCGGTTCTGGTCAATCGTCCGCGCACAGACTTGTTTGCGGCGTGGAAGGTCGAGCGCTTCCCTGAATTCATGGAAAATGTCGTCGCCGTCGAGCCGCTGGGCGGCGGCACCGCGCGGTGGACGATCAAGGGTCCGATGGGGCGCGAGGTCCATCTGGTCAACAGCATCACCGAGAGCATCGAGAATGAGACGATCAGCTGGCAGAGCGAACCCGAAAGCGAAATCGCGAACAGCGGCGAGGTCCGCTTCGCCGATGCGCCCGCGGGTCGCGGCACCTATGTCACCCTGATCCTGGCCTACGATCCCCCTGCAGGAAAGCTTGGCCGCCTCGGCGCGAAGCTCCTCCAGCGCGAACCCGAGGTGCAGGCGCGCCGCGATCTTCACCGCTTCAAGCAGCTGATGGAAACCGGCGAGGTGACCAGCAACGCCTCGCCATCGGCGCGAAAGTCCGAATCCCCCGTCGAACCCCATATTTGAGGATCAGACCATGCGAGCAGTTACCTGGCAAGGCCGCCACAAGATCAGCGTCGAGACGGTGCCCGATCCCGAGATCGTCAATCCGCGCGATGCCATTCTTCATATTACATCGACCGCAATCTGCGGTTCGGACCTTCATCTCTACGATGGCTATATTCCCGGCATGCGCGCCGGCGATATCGTCGGCCACGAGTTCATGGGCGAGGTCGTCGACGTCGGCTCGGGATCGACCCTCAAGAAAGGGCAGCGGGTGGTTGTCCCGTTCACGATCAGCTGCGGCGCCTGCTTCTTCTGCGAAAAGCAGCAGTTTAGTGCGTGCGACAATAGCAACCCGTCGGAGACGCGCGATGCAGCCGAACTGCTGATGGGGCATGCTATGGGCGGCGCGTTCGGCTACGCCCATCTGACCGGTGGCTATGCCGGCGGGCAGGCCGAATATGTGCGTGTGCCCTATTCGGACGTCGGCCCGGTCATCATCCCCGACGATCTTCCCGACGACGATGTCCTGTTCCTCTCGGACATCTTGCCGACCGGATGGCACGCCGCGGTCAACGCCGATATCGAGCCCGGCGACACTGTCGCGGTGTGGGGCTGCGGACCAGTCGGGCTGTTCACGATCCAGTCGGCGCTGCTACTCGGCGCAGGGCGCGTGATCGCGATCGATCATTTTCCCGCGCGTCTCCGGCTGGCGAAGCAGCTCGGCGCAGAGATCCTTGACTATAAGCAGGTCGACGTTCGCGAGGCGCTTAATGAAATGACCGGCGGCATCGGACCCGATGCGTGCATCGATTGCGTCGGCATGGAAAGCCACGGCTTTACCCCAGACAACATCCTCGACCAGGTCAAGGCGCAATATTATTCGGTGACCGAGCGCCCGCATGCACTGCGCCAGGCGATCCTCGCTTGCCGCAAGGGCGGACGTGTGTCGATCCCCGGCGTCTATGGGGGCTTCGCCGACAAATTCCCCTTGGGACAGCTGATGGAGAAGGGGCTGACCGTGAAGAGCGGCCAGACGCCGGTTCAGAAATATACGGGCCAGCTGCTGAAGATGATCCAGGACGGCCAGTTCGATACGACCTCGCTCATCTCGCATCACGCTCCGCTCGAGGACGCCGCCGAGATGTATCGCCACTGGCATGGTGAGCAGAACGAATACACCAAGATCATTCTGAAGCCCGGGCTCGCAAAGGGCGCCATCGAAGCAAAGAAGGAAATGGCCCATGTCTGAACGCAAACTCGCTCTCATCACGGGCGCTTCTAGCGGCATTGGCCGCGAGATCGCAAAGCTTGCCGCCGCTGAGGGCTATGACCTCATCGTCGCCGCCGACGAGCCCTTCGTAGACGCGGCCATCGGCTTGGCAGAGGGCGGCGCCGAGGTGCAGTCGATCGAGGCCGATCTCTCGACATCGGCAGGGGTCGAGGAATTGCTCGCCGCCGCCTCGGATCGCGAGATCGATGTGCTCGTCGCAAACGCCGGCCATGGCCTCGGTCACGGCTTCCTCGACCAAGATGTCGCCGGGTGGCGCCACGTCATCGACACCAACATCATCGGCACCTTGCTCCTGCTCCAGCCGGTGCTCAAGCAGATGGTCGCTCGCGGCGAAGGCAAGGTGCTGATCACCGGCTCGATCGCGGGTCATCTCGCCGGCTCTTTCCAGGCGGTTTATAATGGCACCAAGGCCTTCGTCGACAGCTTCGCCGCCGCGATCGGCAATGAGCTCAAGGACACGGGTGTCACGATCACCTGCCTCAAGCCCGGTGCCACCGACACCAATTTTTTCGCGCGCGCGGGCATGCTCGATACCAAGGTCGGACAGGCGAAGAAGGACGATCCGGCCGACGTTGCGCGCACCGGCTGGGAGGCAATGAAGAAGGGCGAGCATTCGGTCGTCCATGGCCTCAAGAACAAGGCGCAGGTGCTGGCCTCGGGCGTACTCAGCGAAGCGACGACCGCCGAGATGCACCGCAAGCAGGCCGAACCCGGCTCGGGCAGTTCGAACTGACGGGAAGGTTTCACCATGACCGTTGCAAAGCTGCCCACGATCGCCGTCGAGAAGCCGTGGGGCGTCGTCCGCCTTCCCGAACCTTTCACCTCCTCCTCTCCAGAGCGTATCGGCGAAATCTGGTTCGATCCGCCCGCCGACTGTCCGCTCCTCGCCAAATATCTTTTTACCAGTGAGCGTCTTTCGATCCAGGTCCATCCTGACGACGCCGGCGCGCGCGCGCGGGGCGAGTCCTCGGGCAAGGAAGAATGCTGGTATATTCTCGAGGCCGAACCGGGCGCGAAACTGGGACTCGGCACGGTCCGTGCGCTCGGCGCCGCCGAACTTCGCGCGGCAGCCTTGTCGGGTGCGATCGAGGAGCTGATCGAATGGCATCCGGTGGAGCCGGGAATGTTCTTTCACGTCCCCCCGGGCACGGTCCACGCGATCGGCGGCGGCATCTCGCTTGTCGAAATCCAGCAGAAGAGCGATGTCACCTACCGGCTTTACGATTATGGACGGCCGCGCGAACTGCATCTCGAAGACGGCGCCGCGGTGGCGCGCGCGGCGCCCATGCCGGCGTCGCTGCAACGCATGATATCCCCGGACCAGAGCATCCGGCTGCTCGCGGGCGCGCGCCTCTCGGTAGCCTATATCGCCGGAAACGACCTTGGACCGATCGCGAGCGAGAACGGACCGCTATTGATCGTTCCGCTCAAGGGCAGCGTCGACATCGATGGCTTTTCGGTTGGTGCGGGCGAGTGCCTTTGGGGCGCACGGGCGGCGTCGATTGCCGCCGCTGGCGACGCCCGTTTTCTGGTTGCCGGGCAGGGCGGGGCGTAACCGCGCCCAGCGGTTCGCCGCTGCATCCGCATAGCTTGGCCCTGAGCGGGGAACGTCGGTCCGCGACCGGCGTTTGATCTTGTCCTTGCCTGGCGCACGGAGCGCAACCTATATGGCGACGGGGGCGAGGTAAGAAAGGTCGACGTCCTCCATGCTGATTTGCCGACCCGAGCAGTCGCCTCTACGCATTCTCGATGAAAAATTGAGCGCGGACCCGAGCCGCGTCGTGCTTCGCCCGTTTCATCTCGCTTGGCAGTCCAACGTGTCCGAGCCGCCGCGTGCGGCGCAGCTGGTGGCCGACGTCCTGGGCTTGGACGAGGATCAGGCGGAACTCGAACTTGGCCTGATCTGGAAGGATTTCTCCGAGCGGCACTGGCAGATCGGGCAGATTTTCGACGAGCGATATCGGGAGATATCGGAAGATCTGTCGCTCGATGACGCGGCGGTCTCGCCGGTCAAGCGCCGCCTGATCGGCGCCTATTTCTGTCATGAATATAGTTACGCCGCCGCAGCGCTCATGAATCCGAGCGTCGTGCCGCATCCTAATCAGACTGGCGTTGATCCGGACCAGTTGCGCTTCGTCATGTCGATGCGCGCCGTTGGCGAAGGCCATATATCATCGGTCGCCTTCCGCGAAGGTATCGTGGGTCCGGGTACCGAATTCCTGCTATGGCCGCAATCCGGCCCTGCCATGGCCGCCGTCGCCAACGATCGCCACAGCATGCATCCCGACGCGCCGGTACTCGTGCACCGCCAGCCCGATAGCGCGATTTCGAACAGCGTGCTGTTTCCGATCACCGAGGCCCAGCGCAATGGCCTCGAAGACCTGCGGCTCGTCCAGTTCGTTCACGACGACGGCAAGACCGAATATATTGGGACCTATACCGCCTATTCGGGGCGGGAAATCCGCTCGGAGCTGATGCGCACCCAGGATTTCAGCAGTTTTTGCCTTCAGCCGCTTTCCGGGCTTGCAGCCCGCCACAAGGGGATGGCTCTGTTTCCGCGACGGATCGACGGTCGTTACCGAATGATCGCCCGTCAGGACGGGAAGAATATCACGATCCTGTCCTCGGACGAATTGAGCCACTGGGACGATGAGGGCGAAGTGCTGATGCGCCCGCAATTTCCCTGGGAGTTTATCCAGATGGGCAATTGCGGCAGCCCGATCGAATGCGACGCGGGCTGGATCGTGCTTACGCACGGCGTCGGCGCGATGCGCAAATATAGTCTCGGCGCGGCGCTGCTCGACCGCGACGATCCGTCGCGGGTGCTCGCGCGTACATCCTGTCCGATCCTGTCGGCGGCGGAAAGCGACCGCGAGGGATATGTTCCGAACGTCGTCTACACCTGCGGGGCGGTGCGCGTCGGCGACCGTCTTTTCATTCCCTATGGCATCTCGGACAGCGCGATCGGCTTTGCGATGACGAGTATCGACGGCCTGATCGCAGCGATGGACTGATGGATTAGCCGGCGGCTTGCCCGCCTCTTTCATCGCTCAATCCGATAATGGATCGGTTTGAAACTGCCGCCGCAGCTGTCATAGGCCGAGCAGGCCGTGAGCCCGATGATCAAATCGTCGAGCGCGCGCAGGCGGATGAAATCGCCCGGTGCGGTGGGCGGCGCGAGCACCTTGATCCGGCCGTCCGGGCCGACGGGAACGTTCATGAAGATATTGAAAGCGACCGGAATGGCGTCGGCGTCGATCCCGAACGGCGCGAGCGCTTCGGCGAGATTGCCGAAGCATCCGCGATGCACGGGCTTGTCTGCGTAGAAATGACGGAAGGTCGCCTCGCTGCACGGCGTAAGCAGAAAGTCGTGGGTGCCGGCGCTGTCCTCGACGATCTCGAGCATGGGGTTCGACCGGTTCGACCAGAGCCGGTTGCCCGTCGTGAGCTGGATCGTCTCTTCATAATCTAAGGTCCGCCCATTCGAAATGACTTCGCGAACATCGGAGGCGTTAAAGGCGAGCAAGTCGCTCACTTGGCCGCCTTCGGGATCGATGACGCGCAGGATCTGGTCTCTCGACAGCCGGAATGCGACGCCGCTGCGCGGCGCAATCACCGTCGTCATCGCTGGCGTCGCGCGGACGGATAATCGCGCCGCTGTTTCGTGTCGAACATTTTGTTCACCTCGCAATGTCGGTCCCTGCGCTCGCAACGGATGCGCGGTGCAAAAGGCTCCCCGCGCGCGCGGTTCACACGCAACCTTCGGCAAAATTCTCCGTTTATCAAAGCAAGCGGGCGGGCAGATGGAGACTGCAATGAAACCGATCGATACGGACGCTACCCATATTCTGACCAAGGACCATCGCGAGGTCGAGGCGCTGTTCGCCAAGTTTGAAAAGGCCGGCGGCTCGAAGGAAAAGGGTCAGATAGCCGACAAGATCTGCACCGAGCTGAAGATCCACGCCCAGATCGAGGAAGAGGTCTTCTATCCGGCGCTCAAGGGGAAGATCGACGATGATCTCCTGAAAGAGGCCTATGTCGAGCATGACGGCGCGAAAATCCTGATCAACGAGATCGTGGCATCGAGCCCCGAGGACGAGTTCTTCGATTCCAAGGTCACGGTACTCAAGGAAGAAATCGAGCATCATGTGAAGGAAGAGGAAAAGCAGCACGACAACATGTTCCAGCAGGCGCGCGCCGCCGACGTCGATCTCGACGCGCTCGGCGAGCAGATGCTCGCGCGCAAGGAAGAGTTGAAGGCGCAGGCCGAGACGACCGGGCTTCCGCCCGCCAAGACGACGACGATGTAAGCTCATGCCCGCGCAGCGCGACATCGACCGGCATTTGGAACGGCTGGCTGCCGCGCTAGCGGGCAGCGAGCTTCGCTGGGCGATCGCCGAGAGCTGCACGGGTGGCCAGCTGGCCGCCTTGATGGCTCGCGAAGCCGCGCTTGGCTCACATCTCGAGCGCGGCTTCGTCGTTTATTCAATCGACGCGAAATGCGAGATGCTCGGGGTCGACCGCGCCGACGCCGAGCGCTGCGAAGCCGTCAATCCCGAGGTCGCCGAAGCAATGGCGGCGGGCGCACTCGCGAACGGCGACGCCGATTTCGCGATAGCCGTCACCGGCTTTTGCGGTCCGCGCGAGAAGAATGAGGAAGTCGGCCTGGTCCACTTGGCCTGCGCGACCCGCGAAGGACGACGCTTCGCGCAGGAATATCATTTCGGCGATCTCGGCCGCGGTGCCGTGCTCGACCATGCCGTCGCTGCCGCGCTCGCCATGATGACCGAAGCCGTTGTGGAACACGGCGCGCCGGTGCTTCATTCGGCTTGAGAGCGCGGCCTTGGAATCGAGAATCTCATCGTGACCGCGATCGGATGGAAACTCGATCCCGCGTGCCGCGAGCTTCTTCTCGATCTCTTTCCGCCGCACTGGCATGACATGATCGCCGACCATATCACGCTTGCCGGACATGCCGCCAAAGATGCGCCGCTCCCGACCGAGACCGACGCTACGGTCATTGGCCATGCCGACGACGGGGTAGGGCTTGAAGCCTTGGTCGTAGCAATTGGCGGCTCCGCGCGACGGCCTGACGGGAGCATCTTCCACATCACTTGGTCGCTGGATCGGGCGCTCGGACGCAAGGCGGTCGAAAGCAATGAATTGCTGAGGCGGGACGGATGGCGCCCGCTCGCGGTGCCGATCGAAATCACCATTATTCCATCCCGTTTTTGACCAGCGCGGCGTCAGCCGCTTTCTACGAGTGGCCAGATTTCGATGACGCCGTGCGCAACCGCGCAGGGCGAGTGCTGCGCCAATTGAATGGCTTCGCCGAGATTGGCGGCCTCTATGAGTGCGAAGCCGGCGACAGGGAGCGATGACGACAGATAGGGGCCTGTCGTGGTCTGCACGATTTCGCCTTCGGGATTGCGCACCTGTACCGGCAGACCGGCAATCCCCATGATCGCGCCGCCTTGCTTTAGCTGCTCGTCATGGGAATGGGCTGCGTCGCGAACGTGTTGCGGGGTCCGCTGATAGCCCGCTTCGTCGCCATAACCGATCGTAACGAATTTGGGCATCTTGCACTCCTTCTCCTTCCACAACCGGGGACAAGCCCGCTTGTTCCATGGCCGCGCGCGCCAGCGCGAAGACGGCCGCGAGGGGTGAAAAGGCTCTGCGCAAGACCGGCTGGCGGCGCGATCACCCGGAGCTTTGCAACCATGCCCGCTTCTTTCACCTCGCCCATAAAAGCCGACCGACGCTAAGGGCCGAGCTCGACCGTGCCGGGATGCGACATCAGCCGGATTCGATCCGGCAAAGCCTTTCATTGACGCTGTCTGGCGGAAGCGCGGCGGGACGCGACGGATAAGCTGGCCAGCCTTCTGCAGCATTTCCCTTGATCGCGGCGACTCTCCGGCTTCGTGGTTGATGAACGTTGAGACGGAGGCGCGATGCGCCGTGTAAGGCGTTGGCGCGCAATCAAGGGGCGGCCTCTTGGGGCGTTCTCATTGACGCGGCCGGATGTGACAGAAATATTTAACATGGAATTCAATGTTAAAAATGGCCTTGTGTGCGAACACGATGTAACCAAACTGTCCCAATGGAAGGGTCGCAATCTTCTACCGCCGATGATCGTCTCCGCTGGTCTCGCCTGACCGGCAAGCAGCGCGCCTGTCTTGACCTCGTACTTGTACACAAGACGTCGAAGCAGATCGCGCGCGACCTCGGGATCTCCAAATACACCGTCGACCAGCGAATCACTGCGGCGCGGCAGATATTGGGCGCGAATGATCGCGCCGATACGGCTAACCGCTATGCGCGCCTGCGCCAGATATGCGACCGGATCGCATACGATCCGGCGCAGCTTCCCGGCGCCGCGACGCTCGTGCCATCCGATGACACAGACGGTGGCCCTACAAATGTTTTCGATTTGAGCGAGACCAGCAAATCGGTGGACCGGCTTTCAGGCGAAGGCGTCCCGTCCGGGAAGATCTGGAGGCACGACCATAAGCTTCCGACCAGGCTCACGATCATGGCGACAATACTCGCGTGTGTGATCATTTTCCTGCTCGGCAGCCTCGGGATTGCAGAGACGCTGACGCGCCTCATCTCCGGCTGATCCTTCTCATAACCGATCGAGCAACCGCCGGAGCGTGCGCTTCCGGCAGAGGAGAAGTCATGTCCGATACCATCAATTTCACTGCCGCGAGGCTTCAGAACCAAGTACCGGCCACGGAGGCGCGCATCGACGACGCCTTGATCGCCGTGTCGACGCTCATGACCAGTGTCGTGACGGCGCGGCGCGACACCCCCGGCGTCCCTGCGATCAAGGGGCAGTCAACCATTCACCGGATCGCGAGGCTCCAGACCGTGCTGGTCGGCGCGAGCGGTGACGCCTTGCGAATCCACGGCGAACTTGCCGACATCGCGCGTGAGACCGCCGGACTCGATCTCCATGAGTGCCCGGCCGTCGCGACGGCCGGGGAGGGCGCGATCGCAGCAAGCTCCTAGCAATTGACCCGGGACCGCCAGCATGGTCATTGGACGCGATGGTTCGGATTGCAATCTTTCTGACGATCTTGCTGGCGGCTCTTGCCTACGCCCTCAGAAAAGGGGGCGCGCCCGAGCGCACGATGGCGCTGATCCTGATCGCGATGGCGGCGGCGGACCAGCTTCTGCACCTGTTCATCCCGCCGCGCTTCACCTCGATCGACGCGGGGCATCTGGCGATCGATCTTGTCGCAGCGGCAGCAAGCGTCATCCTGGCATTGGTCGCGCACCGGTTCTGGCCGATGCTGGCGGCGGTTCTCCAAATTCTTCCTCTGATGGCGCACGTTGGCAAAGCAGCCGACATAACGGTCCATCCGGTGGCCTATCTGACGATGCAAGTCTCTGCCTCCTGGCTTCTCCCGCCGCTCCTCGTCATCGCAACCTGGCGGCACCAGACGCGGATGTGCGCGAATGGGAGCGATCGGTCCTGGCACGGCTTGTCGCGGCAATCGCACCCGAAGACTGCGAGCTCATAGCGCGGGTCCTTCTCGACGAGTTCAGGAGCCTCGGCAGGCTCTGGTCGCAAACCGCCGAGCGGATGGCCGGCGTCCTCGGAGACTGGCCCGAGGTGGGATCGTTCCTCGCCCATATGCGCGACGCGATGATCGACGGAATGCGTTCGGATCTCCGGGCGGGGCAGATCGACCCGTTCGATCCCGCGCTGCGTCGGTATCTCATCGCTTCGATGGCGTCGTTCTCCGACGAGCGCCTGCGCATTCTCTTTCTGGATCCTGCCCGGCGCCTCATAGCCGACGAACAGATGCAGCAAGGCACGCTTGCCCATCTCACCATTTATCCGCGAACGATCTTCCGGCGTGCGCTCGAGCATAATGCGGCGGCGATCATTCTCGTCCACAATCATCCGGGCGGCGATGCGACGCCGAGCGAGAACGATATTCAGGCCACGCGCAAGCTCGATCAGATCGGACGCGCGCTCGATGTCGAGATTCTCGATCACATCATCGTTACTGCGACCGGTATTCACCATATCCTGCGCGAAGAATGGTCGCCGGGAAGCCGCATCGCACGATCTGAGTTTACGCTCCGGAGCGGGACGGCTGCGCATGACGAAGACGATGACGCGCGCGCGCTTTGCAATGCGGAGGCGGTGGTGCGGCGGCGCATCCTGCGCAAGCAGCTGATCGGCAACGCCGAGTTGTTCGGCGAGCCTGCATGGGACATGCTCATCGATCTGTTCATTCACGAATGTCGGGGGCAGCAGCTTTCGATGTCGTCGCTTTGCGCAACCGCCGGCATCCCGACGAGCAGCGCGATGAAACTCGCACAGCGCCTGTGCGAGGCGGGCATATTGGAGCGGACGCCCGATGTCTTCGACGGACGGCGTACTCTGATGAAGATCGCGCCCGAGATCGCGCACCGGCTGCGTGCCTATTTTGCGGAAGGAACCGAATAGCCTGCCCCTGAAGCGGACGCGGCCCGTCGCGGGCCTCCGCCGTCGCGTCTGCGACCGGGGATCTGACAGGTCAGTCACCGGCAGATCTTCGCATCGATCCTTCCCGCTCGTCGCCCGCTGCTGATGCTGGCCTGTTCTTGTCCGATCGACGCCGTATGGAAATATTCAGAAAATATTCTGGCTATCCGGGATGAGCGGCGGTCCGGCCGCGAATTGGCGGTTTCCTGAAGCCTATACCGGGCTTCTCATCTCGGACCGACGCGCGTTCGCATGGGAATGGCTACGCCGAAGTCCGCTTTACCGTCACCTCTGGAAGAACCGGAGCCACATATCCGACGAGCGGCTCGAGAGCCTTGGATTGCACGGCTGGATCGATCCTGCTTTGTCCGCGTCGGAAGGCCGTCCAATCTGGAGCATCCTAAGGGATCCGCGCGTGCTGCGCGGGCGGCCCGCCCGCGAAGACAGTCCCGCCGACGATCTCTTCGATGTGCGCGATGTCGCCCCGTTTGTTTCGGTCGAGATCGACGCCGAAAACACCGAACATTGGCTGCTGAGCGACGGACATTGGGCCATTCGTCTCGACCTGCATCATGGAACGCTGCTGGGCGGCCCGGTCCTTGTCGAACATCGCATATCGGGCCTTCAGTCGGCCAAGCCCAAGCTCGAAGCACTCCGCCAGTTCGTCGTTCTGGTGGAGAGCGGCCGATTGCCGCGCTCGATGATGCCGCGCGAGCGAAAGGCGGCGCAATGGATCCTGGAGCTGCGCGTCGGTGATGCCCTTCTGTCCGGCGAGACACAGCAGGAGATGGCACGTATCTTGTTCGGTGCCGTGATCGCGTCCCGGCGCTGGCGGATCGAAAATGCCTCGCATCGACTTCGTATCCAGCGGCTCGTGCGCATCGCCCGGCGGAGGCTGGCTGATCCCTTGTCGGGACCATGGTTCAGATAGTGCGCGTCCTGCAACATGCGACGTCGTACGCCCTCGATGGACCTGCCAATCGAACCCGGCCGACTGCTCGATGACAACAACAACTCTCAAATTGAGACTAAATGACGAATATATTTGAAATATATCATCTCGGCCATAGCTTGGTTCCGCTCCGCATCGTCACCGACCAGCAACGATGCGCCACCGCGGTGACCCCGCCTATTGAGAGGGCGAGGGGATCGGCACCGGACTGGGAGCAACGCCGGACGAGCAGGTTCGAGAATGCTGCCGGCGTTGCCATGGGTCGTAATGACTACGCTCGACGCCGCGCTGCGGCTCGCTGCCGAAGCCTTGAAGGTCGCGAGCGAAGACGCATTGATCGATATTCTCGACGAGGCCTGCTCGAGGCTCGGGTGCTCGTGGTTTGCTTTGAGTCATCACGTCGACTTTCTGGCGGCGCCCGAAAAGGGATTGCGCGTCCACAATTATCCCGAAGATTGGGCAAGATGGTTCGATGAACAGCGGCTCGGCGTGCGCGATCCGGTCCATCGTGCGAGCGCCCGCCGCGCCGCGGGTTTCCTCTGGCACGACATGCACCAATTCTCGCGGCCAAGACCCGGCGACGGCGCGATCCTCAAGCGCGCACGGCGGCACGGCATCCATGATGGCCTGACCGTCCCGACGCACATCCCCGGCGACGCGCACGGGTCGGTATCCTTCGCCTGGCAGAAGGGGAATCATGCAACGCCGGAGGCCTTGATGTTCGCGCAGGTGATCGGCGCTTTCGTCTTTGAGGCGGCACGGCAACTGTCCGGGCTGGTCCCTGCCAATGATCAGCCCCGACTGACGGATCGGCAGATCGAATGCCTTTTGTGGGCCGCGCGCGGCAAATCGGATTCGGTGATCGCGCAGATCATGGACTTGCAGACCGATACGGTCAGCGAGCATTTGCGCAACGCGCGCGAGAAATACTCTGCACGAAGCCGCGTCAGCCTGGCGATCCGCGCCTTGTTCGACGGCACGATCTGCTTCAGCGACGTCGCCGGCGGCTAAAACACCCCCCTTTCTTGGTATGGCGCGAGCGGATTTTCCGGTTCAATTGGTCTGTCTCTTTCAATCAAGGAGACAAACCAATGCTCATCACGGTCAACCAGGACAACAGGGCGGACGAACATGTCGCGCTCCGTTCGATGTTCGAGGCGCGCAAACGCGTCTTTGTCGATTTGCTCAAATGGGACCTGCCCGTGCTGGCGGACCGGTTCGAAGTCGACCATTTCGACGATCCGCACGCCACCTACCTTATCCTCACCGACGCGCGGGGAGAGCATCTCGCCTCGGCGCGGCTGCTGCCGACGACAAGGCCTGCTCTTCTCGATGGGATTTTCCCCCATCTTGTCGCCGGTCCCGTTCCGAATGGCACTGCAATACTCGAGATCACGCGCTTTTGCCTGTCGCCGGGGATCGGCGCGCAGCAACGCCGCGCAGCGCGCGATACGCTCCTCGTCGCGCTCGTCGACTATGCGCTGACCCATGGCATTTCCACCTATACCGGCGTCGCCGAGCTTTCGTGGTTCCGGCAGGTCGAGCAGTTCGGCTGGCAATGTCGCGTGCTTGGCGAAACCGCGATCCACGACGGCCGTGCATTGGTTGCGCTGGAGATCGCGATCGAGCCCGACACGCTATCGAAGCTTGCGGCGACCGGCATCGGGGCAACCGGCGCCGACGCGCCCGCCGAAGCTGCATGAGGAGCGGACCGATGTCGATCGATTCCCACCTGCGCAACGGTGTCGCTCAAACCGCCGCGCAGCATCTGGCCGGCTATGGCTATGTCCTGCTTCGAGGGGCGGCCGCGGCTTCCGAGATCGAAGCGATCGCGGCGGATTTTGCGCCGCGTTTCGACGCGACGCCCTTTTGCTCGGGCGCCTTCTATGGCGAGCGCACAAAGCGGTTCGGGCGCCTCCTGATCCGCTCGCCACATATGGCGAACCTCGTGTTGCACTCCGAGATACTGGCGCTCGCCGAAGCGGCGCTCGGGCCCTGGTGCGAGCGCATCCAGCTCAACCTCACCCAGGCGATCGAGCTTCATCCCGGCGCGCTCGCGCAATTTCCGCACCGCGATCAGGATCTGTGGCAAGGCTCGCTCGGTGAGGTCGAATATCTGCTGAACGTAATATGGCCTCTGACTTCGTTCACGGCGGAGAATGGAGCGACGAGAATCTGGCCCTCGAGTCACGGCGTCGAAGCGCTTGTCGAGCAACCGCGCGAGGAGCCGATCGTTGCCGTGGCCGAGCCGGGTGACGCGATTGTCTTCCTCGGGTCGACGCTTCACGGCGCCGGGGCCAATTGGGGCGCTGGGGTGCGCCGTGGTGTCATCGTCAGCTACTGTCTCGGCTGGCTCAAGCCCTACGAAAATCTGTGGCTCGCCTATCCGCCCGAAATTGCCCGGCACTTCCCGCCGGAGCTCGCGGCGCTTGCCGGCTATGCGCAGCACCGGCCCAATCTCGGGAACTTCGAGGGGCAATGCCCTTCGGTTCTGTTCGAAGGCTATCCCGCCGAGCAACTCGCCGCAATCGACGCGCTGCGGCCCGACCAGCGGGCCTTGCTCGCCGAGCATGTCGCCGCGCAGCGCGAAGCAGAAGACGGAACGGGGGCGGCATGAACGCGGGCTCGACCATGGAGCGCGTCTATCTCGACCTCAAAGCGCGCGTGCTCGACGGCCGTTATCCGCCGGGCACGCGGCTCGACCCGGTCGTCCTCGCCCGGACGCTCCGCGCCAGTGCAACGCCGGTCCGCGAGGCGCTTCATCGCCTCGCGGGCGAACGGATCATTGACAGTTGGCATCAGGAGGGATTCCGGCCCCCGATCCTTGCCGAGGCCGATCTCCACGATCTCTACAATTGGGCCGCCTATTTACTCGGCCTCGCGCTCCGGAGCGAGGCGCCCGAGCCCGATCGGCCAGCGGGGCTCGTCAAGCTAACGCAGCATAAGGACTATGCTGAAGCGCTCGACTCGCTCTTCCGCGCGATCGCACTCTGGAGCGCCAATCGCGAATTGCGCTTCGCAATCTTCAATCTCGTCGAAAGAAGCCATTTGTTTCGCAAGGCCGAAGCGCACGTCGATCCCGCCGCCCGCGACATGCTGGCGGCGATGGAAGCCGACTATCGCTTCGGCCGCTGGAGCGCGCTTCGGGCCAAGATCACGCGCTTTCACCGGCGCCGCATGACGTTCGCCGGCCGCGTCGTCGCCGAGCTTAGACCCCGCGACGCGCCCCTCAGATGATATTCGGACGATATACGAACTATAAAAATTCTATTCTGTCCGACCGGCGTAGCTTCTTGGGTGCCGCAATTCCGCGGCATATCAGAGGAGGTTCCTATGAACCGCAATGACAACGACGCGATCGAGGAAATCGGCATCGCGAGCGTGGAAACGCTCGGCGATGAATTCCCGATCCCCGAACAGGTCGGTCATGATCTGCCGCTCGGCGGCGGCATCAGCGCCGACTGACGGTCGAAGGGAGCGCGGCCGCCGTGTGCGACCGCGCTCACCGCGCGATATGCCCTATCGGCTCCCATCGACAATCAGCTACGGCATCATCGACGCCGGCGCCGTCGTGCTCGACCTGGCTTCGGATCGCTATCTGCGGTTGGGACGCGAACAGGCGGTCGCCCTCCGCGCCCTGAGCGACGAGGGATGTGGCCAGGTCCATGATGCCGCCATCCAAACTTTGTTAGCGCGCGGCCTCCTCGTCGAAGGGCAGGGATCGGTCGGACCCGTCGCGGCGGAAACGGTTCGCTCAAGCGCGCTGGAGTTCAGCCGCGAGTCAACGCTTCCCGCCGATGCGGATCGGGGACCGCCATCCGCTGAAATTCTGCTCGCACGATATGCGGCGGCGCGGTCGATGGGGTGGGCAGGGCTTGCTTCGACGATCGGGCGTTGGCGCCAGTTCCGCGCGCATGGCGTCGATCGGAACCGGGCGTCCGGCGCGCTCGTCGAACTCGCGAAACGCTATCACCATGGCCTGCGCTATTATCCGGCGAAGCGACGCTGCGTTCCGGACTCGCTCGGCCTGATGCGCTGCCTCTGGCGTCGGGGCCATGATGCCGACCTTTATTTCGGCGTCCGGCTCGATCCATTCGCCGCGCATTGCTGGGTCCAGGCCGGCGACCTTCTGCTAACCGATCCCCTCGATAGCGTCGCCGAATTCACTCCGGTGTTCCGGCTATGAACCTTCGTCTTGCCCTGCAAAGCGGTGGCCCCGAGAGGCCGTTGCGCGAAGACCTAATCGACTATGGTCACCTCGGGCCGGCGCGGGTTGTGGGCGTACCAAGCCAGCCGGTCCGTATCGAGGGCCGCATCCTGCTCGCCGGATATGCGTTCCGTCGCGGCGATTTTGCCGTCTGCGACGGGCTCGATTCCGACGAGGCGACGGCAGTCGTCGCGAGCCGGGGCAGGTGGGCGATCGACAATCTGTGGGGGAATTATCTGCTCGGGTGGGCCGGTGAAGACGGCGATGTCCATCTTCTCCGCTCGCCCGTCACCGGGCCCGCGCTCTACCACTTCGTGCCCCCCGATGACGCGACGGCCATTGGAGCCTGCCTCTTCTCGGACCTCGGCGTCGCCCGCGCGCTGGGGTTCGCGCTCGATCGTCCCGACGCCGCGGCACTCGACGCCCATCTGCGCTTTCCGCTCCTACGGGCGCCTTCGACCGGCCTCGATCATGTCACCGAGATCTTGCCGGGCGACATCGCCACGCTGGGCGCTAGCTCCTCTTCGGACATCGCCTGGCTCCCATGGGATCATGTCGGGCATCGTCCGCGGCTGATCGAACCAGCCAGGCTTCGCACGGCGGTGATTTCGGTGGTCGAGGCATGGTCGGGCCGCTTTGACCGGATCCAGCTCGAACTTTCGGGCGGCCTCGACAGCTCGATCGTCGCGGCCTGCCTCGCGGGACGCGATGCCTGGCGCGCCGTCAATCTCGCGACGCCCGGCGTGTCGGGCGACGAGCGGCCTTATGCGCGCGCTGCCGCGGCGCGGGCCGGGGCGCAATTGCTCGAAATCATGCTGCCCGCCGAACCCGGCGACCCGCTGGCGCCGGTCGCAAAGCTGCGCGCGCGGCCCGCCGGCTTCGGCCTGCTCAGCTCGAGCAACGCCGCCTTGCTCGGCGCGGCGCGCGATTTCGGCGCCGATGCGATCTTCAGCGGCGCAGGAGGGGACAATATCTTCGGCTTCATTCGCCGGGTCGGTCCCGTCGTCGATGCCTTTCGCTTCGCGGGGCCGCGCACCGGGTTGAAGGCTGCGGGCGATCTTGCCGATCTGACCGGCGACAGTATCTGGCGCGCGCTTCGCCTGACGGCACGGCGCTTTCTCGCGCGCCCTGCCGACTGGCCGTCGGACGACTTGTTTCTCACGCCGCGCTTCTCCGCGCCCGCGCCGCCGCACCCCTGGCTGGAGGCGGGGCATGGTGTCAGCGCCGGCCAGTTCGGCTATGGGCGCGCGCTCCTGCCGATCCAGCCCTTTCTCGATGGCTACGACCGGGCAATCGCGCTTCCGATGATCTCGCCGCTCCTGTCGCAACCGCTCGTCGAGTTCGGCTTGTCGATCGCGACCTGGCAGTGGTGCGAGGGTGGGCAGGATCGGGCGCTTGCCCGGCGCGCCTTCGCGGCGGACCTTCCGGATATCGTACGCGAACGACGGACCAAGGGGCGGGTCGACTCGCTCTTCGCGCCGGCTTTCGATGCGAACCGGGCGCGGCTTCGCGACTTCCTGCTCGAAGGCTGGCTGGCAGGCGCCGGTGTTCTCGACAGGGACGCCGTCGACCAGGCGCTGCGCCGGCCGGCAAACGCGCTCGACGCCGTCTATATCCGCTTGTTGCAGATCGCCGACGTCGAGCGCTGGATCCGCTCCCTCTGAGCCCACACGGGGACCAGGCAAGGAGGGGGCGGCTCCGGGGAGAGGTCAGGGAGAGGTTTTCGTCGCGGGTTTCGCGATGCGATAGGTCCGCCAGCGCCGATATTGGTCCGCCTTGGCCGGGTCCGCATCCTCTTCGCCTTTCAGCCAGAAGCGGTACCAGTCGAGATTGCGTTGATAGACCGCCCGCTTGTGGACCGGCTGCTTCTTGATGTGCGGCTCGTCGGCGAAGGCGAAGAGCTCGGCGGGCCGTCCGGCAAGCTTGAGCTTGGTGTGGAGTTCGAGCACATAGCGCGCCTCGGATTCGGGAAGCTGCATCAGCAAGGGCGTCCGGATCGAACCGATATCATAGATCGCCGAAAGCTGCCGCCATCGCTCGGGGTCGGTATCGGGATCGCCGATCTTCCAAAAGTCATCGAGCATCGCGGCGAAACCGCGACCGGGAAGGGCGTTCGCCCAATAATAAGCGGGCGACATCTGGCTCGACGACAAGGTCGCCGCGGCGAAGAGGTTCGATCTCCTCACCGCATAGAGCGCGACCTCCGATCCGAAGCTGAGCCCGCCGATGCCGGCCCGGGCGCGATCGACAAGGCCGTCCTTCGCGAGCTCCGCGATCGCGCCTTCGATGTCGGCGAGCGCGGCGGCATAGCTGGCTTCGGTCCCGGCCTCCTTCGGCGCGCGGACCCGGTCCATGCACAGCACGGCGAACCCATTTTCGACGAGCGGCAACATCGGTATCTCGTCGCCGATGCCGCCCTTGAGAAATCCGGGGCAGCGATAATATTGGACGACAAGGGGTAGAGGGCCCGCTCTTCCTTCGGGCAGCAGGAGCACGCCGGTCACGCCGCGATCCCATGTCATTGGTCTGGCTTTGGCGGTGATGCGCGCGCGGAGCGCCGGGTTGGGATCGTCGATGACGCGCCTCGTGGCGTCGGCATAGGTGATTGCGACGAGGCGCGGCGGGCTGACCGGCCCGGCTTCGGCACAAATGAGCGAGGCGGCCGCGGCAACGCACCGGGACGAATGGCTCGGCGAACGCGTCGCGCCATCCGTCGTCGTGAGGAGCCGTGCGCCCGATGCGCCGACGCGCCAGAGCCAGACATGCTCGCGGGTGCCGCCGCCGCGTTCGAAGAGCAGCAGCATATCATGGTCGGGCCGCCAGCTCAGCGCAGCCAACCGCTCGCTCCGGCACGGCGCCGCGCGGCAGACGACCCGTTTGCCGCCGGGCCGTGTGACAAGGACCGAACGCGCGCCGGGCCCTGCGACGATCTCGGCGCGACTGCCGTCGGCGGCCATGGCGGTTTCAGCCTGCGCGGCGAGGACGGCCCCGGCCCGGTCGGCAACCGGGACGGTGATATTTTGGCGCGGCGCGTCCGAGAGAATGCGCTCTCGCGTAAACCACGCCCCCGGGAGCCGCATCATGACGCGCTTGCCATCCTCGATCGTTCCACCCGCGAGCGGTTCCATGGGATCGAGGCGATGATCGACCAGCGTACCCTCGTCATAGGCATTTCGCTCGGCAGCGGCGATCCGGGCGCGGGTGGCTCCGATTGTGTAGCGTATCGCGGCGCCGCCTTCGGTCGGGGCGAAATCGAGGATATCGGCGTCTTCCGCGATCTCCAGCGCTGCCTGGGCCCGCTCGCGCCAGTGCCAGATGCCGGTCGTCCCGTCGGCACGTGCCAGGAAACGAATCCCGTTCGAGTCCGCGTCCCACAGGGGGAGCGCCTCGATCAGTGCGCCGGCGCCGCTATAGCGGGCGGCGCCGCCGCTCCCGACCCGAACGGGCTCGCCGCCCGCGACGGGCGCAACATACCAGTCCAGCGCAACCTCGTTCGCCGCGACGGACGGACGGCTGACGCGGTAGGCGACGCGCCGCCCATCGGGCGAAAGGCTGACGCCCGATATGTCGGCGGTTTCGACGAGATCGGTCGCCGTGACGGGCGTGCGGGGATGTCGGAACCCCGGCATCGGGTCCTGGACGGTCGCCGCCAGCATCAAGGCGAGGGTCACCATGCGATCACCGCCTGAAGTGCGATCATCCGGCCGATCGCGCTCGCCTGCTCGGGGTCATAGCCGAAGGCCGAGGTGCTGGTCAGGAAGCGGGCATAGGGCGGGTCTTTGTCGAAGAGATTGTTGACGCTGAGCGCAAGCCGGAGCGCGCGGCCATCGTCGCCGGTCGCGATCCGGGTTCCGAGCTGCATGTCGAACGTCGTCCAGCTCTTGACGGTCTCGGCGGGCGTGACGGTGAGGTTGCGATAACCCGCCACATGATTGACCGCGATGCCGCCGTCGAAGGCGCCGAGGGTGAAGCCCGCGCGCCCGCGCAGGCGCAGCTTGACCGGATTGCCGAGCGTGCCGAGGACCTCCTGCGCGGGCGCCGCGTCGGTGACGTGGCTGTCGATCTTCAACATGCGCGTGCCGCCGAGCGTCAGGCTGACGCTTCCGCGAGCCACCGCCCGGGTCCAGGCGAGATCGAAGTCAATGCCCCTGATCGTCGCGCGCGAGAGGTTGAGCGTGCGCCCGTCGATGATCGCGGCGATCTGGCCGGGCGCGACGCCGATCGGGTTCGAGAAATTGGGACCGGCAAAATAGGCCGCGACAAGCGCTGGGTCGGGCGTGTCGTTGACGATCGACGCATAAATGTCGCGCCGGACGAGGAAATTCTGGAGGTCGAAATTGGCGCTCGCGATCCGGTCGCGATAAGCGATATCGAACCAGGTCGCCGAGAGCTTGAGCCCGGGCGCAAAACCCGGCTCGAGATCGAAGCCGGCGGTCCAGCTCGTCGCCTTTTCCGGCCCGAGGTCGGGACGAAAGCCGAACAGGCCGAGCACCACGCTCTGGCCTGTCGGCGAACGCGGATCGGGAAGGCGGAGCGTCTGGTAGGTCGCGTTGGCGGTGCCGACCAGCTCGGTGAAATAGGGCGCGCGGAACGAGCGCCCGTACGACCCGCGGATCGATACGCCCTTCATGGGCATCCAGCGGAGCCCGACCTTGGGATTGGCGGTATCGCCGACATCCGAATAATCTTCATACCGACCGGCGGCAGAGAGAAGGAGCTCGCCCGGCAGGTCATCACCGGCGTCAAAGACGGGCACGATGATCTCGCCATAGAGGGATTTGACGATGCGTCGGTCGGGCAGCCCGGGAATGCCCACGGCGAGCGGCGTGTCGGCGGTCACATCGAGCAGCGAGCTGTAACGAAGCCGGTCGCGCCGATACTCGGCGCCGACCGCCGCCTTGACGTCGCCCGCCGGCAGCGACAACAGCACGCCGTCCGCGCGAAGCGCCGCCGAGAGCACTGCGTAGCGCACGTCGCGGGTCTGGCCGCCGCGCAGGCTGTCGATGAGCGCGCGGTCGTTGACCGCGCCGTCGCCGAAGAGGTTGATCGCGGTGGCGCGGTTGGTCGAGGCGACCGCGCGCTGGAGCTTGAGCCGGTGCACGACGTTGACGCCCTCGTCATGCTCGCGCTGGAGCCCGTAGCCGCCCGACAGCTCGACCGACCAGTCGCCGAGCGCGGCGCGCGCGCCGAAACTGCTGTTGAGGGCGCGGACTTTTCCGCGGGTGCCCTCGGGGCCGAAATCGGCGCTCGGGTCGTAATAGACGGTAATCGGCTGCCCGGTGCCGATCGGATCGACATAATAGGGATTGGCGCTGGTGACCCGCTGGGTCTGGATCCCGAACAGCCGCCGGCGCGCTTCGAATCGGCGCTCGGCATAGAGGAGCCGTGCGAACAGCGAGAGGCTGGAACTTAGCTCCTGCTCGCCGGATACATAGAGGCTCCTGGTTTCCTGGCGCGGCAGGATGTCGATGTTGCGCCTTGTATCGCCGCGATTGAAGCCGCCGGCTATGAGCTGCGCGCGCGTAAGTTGGGTGCCGTCCTGGCCGCGGGGAATGCCGAAGACCTGGCCGTTCGCCGCCACGATCGAGCCCGGATTGTTGAAGTTCGAACGAAGGTCGGGACCGCCAAAGGGGCGGAGGTCTTCGCTCGCGAAGGCGCGCTTCGACGAGGGCAGGTTGCCGCGGCGATAATATTCGGCGGCGACTGTCAGATGCCCGCTGTTCCAGCCGACACCCGCGATCTGGCTCGCCTGCAATTCGCCGAAGTCGCCATCGGCGGTGCCGGCGCGCAGACGCGTCTCATACCCTTTGAAGCGGTTGCGCAGGCGGATATTCACGACCCCGGCTATGGCATCGGAGCCATAGATGGCCGATGCGCCGTCGGTCAGTATCTCGATGCGCTCGACCGCAACCGACGGGACGAGCGAGAGATCGGTAAAAGCACCCGCGCCGCCGCCGAGCGCGGGACGGCTGTTGTCGAAGAGCGTGAGCGTCGAGCCGCTGCCCAGCCCGCGGAGGTTGATCCCCGACCCGAAGCCGAGGTTCGTCCCCGCATTGCCGCGCGCGGTCGAGCCCGAGACCGCCTCGGTCGGCCCGCCCGAGAAATTCTGCGGGATCGTCTGAATGAAGTCGGTGATTGTCGCCCTGCCGCTGCGATCTAGCGTCTCGCGATCGATGCTGGTGACGGGCGATCCGACAGGGCCCGCACCCCGGATCCGGGAGCCGGTGACGACGATGGCTTCGCCCGACGCCTCAGTCGATCCGGGTGGGACGGCGTCGTTTCCCGCGCGGACGATCAGCGCGCCGTCGACGGTTTCGGTCTTGAGCCCCGTGCCGGCAAGAAGCCGCGCGAGCGCAGCGTCGGCCGAGAGGCGGCCGCGCACCACTCCACTTCTTTTGCCTGCAACGAGGCGCGCCGCGGCGACGACCTCGCGTCCGGTGACTTCCGAATAACGCTGAAGCGCATCGCCTAGCGGCTGCACTTCGATGTCATAATCTCGTTGGTCGGTTTGCGCCTGCGCCGCCGCTGCATGAGTTGCGGTTGCCGCCGCACTCGCGAGCAAGCCAGCGATGATCATCTTTTTCATTTTACCCTCCCAAGCGGCCTGTCATGGCCGTCCGGGAGCGCAAAACCCCGGGGAGGGCGATCACCCCCCTCCGGGCTGAGCTATTTTTTGCTCAGGACAATGTTGCCGCCACGATCCACGACGTCGAGATCGAGCGCAGCGGCGAGTTTCCGGGCGAGCGGGCTGATATCGGCCACGTCGAACCGCCCGGTGACCGGAAGCGCCGCGAGCGCGGGGTCGGCAAGCGCGATATGCCTCCCGCTCGCCGCATTGGCGCGGTCGATAATAGCCCCGAGCGGCAGATCGTCCGCGGCGAGTATCGTCGTCGGCACCGGGCTCGCGATCGCAGGGACGCGGCGCGGACCCGAAGCCGGTACGTCGGCGACCTCGCCCGGACCCAGTCGGAGCGCCTCGCCCGCGGCGTTCGACCGGACCTCGACCACCCCCTTGATGAGCTTGATACGCGGGACGGCTTCGCGGGCATCGATCTCGAAGATCGTGCCGATCGCGCGCGTTTCCGAGCGTCCGGCGACGACGATGAACGGACGTGTCGGGTCGTGCGCGACCTCGAAGCGCGCACGGCCGCCGTTGAGGATGACGCGGCGCTCGGTGTCCGAGAGCTGCGGGTTGAGCCACGCGCCATCCATCAGCGCGACGACCGTGCCGTCCGCCAGCCTGAGCTGGCCCGGCGTTGGTTCCGCCGCGATCTGGCGTTGGTCGCGGTCGCCCTGGAGATAATAAGCGAAGCCGAGCGCGAGGCCGACCGCGGCCACCGTCGCCACGGCCCAGCGCAGGCTGCCGGGTGCGATTCTCTCGCTGCGCGCCTTCGCCTCGATGCGCTGGCGCGAGGTTTGTGCCGAATAGGCCCAGTCGTCGACCGCGCGGGCATAGGCGTCGGCATTGCCGGGCGCGTCGCGCCAGTCGTCGAAGGCGCGGCGCTCGGCGTCGCTCGGGGTTCCGCGCATCAGGGCGGCCCAGTCGGCCGCCTCGCGCTGCTGTCGCGTCACGATTGCGGGTCTCGCGCCTTGCGGATCGCGACAAGAGCTTTGGCGATATGCTTTTCCACGCGCTTGGGACTCATCTGTTTGATGTCTGCGATCTCGGCATAGCTCAGATCGTCGAACCTGTGCATCAGGAATACATCCCTTGTGGCGGGACTGAGCCGCGCGATCGCATCCTCGACGCGGCGGATCATGTCGCGCGCCTCGAGCGCGGCGTGCGGGTCGGGGCCGGCGATATCCTGCTC
Organism: Sphingopyxis sp. Soil_C_28; assembly: GCF_057657055.1. Lineage (NCBI taxonomy): Bacteria > Pseudomonadati > Pseudomonadota > Alphaproteobacteria > Sphingomonadales > Sphingopyxidaceae > Sphingopyxis > Sphingopyxis sp. Soil_C_28. Next base: position 664,526 of record NZ_JBDGJE010000001.1, read on the forward strand.
CTCATAGCTGTGATGCGCCCCGTGCAGGTTGCGGACGCCCGAGCGCGCACGGTTCTTGAGAATGCTGCGCGCCGCGGCGGCGACATAGGCGGCGGGGGCGTCGAGCAGCCCGGCGCGGTTGCCGGTGGCCGAAAAGACGCGGCGGAACGTCTCCTGCACGAGATCGCCGACCTCCTGCGGCGGGACGCTGCGGCGGAAGATCCCCGCGACGAGCGGGCGCTGCTGTGCATAGAGCGCCTCGGCGCGCGCGGTGCGGCCGAAGGCGGCCCAGTCGTCGGGCGGCAGCGGATCGGCGGCGTCGAGGCCGCGCCGTCCGTCCTTCTCGCTGTCGTCATGGTCCATCGCGTCTGCCTTCCCGAAGGACAGCGACGCTAAGGAGCCGGGCGTTGAGAACAGGGTCGAAACACCCGCGCCGCCGCCTTTGGCCCGAGGGCTTGGACATGCGCAGACGGCCACCCGGCAGGATGGCAAAAAAGGATATCGCTCTCGACCGGAGTTCTCACGCTCCGGCATCCGGCGCTTCGCTGCCCGATGCCGGTCCAGCATAACCGGCTGTTCCGTAAGGGCAAGAGTCCCTGAGAAGACCTGTCCTAATTGGACTCGATTCGGGCCGGCCACGGCGCGGCGGGGCGGCGGGGCGGCGTGGCGCAGGGGCGGAGGGGCGGCCCTTGGCTTCGGCTGCGTTCGACTGCGGCGGGCAGGGGACTGGATCGACAAAGTAGCTGCTGATGTGCGCGGCCCGAATGGAGCGCGCACTGGCGGCGGCAGGCGCCGCCAGAGGTCGCGCGTCTACACGGTTGGCCGCGCTGCGCTCTTGGGCTCGCTGGTCTTGGCGCGGCGGCGGCTAAGCACAGCTGCGCGCGCACGCCGCCGCGCCTTCGGCTCGCCAAGGGCGCGGCTTCTCTGGCCCTTCGGGCCGGGGTCGAGGTCGATTGCATCGAAACGGCGGGCCGAGGGCGTTTGGGGCGTTCGGGTCGGCCGGGTGGATGCGCGCGTATGTCGACTGAAGCCCTGTTGAGGACGCCGCGCGGGGCGCGGCGGCGCTTTGTCGGGCCGGCACCTCGGACATCGGTGCGGGCGGCGCACGGCCTGTGGGACCGCCCGGCGCCCGCGCAAGCCCTCCTTCGTCGGGCTCCTCCGCTTCGCTGCGGCCCTTCGGGTGCGCGAACGCCTTGCTGGGCGGTCCCGTGACCGTGGGTTCGCCGCCCGCCCCGCTGTCCGGGGCCGGCCGCGGCGGATTTTGGTCTGGAGGAGACGCCCCGTGAGTGCATTCCCGATACCCTTGGCCCCGGCCGCACCGTCCGAAAACCACGCGCCCGCGTCTGCGCGCGGCGCGCGGACGCGGCGCGGCGAAGCCGCATCGCGGACGAGCGAAGGCGGCGGCGCGCCGCCTGTGTCGCTGTATGACGAGGTCACCGCGCAGATCGTCGCCGAACTCGAAGAGGGACGTTTCCCTTGGGCGCGGCCATGGGACGCCGCCGCCTTTGCGCCGGGCTTGCCGCGCAACGCCGCAAGCCGCCGCAGCTATTCGGGCATCAATATCCTCATTCTCTGGTCCGAGGCGGCGCGGCGCGGGTTCGGCGCGCAAGGCTGGCTGACCTTCCGACAGGCGCAGGAGGTAGGCGGACAGGTCCGCAAGGGCGAGAAGGGCACGACGATCTTCTACGCCGCGCGCTTCACCCCGAAAGGCGGCGAAGGCGGCGGCGAGGTTGGCCCCGCGCCCGCGCCCGAGGGGCGCGGCGGCGCGGGCGAGGGCGACCGCTCGATTCCGTTTCTCAAACGCTTCACCGTGTTCAACGTCGCGCAGGTCGATGGCTTGCCCGAGCGCTGCACCGCGCCCGACCCCATTCTCTTGCCCCGCGAAACGATCCCGGTCGCCGAGGCGCTGCTCGCGGCGAGCGGCGCCGATATCCGTATCGGCGGCAACGAGGCCCATTATTCGCCATCGGGCGATTTCGTCGCACTGCCGCCGCAACAGGCGTTCTTTGAGCAGATCGACTATTATCGCACCGCGCTCCACGAACTTGGCCACTGGACTGGTCATGGCTCGCGGCTGGACCGCGACCAGACGGGCGGTTTCGGTAGCGCCGCCTATGGCCGCGAGGAACTTTGCGCCGAACTTGCGAGCGCCTTCCTGTGCGCCACGCTCGGTATCAAGCCCACCGTGCGCCATGCCGACTATCTCGGTGTATGGCTCGCGATCATGCGCGCCGACACGCGCGCGATCTTCAAGGCGGCGAGCCTTGCGAGCAAGGCCGCCGACTATCTGCTCGCCTTCGCGCCCGCGTCAGCGGAGCGCGGAACGGGAGGCGCGCCCGCGTCAGCGGAGCGCGACACGGCAGGCACGCCCGCGTCAGCGCGGGGAGACATGGAGAGCGCGCCCGAAGGCGCGCGCGGCGCGGACGCGGCGGGAGCGGGCCAATGACCCTCATCCCGTCGAGCCTCGTCTTCGCGCTCAACGCCCACGGCATGACGAGCCGCATCCGCGCCGCGCGCGAGGAGCGTTTCGACCCATGGCCGGTCGTCAAACTCTATAATCCGCTTGGACCCGCGACTTGGCTCGCGACCGAACTCGCCGACGATGGCGACACCTTGTTCGGGCTTGCCGACCTCGGCTTCGGCTGCCCCGAACTGGGCGCTTTCTCGCTCTCCGAGATACGGGCGGTTCGGCTGCCGTTCGGGATGGCCATCGAACGCGACCTGCATTTCGACGCGATGGCGGCGCTGTCGCTGTGGGCCGACGAGGCGCGGCGGCTCGGCTCGATAGCGCGCGCCGAAGCGGCGATGCGCCGCCGGAAATCCGACCAGCTTCTGCCCGATCCAGCCGGAGAGGGCATCTGACGCGGCGGCGCGTTTTCGCCGTCATCGAAGCCGGTCCCGTCTCGCATTCACTCAAAACGGAACCGGCGCTCACAAGGAGCAAATGCCATGAAACTCGATTTTATTTCGCTCGACAAGCTGTCGATTGATCCCGCGAATATGCGCGCCAAGGGGCGCGACCCCGACGTCGGCGACATATTGCCGAGCATTCGCGAGCGCGGCGTGCTGGTTTCGTTGCTGGTCCGCCCCGGCGCCGAGGACGGCCATTTCAAGATTTCGGCGGGCCGCCGCCGCTTTACCGCTGCGAATATCGTCGTGCGCGAGGGCGGACCAGCGCGCCCCTTGCCATGCGGCATTCTCGAAGAGGGCGACGACGCCGACGCCATCGAAGTCTCGATGCTCGAAAATCTCGCGCGGGTCGCGCCCGACGAGGTCAGCCAGTGGGAGGCGTTCGTCAAGCTCGCCAAGGCGGGGCGCAGCGAGGCCGAAATCGCGGCGACCTTCGCCTTCGAGCCGCAGGCGGTGAAGCGCATTCTCGCGCTCGGCAACCTCTTGCCGCGCATTCGCACCCTCTACCGCGCGGGCGATATCGACCAGACGACGGTCAAGCAGCTGACCCTCGCCTCGAAAAGCCAGCAGACCGCATGGCTCGCTCTTTGGGACGACGAGGGCGCCTATTGCCCGACCGGCTTCCGCCTGAAAGGCTGGCTGTTCGGCGGCGAAGCGATCAAGGCCGACCATGCGCTGTTCGATGTCGAGGCGGCGGGGGTCGCGGTGATCGCCGACCTGTTCGGCGACGGGGCGCTGTTCGCCGACGTCGATGCGTTCTGGACGCTTCAGATGGCCGAGGTCGAGGCACGCAAGACTGCCTATCTGGACGACGGCTGGAGCGATGTCGTCATTCTCGAACGCGGCGAGCACTTCAATCGCTGGCAGCATAGCCACGCATCCAAGCGCAAGGGCGGGCGCGTCTATGTCGAGGTGCGCGACAGCGGCGAGGTCATCTTCCACGAAGCTTGGCTGACCGAGAAGGAAGCGGCGGCGCGGGCGCGCGGCGAGAAGGGCGAGGCGCCGGCTCGGGTAGCGCGGCCCGAGGTGACAAGCGCGATGAACAGCTACATCGATCTCCACCGCCATGCGGCGGTGCGCACCGAACTCGCCAAGCATGGCGGCGTCGCGCTCCGCGCGCTCGCGGCGCACGTCATCGCGAGCAGTGACCATTACCGTGTCGATGTCCAATCCTATGTCTGTGCGAAAGACGAGGTGCAGGAGAGCGTCGAGACGTGCGGCGCCGAGGTCCTGTTCGACGAGCGCCGCCGTGCGGTGCTTGCCGTGCTCGGCTTCGACGGCGAGGATTTGACGGTGACCGCGCGCCGCGCCGGTCAGCGCCAGTTCGCACCGATTTTCGCGCGCTTACTCGAATTGCCCGACCCGGTCGTGCTCGAAGTCCTCGCGATCGTGATGGGCGAGACATTGGCAGCAGGGAGCGAGGCGATCGAGATGATTGGTCAGTATCTGGACGTCGACGTGGCAAAGCTCTGGACCCCCGACGCGGCCTTTTGGGGCCTCGTTCGCGATAAGGAGGTTCTTGGCAAGATCGTCGCCGAGGTCGCGGGCGACGACGTCGCCGCCGCCAATGCGGGCCAGCAAGCGAAGGTCCTGAAGACCATTGTCGTCGATCATCTGGACGGCGCCAACGGTCGTCCAAAGGTCGAGGGATGGGTGCCGCGCTGGATGCACTTCTCGCCGTCGCCCTATACCGCGCGCGGCGGGGTGGCGAGCGTCGCGGCGCACGACCGATTGCTCCATATTCTCGCGCGCGCGGCCGAAGCCGAGGCGGTGCGCGAGGTCGCCGATACCATCGTCGAAGCCGACCCCGACGAGAGCACGGACCCGCGAGATAGCGCGGTTACCGGGGCCGAGGCGGACGCTGCCGACGAAGGCGACGGGGTAGACGCGGGCGGTGATACCGCGCTCGCGGCCTGACCCAAGGGGAAGGGCGGCACGTCACCGTCCTTCCTTTTTCCTACCTGTTTGCCGTCCCGAGGCCCGGCGCGCCGCCCCTGGCGGGGCGGCGCGGGGAGGGAGGAAAAGGCGCGCGCCGACGTGCGTTCAGGACGCCCGAAAGGCCTCGGCGCGCGCCTTTGCGCGTGTTTTTGAATTGCCGCGCGGCAGGCCTTCGGCGCCGCGCGATGTTTTTTCCGTAGGTCGCGCGATGCCGCGCCGCGATCAGGCGAGCAGACGCCGCAGGAAATAGATGCGAAAAAGGTCGAGCAGCGCCTCGGCCGCCTCATTGTCGTTTGCGTGGGCGGTCACTTCCAGCCCGCCGTCGGGAGCCGGCTCATATTCGAACGGATGGAGCCCCGTCAGGCGGAGCGCGGCGGGGTCGAGCCCGTCACGGCGGAGGCTCGCGAGCGCGTCATCGTCGAGTGAGAGGCCGATCCAGATGCCCGCGCTGCGCGCCGCGATCATACCGGGATCCCGGCCCTCTGCTGCGATACTGAGCTTCGCCTGTCCGTCCATTTCGATCCCCTGTGCGGCCCGCCATCGGGTCCTTGCGATTGTCCGCAAATCGCGTCGCCGTCCCCCCGAATCCGGCGCCGCAAGCTCTCAGCCTTGCCTCGAAATCGCGGGCTTGGCCATCCGGTTTTCGGCCTTGCCGCCACGGTTCGCCGCATCGTCGTTCGATCTCTTGTCAGTCCGACGGGTGCCATTCGGGGCTCATGGGGGCGGCCTGGAACGGTGCGGCGGCGGCGCAACCGGCGCCCCCGGCCTTTTGTCCCCGCCGGCTTCGCCGCCTCCTCGCGCCCCGCTTGCAGCGTCCAAAAAAGGGCCGGGCGCGCCGGTCCTCCGCTGCGCTCCGGCCCTTCGGGTGCGCCGCCGCCTGATGCCCCGTTCTTCGGGTCCGCCACGCCCCGGGAATGGTCCCGGCGGTGCATTTCAAGGAGACGAACCATGGCAGCAATCGGCTTTGTGAACGGCAACATGTCCGAGGGATATCGGGGCCAGCTCAAGACGCTTTCGATCCGCGCAAGCATCGAGATCGTGCCGAACCGGAGCAAGGCGGGCGACGCCCAGCCCGATTTCCGGGTCCATTCGGACGGGGTCGAGATCGGCGCGGCATGGGTCCGCACCGGACAGATGTCGGGCGAACCCTATGTATCGCTGAGCCTTGCGGCGCCCGAATTCGGACCGCGGCGCCTCTACGCGAACCTCGGCCGGGCCGCCGGGCAGGACGACGACGACACTTATGCCGTCATTTGGAATCCCGCCGACTGACCAGCTCCCCACCTCGCCCCCGCGCCGCATCCGGCGTGGGGGCTCTTTTTCGTGGGGGCCCGTTTTCGAGCCTCTCCGGCGAGCGCGCCGCGGTGCATCCCCGGCGCATCGCGCGGCACCGTCCGGCGCCGCGTAACGCGAGACCGGAGATGAAAGAGATGGCCGATAATGACGACGAGATCGCGCGCGCTCGCGCCGCGAAACATGGCAGCCCGTTCCTCAACACCGAGCAGGCGGCGGCCTATCTCGGACTCAGCCCGCGCAAGATTCAATATATGCGCAGCTGCGGAACCGGACCTCGATACCGGCTCCACAGCCGCCGCATCCGCTACCATATCGACGACCTCATCTTCTGGTCGCGCTCGACCTCGCCGGGGCGCGGCACCGCAGACGCACCCTCGATTGCAAAGGGGGCGGACGATGCCTGAGCGCTCCAGCCTGGCGCTGATCGCATGGGGCGATGCGCTCCGCGCCGCGCGTCTCACGCGCCAGCGGCGACAGCTTCGCTTCGCGTTCGGCGCGCTTGCCATCGCCGCGCTCGGGTTCACCATCGCGGCGCCGCCGACCCCGCGCCTCGTCTGGAACGTGAGCGCGAGCGCGCCGCGTGGCCTCTACGTCGTGAGCCCCGGCATTCCCGTCGCGGCGGGCGATATGGTCGTCGCGCGGACCCCCGACCCGTGGCGGTCGCTCGCTGCGCGGCGTCATTATCTTCCTGCCAATGTGCCGCTGGTGAAGCGCGTCGTGGCGGCGCGCGGCGACCGCGTCTGCGCGCGCGGGAGCGAGGTCTCGATCAATGGCGTTCCCGCCGTGACGCGGCGCGTGCGCGACGCCAAGGGGCGCATCCTGCCATGGTGGGAAGGCTGCGCCCGGCTCGGCAGCGGCGATGCGTTCCTGCTCATGCCGAACGAAGGCGCATCGTTCGATGGGCGCTATTTCGGGGTGACGCGGGCGCGTGATATCCTCGGCAAGGCGCATCTGCTGTGGGCGCGCTAAAGCGCCGCGCCGCCGGGCTTGCGGTCCTGTTATCGTTCGCCGCCGGACCCGTCTTTGCGCGCGAAGGGGCAGCGTGGCGCGTCCATGTCAGCGATGCGGCGGCGCGCTTCGGGCTTCCCGAAGAATGGGTGCTGCGCGTGATCGCGGCCGAGAGCGGAGGACGCACCGAGCTCGGCGGCAGGCCGATCACCAGCCATGCGGGTGCGATGGGATTGATGCAGGTGATGCCGGCGACCTGGGCGAGCCTCCGCGCCAAATATCGGCTCGGACCGGATCCGCACCACCCGCGCGACAATATCGTCGCGGGCACCGCCTATCTTCGCGATATGTACGACCGCTTCGGTTATCCGGGGCTGTTCGCCGCCTATAATGCTGGGCCGGGCCGCTATGGCGAGCATCTCGCGCGCGGTCGGCCGCTGCCGCGCGAGACGCGCGATTATGTCGCGAAGATCACCGGACTGCCGCCGGCGGCGCGCATAGCGGCGGCGCGTTCGCGGTCGGTCCAGCCACCTATGGCGCAGGTCGAAATCGACCCGATCTTCTTTGCACGGACAGGGCGGGCGGTCGCACCGGCGCCGGATGCGAAACCGCAGTCCGATGCACCCGCCACCGCCGGAAACGCGGCGCCGGAGCACGCCGGGCGGAGCCTGAACGCGCTCTTCCTGCTTCGCACCCCCGGCGGCGATCATGCGCGCTAGACAAAGAGCGCTGCGCTTGGGCGAGAGGGTGGGGCTCGTCTCGGCAAGGCCAAGTATGACGGGCGGCGGCGCGGCTGTGCAAGGCCGGCGGCCCCTCCAATTTTCTTCGAAAATCGGTTCCTCCGCCGCCGCTTCGCGGCGCCCGGGCTGCGCCCGTGCGGCCCTGACAGCCGCGCCGCCGCCCGTCCCTGGAACATTGTTCCCGACTTGGGGAACGGTCGATTTCAGGAGGATGTCATGGTCAATGCTGCAACATATGGCGCTGCGGATCGCGTGTTCGAACGGTTGGTTTCCGGGCTCGAAGCCGAGTTTGGAAGCGCAGCTGCGGAGGGGGTGGCGCGGATCATTGTTGAAGCCGAAGACGGCGATTTCTACTGGGACGCGCGCGAGAAAATGCGGTTCCTCGGAGGCTGGGAGAGCGTCGACGAGGGTCAGAGTGAGCCGCTCGATCGGGTCGCGGTCACGGGGGTTCTGGACGGGCGCTGCTATGTCGCGGTGCTCGTTTTGGACGGTTGGGACTCGGTGCAAGGGCTGCTCGGGGTGCGACATTTCGAGGACCGGGCGGTGGCCGACAAGGCCTTTGTCGCAGCACATTGACCGGCAAGATCGGTCAAACGGGAGCGGCGCCGGCGCGGCGCTGCTCCCTTGTTTTTTCCTCGTCGCGGGGTGGATGGCCGCGTGGAGGGAAGGGGCCGTTCCGGGAGGGGAGCGCGGAAGGCAAGATAAAAGCAGTGTCTCGCAGGGCGAGCCAACTTCTTGTCTGCACATCCTTTTTTACGAGACGCGGCGCGTGACGGCGAGACCCATGCGCCGAAAGGCACGCTTTTCCGCCAGCGGGCGCGAGATTTGCGGGTGCGCAGCGCGATGAGCGGCGACGCAGAGGATTTCGAACCGCGGCTCGGCAAGATGCGCAGCACGCGCGGCAAGAAGGCGCGTAAATATCTCGGCCGATTGCTCGCCGCGGGCATCGCTGCTGCGGGCGGGAAGCGCGCCGGTCGCAAGGCGTTCGACGGGAGCCGGATCAGTCGCGGCAGCGGCGCGGGCCGCCTCCTTGCATCGCGCGGGCCGGGCGACCGGTTCGCGGGACGGCGCGTGATCGTGAAGACGCGTCTGGTGCGGCTCGGCGGCAAGGGCCTCGACGCCGCGCGTGCCCACCTCAGATATATCCAGCGCGATGGCGTCACCCGCGATGGCGAGCCTAGCGAATTATACGGGCACGATGTGGACATTGCCGACGGCAAGGATTTCCTCGAGTCTGCAGCCGGCGATCGCCATCAATTTAGGTTCATCGTGTCAGCCGAGGAGGGCGATCTCTACGCCGACCTCAAGCCCGTCGTTCGGCGCTTGATGGCCCAGATGGAAGCGGATCTTGGAACGCGCCTCGACTGGGTCGCGGTCGACCATTTCAACACCGGTCATCCGCACAGCCACATCATGCTGCGCGGCCGCGACGATCGCGGCAAGGATCTGATCATCGCCCGCGACTATATCGCGCACGGGCTGCGCACCCGCGCGAGCGAGATCGTGACGCTCGATCTCGGGCCGAAGACGCAGCTCGAGATCGAGTCGCGGATGCGGCGCGACGTCGATGCCGAACGGCTCACCGGCACCGATCGCCAGCTGCTACGCGAGGCCGAACGCCATCCGCTCGTCATCGCGAAGGACCGCGATCCTGCCGTCCAGTCGCTCCGCGCCGGGCGGTTGCAAAAGCTCGGAGCGATGGGGCTCGCCGACGAGATCGCACCGGGTCAATGGCGCCTCGCGGACGGGATGCGCGAGACATTGACCGGGCTCGGCGAGCGCGGCGATATCATCCGTACGATGCAGCGCGAACTGACCGCGCGATCGCGCGCGGCGGCGCCTGCGGATCGCGCCATCCACGACACCGCCGCACCTCTGTCCGAGCCGCTCGTCGGGCGCCTCGTAGCGCGCGGTCTCGACGACGAGCTTGCCGACCGGCATTATCTGATCGTCGACGGCATCGATGGCCGCAGCCATTATGTCGCGATCGGAAAGGGAGACAGCGTCGAGAGCCTGCCCGAAGGTTCGGTCGTCCGGATCGCGCCGGCTGCCGTTACGATCAGCGAGGCCGATCGCACGGTCGTCGCGGTCGCTGCGGCGAACGCGGGGCGCTACGACGCCCCTGCCCACCGGCGGTTCGACCCCGGCGCGAGCCCGGCGTTTATCGAAACGCATATCCGCCGTCTCGAGGCGATGCGCCGCCAGGGCGGTCTCGTCGAGCGGGAAGCCGACGGTCGCTGGACGATCGCGCCCGATCATGCCGACCGGGCGGCCGCCTATGCGGCCGCCTTGGCGCGCGAACGCCCGGTCGCGGTCGAACTCTTGTCGCCGGTCCCGGTCGAGCGGCTCGCGCGCGCCGAAGCGGTGACCTGGCTCGATCGCGAAGCTACGAGCGGCCGCGTCTTGCCCGTGCGCGACAAGGGGTTCGGCGGCGAGGTCCGCAGCGCAATAGCGCTTCGCCAGCGATGGCTGATCGACGAAGGACTGGCCGACGCAGCAGGCGAGGGAATTGCCTATCGCGGCGGTGCATTCTCGGCGCTGCAGCGGCGTGAATTGCTGCGCCTCGCGCGCCGCCTCTCCGCCGAGCTTGGCAAGATATTCGTCGAGGCCGACGAAGGCGCTCGGGTCGAGGGCAAGCTCGCGCGGCGGATCGATGCTGTCGGTGGGCGCTATGCGCTCGTCGAGAAAGCGAAGCAATTTACGCTCGTGCCGTGGAAGCCGGTGCTCGACCGCCACGTCGGCAAGGATATCGGCGGCGTGGTCCGCGAGAGCGGGATCAGCTGGACGATCGGACGGAGCCGGGGTGGCCCGACGATCAGCTGAGCGGGAGCGCTCGGTATCCGTTGCGGAACGCCACGAAAGTTGAGCTTCGTCGCCGCGTCAAATCTCTTGTTTCCGTAGCGGAACGTCCACGCCTATCGGCAGCGCGTCGATAGCGAGCAGGGTATCGACAAGGAGGGGGCTCCTTACATCAAATCTGTCGGCCGAACATGCGACCCGTTCGGCCGTCACTAGGCGGCATCGTGCTCGGCTTTTCCCGGGACGTTCGCGCGGTGCCGCCGCTTTTTCCATTGCCCGTTGGCGGGACCAGCCCCGGATTGCGCCGCCGGCTACTTCGTATCGTGTGCGGGCAAGTGCCGGCGGACAATATCGAGCGCGGACTCGAGCGCCTCGGACTTATAGCCGCCTTCGTCGGCCTGGCGGTCGAAAATCCCGTCGGCATCGTCGAGTTGGATGAGGACCTCGAGCGCGGCCTGCAGTTCGTCTTCCATCACATGTCTCCAGACGAGGCCATCAGCGCGTCAGGACGACCGACACGGGGCAATGATCGGAATGGTGTTTCTCGTTCGCCGCATAGCGCGTTTCGGCAAAGCTTTGGAGGTCATCGCCCGCGCGCTTGTCGAGCACGATATGATCGATGAAGCTGTCGTATCGCGGATCGCATTCGGGGCGCACGCCCGCGTCCGCGAGCCGAAGGTCGGCGTTGGCGGGATCACCATCGTCGATCTCGGTCCAGACACTGTCTCCGGCGAGACCGAGACGGCGGTTCCAGTCGCCGAGGACGGCGAAGCGGTCGGCGCCTGCCGCGGCGGTATCGATCCAGCGTTCGAGCGCCGGGATTTGCTGCAATAGGACGGGGCAGGCTTTCGCTTCGCTGCCGGCGAAGCAGCCCGACTTGAGATGGACGCTCAGCAGCCGGATCGCGGGCTGGCTGCGCGGACGAAGCAGGATGTCGACCCCCGAGCGGAGTTGGGGGTTGCCGAGCATGAGCGCGGTGACATCCGGATTGCGGTCGAAAGCGACGCCCTTGCGGATCGCGAAGCCGACGGCCTGACGGATGACGGTTTGCGCCTTATGCTCGCCGCCGCAGGTGCCGCTTGGCGCGCCCGCGCGTTCTTCCATGACGATGACGAAGCGCGACGGATCGAAAACGCGCGCCGCCGCGGCCTCGTTCTCGGCTTCCTGGAATGCGATCACGTCGGCGTCGAGGCCTTCGGCCATGCGCCGCATCGCGGCATAGTCCGCCGGGCCGCGCGGCTGGCATCCGACACCATTCTTCTCGGCAAGAAATTCGAGGTTCCAGCTCGCGAGTTTGAGTGGCTTTGCCGTGACAGTGGCAGTCGCGGGGCTGACCGTTGGCGACGCGCAACCGGAAAGCAGCGCGAGCGAGAGGAGCGGAGCGAGGAGGCGGTTCAACATGCGCGGCTTGTGCCTCCATTGTTCATCGACATCAATTGCCGCGCGCGCGCTTCATCGCTTTATCGCAGGCTGCGAAACGTGATCGACCAGCGCGGCGCATCCATCGCCGCGATACTATGCTCCCAATCGTCGCGAACCTCGCCTTGCATATGGTAGATCGACGATGTTGCCAGTTCGGCCGTCGCACGGTCGAACCCGCCTTCGCGACGCCGCCGGAAGCGCATCGTCGCCGGGGCACCCAGCGAGATTCCGATGACATGTTCGAAGACCGGGCGGTCCTTGTGCCAGCCGATGCCGGCGCCGATCCCGTACTGGATCACGAGGGCTTGTTCGATGCGCGCTGCTTCGATGCCGGCGAACGCGGCGGCACGGGCGCGGAGCGGGACGAGCCAGTGGGGCATCGGCTCGCCCGGCGCGAAGCGGCCGGTCTGGAAATCATAGGTCCAGCCGAACGAACGCGTCAGGCGTTTTCCTTCCCATTGCTGGAACTGGAACGGGGTGAGGCCCGCGGCCTCGATCTGTGCGATCAGCCGTTCCTCTTCGCCGGCGTCGATAAATGCCTCGCGATAGGCGAGACCCGGGAGGAGCGGCGCGCCGAAGAAATCGGCCTGCTGCGCGGCCGCCGCCCCGCGAACGGTCACAGCGGCAGTGCGGCCTGCGCGCGAAGCGGCTCGACCAACAGGCTGTGTTTGGGGGGCGGCGCGAACAGCGTCTCGTCAGGGATCGTTCCGTCGAGCCAGTGCATGACGTCGCGCCGCTCGACGATGACGCCGTGGCGCGACTGGTACGGGCTGACGTCGGGGCCGGCGTCGATCGTGAGGATGCGGTATGAGAGCGGCCAGTCGGCGAGCGGCGGATCCCAGATCGCGGCGAGATAGAAGAAATTGCCGCTGTCCAGCCTCACGCGATAGCGATGCTTGCCGGTTCCCATGCGGAACTCGGATGCCGGGATCAGGCAACGGCGTTCGGGGAAGACGCGGCCTTCGGTGCGGACGAAGCGATAATTGATGCCGTCAGAGAAGCGCGGATCGGAACCCCAGACCGCTTTGACCATTTCCATCTTGCTCATATCGTCGGGCTTGCGGCGGACGAGCGCTTCCACGCCACCGCCCGGGACATCGGGATCGAAAGGGGTTGGCGCGATCGTCATATGAGGAACATAATGGGAACGAAGTTGAGTCGCAAGACCTGAGGGAACGCCAGCGATGTGCAATGATTACCGGCTCGAGGTCGACATCGCGTCGATCGCCGAGGATTTCGAAGATCTGGAGATCAACATCGAGATGCCCGAGGGCGTGCCGAACGTCGAAGCACGGGAAGACATCAAGATCACCGACATGGCGCCGATCGTGCGGAGCAGTGAGGGATCGAAGCTCGGCGAACTGGTCAACCGGCGATGGAGCTGGCCCGGACCGACCGGCAAGCCCGTTTATAATTTCCGCTCCGAAGGGCGTGACTTTTCGTCGCACCGCTGCCTGATACTCTGCGACGGATTCTACGAATTCACCGATCCGACGGACAAGACGCAGAAACGCCTCGATAAATGGCTCTTCACGATGAAGGAGCATCGCTGGTTCTGCATGGCGGGCATCTGGCGCGAATATAATGGCGGCGAAGCCTTCACCCTCCTTACCATCGATGCCGGCCCTGATATCGCGCCCTATCATCATCGACAGATCATCCCGCTCGCGCGCGACCGCTGGGCCGACTGGCTCGATCCGCGCGTCCCGGCATCCGAGGTGCTTGGGTGGCTGCCCAAGGGCAGCCTCGAGGTCACGCAGGTCTTCGGTCGGCCACCCGCGCAGGGAGCGCTGGCATTATGAGCGAGGCTTCGGGGCTTGAACGCTTCGTTGCGGCGCAGGGACAGGTTTAACCGCCGCAACTTCGATTGCGCGGTGGGGATGGGGCGAACTGTCGATCGAAGGCATCGGCATTGCGAGAAGGCGTGGTCAGGAATGGGCGAGCGCGAAGTCTAGGGCGGCGCACACTGCGGCCACCTGTGCCAGGACGCATTCGTCCGGCGTCGTGTGCGGGCTGTCGGGATAGACTTCGGTGGTCGTCGTGTAGCGCGCACCCGTGATCGACGGGCATAGCCCCAGCTCTTTCAGCGGATATTCGATCACGCCATGGGAAACGACGGTCGAACCGATAATCTCGCCCTTCGCATCGGGAGGGGCGATATGGGTTACCTGTTCGACCGCGGCGATAATCGATTGCTGGAATTGGAGCTGCGGATTCTCGCTGTCATCGACAAGGTAAAAACCGTCCGGAATTACGCCGGGCTCAAATTGCTCGCCATCGCGCGCGGCACGCGCGGGTCCGAATTCGCTTTCGTCGCTATCGGTCGTCTCATGGAGATCGATATGCAGGAGAAACACACCTTGCGCGGACCGGACGAGTTCGATCAGCGCGGTGGCTTCGCGGGCCGGCCCGTCCGTACGAAAATTCCGGTTGGGATCGATGGCGTCGTAGTTCCAGCGATTGATGCGCTCATAGGCCCACGGGCTGACACATGGCGCCGCCAGAAGGTTGACCTTGCCCGCATAGTCCGCCGCGCTTGTCTCGAGAAACTCGAGCGCCCCGAGAACCCCGCTGGTTTCATATCCGTGTACGCCGCCAGTGAGTAGCGCGATGGGCAGCGTGGGGTCGAAGTGCCGGTCACGCAGGGCGAGCAGTGTGTATTGCTCTCCGGCATAGTCGAGCCCGCCATATTCGATCTTTTCGTAGCGGCCGGCCAGAGCATCGATCCGCGGCACGACATCGACATCGTAACGACGCAACCGCGTTTGGCGACTTCGCCAGCGGTCCAGTTCGATTGCACCCCACGGCTGGCCGAGGGTGCCGACGGGATAGAAGCTCGAATTGGTCATCGCGTTGTCACCTAGCTGAAGGGTATTGCGTAAACAGGGAATGGTCGCAGGTTCAACCGTCAAGAAGCACGGCAACGGAAAACCGTCGTTTCCTCGTCGCGTACGTCTACCGGAAGTCGCGCGGCTTGATCTTGATGCCGTCGGTCGCCCGTCCGGGGACGATCCCCGAGCCGAGGCGTAGATCGGGGATATAGATGTCGCGTGGATTGCGGCCGAGCGGCTTTTCGGCGGGGTCGCGCGGGTCGCGGCCGACCGGGCTTTTGACGACATCGGCGCGGCTGACGCGATAGACATCGGCGACGTCGGCGCGGTTGCCGACGCTCGCGAGCAGGGCCGAGAGATCGTCGAGCCGCTGCGCGATGACATGGATGACTTCGCCCTCCCGCTGGACCTGGCCGCGGACCCCCATCATCGACGCCCCGAGCACGGTACGGCGGTTCGCCTCGAACACCTTGGTCCAGACGACGAGATTGGCGACATTGGTCTCGTCCTCAAGCGTGATGAACATGACGCCCTTCGCCGACCCCGGTTTCTGGCGAACGAGCACGACACCGGCGAGTTCGATCCAGCGCCCGTCCTTGATGCCCTGCAGTTGCTCGCAGCTGATCATCTTGCGGGCACGCAGCTCGTCCCGAAGGAAAGCGAGCGGGTGGGCGCGGAGCGACAGTCCCGAGGCGCGATAATCTTCGACGACCTCGGCGCCTTCGCCCATCGACGCGAGCGCGACGACGGGTTCGTTCGCTTCGCGGCGGATTTGGCGGTCGCGTTCGTCGGCGGATGCGAAGAGGGGAAGAGCAGCGTTGCCAAGCCCTTTTACTTCCCACAGGCCCTCGCGACGCGAACAGGCGAGTGAAGCGAACCCGTCGGCATCGCCGATCCGGTCGAGCGCGCCGCGCCCGACCTCGGCGCGGCGCTGGATCTCCTCGACGCTGGTGAAGCGCTGATCACCGCGCGCGGCGACGATTGCTGCGCCGTCCTCGTTGGCAAGGCTGCGCACCATACGCAGCCCCAGGCGCACCGCGAGATATTTACCGCCACTTTCTTCGAGCGTGCAGTCCCAGCGGCTGTGGTTGACGTCGATCGGACGCACCTCGACGCCGTGCTGGCGCGCATCGCGGACGATTTGCGCGGGCGCATAAAAACCCATCGGCTGCGCGTTGAGCAGCGCGGCGCAGAAGACGTCGGGGTGGTGGCACTTCAGCCATGACGAGGCGTAGGCGATTAGCGCGAAGCTCGCGGCATGGCTCTCGGGAAATCCGTATGAGCCGAAACCCTCGATCTGCTTGAAGGTCTTTTCGGCGAACTCATGCTCATAGCCGCGATCGACCATGCCGTTGATGAGCTTGTCGCGGAAATGGCTGACCCCGCCGGTAAGCTTGAAGGTCGCCATCGCGCGGCGGAGGAGATCGGCCTCCGACGGCGTGAACCCTGCACATTCGATCGCGACGCGCATCGCCTGTTCCTGGAAGAGCGGGACGCCGAGCGTCTTCTCGAGCACGCGGCGCAGCTCGGGGGTCGGATAGGTGACCTCTTCCTCGCCGTTGCGCCGACGGCGATAAGGATGGACCATGTCGCCCTGGATCGGGCCGGGGCGGACGATCGCGACCTGGATCACGAGGTCGTAGAAGGTGCGCGGCGCCATCAGCGGGATCGACGCCATCTGCGCCCGGCTCTCGATCTGGAAGACGCCGAGCGTGTCGGCCTTGCGGATCATCGCATAGGTCGCGGGGTCTTCGGCGGGGATCGTCGACAGATCATGCTTCAGCTGCTTGTGCTCGGCGAGAAATTCGAACCCGCGGCGCATGCAGCTCAGCATGCCGAGCGCGAGGATATCGACCTTCATGAAGCCGAGCGCGTCGATATCATCTTTGTCCCATTCGATGACCTGGCGGTCGTCCATTGCCGCGGGCTCGATCGGTACCAGCTCGTCGAGCCGGTCGCGCGTCAGCACGAATCCGCCGGGATGCTGCGAGAGGTGTCGCGGGGTGTTGATCAGCGTGCGCGCGAGCTCGAGCGTGAGCATCAGCCGCTTGTCGCCCATGTCGAGGTTCAGCGCCGCAGCATGGCTTTTATCGACGCCTTCGCGGCTATAGCCCCACACCGCGCCCGCGAGCCCGGCGGTCATATCTTCGCTGAGGCCGAGCGCCTTGCCGACCTCGCGCACCGCGCCGCGCGAGCGGTAGCGCGTGACGACCGCGGTCAGTGCCGAGCGCGTCCGGCCATAAGTCTCGTAAATCCACTGGATGATTTCCTCGCGCCGTTCATGCTCGAAGTCGACGTCGATATCGGGCGGCTCGCGCCGTTCGGCCGAGACGAAGCGTTCGAACAGCAGTTCGGTGCGGATCGGATCGATCGAGGTGATGCCAAGCACGTAACAGACCGCGCTGTTCGCCGCCGAACCGCGCCCCTGACAGAGGATTTCGCGGCGGCGCGCCTCGGCGACGATCGAGTGGACCGTCAAAAAATAGGGTGCGTAATCGAGCTGGCCGATCAGTCGAAGTTCATGCTCAAGCTGCGTGCGCACCTTGCCATCAATGCCTTCGGGATAGCGAAGCGGGGCCTTCTCCCATGTCAGCCGTTCGAGTTCCTGTTGCGGCGTGCGTCCGGGGTCGCGGATTTCGTCGGGATATTGGTAGCGCAGCTCCTCGAGGCTGAAGGTGCATCGGTTCGCGAATTCGACCGTGCGTGCGACGGGCGAGGGGTCCTTCAGATAGCGGCGGAACAATCGCTCCATCTCGGCGGCGGCTTTGAGGTGCCGGTCGGCGAAGCGCTCGCGGCGATCGCCAAGATCGTCGATCGTGCATTTTTCCCGGATGCAGGTGACGACATCCTGCAGCAGCCGGCGTTCGGGGGCGTGATAGAGGACATCGCCGGTCGCCACCGTCGGCACGTGCGCGGCGGCGGCCTGCGCGGCGAGGTCGCGCAGCCGGATCGCATCGCGCGGGCGGCGGCGGATCGTCAGCGCCATATAGGCGCGGTCGCCGAAGATGCGCCGCGTGCGTTCGAGCGCGGCCTCGTTCCTCGCGTCGGCGCGGCCGGGGATAAGGCAGGCGATCAGCCCTTCGTTCCATTCTTCGACATCAGGCCAGTCGAGATGGCAGGCGCCCTTACCGGCGCGGCCTTTTCCGACGCTGAGCAGCCGGCACATGCGTCCGTAGGCCGCCTTGTCGGTCGGATAGACGAGGAGCGTAGTGCCATCGAGGAGATCGAGCCGCGACCCGACGATCGCGCGCACGCCGGTCGCCTTTTCGGCATCCCACGCGCGCACGATCCCCGCGACCGAATGGCGATCGACGATGCCGAGCGCGGGCAGGCCGAGCAGCGAAGCCGCGGCAAACAGTTCGTCGGGTGAGGAGGCGCCGCGCAAGAAGCTGAAATGCGTGGTGACCTGCAGTTCGATATAGGCGGGTTCGGCCGCACTCAAGCGAAGGCTCCGTGAATGAACCAGCGCATCGATCCGGTCGAGGCGTGGACGCCGTCGCCGAGGCGAAACAGCCAGTAGCGCCCACCCGCCTCGGTCTCGACCTGGTAATAGTCGCGCACGCTGAGCGGGGTTTCGCCTTCGATCCCGCCATCGCGCCACCATTCGCCCTGCAGGCGTTCGGGCCCGTCGCCTTGCGTCACGCGATATCTTTTGCCGCGCCACATGAAGAGGCGCGGGGCATCGTCGGGCAGCAGCGCGATCACATCGACGGGCTCGGGCCGCGCGAGCATTCGCGACGGGCGCGGCAGCTCGTCGGACCATGTCGCGCCGTCGACTTGCCGAAGCGCCGGGGTGATCGCCACCGATCGCTCGGGCATCGCGCCGGCGCGGGGCACCGTCCGGTGCAGGCTGCGCTGACCGAAGCGGTTGGCGAGCGTATCAACGAGCGCGGGAAGGTCGGGACCGCGCCGCGTCAGGCTTTCGAGGCTCTCGCCCTGCCGCAGCGCCTGCACCTCGACGAGCGGCGCGACGAGCGTCATCGCCTCGATGCCGAGCCCGGGCTCGACGGTCTCGATCTTTGCCGACAGCAGTTTCGCGAGATGCTTCGGGTCGCGCGACGGCGCCGCGGTACCCACCCGGATCGCCTGCACCTGGCCATCGACGCGGTGGAAATAGCAGTCGAGCCGGCGCGCACCCTTGCCGAGGCGGCCGAGTTGGCCGGCGATGTCGTGCGCGAGATCGCCGATGACCTGCGCAAAGGCTTCGGCGGTCGCGATCGGCTCCATGAAACCGCGCCGAGTGCGCGGCAGCTCCTCTGGAAAGATCGGCTCGATCGGCTCGGGCAGGGTACCGAGCGCCTGGTCGAGGCGGCGATGCAGCTCGCGTCCGAATCTCTTGGCGAGCGGGCCGCGCGGCGCTCCGATCAGCTGCTCGATCCGCTCGAAGCCGAGCTTGCGCAATCCTTCGACGTCGGCGGGGGGCAGGCGGAGCGCGCGGATCGGCAGCAGCGCGATCGCCTTGCGGTGCGCCCCGGGTTCGATCGTCACCGGTCGGCCGGCAGGGACATGCCGCGCGACGGCGTGCGCGCAGCCAGCGGTGTCCGCGACCGCGATCTGGAGCGACAGCCCGAAAGCGCAAGTGCGGCGGTGGAGATCCTTGAGCAGCGCGCGCTCGCTTGAGAAGAGCGCGGCGCAGCCGGTGATATCGAGCCACAGGCCATCGGGCGGATCGGGCGCGACGACCGGCGAATAGCGCTGGCCCGCCCACAGCGCGAGACGGCGCAGACCCTCGAAGTCGGCGTCGGGCTCGGCATCCACGACATCGAGCTCGGGCGCAAACGCGCGCGCCTTGGTGATCGTCATGCCGGGAGCGATACCGAGCGCGCGGGCGTCCTTGTCGACCGCGGCGACGATCCGCCGGCCATGATCGGGGATCGCGGTGACGAGCGGCCGGGCAGGGGCGGCGCCGTCAGGCCGCAGCTTGCCGGTCTTCCTGCGCAGCCGGTCGGTCGACCAGTGCGGCAGGAAGAGCGATACGACCCGTCGCATCGCAGCCCTCCAATATCCAGAAATGTGGGTTGCCGCCGCGGACGCGCTCGAGCGCGACGCGCCAGCGCGGACGGCCAAGGCTCGGAATGCCGAGATCCTCGCTCGGGCTCGCGGTGATCCGCCAGCGCGTTACCGCGGCGCTGCCCTCGGCCGCCTGCTCGGCCTTGCAGCCGCGGCGAAAGACGAACGCGGGTACGCCCGAGGTCTCGGCGGCGAGCTGGAGCCGCTTCGACGCCGTCGTCGAATATTTGCTGACTTCGCCGACGACACCGGCAAGGCCGGGGTGCCGGAGGCATTCTTCCATCGCGAGCAGGACATTGGTGTCACTGCCCGCCTCGACATGGATCACGCGGTCGGGGTGCAACCCCGCGAGGTGAAGGGCAGGGGCGAACAGGTCGTGCCAGCGCAGGCACCAGAAGACGGCGCCCTCGGTCCGCGCGAGGATGCCGGCGAGGAAGATCGTCGCGCTCGCATCGTCGGCGAGATCGGAGCTTCCGGCAACTTCATGGAGCGCGCCGGTCGTGATCCCGCCGCTTGGAAGCCGCGAATCGACCGCCTCGACGCCGAACGGAATGACTTCGTGCCGCGCGCAGACGCCTTCGATCCGCGCAATTTTGGCGCGAAGATCGGCGAGGACGGCAGGGTGGCGCATGATGTCATAGGACTCGTCAGATAGTTGATTCGTTCCCTCTTTGTTCCTTCTCGGCTTGCCGAGTCAAGCGCGACGCTGGAACTTGCGTCCAACCGAAGCGCGATCCTGTCCATTTTGAATCGAGTTTGGCTTGCCAGAGTCTTGATTGTCCGCCAGATTCAGCGATAGAAATGAAAACGGACATCGATCATCTTCCGCAAAGGCAGCAGGGCGAACTCCAGCGCATCAAGGATGTGCTGATGGAGGAATTCGCGCGTTCGATCGAGCGCGCGACCAAAGCCGAGAAGCGCAACGGCAAGATTCTAAAGATCGTCCTGTTCGGCAGCTATGCGCGTAACGACTGGGTCGACGAGCCTGAAAACGGCTACCAGTCCGACTTCGATCTGCTCGTCATCGTTAGCCACGAAGACCTGACCGATATTTCGGACCATTGGTATATCGCCGAGGACAAGATCCTTCGCGATCCTGCGGTTGGCCGAACGCTCAACATCATCGTCCATACGCTCGCCGACGTGAACCGGGCGCTCACCCGCGGCGAATATTTCTGGGTGGATATTCTGCGCGACGGTATTCTGCTGTACGAATTGCCTAATCATCCTTTGGCGGTCCCGAAGCCGCTGACGGCGGCCGATGCGTATCGAATGGCGCTAGAGTATTTTGAAACGAACCTGCCGGCGATCGATGTTCAATTGCAGACTGTCGATTTTCAGGTCCAGCGCGGTGATACAGACTTGGTCTGGCGAAAAGCGGCCGCGTTTTCGCTTCATCAGGCGGTTGAGCGGGCATATGCATGCTTCTTGCTCACCAGTACCTTCTATTTCCCGCGCTCGCACAACATCAAGTTCTTGCGCTCGCTAGCCGAAGACCGCGAACCGCAGCTTATCGAAGCATGGCCGCGCGAGAGCAAATTGGATCGGCGCCGTTTCGAGCTGTTGAAGCGGGCATACGTCGAGGCACGATATTCGCCGAGCTACGAGATCACCGCCGACGATCTGGAAGCGCTCGCAGCCTCAGCGCGCAACCTGCGCGAGATTGTCGAACGGCTTTGCCGGGAGCAACTCGACGAACTGCGTTCGGCTGCCGAGCTCTAGTCGCGCCAGATCAACGGGGCGTATAAGCCTTCCCATCGCCGAAAAATTTCTTGCTGCGCGCCTTCGCATCGGCTCGGATCACAGCCATCTCGGCATTGCTGCATTCCTCGCCGCGGACCGATCCGTCCTGGCATCCCGCGAAAACCTCTCGGGCCTCGTCGACATGTGCGTCGAAATATTGCTTGCTGCGTGGCTCGGCCTTGCCGCAGCTCGCGAGCGCGGTTCCGAGAAGCACGATTCCAATGACTTGCGTGTTCATGAGGCTCTCCTTTGCGAGCCGGCAAATTATCGTGAAGCGCCACGACTGAGCAACAAAAGAGCGAAGAAACTCTCAAATCGAGAGCGATTGTTTGTCCGCGCAGTCGCCAGAACGCCGGACATTTGATAAAGGCGACGCCGCCGGGCGGCCGCCGCATATGTGCAAGCCTCGGCTAAAAGCGGCGGCGCAAGTTCTCGAACTTGTTCTCAACGCCCGGCCTATCCTCCATAAACGGCCGGTTTGCGCCCGATCTAAGCCGTAGCCGGCCGCGAGGCGGCCGCCTGAAACCTGCCGTTCGCGAATGTCAGAGCAGGAAATCAGCAATGCGCCTGATTTCGTTAGTTCGACATGCTGACTACTCAACGGAAACCAGCTCCTCATTCGTTGCAGCTTGCGCAAGAGGAGAAGGGCGTGAGTGCCAATAAGGGCGCGACCTGAGTGTGCTCACAACAGCCCGAAGCGCCCCTCAGCCGGGTTGCGCGTAAACACTGTAAGGTTGAGGCCCGCGAGCTCGCTATCTGGCGGATGCTGATTTTCAATGATGATCACCTGGCTTTCAACGCTATGATGTGCCTTGAGGTAGCCATAGAAGCGCTCTTTCAAATCAGTACCCTGCAGCGCGGTATCCTCGTCCCCTTCGGGCTTGAAATAGGCAAGGAGCGGGGAGTCCAGGAGCAGAAAGCCCGGGTGCGGCAGTTCATGCTCTTGGCAAAATTCGAGCAATGCGATCGAAACGGCGGCATGCGTAATTGCGCGCAGTCCCTTGCCGCGACTGCCTCTGGGTTTACCGTCGATGACGAAATCGCTCGCATCCTTGTCGTAATGGACGCGGCATTCGCCAGGAAAATTCCACGCTTTGAGGATCTGTTCGACCTTCAACGAGAACTGGTGTGCGACCACTTCCGAGAAGCCAATCGCAACCTTAGCATTTGCGGCAGGCTCTGGCGCCACGTCATCGAGACTTGCGCGGCGCGCCTCAAGCTTTTCGAACCGATCGAATAAGGCCAAAAATCCGCGGACCGCTGACCGGGTTTCGATGATGTCGGTGAATTTGGCGCGGGCCTCTTCCACCTCGGGCGCCATGGTCTGCCGGATCTCTGCGTCAACATTCGCAAAGGCATTCTCGACTGTCGCCCGTAGCTCTGAAAGGCTGTCTTTTTCGGCCAGCAGGTCAGTTACCGTCGAGGCAAGTTCCTCCGACAGTCGCTCAATTTTACTGATTTCGGCCGTCGCCGCTTCGACGATCGTCGCAACATTCCCCTCGCAATCGGCTTCAGAATGCTGCGCCTCGGGGTCCGCTCCGCATAATGGACAAGCCACACGCCCGACATACGCGAACAGCGTCCCGCTCTCCTGGATGGCCCTCAGGCGCTCCCGGTCGACGCCATAATGCTCCCGAAGCAGATTGAAACGCGCGAGCAGTTCAAGGATCTCGTCGAGACGGTCGTCGATTCCGCGCCGCTGCTTCGCTAGTTCTCGGCGCTCCTCCATCTGCGCGTCAAGGGTCCTCTGCGCATTGGACACGCTGTCCCGATGTTCCGCCACGGAGGAATCGAGCTTTTCCAACTGCGCTTCGAGCTCGCCTTTCTCCTCTCCCATATCGATGATTTCCGACGCAAGGTCTGCGATCATCTCGTCGAGCAACCCGATTTGTCCGGCTTGGTCGGGTTCGTCGGACGCGGCCGACACGACGGCGGAATCATCAATGCCGGTCAGGAGTAGCTTGATCGTGGCGAGTTCGGCCGTCTTTAGCGTGTACTGCCCGCCCCAGAAAGGCGATCCCTTTTGCTGGATTTCCCCTTCTTGCACTATCACCAGACGCGCAAGATTACGAAAGCTGAGGCTATTCGTCTTGCTCTTCGTGCTGCTCTTCAGGATCCGCTTTCCGAGAAGACCGATTTTCTCCAGTAGGAATCCCGAGACATTGTCTACGCGCTCATGGGCATGCGATTGGCGCAGCTTTTCTGTCACACCGCCCTGACGCAGGGCAAAATCCCCGCCCGAGATCGCGCGTTCGAAGGTCCAGGATTCGCCTTCGGTGCTGGATAGACCGAGCTCGATCGTGCTGTAGCCTTCTCGTTCCGGGATCACCTTCAGATCAGATCCGCCGAGCATAAAATCGACTGCCTCGGCAAGGAACGATTTGCCGGTGTCCGACGCGCCACAGATCACGTTGACGCCCGCATAAAAGCGGATTTCGCTGTGCTTGGAAGGACCTGTAAAGCTCAGTTGGTCAAGACGCAGATAGTCGCTCACGCGGTAGGTCCCCGAAGCTGCCCAGGTTGGAACTGGGTAGTCCATCTCTCGAAGAAACGCTGGGTAATGGTGCGGATCGCATCGGTGGTCATATGGCCGAATGCCTGCACGGCCCAGTTTGCTCGGGCGCGCAACTCAGTTGAGTAAGGCGCGCTCAACGCTGCCATGTAGGGCGCCGCAGCCTCGCCTGCGCGATAGAAAATCCCGTCCGGGCTCGCTACCCGTTCTACCAGCCCGCGGCTCGCCATCAACAGCAGTCCCTTCTCGATGATTTCCCTGCGCACCAGCAGTTCGCCCGCGCGCATAGGCAGGGCGGCGTGCAGGCTCTCCGGACCCCCGGCGTCCCCGGAATGAACCACGAGATAATCAAGTTCGACCAGCCTCTGCAAATCGCAGCCGTTGGGGTGCGCCGCCTCCAGAATCGACAGCGCGCGGACGCCGGTTTCCAACGGGCTGTTGAACGGGCTCACGCGTTTACTCATCGGGCGATATCCAATGAAGGCGATCCTCGTTGACAAGCTGATGACAAATACCCTGCCGATCCTGAACGCGTGTTGCTGGGGCCAGCGGGTTGGATGTCGCGGCTATCTGGGCCGCTTGCGACACGGTCGCCTTCATGCGTTCGAACCCCGTAGAATGCGAACTCTCGCATAGGTCAACGACGCCTTGGAAGACTTCCTCCTGCAGGGCGTCGAACGTGCCCTCGGGCACGGTGTCGCGAGAGAAATTCCTAAGCGCCTCCGCGCTGTAAAAGCGTTCGCGCTGCCTACTGAAATCGCGTTGCAGCGGCGGCTGCAGGGCGAGGGCGGGGAGATCCGGCACCTGTTCGCCCAGATGGTCTCCATAAGCATCTAGGAGTTGCCGGATATACCTGCTCTCGTGCGCGGCGGGCTCCGCCGGGGGACCATGTGGGGCCGGACGCGGCGGAAGGCCGCCGCCGAAACGAACCGAGTGGAATTTGGTCATTTCATGTTGCGCAATCAGGTCCAGCACGCTCTTTGAAGCGAAGATCGAAAAGTCAAAGGCGTCGAAATAGGAGAGTAGGTCTCCTGTGAGTGCCACGTCTGCCGTCGTTGTGATTTGATGCCTGCACTGCTTTTCCCAAGCCTGCCCGACGCTTTCCTTAAGTTTGTTTGAATCAAGGAGAAGCTTTGCGGCCGTAGTGCCTACGTCTCTGCTCGCGGCGAAATAGTGCCTTCTCGGCACCGTATATTCACCTAGCCACGAATAGTAGATGATCTTTCCAATTTCGACATGGATGTCTGCGGGCCGCAGCGGATGATTGTATCGCTTGCACTGATAGTTGTCCCAAGGTGCGCTGAAGCCGGCAGCATCGGTGAAGCCGGCGACATCAAGGCCCATGTCTCCGGCGCCGGCGAAGCGCCGCACGATGGCATAGCCTGTGAGCGAACTGGCCCACTCCTCAGTGAATCCCTCCCAGTCGTCCGGAGAAAAAATCTGCACGCGGGCCGCCTTCGGGATAGGTAGCCCAGATTGGACATGATTTGCGGAAGCGGCGTGTACAATCTCTTTCGGCACAACCGCCTTGAAGTCGGAATTTTGAACCAAAAGCGACCAAACCTTCCCCAGGCTGTGCGCCATCAAAGCGCTACTAACAGACAGAAACAAACGAAATTAGAATCAAATCGGACTGATAGACTACTCTTTCTCAATCAGGTGAAGCTGGACGTTGAATCCCATTCGATCGATGCGCGCGGCTGCGGCGCGAAGCGCCACTTTGCTGAAGAACGGAAGGTTGAGATTTTTCGACTTTTTGTGCGCATGACGCATCACGCCATATATGACAGTGAAATCCTTGGCAGTAGGCCTAGTGCGTCCGTCCGGAATGAGGGCGGCAAAGCCCTGGCGATTATATTTCGCCTCGCGCTTTGTTACGGCCCGCCGAAAGTCGCCCCGAAATTTTGAATCGCTCATAAACGCCTCGGCGGAGATCAACGCTTGGTTCCATAAATGGCTGAGCGGGGCCGATGAGTGGCCGTCCTTGAGATGGATCAGCTCGCTTTGTCGAGAGAGGAAATCGCAGGCCTCGATCTTGGCGGTGGGTGCGCCGGCAGGATTGGAGCGGGTCTGATCGAGGCAAAGAAGTCGTTGGTCGGCGATAAGCGCCGCGATCAACGCCTGCTCCGTTTTCGCTACCGTTTTGGTTAAGAACGACGGTTTCAGGAGGGCTTGGTAGCTGCGTTCGACGTCTTTCTGAAACTTGTCCTCAATCAGATACCATATCCCGTCAAATAGGACGTAGCTATTGTCCGCATCGCTCGTCTCGAAGACAAAGCAGGAATACAGCTTTCGGCGATGTGTGCCGTCGCTGCGTCCGTTTTTCATTACGCGAATCTCGTGCGATGGTTTGAGTGCCCGCATGTCAGTGATGGTGTCGAACTTCCCTTTTCTAAGCTCGGAAACGTAGTCCTCGATCGCCAGCTCCAGATAGCTCTCCTTGCCGGAGCTCAGCCCCAGACCAAAATAGCCTATCTCTACCGAGTCCTCTGGACCCAGTATGTCAGGGATTGCGAGATGCAGGTCGGAGACGCCGCCATCGACCAAGATCTTCAACTCCTCGAAAACCATGTCATCGAGGGCCTGGATCAGCGTACGACTGGAGACGGGCTGCACGTGGTCGATAAAGCCGAAGTCGCGTTGGTAGGACGTCTCGCCATAGAGTTCGAGCGCACGCTCGCACTGAGCAACTACACGCGTCGGAGCAAGGTGCGCCCGGAATTTTAGCGCGTCGCGGCCGGTAAGCGCCTTAGCAAAGTCGCTCGATGACGGAATGCCCGACGCGAGCCGAACCAAATCTCGGTCTGTATCCACTTCGAAAGCACCAAGATCTGCATTACGACTCGCTTGAGTGCGCTTTTGCATAACGGTCGAGTCGAGCTGTGCGCTATCAATGACACGCAGACGATCGCGCGATACGAGGTTAAGCGTAACCTTCAAGCCGAACCCCGTCTCGACGGCGCCGTCGGCCAATGCATGATGGCCCTGCCCAAAACAAATGGCAAACAGCCGCTTGGCCGGGTGTTTGGTTTCTACGAACAGGACGGCCGAGCAGCTTTGTGCACGGAACTCGTCGCGCGCTGCCGGTGCAATCTCTTCCAAGAAATTCACCCAACCCGGCGGGTGCGCAGCGGACTGGTTGAAATAGAGCTGCCCGATACTGCTCGGCATCGGCGTGAAGTCATGATCATCCTTTAGCGCTTCTTCTGCCGTCGATCCGCGCATGAGTCGCAGCGAAATCTCAACAATGTTTGGCACTGGCCCCACGAGAGCTCCGGCATCAGCCACAGCACATCTCCCTCATCCCCGGACTTATGTGACACAATCGGAAGCGATTTAAAACTGATTTTGCCGAACCTTTATTGTCATAGGGGAAGCGAATTATGGTCATCTCTCCAGAGATATTTGGCGAGGATGGAGAAATCCAATTTCATCGTCCACCATTAGGATCAGATTGGCCTGGTCCCAAGATCGTTTCGGTCTGGAATATTTCGGGAAGATTGACCGGCTTGTAACCAGGCACTGCGCCTTGCCGGTCGATCACTGACGTATGCACCCTCGCGTTTGGTAAAATCGTGCGTGGCTCACCGCGCGGAAGATAATAGCCGAGAAATGACCGCCGTTCGGTCCAGTCGAGATACTTCTTGGCCTTGGGGACGATCTCGAAAGGGGTCCAGCCCCAGCTCAGCGAGCGATGCAACAGGCCGGCGGGATCGGGCTTCATATAGTCTCGTGCGCCTTCGCGCGGCTGACCGCGCGCGATATGATTGACCATCGAGGTGCGAACGCGCAGGCCGTGCTTTTGGGCCTCTTCGATCATCCAAATAAGCGGATATTTGGAGAGCGCGCTTTCGGTTTCTGCAAAGCCGCCACCGACATCGGAGTGACAGCCAGCGAACCAGACTTGGCGACAATCCTGCGCGGGGAAGGTTTCGTCCTGAGAATAGCGATTGGGCCGAAATTCTTGGGGCTCCTTCCACGGGAGAATGCGGAACATGCGGCGGAACTCGTCGATTGCCATTGCGTGGCGAAACACGGCGACAGCGGGATTGTGGCGGGTGAACGGAAGTTCCTCGAGCGTCGGGTCGGATAGGGGTGTGCTCCCCGGGACGATGACCGAGGCGACAGTATCCCACACGCCGAGGAAATCAACGGCGGCCACCTGCGGCCGCACGACATCACGAAACTCGCGTGCGGTCGCGTGTCCGTCGATCTCGCTCGATCGCTTGTAGGCTTTAAGTGCATATTCGGCGAAGTTAATCTGATGCTCGCGCAGCAAGCCTACGAGATAGATCATGCCCGCGAGCACGCGCACGGTGTAAGCCCCGCGGCTGAAACCGAAAAGATAGATGCGGTCCCCTTCGCGGTAGTGGCGGCAAAGGAAGCAATAAGCCGCAAGAACGTCGCGATCGAGCCCATGCCCCGTCATCATCTCGAAGAGCGATGAGGTCGTCCGCCGCCATTTTCCCCAAGTGCCCGGCATTGCAATCGTGCCGATCCCGGGGTGGTAGTAAGCGATCTGACGCTCGCTCTTCTCGGCAATCTTGTAGAGCTTCAGGACATTCGAAAGCCGCGTTCCGATTTCGTTATTGGTCCCGTCACAGCATATGACGAGATTGCGACCCTCGGTTTCGTCTTTTGCCATCTTCGTCTCCCGTCGGCTCCGGCTGCGGCCGGCGCTGATCGCGGCGAATGTCGCCGCTAGTCACTCAAACCGCTGTAACCTGAACGGATTGAACCGCCGGGGCCGATATCGATCAGGATATTGTCGCATCCGCCCGGCATCTCGTCGGCGTCCGGCCCGACCTTACGGTCGCGCATTTCACAAGCGCGCGCATCATCTTCGAGGCGAAACCCATCTTCGCGGTCGGTTCGCAGGACTTGGCCCCGCCGCTCGAGTTCGGAAACGATCTCGGCATCGGGTAGCCTTACGCGGTGATAGGGGTAGGGGCCTGACGAAATCGCATAGATTAATGCGCCCACCGCATCAAGAAAAGCTGTTCGGGACGAAGTGAGGCTGCCGTGATGGCCGACAATAAGGACGTCGGACTTGAGATCGGCGGCGCAGCATAGAAGGAGCTTCGCCTCGATACTCCGCGGGCTAGGAGGCGTCGCGGGGAGCTCACGTTCTCCACCTTCAGCGTCGCCCGCAAGCAATATACGTTTTTCGCCGAGATCGAGGCGTACAACCACGCTGTTGCCGTTAGGATCGGAATAGGGATGTGCGTCGCGATAGAGAAACCGCATCCGCCCGCCCGTCCCGAGCTCGACCGGTGCCTCGCTCATCATCTCAGCCTGACGCACGGTCACGGTGCCGTTGCAGCCGGTTCCGGTGAAGGTCACGTTGCGCGTCGCGTTCGACGCAATCGCATCATGATAGCGTGCGCCCGGTTCCGCCATCGCGGCCTTGAGGAAATGGCAATAGCCATCGGTCTTGTTGACGCGCCCTGACTCCCAGACGTTGCCGATCTGAAACGTGTCGAAGACTGCAGGCATCAACTGAAGATGATCCTTGTGCGGGTGGCTGAGGATCAGGTGATCGATCCGTGTGAGGTCGGGGCGCGCCGCGCGGATGTAGGCTACGACGCGGTTCTCATCGCCGTCGTGGAGATCGTCTTGGCTTCCGGCATCGTAAAGCAGCGTGAAGCCGGGGCCTTCGACGAACACCGCAAGGCCGGTGCCGACATCGATGACATGGATCTTGTAACGGCTCTGTGCGAGCGCCTCGGTGCCTTCTTCGGCACGAACGATCGTCCACGCCTTGCTGACATAGCCGCGAGTGCCATCGGCGAGCTCGACGACGTACCAGCCGCTAACTTCGCCGATGAGCGTCGCGCTGTCACCGGGTCGCAGACGTGCGAGGACGGGCGTGTCTGTCGACGGGCCCTCGCGCACGAGAACCGCGCTCGATACACGGGCGCTCGGCGCGACATCGTCTGCCGTCGCTGGCGACGACATAAGCGTGCCGACGCTGAGGAACAGCGCCGCAAAACAGGATCGAAGCGTCATGAGGCCCCTCCTCGCAAGGTCGAGCCTAGCGACCAATTCGCGTGAGGAACAGGGTGGCCGTCCTTTCGCGAAGCAGAGATGTACCCAAATTGGCGGCTATCGCATCGAAGCGCCCGGTTTCGAACTTGCCTGCCAATTTTTGCAAAGGGCGGCTTCATCGAATGATTCGCCTTCTGATCGCCTCCCTCCGTCGTTCGATTTCGTCAGGTGGTATCGTACACCGGGAACGCGGCGCCAGCCGTGTGAGCATCGCACCGAGATGCTCGGGATCGGTGCCGGC
Organism: Sphingopyxis sp. Soil_C_28; assembly: GCF_057657055.1. Taxonomy (NCBI): domain Bacteria; kingdom Pseudomonadati; phylum Pseudomonadota; class Alphaproteobacteria; order Sphingomonadales; family Sphingopyxidaceae; genus Sphingopyxis; species Sphingopyxis sp. Soil_C_28. The sequence continues at coordinate 694,943 of NZ_JBDGJE010000001.1, forward strand.
GCGTTCGAGTTCTCCGATCAACCACAACAGGCTGCGGCACTCGATGCCCAGCTTCGTCCCTTCGCCGTGCAGATGACCGCCCCCAATCAGAAGCGGCCACTTGCGAGCCTCGCCAATCGCGAGGGCGAAGGAATCGCTGACCGAAATGCCGCGGCACGATCGCCGCAGCATCGTCGCGCGCAACAATTCTACCTCGTCAAGCATCTCGACCCGCAAACGGCTTCCAAAGATTTTTTCCTGTTCCGCACCTTGGATCTCGCTTTCGTAAAGCGCGTCGCAAACCGCAAACTCGAGCGGCAGCCCCAATGCCGGCTCGATCATTTCGCTATGCTCGAGATCGAGCAGTACTGGCGTGTCGGAAATTACGACAATCATGCGTGCTTGCGAATTGCCTCCCAGGGCGCCGACATCCGGCGATCGAGTTCGCGGACCGTAATACCCAAGGCCTCGGCGGCGCGACCTTCGGATAACATGTTCTCCTGGACCGCGCGAAAGCAAAGTCGGGACAGGCGCTGCGCCGCCTCTTTCGGTACTGGATCGGGTTCGGCATAGGGTGGCGACCGCCAACCCTGGGCCTTGAATTCGTCGAACAGCCTTTTGAAGAGGGCCGGGCCGACGATACCAAGATCCTTGCAGCGATAGGTGAGCGCCTGCACCGATACGCCGAGAAGCCTCTTGAGCGAAAATAGCTCGCCGAGGCTGACGTTCGTGCGGTGCCGCCCAATTTCAGCCCATAATATCTCTGCGGGCATCAGGAACGCGCCGGCGAACCGGTGCGCCGCCTTTTCGATCTCGGCTTCGCCGAGCTCGCTCCCCATCATCATAATGATATGACCAAGCTCGTGGGCAAGCGTGAAGCGCTGCCGCTCACCCCAATGCCGCGCGTTGATGACAATCACAGGAATCGAGCCTCCGTCGGCACGACGTATATATGCCGTCATGCCGTCGATCGCGTCCGCTAGCGGCTCACAGACTACCTTCAGCCCTCTTTCCTCGAGCAACTCGACGAGGTTGGGGATCGGATCGCGGCCAAGACCCCAAGCTTCGCGAAGCTGCATCGCTGCCTGATCGGCTTCGACGATGTCGTGCAGCGGGTAGGGCGCATGGCGCGGTTTGTCCCAAACCATGCTTTCGAGTGCGAGAATTTCTTCGACCATCAGGTAATTTTCGACACGGTGGAGTAAGGTTGCCTGCACCTGCGCCTCCTCACGGCGGCTGGAGCTCGGCTTCTTGCGAAAATCGACCCCTTCGAGCGCGAGCTGATCGGCGTTCATCAGATAATCGCGCGAGACGCCAAGCACCCTGATCATGGCGCTCAGAACCGCCGAGCCCGGCATCGCTTCGTCACGTTCATATTTGCCGATGGCCTGCGCGCTGACGAGACCGTCGATCGCCGCCGAAAGATCGCGCAACGACAAGTCTGCGGCCGTTCGTGCCAACCGCAACCGTGATCCGATCATTTTTTGACCCTTCCCCTTGATGGTTTACAAACAGTGACTATATTGGATGAACTGTAAACCAACGATCGTTGCCATAGTTCCCATGCGAGGGAAGGGCAATGGCTAAATACAGGGAGTTGTTGGCATGGATCGTCCTTCTTTTGACCGCTTTGGCCCGATCGCATCGGAAGCCGACCTCCTCCTTGCGGAAACCTTGGGATCGGTCCAGCTGCCGCCGAGCGACTATGCCAAGGCGGAGGGCCGCTACCATACGCTCGCCGACTGGATCGAGCGCGAGGGCAGCCCACTTCGCGGCCGCGTCGAGCGGGTCTACGGGCAAGGCGGCGTGGCACAGGGTTCGTCGGTCGCGGCCCGCGCGACGAACGACGAATTCGACGTTGACGCGATGGTCGAGCTGCACCCCGACGTCGATCGTGGGCCGGCGTATGTTCTCGACCTCCTCCACCGCACGATCCGTGGCGAGCCGGGGTCGCGCTACTATGATGTGACGACGCGCTGCACGCGGTGTGTGCAGGTGCAATATGCCGACAAGATGCATGTCGACCTGACGCCTGCAATCCTGCAGTTCGGCGTGCCCGACCGGCAGAGCACGATTTTTCACCACCGGGTTGAAACGCCGCACATCCCCGGCAAGCGGGTGACCGCCAATCCCTATGGCTTTACCGAGTGGTTCAAGGAGAACACGCCCGCCGAGCCGCTGTTCGCGGTCGCGATCGCCCGGGATTCAGTTGCCGTCGCGAAAGCCGATGTCGAGCCGCTCCCCGACCAGGTGGCGCCGCACGGCATGTCGCGCGCGCTTGCCAGCCTCCAGCTGTTTAAGCGTTATCGCAACCTGCGTTACGATCGCCGCGATGGACGCTGCCCGCCGAGCGTCCTGCTAGCCAAGCTAGTCGCCGGATATCATGCGTCCAGCCTAACGTTCGCGGCGGCGGTGCTTGAACATGCCGTCGCGCTGCGCGACCGTTTCCAGTTCGAGGTGGAGCGCAACCAGTTGATCGCCGAGAGCAATCCGCGCTGCCGCGAAGACGTCTTCACTGACCGCTGGCCGTCGGCAGCCTATGAGCAGACTATTTGGCTTGGCGATCTCAACCACCTCGTTCGCCAGCTTGCGCGCTATGTCCGCGACACGCTGACGCTGCGCGAGCGGCAGGAAATTCTGGGCGATCTCTTCGGGGAACATGCGGCGGGCAAGGCGATCCGCGATTTCGCCGAACGCATGGGCCGCGACAAGGAACTGGGCACATCGCGTTACGAGGCTGGGTCGGGGCGCTTGATCCTTCCCGCGACGATGCTGCCTTCTGCAGCGCACGCCCGCCCGGTTCCGGCAACCCAATATTATGGAGGTCGTCCGTGGCGGTGATGCCGCTCGCCGAGCAGGACCGGTTGATCCGGCGGGCATGGCCCTTTCGAACTATCCTTCTCGGCAGCGGCATGGCGCTGTGGCGGGGAACGGTTACCGCGTTGTCCTGCCCGTATGATGTGTCGATTTTCTATGTGCAGCGTCGCAATTGCGACAGCTTCAGCTTCGCACATGCAGATTTTCCGGAAGTCAGGGTCCACAGCCCGCCGGTGACCCGGCGCGCGGAAGAACCGGACACGCCTATTCCGCACGTCTTTGACGAAGGCCTTGTCCGCCTACCGCCGCTCTGTCTCTTCGATCCCCGCGAACGCGGCTGGGACGCGTCGCAAGCCATCGCTGAGACAACCATCCCTTGGATTGCCGACTGGCTGCGTTTCTACGAGGCTTGGCAAGCGACGGGACATTGGGCGGGCGGCGGGCGCGAGCATGATCGGCGCGTCGTCGCGGGTCCAGGGGGCCGCTGCCCTGCGCGGCTTACCACCGCAATTGACGAATTCTTCGGCATGGGCGCGAGCCGTGCCGTGATCACCACCGCCGAGGCTCGCGCGGCAGCACCCGTCGCGCGCGCGCAGCTGGCGGATCATCTCCAGGATCTGCCCTTTGACACGGTGGTCGCGGGCTCACTTGCCGCTTCAACCACGCAGCTTGCTGCATGAGCGTCGTAGCGGCGAACAAGGGACGCGCAGGCGTAAGGGTTTCGGAGAAGAACCGTCTGATCCTGTGGACGGGCGCGGCGGGTCGCTGCCAGTACGAGGGATGCAACGAGCTTCTACTCGGCGACATTGTCTCGGGCCGCGAGAAACTCAATAAGGCCTATATCGCCCATATCGTCGCAGCGGCGCCCGATGGCCCCCGGGGCGATTCGGTACGGTCGGCGTTGCTCGCCAATTCGGTCGACAATCTCATGCTGCTTTGCGATCCGCACCACCGGCTGATCGACCGCGAGGACGTGCCGGGCCATCCCGAGCCGGGCCTGCTCGCGATGAAGCAGGCGCATGAAGAACGGATCGCCATGGTGACAGCCATCGCTGCCGACCGGGGAACGCACATCCTTCACTATGCGGCGCGGATCGGTGAGCATGATTGCCTCGTGTCGACCGCGATGAGCAAGGCGGCGGTTCTTCCCGGACGCTACCCGCTTCAGGCGCCGATCAGCCTCGAAGTCATTGGCTCGGACTATCGCGACAGCGAAGCACAATATTGGACGCTGCAGGTCGAGAATCTGCGGCGGCAATTTGCGCTCAAGGTCGGGGAGCGCCTCCGCAGCGGGGAAATGCGTCATGTGTCGGTCTTTGCCATCGGACCCCAGCCGCTGCTCGTCGAACTGGGGCGCCTGCTCGGCGATATTGCCGATGTCGATGTTCGCCAGATCAGCCGTGAGCCGCGAGGGTGGGCCTGGCGCGAGGGCCGACCAGAGATCCTCTTCCGGGCCCGGCGCGCCGGAGCGCGCGGCGCGGCGAAGGTCGCGCTGAATCTTGGCGTCAGTGCCCATATCGCCGACGAGCGGATCGCCGCTGTCCTCGGCGCCGATTGCCCGATCTGGACGATCGAGGCGGCCGAGCCTGGCAATGACATTCTGGCCAATCCCGACTGTTTAGCGCGCTTTCGGACTCTGCTACGCGAGACGTTTGGCGAAATCCGGCGCGAACATGGCGGCGAAGCGGAGATCCACCTGTTTCCGGCGCTGCCGGTCGCCATGGCAGTTGAAGTCGGGCGCGTTTGGATGCCCAAGGCCGATCTTCCCCTGATCATTCACGACGAACACCGCGAGCTCGGGGGCTTTTTTGCTCGCCATCGAATCGAAGGCGCGCGGCAAGCCTAGTATTTGCGCGTCGGCGGCTCCGGCGTCAGCCGCCATCGTCCGTCGCGACCAAGACGCTGTCTATTTCAACCACGAAGCAACCAACGTCTGCTTTCGTTGTTTGGCGCTCAAAAGCTGCCTGTCTCCAACCGGCCAAACCTCACGCGCCACGCGCAAACGAATTTCGGCTTGCCGCCTCAGGTAAAGCTGCGCAATATCTTGGCAAATCCATGGGGGTCGCAAAATCTTGCCCATTGGAGACCTTCCATGAATATTCGCAGTTCCGTTCCATGCGGCCTTCTGTCCCATCTCGCGATGCCCTCCGCGGAGGTACGCCCATGACCACCAGTCGTCGGAAATTCCTGGCTGCGACCACGGCGGTGCTAGGGGCCTCGGCGGCAAGCCGGACAGCATCGGCTCAATTGCTCAAGGGGCCACTGCGCAAGATCGCGACCGAGGAAGCATTTGCCACGCCGGAGCTCGCAAAGGCATGGTTGGAGATTGCCCGGTCACAGCCCAACTCCAGCCTGGATATTCCCACCGGCATCCTGTCGATTTTCGACAATCCGCGTCCCGGATCGAACCAGGAGCGGTTTCGCCGCCAGCTGCTCGATGTGGACGCCGAGCGCATCCGCGACATGGACGAAGCCGGCGTCGACATGCACCTTCTGTCGGTGACGATACCAGGCGTGCAAATCTTCGAGCCAGCCCGGGCGAGCGAGCTTGCAGCGACAACCAATGACTATCTCGCCGCCGCCATCGCGCGGCACCCGGCACGCTTTGCCGGGCTTGCCTGCTTTGCACCGCACGATCCGGTTAGAGCGACGCGGGAAATGGAGCGCGCGGTCAACGTGCTTGGCCTGAAGGGCTTTATCGTCAATTCACACACTCACGATCTTTATCTGGACGATCCGCGCTTTGCCCCGATCCTTGAGGCGGCGCAGGCGCTCGATCGTCCGATTTATCTTCACCCGCGCGCACCGTCCAATGGCATGGCCGCTACGTTTCGGGACTACAGCATGGGAGGGTCGATCTGGGGCTTCGGTGTCGAAGCCGGGACGCATGCGGTACGGATGATCCTGAGCGGGGTTTTCGACCGTTATCCGCGGCTGCGCATCATCCTTGGGCATATGGGGGAAGCACTGCCCTTCTGGATGTGGCGCCTCGATCATATGGCGGCGCGCCGGGCAAAGGACGGGCGGATGAAACCCTTGTCGCTAGCGCCCAGCGACTATTTCCGGCGGAACTTCGCGGTGACGACCAGCGGCTTTGAATCTCCCGATGTGCTTGATCTCGTGATCAAAGTTGCCGGCATCGAGAATGTCATGTGGGCGATCGACTATCCCTATGAAAGTTCGCGCGATGCGGTGACCTTCATCGAAGGCGCCGACCTGACGGCCAGCCAGCGCGCCAGCATCTTTCATCGCAATGCGGAGCGGCATTTTCGCCTGTCTTGAGACGCTTCTCGGCGAGCCTTGATTTGGCAGAAATGGCTCGCCAATGTCTGCGGATATTCGGTATAGATTTTCACACATGCAAACGAGGGGGCTTGGATGCATCGGTTTTTTTTGGGGATATTGCTGTCGATCGCCGTCGTGACCCCTGCCAAGGCGGAATATGGCTGGTGCACGATACAGAAGGACGGGTCTTACGACACATATCTTTCAGCGGTCGTCGACATCGGCGAGGGATCGAATGTCCATCAGGAAGTGCTGACGCGCCAGTTTGGCCGCGCGTTCCAGAGCTATGTTGCACAGTTTGAGACAATCGTTCGCGAGCCCGACTGCCATTCCTCCAAACGACTGAGCGATGCCGAAGAAGGCAACAGGCGCTATTCGATGAGCGTCGGAGAAGTCATTCGGACCAACTGGCGGGGAGCATGGCCCGCGCCCGGCGCATCCTCTGGTCCAGTCGCGGCATCGGGTAGCCATCTTACCGTCTCGTCACCGCCAGCCCCCGCGGCTCCGGAGTGGAGCGAGGCGCAGCAGCAACAACAGCGTCAGGCGGCTGCGGAACTCGCCCGCAACATCGCCGCCAGCGCCAAGGCGAGGGCGGAATCGGAGGCGGCGCTCACGGCGTTTCTCGACGCCATGCGCAAGCGGGGGCGCGCGCAATGAAACATCATCTGAAGCTCTTCGTGCTGGCGATCGCGGTCGCGATGATTGGCGGTCCCGCGATGGCGCAGATCGAAAGCGCACAGCCTTTGCCGGTCGGCCAGCCGTTCACGCTTGCGGCTGGTGAGCGCAACGCAGTGCGCTATTTCTATTTTGCCGGCGTGCCCGGGGAAACGCGAAGCATCGACGTCAGTCTCGCCGGGAAAGTCATCATCGAAGTCTATGACGCCGCCGGAACGCTGTTGATGGTGCGGAGTGCGAGCGCTGGGCGGTCATTCGACTTCATACCCTCCTACGCCGAAACCTATGTCATCGCCGTCATCCGACCGGGCGCGCCGATCGAAGCGGTGCTGCGAACCTCCGTCGTGGCTCCAACCCTACAGCAATCGATCATGGCCATAGGCGTGGGCTATGAGTTCGCAACCGAGCATGGTGTCTCCCGATCGTGCTGGAGCGAGCAAGGCGCCGAGGTCACGCACACAGGCACGCTTCGGAAGGGCGACGCCTTCACGATGCGTATCAGGCTCGGCGCGGATCGATTGTCGCAAACCAATGAGACGCTTGTCGGGGCCATCGCTTCGCGCAGCACGGTCCGTAGCTGGCTGGAGGGTGCCAACAGGGTCAGCGAAGTCGACACGAACGGCACGGTCAGCGTTTCCAAACAGGTAAACGATCCGGCCAGCTTCCGCTGGCTGCCCGGCGTCGCGCGCAAGTGGTATCGCTACACCTGTCCAAGCTAGAGGGAGGCGGATACTCGCGACGCTGCAGGCGGCATTTGGACGATCCACTTCGTCACCGAGAACCCCTTCGATAATTTCCGCTATCTTAAATCCACGGCTAGAAGCCGCCAATCCCTGGTCGACCAATCTTACTCAGCAAGATGACCGGTGATCCTGTGGCGGCCGGACTCTGCGGCAGGTGTGAAATCGACGTGACAGCAATTGCTCGGCGCGGCAAAGTGCAAGCCTGATTTCCCCCCGCTCGGAGGCTCAATTGGCGACCGTTGCACACCCGCGGCCCGGTTACGGCCGAGACGACCGGTTCTTTCTCTTCATGGCGCTCGTCATGGCAGCCATCATAGTCGCGGGATTTTCCATGCAACTGGCGATGGGGCGCTCGAGCTTCTCGGCTCCGCCGCTCGTTCATTTTCATGCCGTCATATTCTTCGGCTGGGTCGTGATTTATGTAACGCAAAGCGCCCTTGTGACGCGCGGATCGATGCCGCTTCACCGTCGGTTAGGCTGGCTCGCCGCAGCCTGGGCCACGACGATGGTCGGCGTCGGTATCTTCACGACCATGACCATGGCGCGTCAGGGGACCGTCCCCTTCTTTTTTCAGCCTGCCTATTTTCTCGTCATGAACTCGATGACGATGCTCTGCTTCGGCGGGCTTGTCGCGGCCGCCATCACACTGCGCATGCGGACCGAATGGCACAGGCGCCTCCTCTTTTGCGCGATGGCCTTTCTCACCGGGCCCGCGTTTGGCCGCCTGCTGCCCATGCCGCTCCTCATCCCGTTTGCCGAATGGGCCGTGTTTGCGGCCGTGATGGTCCTGCCACTCGTCGGCATCGTTTCGGACATGCGGCGTCGCGGATCGGTGCACGCCGCCTGGTGGTGGGGTATGGCTGCGATGGTCACATCGCAGCTCGCAATGACGTTGATCGCGCACAGTCCACTTGGCCTCGCCATCTACGGGCAAGTAACGCGCGGGTCGCCGGGCGCGGCTGCGCTGCCGTATGAATTCGCGCCTCCGCCCGAAAGCCCTTTAATTACGGGCCGCGGTTAGCCGTTTAAGCCTGCCAAGCGTCGCGCGGTTTCTTATTTGTCTGGCGGTGCGCGAGCATAAGGACCCGGCGCAAGTCTGGAAGCTGGACGGCGGCCGGGACCAGCGACCGCCGCCCTACTTGATGCCGCATGTGTGTGGGGCACATGGGGGTGCGGCACGGGGAGATCGTGGCGCCAGATGGTTAAACAAACCTTAATTTTCAGGCAAATTGAGATGAGGTGAATGCTGTGGGGAGTCTCACCGCGACAGTTCCCGTCGAGCCAAGCTATCAGCCGAAATGGTCGCGTGCCCGGGATCGGTCGATTGACGTGATCGCGGAAAGGCGATCGCCGATGTCCGCTTCTCGATTTTCGGCCCCGAAAGCCGCCGGTCGGCTGGCGTTGAGAGTTTCAGACGCCGCCAGGCGTCGGAAAGTCTTCGATGCCCGAACCGCGGGCTGCACAGACTGAGCTATGGGGAAAGCGGTTTTGCGCAGACCGTGGGGTTGGACGTTGCTGCCCAAAATCGGACGCATCTGAGAGCGGACCGTCCGGATTTAGGTCGAGCGAGCGGACGCCGAAAAGCGGACGGGCCGATTTTGATATAGCGGCGTCTGCTTTTGGGCAGTGCGAGCGCAAGTGTGTCCGCTTCCGGACGCAGGGCTGCGCCGGGTACGGGAGTGGATGAGCCGTGCCGGATCACGGCGCCTGTGTTCCGGATGAGAGTGATGGCGGTGGCGGCGCTCGGGGTTGATAGCGACGTTCGAAGACCTCGATGATCACCATGGTGCCGCCGCAGCACGGGCACAGCGGCCGGGCCTCGGGCTCATCGATCGAGTCGGCGGCCGGTGGAGGCGCGGCGCTGAGCAAACGGCGGGCGCGTTCGAGATGATCCTTGCGGCGTGCGCTGGCGAGGAGGCCGTAGTGGCGGATGCGGTGGAACCCGCGCGGCAGGGCGTGGAGAAGAAAGCGGCGGATGAACTCGTCGGCCCCAAGGGTCATGACCTGCTGCCGTCCGGCACCGGCCTTGCGGTAGTCCTTGTAGCGGAAGGTGACCCCGGCTTCGTCGAACCGGAGGAGGCGGCTGTTCGATATCGCAACGCGGTGGGTGTAGCGCGCGAGGTAAGCGAGCACGGCCTCGGGCCCGGCGAACGGGGCCTTGGCATAAACGACCCAGCGCTTTTTGCGGACCGGCGAGAGGTGCCGCAGGAATGCGCGTCGTTCGGCGAGATGCGTGAGGCTGCCAAAGAAGGCGAGCTTGCCGGCATCGTGCAGCGCGCGAAGGCGGGTCAGGAACAGCCGGCGGAACAGGGCGCCGAGCACGCGGACCGGCAGCAGGAAGGCCGGGCGTGCTGATATCCAGCGTGTCCCATCGCGCGAGATGCCGCCGCCCGGTACGATCATGTGGATGTGGGGATGATGGGTGAGCGCTGAGCCCCAGGTATGGAGGACGGCGGTGATGCCGATCCGGGCGCCGAGGTGCCTGGGGTCGGCGGCGATGGTCAGCATCGTGTCGGCCGCGGCCTTGAACAGCAGGTCATAGACGAGCGCCTTGTTGTGGAAGGCGATCGCGGCGACCTCGGCAGGGAGGGTGAACACGACGTGGAAATAGCCGACCGGGAGCAGGTCGGCCTCGCGGGCCTCGAGCCAGGTGCGTGCAGCAGCGCCCTGGCACCTCGGGCAATGCCGGTTGCGGCAGCTGTTGTACGCGATCCGCCAGTTCCCGCAGTCGGTGCAGGCCTCGACGTGGCCACCTAGGGCGGCGGTGCGGCAATGCTCGATCGCCGACATGATCTTGAGCTGGTGCAGGCTCAGATGCCCGGCATGGGCGGCGCGATACGCGGGCCCTGCGGCCCGGAAGATGTCGGCGACCTCGAGTGAGGCGCGCATCGGCCTCAGCCGTCAGCCGCCTCCTCGCTGGGCGATGCGAGCGCGAGCCTGTCGAGCGGGCTGACGATCGAGCGAACGGTCTTGGTGGCAACCTGCGTATAGAAGGCGGTGGTGTTTAGCTTGGCATGACCGAGCAATGCCTGGATGACGCGGATATCGACACCGTCCTCGAGCAGGTGGGTGGCGAAGCTGTGGCGGAGCGTATGCGGTCCGATCCGCTTGTCGATGTCCGCCGCCTCCGCGGCCTCGACAACGACACGGTAGAGCTGGCGGGTGCTGATCGGCGCCGCGGCGCTCTGTCCGGGAAAGAGCCAGCCGTCGGGAACGAGGATGCCCTGCAGTCGTCCCGCGCGCCACCAGTCGCGCAGCAGCAGGAGCAGCCCTTCGGGCAGCATGGCGTTGCGGTAGCGCCCGCCTTTGCCGCGCTCGATCCGCAGCAGCATGCGCTTGCTGTCGATATCGCTGACCTTCAGCGCCGACACCTCGGCGACGCACAACCCCGCGCCATAGGCGACCGACAGCGCGGCCTGGTGCTTGAGGGAACGGGTCGCATCGAGCAGGCGCTTCACCTCGGCCATGGTCAGCACCACCGGGATCTTGCGCACCTGCCTGGTGCGGACCAGCTTGCGCGCGAGATCGGGGCGGTCGAGCGTGTGCGTGAAGAAGAACCTCAGCGCGCCGACGATGCTGTTCATCGTTGGTGCGGGGACGCCCGCCTGTTGCTGCTCGATCTGGAACTGCCGGACATCCTCGGCGCTCGCGGTGTGGGGCGAGCGTCCGAGCCAGGTCGCGAACCGTCCGACATCGCGAAGATAGTTGCGCTGCGTCTCCTTCGAGAAGCGGCGCATGGTCATGTCGTCGATCAGGCGCTGGCGCAGCGGGCTGATCGGGCCAATCTGGATAAGCTCATTCATCGTTCGACTCCTCAGGTAAAGGAGCCGAAAGGGTCTGCCTGCGGCAGCCCGCGTTCAATCAGGTGCGGCGATCGCTGGGCCGCTTTACATCGAGGCTAGCACCAATCCGCGCAGCGGTTCGTGCATCGGCCACAGTCAGCCAGAGGCGCTCAGAACTCGGTTCTTAGCCTTAGCAAACGACCGTTAAGTAACGCAGCCCCGAAGCGGGGTCACCGCCGATCGGGGGCGGCACGAAAAGTGACCTCGACCAATTGTTCGGGGAAGGCGAGACGTGAGACCCCGATAAGATTGCTCACCACCTGTGGTTGCTCGCACCCATAAAATTCCTTGCGGACCTTGGCGGCAGCTGGAAAGGCCGCATCGACATCGAGAACATAAATCGTTTCCTCGAAGACATCGTCAAAGGTGGCTCCAAACTCGGCCAACAGCCTTCCCGCATTTTCATACGTGCGGCGGAGTTGGGCCTCGGTATTGCTGAAGTCTGATGGTTTTCCATCCTCGTCCAGCTGCGCCGGCGATACAAGTTTTCCACACACATCATGGCTTAACTGACCGGAGATATAAATGATGCCGTCCCGCCGCAGCGCCTGGACATAACCGAACGCTTCTTCCCAAGGCACGCCAAAAGTGGCGACGTCCTTCTGCGTCTTGAATTTCTCTTCCATGTCGTCCTCCTTGCTGTCTACCGTCTATTCAGCGGCTAATAAAGTGGCGCACCACTGGCGGGCGATCGTCCGACTGGAAGGCCGCAAGCGCGTCCTGATGAACGCGGTCGGCGTTCGTGACGCGGTCGTGCTGGCGCAGATGCTCGAGCCAGCTTTCGACGGTGAAGGTCTCGACGACCGTCCCCGGCTGCGCGGTATCCTCATAAACGCCCCAGTGGATCGCGACGTCGCGGCGGCGAATGCGGCGCATCTCCTGAATCGCTGCAAAGAAATCGGAAACCTTGTCGGGCGCGACGCGATATTCGATCGTGACGAGCACCGGACCGCTGTCATGTTCGACTTGGCCGTCGACCAACGGGGTCGGCCAGTGCGCCGAGGGTGACAGATCGAGTGCGCTGGTGCGATCGAACGGGAACCGCCATGCGAGGATCACACCCGCGGCCGCGAGCAGCGCCGCAGCCGCGAGCAAGGTCGAAGGCACGCCGATGCGCGAGGCAACCGATCCCCACAGCGCCGACCCCGCCGCCATCGACCCCTGAAACACCAGGAGATAGATGGCGAGCGCGCGTGCCTTGATCCAGCCGGGCGAGGTCGCCTGCGCGCCGCCATTGAGCGACGCCATCATTGCGATCCACGCCAGCCCGGCGACAACAGCGTCGCCGAAGCCGACCAGAATCCGGTGGCCAGCGACAGCGCCGCCATCGCCGAGGCGAGCAGGATCGACGCCGCCAGCGTGATCGCATTCGCGCCCATCCGCCCGCGCAGTCGCGGCATCAGAATCGCGCCGCTGATCGCGCCCAGCCCCATGAACGTCAGCAGCCCGCCATAGCCCGCGGGGCCAAGGCCCAGATCGCGCCGCGCGATAATCGGCAGCAGCGCCCACAGCCCGCTGGCAAAAAGGAAAAAGCCGACCGAACGGATGAGAACGACCTGCAGTTCGGGCGCGCGCATCGCATAGCGCAGCCCCGCGCGCATCGCACCGACCATATGTTCGGCGGGCAAATGGCGCTCGGGTGCGGCGCGGCGCCAGCGGACAAGGACGATGATCACCCCGACCACCGACAGGGCATTGACCGCAAAGACCGCGGCGGGCCCCGACGCCGCGATGATGACGCCGCCGAACGCGGGACCGATCGCGCGTGCAATATTGACCCCGAGCGAGTTGAGCGCGACCGCCTGTTGCAGCGCCTTCGGTTGCACCAATTCGGGGACGATCGCTTGGAACGCGGGCGCCGAAAATGCGGCGCCGACGGCGATCACGGCCGTGAAGACAAGTAATACCCATGCCGTCGTGAACCCTGCCAGCGTGATCAGCGCCAGACCGGCAGCGCCGATCAGGCCGAACAATTGCGCCGCGATCAGCAGGCGGCGCCGGTCGACGATGTCGGCGAGGGCGCCGGCGGGCAGCGCGAGCGCAAACATCGGAAAGGTCGTCGCCGCCTGAACAAGCGCGACCATCAGCGGATCGGGCGACAGCGACGTCATCAGCCAGCCGGCGCCGACATCGTGCATCCAGGTGCCGACGTTCGACACGATCGTCGCGATCCACAAGGCCCGGAACATCGGGCTGGCGAGCGGCCGCTCGGCTTCGGATACAGCCGCGCTCATGCCCGACGCTCGCGCAGGATGGCGGCGAGCATCAACCCGCCGATCAGTCCGACATGCTCAAGGAATGCGTTGCGTTCATGAAAGCGCGCCATCGGATCGGCGACCTGCCAGAATGGATGCGCGATCAGCGTGGCAATCGCGGTGAACATGCCGAGCGCACCCGCGCCGAGCCATGCCTGGCGGCCGACGATGATCAGCAGCGAACCGCCGATCTGGACGAGGATCGTCACGGCGACGACAAGCGCTGCGGGTTCGAGCCCGAAATGCCGCGCCTCGCCAAGCGCACCGGCGAGATCGAAGAGCTTCGCGACACCGCTGGTCCAATAAGGCAGCGTGAGGAGCGTCGCGGCGAGCACCGCAAAGCGCGTGTCGCCGAGCAAGCGGGTTATGGGTACAGGCGCCATCGCTCAGACTGCCCAGCAGCCGCAACCGAACGCGCCCCAGAAACTCTGGACGTCGGCAGCGGGGACATTGGCGCCGAGCGCCGCGGCATGGTCGTGGCCATGCACGTTGCAGGAGGAAGCACAGCCGCACGCCGAAGCCATCTTCTGCGCGCCCTCGGGACGGCGATAGTGACCGCCGAAGGTCGCGACAGGCGACCAGTCGGGCATGGGTTTGGGCAGCGCGGGCGCAATGGGGCCATAGTCGCCCTCGCCATGTACGACCTTGCCGCCCAATATGGTGAGCACCGAGCGGAGGTGGACGATCTCGCTTTCGGCGACGCCGAAATAATCGCCCGAGAGCAAGGCGAGATCGGCAAGCTGACCCGCCTTGATCTGCCCCTTCTTGCCGACTTCGTTCGAGAACCAGGTGTTTTTCTCCGTCCACAGGCGCAGCGCCGTCTCGCGGTCGAGGCGATTGCGGACCGGATAGAGCGTCGCCCCGCCCAGCGTCGTTCCAGTGACCAGCCACGACAGCGAGACCCACGGATTATAGCTTGCGACGCGCGTTGCGTCGGTGCCCGCGCCGACGGGAATGCCGGCATCCATCATCCGCTTGATCGGCGGGGTCGCCTCGGCCGCCTTGGCACCATAGCGTTCGATGAAATATTCGCCCTGGAACATCATCCGGTGCTGAACCGCAATCCCGCCGCCGAGCGCGGCGATCCGGTCGATATTGCGTTCGCTGATCGTCTCGGCATGATCAAAGAACCAGTTGAGCTCCGATAGCGGGATGTCACGGTCGACCTTCTCGAAAACATCGAGCGCGCGACTAATCGTCTGGTCATAGGTGGCGTGGAGCCGCCATGGCCATTTGCGTGTCGCAAGGAGGCGCACGACGGGTTCGAGATCGGCTTCCATGCTGACGGGCATATCGGGCCGCTCGACGCGGAAATCCTCGAAATCCGCCGCCGAATAGACGAGCATTTCGCCCGCGCCATTGTGGCGATAGGTGTCGTCGCCGTCGCCGGGTTTCACTTGCGTCGACCAGCTGGCAAAATCCTTGAGCTCTTCCTTCGGCTTTTGCGTGAAGAGATTATACGCGATGCGCAGCGTCATCTCGCCGTCCTTGTGCAGCTTTTCGATGATCTGATAGTCGTCGGGATAATTCTGGAACCCACCCCCGGCGTCGATCACGCTGGTGACGCCGAGCGAATTCAGTTCGCGCACGAAATGCCGCGTCGAGTTAATCTGATAATCCTCGGGCAGCTTCGGCCCCTTGGCGAGCGTCGAATAGAGGATCGTGGCATTCGGCTGCGCGAGGAGCAGCCCGGTCGGGTTGCCCGCGGCATCACGGACGATCTCCCCGCCCGGCGGGTTCGGCGTATCCTTGGTGTAGCCGACGGCGCGCAGCGCGGCGGCATTGAGCAGCGCGCGGTCATAGAGATGCAGAATGAACACCGGCGTCTCGGGCGCAGCAGCGTTGATTTCGTCCAAGGTCGGCAGGCGCTTTTCGGCAAATTGATGTTCGGTGAAGCCGCCGACAACGCGCACCCATTGCGGCGGCGGCGTGTTTTGCGCCTGTTTCTTGAGCATCGCCATCGCGTCGGCGAGGCTGGGAACGCCGTCCCAGCGCAATTCCATATTATAATTGAGCCCGCCGCGGATAACGTGGATGTGGCTGTCGATCAGCCCCGGGATCAGGCGGCGGCCCTTTGCATCGATCACGTCGGCGTCGGGCCCGGCAACCGCGCGGACCGCCTGCTCGCTGCCGACGCTCAGAAATTTGCCGCCGCGGATCGCAACCGCTTCGGCGACCGGGTTCGCCCGGTCAAGCGTGGTCACCTTGGCATTGACGATGATCAGGTCCTTGGGACTCATGGCGAAGCTTTCCGATGCGGTGAGAAGGGCAGTCGTGGCGGCGCCGGCGAGCGCTTGGCGGCGAGTGATGGGGTTCATGCCTCGCGGTCGTTGCGCTGCGTGGGCGTACCCAATATTTGCGGCGCGCAATCCTCGCGGACGAATCGACTGAGTTCAGTCCGGTCCGCCATTCGCTTGGCAACCGGGATGATCTGTTCCCCGATCAACATGCCCGCCAGTCCGATAAGCGCGACAATCGGTGGAGCCGGAGATCGGACGCTGAGCAGGCTGTAAACGACGCCGACGAGCAAACCAGCACCCAACGACACTAGATAGACCTTCATTGCTTCATCCTCCTTAGATTGGTCGACGGGCTTGAACGAAGGCAAACGGACCGGGGCTCACCAATCGCGCCACAAAGGAAAAGTGTTGCCGTTTGTGTGCACGAGGCTTCGCGCAGCATGAGCAAGCATCTCGCAGGCTGACTTCAGTCGCTGGTTAGTACCCACAGTCTCTCGCGCAGTTCGGCATTTTGCTGTTCGAGCGCGCTGATCCGATCATGCAGCGGCTTCACAGCGACACTCACCTCTCGCTCCGAAAAGCGGGGGGTGATGTGCTGCGGGCAATTCCAGTCGTACGCGTCCAGCGTGAACCGAAAAACTCGCTCAGCGATGGCCCGGTAGGACCCGTCGGTCAGATTCGCTGTCAATTCACGATCAGCATCGCGTGCGAGCTTCTCGGCGCGGCCAAAAATCTTCAGCCGCGCCCGATCGCGATAGTCGACCAGGATCAGGCATATGCGGCTGTTTGCGAGCACATTGCCGGTACTGATATATTGCCGATTGCCGCGATAATCGAGAAAAGCGAGTGTCCTCTCATCGACCATCTTGAGAAAACCTGGCGGTCCTCCGCGGTGCTGGACATAGGGCCAGCCCGTCTCCGAAACTGAAGCCATGTAGAAACTGTCCCGCTCCGCGATGAACGCGGCCTCGCGCGGGGTAAACCGGTCGAACGCGCGTTTGCCCTTGAAGTCAGTCCAGAGCGTTTCGGCTCCCATCTCGATTTGGGCGGCGCGGACGCTGGGCGTCAGCGCTATTTCCATAAAACCATAAGGCATCGACTCCTCCTATTCGAGGCTCGCAATCCCAAACTCTGATCGTCAACCAAGCGTCTTTAGCTGGCCTCTCTCGCGGCCTGCTGCGCTCGCACATAACTCTCGGCGACCGCTGCATAATGAGGCGCGACAAGACCATATAATTTTCCAAGCTCAGCCGCCTCGGGGCGCGCCCAGGTGCGATGAAGTTCGGACAGCAGCGCATTGGTCGACGTGGGCGTGACACCGCCCTGAACGAAACGTGCGAGGGAAATCCGAGATGCCATCTCGCTTGGATCACCCGATGCGTCGAGCACGGCGTAGACATCATAGCCCGCTGCCTTGGCGTCGAGCGCAGGAAACATCACGCAAACACTGGTCCATACACCGGCCATGACGAGCGTCTTGCGCCCTGTTGAACGTACTTCAGCCACGAAGTCGTCATTGTCCCAAGCGTTCACCTCGCCTTTGCGCGGCACATAAACAGCGTGCGGCGCATGCTCGTGGATCTCGGGCATGAGCGGGCCGTTCGTCCCGGCAGGTTCGGATGCGGTCGTGATGACGGGAATTTTCAGGAGCGTGGCGAGCTTCGCGATCATTTCGACGTTCCGGCGAAGATCCGTGATCGAAATATCCTTCACTGTCTGGAACAGGCCCGATTGATGATCGAGGAGCAGGATCAGCGTGTCGGCTGGGTCGATCAACATCGCACCGCCGCCCGACGGAAGAACACTCGATTTCGATGTAAGGCTATTCATGATTTTTCTCCTCATATGTCGCGGGATTTGGCGGAACCAAATGGCGCGCCAGAAAATCGTGGATTAGCGGAATCATCTCATCCGCTTTGTCTTCGAGTGCGAAGTGTCCGGTATTGAGAAAGTGGAGTTCGGCATCGGGCAGATCGCGAAGAAAGGCGGTCGCGCCCTCGGGTGCGAAGATCGGATCATTTTCGCCCCACAGGATCAGTGCGGGAGGGCGATGCGCGCGGAAATAACGCTGAAACTCGGGATAGAGTGCCACATTGCTCTGGTAGTCGTAGATGATATCCAGCTGAATTTCGACACTGCCGGGCCGATCCAGAAACAGTTGGTCATGCAGCCATGCAGCTGGATCCACGCGCGTTTCGTCTTTCACACCGGAAAGATATTGAAACTTGGTTCCTTCCAGCGTGAGAAAGGGCCGCATGGCATCGCGATTCGCTTCGCTGCCATCGACCCAATAGGCACGAGTGGTGGTCCAAAATTCTTTCATGGCTTCTTCATAAGCGTTGCCGTTCTGGACGATTATTGCGGTAATCCGTTCAGGATGCCGCAGCGCCAGCCGAAAGCCCGTCGGAGCGCCATAATCCATGATGTAAAGCGCGTATGTTTCAGCGCCAAGTTGTTCGAGCAACGCGTCGATGATCTCGGCAAACTTTGCGAAACTATATTCGAAATCGCCGCGCGGCGGCATCGCGGAGAGCCCGAAACCGGGCAGATCAGGCGCGATGACGCGGTAGCGGTCCGCGAGGGCGGGAACGAGTTTGCGATACATATGCGACGAGCTTGGAAAACCGTGCAGAAGAACCAAAACGGGCGCTTTGGCGTAGCCAGCCTCACGAAAGAATATCTCGACGCCGTCGACGCTGATTGCCCGGTGGTGCGTAACCTGACGAGAGACCGCCTCCCACCCCATCAGTCAGATCCGGCTGCTGCCGCGATGAAATCGGCAACCGCCCCGGGGTGCGACAGCATCGCAGCATGACTGCTGCCGATCTCGGTGACGGCGGCTCCCGCGCGCTGGGCCATGCGACGCTGCGCGCTTGGCGGCACCATACGGTCGTCAGAGGCAACCATGTAATAGCTTGGTTTGACTCTCCAACTGGCCCTCCCGACGGTGGCCGTCACCGCGCCGAGCCCCCAAGGCAGTTGTGCGGCCGCCATAAAGTCAGCCTCCGCCGGATCGATGTCCGCCGCGAAGGCTTTATGAAATGCGGCGGGGTCGACGATCAGGTAGCCATCTTGCGGGGGAAGCAGTGGCGCCTTTGCTTCGCCGGACTCTGCCGGTACTTCATTCAGCATCGCGACGGACTCACCTGCATCGGGCACGAATGCCGCGATGTAGGCAATGGCCTTCACCTTTGGATTGTCACCGGCCTCGGTGATAACCGCGCCGCCGTAGCTGTGGCCAACAAGAAGAACTGGGTGGAGGGCAGACGCGATCACCCGCTCACAAGCGGCGACATCGCCTTCCAACGAGATCGTCGGGTGCTGCACAATCAGCACCTCAAAACCGCGGGCCGAAAGCAGGTCATATACCGGCCGCCATCCCGATCCATCGACAAACGCGCCATGGACTAGAACGATCGATAGGCTTTGTGCTTCAATTGCCAGGGCTACCGGTTTCTTGCTGGTCATGGATCTTTTCCTTTGCGGACGTAACGCAGGGCGTTCGACCCCGCGTCGCGCGTCATTTGCAGATCTTGCGGTCAAGAAAGTCCCGAATAAGCGGCGCCATAACGTCGAGCTTGTCCTCAAGTGCAAAATGGCCGCTATTGAGGATATGCATCTCGGCGTCGGGCAGATCGCGCAAATAGGGATGGGCGCCGGCTTCGGGAAAGATCACGTCGTTTTTGCCCCAGACAATTAGCGTCGGCGGCTTGCGCTCGCGGAAGAATGCCTGGAATTGCGGGTAGAGCGGCACATTGCTGCCATAGTCGCCAAGCAGATCGAGCTGGATGTCTTTGTTGCCGGGCCGATCGAGGAGCGCCTGATCGACCACCCAATTGTCCGGGCTGATCCGCGCGACGTCGCCCATGCCATCGGTATACTGGAACTTGGTCGTCTCGAGCGTGAGGAGACCGACGAGCGCTTCGCGGCGTGCAGGCGTCTTTTCCGCCCAATAAGCCTTGATCGGATCCCAGAAGGCCGCGAGACCTTCGGTATAGGCATTGCCGTTCTGGACGATCAGGCTTTCGACGCGCTCGGGATGTTTGAGCGCGAGCCGGTATCCGATGGGCGCGCCATAATCCATGACGTACATGCTGTAGCGTCCGGCGCCGACCTTCTCGGTCAGCTTTTCTACGATATCGGTGAGGTTCGCGAAGGTGTAGGCGAACGTCTTGTGATCGGGCGCATCGCTCTGGCCGTAGCCGGGATAGTCGGGGGCGATGACGCGATAGCGGTCCGCGAGAAGCGGAATGAGATTGCGGAACATGTGCGACGAAGTCGGGAAGCCGTGAAGCAGGAGGATGACCGGTGCATCCTTGGGGCCGGCCTCGCGATAGAAGACTTTCACGCCGTCGATCGATACCGACTTGTAATGAATAACAGGTATCGACTTTACGGGCTGCCCGGATTGCGGAATAGAGCATCTTTCTTCAGCGATCGCCGGTGTTGCAATAGCTGAACAAAGCGCCGCAATTAATATGAGCCGTTTCATGTTTCCCTCCGCTTGCATCTTATCCAATGTCATGGGTAAAACGCTTCTCAGTGCGGATACAATGCCTACTTGGTCGTTGTTTTTTATTCAGAGATCTAGCGAAACTCGACCTTCGTCTAGCCTCGGCGCCGCGACCATTTGCCCTGTCGAGACCTTAGCGATGGCGCCTGCGATGGCGCGAGCCGTGTCTAGCGGGTGAAGCAGACTTCGAGCACGAGGGTACGCGGCGGCGTTATGGTCGACCTCGGTTCGCCAAGTACAACGAAGTTATGGCCTATCCGGCGCTCATTCGTGAGATTCTTCGCAAGGAGCCCAATCGACCAACGACGATCGGCGGTCCGATAAGCCAAGCGGCCGTTGAAGAGGTGGGTGGGCGCGCGCGAAAAAGCCGTCAAATTCCCCGGCTGGTGGTACAATCGGCTCATATGCTCATATTCTCCGCGGACCGCGAATTCGGCCCCGCTTTCGAGCCGAAACGCATATTGTGCGCCAAAACTGGCTTTCAGCTTGGGCGCCCGATTCAGCCTGGTGCCTGAATAATCAGCCAAGGTCACAGGATCGATAAATTCACCGTATCGGGCGTCGAGAACAGCAGCGATGGCGGTGAGATCAAGGCCCCGTATCGGCTGCGCCGACATCTCGAGCTCCAGCCCGTCCACGCGCGCATTCGCTGCATTCCTGACAATCAAAAACCCAAACGCATCGGTCGTGCGTACTTGCAGATCCTTATAGTCATAGTGAAAAGCCGTGATGTTCACCCGCAGGTCGTCGTTGAACCAGTCGCTCTTGATACCTGCTTCAAACGCTTCGAGCGATTCCGGAGCGAAAACGTTGGGGACCGGGGTAGTTATAAGGCTGACCGAGGTCGAGCCGCCGCTTTTGAAACCGTCCGAATAGCTCGCATAGACGAGGAGATTATTAGAAGCCCGATAGTCAACCGCGATGCGCGGCGACACGTCGGTCCAGCGGGTTTTTTGCCGCGAACGCGGGTAGCTGCTGAAAAGTGGCGGGATATCAATCGTGAATTGCTGGTTGAAGGTGAATATCTTCTGCTCTTTGCTCCAACGCAGTCCGCCGCTGATCGTCAACTGATCGGTTAACTTAAAACTGGCTTGTCCAAACAGAGCGAAAGCCTTGGTGCGGTTCGTCGCTTCGATCGTCTGCGTGGTAGGGCTCGGCAGGCCCAAATTCTCGGTGAAGTCTAGGAAAATGGGGCTAAACGTGTCTGCATCCTCTTGGAAAAGATAGATGCCCGCCAGCCATTGGAGGCGCGTCTTGGGGGCCGAGTTCAATCGTAGTTCCTGGCTCCACTGCGCGGTTGCGTCAAATTGACTGAACTGAATTGCCCTCGTTGGGCCAGCATCGGTGTCGATGACATTTGTCAGCCTGGCTTCGCGGTATCCGGTCACCGATATCAGCTTTACCGATCCCAGATCATAAGCGGCATCGAGCGAAACGCCCCAATAGTCGCGGTCTTCTCGCGGAGCGGAGTCAAGCTCGATACGCTCAGGATCGAAGTTTGCGCCCAAGCTGCTGTGCACAACCACTGGCATGTTGTGATACCCGCGATCGGCATTCAGTTGCACATCGAGCGATGGACTTGGGTTCCAGCGCAGCGCTGTCCTGACCGCGAAACTTTTCTCGGGGTCGAGGTCTGCGCCCGACCGCGCCTCTTTTGTATAACCCTCGCGCCGACTTGTGGCCAAGGCGATCTTCCCGAAAAAATTGCCGCCTAGTGGTCCCATGGCAAGTGCTTGAGCTCCCCAAGCGTCGTAATTTCCGTATCGCGCCTCGCCCTGAACTACGACTTCAGGCCCGGGGCGTCGGCTTATGACGTTGACCGCACCGCCGGTCGCGTTTCGGCCATAAAGCGATCCTTGCGGACCGCGCAGGACCTCGATCCGCTCGACGTCGACCAGCTCGAACAGATTCATATAAGGGCGCGCAAGATAGACTCCATCGAGATACACCGCGATCGGCGCGTCCGCCCCGATACCGAGATCATTTTGCCCCACCCCCCGGATCGAGATTGGCACCGCGCCTTGACCCTCGCCCGTGCCGATGGTCAGGCCGGGCGTAAAAATTGCGACATCGCGAAGGTCGCGAACGCCGCTCCGCTCCATCTGTTCGGCAGAGTATGCCGAGATCGCAATCGGCGTGTCCTGCAGCCGCGTCTCCTGCCGCGTCGCGGTGACGACGATGTCGGTTTCGTGTTGTTCAAGCGATTGGGCCGACGCGTCTGCCGACACCACAAAGCTCGTGACCAGCAAGCCGATACGAAAAAACGCCAGCTCCCTCTGCAACATTTCCGCCCCCCTGGTCATAGTTTACGGCATCGCCTTGCCCCGCCAGCCCGAGCGGCGCCCTTGTCCTGCTGCGGTCAAAGACAGGTGTCTTTCGGTCCTTTCGCGCTAGTCACCCTGACAGGCTGTCTCAAGGGGCTCTTCGTCGCAATTTCGTAGCCGAAGGTAGGAGGCCTATCGACCTTGGTCGAGATGGATGAGGCGCCTTGAACCTCCTAAGCTCCTTCGTGGCTTGCAGTGACGGCACAGCGAAGGATATGGCTTTCAGCGACCGGCCCAGACAACGGTTTGTTTCCCGGACAGATGGAAAGGGCTTCGCGTGAATGCTCATCCGCCGCTCGCTGCACCTGGCGAAGACGCGCCGCAATCCCGGAGCCTTGGCCCGCAAAAGCCTTGGGAGGAGCTCAATGATATTGAGCGCCTCGTAAATCTTCCAAAAACCTGGGCCGGACTTGATCCTACCGCGATTGCCGAGAGCGTCATGCAGACGTTGCTCGATATGCTCGATCTGGACTTCGTAGCAATTCAGTTCAGCGACGCTACGCCCATCTTCCTGCACTTTAGCGGTCCGCCTCGCTCGGCGCCGTATCGCGCGGAAGTCAGCGACGCGATTGAGCGCTGGTTGCTTTCCGAGGCACTTGATCGTGAGGCGAGCCTCTCCTTTGCCGGTCATAGTTTCGCGATCACATGTTCACCGCTCGGGCATTTTGCCAACGTGGGAGTCCTTGTGGCTGGCGCACGGCGGTCGAATTTTCCGCTATTAGAAGAAACGCTTCGGCTCGATCTTGCTGCATCTCAAACCGGGCTTGCGTGCCGTGAAGTGCGTGAACTTAGCGATCGAAGTACCCCTGTTGATACGCGAACCGAGAAACCGACAGGCGACGCGCTTGCTGAAAACGAATGGCGGCTGAACCTCATCATCAACACGATGCCCGCAATGGCATGGTCATCCACCCCCGACGGAATGATCGATTTCGGTAATCAGCATTTTCTGGATTTTATCGGCGGTCCTTTCGAGGAGATAGCCGGCCTGAATTTTTATCGGATTTTTCACCCCGACGATACGCCTAAGCTCCTTGCTGCCTGGCAAGAGATTATGGCGACGAAACGCAGTCAGGATATCGATGGCCGGCTTCGGCGCGCTGACGGGGAGTTTCGCTGGTGTACACTTCGTCAGAAGCCGCTGTTGAATGAGAGCGGCGAGGTCATAAAATGGTACGGTCTGGTGTTCGACATCGAGGATCGAAAACGAGCGGAAAATGCCCTTCGGGAAACCGAGAGCGCGCTTCTAGCAAGTGAGCAGAATCTCAATCTCATCATCAATTCGCTTCCGGTTCTCGCATGGTCTGCTCGGCCCGACGGGACCGCCGATTTTATCAATCAAAGCTGGCTCGATTATGCCGGCGTATCGGAAGATCAGATTCTCGAGTGGGGGTTCCAGGATCTCTATCATCCGGATGACATTGACGGGATGATGGACATCTGGATACGCGATCTCGAAACTGCGGGAGCAACGTTCCTCAAAGGACGCATTCGCCGGTGGGACGGTGAATATCGCTGGTTCTACTTCTCCGGACGCAAGTTCACTGACGCGAACGGCGTTGAACGCTGGTTCGGGGTAAATGTCGATATCGAGGATTTGCAGCGCGCCGAGGATGCCCTCAAAGCCAGCGAGGCAGCATTGCGGGAGAGCGAACGGCGCTTGCAGCACATTATCGATACGATCCCGGGCTTAGTGTGGTCATCTGACGCCCATGGCTCCGTTACCTTTCTGAGCCAGAGTTTTCTCGACTACATCGGCCTGGGTCCCGAAGAAGCGAGCGACGGCGGCTGGGCCGCTGCCTTGCACCCGGAGGACGCGCAAGCGCACCTCAAAACATGGTCCGCGGTCATGGCTTCTGGCCGACAGGGCGAATGTGAGGCCCGCCTGCGCGGTCGGGACGGACGGTATCGCTGGTTTTTGTTCCGCGCGAACCCGTTTTACGACGAGGCAGGCGATTTGACCCAATGGTCGGGCGTCAACATCGATATTGAGGAACGCAAACGCGCGCTGGAAAATTTACGGCAGAGCCAGACAGACCTCGCCCATGTCACTCGCATGACGACCATGGACGAACTGGCCGTCTCCATCGCACACGAAATCAATCAACCGCTGATGGCTGTTGTGACCAATGCCGGAACCTGCTTGCGCTGGCTGGAAGAGGCGCAGCTCGACCTTGTGCTGGCGCGGCAAGCCGCTGAGCGGATTGTTCGTGACGGCCACCGTGCCGGCGACATTATTGCGAGCATCCGCGCGCTCGCGCGCAAGGCACCTCCGGATATGGTGCCCATCCTACTCAACCAGGTTGTTCAGGAAGTCCTGGACCTCTTGGGCGGCGAGCTGCGACGGCGGGGCGTGCGGGTCGAAACGGAATTTTCCTCCGAGCCGCTCCGCATCATCGGCGATAGTACGCAGTTGCAGCAAGTGGTTCTAAACGTGGTGCTGAACGGGGTGGATGCGATGGAAGCGAAGGACAAGGAAGATCGCCGATTGTCGATCCGTACCCTTGCGGCCGACCTTCACGCCGTGGTGGAGGTGGCGGACAGCGGCGTTGGATTGCGTTCAGGGCAAGAGGGAAAAATTTTTGAAGCCTTCTTCAGCACGAAATCAAAAGGAATTGGCATGGGACTCGCAATATGTCGCTCGATCATCGAAGCGCATGGGGGCAAAATTTGGGCGAACGCGAATCGCCCAAGCGGAAGCATTTTCAGCTTTTCGGTTCCGCTCCAGCAACGGGTAGATGTCATTGTCTGACCACCGCTCAAACGACGAACCTGTCGTCGTCGTTATCGACGATGACGATAGCGTGCGAGAGGCTCTCCAAGGCCTGTTTCAATCGGTCGGTTTACGGACGGAATGCTATGGTTCGGTGCAAGATTATCTCGCGATCGACCGAGTTGGCCGTGCGGGATGCATTGTACTCGATATTCGCCTTCCGGGCATGAGCGGTCTGGAATTTCAGGAAATTTTGGCAACTGACGAGATCCCCGCGTCGGTGGTCCTCGTAAGCGCGCATGTCGACGTCCAGATGGCGGTTCGTGCGATGAAGGCAGGCGCGGTCGACGTTCTCACCAAACCGGTCCGAGAACAAGACCTGCTGGAGGCTGTCAATCAAGCCATCGCCCAAGATCAACAGAGGCGCGGCGACATCTCGCGTGGTGCGGCGCTGCAGAGCCGCTATGCCACGCTGACCGAACGTGAGCGCCAAATTATGGGATTGGTCGCCGCGGGCCTTCTCAACAAGCAAATCGCTGAAAAAATCCATATTACGGAGGCGACTGTGAAGCTTCACCGTGGTCAGATGATGCGGAAAATGGAAGCTACGTCAGTTGCTGATCTAGTAAGAATGTCAGACGCCATAATGCTGGGTCATTAACGCATTGAGCGTTCGGCCGGTCTTCGTTTCGGGAATGGCTACCTCCGCGATCCTAGTGCCTCGGTGGGCGCCGAAAGCTTTAGCACCGCTCCGAGGAAAAATGGTGACGCTGTCGAAGGGCAGCTTCTCTTAATTTCGACCTGAAAACCGCCGGTCCGCTTTCGGCCACTTTGCGCTCCGATCAACGCCTGAGGCGCGAGACAATCAGGTCCGGGTCAGCATAGGCGAGTAGCCGTCCATGGTTCGGCAGTATTTCAAACTCGCCTTGGGGTAGTAGCTCACGCCAGTAAGCGAGGGCGTCGGCGGGATCGGAAAGGGTATCGTGCCCGCCGACGAGAATCGACCAGCCGGAGCCGTCGACGGGATATTCGAACGTCTTGCCGCGGGCAAAATAAAGCTGTTCGCGTACATAGCCCTCGAGCCGCCCGGTGGCGAACATTCGGACGGCGCGGTAATAATCGTCAACGACATCATCATCGGCCAGCAGGGCCTCGTCCGGCGGGCTGCCGCGCATCGATTTGAGCAGCACCTTCCCGAGATAGTCGCGCGTCATCGCCCGCGCGATAAGCCGGGCGGCGGGAAGGATCAGCCCGGGGCGGCGCTGATAGGCTTCCTTGAACGAACCGAGCACGCCCCACCGGCGCTCGTCGCGCGAAGATATGGGGTCGGGATTGACGAGGACGACCTTTCCGCAGCGGTCTGGATAAAGTCCCGCGAACGCGACTGCGGCCTGTGCGCCGCCGCGCCCGATGACGTCGATCTGGCCTATGCGCAGCTTGTCGAGCACGAGCGCCATGTCGTGCGCGGCGTCGGCGAAGACATCCTGTTCATCTGTCCCGACAGCTGGCGCGCTCGGATCGGTCATACCGAAGCCGGGACGGTCGATAGTGATCACCCGATAGTCTGCGCTCACCAGCCGGGCGACCAGCTGCCGGGGCGGGTGCCGCGTCGTCATGCTGCTGTGGAGGATGACAACCGGCCGGCCTTTGGGACGGCCATATTCGGAGATAGCAATTCGCCGCCCGCCCGCGGTATGGACGAAGCGGAGCGGCTCGGAACTGCCGTCGATCCAGCCGATGCGGCTGTGGCTTGCGGACGTCAGCGCCTGCATGACGGTTGCGACGCTGATCAAGCGGACCATGTCGGCCGCGCCCGACACGCCCAGGATCTGGAAGAGGATGTCGGCCTGCTTTTTCACCGTGGCTTCGGAAATTTCCATGGCGCGGGCGGTTTCGGCGCGGGTAAGCCCCTGCGCCAGCAGCATCGCGATCTGCGTCTGTCGCGGCTTCAGTCCCCAGCGATCGACGAGTATCGCCGGCGCCTCCTCGCCTGTCTGAAAAATGCCGAAGGCGAGGAGCGAAAGGCTGTGCAGCAAACCGGGCAACCGCCGGGCGCCGACCTTGGCGAGCGCGGACGACATGGCCTCGCGTGCGGTCGCATAACTTACGCGCGCAGCAAGCGCGCCGTCGCGGATACTGCCTGCTTTCAGCGTCGCTTCGGTCACGCGCGTCTCGAGGCCCGTCATCGCGAACGCCTTGCAGGCGCGCCGCAACGGCCGTTCAGGCGTCGCCGGCGTGGCGATGACCAGAGCTCGGTCTTCGGATTTGTCCGTGAGTGCGTTCGCGATGACATCGGGCAGGTCCCACGTCATTGCCTCCCGGCCGGGTACATAGATCAGCGACGGCAGCCCCACCGGTCCGCTTCCGAAGGGCTCGACCCGAACCTCCGCCTGTAGCTGGGCAGCTTCCGCCGCATCCCAGTCGATGTGGCGCGCGATATCCGGAAAGTCGAAGCCGGTCGACGCGAGAAGTTGCCGGGAGCCCAGTGCGGCGACTGCCAGATGCAGTGCTTCGCTGTCGACCAGCGAAGTTGCCGTAAACGCGTGCGCAGCGTCGAGCCCGTGAAAATAGGCTTCGAGCGCGTCGGGCTCCGCTCGGGCCCGATCGAGCAGCCGCTCGGGCTCGCTCAGCCAATCGAGCGCATAATCGGCATCCGCCGGTCTCGTCCCCTCATTCGAATCGCTGCGTGGCATCGGTCTTTCGATAGCGAGAGGGCCGATACCCTACAAATGGGGATATGCGTAGCCAGCCGCCCGCGGCATTTAGTCCCGAAATGAGTGGCTTGTAGAGGGGTATGGGAAAAGTCGGGACGATAGGCGCAGGCGTATTGGTTTCGCTGACGGGCGCAGTCACCGCCGGCGGGGGCGCGGCGGCTGCGGGCGAGGGAACAGCGATCTTCTATTGGTGCAACGCCCGGCCTGCCGCCCCCGACATGATCGTGCGGCAATCGCGCATCTATCGTGCGCATCTGCCGCTCGACGGGTTTCCCGATGCCGGAGGCGCGCGTGCTGCGTTCCAACGCGACCTGGAACGCAGCAGTGTCACCGGCATCGGGATCCTCAACTGCCTTGGTCCCTTCGACACTCGCCGCGAAGGGGTCGCCGACCGCCTGCGCAAGGCTGAAATCGCGCGGATCAAGGGCTGGACGGTGATTTCCGCCAATGGAGGAGTTGAACGATGAATATGGGCAAGCGCTGTTTATTCCTGATGGCTGCCATTGCAGCAGTGAATCCGGCGGCCGCCATGGCGCAGACCGGCTTCTCGAAATGGTATTTCCAGGACGAGAGCGACGGCGTCGAGGTCTATTACGCCGTCAAGGTGGACCGCGACGAAATCAGGGTGGCGTGGAAATGCGTCAACACCGGGTCCGAGACGCGCGCCTGCTCGATCGGTGCCGGCGGCGACAAGACCTATCTCTGCCGCCGTGATGGCGTCGGCGCGGGGGTGACATCGTCGCTGGGCGAGCGAGCGACGGTCGGCGCTGGACGTGAATATGTGTTCCCGTCCGACTTTGCATGCCGCGGCAAAGCCGCGAACGAGGTGCAGCCTTCGGTACGGATCTCGATCGAGCGCTGACCGGCAAGCGCTGCAAAATCATTCGATCGATTGTCGGGGGACATCAATATTATGGAAATACGCATTCCTTCAGCGGCGATGGTGCTGGTTGGCGCTCTTGTGGCAGCAATGCCGCCCGGCGCGGCGCCTGCGGCCGCGCAATCCGTTGTTGCTACAAGCGACGCCTGGGGCATCGCCAAGGCGCAATGGGTCCGGCTCCCAGCACCCGAACTCAGGCGGCTGGCGGGGCTTCCAGCGTCGGCGCCGCAGCTACTTGCGGCTGCCGAGCGAGGCGACGCGCATGCGATGGCCCTCATCTCCAGTGCCTATGCCACCGGGGCGGGGGTGCCCAAGGACCCGTCCCAGGCGTTTCGCTGGGCGCAGCGCGCCGCCGACACGGGTCTTCCCTTTGGCCTCCACGCGCTCGCTCTCGACTATTTCTATGGCACCGGCGTCGCTGTCGATCACGGCCGATATCTCGATATTCTGCGCAAGGCGGCCGATGCGGGATCGATCCTGGCAGCCTCGGAATATTCGCAGGCGCTTTTCGTTGGCGCGATTACGCCCAAGAATTTCGCTGCGGCGAAGCCCTATGCCAAGATCGGAGCCGAGGGCGGCGATGCGAAGAGCAAGATGCTCTATGGCACGCTGCTCTTCGATCGCTCGATACCCGGCGCGGATCCCGTTGAAGCTGCAAAATGGATTCGTGCCTCGGCCAGTGACGGCTTTCCCTTCGCGCAGCAGGCGGCCCGCGCTCTCGCGCTGCAGGAGGAGTTTTCCGAGAGCTCGGCAAAGCTCTTCGTTTCGAACTTCGGCAATGCGCTCGTCGGCGCCCATACCCTGTCGGCGCGGCCCGAGGACCCCTGCGTGACCCGCATCGTCGTCGACCACAACGGGACGACGGGCGTGTTTCTCGTGAACTGGCAAGAAACCTCAGTCGCCACCGCCGGCGACAGCTTCCTCAACCTGACGGGCGCCATCCTCAACGGAACCGATCCTAAAGGCGGCGATGTCCGCACCAGCTTCGGACTGTCGCTGCATCGGGATCAGCTGGACGTGCCCGAGGAGCGCGATCGCGTGGCTATGCTGGGCGACACGGCGCGAGCTCTGTCCGCCACATGCCGAACGCTTTGAAAATGGGATCGGTAGGAAAATGGCCTTTCGGATGAAATATTTTGCGGCCGTCGCAGTCTCGCTGACCGCATTGACCTCCGCGCCCGTCGCTATCGGGCAAGCGCAAACGCAGGAAAATGCCGTTCGCTTCCTGAACCTGTTCGCGTCGCAGAACCCGATCCCGATTGGATTCACGGCGCGTTTCGATCGACTGGACGCCATGCAACGGCTTCAACTGGCGGTTCCGGGTACGAGGCTGGTCGGGGCCAGCACATTTGATCAAGAAGCGCCCTGTGTCACCGATATCAAGACCTCCGACGGCAAAACCACCTATCTCCACTGGGCGAAGTCTGAAGTCTATTTCTGGCCGCGCTCGGGTTGGTCGGAGGCGCTGCTCGCCTCCGGCTACGGCCCTTCGGTCAGGACGATGATCGAAGTCCGCCGCCTTGACCAAGGCTTCAGCGACGTGTTCTGGCCGGCCGACGAGGCGCAGGGAGCACGGTTTTTCAAGGCGATGCAATTTCTCAGAGACAGCTGCGATCCGATGAAGGCCACGGGCTTTTAGCTTCATCATCACGAGAGGGAAAATGATGCGAACTGCGACTTTAATGATAGCTCTGATGCTTGCAGCAGCGCCTGCTACCGCCCAGACGGTGCCGGACTTGCCGGCGGATCCCGTCAAGGCGATCGACGGCGAGTGGTACGGCGTCGATCACAAGCTGAGGCTATCGGTGGTGAATGGCGTCGTCACGGTGGTGGAAAACGATACGGCGGACCTCCATCTGAAGAAGATCACGGCTCCCGCGGGAACGGTCATCGCGCGTCTCACCGGCGCCGAGGCGACCGGACCGAAATCAGCGCGGTTCGTGGGGCAATGTCTCGAGCTGATCGATACCTCGCGTTCGCAGATGCTCCCGTGTCCGACCCACGCCTTCGTGCAGTCTGCGGCCTATGGCGGCAAGCCCGGACTGATGCTTCATTTCTGGACTGCGGACTTCCTTCGCAAGGATAATATTCCGTCCTACCAGTGGCAGTACCGCAAGTAGCGCTCGGCCAGAGGTAGTACGCACCCGTGAGGCATCGGCTGCGGCTAAAATTTATGCCAAAGGCCCCGCACAGCTTCCGGGGGAGGGCGGCATATTGATTGGGGGTCGGATGACGAGGGTTTTTATGCCGCAGCAGCGATGTCGAACGGCACCGCGCGTGAGAGTTCCGGCGGTGCGATGCGCGCTGTTGCCCGTCGCCGCGCTGCTTCTCGTCGCGGGCGGCGAATCGATGGCCGGGGCAGCCGATGCCCCTCCTCCCCATGCAGGCAGCCAGGTCGAGCGCGACGACGGGGCAGCGCGGCTGGCGGCCCAAGCCATCGATGCGGGCCACCCGGCCGAGGCCGCCGGCATCCTTGAGACCCTGGTGGCGCCGCGGCATCATATGCTCACGATAGGGCCCGGCTGGCATCGCGATCTCGCGCGCGCCTATGCGGCGCTCGGGCTGATCGACGGGGCGCAGGGACAATATCGGCTCGCTTTGGCCGGGACGGCGGGCGACGAAGGCGCGGCCGGCGAAGAGCTTGCCGCGCTCATTGCCCGAGCGGGGCGGGCAGACGTCGTGCCGGACACGCTGGGGCCAAATGGAGCCAAATATTTCGATCTCCGCTGGGTCGATCGTGGCAACGCGACGATCGATTTCGTCACCGCCTTTGTGCTGCCGCAGGATGATGCCGACGGTGGGGCGTTCACGACGGCGACCTACCGCGCCGACTGTGCCGCGCAGAAGACACAGTTGCTCGGCGGCGCGGCCTTTTCGGCCGCGGGCAAGAGGCTGCGATCGTTCGGCGAGGGCGAGGCAGCAAGGCCCGCCAACGACCTCGCAAACCATAGCCTGAGAATGATCTGCCGGCGCGATCCGGCCCTGCAGGTGAAGCGCGTGCCCTCGATCGATGGCCGCGCGCTGCTTACAAGCTACCGCGAGCAGCGTCTCCGGCGGACGGCCCCGCCGTCATCCCCAGGCGAGCGCGGCGCACGCGAGACGGCGTGCCGCGCGCACGTCGAGTTGTTCGTCGGTCAGCTCGCCGCCGACGGGCAGGTGTCGGGGCCGAGCTGGCAGGTCCGCGATTGGTGGGACATGCGCACCGAAGGTTTGCCCAAGGAACGACTCGCCGCGGCGACGTCGGCGGTGGCGGCGCTGGCTCGTGCCGATCCGGGCGCCGCGCGCGCTTTCCAACAGGCCTGCGTGCAAGAAGCGCTGGCGGGCGGAGCCGTGCCCGGACTGTAGCCGTCTACCGAAGCCGGACTTGACGACGCCGGACGTGAAATCATTCCCCCGTGCAAAGACAAGAATTCGCGCCGCGTTCCAAACGTCTGCTTCTCTCAATTTAGGCCTTAAAGCCGCCTGGCCGAAATCGGCCAGTATGTACGACTTGGTTGTCCCATTTTGAGCATCGCGTCCTTGACGGTGCTGCCCGCGAGCGCCCCAGCCGCAGCGAGAGGAAAGCGTTTCCGACGAAGAACTCCGAAACCCCCACGACGGTGCTGAAGGCAACCATTGCGCACGTGGCTAGGAATCGATGCTGCCATTGAATACGGAGCCCAATCGGAAAATTCTGCCGTTCGTGCCGCTCTCGCTCAACGTAAGGTGCAGCAAAACGTGCCACGCGAATGCGCTTCTCGGTCCGCCAGACGTGGTCTTTCGCATTTTATCTGCGGACGAAGCAAAACGTGGTCCGTCCCGGTTTTAAATCCCACAGTCGAGCGCAGCGAAAGAGTTGGAAATTTAACCTATGGTTAACTTTTTGAGCGCTTATTTCCGTTTTAGATATTCAGATAAATTGAGGAAATCGGACCGGTATAAATAGGCTGCCTTGGGAGATTGAAGATGGCGCAGGGTAAACTTGTCGACTATGTGTTGATCAACAAAGTATCTGCGCGCCAGATATCTTCTGCCGGCAATCGAATTGACCTGAAGTCTCCAACGATCGTGAAAGTCTTCTCGCGCCGTGAAGACGTCAAAGAAATCGTACGCGACGGCGATGACGTGATCGTGCGGTTTGACAACGGCGATGTTCTTACGATCGAGAATTTCTTCCTGGAAGATGGCGAATTTCCAAACGATCTCGTTTTCGAGGACAGGGATAGCGGCGGGCTGTGGCACTGGGCTCCCACCGGCGCCAGCGTCGACGGCCTGGTCCCGTTACAGTCCGTTGAATCGCTATTGATTGCCGAAGAAGGCAATTCGATCGCACCGATCTTGCTGGGCGCGGGCGCGCTTGCAGGCTTGGCAGCGGTCGCCGCAGGCGGCGGTGGGGGCGGCGGCAATGACGGCCCCGGCAATGGCGGGAGCACCAACAGAGCTCCCGTTGCCGTAGATGATACCGCGAGCGCGACCGAAGACACGCCGTTCAGTTCGACGGTTCGACTGCTTGCCAATGACACCGATGCCGATGGCGACACGCTGACCGTCGTGGCCCGAACCTTTGCGACGGCGCAGGGTGGCAGCGTTACGATCAACGCCGATGGCAGTTACGTCTACACGCCGGCCGCCAATTTCAACGGGGCGGACAGTTTCAACTACACCGTAAACGACGGAAAGGGCGGGAGCGATATCGGCACCGTGACGCTGACCGTCGCTGCAGTCAATGACGCGCCAACAGCGGGACCAGACTCCGCCACGACGTCCGAAGACACCGCCGTGGTCATCAATGTTTTGGCCAATGACAATGATGTCGAGGGTGGCACTTTGGCGGTGACAGCCGCGACCGCGCCGAATGGCACGGTGACGATTAATCCCGTGACCGGGGCGCTGACTTATACCCCGAATGCGAATTTCAACGGCAGCGATACGATCACCTATACGCTCAGCGATGGAAATGGCGGCACCAGCACCGGGACCGTGACGATCACCGTCACGGCGGTCAATGACGCGCCGGTGGCAGGAGCCGATACGGCGTCGACGCCCGAAGACACGCCTGTCGTGATCGATGTACTGGCGAATGACAGCGATGCCGAAGGCGGCGCATTGACGGTAACCGCCGCTACTTCGCCCAATGGCACAGTCACGATCGATCCCGTGACGGGCGCACTGACCTACACTCCCAACCCCGATTTCAGCGGCAGCGATACGATCAGTTACACGGTGAGCGACGGCGCGGGTGGCACGAGCACTGGGACAGTTGTGGTCACAGTATCACCAGTGGCGGACACGCCCATCGCGGTCGACGACGTCGTTACAGTTACCGAGGACACGCCATTCAGCTCCACCATAAGCCTGATCGCGAATGATACCGACGGCGATGGCGATCTATTGACGGCGGTCGCCGGCACCTTCGCGACGGCGCAGGGCGGCAGCGTTACGATCGCTGCCGACGGCAGCTATATTTACACCCCCGCCACGAACTTCAACGGCACCGACAGCTTCACTTACACCGTGTCCGACGGCACCTTGACCGATACCGGCACGATGACGCTGACCGTGACGGCGGTGAATGACGTTCCGGTCGCCGGGGCTGACACCGCCGCGACGGCCGAAGACACGCCCGTGGTGATCGATGTTCTAGCCAATGATAGCGATGCCGAAGGCGGACCGCTGACGGTCACCGCGGCGACCGCTCCGAACGGAACGGTGACGATCGACCCGCTGACCGGAGCGCTGATTTACACCCCGAATGCGAACTTCAATGGTAGCGATACGATCACCTACAGCGTGAGCGACGGCGCCGGGGGCACGAGCACGGGAACGGTTGCGGTCACTGTGTTGCCTATCGCTGACGCGCCGGTCGCGGTCGATGACGCCGTGACGGTAACCGAAGACACGCCATTTAATTCGACCATAAGCTTGATCGCCAACGACGCCGATGGCGATGGGGACGCGCTGACGGCGGTAGCCGGAACCTTCGCGACGGCGCAGGGCGGCAGCGTCACGATCGCTGCCGACGGGAGTTATGTCTATACGCCTGCGGCGAACTTCAGCGGCACCGACAGCTTCATCTACACTGTGACCGATGGCTCGCTCGCTGACACCGGAACGGTGACCCTGACCGTGACGGCGGTGAATGACGCTCCGACGGCCGGGCCAGATTCGGCATCGACGGCCGAAGACACGGCGGTGGTGATCGATGTGCTCGCCAATGACAGCGATGCCGAGGGCGATCCGCTGACGGTTACGGCCGCCACCGCCGCCAATGGCGTCGTGACGA
The DNA here is from genome assembly GCF_057657055.1 of Sphingopyxis sp. Soil_C_28. Taxonomy (NCBI): domain Bacteria; kingdom Pseudomonadati; phylum Pseudomonadota; class Alphaproteobacteria; order Sphingomonadales; family Sphingopyxidaceae; genus Sphingopyxis; species Sphingopyxis sp. Soil_C_28. The sequence continues at coordinate 730,185 of NZ_JBDGJE010000001.1, forward strand.
TCGACCCGGTAACGGGTGCACTGACTTACACCCCGAACGCGGGCTTCAGCGGCAGCGATACGATCAGCTACACCGTGAGCGACGGCGGCGGAGGAACGAGCACGGGAAGCGTTGCAATCACGGTCTCGCCGGTCGCCGATGCGCCGATTGCAGTCGATGACACCGCGACGGTGACCGAGGATACGACTTTCAGCTCGGTCGTCAGCCTGATCGCCAACGACACCGATGGCGATGGGGACACGTTGACCGCAGTGGCGGGAACCTTCGCTACGGCGCAGGGCGGCAGCGTTACGATCGCCGCAGACGGCAGCTTTGTTTATACCCCTGCGGCGAACTTCAACGGCACAGACAGTTTCATCTATACCGTGACCGATGGTGCGCTCACTGACACCGGAACGGTGACGCTGACCGTCACGGCGGTGAATGACGTCCCTGTGGCAGGCGCCGATACAGCGTCGACCGCCGAAGATGTCCCGGTGGTGATCGATGTGCTGGCCAATGACAGCGACGCCGACGGCGATCCGTTGACGGTCACCGCTGCGACAGCAGCCAATGGTGTCGTGACGATCGACCCGGTCACTGGCGCGCTGACTTATACTCCCAATGCCAATTTTAGTGGCAGCGATACAATCAGCTACACGGTCAGCGACGGCGCTGGCGGAACGAGCACGGGAACGGTTACGGTCACCGTATCACCAGTGGCGGACTCGCCAGTCGCGGCCGATGATGTCGCGACCGTTACCGAGGACACGCCGTTCAGCTCGGTCGTCAGCCTGATCGCGAACGACACCGACGGCGATGGCGATACCTTGACCGCTGTCGCGGGCACCTTCGCGACGGCGCAGGGCGGCAGCGTCACGATCGCTGCCGATGGCAGCTATGTCTACACGCCCGCCGCGAACTTCAACGGAGCCGACAGCTTCATCTATACAGTCACTGACGGCGTGCTGACCGACACGGGCAGCGTGACGCTGACCGTGACGGCGGTGAATGATGTTCCGGTCGCAGGCGCCGACACCGCCGCGACGGCTGAAGACACGCCGGTGGTAATCGACGTGCTCGTCAATGACAGCGACGCCGATGGCGATCCGCTGACGGTTACCGCCGCTACCGCGGCCAACGGAAGTGTGACGATCGACCCGGTCACCAGCGCGCTGACCTATACTCCCAATTTGGGTTTCAGCGGCACCGATACGATCAGTTATACGGTGAGCGACGGCGCGGGTGGAACGGCTGCGGGGACGGCGATCATCGTCGTCTCGGCGGGCGCGGCCGCGCCGGTGGCCGTCGACGATGCGGTTAGCGTGACCGAAGATACACCGTTTACCTCTGCCGTGAGCCTGATTGCCAACGACAGCGATGCGAATGGCGACCCATTGACGGCTGTCGCCGGCACCTTTGCAACAGCGCAGGGCGGCAGTGTCACGATCGCTGCCGATGGCAGTTATGTCTATACGCCTGCCGCGAACTTCAGCGGCACCGACAGCTTCATTTACACGGTGACCGATGGCGTGTTGACCGACACCGGAACGGTGACCCTGACCGTGACGGCCGTCAATGACGCTCCGACGGCGGGCGCCGACACGGCGTCGACGGCCGAAGATGTCCCGGTGGTGATCGATGTGCTCGCCAATGACAGCGATGCCGATGGGGATCCGCTGACGGTAACGGCCGCCGCCGCAGCCAATGGCGTGGTGACGATCGACCCGGTCACTGGCGCGCTCACTTATACGCCGAACGCAAACTTCAGCGGCAGCGACACGATCAGCTACACGGTAAGCGACGGCAATGGTGGGACGAGCACTGGGACTGTTGCGGTGCTTGTGTCGCCGGTCGCCGATGCGCCGGTCGCCGTCGATGATGCCGTAACGGTGACCGAGGACACGCCGTTCAGCTCGGTCGTGAGCCTGATCGCGAACGACACCGATGGCGATGGCGACGCGCTGACGGCTGTCGCGGGGACCTTCGCGACCGCGCAAGGCGGAAGCGTCACGATCGCGGTCGATGGCAGCTATGTCTATACCCCGGCCGCGAACTTCAGCGGCACCGACAGTTTCATCTACACCTTAACCGATGGGGCGCTGACGGACACCGGAACAGTCACCCTGACCGTGACGGCAGCTAACGACGCTCCGGTGGTAGGCGCCGATACAGCGTCAACGGCCGAAGACACGCCGGTGGTAATCGACGTGCTCGCCAATGACAGCGACGCCGATGGCGATCCGCTGACGGTCACGGCCGCCACCGCGGCCAATGGCGTCGTGACGATCGATCCCGTTACGGGCGCGCTCACCTATACGCCGAACGCCAACTTCAATGGCAGCGACACGATCAGCTACACGGTGAGTGACGGCGCCGGCGGAACAAGCACGGGGACCGTCGCGGTCACTGTGTCGCCGGTCGCCGACGCGCCGGTCGCAGTCGATGATACCGGGGCGGTCACCGAAGACACGCCGTTCAGCTCGGTCGTTAGCCTGATCGCAAACGACTCGGACGCCGACGGCAATACATTGACGGCTGTCGCTGGCACCTTCGCGACGGCGCAGGGCGGCAGCGTCACGATCGCCGCCGATGGCAGCTATGTTTACACGCCCGCCGCGAACTTCAGCGGCACCGACAGCTTCACCTACACGGTGACCGACGGCGCGTTGACCGACACCGGAACGGTGACCCTGACAGTGAACGCCGTCAATGACGCTCCGGTAGCCGGCGCTGATACGGCGTCGACGGCCGAAGATACGCCGGTGGTGATCGACGTGCTGGCGAACGATAGCGATGCCGAAGGCGATCCGCTGACGGTCACTGTTGCCACAGCGGCCAATGGTGTGGTGACGATCGATCCGGTGACCGGCGCGCTGACCTATACGCCGAATGCAAACTTCAACGGCAGCGATACAATCAGCTACACGGTGAGCGACGGCAACGGCGGCATCAGCGTGGGTTCCGTAGCGGTCACGGTGGCGGCGGTGAATGACGCGCCAATCGTGTTCGACGCAGTCGCCGGCGTGGAGGAATCGGGCCTTCCCAATGGTTTGCTCGACGGAGGAGCATTGCCGGTTTCTCCATCGGCGGCCGGGACAATGTCGCTGACCGATGTAGACGGCGTCGTCGCGAGCGTGTCGGTGACGGGTCCAGCAGGCCTGACATCGAACGGAACGGCGATCACTTGGGCCGGGGCCTTCGTGGGCGGCGTCTATACACTTACGGGGACCGCGGGCGCATCAACAGTGGCAGTTCTTACGTTGAACACCTCCGGAGCCTATACATTCGACCTTGTAGCCCCGCTCGATCACCCCGGCATCGCCCAGGATATTCTCGCGCTGGGCTTCAACGTCACTGCAACCGACGATAGCGGCGCGTCGAGCGCCGGTGTGCTCACGGTCGAAGTTCTCGACGACGGCCCCATGGCCCAGCCGGCAGACCATGTCGCGGTTGGCGTACCGGGCGATGCTTCTGGCGACCTCGTCGTTGGCTATGGCGCCGACGGCGGCTACGTCCAATCGATCACCCTCGGCACCTATACCCTCGTCTTCGATCCCGCGAACGATGCTGTGACAGGCTCCGGAGTCCAAGGTGCGGTGGCGAGTTGGAACTTCGACCCTGTCAGCGATCAGCTCACGATCAATACCACTGCCGGCGAAACGATCGCGGTCGATATGGTGACCGGCGAATATAATTACGCCGCCCTTGCGACCGCCGCTTCGCAGGCGGCGGGGCCGGTGGTCAATGTCAATCCGTCGGCGAGCTTGCTCGGCCTTGGTAACGCCGACGCACTCGACCTGATCGGCATCGGAACCGACCAGATGCTGACCGCAGTCGATGCCAATAACGATATCTTGCAAGTGCAGGTCCGTGCGGAAGCGCTTCTGGGTGCAGGCCTGAGTCTTGGCACAAGCGCCGGCTATAATCTGGCATGGTCCGCCGCAATGGCCGCCGAGTTTGGCCTGACCGTTGTCGAAACCAACGATATTTTCGCGATCACGATCGGCATTCCGCCGCTCGCAATTACCGTCAATACGCAATCATTCTCCGGGCTGTCGATAACCTCAACCAACGGCCAGCCCGTCGACAACCTGCGCCTGAATGAATTTCTTGCGACCGTCTATGTCCAGCAAAGCGGTGGGCTCAATCTTGCAGCGCTCAATATTCTTCCGGACATCTCGATCACCGCAACGGATTCGCAGGCGAGCGTGGCAACGGATTCGGACAGCGACCTGCTCGGAACGAGCCTGCTCGACCCGGGTAACGATCCGTCAGGAATCTGGGAAGGCAACTCCGCCGCGAACAGTCAGACGGGTACCGCCGATGACGAACGCTTCTACGGTTATGCGGGCAATGACGACCTGAACGGCGGCGGCGGAAATGATCTGCTTCGCGGTGGTCTCGACATCGATATCCTGAACGGCGATGCCGGCAATGACATCATCGTTGGCGGCAAGGGAAATGATACGCTGACCGGTGGTTCCGGCAACGACCGATTTGTATGGGAGGCGGGCGACGAGGGAACGGCTGGCGCGGTCGCCCTGGACGTGATCACCGATTTCAATGGCGCGCCCGTCAGTGGGGGCGGGGATATTATCAACCTCGCCTCACTGCTGCAGGGGGAAGGCGCGGTCGGCAACATGGCGGGCAATCTCGCCAGCTATGTTCATTTTGAATTTGTTGGCGGGAACACCATCGTCTCGATCAGCGCGACTGGTGCGTTCGCGGGCGGCTTCAATGCGGCACTCGCGGATCAGCAGATTCAGCTGGCGGGCGTCGACCTGGTCGGCGGGCTCACGTCGCAGGCCGAAATCATCGGCAAGCTCCTGGCCGGCGGGAATCTGGTTGTCGACCAAGCGAACAGTGCTGCCCAAGCGAACGGCCTGACGACCATCGATGCCGTGATCGCGGATAACGACGGCGACACGACATCCACGTCCGTGTCGTTCGATAGCCGCACGCCCACCGTGACACCCGGCAATCAGGCACCGATCGTTCAGGCCACCGACGTCGATCTTCTGGGTCTGGTCGGTGTGAACGCTCTCGATGTTGTGGACCTCAGCCAACAGGCGATGATTGCGCTCGACCCGAATGGCAACCTTCAGCAGGTGGTTGTTTCCTACGCCGCCCTCGTCAGCCTCAATCTGGCGGATGCGGCATTGACGGCGTCCAGCGCCCTTGCCGCTGAACTCGGGCTTTCCTTTAAGGTTGTGAACACCCCTGGAGTCCTCGGCGTCGTCGGTCCGACATCGACGCTGACGATCACATCCGCCGACGGGAGGCTGATAGACAATTTTGCGGTGAATCAGTTGCTCGCGACGGTGCATCTCGAATCGAGCGTTAATTTGCTCAGCCTTCTGCCGCCAGCGAGCCTGGACGTCAGCGTTCTCGGCAGCTTCACCATTACCGCGACCGATTCAGACGGCACATCCGATACCGATCTGGTATCGACGCTCGCCAATGCGTCCGTCCTCGAAGGACTGTTGGGACCGGGCGGCAGCGACGATCTCGTTCTGGGCACCTCGGCGAATGACAATCTTGTCGCAACCGTTTCCGGAACCGCGTTCGAGCGGCTCTATGGTCTCGCTGGAGACGACACCCTCAACGGCGGGAGCGGGAACGACCTGCTGCTCGGCGGGTCTGGCGACGACGAACTGATCGGCGGAACTGGTAGCGACATCCTTGTCGACGGCGATGGGTCGGATATCTTCAACGCCGGTGACGGGAACGACATCCTCATCCTGTCGGGGCTCGATTTCCTGTCGATCGACGGCGGCGCTGGCAATGACACGCTCGTTCTCGACGGAATCGACCTCATCCTCGACGGCAGCAGCGCTATAACCGGAATGGAAGCGATTGATCTTGGTTATGACGAAGCGAGCAATATACTTGATGTTTCGGAAGCAGGCATATTGGCCGCGACCAGCGGCGGCATTTTGCAGGTCACCGGCGATGCCAACGATATCGTCAAGTTGAGCGGAGCATGGGCTGCCGGGGCGAGCCAGGACATCGGCGGTACGATCTACGACCAGTATATGCTGAATGGATCGACCGTGCTGATCGAGCAAGGGGTGCATGTAATCGCATAGTGCGCCCCACTCCGGCCGATCTCGCGTCCCCCACGTCTTACGCGGGATCGGCCGGACTCCTCGTTCGCTGTTTAACAATAAGTTCTATAATGCTGCGAGTTTCTGAGGCATGATTGGCAGGACGCCAGCAAAAGACGGCGCGGCAGGGGGATACGTGTTCAGGGAATCACGGCACTTAATATCGGCAGTGATGTTGACGCTGTCGAGCTTGCCTATGCTTACTCCCGCTGGCGCAGGTGCGCAGGAAGAACCGGCTCCGCTCCAAGGACCTCCATCCCAGACAGCCGCGAGCCTGGAAGCTGTGCCCTGGTTCGATCCGCAACTTCAGGAGTTGGCGGACCGCGCCGTATCGGACCATCCTTCGATTGCCGCCGCGAAAGCCAACGCCCGCGCCGCGGGGGCCGATCTCAGGGCATCGCGCTGGCAACGCTTTCCAAGCCTCGGGGTCGAGGGCCTCATCCTCGGCCAACGCAGCGATCGGGCGCAAGCCACCGTCACCGTCGAACAGCCGTTGTGGACGGGCGGCCGGATCAAAGGTTCGATCAGCAGAGCGAAGGCTGCCGAGCAGGCGGCGCTGGCGGGCTACGAACAGGCCGTGCTCGATATCGCGTTGCAGGTGGCGAGCGCCTATTATGAGTATTTCCGGGCAACGCAGCGCCGGGCCATTCTCGACAATAGCCTCGAGCAGCATCAGCGGCTCCTCGGGTCGATGGAGCGCCGGGTGGCGCAGGAAGTTAGCCCTCGGTCCGATCTCGAGCTCGTCCGCGCGCGCACTGCGCAAGTGTCGCAGCAGATCAATCTGACGGTTGCGCAGCAGCAATCGGCCGTTCAGCGCCTGCGCGAACTTGTGGGCGATCCGTTCTACATGGTCTCCTCACCCTATCGGGAAGCCGCCGATTTGCCGAAACTTGACCGCGACGCAATTGTCGCCGACGGCTTGACCTTTGATCCTAGTCTCCGCCGCGTGCGCCTTGAAGCCGAAGTGGCCGATGCCGACGCCCGGATCGCGAAGGCGCAGACGCTGCCTCAGCTAAACGCCCAATATGGCTATGGCGAGTTCAACGGTCATCAGGTCGGACTGGCTGTCCGGATGCAGATGGATGGCGGGCTTTCGCGCTTCGCTGCTGCCGATGCGGCGCGGCTGCGACAGGTGTCGAGCGAGGCGCGGATCGGAACCGCCGAACGCGAATTGCGCGATATTCTCGTCATCGACCATGTCGAATATGAATCGGCGTCGGCGAGGGCGGAGACGACGCGCTTCTCGGCCGAAGCGTCGCAGCGCGTGACCGAATCCTACATGCGCCAGTTCACCAGCGGCAGGCGTACGTGGCTCGACGTGATGAATGCGGTGCGCGAGAGCACGACCGCGCAGATCGACGCGCTCGACGCGCAAGTGAATATGCTCGTTTATCTGAGCCGGCTCATGATGCGGACGGGGCAGTGGCAACCGGCGGAACAGGCGGATAGCCAATGAGCCAGCCGTTTCTGGAGCTGGTCGAAACCCTCGCTCGGAGGCGCGGCGTTACGCTGGCGCCAGACTGGGCGGCGGGGGCTCCCGATGATCTGGAGCTCGATGATCGCGAAGCATCTTCCCGGCTCGCTTCGGCATTGGGCTGGCCGGAGCCGCAACGGGTAATGGCAAGGCCGCGCGCCAACGCCTTCCCTATGCTTGTCTTTACGCCGTCGGGCTGGGCGCTGGCCGAGCAATGGGAAACGCGCACGACGATCCGCGCGCTGGCGATGGGCGGGATCGAAGAGGTTGTCTGGGACCGGAACAGCCTTCTGGTCGAAATTCGCTTCCCTGCGAGGGCCGAACGACAGAGTTTTGGGCGGGCGCGAAGCATATTCTGGTCAGCCATCATGCGCCGCAAGCATATCTTGTTCGAGACTGTTGTCGCGACCGTCGTCGTCAACGCGCTCGCGCTCGCGACCTCGCTCTATTCGATGCAGGTCTATGACCGTGTCATTCCGCGCGGCGGCTTCGCGACGCTCTGGGTGCTGACGGCGGGGATCGGCTTTGCGCTACTCATCGACTTCATGATGCGCGTCATTCGCGCCTTGATGGTCGGGCGTGAAGCGATGGCGATCGATGCCGAAGTCTCCGAATATTTCTTCGATCGCATGCAGGCCGTTCGCCTCGACGCGCGGCCGCCGGGAATCGGAACGATGGCCGCCCAGCTGCGCGGGCTCGAGCAGGTGCGCCAGATTTTTTCGTCGGCGTCGATCTTCGTGATGGCGGACTTGCCGTTCGCGCTGCTTTTCCTCGTCGTGATGGGTGTGATCGGCGGCGTTGTCGTCGTCGTGCCGCTGGCGATCTTTGCGCTTTCACTTCTGCTCGCCGTCCTGTTTTCAAAGGGAATTCGCGAGCATGCCGACCGAACGCAGGTTACCGGCAATCGCAAGAACGGCCTTTTGGTTGAGGCGCTCGATGCCTCGGAAACGATCAAGGCCAACCGGGGCGGCTGGCATATGCTCGCTGCGTGGAACAATCTGATCGATGCGGTGAACAGCCATGATGTGAAAGTTCAGCGATGGTCGGTCTTCGCCAGCCAGACCTTCTCGTTTCTTCAGCAAATCGCTTATGTCGGCATCGTCGTGTGGGGCGCTTACCGCGTCAACCAAGGTGACATGACCATGGGCGGGCTGATTGCCTGCACGATCATCAGCGGCCGTATAAACGGCCCGCTCGTCGCGTCGCTGCCCGGGTTTGTGGTTCAATGGGGCTATGCTCGCGCATCGCTTCGCGCGCTGGATCAATTGCTGGCAATGCCGAGCGATCAGCCGCTCGATATGCAAAAAATCCGGCCGGACACGCTTGGATCGGCGTTGAAGGTCGAGAATATCGCGTTCGCGCATGGCGAATCGCGTTTCGGTCTGGTTGTGCCCAAATTGGAAATCGGGCCGGGCGAACGTGTCGGAATTATCGGGTCGGTCGGTGCTGGCAAATCGACCTTGCTGCGGCTGCTGGCCGGTCTCGTCCCGCCGCAAAAGGGGCATGTGCTGCTGGGCGGCATTGCGCTCGACCAGATCGCCGAAGACAGTCTCCGGCGCGAAATTTGCTATTTCCCGCAGGACTACCGGCTGGTTTCGGGGACTTTGCGCGACAATCTGACCATGGGTCTGTCGACGGTCTCGGACGATCGCCTCATGGAGGCCGCTTCGCGCACGGGCCTCGATGACCTGGTGCGAATGCATCCCAAAGGATTCGATCTTCCGATTTTCGAAGGCGGCGGCGGATTGTCGGGGGGACAGCGCACCATGGTGGGGCTGGCACGCGTATTCCTGTTGAGACCGCGTTTTCTGCTGCTCGACGAGCCGACGTCGAATCTCGACCAGGAGAATGAGGCGCGTGTTCTTGAATTTCTTGCGAAGGCAAGCGAGCCGTCAACGTCGATCGTCATCGTCACGCATAAACTGCAGTTTCTCGGCGCGATGTCGCGCTTGCTCGTCATGCAGGGGGGCAAGGTCGTACTCGACGGCGACACCGCGTCGGTGATCGATAAACTGCGCCGCGCGAAGGCGGCTTCCCCCATTCCGCATCCGCCGACTGGAACCGAAACATGAGGTTGCCAAAAATTTTTCAGCGATCCAGCATGGTCATCAACGTGACCGCGGTCGCATTGATCGGCCTGCTCATTTGGGCCGGCTGGGCGGAGATTGATCAGGTCAGCCGCGCCATGGGACAGGTCATTCCGGCGGGGCGAGTGCAGGTGATCCAGAGCGCAGACGGCGGCGTGATCGGCGAAATCCTCGTTCGCGAGGGCGATCGCGTCCGGCGTGGACAAAAGCTCGTCGTCCTTGACCCCGTCCGCATCCAGGCAGTCGTCGAAGAGTCGCGGGCGAAGGTCGCCAGTTATCGCACGGTCAAAAGCCGCATCGAGGCCGAGTTGTTCAATCGTCCGCTCGCTTTCACGGACGATGTGCAGGCGTTCCCGGAATTCGTGGCGAACCAACGACAGCTTTATAGCCGCCGGCGCACCGCGCAGGCTGAAGACATAGGCACATTACGCAACATGCAGGCGATCGCGCGCCGCGAACTCGAGATGAACATGCCGTTGCTCGAATTTGGCGACGTCAGCCGCAGCGAAATCATGCGCCTTCAACGGTCGGTTGCCGATATCGAGGGACAGATTGCCAATCGGCAGAATAAATATCTGCAGGACCTACAGGCCGAATATAGCCGGACCGAGGAAGAGCTTGTCGTCGCCGAGCAGACGCTAAAACAAAGGCAGGCCGCGCTGGATGCGGCCATCCTGTTCGCGCCCACCGACGGGGTGGTCAAGAATGTGCGCTTCACAACGATCGGTGCCGTTCTACGTCCCGGCGATGAAGTGCTGCAAATCGTCCCCACCGGCGACAAACTCATCATAGAAGCGAAGGTGTCTCCAGTAGATATCGCCTATTTGCGGGTCGGCCAGAACGCATCGGTGAAGTTCGATGCCTATGATTCCTCGATCTATGGCTCGGCCAACGGGCGGGTCACCTACATCAGTCCCGATACGCTGACCGAGCAGAAACCCTCTGGCGAGCAGATATTCTACCGCGTTAACGTCGCGGCCGACGCCCGTTCGCTACGCCCGAGGGTGGGTGAAAGGATCGAAATCCAGCCGGGTATGACCGCCACTGTCGAGATCAAGACTGGGAAAAACACGGTGCTGGGATATCTGTTGAAGCCGATATCAAAGACGTTCGGCGATTCTATGGGCGAACGTTAAGCCAGAAAGGCTGCTGCCTCCACGCATCTTCCCGGCATTCCACTTTATGCTTCGTTTCTTATTTTAGCCATGCTCGCGGTATTCTTCATGCGATCGTCCGGGAGATGAGGCGCTGCAACGCTTTAAATGAGCAGGAAGTGTGACCCGCTAAACATCTGTTCACGGCATTGCGGTAGCAATTCTTCTCGACACGCTTACGCGGAGCTTTGCAATGTTCGAGAAAGGAAAGATTCGGGTTGCGTCGGTCATCGGGCCGCTTGGCGAAGCTTTGACGCTCGACACCATACCGCCCGCCACGACAACCCGGTGGGTAAGCCGGCGCAAGGCTGAGGTGGTCGCCGCCATCAATGGAGGCCTGCTGACGATGGATGAAGCGTGCGAGCGCTATCGGCTTAGTGTGGAGGAACTGGCCTCTTGGCAGCAGGCGCTTGATCGGGCTGGGGTTCCGGGACTTCGTATCACAAAACTACAACATTATCGCGGGCGACGCGACGTCTAGTCGCGAGTTGCTCGGATTTACGATGCGATTGCCTTCCTCGCTCCGGCTTGCAGCGGCGCAGGTCTTGCCGTGCCCTGTGCATGTTTGAGGAGCAGCGCCGTCGTCGCATCGCGATCGACGGCCTCCGAATACAGATAGCCTTGACCGAGGTGACAGCCCGCAGTGCCGAGTTGACGCGCCTGGTCCTCGGTCTCGATCCCCTCGGCAATGACCCGGATATCAAGCTTTCTTGCGATCTGGAGGAGTCCCTCGACGATAGCCATGCTGGCGTCACCCGGTTCGAGGCGGGCAACGAAGCTCTTGTCGATCTTGATGATATCGACTGGTACCGTCAGCAGGTGCGTAAGGGACGCATAGCCGGTGCCGAAGTCGTCCAGGGCGACCAGCAGGCCCTTGGCGCGAAGCGCTTCGACCGCGCGTTGAACAAGACGATCGCCTTCGCCCATATAGACTGTTTCGGTTACTTCGAGAACCACATGCTCGAGCGGCACATTCTCTCGTTTGAATGCGTCGGCCAGAAGGCGGTCGAGCATTCCGCCGTGCATGTCCGCTGAAGAAACATTGATGCCGACATGCTGGAACGGAATGCCCATGTCGAGCCAGGCGCGGACATCCGCAGCGACGAGGGCCATCATCCGCGCCGTCATCGCCATCGCGACATGAACGTCGTTCGTCGCTTCCTGAAAATCGGCGGCGGCGACGACCCGGCTGCCGATGCGCATTCTGCATAGAGCTTCGAGCCCAACGATTTCACGCGTGTCGAGCCGCACCACAGGTTGGTAATAGGCGTCGATCCGATGATCGCGAAGCGCCGCATCGACATCTCGGATATTTCCGAGACGGCGCGTAATGTTTGTGCCGAGGCCGGGCCAGTAGCGCACGAAGCCTCCGCGTCCCGTTTCCTTCGCATGGTACAAAGCGAAGTCGGCGTTCTGGCGGACGCGCTCCGCGACCCGGTCGCCGGCGGACAGTGCGGCTCCGCCAATCGTCGCGCGCGGAATGATCATATGATCTGCGCATTGCGCGGGCTCGGCTAGCGCCGCTAAGATATCCTCGGCCGTCTTGTCGAGGTCAACCAGCGCCTCCGCAGATTGCAACACCGCTGCAAATTCATCGCCGCCGATCCGGAATGTGGGGTTCGGCGCGACTGCGGCGGCTATGCGTTGTCCCGCGACTTTGAGGAGGCAGTCGCCGGCATAATGGCCGAAGGTATCGTTGATGATCTTCAGATTATCGAGGTCGATGACGAACAGCGCCCAATCGCCCGGCGTGCCGCAATCGAGAGCCCCCAATGCGGCGTTGAAAGCCGCGCGGTTCGGAAGTTCGCTGAGTGCATCGGTGAAGGCGCGCTGACGATGCGCCCGAATCCGGCGTTCACGGTCGAGCGCGATGGCGCAAAGATGGACGCACTGGCGGACGATTTCGCGCTCGTCCTCGGTCGGCCCCCTGGATAGCCGATAGTAAAACGCAAACGTTCCGACGGGTTCGCCGGCAGCATCCAGGATCGGGCTCGACCAGCAGGCGCGGAGCCCGATCGGTAAGGCTAGATGTCGATAGTTAGCCCAGCGAGAATCAGTTTCGATGTCGGTCACCGTCACTTCCGACCGCAAATAGGCAGCGGTCCCGCACGACCCGGCGGTGGGGCCCATCTTGATACCTTCAAGCGCCGCCGAATAGTCGGAAGAAAGACTTGGGCCTGCCAGGGGATGAATAATGCCTGCGCCGTCGACTGTTAGGATCGAGCAAATCGCGCTCGGGACTAGCTTTTCAGCTTCGAGGCATAGCCGGGTGGCCGTGTCGGCCAGCGGATCGCCCTTGGCGATCATTTCAAGGATAATGTTTTGGAGCGCTAACACCATTTCCTCGCGGGAGGCGCCGGCCGTTGAGATGGGGTTCGGACCATGGCTAAAACTACATGGAGAGGGTTTAAGATTCACTTTCAAACCCGTCCGAAATGACATCGTTCCAGCCTCCGCATTTCTAAGAGGGCCATTCCCGCATACCCGCCGCTTTTGCTCGCCGAAGCGGACTTTTGGAACTTCCTGTGCCCTGTGGCGTTGTCAGCCTGAGGCTGGAATTTAAGGGGGATGCGGTGGCGGTAGTTCAGATTTCAACCGCCCGTGCGCATCGCGAGCGTATCAGCGAAGCTGCGAGCTGGATCGCCGCGAATGTACCGTGGACTGAAGATGGCGCCGACTGGCCAGCGTTCCGCGAGCGCTGGCCGGCCATGTCCCCGTCTGATATTGCCGAAATCGAAGCCGAGTTGCAGCACCGCGGCGAGATAATTTGCGCGAGCAATGTCGACTTGGACCGCATCTGTGAGACACTGTCTGGTCGTCCAGAATTGTGGAAGGCGGCAGCGTCTTGGCTCCTTGAGCACTTTCCTGAGGCCGAGATCTGCCATCCGGAATTTATCGCACGATACGGACGGCTGACGCGCGAAGAATTGCTGCTTGCCGCGATCGAGCATCGACGTATCCTTTGTTTCTCAGGCCCGCAGGCGGGGAGAAGCACTCATCGGTTCACGCACGCTCGGGCTTGATGCCCCGGTCCTGTGCTCGTCCGCGATCCGCATCGGTGCCCGATGAGGGAAGCCACAGGCAACGAACAATTCGTGCACTGTGTCTTGCCGTCGGGCAGTCCGTCCTTAGCATCGGAAAATGCTTGTGCTTTGCTCACTTCAAAGCAAGTCCCCTCCTGACGCCATATAGATGCTCTCTGCAGTGCGATAAGGCGGCGGCGATCCTCGCCCTGTGCTGGAACTGTGCGGATGTCGGCTTCTTGCGATTTGCGCCTAAAAGCGGACGGTCTCAAAGCGGCCAATGGTCGACTGTCAGGTCGCGGCTTTCTCACAGGACCTAAAAATCCTGATCGCCGGAAAACCATAAATAATCGCGCCGGTGGAGCAAGCTCCGCCGGCGCGCTGTCGTTTGAAGCGATCTAGATTCCCTGACCGCCCGATACCTCGATGCGCTGGGCATTGATCCACCGATTTGCCTCGGACAGCAGGCTGGCAACCATCGGCCCGATATCGTCGGGCATACCCACCCGGCCGAGCGCGGTCATGCCGGCGAACTGCTCGTTGAGATCTGGCGTGTCGCGCACCGCGCCGCCGAGAAAATCGGTTTCGATTGCGCCCGGCGCCACCGTGTTGACCGCAATGCCCCGCCCGCCGAGCTCCTTCGCGAGATAGACGCTGAGCACCTCGACGGCACCCTTGGCGGCCGAGTAGGCCGCAAAACCGGGAGCCGACACCCGGGTCAGACCGGAGGACAGGTTCACGATGCGCCCGCCGTCGGCGAGGAGCGGCAGCAGCGTCTGCGTCAGGAAGAAGACGCCCTTGAAGTGGACATTCACAAGCGCGTCGAACTGGGCCTCGGTGGTGTCGGCAATCATCGCGAACTCGCCGTGACCCGCATTGTTGACCAGGTGGTCGAAGTTGCTTCGCTGCCAGGTGTCACGAAGCGCAGCCTGCAGCCGGTCCGCAAAATCGCCGAAGCCAGCGACGGCTCCGCAGTCGAGCTGAAGCGCGACCGCCTTGCGGCCCATTGCCTGAATCTCCGCAACGACGGCGTCGGCATCGCTAGAACGGCTGTGGTAGGTACTGATGACATCGCCGCCGGCGCGGGCGATGCTGAGAGCGGTGTTGCGGCCGAGGCCCCGGCTAGCACCGGTAATGAGCGTGATCTTGGTCATGGTCGGTCTCCTGTGCCGTGAGTGGCCACACCGATATGCCGCAGCCGCACCCCGAGAGGTTGCCGGCACCTCGCTTATCTTTGCCTAATCCTCCAAAAGCGTGGCGACGGCTGGACTCCTGCGCTATACAGGCGGGCATGAACGACCTGCTCACTGCCGTCAGCCGATACGCCAATACCCATGCCGATGCGAACGGCGTCGCCGCCACCCCGATCGCGGGCATGTCGACCATTCGCGCAACCGCGCCCAGCGATCTCGTCTATGCGATTTCGCGCCCGCTGGTCGCGCTCGTGGTGCAGGGCAGCAAGCATGTCACCATGGGCACGACTGGATTCGCCTTTTCGGGAGGCGAATCGTTACTTATCGCCGCGGATGTCCCGACCGTCAGCCAGGTCACGCGGGCGAGCATCGCCGCGCCCTATTATTCGCTCGTGCTCGAACTCGACACCGCCATCGTGGCCGAGCTGGTTGCCGAGATGAAGCCGGGGCTGGTCCATGACCATGCCCGCGTGAGGGTCGACCCGACCGATACGGAAGTGGCCGACGCGGCCCTGCGGCTGATCCGCCTGCTCGATCGCCCGGCATCCATCCCGGTGCTCAAGGCGCAGCTCCTGCGCGAGATGCATTATTGGCTGCTGGTCGGCAGGCACGGGGCCGCGATACGCCACCTCGGCTGGCCCGATGGTCATGTCCAGCGTGTAGCCCGCGCTGTCGCCATCCTGCGCTCCGACTATGCAAGGCCGCTGCCGGTCGAGCGGCTGGCGGCCGCAGCAGGCATGAGTCCGTCCGCTTTCCATCAGCATTTTCGCGCCGTCACGTCGCTTTCTCCGCTCCAGTTCCAGAAGCATTTGCGGCTCGTCGAGGCCCGCAGGTTGATGCTGTCTGAAGGAAAGACTGCCAGCAACGCCGCCTTCGATGTGGGATATGAAAGCGTCTCCCAGTTCAACCGCGAATACAGCCGGATGTTCGGCCAGCCGCCGGTCAGAGACATAAGGCTGGCTCGCAGCAGGGCCGTCGCTGCCTGACGATCCAGAGAGATGCTAGTCTCTTCGAAGCCTTAGGAAGGCGCGGATGATGTAGCCGAGTCGTGTATCGCTATTCGATGAGGTCGGCTTCACGTCGTGTCGAACTTAAAGCTGATTGTCGGCTATTGGCCAGATACCGTCGGCATCAATGCCGATGCCGACGGTTCGTATTGCGATATTTCATTAAGCGACGTCGGCGAAGCGCAGCAGGTCGATCATCTTGAAATCATCGCCCTTCTTCGATGCATCGACGGTCGGCAGGAACGGCTGCCATTCGGGATCCTGCGAAAGATAGGATCCCTTGTCGCCCTGCAGCAGTCCGAGGAACACCTCGGTGACGATCCGCGCGCCAACCGGCCCGAGCCGCTCGCCATTCTGCGTCACCTGCGCCTCGCGCAAGATATAGAACCAGAGCGGCGTCCGGTCGTCGAAGCCGTGGGGTTTCAGATCGGCAAGGTCGCCCTTCGACAATTCGGGCAGCTTCATCGCACGCGCGACCCGCTGTCCCGACGGCAGCGAGAAGGTCAGGTGACGCAGCAGGTTGCGCTGCGCGAGCGAGGCCGGGTTCGTCTTGGGATCGGGGTTCGGGACGACCGATCCCGGCAAGCGGAACAGCGACGTCGACAGCGTCGAATCGATCTTCTTGTTCGGCTTCACATTGCCGTCGCTGAAATCGAAGAAGGTCGGCCAGTCGATGAAACGCCGCGGGGCGCGGCAACCGCCCGACAGGTCGTCGGGATCGTTCGGGTCCGACGGCGTCGGGGTAAAGATCATCGCAAAGAAGGGACTGCCGCCGTTGCCGGTGAAATTGGCGCGATACGACGGCCGCACCTGGCTGTGCCCGAACCGATAGGCCGCGACCGAAAATTCGACCGGAATATAGGGCTCGTTGTGCCAGTTGTAATATTTGCGCCCGTTCGTCAGCACATCGTCGACCACCGCGTCGCCGCACGTCTTGCGTAGGAATTCGTGGACGATGATCCACTGATAGTGCCAGCGCACGATCCGCTGCGCCTCGGCGAAAATCTCTTCCGATCCGGTCAGCTTGATCTTGGTCTTCACATGCTCGACGACCTGATTGTGGAATTTCAGGAAGGCGACCTGAAGTTGGCCGATGATCAGATTCTCGTCGTCGCGCGGGTCCGCGATCAGGGCGACCTTCTGGCTGTTGCGCGGGACGTCGAACTTGTTTGCGGTGCCCGTCGGCTCGAGCAGGAATTTGCCGCCCTTGCCGCCTTGCGTGTCGTACAGATGCGGGCTGCCGCCGGGTCCGGCGCCATAGACATTGTCGAGGCCCAAACTCGGCGTGCGAAAATTGGCGATCTGTTCGGGATCGACCTGCCGCTCCAAGCTGGAGGTCGGGTCAAAGGTCATGTCGTGATCGAGAAACTGGCCGAGGAAGGTAAAGCCCGCGGTCAGCGTCGGATTGTCGCTGTTCTTTGCCGACAGCGCCGGGTTGGTGATCAGCTCGGCGGGGGTCTTGGTCAGATTGTCCTTCGCATCCATGATGCCGCCGACCTTGCCGATGTCGAGCAGCGCGGCGCGCACATCGGGGGTGTCGGCAGCAAAGGGCGGCAATTCGCCAAACATGCGGCCAAAACGGCCAGAGTCGGAATATTTGGAGCGCGGCGGAACGATGTCGCGCGGATATACGCCGTGACGAGGCATGGCATTCTCTCCTGTGGTTTATATTTTTGGGTTTTTCGGGACGATCCACCCACCAAGAGAGCTGGCATCCGCTGTTTTAGGTGCGAACCTAGAGCGGGGTGTGCACCCTATCGGCGCGCAGCCCCAAGACTATAGGTGGCTAATGTGAAATTAAGCTGCCGGACCGCGGCGGATTCGCGACGGAGCGAACATATTCAGCCTTTACGCTTGGCCCGAATTTCGCCGGCTGATTTGGCGTTTCCATTCAATCGCGGCCCCGAACACAGCCCTAACAGCGCCGCGCGACTCAAGAGAGCCCGACCTCGCAAGAGGGCAAAATTCCTCATCTGGCGCCTGGGTGGGTCCAAGCCGGGGCAATAGGGCCGCCTTATGTGCCCCTGGCGACCCAGACGAGCTGTTCCTCACCGAGGATAGATATCCCCATCTGGCGCCCGCCCGATCTCGATTTTAAGGGCGCTGTTTTTTCGGGCGCAATGCCAGTCGCGCTCAAGCCCATTCATATACGCGGCAAATCAACTGCTCGATTTCCCATGGAAAGTTGATGTCGCTTTCGCTCGCTTGAAAACCATGTTTCAATGCTGCGATGCGGAGGAGCGAGGCCGAGTTTGCCTTCCCGTTCCGGATGTCGAGGTCTGCGCGGTAAGCGAGTTCGAGCACGAACAGCCTGACGAACTCGGCAAGCGCCGGGAAGCCCATCTCATCGAATCCGGCCCGGGCAGCACCCCAACTCAATACCCTTGCATCGGACGGCACCGCAATCCTGCGGTCTCCGGTCATGACGGAGATCACGAGGGCGGTGTTCCAGATGAGCTTTTCAGAATCGGTCAGCGCGTCCCGGCCATGTGTCGCGATTGTTTGCGCGATGGCACGAAGGACCGCGTTCGGTGCCTCTGGATGACTTCGTGCCACGGGGATGCGCGGCCCGGCGTCGCGCGCCGAAGCTTTTGCCAGCTTTCGGACCAGGAGACCTAGCAACACAGCGGCAGCGTCGGCACGGGCATGCCGGGAAGGACCGGCGGCGCGTTGGCCGGTCGCCGCACTAGTGCATTGGCCTGCGCCAGTCGCGCCTGGCCCGAGGCATCCTGTCGATCGCTGAGTTCGACGCCTCTGAACGATGTCGCCGCGCACAGGAAAGCCTCGCGCGGGCCATTGGCTTCGATGGGGCCGAGGGCCGGGAGCAGTTGCCAAGGCAGGGCGTCGGCAACGTTTCCGCCCAGAAGACAGGTGACGAGAGGTGAAAGGAAAAGGCGGGCGGTCGTCAGCGCCGCAGTGGGATTTCCGGGGAGCCCGAGGATATGCCGCGCTCCAACTTTTCCATACCAGACTGGCTTGCCGGGTTTCATGGCGACGTCGGCGAAAGCGATTTCCAGGCCGAGCGGAGCAAATGCCGCGCGGCCATGGTCTCGATCGCCATGCGACGCCCCGCCGAGGACGACGAGGATGTCGGCCGATGCGGATTCCATGGCTCGGGCAATCACGTCCGGGTCGTCCGGGAGCCGGGCTCTCGATATCACCGTCGCACCTGCGGAATGGCAGAGCAGCTCAATCGCTGCGCTCAGGCTGTCTGGGATGACGAATGCGCTGCCCGCTGCGGCGCCGGGCGCAACAATCTCGTCGCCGGTCGCGAGGAGCTGAATGCGCGGGCGCGGCGATACGAGCAGTTCGTGATGGTCGGCGGCCGCCGCTGATATAGCCACCGCCGGTGTAACTTTGGTGCCCTTGGGAATGAGAAGCTGACCCAACGCAAAATCCGACCCTCGCTGCCTGATATGCGGCTTCCCGAGCGGCGAATGCTCGATCGCGACGCCGCCTTCGCTTTGGCGGCAATATTCGATCATGACGACGCGATCGGCGCCGCGGGGCACCGGAGCCCCCGTCATCACGCGCATCGTCTCGCCCGGTCCGATTTCCCCGGCGTCGTGGCTGCCAGCATAGCTGATGCCAATTGAACGGAACGTCGCGGCACCCCTGGAAAGGTCGCATTCGCGCACGGCATAGCCGTCCATCGCGGCGCAGGCGTGCCGCGGAGAGTCGAGGAGGGCGTGGATTGGCTCCGCCAGATGGCACCCGCCCGCGTCAGAGAGCGGAACGGCTACCGGTTCAAGCGGCCTTGCACCGGCAGCAAGTATGGCTAGTGCTGAATCGAAATCGATCGAGGCAGCGCACGCTGCGGTGATTTCACTCAGCTTAACCACGGGTCGACCGCACGACATTCGTCAATCCGGAACGCGCGACATCGGCCTGTGTCACTGCCGCTCCGACGACGATCAAAGTGGGGGCGTCGGCGGCGAATGATCGAGTCGCCAGTTCGAGCAGGTCGAGGCGAGTTGTGAGACGCTGTTCGCCGGGCCCGCTGACATGACACGCAATCATGACGGACGTGTTTCCGACCATCCCCGCACGCATGAGGCCGCGCATGATCTCTCCCGCGGCCTCACGTCCCATGTAAAACGCCAAGGTCGATCCACCGCCGGCGAGTGAATTCCAGTCGACATCGAGCGCCGCACCACGCTGGCTGTGCGCGGTGACGAAGCGAACATCGCGTGCGACGCCGCGAAGCGTGAGCGATATTCCAGCCGAGGCAGCGGCCGCGCACGCGGTCGTAATGCCCGGGCAGATGGAGACCAGATATCCAGCTTCGCGCAGCGCACCAAGCTCTTCCGCCGAACGGCCGAAGATGGAAGGGTCGCCTCCCTTGAGACGAACGACCCTTTTGCCGGCCGCCGCCGCCTCGACGAGGAGCGCATCGATCGTCCGCTGGTCTTTGGAATGCCGTCCCGATCTTTTGCCGACGCTCACCGTCTCGGTCTTGGAAGGGATGAGGCTCAGGATGCCGGCTCCGACAAGCGCGTCGTGAAAGACGATGTCGGCGCACTCGATCAGCTTCACTGCCTTCATCGTCAGCAGGTCCGGATCACCGGGGCCCGCGCCGACCAGCCATACGGTCCCCGGGGCAAAATCGTCACGCTGCATCGCTTGTCTCCTCGGCCAATATTCTTGCAAGTGCCGGACGGCACGACCCGCAATTGGTGCCAGCCCCGATCGCTGCGCCGATCGCGGCAACGTCGGCGAGTTGCTGGTCGCGGATCGCCGCGGCGATCGTCTTCAGGCCGATGTCGAAACAGATGCAGATGATCGGGCCGCGGTCGGCCTGAGCGCCGGGTGCACGACCGGCGAGTAGCGTCGGGGCGACTTCGGGTGCGGCAAGCTGCGCGATCAGCCAGTCGCGCGGGGGCAGCTCACCGCTTTCTGTGATGAACAGCGCGGCAGCGAGGCGGCCGTCGGCGACGATGGCGACGCGGCGCGTCCCGCGCGCGGCGTCCTGTGCGTCGATCCGCTCACCGCGCGGGAGCAGCGCTTCGATAGACTTCAGGTCGCCGTTGCCGGCGAGTTCCCATAGCGTGCCCGACGGGACGGCGATGCGCGTCGCCCACAGGCATTTCGGCGGCGCGTCGAGTTCGTGCGCCAGCAGCAGGAAGCCGCGCCATTTCGTCGCGACCGCCGCGATCGATGCCGGGGTTCGTTTGAAACCCGGCTGGCCCGAGACGGGGTCGACGAGCGGCCGCGAGAGCAGGCCGGTGCGGCCGCCGCTGCTGGTGCGGTCGGTCCAGTGGATGGGCACGAACAGCTCGCCGGGGCGCTGCCCAGCGCTGAATTGAACGCGATATAAGCTGTCACCCTGCGGCGTGTCGACGCGAGCGAGGCCGCCGTCGATGAGGCCGAGGCGCTCGCCATCGTCGGGATGCACCTCGACGAGCGGCTCCTCGCGGTGGCGCGCGAGCTTGGGCGAGAGGCCGGTGCGCGTCATGCTGTGCCATTGGTCGCGGTAGCGGCCGGTGTTGAGCGTCAGCGGCCATTTTTCGAGCGGCGCGGGCAGGGGCTTTTGCGCAACCGGAACGAGCCGCGCGCGCCCGTCGTCGGTGGGGAAATATCCTTCGGCCAAAATGTAATCGCCGCCCCAGCGGAAAGGCTGCATGTCGTTGTAGGCGGCGTTGCCGCCCGGCGGCGCGCCGGGCAGCGCGAACAGGCGGCTGCCGTCATTGTCATAGGTCGAGAGGCGGCAATGTTCGCGCCAGATGTCGGCGGCGCGGTCGTAGGCGAAGGCGTTTTTCCATCCCATCCGCCGCGCGACCTCCTTGACGATCCACCAGTCGGGCATCGCTTCGCCCGGCAGCGGGAACAGCGCGCGCTGGCGGCTGATCGTCCGGTCGCTGTTGGTGACGGT
Organism: Sphingopyxis sp. Soil_C_28; assembly: GCF_057657055.1. Classification (NCBI taxonomy): domain Bacteria; kingdom Pseudomonadati; phylum Pseudomonadota; class Alphaproteobacteria; order Sphingomonadales; family Sphingopyxidaceae; genus Sphingopyxis; species Sphingopyxis sp. Soil_C_28. The sequence continues at coordinate 752,084 of NZ_JBDGJE010000001.1, forward strand.
GCCGTCCTTCTCGCCCCATGCGGCGGCGGGCAGCCGGACATGCGCGAAGGCGCCGGTGTCGGTCTGTTCGATGACGTCGCTGACGACGACGAAGGGGCAGGTGGCCAGTGCTTCGCGAACCCGGTTCGCGTCGGGCATCGACACCGCGGGGTTGGTCGCCATGACCCATAGGGCCTTGATGCGGCCTTCGCCGATCGCGCGGAACATATCGACCGCTTTGAGGCCGGGCTTTTCGGCGATTGCGGGTGCCGCCCAGAAACGCTGGACGCGGTCGCGGTTCGCGGGGGCGAAATCCATATGCGCCGCGAGGGTCGAGGCAAGCCCGCCGACTTCGCGCCCGCCCATCGCATTGGGCTGTCCGGTGATCGAAAAAGGCGCCGCGCCGGGTTTGCCGATGCGGCCGGTGGCGAGGTGCAGGTTGGTGATCGCGTTGACCTGGTCCGTCCCCGACGTCGACTGGTTGATGCCTTGGCTGAACATCGTGACCGTCCGCGGCGTCGCGGCGAACAGCTCGTAGAAACGCCTGAGGTCGGCAGCCGGCACTTCGCATGTCCGTGCCACCGACCACAGGTCGTTCCCCTCTCCAAGCTGGTCCCAGAAATACGCGGGCACCGCGACGTGCGCGGCGAGGTATGTTTCATCGACGACGCCCGCCTCAAGGCAATGCTGGAGCATGCCGTTCATCAGCGCGACGTCGCTGCCGGGGCGGATCGCGAGGTGCAGGTCGGCTTCCTCGGCGGTCTCGGTGCGGCGCGGATCGATGACGACGAGCTTCGCGCCCGCTTCGCAGCGCGCGCGGATGCGCTGATAGACGATCGGGTGGCACCAGGCGGTGTTGCTGCCGACGAGAACGATCAGGTCGGCGGCATCGAGGTCGTCGTAAGTGGCAGGGACGATGTCCTCACCGAAGGCGCGCATGTGGCCGGCGACCGCGCTCGACATGCAGAGGCGTGAATTGGTGTCGATGTTCGCTGTGCCGATGAAGCCCTTCATTAGCTTGTTCGCGACATAATAGTCTTCGGTCAGCAATTGCCCCGAAACATAGAAGGCGACGCTGTTCGGGCCGTGGCGCGCAATCGTCTCCTTGAAGCGCTTTGCGACGAGATCGAGCGCCTTGTCCCAGCTGGCGCGTTTCTGGCCGATCATGGGATGGAGAAGGCGGCCTTCGAGGCCAACGGTCTCGCCCAGATGCGTGCCCTTGGAACAGAGTTTGCCGCGGTTGGCGGGGTGGTCGGGGTCGCCCTCGATCCGGACCTCGCGCGCCGCCGTCACCGTCGCGCGGATGCCGCAGCCGACGCCGCAATAGGCGCAGGTCGTGCGGACCGCTTCGCTCATCAGGCGGCTGCCTTCAGCGTACTGGCGCGGCAGATAAGGACGCGGCCGGCATCGATCTTGACCGGAACGGTCGGGGTGCAGCCCTTGTCGTCGCCGAGCGCCTCGCCGGTCGACAGGCTGATCCGCCAATTGTGCAGCGGGCAGGCGACCGCGCCGCCATGGACGATCCCCTGGCTGAGGCGGCCCTGCTTGTGTGGGCAGCGGTCGCGGAGGGCGAAGACCTTTCCCTCGGCGGTGCGGAACACCGCGATGTCGTCGCCGCCGGCGACCTGCACGGTGCGGCTGCCGCGCACGGGGATTTCATCGACCCAGCCGATGTCGAGCCAGTCGCCGGTCATGCCCATTCCTCCTGCGGGGTGAAGCGCGCCATCGGCGCATGATGCTCGGCTTCGGCGCCCTCGGCGCGCTGCGCCCAGGGGTCGTCCTGCGAAAAGCTCTGGGCATAGAGGAAGCGCGCGCGGAGCGCTTCGCGGCCGACGGCATCGTCGGCGATCCGCGATTTGATGTAGTCGACCCCGACGCGCTCGATCCACGGCGCGGTGCGTTCGAGGTAGCGCGCCTCCTCGCGATAAAGCTGGATGAAGGCGGCGCAATAATCCATCGCCTCCTGCTCGGTCGCAACCTTGCAGAGCAGGTCGGTGACGCGCACATGAATCCCGCCATTGCCGCCGACGTGGAGCTCGTATCCGCTGTCGACGCAGACGATGCCGAAGTCCTTGATCGTCGCCTCGGCGCAGTTGCGCGGACAGCCTGACACCGCGATCTTGAACTTGTGCGGCATCCAGCTGCCCCAGCTCATCCGCTCGATCTTGACCCCGAGCCCGGTCGAATCCTGCGTGCCGAAGCGGCACCATTCGGACCCGACGCAGGTTTTCACCGTGCGCAGCGCCTTGCCATAGGCATGGCCCGACACCATCCCCGCGGCGTTGAGGTCGGCCCACACCGCGGGCAGATCCTCCTTTTTGATCCCGAAGATGTCGAGCCGCTGACCGCCGGTCACCTTGACCATCGGCGCTTCATATTTCTCGACCACGTCGGCGATCGCGCGCAGCTCGGTCGGGTTGGTCAGCCCGCCCCACATGCGCGGGACGACCGAATAGGTCCCATCCTTCTGGATATTGGCGTGGAGGCGCTCATTGACGAAGCGGCTCTGCTGGTCATCGACATAGTCGCCGGGCAGCGCGCAGAGCAGGTAATAGTTGAGCGCGGGGCGGCACGAGGAACAGCCGTCGGGGGTGGTCCAGTGCAGTTTCTGCATCACCTCGGGGATCGAGCGCATGTCCTGCGCGACGACTTCGCGGCGGACGTCGTCGTGGCCGAAGCTGGTGCATTTGCACATCGTCTTGGGTCCGGCCTGCACCTCGTCGACCAAGGTGAGCGCGAGCAGATTTTCGACGAGGCCGGTGCAGCTGCCGCAGCTCGCCGACGCCTTGCAGGTGCCGCGCACCGCGTCGAGGCTGTGCGCCCCCTTGGCGATGCACGCGACGACCTGGCCTTTGGTAACGCCGTTGCAGCCGCAAACCTCGGCATCGTCCGAGAGTGCCGCAACGGCCGCCTTAGGGTCCGCGGCGCCTCCTCCCGAGGCGAAGGACTGGCCGAAGATCAGCAGGTCGCGGAGATCGGAGACATCCTCCTGCTTCTTTAGGAGGTCGAAATACCAGCTGCCGTCAGCGGTGTCGCCATAGAGCACCGCGCCGACGATGCGGTCGCCCTTGACGATCACCCGTTTGTAGACGCCGCGGCTGGCGTCGCGGAGCACGATGTCTTCGCACCCATCGCCACCTGAAAAGTCGCCCGCCGAGAACACGTCGATCCCCGACACCTTGAGCTTGGTCGATGTCACCGAGCCGCGATAGCCGCTGGGTTTCTCGACCAGCCCGTCAGCGAGGCTGCGGCACATGTCCCACAGCGGCGCGACGAGGCCATAAACCTGCCCGTCATGCTCGACGCATTCACCGACCGCGAGCACGGCGGGGTCGCTCGTGACCATATGGTCGTCGACCTGAATGCCGCGCCCGACCGCGAGGCCCGCGTCGCGTGCGAGCGCCACCGAGGGGCGGATGCCGACCGCCATGACGACCAGGCTGGCGGGGATCAGCCTTCCGTCCTTGAGCTTTACGCCCTCGACCTTGCCGTCGCCGACGATCTCGGCGGTGTCGGCGCCGGTCAGGATGCTCTGACCGCGCGCTTCGAGCGCGTTTTTTAGCAACCAGCCCGCGGCTTCGTCGAGCTGGCGTTCCATCAGTGTCGGCATCAGATGGATGACGGTGACCTTCATCCCGCGCAGGCTCAGCCCGTGGGCGGCCTCGAGCCCTAGCAGCCCGCCGCCGATCACCACCGCGTCGCCGCCAGCACCGGCAGCCGCGAGCATCGTGTCGACGTCATCCATGTCGCGGAACGCGATCACGCCGGACAGATCCTTGCCCGGTACCGGGATGATGAACGGGTCCGAACCCGTCGCAATCAGCAGCCGGTCATAGCTTTCGGTGGTGCCGCTGCGCGCCGTCACCGTTTTGGCCGCCCGGTCGATCGCGGCCACCGGGTCGCCCGCGACCAGCGCGATACCGTTTGTCGCGTACCAGTCGGCATCGTTGATCACGATGTCGTCAAAGCTTTTTTCGCCCGCGAGGACGGGTGAAAGCATGATGCGGTTGTAGTTGACCCGCGGTTCGGCGCCGAAAATCGTTACGCGATACCGGTCGGCGTCGCGCGCCAGCAGTTCCTCGACCGCGCGGCAGCCCGCCATGCCGTTGCCGATCACGACCAGATGCTCGCGCGTGTCGGCCTTGGGCTTGAGGGGTTTGTGTTCCATCAGAGCATCCAGTCCAGTTGGAGCCAAAATTTGTCGGTGTCGGTGGCGAAGCCGTCGGCGCTGTAGTGGGCGTAGCGCACCGAACCGGTGATCTTGCCGAGCTTGGCGCTGGCGAGCAGGTCGATCTCGTCGCCATAGGATCGCGCGGCGCGGTCGCTGCGATAGTCGTGATAGGCCGCCTGCACGGTGACGGCTTTTAGCGGACCCACCGCTTTCCAGCTCCACCCCGCGCTCGCATACAGGTCGTGCACCCCGTCGGGCGGGGTGACCAGAAACTTGTCGGCCCAGCCCTGGAATTTGAAGCCGGTGGCCAGCGGGGTCTGGAAGCTGGTGAGGGCGGTGCCCCCAATTGCTCCTGAACCGGCGCCGAGTATCTCGTATCCGACGCCGACCCGGGGGCCACCAAGATCGACCGCGAAGTCGGCCAGATAATAGTCGGCGCTGTAGTCGTTGGGGTTGCGGTGCCAGTCCGACTGGCGGGCATAGCTTAGCTGCCAGCCGATCTTTGCCTTACCGAGCGGCCTTGATCCGTCGAGGCGAGCGCCATAGCTCTGGCTCGACATGCGGAAACCCTGCATCGCGGCTTCGTCCTGATCGACGAGATAGGCAAAGCCGCTGAGCTTGCCGACGGGGGTCTGGGCGCCGACATTGGCGAAGACATTGTCGCCCGAAACCGCCTGCTGCCGCGCGCCGGCGCCGTCGAAGCCCCAGATGGTGCGCACGCTCCACGCATAGGCGATATCGACCTTCACGCCCTTGAGCGGCGTCACTTCGGCCCGCACCGCGTCATAGCTCTGGCCGTTCTGGCGAAAGCCGACGCCGCCGACGAAACGCTCGTCGTCGAAACCGATCCGCTGGCGCCCTGCGGTCACCGCGAAGGCAGACGAGGCGTAGCGGAGCTGGGCGCGGGTGAGGGCGATGTTTTCGGGATCGGCGACGATCGGACGTGTCGCAGCACCGTGGAGCCCGTCGAAGTAATTATCGACGACCGCCAGATTGCCTTGCCCTTCGACCAGCGCCGACCAGCGTCCCGCCTTGGCCTCGACCCCGGCGCGCAGCCGCAAGGTCAGGGCGTCGGCGTTGGCGGCGAGGCCGTCCTGATCGACTGTTTCATAGCGGAGGCGGGCTTCGCCGAGCGGCTTGATCTGGACGGCCTGGGCATGCGCCGTCCCGGCCGGCGCGAGCGCCAGCAAGAATATGAGGGTGCGGGCCATGACTAGATCCGCACGCCTTCGGCGGCGCCCCAGGTCGCGCGCCACTGGCTCTTGACGAAGAGCAGGCCGACCAAGGCGACAACGGCCAGTCCGGCGAAGATGTAGAAGCCCGGCGCAAAGCTGCCGCTCCACTGCTTGGCAAAGCCGAGCGACGAGGCGAGATAGAAACCGCCGATGCCGCCCGCCATGCCGACCAGCCCGGTCATCACGCCGATCTCGGCCGAAAAGCGCTGCGGCACGAGCTGGAACACCGAGCCATTCCCGGTGCCGAGCGCGAGCATCGCGATCACGAACAGCCCGAGCGAAGCGGGCAGTGTGTCTGCCTGCGGCACCCCGGCGAGCGCCAGCGCCGCGACAACGAAGACCATCATCAGCGCCTTGACCCCGCCGATCCGGTCGGCGAGCGCGCCGCCCATCGGCCGCACCAGCGATCCGGCGAACACGCACGCTGCGGTGCAATAGCCCGCCATCACCGGGGTCAGGTGGAACTGGTCGGTGAAATAGATCGGCAGCGATGCGGCGAGTCCAACGAAACCGCCGAATGTCACCGAATAAAAGGCCATCAGCCACCAGGCGTCGGCGGTCTTGAGCGGTTCGAAATAATGCGCGAGCTTCTTGGGTGCAGGCGCATTGGGCGCATCCTTTGCCATGACAAGGTAGATGAAGAAGACGATGGTGAGCGGGATGCAGGCGAGGCCGAGCACCGCATTCCACCCGAACATCACCGCAAGGCCGGGTGCGAACAGCGCCGCGAGCACGGTGCCCGAATTGCCCATGCCGGCGAGACCCATCGCCTTGCCCTGATGCTCGGGCGGATACCAGCGGCTGGCGAGCGGAAGCGCGATGGCAAAGCTGGCACCTGCAAAGCCGAGCACCACACCCAGCGCGAGCGTGCCGGTGAAGCTGGTGACTCCCATCAACCAAGCGAGGAACAGCCCGGCGATGACGATCACCTGGCTGATCGCGCCGGCGCGCTTGGGACCGATGCGGTCGACAAGCAGGCCGTTGACGACGCGCAGCAGCGCCCCGGCGAGCGTCGGCACCGCGACCATCAGCCCCTTCTGCGCCGGGCTGAGGCCGAGGTCGGCGGAGATCGCGGGCGCGAGTGGGCCGAGGATGACCCACACCATGAAGGCGAGGTCAAAATACAGAAAGGCTGCGACCAGCGTCGGCCAGTGCCCGCTGGACCAGAAATTCGATTTGGGCGCCGTAGCCGTCCCCGCTTTTGCCGTCGTCATCGTCCGTCCCCTTGTGCGACGGGCAATAAAAAAGCCGCCAGGACGGCGGCCACGCGGGCGCATCCTGACGGCTTCATTGCCTGTTGGATTACGGGAAAAGGCTTCCCGCCTGCCGCGCGGACCGGCCCCGTCGTTGGAGCCGTAGCCGCTTTATCCTGCCCCGGCAGCCTTGCCGAGTGCCTTTAAGCTGCCTGATTCGCGGCCCCACCGCAAGCGGTTATTTCGCAGGTGCAGCATAAAATAAAAACTAAGGAAGATCGGCAAGATAGCCCTGAATATCGTCGGGATCGAAGGCGCGGCCATCGAAAAACCGATCGCTACCGAGCAGCAGGCGCCCCTGCACCGACCCGGCCCCAAGCGGGGTATCGATGCCGCCCTCCAGCTTCGAACTCGCCCCCGGCAGCGGTGCTCCCGATCCGGCGAGCGCGGCGCGATAGATGTCGGGGCGGAACACCGCGGCCGCAGTGGCGGCGTCGGCGCTCGAATAGGGCGCCGCGTCCCAGCGCAGCATTTGTGAATAGAGCCACGCCGCCTGGCTGCGCCACGGGAAATTGGCGGCTTCACGGTGCTGGAACATGAAATCGGGATAGTGGATCGCGTCGCCGCCCGGGGTCAGCCGGACGCGGTCGGTGATCGCGCGCAGCACCGCATCGCGCGGCGCGTTAAGATATTCGGGGCGTGACAAGATGTCGGCACTGTCCTCGGCGGTGCCGGGTTCGACGAAATGGGCGGCGGCAGCGTGGAGTGCGCGGAGCAGCGCCTCGACCGCATCGCGGCGCTCATCGACGACGGCGTCGCGCAGCGCGAGCACTTTTTCGACGCCGCGGCGCCAGATCTGCGCAGTGGCGAGCGCGATATGGCCGACGCCGCGCTCGACCGCGATCGAGTTCCAGGGTTCGCCGACGCAAATGCCGTCGACCTCGCCCGCGGCCAGCGCATCGGCGGCAAAGGGAGGGCTGGTAACGACAATATCGATATGGAGGTCGGGACGAATGCCCACCCCCGCGAGCCAGTATCGCAGCATATAATTATGGCTCGAATAGCGATGCACAACGCCAAAGCGCAGCGGCTTGCCCGCAATTTTACGCGCCGCCGCCACGCGCTGCAGCGCCGCGCCGATTGTGGCGGGATCACCAAGCGTGTCGCCCAGCCCGACATCCTTGGCGAGCTGGGTGGAAAAGGTCACGGCATTGCCGTTGAGCCCCAGCACGAACGGCACCGCCATCGGCACCGCCGGCCGATCGCGGCCAAGCGCAGTGGCGATCGCCAGCGGTGCGATCATGTGCGCGGCATCGGTATGGCCATAGAGCAGACGGTCGCGCACCGTCGCCCAAGTCATGTCGCGGACCAGTTCGATCTGTACGCCTTCGCGCGCTGCAAAACCCAGCTCGTGCGCCAGAATCGGGAGCGCGGCATCGACCAGCGGCAGAAAGCCGATGCGGAACGTCTCGGCGCTCATTCCATGTCTCCCAGCAATGCGTCGCTGGTCACGATCGCTTCCGCTATTTCCGAAATGCGGCGGTTGGTGCGCATCGCCTGACCGCGCAGCAAGGCATAGGCGGCGGGTTCGTCGATCGCGCGCCGTTTCATCAGGATCGCCTTGGCGCGATCGATCGTCGCACGTTCGACGAGGGCATTTTTCGCTTCGTCGAGCTCGCGTTGCAGCCGCGAAAAGGCTTGGAAGCGACGGATCGCGAGGTCGATCACCGGCTTGATTCGCTGTTTTGACAGCCCGTCGACGACATAGGCCGACACCCCGGCATCAATTGCGGCGCCCGTCGCCTCGGCATCGCTCTGATCGACGAACATCGCGATCGGCCGCGCCAGCGCGCGCGACATGGCGAAGAAATCCTCGAGCAGGTCGCGGCTGGGGTTTTCGAGGTTGATCAGGACCACTTCGGGCCGTGCCGCTTCGATCTGGGCGGCCAGCGGACCCGCGGTGTCGATCAAGACCAGGTCGTCGAGCCCAGCCTCGCGCAGCCCATCCGAAATGATGGCAGCGCGCGTCGTGCTGGTGTCGATGATCGCGATCCTCATGACCGCGGCTTTACGCTGCAGCGCACAAATCTGCTAGCAGGTTTCAGCTTTTCTATGGATATCTGCTGCCGAATGGCCGCTATTTGACATTTTGAGCTCAAAGCCGTCAGGCAGCTATCGGCCACAAGCCCCGCGAGATTAATGCTCGACAGCCGAAATCCTCTTCTTCTCGGCGGCTTTGATCGCATTGATCCGTTCGAACGTCGCCGTGTCGGTCGGTTGAAGGGCCCCTGACTGTTTCAGCGCATCTGTTTGGTCGCTCTGACTGCCAAGCCATTCGTGGACAATCTCGTCGGTTTGTTCGCCCATGAGCGGTGCCGCTTTGCCTGTCGGGGCGTGGGAGAAGCGGTGGTTGCCTGCTGTGCGTTCCGAAATCACGGGGTCGGCAAGATACGGGTGGCTGTCCACGCGGAAACTGCCGCGTTCGAGGCAATATTCGGAATTTGGCAGATCGGCGACGCGCAGCATTGGCGCTGCCGCAATGCCGACTGCCTGCAGGCGGACTGCCGCGTCGAATGCGGACTGGCCGCAGACCCATTCTTCGAGCGACACACCGCCGAGCAGGCCGCGAAGTGCGGCGTCGTCGCATGGAACCGTGATGGCACACCACTGATCTTCGCCGCTGGCCGGCAAGACGAGAGACTTAGGTCTCCCCTCCATTTGGATTTCAGGCATGAGCAACTCGGCGAATTGTCCCAGCATCACTTCGGCCTGCGACACGCTTGCGGTGCCGCCGCGGCCGGTCCGCAGACGTCGGATCAACAATGCGGTCGCCCCGAGCGCGCTGATGCGGCCCGCGACATGGTCGGGGTACACCGTCACCGCGTCGCTGTAGCTGGCCGGATCGTCAGCGTATCGCCACATATCTGTTAGTCCCGTCGCCGCGCGGACGAGCGGGCCATAGCCGAGCCGCTTCGCCCATGGCCCCGTCGGCCCGAAGGCCGAGCTGTCGGCCATCACGAGGCGCGGATTCGCCGCGGCCAGCACATCGGCGCCGAGGCCGAGCGAGTCCAGCGTCCCCGGCTTGAAGTTGGAAAGCAGCACATCTGCTCGCCGCACCAAATCGAGGAACAATGCGCGTCCCTCTTTTTGCCGGAGGTCGAGCCCGAGGCTCCGCTTGTTGCGGTGCCCCGCCGCAAAGCTCGCCGACAAACCATAGGGCAGATAGGATTGCCGTGATCCGTCGGGAAAGGCGGCGCTCTCGACCTTCACGACATCGGCGCCGCCGTCAGCGAACATCCGCCCCGCCTCGGCTCCCACGACAATAACGCCGAGGTCGAGGACTCGCAGTCCCTCGAACGGCCGGGCGAGCGTCTCGTCGCCGATCGCCATAGCAGGCGGGGGTGACACCGTGCCAACCGGCCCCATGCGCGCATCGTCGATCGTCAGAACTCCGTTCGGCAGCGTAACGCGCCGCCCATCGGTCAGCGTCACCTCGGCCAGCGCGTCGCGCGCCGCGACCTGCTCGCTCGACGCAAATTCTTCGAAGCTCAGCAGTCCCGCGATCGGCACGCCATATGCTTGGCCCTCGACTTCCAAATCGGCTCGCTTTCCTCGCGCGAAGAATGCCGCCAGCGCCGTGTGCAGCGCCTCGGACTGCTGCCGCACGGTGATCTTGGCAAACTCGGGCCCGGCAAAGACCGCTGGCTCGCCCATCCAACGGAACATGCCTTGCCACTGGCGCGGTGCGAGAAGGCAGATCCGCACTTGCCCGTCGGCACAGGGAAAGATCGGATATTGCGTGCCCTTCGCGGGCCGGTCCCGCGAAAGCAGGTGGATCGGGCGTCCCATCGTGGCGCTGCCGTTGATCCCATAACCCGGATCGAGCGCCTGCATCGCGCCGTCGAGCGCGGAAAAATCGATCAGGTCGCCGCGCCCCGACAGGAGCGCCTTGTAACAGGCGGCAAGGACGACATAAGCGCCCTGCGCTGCGGCGCATTGCCAAGCAATCTCGCCAGGCGGCAGCAACGGCGCGCGGCCGCGAATGCCCGAGCGCGAGAGGCTGCCCGACAAGGCGTGCAGCACCGCATCGCTCGCGTTCCATTCGCTGAAGCTGTTTCCCGTCCCAAACGGGCTGACGTGCATCAACACCAGCGCGGGATTTGCCCTGGACAGCGCCTCATAGTCGAGGCCGGCCGATGGCGAAGCGACGATGATGTTCGCAGCGTCCAGCGCCGCCGCGTCGATCCGTTCCGTATGCAGGATCTTCCCCACATTTGCCGCGATGTCGGCGGCGTCGCCCTTGGCCAGCACGTAACGATCGACGCGCGCGCCGAGCTCGGCGAGATAGCGCGTGATCGGTGCGAGCGGCCCATCGGCGAGGTCGACGACGCGCAGCCCGGCAAGCGGTCGATCGGCGGTCATCCAGGATTGCGCGGAAATTGCGGCAGCCCGGCGGGAATTTCGACCCACGGTAGCGCCGACGACGTCCATACGTGAATTGCGGGAGTGAATTGCCCCGGATTGTCGGCGGTACCCGCTTTGACGATCGCGACCTTTGGTGAGGCGGCCGACAGCGAGCGGATCGGCGAGCCGCAGGTCGCACAAAATTGCCGCAGAACCGGCTCGCCGCTCTCGGTGTCCGGATCCTCCCATGTGGTGAGGTCGCCGGTGACCTGCATCGCGTCGCCGCGGAAAACGACATTGACTGAAAAGGCGCTGCCCGACTGCCGGCGGCAATTGCCGCAGTGGCAGACGGCGACCGCCATCGGATCACCGGTCAACCGGTAACGCACGGCGCCGCAATTGCATCCGCCCTCGATTTTGCTCATCTCGCTCTCCCGCATCTTTTCATGTTGCGCTTTTATCTAATGACATTAGGTTATGGAGTCGGCAACAGACAATCGATCCGCAACAAGCGGACCGCAAGAGGTGGAGAGACGAATGAGCGAGCATTTTGCGATGACGATCGATGGCCTGGCCGTCGAAGCCAAGGCGGTGATCGAGGTGCGGAACCCCGCGACGGGTAAGGTGTTCGCGACCGCGCCCGACGCTGATGCCGAGGATCTGGACGCGGCCGTTGCGGCGGCGACGCGCGCCTTTCCCGCATGGCGCGACACGCCGCTCGCCGATCGCAAGGCCGCGCTCGTCAAGGCCGCCGAGGCGATCGAGGCGCATGCCGACGAACTCGCCGCCTTGTTCGTGAAGGAACAGGGGCGCCCGCTCCCCGGCGCGAAGATGGAAATACTTGGCGCCGCGATGTGGATGAAGGCGACGACGATGCTCGATATACCGGTCGACGTCACCGAGGACAGCGACACGCGGCGGGTCGAAGTGCATCATGTGCCGCTCGGCGTCGTGTGCGGCATCGTACCATGGAATTTTCCAGTGCTGCTGGCGTCGTGGAAGATCGGCCCGGCGCTGATGGCGCGCAATACGCTCGTGCTCAAGCCGTCACCGTTCACACCGCTTTGCACGCTGCGGATTGGCGAACTCATTCGCGACGCGTTTCCTGCGGGTGTCGTCAACATCATCAGCGGCGGCGACGCGCTGGGGCCGTTGATGACGGCGCATCGCGGTTTCGCAAAGATCAGCTTCACCGGATCGACCGCGACCGGGCGGCGCGTGATGGAATCGGCGGCGAAGGATTTGAAGCGCATCACGCTCGAACTCGGCGGCAATGATGCCGCGATCGTGCTGCCCGACGTCGATGTCGATGCGGTCGCTGCGCAATTGTTCGAAGGGGCCTTCCACAATACCGCGCAGGTCTGCGTTGCGACCAAGCGGCTCTATATCCACGCCGATATCTACGACCGGCTGCGTGACCGTCTCCACCAGTTGGCGAAGGAACTTCCCGTCGGTGACGGTGTGGAGCAGGGCAATCGTTACGGCCCGATCCAGAATGAACCGCAATATCGCCGCGTCCTCGCGCTGCTCGACGACGCGCGCGCCAATGGCCTAACCTTGCTCGAAGGCGGCGCCGTCCCCGACACGGGCTATTTCGTGCCGCTCACGCTTGTCGACAATCCGCCCGAGGACAGCCGGGTCGTGGTGGAAGAGGCTTTTGGCCCCGTGCTGCCGCTACTCAAGTTCACCGACATCGACGATGTCGTCGCGCGGGCCAATGACAGCGAATATGGGCTGGCGGGCGCGGTCTGGTCGGCGGACGTCGCAGCGGCGACCGCGATCGCGCACCGGCTCGACACCGGCACCGTGTGGATCAACCAAAATCTCCAGTCGACGCCTTTCACACCGCTCGCGGGTGCGAAGCAGTCAGGCTTTGGGCAGGAGAATGGGTTGCCGGGTTTGCTTGAATTTACGCGGCCAAAAGCGATCTTCATTCCAAAGGCGGCATAGGCGATGGAGCTTAGCGCTGAAGATGAAGCCTTCCGCGACGAGGTTCGTGCGTTTTTCGCGGCGGAACTGACGCCGGAACTTCGCCGCGCGGGCAAGCTGATGACGTCGGTTTACGCTGACCATCAATCGCAAATGGCGTGGCAGGAAACGCTCTATGCAAAGGGATGGGCCGCGCCCGCCTGGCCCGTCGAGCATGGCGGCTGCGACTGGAGCGTCGTCCAGCATCATATTTTCGCGACCGAGCGCGTCCGCGCGGGTGCGCCGCCGGTGTCGCCGATGGGGATCAAGATGTGCGGTCCCGCGATCATCGGGTTCGGCACGGACGAGCAGAAGGCGTTCTTCCTGCCGCGCATGCTGAGCGGCGAACATTTCTGGTGTCAGGGTTATTCGGAGCCGGGCGCCGGGTCGGATCTTGCCGCGCTGCAGATGAAGGCGGTCCGCGACGGAGGCGATTTCGTCTGCACCGGCACGAAGATTTGGACGACCCATGCGAATGTCGCGAACTGGATCTTCTGCCTTGTTCGCACGGCGAAGGCCGAGCGAAAGCAGCAAGGGATCACATTCCTGCTGATCGACATGACCTCGCCGGGGATCGAGGTGCGCCCGATCATCATGGCGTCGGGCGAGCATATCCAGAACCAGATCTTCTTCGACGATGTCCGTGTGCCGGCCGGCAACGCGTTGGGCGACATCGATAATGGTTGGACCGTCGCCAAATATCTCCTCGAATTCGAGCGCGGCGGCAGCGCCTATGTGCCAGAGATCGAGGTCGCGCTCAATGAATTGGCGCAGCAGGTCGGGGCTCAGCCGGTGGGACCGGCACGGATGCTGCTCGATGTCAGGATCGCGGAGGCGCGCATTCGCTGCGATATTCTCGCACGGATCGAAAGTGACATCCTCTCGCGCCTGTCTGCGGGGGGCCCGACCGGCGCCGATGCGTCGATGATGAAAATCCTCGGCACCGAGTTGCAGCAGCGCGTGACCGAGCTTGCGCTCGACGCAGCGGGGCCGTTCGCGCGAGCCTTTCAGCCCGGCGTTGCGATGCCAGGCGGGCCGATACCCGCGCATGTTCCCGACGATTATTGCAGCGGTGAGATATGGCAGGCGATCGCGCCGCTCCACTATCTCAACGAGCGCGCGAGCAGCATTTATGCCGGCACCAACGAAATCCAGCGCGGGATATTGGCAAAGGCCGAGCTGCGAATCTAGGAGAGCGCCATGTAACGCGCGAGATGGTCGTCGCGCGTGCCGAACTCGCTTTCGATCACGGTCAGCCGCTTGAACAGCGACGACACCGGCAATTCCTCGGTCATGCCCATTCCGCCGTGCAACTGCACCGCATTTTGACCGACAAAACGGCCGGCGTCCGCGATCGTCACCTTGGCGGCGCTGATCGCTTTCGACCTTTCGGCCGCATCGAGGTCCAGTGCATCGGCGGCGAGTGCTGCAGCGGCGGCCGCGCGCCGCGCCTCGATGTGCATGTCGACCAGGCGGTGCTGCACGACCTGAAAGCTCGACAGGCTTTGTCCGAATTGTTCGCGCTGAACCACATAATCGCGCGTGTCGGCAACGAGGCGCGCCATGATCGCGGCCGCCTCGGCGGCGACCGCAGCCGTGCCCGTATCAAGGATATCGTCGATCTCTTCGGGCTCGATCGCCAGCCGGGCCTCATTCGGAACAGTCGTATCGTCGAGCAGCAGATCTGCAGCGCGGCGGCCATCGATCGTCGGATAGGCTTTCATCGCGAGCGCCTCGCGCGCGATCAGAAAGGCCGCCATGCCATCGTCGGTCGCTGCCGTCACGATTACCGCATCGGCCTCGGCGGCGCCGACCGCGAGCAGCTTGCCGCCGGACAGGCGCCACCCCGCGGCGTCGATCACCGCGCGCGCCGGTTCGCGGTCGTCGATCCATGCGAAAGCGAGTTTCGCTTCACCCGCCGCCACGCGCGGCAGCCAGCGTGCTCCCGCTTCGCCGCCTGCGCGATCGAGCAACGAGCCCGCGAGCAAGACGCATTCGAGATAGGGCAGGGGCAAAGCGCGCGCGCCGATGACTTCCAGAACTGTAAAGCCCTCACTTGCGGAAAGACCAAGGCCATCATGGGCTTCGGCAAAGGGCAGTCCAAGGACTCCGGCAACGGCCAGCGCTTGCCAGCCGTCCTCATGCGCCTTCAGCCGATCGAACCTCGCTTCGAGTGCATCTTTCAGATCGGAATTCATCTCAACCAGCCTTCACTTGCGGCGCGTCGCGCAGGATGATGTCGGCGCCGCGCCATGCCATGGCCATCGTCGGGCCGTTGGTGTTCCCCGACGGGATAACGGGCATGATCGACGTATCGATGACACGAAGTCCTTCAACGCCGCGAACCCGCAACGCCGGATCGATCACCGACACCGCATCCTTGCCCATCCGGCAACTGCCGACCGCATGATAGCCGCAGGTTCCGAAGCGATCATAGGCGTCGAGGATCTCGGCGTCGCTGTTGTATGCCGGACCCGGTAGTGTCTCCTCGGCGATCATGTCGGCGAGCGGGGCTTGTTTCGCATAATCGCGCATCACGCGCACCGCGCCAACCATTGCCGCCCGGTCCTCGTCATTCGCCCGGTAATTGGGTTTGAAGCTTGCCGCCGCGTCGGGATCGCGCGTCGCGATGTGGATGCTGCCGCGCGAGGTCGGGCGCAGTGGATAGATCACGGCATTCATTCCCGGATGTTTTTCCAGCGCGGCGCGCTGCGTCGCCATGTCGAAGCTGAACGGCGCAATCAGCATCTGCGCGTCAGGGCGATTGAGTCCGGGGCGCGTCTTGAACCAGCCGCCAATTTCATAGGCTGCGGCCGACATTGGACCGTCGCCGGTCAGATAATAGCGCGCCGTCGCGAGCAGCAGCCGCCAGCCTCCGAACACGCGATTTTGTGACAGCGCCGCCTTGGTAAGCTTCCACTGCATGATGATCCCGCGATGCTCGATCAGCCCTTCGCCAACCTCAGGACTATGATGCACAAGCGGGATGCCGAGCGCGGCGAGCCGATCCTTGTCACCCACCCCAGAGCGTTCGAGGATTGCCGGGCTTGCCATTGCGCCGCCGCACAGGATCACCTCATGGTCGGCATCGATGCGCTTGTGCGTGCCGGCATGCAAAACTTCGACCCCTACCGCGCGGGTCCCGTCAAAGATCACCCGGTCGACGGTACGATCGGTCAGGATCGTGAGGTTAGGGCGCTTTTCGGCCGGTCGCAGAAACGCCTGTGCGGCGCTCTGGCGCTTGCCCTTGAAAATGGTGCGCGGCGCATAGCCGATCGCAACCTGATCGTCGGGCGCATTGATGTCGGACTTTTTCACCCAGCCCATCGCTTCGCCCGCCGCGACCTGCGCATCGCTGATCGGCAGATGCTGCGTCGGCATCGATATTTTGAGCCGCCCCGCGTCGCCGCGGGTTTCATCGGCGCCGAGCTCGTGATTTTCCAGCGCGCGATAGGCGCCGCCGATATGCGCCCAGGCCCAGTCGTCGCTCGATTTCTCCGCGATTGCGTCGAAGTCGGCGGGCTGGCCGCGCACATACATCATCCCGTTCACCGACGACGATCCGCCGAGCACGCGCCCGCGTACCCACGCTTCGGACTGGCCTGCGGTCGATGCTTCGGGTTCGCTCATATGAACCCACAGATGCTTCGGATCCTGCATCACCTTGGCGAGCCCCTTGGGCATGGCAATGAAGGGATGCCGATCGCGCGGTCCCGCCTCGATCAACGCGACTCTGATCGCGGGATTTTCTGACAGGCGGTAGGCGAGAACGCATCCGGCCGCCCCGGCGCCGCAGATGATATAGTCGAAGCGCATCCTCATTTTCCCTTGGATCCGGCCGCTTTTGCAGCGCTAGTGACACTCTCCATAAAAAACTATTGTCATTAGGTAAAGGGTCGAATAGGCTGATGCCAACGATAAGGAGAGGATCTGCAATATGAATGGAGTTGCAGAAGTCGCGCGCGCGGCGCGCAAGGTCACAACGCTGGCGGAACTGACGCCGAGCCAGATCGAAGCGATCCGCAAGATCCCCGCCGAAAAGGACGCGGTGATCGTGCCCTTTGGCGCGACACGTCCCAATGCCATCTTTACCGGCCGCGAGCGGTTCGAACTCGAACAGGAAAAAATCTTCCGTCGCTATCCGGTGCCCGTAACCGTGTCGGCGCTGCTCGAAACCGGCAGCATCATGGCAAATGACAGCTATGGTTTTCCGATGCTGGTTTCGCGCACGCGGGACGGAACGATCAAGGCGTTTATCAACGCATGTCAGCACAAGGGCTCGAAGCTTCTCGAGGATTGCGCGGTCCACAAGCAGGGGCGGGTAACCTGTCCCTATCACGCCTGGACCTATGGCATCGACGGCAAGCTGATCGGTGTCTCGCGCAGCGAAGCGTTCGAGGATTTCGACAAGAGCAAACGTGGTCTCGTCGAACTTGAAGCGCGCGAGTGGGGCGGCATTGTCTATGTCCAGCTCAATCGCGACATTCCCGCCGACTGGCCGCAGCTCTCGCAGCAGGTCGCTGATGATTTCGATGCGATCGGCATCCCGTCGGCGCATGTCTATGGCCGCAAGACCTTTGATCTCAAAGCGAACTGGAAGGTCGTGCTCGAACCTTTCCTCGAAGGCTATCACGTCCAGCGGCTCCACGCCGCGTCGATCGGCGACCGTTTTCAGGACGCGCCGAATATCGTCGACATGTTCGGCCCGAACATCCGTCAGGTGTCGGGGCGTATCGGCTATGTCCCCGAAATGCTCGACGAAGACCCGGCGACGAACGTCCACAAGCTGGTAACGCATGCCTATACGGCTTTCCCCAACTGTGTCGTGGTAACGAGCCAATATTATACGAGCGTGATGCTGCTGATGCCGCGCGATGCCGATCGTACGACAGTCGAATATTTCATGCTGACCCCCGAGGTTGCATCAACGCCAAAGGCCGAAGAAGTGTTCGCGCGCTCCTATGAGCTGATCCTGGGCGTCTTCGGCGGCGAAGATTTTCGCGCCGCCGAGATCAGCCAGCAGGGGTTGAATGCGGGCGTGCCCGAAGAAACCGTTTATTGCGGGCTCGAGACGAACATCGTGCGCTATTATGAAGCGATCGAAGCGCTTCTGTGATGACGGAACCGGCAAAGACCGGATGGAGAGGGATTGATGGCGCAGACCTTGCCGAGCGCAATGGATTGGTGGGCGCGAATGCGGCCCGAGCAGCCGGCGGTGGTGCTTGGCGGCGACCGGCTGAGCTATGGCGAATATAAGGCGTGGTCCGACCGGGTTGCCGCGATGCTCGAAGCCGATGGCCTCCAGCCGGGCGACCGCGTCGCGATCTGTTCGACGAACAGCCTGGCCTATTGCGCGTTGCTGATGGGCGTGATCCGGGCGGGCGGGATCGTCAATCCAGTCAATTTCCGTTTCACCCCGCGCGAAATTCGCGAGCTGTGCGAAACGACTGAGCCGCGCTTCACCTTCGCCGCCGCCGATTTTGAAGCCAATGTCAGCGCAGCGGGGCTGACCCCGCGGCCGATGGCCGAGATCGAGACACTGCGACAGGGCGCGCTCGTTACGCCGGCGCATGATCCGCAATCTGACGCGCCGGTGGTCATCATTGCGACGAGCGGGTCGACCGCGAAGCCCAAAGGCGTCGTCTTCACCAATCGTTCGATGACCGCCTATGCCGCCTGCTGGTCGCTCGAAGAAACCTCGTCGTCGGCCGGCGCCCGGATCATCAGTCTCGCGCCGCTCAACACGTCGGCGGGCTTTGTCCAACTCATCCATTACACGACGCAGGGTTGCACCATCTTCATGGAGCCGGTCTTCGCGCCCGACGCGATCCTGCAATTGCTGCAGGATGAGAAGATCAGCTGCTTCGGCGCGGTGCCGACATTCTTTGAGGCAATCGCACGCTGCCCCGGCTTTGCCGATGCCGACCTCTCGTCGATCCGTCTCGCGACCGCGGGCGGCGCACGCGTCAGCCGCCAATTGCTTGATGCCTATAAGGCGAAGGGGATCACGATCCGACAGATATACGGCCAGACCGAGGTCGGCGGGAATGTTACGATGATGCCCGAGCATCTCGCGCTCGAAGAGCCGGAAAAATGCGGTTGGGGTGGGATCTTCATGGCGGTGCGTGTCGTTCGTCCCGACGGCAGCGACTGCGATCCGGGCGAAGCCGGCGAGATTGTCATGCGGTCGCCGGGAATGATGCAGGGCTATTGGCGGAACCCCGAAGAGACGGCGAAAGCGATCCGCGATGGCTGGCTGTGGTCGGGTGACATCGGGACGCTCGACGAACGCGGGCTCCTCACCTTTGTCGACCGGATGAAGGATTTGATCATTTCGGGCGGGCTCAATATCTCGGCTGCCGAAGTCGAGCGCGTCGTGTGCGAGTTTCCGGGCATCGTCGAGGCGCTGGCGATCGCGGCGCCCGATCCGAAATTCGGCGAGACGCCCTTCATCGTCTATCATGCCGCGGCGGAAATCGACGTCGCGGCGCTGATCGAGCACTGCAACATCAATCTCTCAAACTATAAGGTGCCGCGCTACGTCGCGTTCTCGGCCGACCCGTTGCCGCGCCTTGCCACCGGAAAATTGTCAAAACCCGCCGTGCGCGAGCTGTACGCCGACGCGCATCAGACGATGGATCGCGTGCGATGAGGAACAAGACATGACCGCCCCGAAGTTGGCCATCGCGCCGGTACCGCCGCATATTTCGGAGGCCCTTGTCTTCGACTTCGATATCTATGCCGATCCACGGATCAGCGAGGATGTTCAGGGCAGCTATGCGGCGGCGCTGACTGATGCACCCGACATTTTCTGGACGCGGCTTAATGGTGGGCACTGGATCGTCAAAAGCTTTGACGCGATCAGCAAGGTGGTCCTCGATCCGGAGCATTTTTCGGTCCGCGAAATGCAGATTCCGCGTGTCGAAAACCCGCCCTTCTTCATTCCGCTCAGTCTCGATCCGCCTGAAAATCTTCCCTATCGCAGGGCGATGATGCCGATGTTCGGGCCGAACGCGATCAAGGCGCTCGAACCGCGTATTCGCGAATGGGCGGTCCAGCTGGTCGACGCGGTCGTTGCGAAGGGTGCGTGCGATTTCCAGGCCGATCTGGCGAAACTGTTTCCGGTTAGCGTGTTCATGGAACTGATGGGAATGGATCTGTCGCGCCTCCACGACTTTCGGCATCTCGCCGAGGCCTTTTTCTCGGCGCAGAATGACGAAGCTGAGATGGGGCGCCTCAGCGCTGCCATCCTCGGCGAGATGAAGGCGCTGATCGAGACGAAAAAGGCTGCGCCCGATGACAAATTGATGTCGCACTTCATCAGCGTCGATATCGACGGCCGGACGATGAGCGACGACGAGATTCTCGCGATGAGCTTTGTGCTCTTCCTCGGCGGCATGGACACCGTCACCAACGTCACCGGCTTCGCTTTTCAGCAGCTGGCGCAAATGCCCGATGTGCAGGCGCGGCTCGCCGCCGATCCGTCGTTGATCCCGGCTTTCGCCGACGAAGCCGTCCGCCTCTACGGGGTGGTCAATACCCCTCGGCTGGTCGTTCAGGATCAGGCGATCGGCGACGCGCAGTTTCGCGAAGGCGAGATGGTGTTGAACATTCTTTGCCTCGGCAGCCGCGATCCCGCAAAGTTCGAGGCACCCAATGCATTTGATCTGGATCGCAAGAAGACCTCGCACCTGACTTTCTCGTCGGGTCCGCATCTTTGCGTGGGGCATGTTCTTGGGCGCGCCGAACTGCGGATCCTGACCGAAGAATGGGTGAAGCGTGTGCCGGCGTTCCGCGCGACACCGGGCGAACGACATGCCTTCCGCATCGGCACCGTGATGGCGATCGACACATTGCCGATCGAGTGGACGGTGGCGGTCTGACCATGCAGGTAAATGACGGCGCCGACGCGCCCTATTGGAACCGATTGGCCGAAGGTCGCCTGCAGCTGCCGCGATGCGCAGGTTGCGGCGAGTGGATGTGGCCCGCCATGAGTCGCTGCAGCGCGTGCGCCAGCGAAGACATTGAGTGGGTGCAACGCGAAATGCGTGCGACGATCTTTTCGTGGACCCGCACCTGGCACCGCTTCGGCTTCACCGAAAGTATCGATCTGCCGTTCATTTCGATCGTCGCAACGGTCGACGATTGCGGCATCCGGTTGCTCGGCAGGCTGGACGATCCCGATCAGATCGATCCTCTCATCGGTCAAGCGATCGTCGGGCGCATCGGCGCGACGCGCGTCGAAGCGCGTGACATTCCCACCATCATCTGGAGCCGCGGCTGATGCACCCGCTATATGGAAGTACCGCCGTCGCGGGCATCGGGATGCGCCAGTATAAGCGCGGTACCGCGCCGATGCCCGAGCAGGGCGTGCTGGTCGAGGCCATTCTTGCCGCCTGCGCCGATGCGGGTTTCGACCCTGCCGAGGTCGATGGTTTTGTCTCCTACGGCGACGACAAGAATGAGCCGGTCCGGCTGATGCCAGCGCTCGGCACGCGCGAACTCAAATGGTCGAGTGTTGTTTGGGGCGGCGGCGGCGGCGGCGTGGCGGGCGCTTTCGGACTGGCAGCAGCAGCCATATTATCGGGGCAGGCGAGCGCAGTGATCGTGTTCCGCGCGCTGGTCGAAGGATCGAGCGGGCGATTGTCGGCGGCGGTGATGGCGCATCACCTCAACGACCATATGCTGGCGGCGGGCATTGTCGCGCCCGCGCAGGTCTGCGCGATCCGTGCCAACCGCATGTATGAACATCATGGCGTGCCGACATCGGTCGCCGAGGAACTGGTTCGGGCGTCCTATTATCACGGCGCGCGAAACCCCGAAGCGGTCGCCTATGGAGCCGAATTCGATCTTGAGGAGATGCGAAGCTCGCGCTGGATCGCCGAGCCGTTCCGCCTGTACGACTGCAGCCGCGAGAATGACGGCGCCGCAGCCTTCCTCATGGTGTCAGCCGCGCGCGCGCGCGATCTTGCGAAACGGCCCGTCTATCTGCTGGGCTGCGCGAATGGCGCCGAAAAAGGGTGGGGCGATCTCCTCGAGAATGACGATGAGGCGCTTTATCCGACTGCGGGGTTCCGCCCGATCGCACGGCGCCTCTACGCCGATACGGGGCTCTCGCCTGCCGATATCGACGTCGTCCAGCTTTACGAGAATTTCAGCGCGCAGGGCGTCGCTTCGCTGATCGACCACGGCTTTTGCACTTACGAGAATGTCGCCGAGGTCGTTCGCTTCGACAATCTGATCGCGCCGGCCGGAAAGCTCCCCGTCAACACCGGCGGCGGCAATTTTGCGCAAGGCTTCATCCACGGCATCGGCACCGCCTACGAAGCCGTGAAGCAGCTCCGCGGGGAATCCGCAAACTCCGTTCCCGATGCCAAAACCTGTTTGCTCGCCGGAGGGCCGGGTGCGCCGACGGTCAGTTCAGCGATCTTCGCAAACGAAATCCCGTAGTCGAGCGCCCTGGTCGAGCGCCCTAGTCGAGCGATTTTCCGATCGAATCCGAAGCGATGCGCTCGCGCACGCCGACGAGGAACGACCGAAGCGATTCCACGAACAATTGCTCGTCGTCGAAAGGATTTGCCTCAATCGCTTTTGCGAGGCTCGGATATTTCTCGCCATCGACGGCCGGCATCGGATCGATCCCCCGCGCGCGCGCCGACGCCTCGAACAGCGCGGCGCCGTAGGTATATTTCTCGACCGCGTCGATCACCGTCATCTGGATCGCGGGCGGATAGGGCTCTTCTGACGCTGCCCGGTTATAGGCGGAAAGCAACATATGCCGGGGAAAGTATCGCAAAATCAGCGGGGCGGCGCTGGGGTGCTTGAGCAATGTCTGGCGCGTCGCGACGCAGCGCGCGATGATCTGCTCCTCGAACGACTGGCTCGTAGCACTGACTGCAGGCATCTTGACCAGCATGATGCGCGCGACTTCCTGCAGCAGCTCCGACTTGTCCTTGAAGTGATGATAGAGCGACGGCGGGCGCACGCCGATCTTCTTGGCGACGAGGCCGAGGCTCAATGCCTCGAGCCCATGCTCGTCGATCACGGCAAGGGCCGCTTCCGCTGCGTTGGCGCGGGAGATCAATGGTTTCGACGGTCGTGCCAAATGGATGTCCTCTGTTTTCGTCCCTCATGGCAGCAGGGGAGCGCGAGTGCCAGCCTAAAAGGGTTCGGTTTAGGTCAGCGCAGCATGATCCCGCCATCCACGACGATGCTCTGGCCGGTAATGTAGGATGCCTGCGGCGAGGCAAGAAACAGCGCGGCGGCAGCGACCTCGGCGGGCGTTCCAAAGCGTCGCAGCGGGATTGCGCGCAACGTATTGCCCGCTTTGCGTTCGTCGGCCCGCACACCAGCCGTCATCCGCGTTTCGATGAAACCGGGCGCGACGAGATTCACGCGGACTCCGTCGCGCGCCCATTGATCGGCGACCGCGCGGGTGAAACCCAGCAGGCCGGCTTTGCTCGCGGTATAGGCCGGCGCATATCCGATCGCGACAAAGCTGGCGACCGAGCCGACGTTGACGATCGAACCGCCGCGTTCGCGCAGGATCGGGTGGAAAAGATAGCAAAGCTCGGCGGCGGCATTGAGATTGACCTCGATCACCTGGCTATAGCCCGTCATCGAAAATTCGTCGGGATGCGACTGGCCCGCATTGTTCACGAGGATGTCGATGGAGCCCGCCGCCTCGACCAAAATGGCGCGATCATCGGGTTGGTCGAGGCGCGCGCGCAGATAGGTGAAACGCGAGAGATCATCTTCATAGTCGGTCGCGCTTTCGCGCGTTCCGCTGACAATCACCTCGGCGCCACTGTCGACGAAGGCCTCGGCGATGCCGAGGCCGATGCCCTGCGTGCCGCCTGTGACAAGTACGCGTTTGCCCTGAAAATCGAAACGGATCATCGACACTCTCCCAATATCTTAAATCTATTGACGTTAGATAACGGGAGGCGCAGTCTTTTGGCAAGCAGGAGAGAAATTATGGCGAGCGATTTGCAGCGCAGGACTTTTGTCGCGCGCGATGGCGTGCGGCTCGTGGGCGATTGGGGCGGCGATCCGCGCGCGTCGGCAGTAATCCTTTTGCACGGCGGCGGGCAGACGCGCCATAGCTGGAGCCGTGCGGTCACGCGGTTGCTCGCGGAAGGGCTGCAGGTGATCAACTATGATGCGCGCGGGCATGGCGAGAGCGACTGGTCGTCCACGGGGGCGTATCAGCTGGCCGACCGTGCCGACGATCTTGCGACCGTCGTTGCCGGTCTCGACGTGCCCTTCATCCTCGTCGGCGCCTCGCTGGGCGGGGCGACATCGATCGTGGCTGTCGAACGGGGGCTGCGTCCCGCGGGGCTGGTGCTCGTCGATATCGTGCCCGAACCCGACCCGCGCGGGATCGAGCGGATCGTGTCCTTCATGCGTGGCAATCCCGACGGATTTGCGACTGTCGACGAGGCGGTGGTGGCGGTCGGCGCGTATAATCCGCAAAGGTCGGCGTCGCCTGACAGTGCCGGAATGATGAAAAATCTGCGCGAGGGCGCTGATGGAAGGCTGCGTTGGCATTGGGATCCGCAAATCATCGCGGACGCGCCTGAGCATCATCACGGCGTGGTTCAGAAGGCGGCGCAAGCGCTGGCGGAGCTTCCTAATTTGCCGGTACTTCTCGTCCGCGGTCTTGCCAGCGATGTGGTCAGCGACGCCGGGATCGAGACGTTCCGCCGCGTCTTGCCGCGGCTCGAATTGCTCGACGTCGTCGGTGCCGGCTATATGGTCGCAGGCGACCGAAACGATGCCTTTAACAATGGCGTAATCGCTTTTTCTCGACGCGGGCTTGCTACCATGGTGTAAAGGATGTGGTGATTAAGATATTGTATTAGATATATAAAATATGTTCAGGCGAAAACCTTACGGCGTTAATTTTAGCGATTGACTTTAAATCTAATAAGAATAGGTTATTCGGCAAGGCCGCAGATGATGGCCCACATTTTGGAGAGGACCAGTCATGGAACGCCGTGCTTCGTTTCGCGCTATTCGCTACGCCTGTCTCGCCTCGGTCATCGCCGTCGCAGGGGCCGCGTTTCCGGCGCATGCTCAGACCGCCGCAGCCGATGCTGCGCCCATCGCCGAAGATAGTGCGTCGGCGCCCGCCGATGGCGAAATCATCGTTACCGCACGCCGCCGCGATGAGCGCCTGATTGACGCACCTGTCGCGATCACCGCGCTCGGCGGCGCCGCGCTCGACAATTATGCGGTTACCGATTTCAGCGACATGGCGTCGCTCGTCCCGACGATGGTCGCGGGCAAGGCAGCCTCGGGTTCCTCGGCCAGCATCTTCCTGCGCGGCGTCGGTTCGACCGCGCTCAGCGCTGGTTTCGACCAGTCGGTGTCGTTCGTGGTCGACGGCATGCCGATGAGCCGCGGTCGCGAGATCGGGCTGAGTCAGTATGACGTTCAGCGCGTCGAAGTGCTCAAAGGTCCGCAGGCGCTCTTCTTCGGCAAAAACGCAACCGGCGGTCTGATCGCGGTGACGACGAACAGCCCGCGCGACGTGTTCGAAGCGGGCTTCAAGGCCGGGTACGGCTTCGAGGCCAAGGAAAAATATGGCGAAGGCTATATCTCGGGACCGCTCGCCGACGGGCTGCGCGCGCGTCTGGCGTTTCGCGTTTCAGACAGCGAAGGCGCCTTCACCAACACGGCGGCGCTGACCTATCTCGATCCGCTCGGCATGGAGCGCCATCGCAACAGCAAGCATCGCGGTGGCGGTCGCACCTACAGCGGCCGCGCGACGGTCGAATGGGACGCGACGGACAATCTGACTTTCCAGGTCAAGACCGGCTATACCGATCAAAAGGACGGCGGTCCGACCGACATCGTTGAGCGGATTTGCGGTGGCGGCAGGACGACACCCTTCGCGGCCAATGGCATCCCGCCCAGCCCGAACGCCGATTGCCGCATCGATGGTGGCTCGGACAGCTCGACAATCCCGCTCGCGGTTGCACAGGCCAATTACCGCTACGCCGGCGACGGGCACATGTATTCGCGGCTTAAATCGGGTTACGGCATATTGACGGCAACGCTCGAAAGCGACGTTTTCGACGTGACCTCGATCACTTCCTATTATCGCTTCAAGCAGACCGACCTCAACAATGTGTCGGGTGAGGCGTATCCCGCGACCTTCTCGCAGTTGGCCGATTATCGGCAGACGTCGGAAGAGCTCCGCTTCCAGTCGAAGTGGGACGGTTCGGTGAACGTGCTGTTCGGCCTGTTCGCGTCGAGCAACAAGTTCATCTTCAACACCGACGCCTATATCTTCCCGGTGCCGATCAGCCCGGTGACGAACACCTACACCACGTTCAAGCGCGACAATGGTTTTTCGGGCAGCTCGATGTCGGCGTTCGGCGAAGTGACGGCGAATGTCACCGACTCGATCGAACTCGCGGGCGGCGCGCGCTGGAGTTATGAATCGCGCGACAGCTATCAGACGTCGCAGCCTGCGCATCTTGCCTTTGCCGGTGCCTTCCCGGCGGGGCTGCGCCTCGACGACCGTTACCGCGAAACCGATGTGTCGCCGCAGGTCACGCTGCGGTACAAACCCTCGCGCGACCTGACCTTTTACGCAGCCTATAAGGAAGGCTTCAAATCGGGCGGCTTCAACATTTCGCAGACGCTGACGCCCGCGGCGACCGTGGCGGCTGGCGAATTCGGTGCCGAACGGGCGCGGGGCGGGGAGCTGGGTGCGCGCGCCATATTGATGGGCGGCGCACTCTCGCTCAACGCCACCGCTTATTATTACGACTATCTCGACCTGCAGGTGCAGAATTTCGACCCGGTCACGATCGGCCAGGTGGTGGCGAACGCCGGTACGCTTCGCGTGAAGGGGATTGAGGGCGACTTCAACTGGCGCTCGGGCGGCTTCTCGCTACGCGGCGCGGCCGCTTTCAACGATGCGTCATACAAGGACTATATCGGGCAATGCTATGGTGGTCAGACCGTCGCGGCGGGCTGCCACCTGCTGGCTCCGACGCCCGGTGCAGCCTTTACGAGCCAGGATTATGACGGCCGCACGCCGCCCAAGGCGCCGCGCTTCGCCGGACGTCTTGGCGCAAGCTATGATGTCCCGCTGACCGCTTCGGGCTGGACGCTGAAATTGTCGAGCGACGTCAGCTACACCGGCAAATATAATTTCACCGATACGCTGCGGCCCGATGGGGTGCAAAAGGCCTATACGAAAATCGACGCAGCGGTGCGTGTAAATGGCCCCGATGACCGCTGGACCCTCGGCGTCATCGGCCGCAACCTGACCAACAAGCTGGTGGTCACTGCGGCAAATGACATCCCGTTTGCCGGTGGTACGGGAACGGGCGCAGCGGGGCCGGGCGTGCTCGCCGACATGTCCGCCTTCGTCGACAATCCGCGCGAAATCCTTGTCGAGGTCGGGTTCAAGTTCTGACCGGACGGCCGCGTAGCGGTTAGCCGTATCATCTCAGCGCCGCGTTTCTGTTACCATCGGCAGGATCGCGGCGTCTCAGTTCCCTTTCCGCAGCCAAGCCGGAGGGCCTGTTTTCGCCGTGTCCCTTGCAGGATGCAGGCTTCGCAAACCGCAAAGAAGCATGGAACAATCGATGCCAAAACTGATCGTCGTGACGCGCGACGGGACCGAGCATGAGATCGAAGGCGACACCAGCCTGACGATAATGGAGAATATTCGCGACGCCGGCTTTGACGAGTTGCTCGCGCTGTGCGGCGGTTGCTGCTCGTGCGCGACTTGCCACGTCCATGTCGAAATCAAAGATACCGGATTGCTGCCAGCAATGAGTGACGACGAGAACGACTTGCTCGATTCGACGGCCGATCGCGGCGACAATTCGCGTCTATCCTGCCAATTGCCGTTCAGTGACGCGCTGAACGGCCTGCGTGTTCGGATCGCCGACGAGGATTAAACCCCGAACATGTCGGTCTGGAAAGCGGCTGCTGCCCGCGCATCGACACTCACACCGGACTGTCGCGGCCAATCGCTGCCATCCGAATCTGCATATGACGCTAGGTCCGCTTTCCAAAATTTCTCTTCAAAAGCGGACGGTCTCCAAACGGCCATTCAGCGCCGGCGGCCTCGCGGGATTTCCGGACAATGAAATGACCGGAATACCGAGGGAAATGGACCATTAACCCTTGTCTGCCATTGCAATGCGTTAGTCGAAATCGAGAGTCTGCGCTGTGCCGAATTTTGCGTCTTTCCCGACCTTAGGCAGTGTGATGAATGACCGTTTTCGCGGGCATGCAGACCGGGACTTTTCTGTGTGGGGAGAATGTTACGCATATACGCAAGCATGCGATGTCCCGGCCGATGCGCAAAATGCATGGATAGGTCGGCAAAAGCTTAACTATCGGGGCATTGTTGGACGGCAGAACTTACGCCACCTGATCAGCGGAAATGTCGATCAGCCATTCCTGAACGAAATTGGCAGTCTCGTCGGTCTCGATCGGCTTGAGTTGGAGTGGCCGATGGTCGCCAAAGACCTTAGCCCGCTGCTGGCCCTGAAAGGCCTGACTTTCCTGAGCATTGATAGTCCACGACATATCTCGGACTTTCGAGTTTTGCTCGAGCTTCCGGCGCTTCGCACGCTGATCATCACCAATCCAAAGAAAATGGCCGATTTAGGCTGGCTTGCTGATGCGCACCATCTTGAGGTCATCGGCATCGAGGGCGGAATTCTGACCCCATATAATATTCCCACTCTTGAGCCGCTCTCGGGACTACGTTCGCTGCGCGCCTTTCTCGGCGTGTCAACGAGGCTTGCAGACCAAAGCCTTGAACCTTTGATAAATTGCCCGCGCCTTGAGTATCTTGGCATCGCCTGCGTCGCGCCTCAGCCCGAATTTGATCGGCTCAAGAACGCAAAGCCAAACCTTATTTGTGATTGGTTCAGACCTGAAATGTGGGCCGCTCTTCGAACAGCGCGAATTTAGCGATGTGGAGCCGAATAGTCTTTTGTCGTCTCCGAAGGGCGTTCGACGGTGGGAGGCCGGAGCGGTGAGCGCGCGGATGATATTCACATCACACTGGACCGGCCGAATGGGCAGCCATGGAACACACTAGGCGCAACCTGGTGATCGGCGGCTCCATTTTTGGAGTCTTTGCCCTCGGCGGGCTGCTGCCTTCTGCCTGTGCCTTGCTTCAGATCGCGAAAAAGCCAGCGATGCCGATGGGCAGCATCCCCAAGCGGCCAGAGGGCGAAGCGAAGCCGATGCTGGAGGAAGACATTGCTCCGGTGCTCGCGCGTCTCGACGCTTGGTATGGCCCCAATCTGGCAGCCGATAAATATATGTTCAATCCACCGGCCACTGATGCGGATATCGATGCCTTTGAACGGCTTGTCGGTTTGAAGATGCCGAATTCGTATCGCCAGCTTTACAAGTGGCATGATGGCGAGAACGATGATCGCTGGGGTCACATCTACGGACTTCCGCTGCTGTCGCTCAAACACGCAGTGGCCGATTGGAAGTCTTGGGCGAGCACATTGGTCGGGTTTGCAGGCAATCGTTACGCCGTCCCAGGCGGAGCTTGGCCCGAAGGCGCAGTGGATCCAGCTTATATCAATCCTAGTTGGATACCTCTGACCAATGACAGCTCTAGCAATCATGTTGGTCTCGACTTTGACCCGTGGCCCGGCGGCCGGGTTGGTCAAGTGATCCTCTACGGGCGCGATGAAGATGTGAAGGTCGTTCTCGCGGAATCCCTCGGTCAGTTTCTCGAATGGATCGCTGGATTGCTAGAGGGGGGCAATTTCCGATTGGGTGCGGCAGCCGACGAGGTCGTGTTGCGGCAGTTCAGATTGAAAGAACCGCGCGTAGACCACTTCCATGAAGGGGCGCGAATAATTTTAGGCGCTCCCGGCCAGTTCTTGTAATAAGCCATGGGTCGCATCCCAAGAAAAGACTGATAGCAATAGCCGCAGCATTCATAGGTAACGTCGCCGGCTTGGAACGGGGAATTTAGGGTCTGGCCATGCAACCAATTCCAACGAATGCCAAAGAAGCCTTAGCAATCTATACTGATCCCAATTCAGAGGATTGGGAGCGCGATTACGCCGCGAAACTGATTGGCGGATTGAAAGAGGGTCGGGATGCTCTGTTCGCGACTGCTGGGGACGACAATGCAGATGGCATGCTTCAACAGCGGGCGGCGGAATGCTTGTCATATGCGTGGCGTGACCTAGGCGTCCTTATGTCTGCGGATATATCGGGATTCACATCGACGGCGCTCCAAGAGATTCTGTTTCAGCGGGGGAGGGTCCACCATTCCGCGTATGAACGTCTGCATCACATGAATTCTCGCCGATAGCGGCCTTGCGGCAAGCGGCTATAGTCGGCAAGCTCCCGAATTGTTCACCGCTGCTCGATATACACAGCATACCGCAGGTGGCTTGCATCACTTTCTCGATGGTTCACAATCGACCCGGTGGAAA
Organism: Sphingopyxis sp. Soil_C_28; assembly: GCF_057657055.1. Classification (NCBI taxonomy): domain Bacteria; kingdom Pseudomonadati; phylum Pseudomonadota; class Alphaproteobacteria; order Sphingomonadales; family Sphingopyxidaceae; genus Sphingopyxis; species Sphingopyxis sp. Soil_C_28. The sequence goes on from NZ_JBDGJE010000001.1 coordinate 782,487, forward strand.
TTCTTAGTCAGCCAGCCCATTCGGCCGTCCGCCGTTTTGTTCGCTCTTTCGGACAGCGTCGCGTCTCGCTGACGGGCGTGAATGTTACAACACCGCTCGCAGCCCGGCCCGACCAATTTATCGAATTCTATCTTGGCGAACGCTACCAGATCAGCATGGAGGAGGGGCCCTCGTCGCTCGTGCCGAAGACGGCCGTCGTCGGTCCGCAGACCCGGCCCGGATTACGATTGCACATGAGCGGCGAGATCGAGGTCTTCACCATCCGGTTTCAGCCGACCGGCTTTCATCGGCTGTTTGGGGTCTCCATGCCGGAACTTGCGGACCAAGGGCTCGCGATTACCGACCTGTTAGGTCGGGTCGCGATCGGTCTCGACGATGCGGTCCGCTGCGCTCATAGTTTCCAAGACCGCGTAAGGGCAGCACAGCATTGGCTGCAGTCGCGCTCCGAGAAGAGCAGCAAAACGAGCCGGCTCGATTATGCGGCGCGGCTCCTTGTTGCCGCGCGAGGACGGGCGCGAGTCGATGCGATCGCCGACCGCTCAGGTTTGAGCCTGCGTCAATTTCAGCGCCGTTTCGCCGCCGAAGTTGGCGTTGCACCGAAATTCTATGCCCGCACGCTGCGGCTTGAGGCAGCGCTCTTAGCGAGACGTCGGTTTCCGGAGCGCAGCTGGGCGGCCATCGTGCATGACGCGGGCTATGCCGATCAGGCGCATTTCATTCGTGATTGCCAGCTGCTCGCGGGCGCAACGCCGACGACTTTTGTATCCCAATCGTCGGGCGTGGCAGAAATGTTCAATTCCGAAACGGCGTGATCCCGTAACCGACGGTCTTGAACGGAGGCCAATATGAAAAGGCGCGAACTATGCGGTGCAATTTTGGCGGGATCGGCTCTGATGGTCGGAGGGACGGCGATGGCTGCTGAAGAAACGCTGGCTTACAAGGCTGACAAGGCCATCAACGCTTGGATCGATGCGTGGAACCGCGAAGACCTCGATGCGATGTTCGCACTGTTCACGCCCGACGCGCATTGGGTCAATATCGTCGGCATGCACTGGCAGGGCCGTGATGCCGTAGAAAAAGCCCACCGCGTTTATTTCGACATCATGTTCCGCGGCGTTAAACAGCGATTGCTGGCCACGGAAAGTCTCACCCCCCTGCCTGGGGGCGGGGTGGTCGTGGTTGTTCGCCTCGCTGTCGATGCGTTCCGGCAGCCGAATGGCGTCGTCAAGCCGCCCAGCGAAGACCGGCTGACGCTGATTATGGTTCCGCGCGGAAGCGATTTGGCAATCGTCCACGGCGCGAACGTTGCCATCGTTGCCGAAGCGCAGCAGCACGATCCGGTGCTCAGAAAACCGTAGGACCGCTTACAGATGCGCGGCACTACAACGGTGTTTGCTGGCAGGAACGCCGTCATGCCATCAGGAAGCGCGTACCGACATAAGGCCGGATTACCTTTGAGGGCATCTGCCGAAGGGCCTCTTCGATGAAGACCTCACCGGTGCAGTGCATCGGGACCATATAGTCGGGATTGATCACCTTGAACGCCGCGACGGTCTGCCGCGCCTCCTCCTCAGTGCGCGGGCGCACGAGATGAAAGCCGCCGATCACCATATGAACCTTTGAAATGCCGCTGATCGTCTGCGCGCGCCGGACAGAATTGAGGACGCCGCGATGACTGCATGATGCGATCACCACCAGACCAAGCCCATTGACAGCATAGCAAGTGGCAAGCTCATGCTCGCCGTCGTCAGTGACTTCGGCGAGATCACGCTTGTCACTGCGCAGCCCGGCCCGCTCGCAGCCGGTTCCGGGCCGCATCCGCGTCGGGATCGCCGTGCGCTCTGACGTTTCGAGCGGGATGATACCGGTCGTGAACGCCTGATCGGCGATGATCTGAGGTGCTGGTGCGATGCGGACCTCGAATCCGGCTTTGGTCAGCGCCGCGCGATCGAGCACGCCCATCACCGGCGGTGGATCACCGATCATAGCGACCCGCTCGCAGAAAGTTTCCTCCCCGCCTACATAGAGCGGTAGCGGACCGCCGCGTTTTCCAGCGCTGCCGGTAAGAGCAGAAAAGCCGCCATAATGATCAAGATGGCCATGGCTTAGCACGGACGCGTCGATGCTCGACGCATCGATAACCAGCATCCCCATATTGTGGGCGAGGACCTCAGCCGTGTATCCGAAGTCGACGAGCACTCGGCGCGACACGTCTCCGACGCGCGAGTCCGCAAGCAGCGACAGCCCAAACTCCCCCATCAAAGCCTTCTTCGACATGCGCGCGTAGCCAGGGGGGCTTCCATTGCCGGCGCGCAGTACCTTTAGACCGGGAAGGTCTAGATCGGGAAGAAAAGGTCCGAATGTACCGCTGTCGGTGAGAACGGTCAGCGTGAGCGAGCCGACGACCGGCACTCGGAAGTCGGCATCCTTTGCACGTAGCGGCAAGCCGGACATCGCGGCCGCCCCGATAGCCCCTGCCAGCATCGATCGGCGTGTGAATGGTCCCAGAGCCTCGGCTTTCATCTGCGCCTCCGAATTTTTCCGAACGCTAACCTATTGGCCGCCCGATTCCTACGGATATGAAGTTCGCCGTGCGACTGACCGGCAAGAAGATTGCGTAGGGATCGGGCGCTATGATGAGGGTCGGCTCAAGACCAGCAATGTCAGATTTCTCCTCATCGCGATCCGAAGCGCCTGTTCGCGATCGGCCGCTTCGAGAACTCATTTCAGCTAATCTAGCACGCAAAATTTTGAGTTTGCATGCGATCACAAGCTTTCAAGGAGCGGAACAAAATTGGCAACGATGGCAGACCGCGCGGCGGACTGCGCCAACAAAAGGTCGTGTCCTAGCACCCCGGCCGCATCGCCCAGAGCCGTGTCGCCGAAAAATCCGGCCGTTCCGGCGAGGCGGTGCAGGTCGTCGAGAAACTTGTCCCACTCGTCGTCGGAGGCGGTCGTCGAGGTGGCCAACCATGTCGCTTTTTCAAGTATTTCCGCCCTGCGCGCGCGATATTGCTCGTGCAATGTGTCGGGCAGGTCGGCGTCGGCCGCTTCACCTGACAGTTCCAGCGCCTTCGCGCCGCCGCGGCCGAACTGCGCGATCGCGTCGGTCAAAGCCGATGCGGAAATCGGCTTGCTCAAATGATGCTGCATGCCCGCCTCCCGGCAAGCGGCAATGTCGTCTGCATAGGCGTTTGCCGTCAGCGCGACGATCGGTAGCCGTTCGGCATCGAAACCCATTTCGCGAAGGCGCCGGGTTGCCTCGAGACCATCCAGCACGGGCATCTGCACGTCCATGAACACAAGATCGAACGGCCGCTCCCCCGATGCACGGTCCTCGATGGCCCCGATGGCTTCCATCCCATTGGAGGCAATGACGATCTGGTAACCGAGCTGGGCCGCCATGGCCCGCATCAGGGCCTGGTTGATGTCATTATCCTCGGCTACCAGGATCAGCGGAGCCTGGTCGCTCTGGCGCGAGGCCTCGCTCGCCGTCGGGGCGTTCGTGGGCAGCGGCGCATCCGCTTCGGCGGCACTGAGCGGCAGGCGAACCGTGAAGGTCGATCCCGACCCTTGAACGCTGTGCACGTCGATCGAACCGTGCATCAACCCGACCAATTGGCGGGTGATCGAGAGGCCGAGTCCCGAGCCGCCAAACCGGCGGGCGATCGACGTGTCTTCCTGCGCAAAAATGTCGAAGATCGCGCTGGCCCGCTCGGGCGCTATTCCGATTCCGCTGTCAGACACTTCGATCTGAAGTTCGGCGCCCACTTTTTTCGCGTCGACGCTGACGGCGATCGCGACATGGCCATGATCGGTAAATTTGATCGCGTTGCCGATCAGGTTCAGCAGGATCTGGCGAAGCCGAAGCGGGTCGCCGACGATCCTGTCCGGAACCTCGTCGGATACTCTTGTCCGAACTTCGAGGCTCTTTGTATGAGCGCTGGGCTCCATCAACCGGACGACCCCGCGGAGCAGGTGCCTAAAATCCAGAATCTCGGCCGCGATCTGCATTTGGCCGGCCTCGATCTTCGAGATGTCGAGGATGTCGTTGAGCAAGCGCATCATCGTGCGTCCGGAATCGGCAATCATGTCCACCTGCTGTCGCTGCGCGGGAGCGAGATCGCTGGCCTGCAACAGTTCGGTAAATCCGATCACGCCATTCATCGGAGTCCGGATTTCATGGCTCATATTGGCGAGAAAGGCCGATTTGGCGACGGCCGCCTGCTCCGCCCGCCCGCGCGCATCGCGCAGTTCCGCTTCCAACTGCTTGTTCGCCGAAACGTCGCGGAGCGATGCGATGATCTCGCGCGGAAGGTTCGTCGCCGGATCGCGGAGCAGGGCACAATGCGCTTCCATCCAGCGGTAACGGCTACGATCGAGCGGCGAGGCCGAGCGGAAGGCGATCAAGGCGCGATCGGTCGTACCCTCGGCCAGCGCGTCAAATTGCGCGCGGACACGCGCGTCATCGTCGGGGTGGAATTCTGCGATCATATTCTGGCCGACGAGGACCTCGGGCGGAAGCTCGAACAATTCCTTGGACGACGGCGACGCATAGAGACATTCGCCGCTGAGCGTCAGGCGCAATATGGCGTCGGTAGCGTTGTCAGCGAGCAGGCTCAGTTCGGCCTCGCGGTCGGCGAGCGCTTCGAGCGCGGCGCGCCGATCGGTGATATCGAGCACGACGCCGATATAGCCCCGCGTGGTGCCGTCCGGACCCAGTTCGGGGCGACCCACGGCATCGAGCCAGGCCGTTGCGCCATCAGGGCGGATCCAGCGAAACTCGGAGCGAAACTCGCGTTTTCCGACGACAGCCCTGGTCCATTCGGAAACGATGCGATCGCGATCATCGGGATGGATCGCCCGCTGCCACGCATCGCCCTCCCACTCGTGCTCATCGAGACCCGTCATGCGGAGCCAATCCGGGTTAACATAGGTCATGCCGCCGTCGGCGTTGGCGCGGAAGATTCCCGCGGGTGCAAGCTTCGCGAGCGCCTCATATCGGCGCTCGCTGTCCGCTAGGCGTTCGGCAGCCAAGCGCTGCTCGGTGATGTCGATGATAACGCCGATAAAGCCGGTGACCCGCCCCTCATCGTCGAATTCCGCCGTGTTTACCGTCTCTACCCAAAGGTCAGCATCGTCGGCGCCGCGAAAGCGTGCGATGCGTCGCTTGACGTCTCCGGGCCCTTCAAAGCCCTGCCACGGCGGATCGGCAAGAAAAGGTGTCACATCGGCAAGTGCTGACATCCAGCCGTGGCCAAGCGACTGCTCGAGCGTTAAGCCGACCTTTGCGCACCAAGCGGCGTTGACATAGGTGAGCTTCCCTTCGGCGTCGGCGCGAAAGATTCCAACAGGCGCGGCTTCGGCCATGCGGCGAAAGCGCGCCTCGCTCTCGGCCAATGCGCGCTGCTGCAATACAAGGGGGGTGACGTCGCGGATGTTGCCGCTCGTTCCCAGGAAGCGTCCGTCGGCATCAGCGAGCCGTCGCACGCTGACTTCGATATGCGACCATTCACCATCGCGGCGCTTGAATCTCTGCCGCAGCGTGGCTTCTGCAATCGTGCCGGACGCGAGGTCGGGGTAGACATTTCGTGCCGCCTCGATGTCGTCGGGATGAAGCAAACGCGCCGTCCGCCAGCCAATGCTTTCCGCCACGGCGTATCCGGTGAATGCCTCCCAGGCCGGATTGAGAAAGGTCCAGCGACCCTCGGCGTCGGTCTGGAACACCACTTCGCGCATATTGTCGAGGATCGACCGATTGCGCGCTTCGCTCGCGGCTAGTGCGCGAACAGCTTCGGCGCGGCTTTCGAGAACCGCCGCGACGGGCAGGCTCATGGCAAAATTGACCGCCAGAAAGGCTTGGAGCACATGCAATCGGTCGGTGAGGTCGCCGTGGACCAGCGCGATCGGACCCATATCGCGCGCGGTGGCCACCGACGCGACCACGGCGACGAGGATGGTTGCCGCGGTCGCGCCGAGGCCGCCAAGCCGGAACGCCGCGATCAACACGACGGGCGTCGCGAGGAACAGCAGCGGAAATCGGGCTTGGGAGAAGAGCATGGTGACGACGAACAGCCCGCCGCCCATGATCGCGAGCCATTCGACAATATCCTGGCGCGATGGGCGTGTGCGGTGCTGCCAAGCGCGCATTGTCACCCAGATCGCGGGCGCCACGATCAGCAGTCCCAAGGCGTCGGTGAGCGCCCACCCCAGCCAAAGAGCGATGAACGAAGTGCCCGGCGCGCCAAGGATCGATGCCGCGATCAAGGCGCTCGTCGCTGGGGCGAACAGCCCGATTGCGATAAAGGCGACCAGATGATCGAAGCGCAGCATGTCGGGCCGCGCGAGACCTTGCCGCCGCATGATGTGACAGACGATTCCCATTTCGACGCTGTTGACGAGACTGAGCGCGGCAGCGCGGAAGGGAGGGTCGCCAGCAGCCAGGTTGGCGACGATGTTGGCGGCGCAGGCGGCGGCGATCTGAAACGGGTCGGCGCGGCCCTGGCGCAGCATGAAGGCGACGAGCACCGCGTTCGGCAACCAGATAGCCGCTATGCGATGCTGATCGCGCGTATAGGTGATCGCGAGATATGCGAGGAGGCCGAATAGCAGCGCTAGCCCGAATATGCGCGCAAGTCGGACCACCGACATCGGCTGGGTCATGACCGGCGCGCCTGGTCGCCCCTGACTGGCGTTGGCGGCGACGCTGTGCCGTCCTCTTCCGTTGCCAGCATCGATGCCAAATCGTCCGCCGTTTCGCGGCGTTCATCAGTGAGCGGCCATTCGGTCTTGGTCTCGATTGCGCGCGTGAACCCGGTTCGCGGCACCGCCGCCCAGCTGCTGTCCTTGCGCAAATAACGCCACATGCCGCGCAGGCGAAACACCAGGTTTGCTTGGCGGTAGCCGAAATTCTCGACGAGCGCGGCAAGGACGATGCGCGCGAGATCGGCGGCGCTGGGCGTCCGCCGTAGCTGGCGTTCCTCGAGCGCGAGCGTCGCCACGCTGATCGCGGTGCCGAAGACGAAGGTCAGGCAAAGAAAGGCGATTGCCGTTTCCGGAGCCAGGATGCCGAGCCACCAGGCGATCGGGAAGACCAGATAGCCGATCAGCTCGAGTGGTGGGCCGAGGACATCCTCGATCACCATCAATGGCATTGCGATCGTGCCGATCCGTCCGTACCGCGGATTGCCGATCATCCGGCGATGGAAGGTCAGCGTTTCCAGCGCGCCCTGCTCCCAGCGCATGCGCTGATTACGCAATCCGCCAAGGGTTTCGGGCGCCTCGGTCCAGCAGACGATCTCGGGCACGAATTCGATCCGGTACGGGGTCTTGAGCTCGCGCATTCGGCGGTGGATGCGCGTCACGAGCTCGAGATCCTCGCCGACCGTGTCGTGACGATAGCCCCCGATATCCACGACAACCGACCGCTTGAAGATGCCGAACGCGCCCGAGATCAGCATTAGCATCCGAAAGTCGGCGTTTGCGACGCGCGCGGTCAGAAAGGCGCGCATATATTCGACCATCTGGAACCGCGGCAGCCATTTGTCCGAAATTCCGATCCGTTCGATATGGCCGCCGCGCACCTCACTGCCGTTGACGACGCGGATCGCCCCGCCCACCGCGACAAGGTCGCCGCCGTCGGTCATGAAGGGTTCGACGGCGCGGAGCAGCCCGTCGGGTTCGATGATAGAGTCCGCGTCGATCACGCAGACGAGCGGCGTCATCGCAAAACCGATACCCGCATTCGCGGCGTCGGCCTTACGGCCATTTTCCTTGTCGACCACCAGTAAATTGGGGTGGCGCCGTGAACCATAGACGCCGAGGATACGCGTCTGCTGGAGTGCGGCGAGCTGCTGGCGCTCGACAGGATGCATGTCGAAAGCCGCGAGCAGCTGGGCGAGGGTCGCATCTTTCGACCCGTCGTTGACCACGATCACTTCATGCTCGGGATAATGGAGCGCGAGGAGCGCCTGGACGCTGTCGACGATCGAAAGCTCCTCGTTGAATGCCGGCGCGACGATCGTCACCGGCGGTGCCAGATCCTGATATCGCGACCAGAGATCGACCGAATTTCGGGCGGGTTTGATGCGGCGGGCGAAGACGCGCGCAGCGCCGAGTAACTGCACGACCGAAACGCCATTGCGCAGCGAGATGACAATCAGGCTGAACCAGGCGAGCGCGAGAATCCCGCCGTTGACGGCGGCAGAAATCGGCGAAACTTCGGTCATTTGCGCAATCCGGTCACGGCGAAGGGTGCCGGCTGGTCGGGGCGCAATATGGCAAGCGCCTCGGCTGCGCGCGTGCGCACCCACCATGAGGAGTTTTCGACGAGCTTCGCGAGGATCGGGATCGCTTCGGTCAATCCGAGCTGGCCGCAGGTGCGCGTGGCCTGGACGCGCACATTGTCATCGGGGTCGAGGAGCAGGGGAATCGCCCAGTCGCGTACCCCGGGATGGCCAAGATGGCGAGCGGCCTTCAGGCTGGCGATCCGCGTTTCGGCCGTGGCCGCTCCCGCGAACAGGGCGAGATCGGGCAGCATCGCAAAGTCCTCGCTCCAGCCGAGTGCTTCGATGAGCATCGACTGCAACAGCCCCGACGGCACGTCGCGCGCGAGCGACACGATCTCGGCGGCATGGCGCGGTGCGCCCGCGCGAAAAATCGCAGCGTGAAGAAGGTTGGGCACCCGCGCTCGCAGGTCAAGCGCGTCGATGACCTCTGCGGGAGAGGGCGGCCGGCCGATCCGCGACAGCGTCGCAGCGGCCTCGGCGCGCGTAGGAGCGTCCGGATCGGCGGTCATCCGTTCGTGGATTGCCGACACCACTTGGTCTGACGGGAAACGTTCGAGGATATGCAGCGCGTCGATGCGGCGCGCGGCGCTGCGGCTGCGCAAGTCAGCCAGCGCGCGTTCGGGAATGTGCAATGCATCGGCGACGGCGAGGAGTCGCTCGCGGTCTTCGCCGCGAACCAGCTGGACGAGATGCGAGAACACGCGCTCGAGATCATCGGGATCCAAGCTTTCGGGCAATGTCATCGCGCGGCCGCGGCCCGCCGAGCCAAGGGCATTCATCAATTGCCGCGACAGGTCGCGATCGGCTTCAGCCTCATGTGGCGCCTTACGTTCGTCGAGCCGTCTGCGGATATAAAGAATCAGCACCGCCACCAGCGATAGGGCGGCGAACAGTAGCGACGCGCCGATCGCGAGATGCGCCGGATCGAGCAAAAGGGGGAATGCATCGATCAAAATCGAATGCTCACCGCACCGACGACACCGTTGCGGCGGTAGGTCTGCACGCGGCGATCATGTTCGTAAGTCACGCGAAGCGTTGCGCGCTCGCCCAGCGCTACGATGACGCCCACAAAGGCGGAGCGCGTCCGGCGCGTCACGCCGGCTTCCGTATCAGGATAGGTTGCGCCACCAGCGACGATCCGTAGGGCGTCGCTCGCTTGGAGCTCACCCCGCGCCGACCAGCCACTACGATAGCCGTCGTTCCACAGATTAATCGATTTCACCCCGAGCGCCCAGCGATCGTCGACGGCGTGCACGCGGATACCGGGTTCGATCGCGACGACTTGGGCGCCGCGATACTCCAGATAACGGAGATCGAGCGTGCCGCTTACGTGGCGAGCAATCGCGGCCTCGCCACCGGCCCGCACGCCCCACTGCTCGCGAAAATCGGAGCTCGGTGTCGACGAGATTGCGACATAGGCGTTGCCTGCTTCGCCAAGCCGCGCATCGGCGCGCAGCTCGATCCGCGTATCGACGATGCCTTCGCGGCTTTCGCGGTCGGCCGATGCCGTCACGGTGGTCTGCGGCGAGACTGGGATCGCCAGGCTCGCCGCGCTGCCGTACCAGGTCGCATTTCCACCGCGGTCGAACGCTACATCCGAAACGGACTGTGTGAGCGTCAGCGCGGGACGGCGTCCGTTACCAACAGGGCCGCGTCGCGCCTCAACAATCAAACTTTTCAGTTCGCCGATTTCCGGGTTGGACGGCTCGGCGTGTTCGACGGCGTCAGCAATTGCGGACGCATCGTCGAGGCGACCCGCCCACAGATAGGCGCGTGCGAGTGCCAGCGCGACGTCCTGATCGCCCGGGGCAATGGCACGCGCGCGGTTCAGCACTGCAATCGCGTCGTCATACCGGCCCGCGAAAGCGTAGGTCGATCCGAGCAGCCGCAAGATCGTTGCGTCGTCGGGCCGTGTCCGCATTTCCGCCTCGAGCAGCGCGATAGCCGTCCGATAATCGCCGGCCTCACGCGCCGCGAGGGCACGGTCTACGGGCGCGGAAGCTGGCTCGATTATGGCAGGCGGCTGCACGGCCACGAATATTGCCGCACAAAGCATGTCAAGATGTGCCATCGGTCGCCTGGGTTTTGTTCAATACGGCGCGCACGCGCAGGATGAATTCATCGGGGATGAAGGGCTTGGTCACATAGTCGTCGGCGCCCGACTGCAACGCTCCAACCACATCGTCGCGGGCCTTGCGGGCCGTCAGCATGATTACGGGAATTGCTGCCGTTTCGGCTTGGTTCTTTAAACGCTTGAGTGCTTGCGGTCCGGAGAGAACGGGCATCATCGAGTCGAGAATTAAAAGATCTGGCTGCTGGCTAATTGCGGCCGCGCATGCGGCTTCTCCATCGGTAACGACCTCGACGCGATGGCCCGCGGCTTCCAGCTTGAAGCGGACGAGTTCGCCGAGCAGCGGATCGTCGTCCGCCAATATGATAAAAGCCATGTGGATGCTCCTGATGCCGGAGCCAATATACTTAACGGCAATGGTCATATCGTTATCAAGCTTGGAATTATGCGACAGAGCGGTGTCACCATGCGCTCGGGGTTCGCGCCCAGCGCGAGCCAACCGCCGCGTTCAAGCTCATACAAGATCGTATACGGCGAGTGCGTCGGTTGACGTTGAGGAATCGCAGTCGCTGGCGGAAGGTACGAAATCTGGCGAACGTTAAATGGGCGAGCACAGAGCTCCCATGAAACTTCCGCTTTAACCCCGAATCGGAAGTCTTCTTACCGATGCCGCTGCTCTGTATCAGCAAAATGCTCCGGATCGGGACAGACGGCGACAAGCCGTTGGCCGGAATTTTACACCTCGCTAACCCTGCTCTTCTAGCGTCCGCCGCTGAAGGAACTGATATGCTGCGGGTTTACGCGTGCTTGGTGCTTGAGCATGATTGGACGATGGTGTTGCTCGCTGCCGCCATCTGTCTCGTTTCGTGCGTCACGGCTTTTCATCTCGCAGCCCAGATTGACACAATGGGCGCGCGCCGAGGACGAGGCTGGATGCTGCTGCTGGCCTTCGTCACGGGTACCGGAATATGGGCGACCCACTTCGTCGCCATGTTGGCTTACCGGCCCGGTCTTCCCACCGTCTTCCTGGCGGGCCCCACGATAGGATCGATCCTGATAGCGATCGGCGCGACGTACGCAGCTTGGTCCCTGCTATTTTCACACAGTTCGGGTCGCCTCTGGGGCGCTGGCCTCGCGTTTGCCGCCGGCATTGCGGCCATGCACTATACAGGCATGGCAGCGCTTCAGACGACCGGCCGATATAGCTATGATTATCCGCTCGCCGCAGTTTCAATCATCATCGGTTCGCTTTGCTCCATGCTGGCTGCCCGCCTGTTCGCCGCGCGGCGCGGTCGACGGCTCGGAGCGGGGGCCCTTCTCGCTTCTGCTATCTGCGCGATTCATTTTGGTTCAATGGCCGCCGTTTCGATCCGGGCGGACACCAGCGTGCGGCTACCCCCGTCTTCGATGGACGCAAACTTGCTGACCGTTTTCGTCGCGATGGGCGTGGTGACGCTGATGGCGGTCATGCTCGCGACCGCGATCTACGAAGCGCGAATGGCTCGCGCCTCCGAAGACGAAAAGCAGCGGCTCATGAATTTTACCCAGAGCGCGCTCGAAGGTCTTGTCATGCTCGATGGGGAAATGATCGTCGATGCAAACGAGACCTTCTGGTGCATCGCAGGCTACGATCCTTCGCGGCCCCCGACCGGTCTCGCGATCTCAGACATATTGCCGGATCATAGAGCCCGTCCGACGCAGGCATTGGGACCTGCTTTCTTCGAAGCCAAATTGCTGGGAACCGACGGAGCCTTCGTCGAGGTCGAGACCGCGGTCCGGACGGTCTTGATTGGGGGCGTCGCGCTCGAGTCCATCATCGTGCGCGACATAACCGAACGTAAAGCGGCGGCGGCGAAGATCGCGCACCTCGCATCGCACGATTCGCTGACCGGTGCGGGCAATCGCCTGTCTTTCATCCAGGCGCTCGATGGCGCGTTACGGCAAGCTAGTGCGACCGCGCCCATCGCGCTGCTTTGCCTCGATCTCGATCGTTTCAAGGCAGTGAACGATTTACATGGACATCCGGCCGGCGACGCGGTGCTCATCGAGACCGCGCGGCGGATACGCGGATGCCTGTCCGAGCACGAATTTCTTGCGCGCCTGGGCGGCGATGAATTCGCCATCGTCCAGCGGCGCGAAGGCCAGCCGAGCGCTGCGGGGAGCCTTGCAGCGCGTATCATCGAAACGCTCGGCAACGAGATGCGCGTCGGCGAACTCTCAATTCATTTGGGATCGAGCATCGGCATCGCGCTTTTCCCGTCCAATGCGGCCGATGCGGACGATTTGCACAAAAAGGCGGATCTGGCGCTTTATCGCGCCAAAGCAGAGGGACGCGGCACCTATTGCTTCTTCGACAGCGCAATGGATCAGCAACTCGTTCAGCGGCGTCGTCTTGAGGCCGATCTTCGAAGTGCCGTTCAGAATGGCGAGCTCCATCTCCATTATCAGCCCATCGCCTGCCTCGAGTCCGGCCGAGTAACGGGGTTCGAGGCGCTTCTTCGCTGGGATCACCCGGTTCTCGGTGCTGTTTCGCCCTCGGACTTCATTGCCCTTGCTGAGGAAAGCGGGCTTATTCTCGAAATCGGCGCGTTCGTGCTCGAGCGGGCTTGCGCCGACGCCGTCCGTTGGGAGCGGCCGCTCAAGATCGCCGTCAATATTTCGCCGGCTCAGATCGCGCAAGGCGACATCGTGGAGACTGTCCGGGGTGTTCTCGCGAAAACCGGCTTGGATGCGGACCGTCTCGAACTTGAGGTCACCGAGGGAATGCTTGTCAGCAATCCAGAGAAAGCCGTCGCGGCGCTGAGCGCCCTCCAGGCGCTCGGCATTCATATCGCGATGGACGATTTCGGCACCGGCTATTCGTCACTCGGATATTTCAGGTCTTTTCCGTTCGATCAGGTCAAAATCGACCAATCCTTCGTCAGTGGCCTGACCGAGAGCAGCGAAGCGCTTGTCATCGTGAAGGCGATCATTGGACTTGGCAAAGGCCTCGGCCTGGCGATCGTCGCAGAAGGCGTGGAGACGCCGGAGCAGATGCGCCTGCTGAAAGCGAAAGGGTGCCACAAAGCCCAGGGCTACCTCATCGGACGTCCGGCGCCGATCGAGAATTTCCAAGATATTTGCTCCTGGAGCGACGACGGGACCAACCGCGAGGATACCGGCGTGGCAAACGAGACTGCCCAGGTAAACACAAGCCGTCATCTCCGTCCGCTTCATCTTGTTTGAGGGCGAACAGACGTGCAGCGAAGACTTAAAAGCAGTGAGCTTGTAAGCTTCATGCTGCTGCTCGTGGCGTTCCTGGTCCTCGCGTTATAATTCGGGCAGGTGCGATATCGAGTGACAGCAATTGCTCGGCGCGGCAGAGTGCAAGCCTGATTTCCCCTCGCTCGGAGGCTCAATTGGCGACCGTTGCACACCCGCGGCCCGGTTACGGCCGAGACGACCGGTTCTTTCTCTTCATGGCGCTCGTCATGGCAGCCATCATAGTCGCGGGATTTTCCATGCAACTGGCGATGGGGCGCTCGAGCTTCTCGGCTCCGCCGCTCGTTCATTTTCATGCCGTCATATTCTTCGGCTGGGTCGTGATTTATGTAACGCAAAGCGCCCTCGTGACGCGCGGATCGATGCTACTTCACCGCCGGCTAGGCTGGCTCGCTGCCGCTTGGGCCGCGGTTATGGTCGGCGTCGGTATCTTCACCACCATGACGATGGCGCGTCAGGGGACCGTCCCCTTCTTTTTTCAGCCGGCCTATTTTCTGGTCATGAACTCGATGACGATGCTTTGCTTTGGCGGGCTTGTCGCGGCCGCCATCACACTTCGTAAGCGGACCGAATGGCACAGGCGCCTCCTCTTTTGCGCGATGGCTTTTCTCACCGGACCAGCGTTTGGCCGGCTGCTGCCGATGCCGCTCCTCATCCCGTTTGCCGAGTGGGCCGTGTTTGCGGCCTTGATGGTTCTGCCGCTCGTCGGCATCGTGTCGGATGTCCGGCGCCGGGGTTCGGTGCACGCCGCATGGTGGTTGGGTGTCGCCGCAATGACCGTATCGCAGACGGCGATGACGTTGATTGCTCACAGTCCGCTGGGCCTCGCCATTTATAACGAAGTGACGCGCGGGTCGCCGGGCGCGGGTGCGCCGCCATATGAATTTGCGCCTTCGCCCCAGAGCCCTTTGATTACGGGTCGCGGGTAGCAGACCCGCATATCGGAAAGTTTCTTGTTGGCTCGTGATTACTGCCTCTGCAGACCTGCCGTTTCCAGGATGACGCTGCTTGTTGACACGTGATGGGCATGCGAAGCGGCCGGGACATAATAATCACGACGATCCCGTGCAGATGTCCCGAGTATTGCGTGCCTTGACTCGTCCGGGCCGCTTCAAATTATTCCTCACCTCATTACGACCTGGCGACCCGGGAAGTTTGAGGGGCTCCTCTAGCGTAGCCATACCAAGAGGACGGAAGGGTCCCACCCCCGGTGGGACCCTTCCTCGTGTCCCGGTCCGGCAGCGAGATGCTTGTCCGGAGCGGTTCCGATCACCCATGCCTTGTTGCGATAATCGGTTGGGGGGTGCCCTCCCGCGCTTGCGCTCCTTAACATGGATCATAGGCTCAAAATTTAAGACTTGGGTGCGTAACGTGGGCCATGCGAATTCTTATAATCGATGACGAACAAGCGGTTCTGGATGCCTATCGGCACATTCTTGCTTCCGATCCGGTCGACCCTGCCTCCGATTTAGACGCGCTCGCCGACGCGCTGTTTGACGACGCTGCTCCAAATCGGTCTCCTGCGCTCGCTGCTGCAATAACCTATTGCCGACAAGGTGTGGACGGCGTCGCGGAGGTGGAAGCTGCGCTTGCGAGCGGACGACCGTTTCAGGTCGCCTTTCTCGACATCAGAATGCCGCCCGGTATCGACGGCAAGGAGACCGCGCAGCGTATTCGCGCCATCGATGCCAATATCAACCTTGTGATCGTATCCGCTTATTCGGATCACAATGTGACCGACATATCGCTGGTTGCCGGGCCACCGGACAAGATATTCTACATTTCAAAGCCTTTTGCCGCGGACGAAATCCAGCAGATGGCAGTCGCATTATCGCGTCGATGGGAGGTCGACGCCCAGCAGGTGTCGCTCCTCCACAAGAAGATCGACGAGCTCGCCGAGAGCGAAGCACGAGCAAGGCACGCGGCACTCCATGACTTCCTCACCGGCGCTCCAAATCGGCTCGCCTTCCAGCAACATCTCAACGCCAAGGTGCAGACGCAGGATAAGCGCTTCGCGCTCGCTCTGATCGATCTGGATCGGTTCAAGGTGGTCAACGACACTTTCGGTCACGGGGCCGGGGACCATTTGCTGCAAACCGTCTATGAAGCCATCCGCGAGGAGGTGCCTGCTGGCACGCTTGTCGCGAGGTTGGGCGGTGACGAATTCGGAGTCGCGATCGAGGCTGAAACGGTCGAGGCTGCGGAGGAGCTCTGCCAGCGGATCATCGGCCGATGCGCTCGGACGATGATCATATTCGGCAACAGCGTGCAGATCGGCGCTTCGATCGGGATGATCTGGCTTGCGGACTTCATCGGCCGGGACGCAAACGATGTGCTGCGTTTTGCCGACATCGCGTTGTACGAAGCGAAGCGTCGCGGCAGGCAGCAATATTGCCGGTTCGACGCTGCGCTCGATGCGAGCACGCAGTTTCGGCAGACCGTCGAATCGGCACTTCGTCTGGCTGTCGCCAACGACGAGCTCACGGTCCACTATCAACCGATTATCGAGCGCGACAGCCTGGTCGCGATTGGGTTCGAGGCGCTTCTGCGCTGGCAAAGCCCGCTCCATGGGGAAATACCGCCGGCGGTGTTCATTCCGATCGCCGAGGAGACCGGTCTTATTCATGAGCTGGGGGACTGGATCCTTCGGCAGGCGCTGACCGACAGTCTCGGCTGGCCCGAGTTCATCGTGTCGATCAACTTCTCGGCTGCGCAGTTCAAACGAACGGATTTTGTCGAGAATATTTGCTCTGCGGCTCGCAGCCTGGCTGTGCCTTTTGAGCGCATTCAGATCGAAGTGACTGAAACAGCGATGTTCGAGGACATTGATCGCGCCTCTTCGACCCTGTCCACACTCCAGTCGCTTGGCTTCCGTGTGGCCTTGGACGACTTCGGGACCGGCTATTCCAACCTCCTGAGCGTGAAGAATTTCGCGATCGACTGCATCAAGATCGACAAAAGCTTTGTCGATGGTCTGGGCACCGAGTCCGAATCTGCCGCGATCGTCAACGCGATCACGCATCTCGCGCGGGGCCTTGGCCTCAGCGTCACCGCGGAAGGCGTTGAAACCGACATGCAGTGCCAGGCTCTTCGGCTGATCGGTTGCTCGCATATGCAGGGCTATTTGTTCGGCAAGGGCGTGCCGCTTGCAGAGGCCAATGAATATTATCTGGCCTATCGCGACGCGGACCGGCGCGTCGTGGCGGATAGCTCCCCCTATTCGGCAAGAGCGGTTCGTTGAACCGGCTTGAGGGGCTCCGAGAGACGCTTGCCCGTTTCTTTTCCGGCTCCCTCGGGCGGCGACTTGGCCTCAATCTTTTTGCATACAGCCTTGTTGGACTCGCTGCCATTCTGCTTCTGCTTGGAAGCGTCATCGACCACCGTTTCTCGCAGCTTGAGCAGAAGGAAATCGATGGGCATGTCGAACGCACCAAATCGATGCTCGACGGCTTCGAGCAGACAGCTCTGACGCGTGCGCTTGACTGGGCCGTCTGGGATGAAAGTTATGATTATCTAGCTTCGCCCAGCGCGGACTACGAGTCCGGCAATCTGAACTTGAGTTCGATGCAGAATATCGAAATTTCCGGCATGAGCTTGGTGCGGTTCGACGGTTCGTTTCGAAAGACTGTCTATTTCGATCTCGGATCGGGAAGATCCGACGCTGCGGCTGCCGCCGCGTTCGAGCGGACAATCATGGCTCCTGCTTTCGCCAAGGCGATGCGCGACGCAGCAACCAAGACCGGCTTCGTGCAGGTCGAGGATCGGACGCTCGTGATTGCCGCCGCCCAGATATTCCGAAGCGATGAATCTGGGCCGCCGCTAGGTTATCTCGTCATGGGCAAGGAGCTGAAGGACGCGGACATCGCAGAAGCCTTGCAACTTCCTGCCCGCATTCGTGTCAACGCGCCACACGATGCGCCTGTTGTCACGCAAACGGCGGAACGAGTGATGATCGTCGAGCCGATCGAAAATATTGGTGGCGCCGCCGGGGCGGCCGTTCACTTCTCCGTGCCGCGTTCCCTTCATCAGGAGGGATTGAATCTCCTCTGGATTACCATGGGAGGCGTGGGACTCTTGCTGACCATCATGATCATCCTGCTCAACTGGCGCTTGCGCGCCGTCCTCATTCGCCCGGTCGCGGCTTTCCAGGCGCATGTGTCTCGAATATCGCGGAGCGGCGATCTCGCCCACTATGAGGATGAACGCCGCGACGAGCTCGGAGCGCTATACCGTGAATTCAACCTCATGACGGACGAACTGGAGAGCCTCCGTTCGAGAGTTGAAGCGCAGAGCTTTGCGATCGGCAAGAACGACAGTGCGACCGACATCATGCACAATGTCCGCAACGCCATCAGCCCGGTCCAGGCTATTCTGGGCAAGCTTGATCAGCGGCTCCAGTTTCCTGCGGAGTCTAACGTCAGACGCGCGCTGGACGAGCTTGAGCAAGATCAGATGCCCCTGGATCGGCGCGCCAAGCTGCTGGCGTTCGTGAAGGCGGCATTCGTTAAGCTTCAGACCGACTTGGCACAGCACCGCTGCGATGTGCATGAAGCGCTCCGCAGTGTCGGTCATGTCGATGAAGCGATCACGTCCGCCCAATCGTTCGGCTCCGCCGGCGGCGAGGCACCGGCTGAATGCGACCTCACCTCCGTGATTGGCGCGTCCTGCGCGATTGCCCGGCACAGCTCCGTGGCTGATGTGACCGTTGAATTTGCCACCGACGAACGGTTCCGGGTGGCTTTGCCGCGCGTGCTGCTGGCGCAGATCATCGACAATTTATTGACTAACGCTGTCGAGGCCATTGCAGCGACGGCTCGGAGCCACGGCGAAATTCTGATCAAGGCAGCGCGTGACCAGGTTTCCGACCGCCTCGTCCGCGTGGTCATAAAGGACAATGGCGACGGCTTTCCCCCGGATAGCGCGGCTTCGATATTTGAGCGAGGCCACTCGGGCCGCGGCAAGAAGCAGGGCGGCATTGGCCTCCATTGGTGCGCCAACACGCTAAACGCGTGCGGAGGCTCGATCAGATTGTCCAGCGAGGGCAGCGGGAAGGGATCGACCGCGGAGATTTTGTTACCGCTCGCGACATTTAAGCTCGCTGTTGCAGATCAGCCTTTAGCTGAGGATCAATCTTCAGTCGCGAATGCCGCCTGACGTGGCGCGTGTCGGCAATATTCGCGGCGTAGCGATTGTGGCCTTGCTCGTGATGTCATTCCCCGCAGCCGTTTGGGCTGAAGAAACGGCGGTCGATACCGACACGCTGGACGCGTCATTCACTTTATCCGCCGTCTCTGACTATCGCTACCGTGGGTTGTCGCTGAGCAACAAAAAACCCGCGTTGCAGGCTGAATTCTCGGTAAGCCACGATAGCGGGGTCTACACCCGGTTCTGGGGTTCCACGATTGCCGATAACGGAGGGTCCGATATCGAGACCCAGGTCACCGTCGGTTATTATGCTGAATTCGGGGCGTTCAACGCAGACGCTCAAGCGGCATACTATATCTATCCCGGCGCAGCGGGCGACAATTATGGTGAGGTAGCCCTGCGCCTAGGGCGTTCCTTTGGCTCGGCGGAGCTCGGAGCTACGGTCTCATATGCGCCCCGCCAACGACATATCGGGGGCGAAGATAACCTCTATACCGGTCTGGATGCGAGCGTTCCTCTATTCGGCGAGCTGCTCACGCTTTCCGGCAACTTTGGAGTCGAAGACGGCGCGTTCGGCAACAGAAAGCTGGACTGGTCGGTGGGGGTAAGCGGCCGGGCGGACCGTTTTCTGCTGGGTCTCGCCTACGTTGATACAAGCCGAACATTCGGAGATCGCCTCGGTGAACCAAGCATGGTGGCTTCCGTCTCCGCGACTTTTTAAACTGCTGTCGCTAACGAGCCTCCATTATATACGGGGGCCAGTAATTTCTTCGACGATTAGCGGCGGGTTAAATCCCAAATGAATGTCCGCTACCGGGTTCGCGCCTAGGACCAGGCGATCCGAGACCGGCCACGTTTGGCAAACTGCCACGAAGTGAAGGAGCACCGTCCAACCGCCGCGTTCCCAAAATGGTGAAATCCCGCACAACCGCTATAGCGGCGCTCCGGCGCGGGAATGATCCCGGCTGACCTATGGAGATACGTATGAACCACGCCGAACTGTCGGATAGCGTTGCAGCATCGCTTAGCTTGAGCAAGGCGGAGGCCAAGAAGGCGGTGGACGCTGTTTTCGCCGCGATTACCGATGCCGCCGCAAAGGGAGACGAAGTTTCGGTCAACGGATTCGGAAAGTTCAAAATCAAGGCCACACCCGCGCGCGAAGGGCGCAACCCATCGACAGGCGAAACGATCCAGATCAAGGCGGCGAAAAAGCTGACCTTCGGTCCGGCCAAGGCCGTCAAGGATCGCCTGAACGGCTAAATCGGAAAGAGGTCCCGTCGGTGTTCGCCGGCGGGACAAATCTTTCAATCGAGACCGACCGGCGAGCGAAGTTTGAGGTCGGTCTCTTGTTCCTCTGAGGCGTTAGCCGCCTCGTCGTCTCGCACGGGCGACGCCCTGATTTCGCTCGGCTGCGGATCTTTTTCCTGAGCTTCGATCTTTTCGCTGCATCCCGCGATCGATACCAGCGCCGGGACCAACAACAGATATCTAGTTTGCATCGCCACCTCCGCATCTGCAGTGCGATTGTCGGCCAGGGCCGGGTCACCGCGCTGCCGGGGAATCCGCGACGAGCTTTTTGGTTCCCGCGTGAGCGCTACGTGAGGACATTGCTCGCATCTCGCCTTCGCTGGACGATTGGCCCGAAAAATCTACGCCTGAAACCCGCTCGGCAACACGCGGCCAGATCACGATGTAGGTCGAGCAGCCCATGCAATGGTACTGCCTGCGAACGAGAAGCACGGCAGGACGTTTAGCGGCAGTAGTTCCTCGACGTTCCCAGTCGCGCAGGTTGTCGGCTCCATCTCCCGAGAGCTGTGAGACATGCAGTCTCAGGAGATGGAGTTGGATGCGGTACGCGAAACGGCGTCTGAAGTTCCCGAAACTTCCAATATTTTAGAGTGTATTTCGCATATTTTATAGTATTGTACGAATGTTATCACGTATTCCAAAATAAAAGATAGGCTCTTTAAAAGTTGTGAATGATTTCTGAATAATCCATTCAGGATTGAGACAATATCTGGGGCGCTCAAGGGCGGCATGCTTGGGGGCCGTGTGGAGAAATCAGATGAAAACCTTTCTATTAAGCCTGGCCATTTCGGCCGCGGCGATAACGGGCCCTGCGGCTGCGCAGACTCCGGACAATCGGTATCACGACCGGCCCGGAAGCTATCGCGATGACGACGGTGGCCGCGGAAACATGTCTGCCCGCATCGAGCAGTTGCGCGAACGCATCGAGACAGGCGTCCAATCGGGCGCGATCAGCCGCCGCGAAGCCCTGTCACTGCGCTCCTCCCTCCGCTCGCTAACCCAACTGGAGCGCCGCTATAATCGAAACGGCCTGAACAACGAGGAACGGCAGGATCTCCAGAGGCGGTTGCGCTCGCTCCGGCAGGAAGTGCGCCAAGCCGACACTGGCGCGCGGGGAAGCTACGACGACTGGGATCACCAGAGTGGGGGTGACGACGACCGCTATGATGATCGGGACGGCGACCGGGACAATGGGCGCGGATATGATCGCGACGATAACAGGTACGACGATAGCGATGACAGATACCGCGAGCCCGAACAGCGCGGCGGACTCGGCGGCGTGATCGACGGCGTGTTGGGTCGAAATTCTGCAACATTGGAGGTTGGGCAGCGCGCGCCGTCGGATCTTTACGGCGTTCCTTATGAATATCGCGACCGGTACCGCGACACCGACCAAAGCTATTTTCGCTCGGACGGACGGCAGATTTATCAGATCGATGCAAGAACCCAGGCCGTGGTCCGCATTCACGCGATGAACCGATAAGCCTCACGATATTCCCGTCCGGTCGCAGGGCCGGCCGGGATTATCAATTGTGTTGGAGAACGTGGAGCATCTCGTTTACTCCGAGAGAGCTGGCGGTCCGAACCGCGGCTTTTGTCAGCCCCGGCGCAATGCCCATCAGGGCAAAGGCCAATGTCGGCGATCCATGCTTGCTCATGAATGTCTCGTTCAGCCGTCGTTAGGCCCGTCAGGATTATCG
The DNA here is from genome assembly GCF_057657055.1 of Sphingopyxis sp. Soil_C_28. NCBI lineage: Bacteria > Pseudomonadati > Pseudomonadota > Alphaproteobacteria > Sphingomonadales > Sphingopyxidaceae > Sphingopyxis > Sphingopyxis sp. Soil_C_28. Next base: position 804,260 of record NZ_JBDGJE010000001.1, read on the forward strand.
CTCTGCGTTCAAAGAAGGAGACGGGCCATGAAGAAATATATTGCTGCCGCGGTTCTCGCGGCCGTTGCCATCCCCAGTGCTCCGGCACTTGCCGACCCGCCGCCTTGGGCGCCCGCACATGGCAAGCGCGCCAAGGATCGCGGGCTGTACGACGGGTCTGGCCGATATTATGAGCCGCGTCGTCTGTCGCAAAACGACCGCATCTGGCGAGCGAAGGATGGACGTTATTACTGTCGCCGCGACAATGGCACGACCGGGCTGATCATCGGCGCCGCCGTTGGCGCGCTCGTTGGACGCGAGCTCGATGGCGGCCGCGACCGGACGGTCGGGACGATCATTGGCGCGGCCGGCGGCGGTTTATTGGGGCGCGCCATCGATCGCGGTGAACTCAAATGCCGCTGAACTGAATGGGCGGCGCGGGAGGGACCAGTCTGCCCGCGCCGCCCTCTTGGTGCCGCGCGCTGTGGGGAACGCGCCGCACCCATTGTCTATTCAAAAATATACTGATCACGAAGGCGCTGCCTGTTTGTAATACGGAGACCGGGCACCCCAGCACGATCGAGCATTCGCCGCCATGCGGCAAGCTCCTCGCGGCTGAGACGATATTGCTCGCAGGCTTCTTCGAAGTCCAATAGCCCACCGTCTATCGCCGACAGAACCTCGGCCTTGCGGCGAGCCGTCCAATAGGTTGTCGAGGACGATGGTAAATCGTCCAGTGTGACCGGGCCCAGCGGTCCGGAGACCGATGTCGGCTTTATCTTTAAATCGAGCACCGCGAACTCTCCATTCGCACGGCTGAAGCCGCTTGCATGCCCCCCGCAATAAAACTGCGCCGATAAGGTTAACAAAATCTTGCCATCTGCGGATCGATGCGACCAACGGTTGATCGCATTAGGGGTACTGCCGCGACCGACAATGTGTCGCGGCGTGTCTGCTTTCCTTGATTTTCGACAAAAAGCGGAACGTCTGAAAACGGCCAACTTTTGCCGTGTAGGGGTAGGGCGACGACGCGCATGATTGCGGTTAGTCGGCAGTGCAATTGCGAATCTCAAGTGCTTCCGCCTGTTTGGACCGCGCTATCCTGTCACCGGGGTTGCGCTAAGGCGTGTCCAAGCCTCTGCCCGCACGGCAATTCATGCCCTTTCCAGCCGGATAATAATCGACATATCGGGCAAATTCTGGCGCTAATCTGCGGATACCGCCCGCCCTTTCGCGCAAATACACGGATCGCCGTTCTGTTAAAATCTGGAATTCGCTTTTATTTTTCGAATATGCTGTTACTAAGCCTGTGCTTACGTCGCATGCGACGGATAATCGGCAGCTTTATGCCACCCCTTTATCCCTTTCTAGCACTATTGAAGCCGGGATGCGCCGCTGTTGGCGTATGCCCGTCATACTTGGGATAAAGGATACCCATATGACTACCGGAACTGTGAAATTTTTTAACGCCGACAAGGGCTATGGCTTTATCGCGCCGAACGACGGCGGCCAGGATGCATTCGTGCACATCTCGGCCGTTGAACGTGCCGGTATGAGTACCCTCCAAAAAGATCAGAGCGTATCGTACGAACTGGAGACCGATCAGCGAGGCAAGACCTCGGCAGTGAACCTCCAGGCTGCATGATCTCTTGGCGGCGGGCTGCATGAGCGTCCGCCGCCATTTATATGTGCCTCAGCGATGTCGCCTATGACGTGGGCGAGTGATGGCCGAAAATCCGCCATGCGTGGCACGCCCTCATTTGGTTTAGGCGAACGGCCCTCCGGCCGCGCCAACAACGATCGATGAGACGTCTAACAACTATCTCGGTGACGTCGGGCGCGGGAGCAATCCCCCTTTCGTGTCGAGCATCGGCATCACGCTTGCCCGCATCGTAACCGCTCATAGCGTGACAAGCGAAGCGGGGCAGCCCTTTCGGAATTAAAAGCCTTTGGCAAAAGAAGAACTGCTGACGATTGAAGGCATCATTGAGGAAATTCTTCCCGATGGACGCTTCGCCGTTCGGCTCGATAACGAGCACAAGATCATTGCTTATACGGCCGGCAAGATGCGCAAATTTCGCATCCGCTCGGTTGTCGGCGACCGGGTGCATCTCGAAATGACGCCCTACGATCTCACCAAGGGTCGGATCGTTTTTCGTGAGCGCGACGCCAGCCAGGCTGGTGCCGCGAAACGGCGCACGAATTTCAGAAAATAGACAAGCGCGGCCAAGGCCACGGACGAGGACAATATGCATAATTCAAACGCGGGTCGCTGCGGCTTTCGCATGACCAAAATTTTCACCAACACCGGCTCGAACCGCCGTGCCTCTACGCAAAACAATGGCACGGGCCAGTTGGCTACCGAAGATCTTCGCCTTCTCGTGGCCGCGATGGTCGACTGAATGCGACTGCAAACGGGGAGGACCCCATAATGCAAGGCTACAAAGAACCGAGTTTTCAGGACCGCATGGCGGTCGCGCAAAATGCGAAAAACAAGGCGCTCAAGCAGATGAACAGCAGAGCTGCTGTCGATCCCGCTGAACGAGATCGCCGCATCGCAGAGCGAGCCGCCAAGGATGATGCGCAGCAGATCAAACGCGCCGCGGCTCAAGAGGCGAAGAAGGCCGTTCAGGCCACCAAGGATTTGGCCAGGCGTGAAGAGGCTCGTTTCGCGGCTGAGGCAGCACTTGCCGAGCCGCCGCGGGTCCTTGATGAGGCTGAATTGAAATCGGCGCGAGATGTACGGTACGCGGCGCGCAAGGCGCGCAAGACGCGACGATCCTGAAGATTATCCCGTCGCGGCGATCTTCGCCGGATGGTGACAGGGGCCACTGTCATTTCTTCAGCCCTGCCAGATCCGTCAACCGCTCTTTCGTGGTGAGAGCCGGGAATAAAAGGATTCCAGATGAATGATATTCCCAGCCTTGTCGCGATGAACCTCATTGAGGCTCACGAGGCGTCGGACGTTTCCGCGATCAATGGAATTGTCAGCCTCGCCAACATCCTGCGCAAGCGGGGCCTCCTGACCGACGCTGAGGCATCGGCCATGTATGAGAGCATGAGCTTGCCACTCGGGCTACCTAAATATGCCGAAAACCCAGAGGTCCAGGACCTTCAGGCAAACCTTGACCGACTGTTTGCGGTGGTCATGGAACCTGAATAACGGGGGCGGGGCAGGCGCGTTCGAGCAGGGGCAACGCTCATACTCCGGCGCTATGGGCTCGGGCAGGCTCGCTAATCAAGGTCTGCAGAGCCTTGGTTTGCGCCCATTTGGAACCTTAGGTTTCTGCTTCGCGTTGCGAGTGGATCCCATCGCGGACGGCGTGCGAGCCCACCCGGGCTAGTCCAGTCTGGTTTGGGCAAAGGACCGCAGTGGGAAATCAGACCATACTCGTAGCAGAAGACGAGTTTCTTATCCGCTTCGTTCTTACCGACGTCCTGAGAGACGCCGGATACCTGGTTGTGGAGGCGCGCGACGGCGAAGAAGGGTTGGCAATCCTTCTGTCTGGCCAAGCGATCGATCTGATCGTTACCGACGTTCGCATGCCCGGTGCCATCGACGGCATGGAACTTGCGCGCCGCTCCAAGGTGTTAGATCCGGCGCGCTGCGTCATTGTTTGCTCAGGGCACCTGCTAGCCGAGGAATCCGACCCCGCAGATGCTTTTATGGCAAAACCTTATGCCACCGCGGCGCTTCTCGAAATCGTGGAGCGGCTCATGGAGAAAAGTGTCCAGCCGCGCACGATCTGAATACTCGGATCGCCACGCCACCCTTCCGAAGACCGTGTCGACGGCCATAGCGGGCTCGATCAGGCGAGATAAGCCATGCCGGCAGCGGCGCGCGCATCGCGTGCGGCTTCGGCGACGCGTTCGCGGCTGTCACGCGCGCTCTCGGTTTGAACCGCGCGCTGCGCCATCTCGCCCCATGCGATCGCCGCGCGAAGGTTGCGGTCGCGGACCTGTGTCAGCTTGGACGCGGTGGCATCGGCCGTGCATTTATCGGCCTGAGCTTGGTAGAAGTCACTTGTCGCAGACATTGCAGATTCCTCTCAGATTAATTGATATGTCATAAATCAGGATTTCCGGCGCGCACGTCGCGAGAACGTCTAATGCGGGTCGCCGAGGCCAAGCGGCATATGATTGTCGGCCAGCGGCAGGCGCGGGACAGAGAGCGTTGACCACGCTTCGGCGCATCCGCTGCGGAACGGGTGCGGCAGCGCTGCAACCGTTCCGCTTATCGGGATCAGCCATCGGCCATATCGCGGGCATGGCTCGAAAACGGTCTTCTGCTTACACTCATGAATGAGAGCGCAACCCTTGGCCAATCATCAGGCGTGCTGGAGATTGACCGCCGAGATCTTGCCATCGCGGCCGGTTTCCAGCTCATAAGAAATGCGCTCGTCCTTGTTGAGCGTCGCCATTCCGGCGCGCTCGACGGCGGTGGCATGGACAAAGCTGTCGCCCGAGCCATTCTCATTGGCGATGAAGCCATAGCCCTTGTCGGTATTGAAGAATTTGACGGTGCCGATCGGCATGGGATGTTTCCTTTCAAACGAAAACAGGAATTCCACCGGCATATGCACCGGCGAAGCTGGAAGCGAGAGAAAGGAAGTATCCGCCCCGAGGGGGTATCAAAAATCCGTCGCAGGCGACGTTAGCGGTTCCCTTATGGACCAAGGCATGAAGAAAGTCAAGAATTCCGGGGTTTCCGGCGTGTGCTTTGCTGGTGTCGAATTTAGCAAATTTAGCAAATGATAGGGTAGGCCGCCGATCGGGCGTTCCCGAGAAGCGGCGACCCGGGAGTCCTTGTCGGGAGCGCTGGCAAAGCAACGTTACCCTTTTCGACAGACGCTTCTGAACACCTCCTGGCGATGCAATTCACGATCGCGACACCACCGCCTGTGCTTAGGCGATGGGGCCGCAGCGCCTCCCATGGCAAACCGTCATAAGAGACGAAGGCATTACAAATGGCAGTGCGAAGGCTAAGCCGCTATGCGAGGCAAGCAGCGAGCGGGGAAGTGGAATGATGAGCGAAAATGCCGAAAAAGTGGGCGCATTGCTCGATACGCCCGACCTGGCGCAGGCGCTCGACAATGAGCGCTTCAAGCAGTTTCTAGACCATGTACCCGTCGCGGTCGCCGTTTCGGAACTCCATCCCTCGGAAACCATCACCTATGCAAACCTTGAGTTCGAGCGCCTGACTGGCCATCCGATTGCGGACATCGAAGGCAAGAGCTGGCGCGCGCTGCCCGGGGTAGCGTCACCCGCGGATGACGACAGACTCCTGCGCGATGCGGTCAGGAAGGATGCCGATTATATCGGGGAGTTTAAGATCGAACAGGAGGCCGGCGCCATCAATGTCGATGCCTGGTCGAACGTCATTGAAAACGAAGACGGCACGCCGCTGTTCCGCCTCGTTGCCCTGGCGCGGACCAGCAGCGAACGCGAACAGGATGTGCAATCCTCGCTGGCGGAAAAGGACGCGCAGCTTCGCGAGCTCCAGCATCGCGTCAAAAACAATCTTCAGATGATCACGGCGCTCATCCGTATCGAAGCCCGCAACATTCCCGACAGCGACACCGGCGAGAGGTTCGATCGGCTCGCAGGCCGGATCAACGCCCTCGGCGTGCTCTATGACACCCTTTCGCGTGAAAATGCGGACGACAGTATCGACCTCGGCATCTATCTCGGACAGATTGCGACATCGGTCATGGCAGCGCATGCAACCGAGGGCGTCCGGCTCGACATGAAGCTCGATAGCTGGATGGCGTCGGTCAATGTGGCGATGCCGGCGGGGCTCGTGGTCAACGAGCTGCTGACGAATGCGCTCAAGCATGCGTTCGCCGGACGTGTAGGGGGCACGATCACCCTCCACAGCCTGATCGACGATGTCGGTTGCCACATCACTGTCTCCGACGATGGCGTCGGTCTGGCCGATAGCGTGTCATGGCCGAAGCCGGGAAAACTTGGTGCGATCATAGTGCAGTCGCTCAAACAAAATGCTTCGGCTCAGGTCATGGTCGATTCCAAGCTCGGCGAAGGCTTGAGCGTGACCATATCCTTCGCAAGGGCAGACGCTGCTCCTGCCAATTAGCCAATTCGGTCTATCCTTGCCGTCCGCTTCCCCGGTTTTGCGACTGATAACGGACCGACCGCTATCGGCCACAAGCGACTGCGCCACTACGCTCCGCTAGACGACGCGTTGGTCTGTCCTTCCATCGCGGCATCGATAAATCCCGCCGATGTCTTCGCTCGGGCCCTCGGCCGCCTTATTGGCGCCTGCGCCGATCATGACGGGGTCTGGCTCGCGCAGCGCCATGATTGCTGCCCAAGCCTCGGGCAGATAATCCTGCCAAAGCGGCTTGCCGTCCATCGTTGCGTCGGCTGGATTGGCATCCAGCTCGCAAAGCGCACGGGCGACTCGTTCGAGGCCAGTCTTCATGCCTGGAGAATATCATGAAAGCGCGCCAATTTGCGGCGCGGTTGCCGGGTTGGCTGTTCGTGCCCAAATAGTCCTGGGCAGACATGGAAGTGACAGCGTTTTGAAGATTGTGAATGGAGCAAGTTTGCAGCCCCGGTCCGGGGCGGCCGCGAACAGCCTCGTCCTGCTGCTGCATGGCTTCGGGTCGAGCGGGACGGACATGATCTCGCTTGCGCCACAGTGGCAGGACGCTCGTCCCGACACCTTGTTCCTTGCGCCGCACGCGCCGCAGCGCTGCGGAATGATGGGGGCAGGCTATCAATGGTGGGGACTTTCCGGGTTTGCGCCTGCGGCGCTCGCTGCCGGCGCGGCCTCGGCCGCGCCGGCGATCGACGCCTTCATCGACCGCAAGCTCGCGCAATATGGTCTGAGCGAGGCTGACCTGGCTATCGTCGGCTTCAGTCAAGGGACGATGATGGCACTGCATGTCGCGCTGCGTCGTCCACAAGCTGTGGCTGCAGTCGTTGGCTATTCTGGCATGTTGGCAGGGACGCTCGGCCTGAATCACGGAGAACTTCCAAAGCCGCCCGTGCTATTGGTGCACGGTACGGCCGATCCGGTCGTCCCGATCGCGGCGCTGCATATGTCGGAGAGCGAGCTCAAGCGTCTCGGCGTCGACGTGACGACGCACGTCTCCTACGGTGTGGCGCACACAATTGATCCGGTCGGACTTCGCCTCAGCCGTGATTTCCTGGCGGAGGCCTTCGCTCGCTAGTCCGCTTTGAGCGGTCCGGTGATGAAACCGGACCGCTTCAGCTCGGCGACTTGCGGTTGAACCGCGAGTCTCGGTCGATGCCAATTAGACCGCGCGGCCTTAACAGTTGCCCTTCACTCCATCGGCACAGTCGCCAGCGGATTCGACGTCTTTCGCTGCACCATCCACCGTGTTGCAAGCAGACAGTGCGAGCATCGAACTGCCAAGTATGAAAATTGTCAGAAGCCTTTTCATTGTCTTTCTCCCAGGGCGAGGTCGAACGGCCCGCCGCTGGAGAATACGGCCCTTTGCAGTGATCGTTCCGTTTCATTGGCCCATGCTGGCCAAAGCGTTCGAAATGCTCGCTCGGCTGACGGCCTTGGTTGACTTGCATCCCAAGAGCCGATTGTCCGCTATCGGCCAGGTCCACCGGTCGGAGGACCTAGCGCGCTCGATTTAGATGGAGGGTCCGACGAGGGGTGGGAAGTAGACACGCCTCTTGTTAGGCATTTGTATCCATCGCAAACCCACGCTCTGGCCCGATGACCCGCATAGAGAACTAGTGCTGGTTACCAGCTAGCGCCGTCGACATAGAGACGCGGCAATTCTGTCCAGAGACTGGGTTCAAAAAGCCGCAAATTGATCCCCATTCGATCATAATCGGGGTCAATCGGGGACCAGTGCGTAATGACTCCGCATGTGTTGCAGTGAAACAGGGTGAGACATTTGTCGCCCTGTACATATCCTATACCTTCGCCGCTCACTTTCACCTTGGTTGGAGAAGAATATGTCCAAAGGGCACCCGTTCTCCGGCAAATGGAGCAATTGCACTCAGACGCGTCAACTGGATCGTCATTGACGGCTATCCGGATTGAGCCGCAATGGCAGCTTCCCTCGTGACTCATAGCTCTACTCCTAAGCCTGCTACCCGCTTGCCTGTGTCTTTCCCTTCCTGCTGCCCCTCAAGATACGATGATCGGCCGCCGACAAAGAGCCGGAAGTCGTTAGTCAGTGATGGGTGGCCATCTTTTGTCATGCGTCATGTCCGCTATTTGTGCCCGACGTTGCAATAGCAAATGGCAGCAATCTGTCGCTTCCCGTCATGGCCATACGACGCACCGCGGACGTCCGCTTCTCTCAGCCTCCCGCCAAAAGCACACCGCCCCTAAACTACCAATGTCCGCCGGAAATGCGCCCAAGGTGTAGTTCGGTGCGGCGGGAATGTACTGTGAATTCGACCGCCTAGCGCGGATTTTATGGGCTCGGGCCCGGACATGATCGTCCGGGCGGGAGCCTCATCATGACCCCGACCAAATTGCTCATCGGCCAGATATTGATCGTCTTCGCGATTGTCATCCTCGGCGTCTGGTCCGCGACGCAATGGGCTGCGGCGATGCTCGGATATCAGTCCGAGCTTGGCGCGCCATGGTTCCGCTTTGGCGGTTTGCCGATCTATCGTCCGTGGGACCTCTTCCCATGGTGGTATCATTTTGACGCCTATGCGCCGCATGTCTTCGACAAGGCGGGCTCGCTCGCAGCTACGAGTGGCTTCATCGGCTGCGGCGCGGCGATTGGTGGTTCGCTCTGGCGCGCACGCCAGAAGGGCCAGGTCACGACTTACGGGTCAGCGCGCTGGGCGAAAGAGCGCGAGGTGGACGCCGCGGGACTGCGTGGCGATGCCGGCGCGTTTCTGGGCCGCCTGTCAGGCCGCTATCTGCGCCACGCCGGGCCCGAACATGTCATGGCGTTCGCGCCGACACGAAGCGGGAAGGGCGTCGGGCTCGTCGTCCCGACCTTGCTCAGCTGGACCGGCTCGGCGGTCGTCCACGACATCAAGGGCGAGAACTGGCAGCTGACCGCCGGGTGGCGATCGCGCTTCTCGCATTGCCTCTATTTCGATCCGACCGATGAGCGCTCGGCGCGCTACAATCCGCTGCTCGAAGTGCGCAAGGGCGCCTGCGAAGTCCGCGACGTCCAGAATATCGCCGATATCCTCGTCGACCCGGAAGGGGCGCTCGAGCGGCGCAACCACTGGGAAAAGACATCGCATTCGCTGCTCGTCGGTGCGATCCTCCACATTCTCTACGCTGAGGAAGAGAAGACGCTCGCGCGTGTCGCGACCTTCCTGTCGGATCCGTCGCGCAGCTTCGCCGCGACTTTGGTGGCGATGATGCGTACCAATCATCTGGGAACTGACGGGGAAGTCCTTGTTCATCCGGTCGTCGCATCGGCGGCGCGCGAACTCCTCAACAAGAGCGAGAATGAGCGTTCGGGCGTGCTCTCGACCGCCATGTCGTTCCTCGGCCTCTATCGCGACCCGACCGTCGCCGCAGTGACATCGGGATGCGACTGGCGGATCGCCGATCTCGTCTCCGCCGAGCGGCCGCTCTCGCTCTATCTCGTCATCCCGCCGTCCGACATCTCGCGGACCAAGCCGCTCGTCCGCCTGATCCTCAACCAGATCGGGCGCCGCCTCACCGAGAAGCTCGACGACGGACGCTCAACGGTGCGGCGCCATCAATTGCTGCTCATGCTCGACGAGTTCCCGGCGCTCGGCCGCCTCGACTTCTTCGAGACCGCGCTCGCCTTCATGGCGGGGTATGGGATCCGTGCCTTCCTGATCGCGCAGTCGCTGAACCAAATTTCCAAAGCCTATGGCGAGAATAATGCGATCCTCGACAACTGCCACGTCCGGGTCGCCTTCGCGACCAACGACGAGCGCACAGCGAAGCGCATTTCGGATGCGCTCGGCACCGCGACCGAGCAACGCGCGATGCGCAACTATGCCGGCCACCGGCTCGCGCCCTGGCTCGCGCATGTCATGGTCAGCCGGCAGGAAACCGCCCGCGCGCTGCTGACGCCCGGCGAGGTCATGCAGCTGCCGTCCACCGATGAGCTGGTGCTCGTCGCGGGGCTGGCACCGATCCGAGCAAAGAAGCTGCGCTATTTCGAGGACGATAATTTCAAGGCGCGCCTCGGTCCGGCGCCCGCGCTGGCCGACGACCGATACGCCGACTGCCCGGCGGTTCGCGGCGACGACTGGAGCGGCTGCGTGGCCGAACCCGTCGCCCCCGAAATCGAGGATGCGGACGAAGCCGGCGACGCCATAGTCGAGGAAGGCGGAGCGCAGCAGGCGAAGGAGCCCGAGCTCGCCGAGCAGCCCGCGGCGCGCGTCGAGACAGTGCGTCCGTCCAATCCGCTCGGCATCGACGACGATGTCGATCCGGCAATCGACAAGAAGCTGATCGATCGCGTCCGTCCGCTCGCGCCGGTGCTGATCGGTCACGCAATGGACGAAGCCGTCTCGCAGGGCGGCGAGCAGCTGGGGCTCGGGCTGTGAGCGCGCGCGGAAGCCAGGTTCGACACCAGCTCTTCATCGAGCGCGGTCTCAGCGACCGACTCACGCTGCTCGCGCGAAAGCCCGGCGTGACCAAATCGACGATACTCGCCGAGGCGCTCGAAGCCTGGCTGACGCGCCAGGGTGTCAACGAACTGCAGCAACGTTTTGGGCCGCGCCTCGACGGCCTCGCGCGGACGCTCGCGCGGATCGAGCGCAACAGCCAGATCGAGATCGAAATCCTCGCGCTCCTCGTGCGCTACCTGCTCGCATCGGTGCCGCCGGTCGTCGAGGGCGACGATGTCGCGCGTGCGCAAGGCCGCGAGCGCTTCGAATGGTTCACAATGAAAGTCGCCGAGGCCTTCCGCGAGGGCCGCGCCAGCTTCGGTTCGGGGGGCGGATCGTGAGCGCGGCCGTCTCGGCAGAGCGCCGGCGCACGATGCTGCGCACCGCGATGGGCCCGGCGATCGAGGCCGCGTTGTCGAACGCGCATGTCGTCGAGGTGATGGTCAATCCCGATGGCGCGCTGCGCGTCGACGTCCTCGGCGAGGGCCGGGTCGATACCGGCGTGCGGATGGCGCCCGATCAGGTCGAGCGCATTATCCGGCTTGTCGCATCCCACGCGCGCACCGAAGTTCATGCCGCCGCACCGATCGTATCGGCCGAACTGCCGCCGCACGGCGAGGGGGCAGGCGAGCGCTTCGAGGGCCTGCTCCCGCCCGTCAGCCTCGCGCCCTGCTTCTCGATCCGCAAGCCTGCCGCGCGGGTCTACACGCTGATGGATTATGTGAGCGCCGGCATCGCGAGCGCCGAGGCCGCGCGCCTCCTTTCGCTGGCGGTCGTCGAACGGCTCAATATTCTCGTCGCCGGCGGCACCAGCTCGGGCAAGACGACGCTCGCCAATGCGCTCCTTTCCGAGATGGCGAGCCTCGACGAGCGCGTGATCCTGATCGAGGACACGCGAGAGCTGCAATGCCCGGCGCCCGATCGCGTCGAACTGCGCACGCGGACCGGGGCGGTGTCGATGGCCGATCTCGTCCGCTCGACGCTGCGGCTGCGGCCCGATCGCATCATTGTCGGCGAGGTCCGCGGCGCCGAGGCGCTCGACATGCTCAAGGCGTGGAACACCGGCCATCCGGGCGGGATCGCTACGGTGCATGCCAACAGCGCGGCGTCGGCACTGACCCGGATCGAGCAGCTCGTCCAGGAGAGCGTCGTCACCGTTCCGCGGCGGCTGATCGCCGAGGCGATCGACCTCATCGTCTTCATCGCCGGACGCGGCGCCGCGCGGCGCATCGCGACAATCGCGCGCGTCGAAGGCGTCCTCACGACCGGCGACTATGCGCTCACCGAACTTCCGATCCAGCCTGAAGGAGAATGTCCATGTCTTTGATTGTTCTTGCATCTCATCGCGTCGACCGCCCCTCGATCCTCGGCGCGGCAGCCCTCGCACTGGGTCTTGCCGGTTCCGCGCTCGCGGCGGGATCGGGCATGCCGTGGGAAGAGCCGCTTCAGCAGGTGCTGGAGTCGGTGCAGGGCCCGGTCGCCAAGATCATCGCGGTGATCATCATCATCACCACCGGTCTGACCCTCGCGTTCGGCGAAACCTCGGGCGGCTTCCGGCGGCTGATCCAGATCGTCTTCGGCCTCTCGATCGCCTTTGCTGCGTCGAGCTTCTTCCTCTCCTTCTTCAGCTTCGGCGGCGGGGCGCTCGTCGCATGAGCCGTCTCGAAGGATTTGAGGCGCCGATCCACCGGTCGCTCGCCGAGCCGATCCTGCTCGGCGGCGCGCCGCGCGGGCTCGCGATCGTCAACGGCACCATCGCCGCGGCGATGGGGCTCGGGCTCCAACAATGGATCGCGGGCCTCATCCTCTGGGCGCTCGGACACACGCTCATGGTGTTCGCTGCGAAGCGCGATCCCGATTTTGCGCCGGTGCTGACGCGGCACCTTCGCCAGAAAGGCGAACTGTCATGCTGAACCTCGCCGAATATAGGCCGCGTGCCGACCGGCTCGCCGACCATCTGCCGTGGGCGGCGCTTGTCGCGCCCGGCATCATCCTCAACAAGGATGGCAGCTTCCAGCGCAGCATCGCCTTTCGCGGCCCCGATCTCGACAGCGCGACCGAGGCCGAGCTCGTCGCCGCGTGCGCCCGCGCGAACAATATGCTGCGGCGTTTCGGATCTGGCTGGGCGCTCTTCCTCGAGGCCGAACGCGTCGCCGCGGCGGGCTATCCCGAAAGCGATTTTCCCGATGCGGCCTCGTGGCTCGTCAATGCCGAACGCCGCGCCGCGTTCGACGACAGCGAGCGCGAGCATTTCGAGAGCCACTTCCACCTGACGCTCGTGTGGATGCCGCCCGCCGACCAGGCCGACAGCGCCGGCCGCGCGCTCATTGAACGGCCCGAGGCGGCGCAAGGCACGCGAGACTGGCGCGAGGCGCTCGCCCGCTTCGAGGCCGAGAGCCTGCGCGCGATCGACCTGATGGCGAGTTTCATGCCCGAAGTCCGCGCGCTCGATGACAGCGAGACCTTGACCTACCTCCATCGCGCGATCTCTCCGCACCGGCACCGCGTCCGCGTTCCCGCGACGCCGATGTATCTCGACGCTTTTCTCGCCGACACGCCGCTCACCGGCGGGCTCGAGCCGATGCTCGGCGACCAATATCTCCGGTCGCTGACGATCCTCGGTTTCCCCTCGATCAGCCGCCCCGGCATCTTCGACCCGCTTAACGGGCAGGATTTCGCCTATCGCTGGACGACGCGTTTCATCGCGCTCGACAAGGCCGACGCGACCGCGGCGCTCACCAAGCTTCGCCGGCAATGGTTCAACAAGCGCAAGTCGCTCTCGGCGCTGCTCCGCGAAGTGATGTACAACCAACCGGCGCAACTGCTCGACAGCGATGCCGACAATAAGGTCGTCGACGCCGATGCCGCGCTCCAGGCGCTCGGCGGGGATCATGTCTCTTTCGGCTATCTGACGACGACGATCACTGTGTCGGACCGGAATCGTGCTCGCGCGGAGGAGAAGCTGCGCGCGGCCGAGCGTATCGTCCATTCCTTGGGTTTCACTGCGATCCGCGAAAGCGTTAACGCGGTCGAGGCGTGGCTGTCGTCGCTGCCGGGCCACGTTTACGCCAACGTCCGGCAGCCACTCATCCACAGTCTCAATCTCGCCCACCTGATGCCGCTGTCCTCGGTATGGGCGGGGCCGAACTGGAACCGCCATCTCGGCGGGCCGCCGCTGCTGCTGGCCGAGACCGGGGGGTCGACGCCGTTCCGCCTGTCGACGCATGTCGGCGACGTCGGCCATATGATGATCGCGGGACCGACGGGGGCAGGGAAGTCCGTGCTGCTCGCGCTGATCGCGCTGCAGTTCCGCCGCTACGCGGACGCCCAGCTCTATTTCTTCGACAAGGGAAATTCGGCGCGCGCCGCGGTGCTGGCGATGGGCGGGCGGCATCATGCGCTCGGCGAAGGCGACACGCCGCTCGCCTTCCAGCCGCTGCGCGGGATCGATCGCGCCGAAGAGCGGAGTTGGGCCGCCGACTGGGTCGCCTCGCTCGTTGCGCACGAAGGCGTTGCGGTGACGCCCGACATCAAGGATGCGATCTGGTCGGCGCTAACGAGCCTTGCGAGCGCGCCAGCACCCGAACGGACGCTTACCGGCCTTTCACTGCTGCTGCAGTCCAATGCGCTGAAGACGGCGCTCCAGCCTTTCACGCTCGAAGGGCCGCACGGGCGGCTGCTCGATGCGGCGGAAGAGGGACTGTCGCTTGGTTCGATCGAATGTTTCGAGACCGAGACCCTGATGGGTCAGGCGAGCGTCGTCGAACCGGTCCTGTCCTACCTCTTCCATCGCCTCGAGGCCCGCTTCGACGGACGGCCAACGCTGCTCATCCTCGACGAGGCCTGGATCTTTCTCGACAATCCGCTCTTCGCGGCGCGCATCCGCGAATGGCTGAAGGTGCTCCGCAAGAAGAATGTCGCGGTGATCTTCGCGACGCAGAGCCTCGCCGATATCTCGAACAGCAGCATCGCGCCCGCGATCATCGAAAGCTGCCCGCAGCGCATATTGCTCCCGAATGATCGCGCGGTCGAGCCGCAGGGTCGCGCCGCCTATGCCGCCTTCGGGCTCAACGAGGCGCAGATCGAGCTCGTCGCGCGCGCGACGCCGAAGCGTCAATATTATCTCCAGTCGGCGCGCGGCAACCGCTTGTTCGAGCTCGGCCTCGGACCCGTCGCGCTGGCGCTCTGCGGCGCATCCGATCCGGCGACGCAGGCGCGGATCGACGCCATCCTCGCCGAGCATGGCGAAGGCGATTTCGCGGCACAGTTTCTACGCGATGGCGACCTCGACTGGGCCGCAGACCTTCTCGCCGGCTTTCCCGAGACCGAGACGACTGACTAGCCAAGCCCCCAAGAAGGAGAATTGCTATGAAGACGCTTGCCCATATGATCCTGATCGGCGCTGCCGTCCCGGCGCTTATGCTGGCAACGCCGCCCGCAGCGGCAATGCCCGTGTTCGACAGCGCAAACTATCAGCAGAACCTGCTCACCGCGGCGCGCACGCTCAAGCAGATCGACCAGCAAATCAGGCAGTTGCAGAATGAAGCGCAGATGCTGTCCAACATGGACAAGAATCTCAAGCGCGTTGATTTCCCCGAACTCCAGAAGCTCAAGGACAATCTCGCGCGCGTCGACGGGCTGATGGGGCAAGCCGAGGGGATCGACTTCGGGGTCGACCGGCTCGACGAGCGCATGGCGGCGCTGTTTCCGAAGGATTTCGCCGGCATGACCCGGTCGGCGAGCGTTGCCAATGCTAAGGCGCGGCTCGAGGCTGCCATGGCCTCGTACCGGCGCACGCTCGCGGTCCAGTCGCGGATCGCCGCCGACGTGAAGGACGATGCTGCGTTGCTGGCCGACGTCGCGGCGCGAAGCTCGGGCGCCGAAGGCAGCCTGCAAGCCCAGCAAGCCACCAACCAGCTCCTCGCTCTGGCAGCCAAGCAGCAAGCGCAACTCCAGCAGATGATGGCCGCCGCCTATGAGGCCGACATGATCGACCGCGCACGCGCGGCGCAGAGCGCGGCGGAAGCACGCGAGCGCATGCGTCGCTTCCTCGGCGACGGCAAGGCCTACACGCCGATCCGCTGACGAGCGACACGGACGGCGCGAGGCTGCCCCTCTCCTGGCCCGCCGTTCGCCGCGGGGTCTCGAACGCTCCCCCGAGACCCCGCGGACCCTTCATCTTCTTCGAAAGCCCGACCGATGGACGATCTCAATGTCATCGACCGCTTCATGGAAGCCTTCATCCGCTACATCGACAGCGGCTTCGGGCTGCTTGGCGGCGATGTCGCTTTCCTCACCAGCATATTGATCGGAATCGACATCACGCTCGCCGGGCTCTTCTGGGCGATGGGGGGCGAGAATGACGTCATCGCGAAGCTGCTGAGGAAGATCCTCTATGTCGGCGTTTTCGCGTTCATCATCGGCAACTTCGGGGCACTTTCGGATATCATCTTCCGCTCCTTCGCCGGGCTCGGCATCACCGCCGGCGGCGGCACGATTTCTGCCGAAGACCTTCTGAAGCCCGGACGTCTTGCCGGCGCGGGCTTCGAGGCGGCGCATCCGCTCATCGACCAGATCAAGGAGCTGCTCGGTCCGATCGATTTCTTTACCAACTTCCTCGAGATCGTGGTCCTCTTGATCGCCTGGGTCCTCACGATCCTCGCCTTCTTCATCCTTGCAATCCAGCTCTTCATCACGCTGATTGAATTCAAGCTAACGAGCCTTGCGGGGTTTGCGCTTATGCCGTTCGCGCTGTGGAACCGGACTGCGTTCCTCGCCGAGCGCGTTCTCGGCAGCATCATATCGTCGGGCGTCAAGGTGATGGTACTCGGCGTGATCGTCGGCATCGGCTCGGGCTTCTTTCCCGATTTTCTCACGACGATGGCGGGCTCCGAGCCCGACGTCGAGGAAGCGATGTCTTTGGCGCTCGGCGCGCTGGCCTTGCTCGGGCTCGGCATCTACGGACCCGGCATCGCTTCGGGCCTTGTTGCGGGCGCGCCCCAGCTCGGTGCGGGCGCCGCCGTCGGTACGGTCGCGGCCGCCGCAGGCACGATGATCGTCGCCGGTGGCGCGGGTATGGCGGCCGCACGCGCAGGCAGCGGCGCCGCGCTCGGCGCGGTCCGCGCCGGGACGTCGATGGGAGCCGCGGCCTCGACATCGTACAAGCTCGGGCAGGAAACCTCGGGCTCGCAAACGATCGGCGCCGGTCTTTCGGGCCTCGCGACCGCCGCGAAAGGTGCGGCGGTCAATGCGTCGCGCCGTGCGGTTGGTTCAAGCGGGATTGGCGAAGCTGCTGCAGCCGGCCGCGATGCGGCCTGGAATGCCGGCAACAGTCCCGCGCGGCTCGCGCCTCAACAATCCAATGAAAATTCCGGTTCAGCGGCCGCCGCGCCAGCGTGGGCGACCGATCTCAAGGCCGACCAGCGCCGTCGTTCGGCGCGGCAGGCGACCGCCCATGTGATTTCCGACGGGAGCCGCGGCGGCAGCGGCGCGAGCCCCGACATCGCCGAGAAGGAGGATTGATCCGATGAAGTTCAAGCGAGCCATTCAGCGTTACGGGCGAACCCCCGAGCCGGTCACACCCTATCAGCGCGCCGGACAGGCGTGGGACGACCGGATCGGCACCTCTCGAATCCAAGCGCGGAACTGGCGGATCATGGCGTTTGGTGGACTGCTGCTCTCGACCGGCCTCGCCGCCGGTCTCGTCTGGCAGTCGGTGCAGAGCCGCGTCACACCGTATGTCGTCGAGGTCGACCGGCTCGGCGAAGCGCGCAGCGTCGCGCCCGCGGCCGCCGACTACAATCCCACCGACCCGCAGATCGCGTGGGCGCTCGGGCGCTTCATCGCTAATGTCCGCGGCATCTCGCTCGACCCGGTGCTGATGCGCGAGAATTGGCTCGCCGCCTATGACTTCGCAGGCGAGCGCGGCGCTCTGTTCCTCAACGAATATGCGCGCAGTTCCGATCCCTTTGCTCAGGTCGGAATGCGTTCGGTCTCGGTCGAGATCACGAGCGTCGTGCGCGCTTCGCCGCGATCGTGGCAGGTGAAATGGAAGGAAAGTGCATACGAGCGCGGCAGTCTTGTAACGACATCGCGCTGGACCGCGATGCTGACTGCGGCGGTGAAGCCCCCGCGCTCCGCCGACGTCCTCCGCAAGAATCCGCTCGGCCTCTATGTCGAAGCGATCGACTGGAGCCGCGAATATGAGCGCGAGGAGCGGCGTCCCGACGCCGCGACCGCACCGCCGCAGCCTGCGCGGGAGCCGCCCGCCGAAATTCCTCCCGTTACCGCAATCTCCGAAGGAGCCCTGCCATGATCTGCTTCCGCCCGATCCTTGCCGCTGCCGGTGCGGCGGTCCTGACCTCGTCCGCCAGCGCCGGCCCGGGGGCGGTCGAGCGCGTGCGTGCGGCGGCGGCCGCCGCCGTCAAGGAGCCGCGCGCGCAGGATTATCGCGGCGCCATCCAGACCTATGCCTATGTCGAGGGCGGGGTGTATCGGCTCGTCACCGCGCCCGAGCATGTCACCGACATCGCGCTCCAGCCGGGCGAGGCGCTGGTCGCTGTCGCGGCGGGCGACACCGCGCGCTGGACCGTCGGCGACACGACGAGCGGCACCGGCGAGGCGCGCCGCGTCCATATCATGATCAAGCCCCTCGCGCCTGCTCTCGCTACGAATTTGATCATCACGACCGACCGTCGCGTCTATCACCTGGCGCTCACGAGTACGGTGCGCACGGCGATGGCCACGGTATCCTGGACCTACCCGCACGACAGTCTTCTCGCGATCGAGCGCGCCGCGAGTTCGACGCGCGCGGCGATCGAGGCGCGCTCGGCGATCAACCCGGTCAGTCTCGAATTCGGTTATGCGATCCGCGGCGACAAGCCCGCTTGGCGCCCACTGCGCGCGTTCGACGATGGGCGCCAGACCTTCATCGAATTCCCGCCGAGCCTTGCGCAGGGCGAGGCGCCTCCGCTGTTCGTGAGCGGAGAGGGCGGCGAACCCGAGCTCGTCAATTACCGCGTCTCGGGCCGCTTCTACGTCGTCGACCGTCTGTTCGCACGCGCCGAGCTGCGGCACGGCGCCAAGCGCCAGGCCGTTGTCCGGATTATTCGTACCGGGGACCCGCGGTGAGCGCGCCGGAGACCGGATCGGCACGCGAGTCCGACGAAGCGGCCCCTGCGGATCGACCGATCGAGCCGTCGGCCGCCAAGGTCGACCCCGAAACCCTCATATTGCGAGGTGCACCGCGGCGCGTTGCACGCTTCCGCCGCGAAATCATCATCGGCGTCGCTGCCGTCGGCGCGCTGGCGATTACCGCTATAATGTGGTTCGCGCTGGAGCCGACGTCGTTCAAGCTCGCGGCAAATGGCGAAGAGATGTTTGAGAAGGGGCAGGGCAAGGCGCCCGAAGCGCTCGCCGGTACGCCGGACCGCTACGACGAGATCCCGAAGCTCGGACCTCCGCTCCCCGGCGATCTCGGCAGACCCATTCTCGAACATCAGCGCAAGATGGAAAGCGAATATCCGTCCGGGCATGCCAAGGAGGATGCCGCGGCGGCAGTCGAGGCCGAGCGCGAACGGCGAATGGCCGAAGAGTTGGCTGCGCGCCAGTCGGCGGTGTTGATGTCGCTTGGACCGAGCCGCACTATGACGTCTGCGCCTGACGAGGCACGCGCTGCGGCGACGGCAGGCTCCGCGGACGCGGGAGCGGCTTCTACATCGCGTGCGGCTACGACAGCGGGCAGTGCCAACGTCAGTCCGCATCAAATCGAAGCGGCGCCCTCGCCGTGGCTGGTCACCAGCGGTAGCGTCATCGCCGCCAGCCTTGTTACCGGGCTCAACAGCGAACTGCCGGGGATCGTGATCGCGCAGGTTAGCGAACATGTCTTCGACAGCGTGACGGGCCGGACCCTGCTCATCCCGCAAGGCGCGCGGCTAATCGGGCGCTACGAGAGCGATACTGGTTATGGCCAACAGCGGGCGTTCGTCGTCTGGAAGCGCATCATCTGGCCCGACGGCGCATCCTTGACGCTGGAGGATGCGCCCGCGAGCGATCCTTCGGGCTATGCCGGCATTCGCGATCGCGTCGACGCGCATGGCTGGCAGCTGATCAAAGGCGTCGCGCTCTCAACCCTGCTCGGCGTTGGCACCGAGCTCAGCTTCGGCGAAAACGAAAGCGATATTGTGCGCGCGATCCGCGAATCCGCCCAGCAGGGTGGCGGGCGTGCCGGCGACCGGCTCGTCGAGAAGAGCCTCGACATGCAGCCGTCCATCGTCGTTCGGCCCGGCTGGCCAGTGCGCGTCATCGTCCATAAAGACCTCGTCCTTGCGCCGTGGGGAGGCTGATATGGCCGATCTCAAGCTCGCCCGGCTGCCCGACCGCAAGCCCGTCAAATTGACGATCGAAATCATGCCTGACCTCGAACAGGCGCTGGCCGACTACGCCGCGGCGTATGAGGCGGCTTACGGAAGGCAAGAGAAACCCGCCGATCTCGTTCCCTACATGCTCCACGCCTTTCTCGAGAGCGACCGCGAGTTCGCAAAGACGCGGCGCCAAAGGTCCGGGCCGTGACCGAAGCCGACGCTGCAGACACTGGGTACGAAGCGACGCCACGGCTCTGCGGCGTCGATCGCGCCGCCGAGATGCTCGAGCTTCACCCCAATACGGTGCGGGAACACGCGAAAGCGGGGCGGTTACCCTGCGTGAAAATTGGTCGGTTCTGGAGGTTTGTGGAGCGAGACCTTGTCGCCTGGATTCGGGCAGGTTATTCTGCACCTGCACGAATGCAGCCGAGTGCCTTTTCAAAGGAGGCGTTATGGCACTCTGGAAACGTGCAGACATTTACTACGTCAAGCTCACAGCTCCGGACGGAACGCGCATTAGACGATCTACTGGAACGTCCGACCGGACCAAGGCCGAAGAATATCACGACAGACTGAAGGCCGAGTTGTGGGATCTTGCCCGCTTGAAGCGGAAACCCCGGCGTAGCTGGGACGAAGCGGCGCTTCGCTGGCTGAAGGAAATGGCGCACAAGAAGTCCTACCGGGACGATGTGAGCCGGATCCGTTGGTTTACGAAGCATCTGCGCGGCAAGATGCTGGATCAGGTGAGCCGGGACATGATCGACGGGATCGTCTCGCGCCAGCTTGCCCGCCGTAGCGATCGCACCAAGGATCTCTATGTGGCGCTCATTCGCGCCATTTTCCGGAAGGCGATGCGCGAGTGGGAATGGCTCGAGCATATCCCTGCGTTCAAGACCTATGTGAGGAAAGCAAAGCCGCGCGTGCGCTGGTTGACCCACGCACAGGCCGAGCGTCTTCTCAAGGAGCTACCGGCGCACCAGCAAGACATGATGCTGTTCGCGCTCGCCACGGGCCTGCGGCAGGGAAATATCAAGCGGCTGACCTGGGAGCAGGTCGACCTTTCCCGCCGCATCGTCACGATCGGGCACGGCGAGACCAAGAATGACGAGGCGCTGGGCGTTCCGCTCAACGACCTTGCCGTCTCGGTCCTTCGGCGGCGCATGGGTATCCAGCACGAACATGTGTTCACTTTCAAGGGCAGACCGCTCGGCCAAGTGAACACGAAGACATGGCGGGAGGCGCTCAAGCGGGCAGGGATCACCGACTTTCGTTGGCACGATCTTCGCCACACCTGGGCGAGCTGGCTTAGGCAGAATGACGTGCCCACCTGGGTGCTTCAGGAGCTGGGCGGTTGGAAGTCCGAGACGATGGTGCGCCGCTACGCGCATATGTCGACGAAGCATCTGGCGCCCTATGCCGACCAGCTGACTTTCGAGGTCACACCCGAGAGTGGCGGACAACCGCCATTCGCGGTTTTGCCCGAAGGTCACAAAAAGGGTCACAGTGAGAGCCGTACGCGGCTCAAGCTCGTGGCCGGCACCGACCTAAGTCGTTGAAGTGTAAGGGAAAGAAAATGGTGGACGCACTAGGGCTCGAACCTAGGACCCGCTGATTAAGAGTCAGCTGCTCTACCAACTGAGCTATGCGTCCACTGCCATTTTCAGGCGTGCCTTGCAGCGAAGAGTTGTCCTCTTTGCTGCGAAGCGAGCGGCCCGCTATCATGGCACTGTGGGGATGGCAATGCCCTCGACCGCTTTTCGGCAAAGTTTTTTCTCAATGAAAGCGCCGCGTGCCCGTTTTGCTGTCGTTTTCGATGGCGAGGATGATACCGACGCACGTCATGATCGTCAGCATCGACGAACCGCCATAGGAGAAAAGCGGGAGCGGAATGCCGACGACGGGGGCGAGGCCCATCACCATCATCAGATTGATCGCAATGTAGAAAAAGATCGTCATCGTCAGCCCCGCCGCGGTGAGTTGACCGAAGCGCGTCCGGGCGCGGAGCGCAACGCGTGTCGACCAGCGAAGCAGCAGGAAGAAGCCGAAGAGGAGCGCAAAACCGCCGATCAGGCCCCATTCCTCGGCCATTGTGGCGAAGATGAAGTCGGTGTGCCCCTCAGGCAGATAATCGAGGTGGCTTTGCGACCCGTTGAGGAAACCCTTGCCGCCGATGCCGCCCGAACCGATCGCGATTTTCGATTGGCTGATATGATAGCCCGCGCCGAGCGGGTCGCTTTCGGGATCGAGGAAGATCAGCACGCGTTTCTGCTGATAGTCGTGCAGAAACGAGAAGAGCACCGGCAGTGCCGCCGCACCGGCAGCCGCCGCGCTGCCGAACCACCAGAAGGGCAGGCCAGAGACGAACATCACCACGATGCCCCCGATGCAGATCGACAGCGCGGTGCCGAGATCGGGCTGCAACATGACGAGCGCCGCCGGCAGGCCGATCATCACCAGCGCCGGCCAGAGCGCAGTAAAGGTCCGCGTATTGCCAGGCGGCAGCTGCGCATAAAAGCGCGCGAGCGCGACGACGATCGTCACCTTCATCAATTCGGATGGCTGGAGGTTCATGAAGCCGAGGTTGAGCCATCGCTGGCTGCCCCCGCCGACGAAACCGAGCAATTCGACGGCGATCAGCAGCACTAGCACGCCGATATAGGCGATATAGGAGAAGTCTTCGAAGATGCGGATCGGAAAGCGGCCGATCACGAGCGCAACGCCGAGGAAGACAAGGAAACGCAAGCCCTGCTGTAAAGCCCACGGCGACCAGTTGCCGCCTGCGGCCGAATAAAGGACGAGCAGGCCGAAGCCGGTGATCCCGGCAAGGATCGCGATCAGTTTCCACGGAATGCGCTGGATGGCGGGCGGGACTGGGATCATTGCGGCACCCCGGGCTCGGGATCGCTCGCCGCGCCCGATTTCCATGCGGCATAGTCGCGGTCCATGCGTTCCTTGATCGTCCCGCCCCAGCCGGCCTCGAATGTCGTGAGCGCTTCCATCGCTTTTTCACGATCGAAGAGGAAGGTCATGAAATCCTTGGCTACCGGCGCCGCGGCGCGCGATCCGCCCATGCCATGCTCGATCACCACAGCTGTTGCGTAACGAGGATTATCGACCGGTGCGAAGCCCACGAACAGACCGTGATCGCGAAATTTCCACGTCCCGCTTTTGCCATTGCCCGTGCCGAGCCCGCGCACCTGTGCCGTGCCCGTTTTGCCCGCCATTGTGATGCCGTCGAGCGGCAGGCGGCTGCGTCCGGCGGTTCCGCCCGGGCCGTTGACAACGAGGTCCATGCCATGGCGCGCGGCTTCGAGAGCCTTGGCCGAAAAGGGCAGGGGTTCGTTCTTGAATTCGCGGTTGATCAGGCGCGGATAAAGCCGGCGACCCGATGCAATCCGCGCCGCCATCACGGCGAGCTGGAGCGGATTGACGCTGACATAACCCTGTCCGATGACCGCGTTCAGTGAGTCCGACGCCGACCATTGCTGGTCATATTTCTTCATCTTCCACGCGCTGTCGGGGATCGTTCCGTAACGCTGGTTGCTCCCCGCAAGCTGAAACTCCTCGCCAAGGCCGAGCAGGCGCGCGGTGGGCGCCATCGCATCATAGCCGAGGCGGTGCGCGAGCCAGTAGAAATAGCTGTTGCAGCTTTTCATGATCGCGGTGGGCATGTCGACGCTGCCATGGGTGCCGAGGCAGCGGAAAAAGCGGCTGCCGAGGCGATAGCCGCCGATGCAGGTGTGCCGCTCGCTCGGATCGACACCATGTTCGACCGCGGCGATCGCCGCCATCGGCTTCAGTGTCGATCCCGGCGGATACAGGCCGCGCGTGGCCTTGTTGATCAGCGGTTGATGATCGTCGGCACGCAGCCATGCATACTCGGAGCTGCTGATCCCGTCGGAAAAGCTGTTGGGGTCGAAACAGGGCATCGACACGAACGAAAGGATATCGCCGTTCTGGCAGTCGATGACGACCGCGGCGCCCGACTCGCGCCCCATGCGCCGCGCGACATAATCCTGCAGGTCGGCGTCGATCGTCAGGTGAACCGTTTTGCCCTGCGTATCGGGCTTTACGCCCAGCTCGCGGACAACCTTGCCGCGTGCGGTGACCTCGACCCGCTTGGCGCCGGGCTGGCCGCGGAGCATCGGCTGGAAATATTTCTCGAGCCCGTCCTTGCCGGTCCGGAAACCCGGCGTGATGTAGAGCGGATCCTTGACCTTTTGGTATTCCTCGGCGGTCGGCGCGCCGACATAGCCGATCAGATGGCCGACAGCAGCGCCGGTCGGATAGTTGCGCGCAAAGCCGCGCTGCGGCGCGATGCCGGGCAATTCTGGCAGGCGGACAAGGATCGAGCTATATTCGGCCTCGGTCATATCCTCGGCCACCGCGACGGGCTGGAAACCCGAAGCGGCTTTCAAGTCCCGGTTGATCCGTTCCATCGTATCGCCGTCGAGGCGCAGCAACGTCCGGAGCTGCCCGAGCACCAGTTCCTTGTTGTGCAAACGGTCGGGAATGATGTCGATGCGCAAGCTGACGCGGTTGTTCGCCAGCGCCTTGCCGTTGCGATCCACGATCCAGCCGCGGCGCGGCGGAACGAGCGTTAGGTTGACGCGGTTGCTTTCGGATTCAAGGACATAACGGTCGTTATCGATGACCGAAATATAAGCCATACGCGCCGCCAGCGCGACGCCCACGGCCGCCTGCGCTCCGCCGACGACAAGCGCGCGGCGGGTGAAGACGATCCCTCTGAAGGCTTCGGTAATTGGGGGGAGTTTTTTGCGCGGCATCGGTAATTTATCGGCGTCTCAGGCGGAAATTGTCAAACTTGCCGGTCAGGCGCATGAACAAGGGGACGAGCAGTGCCGAAACCACGATCTGCGGCACCACGAGGCCGAGTACGCGCCCGGTCGCGGCATGCGGGTGAACGATCAGTGCCGCGAGCGACTGGATGATCGCGATCAGCAACGCTGCAATGGCCCAGTCGTGAAAGAAACCGCGCCAATAGATGCGCTGCGACGAATAATGGATCACGATGCTGGCGATCGTCCACAGGCCCACCGCGGTGCCGATGGGCTGACCGCTGAACAGATCGTCCCACAGACCGAGCGGAAGCCCGATCCACACCGGCCATATTTCGGTGCGAAGCAATTGCCAGCACAGGAAGAAAAGCAGCCCGAGCGGCGGCAGCACCGGCGAGTTGGCGATCAGCGGCAGCATCAACGGCAGCGCCGACGCGAACATCACGCTCGCAATCGGGACGATCCGCATCCGCCACAGCGATGCCGGTTCGCCGAGGCGCGGGCCTTTCTGGTTCATGGCGCGCCGGTGGGGGGCGGGGGCGTAGCGGGGCCGGGCCGGCCATGCGCTTCGATATTGTCGGGGGTATAGGGACGCAGCACCGACACCGCATCGACCTTGCCCGGGTCGGCGAGCGGGCGTGCGAGGGCGCCATCGTCTTGCCGCCGCACGACGATCGCCACCGGGATGTTAGGCGGATAGAGCCCCCCGGTGCCCGAGGTCACGAGGATATCGCCCGGCTTGAAAGGATTGTTCGCGATGTTGAGCGTACGAATGTCGAGGTCGCCGTTGCCGCGACCATTGGCGAGCGCGGGTAGGCCGTCGCGTGCGCGACGGACGGGGACGATATTGTCGACGTCGGTCAGCAGCAGAATCTGTGACACCGACGGCCCGGCGCTGAGCACGCGGCCGATCAGCCCGTCGGCACCGCGTACCGGCTGGCCCGCGGTGACACCCAGATTGCGCCCGATGCTCAGCAGCGCGATGCGCTTGCTGCTCGTCGAGGTCGAGGTCAGGAGATAG
Organism: Sphingopyxis sp. Soil_C_28; assembly: GCF_057657055.1. Classification (NCBI taxonomy): domain Bacteria; kingdom Pseudomonadati; phylum Pseudomonadota; class Alphaproteobacteria; order Sphingomonadales; family Sphingopyxidaceae; genus Sphingopyxis; species Sphingopyxis sp. Soil_C_28. The sequence goes on from NZ_JBDGJE010000001.1 coordinate 829,999, forward strand.
CCGTTGGCGAGCGCGGTCTTGTCGGTTTCCTGCAGCTTGAGCAGCCCCTTGAGCTGCCGGTTTTCTTCTTGCAGCGAGCTGGTCGCAACAAGTTCGCGGCGCGTGTCGGCGAGTTCCTTGCGCAGCCGTCGATTTTGCGTGCCCGCGCTGACATAGGCGCCGACGGTGTCGTCGATGCCCGAAATCGATCCGATGACCGACCGCGTCACGCGCGCGACGGGCGCGGAAATTTCCTGGCTCGCCACACGCAATTGGGCGAAGCCGACGGGATCAACGACCGACAGGATCGCCAGCAGCAACCCGGCCACGGCCCCGGTCACCGCAATGACATAGGCCACGAACAGGCTGTATTGGGCCTTTCGGGATTGCCCCGGACGTCGATGTGCCGGGCGGACCATGGTTCAGAGTCGCCCTATCAGGCTTGCTGAAGCACGCCGCGGAAGGCGGGGTCTTCCATCGCGCGGCCGGTGCCGATCGCGACGCAGGTCAAAGGATCGTCGGCCACCGTCACCGGCAGTCCGGTTGCTTCCTTGAGCAGTTCGTCCAGTTCGGCGATCAGCGCGCCGCCGCCGGTCAGGACGATGCCCTGGTCGACGATGTCGGCAGCGAGTTCAGGCGCGGTATTTTCCAGCGCGATGCGCACGCCCTCGACGATCGTGCCGATCGGCTCGGACAAAGCTTCGGCGATCTGCGCCTGGTTGATCGAGATTTCCTTGGGCACGCCGTTCACGAGGTCGCGGCCCTTGATGTGGATCGTCAGCCCGACCCCGTCGGCGGGGATGCGCGCGATGCCGAAATCCTTCTTGATCCGCTCGGCGGTCGCTTCACCGATCAGCAGATTATGGTGGCGGCGGACATAGGAGACGATCGCTTCGTCCATCTTGTCGCCGCCCGCGCGGACCGAGGTGGTATAGGCCAGGCCGCGCAGCGAAAGCACCGCAACTTCGGTCGTGCCGCCGCCGATGTCGACGACCATCGAACCGATCGGTTCGGTGACGGGCATGTCGGCGCCGATCGCGGCGGCCATTGGTTCCTCGATCAGCCACACTTCGCTGGCACCCGCATTCGAAGCGGCATCGCGGATCGCGCGGCGCTCGACGCTGGTCGAGCCCGAGGGAACGCAGATCACGATTTCGGGGCTGCGGAACGCGTTGGGCTTGCCACCATGGACCTTGGTGATGAAGTGCTTGATCATCTGTTCGGCGACGTCGATGTCGGCGATGACGCCGTCACGCAGCGGACGGATCGCCTCGATGCTGTCGGGGGTCTTGCCCATCATCAGCTTGGCGTCGTCGCCAACCGCCTTGACCCGCTTTATCCCGTTGATCGTCTCGACCGCAACGACCGAGGGTTCATTCAGAACGATGCCTTTGCCCCTGACATAAACCACCGTGTTGGCGGTGCCGAGGTCGATAGCCATGTCTTGGGAATTGAATTTGAACCAGCGGGAAAAGAAGGACATCGATACTGCTTCCTGTCATCGAAGCCGCGCCCCTGATGGGCGCGCCCCTATCGTGATTTTACCGTGCGCCCGGCCGGCGACAGCTACAATCAGGGGGAGATTCCGGCTCGTCCACAGGGGGTGGCTGGACAAAATGATCAGGGCTGTGCGGATGGGTCGCGATTTGCGTTCGACTGCGCTAGGAGAGCGGCCATGTCAATACGTCGCCTGCCGGAAAAGCTAGTAAATCGGATCGCAGCCGGTGAAGTGGTCGAAAGACCCGCCGCGGCGCTCAAGGAACTGGTTGAAAACGCCATCGATGCCGGTTCGACTCGCATTTCGGTGCGAATCGCCGAGGGCGGGATCGCGCGGCTGGAGGTCGAGGATGACGGCTGCGGCATGACCGCCGGCGACATGGCGCTCGCGCTTGAACGCCATGCAACCTCGAAGCTGCCGGACGATGCGATCGAGGATGTCACGACGCTGGGGTTTCGCGGCGAGGCGCTGCCTTCGATCGCCAGTGTCGCGCGGCTGACGCTCGAAAGCCGCGTGGCGGGCGGTGACGGCTGGCGGCGAGTCGTCGATAATGGCGCGGTGACGGCCGAAGGCCCTGCGGCGCTGGGCAAAGGGACCCGGGTCGTAGTCGAGGACCTGTTCGCGCGCGTCCCGGCGCGCCGCAAATTCCTGCGCAGCGGACGCAGCGAATATGCCGCGTGCATCGATGTCGTGAAACGGCTTGCAATGGCGCGGCCCGACGTCGGCTTTACCGTCGAGCATGACGGGCGCCGGGTGCTCGACGTGCAGGGCGGGCAGGACCAGCTGACGCGTGTCGCGGCGCTGACCCAGCGCGATCTCGCCGCGAACAGTATCGGGGTCGATATCGACCGAGGCGACGTGCATCTGGGCGGCGTGATCAGCCTGCCGACCTACAATCGCGGCATCGCCGACCATCAATATCTGTTCGTCAACGGCCGTCCGGTGAAGGACCGGCTGCTCGTCGGCGCGCTGCGCGGCGCTTATGCAGACCTGCTTGCGCGCGACCGTCATCCCGTGGTTGCCCTGTTCTTCGATGTGCCGACGAGCGAGGTTGATGTGAACGTCCACCCGGCGAAGACCGAGGTGCGCTTTCGCGATCCGCAGCTGATCCGTGGCATGATCGTCGGCGGCCTCCGCCGCGCGCTCGACGAACATGGATTCCGCAGTGTGCAGCGTCCGGCCGAGGCTGCGCTCGCGGCGTGGCAGCAGGAACCCGTCGCGCCGCAACCGCCGGTGCCCACCTTGTTCGCAGGCAATCCGTCGTACGCGCAAGTCCCGCCTGCCCATTGGGGGGATGGTGCGACAACGGCCTTGCTGCACGACCGCATCGTCGATTTCACGCCGCCGCGCGACGCGCTGCCGATGGGCCGCGCCGAACCTGCGACCGCGCCGGTGCCTGGAGCCGAGGCGCATCCGCTCGGCATCGCACGCGGGCAGATCGCAAAGACCTATATCGTTGCCGAAGCCGAAGACGGTCTCGTCATCGTCGACCAGCACGCCGCGCACGAAAGGCTGGTGCTCGAGCAGCTGCGTCGCGGCATGTCCGGGCAGGCGGTGCCGTCGCAAGGCTTGCTGCTGCCCGAAGTCGTCGAGCTCGACGAGCCCGCATGCGACCGGCTCGAGGCCGCGGCGCTGCAGCTTGCCGCGCTCGGGGTCGAACTCGAGCGCTTCGGTCCCGCCGCGGTGATGGTCCGCGCGACGCCGGCGATGCTCGGCGCGATCGATTGCCAGAAGCTCGTTACCGATATCGCCGACGATCTGGCGGGCTATGACGCGGCGCTGGGCCTGAATGAAAGACTGGAACTGGTCGCCGCGACGATGGCCTGCCACGGATCGGTGCGCGCCGGTCGCACGCTGAACGTCGCCGAAATGAATGCGCTATTGCGCACGATGGAGATCACGCCGCATTCGGGCCAGTGCAATCACGGGCGACCGACATGGGTGAAGCTGGCGATGGACGATGTCGAGAAATTGTTCGGGAGGAAATAGGATGGGGTTTCGGATCATTGCCATGTCGCTCGCGGCGGCCTTGCCCGCGGCAGCTTCCGCGGCTCCTGCTGCGCATTCCTGTCCGGCGGCACCCGTCCTGCCGCCCGAACTCGCAGACTGGGCACGGAACACGTCGAGCAAGACCATCTACGCCTATGGCGCCGACCTTGGCGCCGACTGGTCGCCGCTCGGCGCGGCGCGTACCGAATTGCCGCTGCACAAGTTTGAAAGCCTGCGCTATGGCATCGCGCCTGAACGCAAGCCCGATGTCTACAAATTCGGCGGGATGATTCCGATCGACGTGAAGAAGGCGGGGCGGCTCGTCGTTGCGCTCGATGCGGGCGCGTGGATCGATCTTGTGCGCGACGGCGCGGTGGTGAAATCGCTCACCCACGGACATGGCCCCGCTTGTTCGGGCATCCGCAAGATGGTCGAGTTCGACGTGACGCAGGGGCGCTATCAGCTTCAGATCATCAACGCGCCGACCGCGTCGATCCACGCGATGGCGGTGCTGCGCGACTGATCAGGGCAGGCGTTTCGTAAGCTCTCCCACGGCATCGCTCCGCAGCGGGGCGATCCCGATCAGCCGCATCAACAGCGGATAGACTTCGATATTGTCGACGATCCCGACGTCGCCCGACAGCCCGCTGTTATACGCGACGAACAGCGCCAGCATCTCGGAATCCTGATTGTCATAACCGTGTGCGCCGCCTTTCACGGGCCAGGTCGGCGGCCCGGCAAGGATCGTCCAGCCCGGCTCGGCAATGCAGATGATTGCCGCAACGCGCGGATTCTGGCCGTAATGCAGCCGCTTCGGCAACGCTTCGCGGCGGTTGCACACCATATGATCGTGCGGCTTCAGCAACGCCCTGTAAACGCGATCGTCGGTGCCGGCGGCGGGCTCGATCGCGGCATAGGGGCCGGTCTCGACCGCGATGATGCTCGGCAGGTCGATCATGTCGGCGAGCTGGATCACGCGCGCCTCGTCGATCGCGCGCATGCCATGATCGGCGACGATCAGCATCTGCACCGGCTGCTGCATCGCAGAAAGGCCTGCGACCAGATCGCCGATGCGGGTGTCCACCTGCGCGATCGCCGCGTTCACTTCGGCACTGTCAGGGCCAAATTCGTGCCCTGCATTGTCGACCGCCTCGAAATAGAGGGTGACGAAAGCGGGCCGGATATCCGCCGGGCGGCGCATCCAGTCGAATATGGTGTTGACGCGCTGGGCATAGCCGACATGTTCGTCATAGCGCAGCCAGTCGGGCGGCCGGCTGTCGTGGATCGCAACCTCGCTCCCTGGCCAGAACATCGTCGCGCTGCGGACGCCGGCCTTGCCCGCCGTGATCCACGCCGGCTCGGCTTCGTCCCACCAGAAGGGATCGAGCGACTGCTTCGGATCGCCAAGGCTGAACTTCACGTTCGGGCGTCGCGGGTCGATCATATTGTTGCCGACGATGCCGTTGGTGTCGGGGCGCTTGCCGGTCACGATCGCATAATGATTGGGGAAGGTCTTGGTGGGGAAGGACGGACGCAACTTGCCGTGCGCACCCTCCGCCGCCAGCCGTGACAGGTTCGGCGTGATTCCGCGATCGAGATAGTCGGCCCGAAACCCGTCGATCGAGATCAATATGGTTACAGGCACCCGCGCGCTCTCGTCATGCGCTTGCACGGCGACGGGAAACAGGAAAACGAGCAGCAGCGAGACAAAGCGTATCATGCGGGTTCCGCTAGGGGCGATCCATGACGGTCCGGCGACAGCTCAAGCCATCTTAATCCCGGCGACGCCATTTTCGACGACGCCCGTCGCGCGCTTCGACAGCGTATTGACCGGGGTCGTCACCTTGTCGACGACCATGAAATGCGTTTGCCACGCCTCGCGATTGACGTCGCAAACCATATAGCCGCGCTGGTCGTTCGCGAATTTGAGTTCGGGATTGAGCGCGAGGAAGGTATCGGTGCCGTTGCGCTTGTCGCTGCCGTCGCCGCCGCTCGAAATCGACGTGCCGACGAATTCGGCCCCGACTATCTTGTCCTTCGACACGAGATCGCCGCAGAAATTCTGATGCTCGTCGCCCGTCAGCACGACATTGTTCTTGAGCCCCGCCATGCGCGACAGGATGCGTTCGCGCGGCGCCTCATATCCCGCCCAGCTGTCGAGATTGACGATCTTCTTCGGCTCCTCTGCCTTGCGGCGGCGGTCGAGCGACATCATCGTGATCTGCTGGGCAAAGGCGTTCCACGTCGCGCCGCCCTTCGCCAGATTGCGGCCGAGCCACTCTTCCTGCGCCTTGCCGAGAACTTGCGTACTCTTGTCGAACACGCCCGGACACGCGGGCTTGAAGCCGTCGTCGCATGGCTGGTCGCTGCGATATTGCCGCGTGTCGAGTAACTGCATCGCCATCAGGTCGCCATAGCGAAACTCGCGGTTCATCGCGACCATCCCGCCGCGCGGCAACAACGCCTTGCGCACGGGCATATGTTCGTACCACGCCTGCATCGCTGCCTGTTTCTTCAGCATGAAGACTTCGGGCGGCGCGGCTTCAGGATCGTTGACGTCGAGGTTCAGCTTCCAATTGTCGATGTCGGACACCCAGTCATTGCGGATCTCGTGATCATCGAAGCTCGACAGAAAGGCGTGGACCGAACGCGCCGCCTGCAGATCGATGTCGCCGAGCTGCTGGGCATAGGCGGTACGAAAATCGCCGAGGTCGACGAGTGCGCGATGTGCATGCTTGCGCACCGGGCGCGTCGGCAGCCCGGTGTTGAACAGATATTCCTCGCTATATTCATAGATGAAGTCGCCATAATGATAGACGAAGGCAAGGTCTTCGCGCGCAAGGTGGCGATAGGCGCCGAAAAAGCCAGCCTCGAAATGCTGGCAGCCCGCGACGCCGAATTTCAGCGCGTCGGCTTTGGCGCCCGGCGCCGGCAGGGTGCGCGCGCGGCCGCGCAGGCTGCGCTCGCCGCCGGCGGTAAAGCGGTAATAATAGGGCCGGTCAGGCTGCAGCCCCGCGACCTCGACATGGACGCTGTGCGCCAGCTCGGGTCGCGCAAGCTCTGTACCCTTGGCGACGACATCACGAAATCCGCCGTCGCTGGCGACCTCCCAATCGACCGGCACGTTGGTCAGCGGCATCCCGCCATGCGGCTCCATCGGCTCGGGGGCGATACGCGTCCAGATAACGAAGCCGTCGCTCGCCGGATCGCCCGCCGCAACGCCGAGGCTGAACGGGAACTCGCGAAAAATACCGCCCTCGGCGCGCAGGATAGCGGGGGCGGCAAGGCCGGCGAGGGTGGCCCCGGCAAGGAAGTGACGGCGGTTGAACATGGCTGGGCTCCGTGGGGCGATTCGAAGCCCCTGATAGCCCAGTCCCATGTTTCATCAATGACCGATGCGGCGGCGATTAGAGCCACATCGACGTCATCCACAGCGCCATCGCGACCATCATCACATTTTCGGTCAGGGAAACGAAGCCGAGCGGCACCTTGCTGCTGCCCCCGACACACGCGCATTTGATGTCGCGCTTGTCGATATAGACAGCCTTGAATACCGACACCGCGCCGATGCCGCCGATGAACAGCGCAAGCGGGATCGAGATCAATGGCAATGCATTCGCGGTCATCAGCACGCCGGCCAACCCCTCGGCAAACGGATAGATTGTGCCGTAGGGCACCCAGCGCTTGGCGAGCAGGTCGTAATTCAGGAACATCGTCGCGAACTTATCGACATCTTGAAGCTTCAGCAGCGCGAGGACGATCATGCTGAACGAGATGAACCATTCGACGGCGCGTAGGGTAAAAAGCTCGCCATAGACCGAAAAGCTTGTGGCCAGCGCCATCAGCGCGGTCATTGCGAACAGTGCGATGACGGAGGTGTAGCTGGTGGCGTCGGGATCGGCGACCTTCAGCCCCAAATGGCGGCGCAGATCGTCATGCCCGCCAATCCGCACCCCGTCGATAAAGGTCTGCGGCGTCGTCTTGACGCCATGCTCGGCCTTGAACGCGTCAGTTACCTCGCGCGTCGTCAGCCAGCGGTCGTCGACTATGAAGCCGCGGCTTTCCAGCAGATGTTTCGATTTGAGGCCATAGGGGCAGGTGTGACCCGGCATGACCATGCGATGGAGTGTTGCTTGGTGTTTCATGCATCCCATATAGCCTCCGTACCATGGTACGGAGTCAAGCGATGCAACTCACGATCGGAAAATTGGCCGCCGCGGGCGATGTCGGGGTCGAAACGGTGCGCTATTACCAGCGCCGCGGATTGCTCGATATGCCCGCCCGCAGCGGGGGCGACGGCTGGGGCGGGGGGATTCGCCGTTACGACGCGGACGACGTCAGGCGCTTGAAATTCATCCGCTCGGCGCAGGCGTCGGGCTTCACGCTCGACGAGATTTCCGAACTGCTGGCGCTGGAGGCCAGCGATGATCGCGTGCGTGTCCGCACCCTCGCACGCCAGCGGATCGACGTGCTCGACGAAAAGATCGCGCAGATGACCACAACGCGCGCCGCCCTCGCACGCCTCGCCGACCAGTGTGCGGCGAGCGACAAAGGGCCGTGCCCGATTTTGACAGCATTCGAGCCATAGGGGCCGTCGAAACTTCCGAGAATGGCCGCTAACGACCGATACTGTTGAAAAAGTCGGCCGCGGCGACGCGCACATCGATTCTCAGCAAGAATGATTCACGGCCGCTCGGGCTCGCGAATGATTGATGCGCAGAATGCGCCAGCCCGATTCCGATGTTTCCCGTCAAAACCCCCTTCGGACTTTTTCAACACCATCGACCAATTGCGGACGTTCGCAGCGCGTGCGAAAGATCGACCATGACCAACGATTACAAAGCGCGCTTTGATGAGCGGGTATGGATGCTGATGAAGCATAAGCCGGTAGAGAACCCTGCGTGATGCTTCCTCTTTCTGACAAGGCTTTCTACGCGCTCGCGCTCGTTTGGTTCGCGCTGATTGCAGTCGCCCCCCGTGGGACTATTCTCGCCATAAGCCTTGGGCAGTCTCGCATAAGTGACACAGGCGTGAAGGCGCTTCGTTGGCTCGGGAGATTTTTTGCGCTGGTCGCCCTCGGAAACCTTGCATGGCTGTTTATACGCTAGTCTGCTCGCAAATATGCGATCGCCATGACTTTTGCTGGCGGCTTGCGCCCGCCCACTCTCGAAGAGAGGTGGGGCGATGACCGGAAACGACCAAAATTGGTCGCAGAATGGGCCGATGCTGATTTCCGATAGCGGCCATTGCCGTCGCGCATAGTCGTGATGCCCAACTTCGGAATGGTAGCTGCGCTACGATCCCATGGCAGTGAAGATTTTGCCGAATGCGAAGTAGCTTGTGACGATGAGCGCCGTGAGGATTGCCCACCGGACAACGAAGCGCCATCCGGACAACGGAGCGACGTCATGTGGCGGGGGTCTGAAAGGTGGCGCGCCACGCTTCTTCAGAATAACGAGCGCGATGGCTAGGGCGGCGACGACCAACGTCAGGAACACGGGATATTGTCCTTGCGCGCCGCGCGATAGGCGCATTCAATGATCCTGAAGTGGATCGTCTCCTAATGACCGCTATCCACTCTATCGCTCGAAAAGCAGATGTACAACTAACCACCCCAAAGCAGACCCATCGCTGCTCAAAACAGCTTTCCTACATTATTTCCACATGCCAGCATTCGACTGGCTCTTTGAACACGTCAACCATCTGCTCCTCCGCCTAACGCGACTATGAGACATTTGCGACGCGCACATGTGTCGCCCTAAAGCCGCAAAAGACACAATTCGGACCCACGCATGCCGGGCTTTTGTGGCTTTAAGCGCCGGCCGGCCATGCAATGACGAAGCGGATCAGCTGTGCAGGAAGTGCATCACGTCGCCGTCATGGACGACATAGGCCTTCCCTTCGGCGCGCAACTTGCCGGCTTCGCGCGCGCGCGCTTCGCCGCCCAGCGCGACATAATCGTCATAGGCGATCGTTTCGGCGCGGATGAAGCCCTTCTGGAAATCGCTGTGGATCTCGCCCGCGGCTTCGGGGGCGGTGGCGCCGGTGTGGACGGTCCATGCGCGCGCTTCCTGCGGCCCGACGGTGAAAAAGGTGATCAGGTGGAGCAGCTCGTATCCGGCGCGGATGACGCGGGCGAGGCCGGTTTCGTGAAGGCCCATTTCTTCGAGGAACTCGAGCCGGTCGGCCATGTCCATCGTCACCAGCTCGCTTTCGATCGCCGCCGAAACGACGACCGCCTGCGCGCCTTCGGCGGCGGCTTTGGCGAACACTTTTTCCGAAAAGGCGTTGCCGTTCGCGGCGCTGCCTTCATCGACGTTGCAGACATATAGGACGGGCTTCGAAGTCAGGAGCTGCGCGGTGCGCAGCACGCGGGCTTCTTCCTCGTCCTTGGGTTGGGTCAGCCGCGCGGGCTTGCCTTCGCGCAGCAGGTCGAGCGCCTGCCCGAGTACCGAGGCGGCAATCTTCGCTTCCTTGTCGCCCTGTGCCGCCTTTTTGGTAAAGGCGGGGACGCGCTTCTCGAGGCTTTCGAGATCGGACAGCAGCAGTTCCGTCTCGACCGTCTCGGCGTCGGCGACGGGATCGACCTTGTTCTCGACATGCTGGATGTCGTCATCCTCGAAGCAGCGCAGCACATGGACGATCGCGTCGACTTCGCGGATGTTGCCGAGGAACTGGTTGCCCAGCCCTTCGCCCTTCGACGCGCCGCGCACGAGGCCGGCAATGTCGACGAAGGCGAGCTGCGTCGCGATGATCTTTTTGCTGGTCGCGATGGCCGCCAGCTTTTCCAGCCGCGCGTCAGGCACCGCGACATTGCCGATGTTCGGCTCGATCGTGCAGAAAGGATAGTTTGCCGCTTGCGCCGCCGCGGTTTCGGTCAGCGCATTGAACAGGGTGGACTTGCCGACGTTGGGCAGGCCGACGATCCCGCATTTGAAACCCATAAAAACTCCGTGAGGTTCGGCGCGCTGTTGAATGAGGCGCCGCTGTTGCAGCGCCCCTAGCGCCAAGTCGTCGCCGACGCCAGTCCTTGCCGCCGCGCTTTGCCGTTGCGTCCGGTTCAGACTTGCGCCTTTATCGCATCCGGCATGACGAAACCCCGCTTCCTTCTCGCCGCCGGTATCCTTCTGACTGTTGCTGCAACCGCCGCTGTCGCCGGGCAGAGCCGCTTCGAAGAGGGCGTTTTTACCGAACTCAACCGCTTTCGCAGCGACCCCGCCGCCTATGCCGAATATCTGCGCGACTATCGCCCCCGCTTCGAGGGCAAGCTCCTGGTCAGCAACGACGACAGCGAGATCGACATCATGACGCGCGAGGGTGTCGCCGCCGTCGACGAGGCGATCCGCGACCTTCGTCGCGAAAAGCCGCTCGTCGAACTCGAATGGAGCGACGCGCTGGCGCGCGCCGCCGCCGACCATGTCGCGGTCCAGTCGCGGTCGGGTGCGGTCGGTCATTACACAAGGGGTAGTGGTCCCGGCGAACGGATGAAGGCGCGGGGCGGCGGGCCCTATGTCAACGAAGTGATCACCTATGGCCACCATAGCCCCGAGGGCGTCGTCGACCAGCTATTGATCGACGATGGCGTCCCGGATCGCGGGCATCGCCACAGCCTGCTCCGTCCCGAGCATCGCTTTGCAGGGGTCGCGTGCGGGCGGCACCCGGTGCACCGGACGATGTGCGTTACGTTGATGTCGCAGACGCGCGACGGCTCGCCTCCGCCACCCCCGCAAAGAAAAGCGCCCTGACAGCAAGAACTTGCGCCGTGACTTCGGTAACATGACATTCCTCTGACGCCGCCGCCCGCCTCCGACGTGGAGGCGGGCGGCGCGCTGGATCAGGCGCCTACCGGCTGGGCGTCGGTCCGCCGTACGACGATCGTCGACGAACGCGGCTTCTCGCCAGCGATCGGCCAGTTCCCGGTCGGATGTTGGATATTGACGAAGAAGGTCTTGAGGTCGGGGGTGTAGGCTAGCCCCGTGATCTCGCAGCCGAGCGGGCCGACAAGGAAGCGCTTCGACTGCTTGGTGACCTGGTCGATGTAGAACATCGCATTGTGACCAAAGGCCTGGTCGATCGTCGTGCCCGCAACACCCGAATTGCCGGGAACGCTGTGATCGGTCTGCACCCACATGCGCCCTTGCGGATCGATACGGATGCCATCGGGGCTGGAGAAGGTGTCGCCGTTGATATTCCCGGTCAGGTTGCTGCCGCCGGCCGCGAGCGTCGGGCTGCCGCCGAGCAGGAATACCTCCCAGCTGAACTTCAATGCCAGCGGTGAGTCGCCTTCTTCGCGGAATTTGACGATGTGCCCGTGCAGGTTGGTCACGCGCGGGTTCATCGGGTTGGTGACCCGGCGGCCACTATTGTTCGTCAGGGTAACGAATATTGCCTTGTTGTCCGGCGCGACGGTGATCCACTCGGGGCGGTCCATCACCGTGCCGCCGGCGACGCGCGCGGCCGATTTGCAGTTGATCAGCACATCGGCCTGATTGTTGAAATTGACGACAACCGGCGTCGGAGGGGTCGTGCTCTGGCTCACATTGCCCGGATCGGAGGCGCTGGCCGTCAGGCCATTCTGTCCGACGACCAGTGCGCGCCACTCACCCGTGCCGTCGCCGTTGAAGCGCGCGACATAGAGCGTGCCATAGTCCAGCAGGTCGGCGTTCGCGGCGCGGTTCGACGCGCTGTACGCGCGGTCGGGGACGAATTTATAGATACAGCCCGGGGTTCCGTCATCGCCCATGTAAAAAGCGACGCGACGGTCGCTGTTGGCCATGAAGGCCGTGTTTTCGTGGTCGAAACGGCCCATCGCGGTGCGCTTCGTCGGCGGCGACAGCTCACGCATCGGATCAATCTCGATCACCCAGCCATAATCCGTCTCGGGCTGCGTCGGGTCGAGGTAATTGTCGGTCGATTCTTCGCAGGTGAGATAGGTGTCCCATGGCGTGCGGCCGCTCGAACAATTGTTCAGCATGCCTTTGATCGACCCCGACAGCAGGCCGGCAGCCGGACCGCCGACGCGATAGCTGCTGTTGCCGGTATAGCGGCGGTTATAGGTCGATCCCGCCTGGACTGCCCATTTGCCGTCGCTGCCCTTGGAAATCTCGACGACGCTGATGCCGACCGCCGACAGCGCGAGCGCCTTCTGGTCGGCCGTCGCCGTTGCCGCATTATAGGCACCCGCCATCAAAATGTTGAAGTCGGGCAGTTCGTGATTGATGGCCAACAGGCCGCGGTTGTTGGCATCGACGCCCGGGAAGGCGAAATATTCCATGCCGTCGTGATTGCCGCCGGCCCATTTCTCCGCGACCGCAGGGGTTGGGAAGCTGCCCGAATAAGCGGTGCCCGCCTCGACCGAATCACCTGCTTTAAGAAGAATATCGACAGTATAGCCCGCGGGTACCGTCACGGCGTCATTCTGGTTGGCAGCGACCGACGTGAAATTGACTGCAAAGCTGGCCGGGGGCGGGGTGGGGGTTGGCGTGGGAGTCGGCGTCGGGGCGGGAGGCAGCGTGACAGTCGGATCTCCGCTGGTGTCGTCACACGCCGCGAGCGCCATGGCGGGGAGGACCGAGAGTCCAAGCAGCCCGCCGCGCAGAAGCGAACGGCGCGTCGGATTTTCGGCGATGATCGCCTCCAGACTGTCCGGTGCGCAAATGTCGGTGGTTTCGCCGCGATAAGGCGCACGGAATTCGTCGGTAAGATGTGACATGCAGTCCCCCTGTTTTCGGTTGAGCCCCGGACTGGTTGTCCGGATGAGGTGGCGCACCGATTGCAGAGGGAGGTGTCAGCTCCATGGCTTCACCGTGTCAGCAAAACATGATTCTTGTTACGTTTGAGTGACATGGGGGCGGGTCCCGCGGGATCCGTAACGCCGGGCGGGTCGGATTTTACCGGATGCTAACCATAAGCGGCTAGATTTTGCGCGGGAAGCAGGCCGGGTTCGCTCTGCACGGGAATTGGGGATCAGCCTTGCAAATGCAGATTGCGCGGAATTTCCCGTGGCGCTGGGGCCTGTGGTGGCTGCTGTTGCCCAACCTTGCGTTTATCGCGATGTGGCCGATCGGTGGCCCCCGCATGGCGGCTTCGATGACGATATGCGGCGTGATCGCCGTGCTTCTGTCGAGCTGGGGTCATCATCCCGCGCGCACCATCATCGCCATCGGTCTGTTTGCTTTCAACCTGATGGCCTACATCGCGCTGTCATTTAATCTGGACCTGACGGCGATGCTGGGTTCGATGCAATTTGCGGGCGAACTCGACCCCGTCCAGTCGCCCGAATATCTGATGGGCGCCGTTTTGCTGGCCGCATCCCTCGTAACGCTCGTTGTGCTCGGGCCGCGCATTCCGCCGCTCAAGACGCGCGATCATAAAATTCTGGCGCTTGGTCTCGTTGCTTTGCTGATCACCGTCGATATGGTCGCGACCGCCGGGACGCGCGGTTCCTATCTGATGAGTGCGCCGACCGGCGCCCCCGTCGATTCCGCGGTGATCCAGAACCGTATCGCGCCTTCACAGGTCAGGGCGCGCAATCTGGTGGTCATCGTCGTCGAATCCTGGGGCGTGTCATCCGACCCGTTCGACCGGGCGTTGTCGGACCAGCTGTGGAACCCGGCTCGTTGGGGCGGCCGCTATGAAGTGACGCGCGGACGCAGTCGCTACTATGGATCGACCACCAGCGCCGAGCTGCGCGAACTCTGCGCCGCGTGGGCAGATTTCCAGACCTATGATTTCGATCATGCCGATTGCCTGCCGCAAAAATTTCGGAACGCGGGCTTCCAGGTGGAGGCGTTGCACAGTTTCAACGGCATTTTCTTCAATCGCGCGCACTGGTATCCCAAGATCGGTTTTGAACGCGCGCTGTTCTCGAAAGAGCTTATCGCCATGGGCGCCGATCATTGCGGCAGCGTGTTTCCGGGTGCATGCGACAGCGACGTCCCGCGTCTGATCGGCCAGCGACTGCGCGAAGCGCCGGACCGGCGCAAATTTCTCTATTGGCTGACGCTCAACGGTCATATTCCGGTGCCGTCCGATCCGGAATTGGGCACCGACAATTGCCAGCTCGGCAATGCGACGTGGCGCGATCAATATCCGATGCTGTGCCGCAGCTTCGAGTTGCAGCGGCAGCTGTCCGACAGCATCACTGCAGAAATCATGAAGCCCGATTTTCCCGACACCGATATTCTGATCGTCGGCGACCATATGCCGCCCTATTTCCGGCGCGACCTGCGCGTGCGTTTCGACCATGGGCATGTACCGTGGATCATGCTGCGCAGTCGCAGGGCGGCCAAAGCGGTTAAGCTGCCGGCCGCCTGACAAGCTCCCCCATCTCAAGCGTTCGCGAGGGAGGCTAGCCAGCTTTCTAGTGCGCGCGGATTTCGCAGCCGAACGATGCGGCCCGAATATTCTTTGAGCTGTCGTTCGGTGCGAACGCGCGGACCGTAATTCCATGTCATAAGATAGAACAGGAATTCGAGATCGAAGCGTTCGGGGCATCCCTCGGTCATGTCGGGCCGGGTGCGCCCGCGATATTTCCAGATACGGCCAAGCAGGCGGCGGACGCAAAGGCGGATCGGAAAATCGAGATAGACGACCGTATCGGCGTGACGCAGCCGGACGTCCAGCGTGCCGCCGTAATTGCCATCGATCAGCCAGCGCTGGGAAGCGGTGATGGTGTCGAGCTTGGCACGCAACGCCTCTTTGCCGCCTTCGATCCAGCCGGGGCGCCAATTGAGCTGATCGATGTGGAAGACGGGAAGATCCAGCTTCTCGCCCAGTTTGATCGAAAGCGTCGACTTTCCTGCGCCGCAGGGACCGATGACGAGCACGCGCTGCATGGCATTCAGCCGTTCAGGCGCCGGGCAAGGTCGCTCTGGAACCGTACATCGTCGCCCTCGGCGAGCCATTTCGCTTCGGCCGCGATCGCGCCGAGCAGATCGATCAACGGTTCCATCTCGCTCTTGTGATAATTGCCGAGGACGTGGCCGGTCACGCGGTCCTTGTGCCCCGGATGGCCGATGCCGATCCGCACGCGGCGAAAATCCTCGCCGATATGCTGGATCATCGACCGGATACCATTGTGGCCCGCCGCGCCGCCACCCTGCTTGACCTTGACCTTCATCGGCACGAGGTCGAGCTCGTCGTAGAAAGCGGTGACGTCCTGCGGGGTCAATTTATAGAAATCGAGGGCGGCGCGCACGCTGCGGCCGCTTTCGTTCATGAAGGTGCCGGGTTTGAGCAGCAGAATACGCTGCGATCCGATGCGCCCGTCCTGAATCCATCCCTGGAATTTCTTGGCGGGGGCAGGAAAGTCGTGGACGTCTGCGATGACGTCGGCGGCCATGAAGCCGACATTGTGGCGGTGCATCGCATATTGGGGCCCGGGATTGCCGAGGCCGACCCAGAGCTGCATGCCATCCGCCTTTCGTGGAGGGCCCCTCCCGCCAGGGGAGGGGCCGCCCGAATAAGATCAGGCTTCTTCGGCGCCTTCGGCCGCTTCGCCTTCTTCGCTCGCCGTGTCGCCGGCAGTCGACTTCATAGCCGACGGCGCAACGATCGTCGCGATGGTGAAATCGCGATCGGTGATCGCGCTTTCGCTGCCCTTGGGCAGAGTGACGTTGCTGATGTGGATCGAATCGCCGACATCATAACCGGTAACGTCGATCTGGATGTCATCGGGCATCTTGTCCGAATCGCAGATCAGTTCCAGCTCGTGGCGAACGATGTTCAGCACGCCGCCGCGCTTCAGGCCCGGCGAGGCTTCTTCGTTGATGAACAGCACCGGGACCGCGACCGTGACCTTGGCATCCTTGCTGATGCGCAGGAAGTCGGCGTGGATCGGGCGATCCTTGACCGGGTGGAAAGCGACGTCCTTCGGCAGGGTACGCACCTGCTTGCCATCGACTTCGATCATCACGATCGAGTTCATGAAGTGACCCGTCATCAGCTGCTTCATCAGCAGCTTTTCTTCGACGTGGATCATCAGGGGTTCTTCTTTGCCGCCATAGACAACGGCGGGGACGCGGCCATTACGACGCAGTTCACGTGAGGCTCCCTTGCCTCCCCGATCACGCGTCTCGGCCGACAGCACCAGCTGGTCGCTCATCATTTTTCTCCGAAACAGATTTCACAGTCCGCCACGCCTCCAGGGATGACCATGGACGGAAGCGAGGGCGCTTAGCGGCGGAATGCCCGAAATGCAAGCGCCAGCCCGCTATTGTACGCGGCGAACCTTCAGCCCCTCGGCTTCCAGCATTGCCGGTACGCCGTCGGTCCCGACCAGGTGTCCGGCTCCCACCGCCATCAGCACGGTTCCGGGCTGTTCCAGCCGCTTCCGTGCCCACGCGCTCCAGCGATGGTTGCGGTCGGTGACAATGGCCGCGCGCGCCGCCGGCACGGCATCGACATCTTCGTTGATGACCTTTTCCAGTGCCGCAACATCGCCGCGGCTCCAGGCCGAGGTCAAGGCATTGACCTCTTTGACAGCATCGTTTGATTTCTCCGCCGCACGGGTCAGGAGCTTGCGCTGCGTCGGCGGATCCAGAGTTTCGAACAGCATCAGTTGCTCTTGTGCGGTTTCCAGGCCGCCGATCGGCTTGCCTGCCGCTTCGAACGTTTCGGTGAGGCCCGTTTCGACGCCGTCGGCGGACGATAGTTCGGCGTTCTGCGCAACGCGCTGACCCATCAACACCATGACGGCCCAATCGTCGAAACGCTCGCCGCCAAAATCGTCGCCGGTCGCCTCCAGCGCGCGGTACCGCGCCAGAGCGGTGCCCGAGAGCCGCGCATTGATTGCAAGCGGCGCGTCTCGCGGTGCGAGCTTTCGGAACACGCCGCCCGCCACCGCGAGTTCGGCCGGTGATAATTCCATCACCAGTTCGTCGGCGGCGCTTATCGCGTCCGCGACCTTGCCCGCGTCCCAATCTGTTCCGCGGGGCAGGGCGTGCATCGTACCGAGCATATAAATGCGTGTGTCGTCATCTTCGACAAGCCACATTGCAGGCCGCGCCTTTTGTTCCGGTTCGACGGTGCCGCATGCGGCGAGCAGCAACGGCAAAAGGGCCGCCGCAAAGCGGCGACCCCATTGTCCGGAAAGATGCGTTTCGAGTTTCAATATTTAACCCGCTTTACCGTCAGGCCCTGCGCTTTCAGATAATCCTGCACACTTTTTTCGCCTGCGAGATGGCCTGCGCCAACGGCGACAAACACCGTGCCGGGCTTATCCATTCGCGCTTTCAACTGGTCGGCCCAGCGGGCGTTGCGATCCCATAGCAGTGTCTTGGCGAGTTCGGGGGTCGCCGCCATGCTTTCGTTCATCGTCACGGCGAGGCCGTCCGGATCGCCCTTCGCCCACAGCACGACCATCTTGTCGAGCTGCGGGCCAAGCTTGTCGAGATCCTTGACCACCGCGTTGAGGAAGGTCACCTGCTGCGTTTCGGGAAGCGCGTCGAAGAAGCCGAGCTGCTGGCTCAGCGTTTCAAGGCCCGCAACCGGCTTGCCCGCCTTTTTGGCATGCGCGGTCAGCAGCTTTTCCGCGCCCTGTTCGGGATCATATCCAAGCTTGGTCAGCGGCAGCACCGACAGGGTGATCGCCGGGAACCAGGGTTCGAAGATATCGAACTGGGCGGGCGGCAGCCCGACGCTTGCCATGGCCGCCTGATAGGCCTTGAGCTGATCGGCATCGAGGCGTGAAGACAGCGTCTTGCCGGTCTGGTCGATCGCGAGCGGCATCATCACCTTCGCCATCTCGGCCTGATCCTCGGGCATCACGATTTCGAGCATGAGTTCGTCGGACTTGTCGAACGCGGTTTTCACCGCTTCGTCGAACCAGCTGAGGCCGGGCTTCAGCACATGGACGGTGCCAAAGAGATAGATCGTCGTGTCCGCATCCTTGACGACCCACAGCGCCGGATCGGCATCGGTCGTCGCTGCAGCAGGCGCTGCTGCGGTTTCGGCGGCGGCGGGCGCTGCGCTCAGTGCAAAGGGAATGGCTGCACAAGTGGTGGCGAACAACTTGAACCAGGTCTTCATGGAGAAATTACCTTTTATTTTCGGCGCTTATGGCCGGAATTGACGAGGAATGGGAGTAAAATATTCAGCGGAACTTGAGCCACAGCCAGACGATCGCGTTCACGATCATCGAAAACAGGAACAGCAACATCGTGTCCGCGGGCGGGGCAAGGCCGGCCCGATTCAGGACCCACCAAACCGGGGCGGGAACGATGAAGGCATACCAGCCGGCAAGTCCCGCCCACAGCCATGCCCGCTCTTCATGATCGTCGATCGCGCGGTGATAGATGGTCATCGAAATCGCGAGCCCGACCGCCCAAAAAAGCGATGCGCCGATCGCAAAGCCAGCGCTGAGCGATCCATGGAATGCCGTTTCCAGGCCGTCGCGGCCCGCCGGCTGGTCGGCGACCATCCAGCCGCCGATGATCCCGCCGAGCACGGCGGCAAAGCCAAGCGCAAAACGGTAACGTCGCTGGCGCGGCGATGCGCGACGGCGCGCTTTGGATGGTTGGGCTTCAGTCATCGATATTTCCTTCATGGCCGTCATCGAAAATCTCCTCGATCGGCATTTCGAACAGCCGCGCCAGCTTGAAGGCGAGAGGAAGCGAGGGGTCGTATTTTCCCGTTTCGATCGCGTTCACCGCTTGCCGCGAGACATCGAGCCGATCGGCGAGTTCCGCCTGGCTCCAGTTCCGCATCGCGCGCAGCACTTTCAATTTATTGTTCATCGGCGCCTCGCCAGAATTTCCACCCGAAGGATCTCGGCCTTCCCATAGCGTATCAAAATGCCGGGGAAGGGAATTTTTGTCCGGGCCTTGGGAATGGTCGGGATTGGGGCGACAGGGTCGGATCGTCCTTCGCCAGACAAGAGGCTGGAGCGCCGCCCTATGGAGGGCGCTCCAGCCCAAGTCGCCAGCCGTCACCGGGGAGGCACGGCGCGAGCGAAGCTGTCGCGTTCCTGTCTTACCGGGCGGCGTCGACCATCAGTAGTGCGAGCTGCGTACTGCCTTGTGCGCGGGCGATCGCCTGCCTGGTCTGGAGTTCGACATTGGCGAGGGCGTTTGAAAGGCAGGCCGACCGGCGGGCGCTTTCCGCGGCGCCTCGAAGGCCGGTGTAGCAGACGCTGCGCGCGGCGCTCTTCAACCGGGTGTCGAGACGCTCGCGATCGGCGGCGTGGGTCAGGTTCAGATCGTCGATGCGGACTTCGACGGTGGGGTTTCCGGTTTCGGCAGCCATGACGGGCGCCGCGGCAACAGTGAGCGAAAGGGCGAGGATCAGCGTGCGGGTCATCATGTCTATGTCTCCTTGGATTGGCTGGGTTGGGTCATGTGAACCTGTCTTCATGTCAGGTATGCATGACTATATGTCGCGATTCGCTGACTGTGTCAATAACACCTTACAAAAAGTTTTGGAGACCTGACTAAAGCGCGCCTTTTCATAGTCGAGCAATCGGCGGGGAGCCTTGACCGTGCCGCCCTGCTGCGCCAATGCGGCGACGATTTTTGCACCTGCGAAGGAATTGCGGCCGTGGCCGACGGGGCGGACAAGACACCACTCAGCTTTCAGGACATGATCCTGACGCTGCACGCCTATTGGGCGGCGCGCGGCTGCGCGATTTTACAGCCTTATGACATGCGCGTCGGGGCAGGGACGTTCCATCCGTCGACGACGCTGCGCAGCCTCGGCCCCGAGCCGTGGAATGTCGCCTATGTCCAGCCGAGCCGCCGTCCGACCGACGGCCGCTATGGCGAGAACCCGAACCGGCTCCAGCATTATTACCAATATCAGGTCATTTTGAAGCCGTCGCCCGCCGACCTGCAGGAACAATATCTGGGCTCGCTGGCCGCGATCGGCATCGACCCGCTGCTTCACGACATCCGCTTCGTCGAGGATGACTGGGAATCGCCGACGCTCGGCGCATGGGGGCTCGGCTGGGAAGTCTGGTGCGACGGGATGGAAGTCACCCAGTTCACCTATTTCCAGCAGATGGGCGGCTTCGACTGCAAGCCCGTCGCGGGCGAGCTCACCTACGGGCTCGAACGCCTCGCCATGTATATCCAGAATGTCGACAATGTGTACGACCTGCGCTTTTCCGACCCGGTCGGTGACGTGCCGGGGGTCAGCTATGGCGACGTCTTCCTCGAGAATGAAAAGCAGTTCTCGAAATGGAATTTCGAGGTTGCCGACACCGACACGCTGTTCGCGGGTTTCAAGGCCGCCGAGGCCGAATGCCAGCGCGCGATCGCCGCAAATGTCCCGCTCGCCGCCTATGATCAGGCGATCGAGGCAAGCCACCTCTTCAACCTGCTTCAGGCGCGCGGCGTGATCAGCGTGCAGGAACGCGCCAATTATATGGCCCGCGTCCGCGACCTCGCAAAGGGCAGCTGCAAGGCGTGGATCGACAGCCAGTCCGAACGCTGGACCGCAAAATATCCGGGGTGGACGCTGTGACCGATTTCCTTCTCGAACTGCGCTCGGAAGAAATTCCCGCCCGCATGCAGGCCGGCGCGCGCGCCGAACTCGAAAAGCAGTTCCGTGCGCAGCTTGCCGCTGCGGGCCTCGAAGCCGGCGACCTCACCATCTGGTCGACCCCGCGCCGCCTCGCGCTGATCGCCAAAGGCCTGCCCGAAGCGACCGCCGCGGTCAGCGAGGAACTCAAAGGCCCGCGCAGCAGCGCGCCGCCGCAGGCGCTCGAAGGCTTCCTCCGCAAGACCGGCCTGACGCAGGACCAGCTCGAAGACCGCGACGGTGTCTATTTCGCCGTCATCGACAAGCCCGGCCGCGCGACCGCCGATGTGCTCGCCGAGGCGATCCCCGCAATCATTCGCGCCTTCGCCTGGCCCAAGTCGATGCGCTGGGGCAAGGCCAGCGCGAGCAGCGAAAGCCTGCGCTGGGTCCGCCCGCTGTCGGGCATCGTTGCCATCTTCGGCGAAGAGTTGATTCCGTGTGAAGTTAGCGGGATTTCTGCCGGTTTCGCAACGCGTGGCCACCGTTTCCATTGCCCGGGCGAGATCACCATCGGCTCGGCGTCCGACTATGCCGAAAAGCTGCGCGCCTGCCACGTCATCGTCGACCATGAGGAACGCCAGTCGATCATCCGCGACGGCGCCGCCAAGGCTGCTGCCGACGCCGGGCTGACGCTCGTCGAGGACGAGGGGCTGGTAATCGAGAACGCCGGCCTCACCGAATGGCCGGTGCCCTTGCTCGGCCGCTTCGACGAAGCGTTTCTGGAAGTGCCGCCCGAGGTCATCCAGTTGACGGCGCGCGTAAACCAGAAATATTTCGTCGTGAACGACGCGGCAGGCAAGCTCGCGAACGGCTTCGTCTGCACCGCGAACATCGCCGCGGTCGACGGCGGGACAGAGATTGTTGCGGGGAACCGCAAGGTGCTGGCAGCGCGGTTGTCCGATGCGCGCTTCTTCTGGGAACAGGATCGCAAGACCAAGCTGGAAGACCACGCCAAAAAGCTCGACCGCATCACTTTCCACGAAAAGCTCGGGACGGTCGCCGACAAGGTCGAACGCGTCGCGAAGCTCGCCGAATGGCTGGCGAGCGAAGGCATCGTCCCCAACTGCAACCCCGCGCTCGCGCGGCTGGCTGCGGAATTGGCGAAGGCCGATCTCGTCACCGAAATGGTCGGCGAATTCCCCGAATTACAGGGTCTGATGGGCGGCTATTACGCCCGCGCCGAAGGCTTGCCCGATGCGGTCGCCGACGCGATCCGCGACCATTACAAGCCGGTCGGGCAGGGCGATGATGTGCCCACCGCGCCGGTTACGGTGGCTGTAGCGCTGGCGGACAAGCTGGATACGCTTTTTGGCTTCTTCCGCGAGGATATGTTTCCGACCGGATCGAAAGATCCGTTCGCGCTTAGGCGTGCAGGCATTTCTTCGCTGCGTCTAATTTTGCAAAATGGGTTGAAGCTATCGACTGACGCCGCAGCGACCCAATGGCTTGGTCAAAGCGATCCGGCTGCCCAATTGAACGAAAAGCAGATCGCTGATCGCAAAATTCTAACAACGATTCCTGACTTTTTGACGGAACGCTTGGCGGTCCAACTGCGCGAAACTGGCATATCGGCAGATGTGGTGCAGGCTTCCCGCGAGTGGAACAGCCGAGATGACACCCGGCTCGATCGCACCGAGGCTCGCGCTCGAGACTTGCAAGCATTTCTGGCGACCGAGGACGGCGCCAATCTGCTCGCGGGCTACAAGCGCGCGGCGAATATCCTTAAGCAGGCGGGCGAGGTAAGCGCTACAGCCGCGGCGACGCCGCCGACCGATGCCGACGCCGCGCTGCTCGCTGCGCTTGACGCCGCTGAGCCTGCGGCCTCCGCCGCGGTCACGGACGAACGCTTCACCGACGCCATGGCAGCACTCGCTTCGCTCCGCGCGCCGATCGATGCCTTTTTCGACGGCGTGATGGTCAACGACCCCGACGAAGCGGTCCGCGCCTATCGTCTCGGCCTGCTCGCCCGATTTACCGGCGCGGTGCATGGCGTGGCGGATTTTTCGAAGATCGAGGGCTGACGTTACGGCAACTTTGCAGCGAACGAAGTAAAACTGAATCGACGATAACAATTCTCCACCCTATCCAGCCGCAACCTCCTCCCCGGGGCAGCAGGAGCATAAGATGACGACGATGGTGCATTTGTTCGGCGGCGACGCGACGACGGCCGAACGGTCGAAGGAATTGCTGGGCGGCAAGGGGTCGAACCTCGCCGAAATGGCCTCGATCGGCCTGCCGGTGCCCCCGGGCTTCACGATCACCACCGACGTCTGCACTGCTTATTATGCGAATGGCGAACAATTCCCTGCGGGCCTGATCGAAGAGGTCGCTGCGGGCATCGTCCATATCGAGGGGATTACTGGCAAGAAGTTCGGCGATCCCGCCGATCCGCTGCTCGTCTCGGTCCGCTCGGGCGCGCGCGTGTCGATGCCGGGGATGATGGACACCGTGCTCAACCTCGGGCTCAACGACCGCACTGTCGTTGGCCTGTCCGACGCGTCGGGCGACCCGCGTTTCGCGTGGGATAGCTATCGCCGTTTCGTTCAGATGTATGCCGACGTCGTCATGGGCCTAGACCATGCCGAGTTCGAGGAAGCGTTGGAAATCGCCAAGGAAGACAGGGGCTTCTATCTCGACACCGAGATGTCGGCTGAAGACTGGCAGGCGCTGGTCAAGGAATATCAGGCGATCGTCGAGCGTGAAACCGGCGCGCCGTTCCCGCAGGAGCCGAACGACCAGCTATGGGGTGCGGTTGGCGCCGTGTTCGCGAGCTGGGAAAGCGACCGCGCGAAGGTCTATCGCCGCCTGAACTCGATCCCCGCCGAATGGGGCACCGCGGTCAATATCCAGGCGATGGTGTTCGGCAATATGGGCGACACCTCGGCAACCGGCGTCGCGTTCACCCGCGACCCCGCGACCGGCGAGCGTGCCTGGTACGGCGAATGGCTGATCAACGCGCAGGGCGAAGACGTCGTCGCGGGCATCCGCACGCCGCAGTACCTCACCAAGATCGCGCGCGAAAAGGCGGGTGCCAAGCCGGCATCGATGGAAGAAGCGATGCCCGAGACCTTCGAGGAACTCGGCCGCGTCTTCGACACGCTCGAAACCCATTATCGCGATATGCAGGACATCGAGTTCACCGTCGAACGCGGAACTTTGTGGATGCTGCAAACGCGTTCGGGCAAGCGCACCGCTAAGGCGGCTCTCAAGATCGCGGTCGAAATGGTCGCCGAAGGACTGATCACCGAGGAGGAGGCCGTTGGCCGCGTCGATCCGGGCGCACTCGACCAGCTGCTCCACCCGACGCTCGACCCGAAGGCACCGCGTGACGTGCTGACCAAGGGTCTTCCCGCAAGCCCCGGCGCGGCGTCGGGCAAGATCATGTTCACAGCCGATGGCGCTGAAAAGGCAGCCGAAATGGGCGAGGCCGTAATCCTCGTTCGCGTCGAAACCTCACCCGAAGATATTCACGGTATGCACGCGGCAAAGGGCATATTGACCGCGCGCGGCGGCATGACGTCACACGCCGCGGTTGTCGCACGCGGCATGGGCCGTCCTTGCGTATCGGGTGCGGGCGGGCTGTCGATTGATGGCGCGACGCGCATTTTGCGCGTCGGCGGACGCGAACTGCGCGAAGGCGATATATTGACCCTCGACGGCTCGACGGGCGAAGTGATGGCCGGCGAGGTTCCGACCCTGCTTCCCGAACTCGTCGGTGATTTCGGCACGCTGATGGTGTGGGCCGACCAGGTCCGCCGCATGAAGGTGCGCGCCAACGCCGAAACCCCGCAGGACGCCCAGGTTGCGCGCGATTTCGGCGCCGAGGGCATCGGCCTCTGCCGCACCGAGCATATGTTCTTCGACGCCGCGCGTATCACCGCGGTGCGCGAGATGATCTTAGCCGAAAATGAGGACGGCCGCCGCGCCGCGCTCGCCAAGCTGCTCCCCGAACAGCGAGGCGATTTCGCGGCGATCTTCGGGGTGATGGCGGGGCTTCCCGTCACCATCCGCCTGCTCGATCCGCCGCTTCACGAATTCCTGCCGACGCGTGAAGAGGATTTCGCCGATGTGGCCGAGGCTGCGGGGGTCGGGATCGAAGCGCTCAAGGCGCGCGCCAATGAGCTGCACGAATTCAACCCGATGCTCGGCCATCGCGGCTGCCGCCTCGGCGTCACTTACCCCGAAATTTACGAAATGCAGGCGCGTGCGATCTTCGAGGCGGCGTGCGACGTCGCTGCCGAAACCGGCGCCGCGCCGATCCCCGAGGTGATGATCCCGCTGGTGGCGACGCGCCGCGAATTCGATCTGATGAAGGCGGTCGTCGACGCACAGGCCAAAGCTGTGTTCGCGGAAAAGGGTCGCGAGATCGCTTATCTCGTCGGTACGATGATCGAACTGCCGCGCGCGGCGCTGATGGCGGGCGAGATTGCCGAGACCGCCGAATTCTTCAGCTTCGGTACCAACGACCTGACGCAGACCACGATCGGCATCAGCCGCGACGACGCGGGCCGCTTCCTGACGCAATATGTCGACAAGGGCATTTTCCTGACCGACCCGTTCGTCAGTCTGGATGTCGAGGGTGTCGGGCAGTTGATCGAGCTGGCGGCCGAGCGCGGCCGCAAGACGCGTCCCGACGTCAAGCTGGGCATTTGCGGCGAACATGGCGGCGACGCGCCGAGCATCCACTTCTGTGAAAAGACGGGTCTCGACTATGTCAGCGCCTCGCCTTACCGTGTCCCCATCGCCCGCCTCGCGGCCGCTCAGGCTGCGCTGAAAAAGGGCAAATAACGGGGCGAAAACGGGGAGGGCGCGCATGAAGAGCTGGCACCGCTATGCGATCACATTGGTGGGCGGGATAGCGGCGGGGCTCGGCGCGGCCTGGTGGATCACCGGCGGCGGTCTCAGCGACGGCGCGATCGTCAACGGTCCATGGACGACGTCGCTCGGCTTCGGCACGAAGGCGACAGACCCGATCACCCGCGCCGCGGTGGCGCGCGCCGGGCTCCTCGCGCTGCCGGCGACGGAAACCGTCTATTGGTCGGCGAAGACCGACGCTGGGGGCGCGAAGCTCGACGGCAATTGCCGCTATAGCCTGTCGGGTACGCCGCTCGATGCCCGGTGGTGGAGCGTAACCATCTATGACGAGGCAGGCTATCTTGTCGCGAACCCTGCGAACATCTGGTCGGTGAACGGCGCGAATGTCGCGCTCGATGCCAAGGGCGAGTGGCGCGTCACAATCGCGCCGGCGAAGCCTGTAGCGGGCGCCTGGCTTCCCGGAACGAAGGGGCAGCCCTTTCATCTGACGTTGCGAATGTACAACCCCGGCAAGGGTTTCCGCGCCGATCCTGCGAAGGCGGTGCTGCCGCGAATCGTCAAGGAGGGCTGCTGAGATGCGCAACTGGCTCGGTCCGCTCCTTCTCGGCGTTCTGGTCGCCGCGGGCACCGCATACGCCTCCATTTGGGCGATCCCTTATGGTCTGATGAATGTCGCAATCGACCGGTTGGGGCAGGGCGGTACCAACACCATGTCCTACGGCAATCTCGCGACACCGGAACGCCAGCCGGTCGTGCGGCCGAGCCCCGATCTGGCTTATTCGAGCTGCCCCTATGATCTGTCGGCAGGACCGATCGCGATCGATGTTGCGCCGGTGTCGGGCCGTTATACATCGCTCAGCATCTTCGACGCCGCGACCGACGTGATTTTCGTGCGCAACGATGTCGAAGCAGGCACGAAGCCATTTCGAATCATCGTCGCCCGCGAGGGACAGGCTGTGCCGAAGGGCGCCGAGATCGTGCGCACGAACCATGATCATGGCATCGCGTTGATCCGTCTTTTGCTGAAAGACCCCGCGGAAATTGGCGCGCTGGACGTGGTACGCCGACAATCGTCGTGCGCCACGGTCACAAAGCTGAAATAGGGGGTTGCGCCCCCGCGCGACGCCCCTTAAAGGCGCCTCTCCACGCACCCGTAGCTCAGCTGGATAGAGCATCAGACTACGAATCTGAGGGTCGGGCGTTCGAATCGCTCCGGGTGCACCATTTCCTTCCAGCAGCTTGTTGAAAGCGCCGGAGGCTTTGGATTTCTCCCCTATAGAGTACTGCTGGCCGGTTCTCGGCAGCATGTGCGTCTGTTTCTGAGGGCGACCGGACGGCCCCGTGGCTCGGCCTGCGCCTGAGGTCCGGGCTGCTCGGTCCGCTTACCGAGACAGGCCGCTCAGTCTGGCGGCGATCTTCACTCCTCTCGACGAGAGGATTTCACCCGCGGTGCAATCGGTCAGATCGAAGTCCCCAAAGGAAATCGCCGCGTTGGTGTTGGTGTATGCTACGATCAGGCCGTTGACCATGACGTGCTTGTCGATCGAAGCATCGCGCTCGCCCGATCGCCAACGGACGATCCGCAAGCCGATATCATGGCCCTCGATGCGCGCCACCGACGGGTTTATGGTCGCATGACGGACGTTCGTGGTCTGCGCGTCGATCGTCGCGCGGGCGACATTGCTGCCAATCCTCCATCCGACGCGCTGCGATTGCTCGTCCCAGATATTATATGTTCCATCGTCGGCGTTCCCGATCGTGATCGCGCCGTCGTCGGAGACGGGGTTGCCATGGCCAAAGGCCGTGCAACTTGGAAAGCTGTTGAATCGGTTGCGGTGGGCGCTGGACGGGCCGACGTCCCAGAACGCCTCGCCCTTTTTGGGCGAACCATTCGCGTTGGTATCGGATGCTGAAAAATTGTTCGTCGCGGTGCAGCCGATCGCAGCGCTGTTGGTCGTTCCCCGGTCCGAAAGGCCGGTGAACACGACCCCCCGGCGGCAATCTGTGATGGTCGCATTCCGGACGACCATCGCATCGGAACCGTGGCTGTCGATCGCATGCCAGGTCGGCACGTTACGAATGGTGGGGCTGTCGACCACAATGTCGCGGCTGTAAGGGTCGCGTATGCGATCGGGGGTGCCACCGGTCAGCGCCGTGGCGGTGAAGCCATAGGCATTGAGCTCGCTCGTTGAAGGCTGGCCCGTGTCGAGTTGGCCCGCGAGCGTGCTTACAAAAAGCCGGGTCGACCGGTAAGTTTCGACCGAGTAGCAATAGACGCCGGCATAACCACATTTAAGGCAGCGCAGATTCTCGTCGCCACAGTGCCAGGCGAAGCGCCACTCGACGGCGATATTGCCGAAGCCATCGAAGATGGCGTTCCTGATCCACACATTCTGGATGAAGGTCGGCGCGCTTCGTGCGCCGTTGCGTGTTCCGGAAACGCGGATCGCATTGCTGCCGGCGGAGTAGCCCTTGATCGTCGGTCCCGTGTAAACCCACTGGCCGCCATCGACTTCGCTGCCGTCGGCGCCGGTGTTGAAGGTCAGAGCGGTTACGGGCGCGGCGATCTCGATACGGGCGCCCGTCGCCACGACCCTCACCCTGCGATCGACGCTGACCCCGGAAATTGGCCACGCGTAGGTCTTGCCGGCACGAAAATGCAGATCAGCCCCCCGTGTCGAGGCGGCGTCGAACGCTTGCTGGATGCTTCCATAGTCCTCGACCCTTATGCGCGGGCGATCTGCTGTCGAAGCATCGCTCGCTGCCGCTGCGGCGCCATTGCCAGCGATCGCTCCGCCCATGGCAGAAGCAAGGCCCAGCATCGTCGCCAGCCTGCGATGCGCGACCGCAACGCCGTCGTCGTTCAAATAGATCGTAAAGCTGCCATCGCCGTCATCGACGGCAAATGCCTCTCCGTCGGACGTCGCAGTCAGACCTGCCAAAGTGTCAAGATACGGAGGCTTCACTCGCTCATTCTCCCGGCGCCATCGCGCTCCGCATCATTCGGCCGCGCGCAAATATCCTGCCCCGCCGACGAGGGCGCGCCATATCGTCAATGATGAATATAAACACCCGCGCCACAATCTGCAGCAGGCCAATATATTTTTATGCTGCCGCCGAACTCGGTTGCCGCACCGCTTGCCGGGAAAATTTGAATATCACATCAAGATATTATGGCGGAGCGGGTGGGATTCGAACCCACGATAGGCTTTTGACCTATACTCACTTTCCAGGCGAGCGCCTTCGACCACTCGGCCACCGCTCCGCATGCACTGGAACGGGCGCCCTAATCGCTTGGCGGGGCTTTCGCAAGCCGATTGGGCGTGGCAGACATCGGTCATGAAACATCTGCTCCTGATGGCCGTTGCGGCCGCGTCACTCATCCTTCCCGCTTCCGCTGAGGAGCCCGCACCGATCCCGTCGCCGGGAGAGATCGCCTCCGCCGCACCCGCAAGCGACTGGATCGCGATTGCGCCGTCGGACCTGCTCGTGATGGACCTCGCGCCGGATGCCAGGGGCAAGCCGCGCCGTGTCGTCATCCAGCTGATGCCCGCACCGTTTAGCCAAGATTGGATCGGCAATATCCGTAAACTCGCCGCCGCGCACTGGTGGGACGGCACCAGCATCAACCGGGTGCAGGACAATTATGTCGCGCAATGGGGCGATGCGACCGAGAAGAAGGCACTGCCGACGGGGCTCACGGTGACGCGCGAAGAGGCTTACACCGTCGGATTCAAGTCATTGGCAAGGCGGGGCATGCCAGGCAAATGGAACATCGAGCTGTCGCCGCTGGATGGAGCGTCGCAAGGCATATTGGTGGGCCCGGCCCAGGAGGGCGACGATGCCTATAGCTCTGGCAACCTGTTCTGGAAGGGCTGGCCGCTCGCATTAAAGGGCGATGTGAAGGACGGTGGAATTTTCGTTTCCAAAATCGATGTATGGCCGCTCCATTGCTACGCCGCCGTTGGGGTAGGCCGAAATTTGTCGCCGGATGCGGGAAGCGGAGCCGAACTTTACACCGTCATCGGCCACGCGCCGCGTCATCTCGACCGCAATATTGCGGTTGTTGGCCGCGTGATCAGCGGGATCGAGCATCTGTCCAGCCTGCCACGCGGAACGGGCGCGCTCGGCTTTTATGAGGATGCGGCAGAACGCGTAGGAATAACATCGATTCGTGTCGCCACCGAGCTGCCCGCCGCACAGCAACCGCGCTTCGAATATCTTTCGACCGAGAGCGACGCTTTCGCGCGCTATGCCGAGGCGCGTGAAAACCGGCGCGATCCGTTCTTCATCAAACCTGCCGGCGGCGCGGACATCTGCAACATTCCAGTACCCGTCCGTCCGGTTGCCGCAAAGTAGCGGCGTGGAAGATTTCACCGTCACGGCACCGCTTTGGCGCTGGCAATCGGCGACGGCCCCTGCGGCGTGGTTCTTCGTCACGATCGCTGGCGAAGTGGCCGACGGCATCCGACTTGCGGCGATAGGCGGACAGTGGCTCGACGGACGTAAGGGATTTGGATCGGCACGGGTCGAGGCGATGATCGGCGGGACATGTTGGAAAACATCCGTCTTTCCTCACAAGGAAAGCGGCGGTTGGCTATTGCCGGTGAAGGCCGCAGTTCGAAAGGCCGAGGAACTTTTCGAGGGCGACGACGTGACGGTAACGGTCAGTCTTTAGCCGGGATTTCAGCTTTGTTGTCGCGCGCCTGCGCTTTGCGTTTGCGTAAATTGTCACGCAAGGCCTCGGCCAGACGGCGCTCGCGTTCGATGTCGGCGGGGGAAGGCAGCTTGCTCACGTAAAGAGCCATGCCCGCGAAATTGCCGCATCGTCAAGTCTCGCACCTTGACAGGCGAAGGACGCCCCGCCATAGGCCGCGCCTGCCCAGCAAACATGCGTTTGCAGGCGCACCGGTTGCTGCTGTAGCTCAGTGGTAGAGCGCGTCATTGGTAATGACGAGGTCGACAGTTCAATCCTGTCCAGCAGCACCATTTTTCCTGATTTCAGAACCGGCTTGCGCGGCAGCGCAACGCTCAGATTTTCGCCGCAAGCAGCCAGTCGTGGAACAGCTTGACTGCCGGCTGGCGCAGCGCGCGCGGGCGGCAGACGAACCAATAGCTGTACGGACTGTCGACGTCGAAATCGAACAGGCGGATGAGCCGCGGGTCATGCGCATCATCGAAGTGATGGCCATGCATGAAAGCGACGCCGATCCCCTGCGCCGCGGCTTCGAGCATCAAGGGCCCCGAATCGAAATAATCGATCCCGGCCGGTTCCAGATAGGGCATGCTGATCGCCTTTTTCCACTCGGTGAAGGTCTCGGGCATCTCGCGGTGGAGCAGGATCGTCATCCGCTGCATCTGTTCGGGAACCGTGATCGCGCGGTCACCGTCGGCCAGTGTCCGCGAAGCAATCGGGAACACCTTGTCCTGATCGAGCCGTGCGGCATAGAGCGCCGGATCGATCGAGCGAGCGAGGGCGATCGCCGCGTCGATGCCTTCGCCCAACCGGGCTTCGGCGTGCGACATGGTGTCGATGTCGATATGCAATTCTGGATGTTTGCGCCGCAGTTCGGGAAGGCGCGGAAACAGGCGTTGCTGCGCAAACAGCGGCAGGACGTTGAGGTGCAGGCGAAGCGATGCGTCGGGGCTGCCGACCTGGCCGATCACGGTGCGCAGTTCGTCGAGGATCGGCGACAATTGCTCATGCAATGTGCGCCCTGCTTCGGTCAGGCTGAGGCCGTGGTGATGGCGGTTGAACAGCGGACGCCCGACGGCATGCTCGAGAGTCTGGATGCGACGCGACAGCGCCGGCATCGACAGGCCGAGTTCGATCGCCGCGGCCTTGACGGTGCCATGGCGGGCGACCTCCTGAAAGGCTTCCATGCTGCTAAGGGGAGGAAGGCGTGGCATATCGGTTGCCGATGATGACATGAGCTTGCGGGAGATTCTACAATTTTGTGCAGTGCGGCATAAATTGGCGCGGGCCGATTGCGATCAGGAGGGGTCGCAAATCGGGAACCACCTTCCTATCTTCGCATTCTGACCATTTTGCGGGAGACACGCCTTGGCCGATGCAGCGGTAAAAGAAAAACAGGTAAAACTGCAGGTTGCGAACTCTCGCGCCGAGGAAAGCGGTGGTGGTATCGCACGCATTCCGCGCTCCGTCATGGCCGAACTCGGCGTCACCGAAGGCGACATCATCCAGATCAGCGGCAAGCGGCAAACCGCATCGCGCGTCGTGCTGCCCTATGCCGAAGACGAGGGGCTGGAAGTCATCCGCCTCGACGGGTTGCAGCGCGCCAATGCGGGCGCAGGTGCCGGCGATATGGTGGAACTGAGCCGTGTGGAAGCGCGTCCGGCAACGCGCGTGGTGTTTGCACCGGCGCAGGAAAATCTGCGTCTTCAGGGGTCGGCGAATGCTCTGAAGCGCAGCTTCTTTGGCCGTCCGGTGGTCGCAGGCGATACGGTTGCGACCGCGGGTCAGCAGCGCCTGCCGTCGGGCGATATGCCGCCGCAGCTCCGCCAGATGCTCAACGCGCCCGCCTATGCGCTCGCCGAGGTGCGTCTTCTTGTCGTATCGGCGACCCCCAAGGGCGTCGTCTTCATCGACGAAAATACCGAAATCGAACTGCTTCCCGAATATCAGGAGCCGCAGGACGCGCGGCGCACCGACGTCACCTATGACGATCTCGGTGGGCTTGGAGAGACGATCGATCAGCTTCGCGAGATGGTCGAACTGCCGCTCCGCTATCCCGAGCTGTTCCAGCGCCTCGGCGTCGATCCGCCGCGCGGGGTGCTGCTGCATGGGCCGCCGGGGACGGGCAAGACGCGGCTGGCGCGTGCGGTCGCCAACGAAAGCGACGCGCAATTCTTCCTGATCAACGGCCCCGAAATCATGGGCAGCGCCTACGGCGAGTCCGAAAAGCGTTTGCGCGATGTGTTCGAGGCCGCGGCAAAGGCGGCGCCGTCGATCCTGTTCATCGACGAAATCGATTCGATCGCGCCGAAGCGTGGGCAGGTGCAGGGCGAGGCCGAAAAGCGTCTTGTCGCGCAGCTTCTCACGCTGATGGACGGGCTTGAGCCGCGGCTCAACCTCGTCGTCATCGCGGCGACCAATCGTCCCGATGCGATCGACGAGGCGCTGCGCCGTCCGGGCCGTTTCGACCGCGAGATAGTGATCGGCGTTCCCGACGAGAGCGGTCGGCGCGAGATACTGGGCATCCACACGCGCGGTATGCCGCTCGCCGAAGACGTCGACCTTGCAGAGCTGGCGCGCACGACCTTCGGGTTCGTCGGCGCCGATATGGCGGCGCTCACGCGCGAAGCCGCCATCGAGGCCGTGCGGCGGATCATGCCGAAGCTCGACCTCGCCGAAGGCACGATTCCGGCCGATGTGCTCGAAGAGCTTCGCGTCACGCGCGAGGACTTCAACAATGCGCTAAAACGCGTGCAGCCCTCCGCGATGCGCGAAGTGATGGTGCAGGCGCCCAAGACGCGCTGGAGCGACATTGGCGGGCTTGACGCCGCGCGCGAAAAGTTGATCGAAGGGATTGAACTGCCTTTGAAGAATCCTGAGGCTTTCCGACGGCTCGGCATTCGGCCAGCGAAGGGTTTCCTGCTCTACGGCCCGCCGGGAACCGGCAAGACCTTGCTGGCCAAGGCCGCAGCGCGCGAATCCGACGCCAATTTCATTTCGATCAAATCGTCGGACCTGCTGTCGAAATGGTATGGCGAGAGCGAGCAGCAGATTGCGCGACTTTTCGCGCGTGCGCGCGCCGTGGCACCGACGATCATCTTCATCGATGAGCTCGACAGTCTGGTGCCAGCACGCGGCAGCGGCACGTCAGGCGAGCCGCAAGTAACCGAGCGCGTCGTCAACACGATCCTCGCCGAGATGGACGGGATCGAGGAGATGCAGTCGGTTGTCGTTATCGGCGCCACCAACCGCCCGAACCTGATCGACCCGGCGTTGCTTCGTCCGGGCCGTCTGGACGAACTCATCTATGTTGCGGTCCCCGACAAGGAGGGCCGCCGCCGCATCCTCGAAATCCAGACCGGCAAAATGCCGCTCGCGAAAGATGTCGATCTGGCCGTTCTGGCTGAACGATCGGACCGCTTTACGGGTGCCGATCTGGAGGACCTGACACGTCGCGCCGGGCTCGCCGCGCTCAAGCGATCGCTCGACAGCGAGACTGTGACGATGGACGATTTCGAGGCGGCGCTGACGGACACCCGCGCCTCGGTAACCGAGGCGATGGAAAAGGATTATGAGAAGATCCAGGGCGAGATCAAACAGGCCGCGATGAGTGTCGATCCGATAGGCTTTTTCGCGCCCGGCATGCTCAAGCCCGTTCGCGAGCGCAAGCACGACGATACGGCAGACTAAAGCTTCTGTTCCTTGGGCTGGTTCGGTTTCAGCGCCGACCAGCCCCACAGGACCAGCCAGCCGCAAAAGCCGGCCATCAACCCGTAAGCAACCATCGGGTGCCAGTTATACAGCAGCACGCCGACCGCGGGCGATACGATATAGGCCGATCCGTTAATCGATGCGGTCATCCCCGCGACGCTGCCCTGATCACGGCGAGGCACCGATAGCGAGGCGCCCGCGGTGAAGCCCGGGCGAAACAGTCCGAACCCTAGCGAGGCGAGCGCGAAGCCGATGATGATGCCGTGGAAGTCGTACGACAGGCCTATCATCACCGTCCCGACGCCGCCAAGACTGGCACCGCACAACACTGCGGTACGCGGCGACATTTTCAGTATCGGGATCAACCCCCATTGCGAGAGCAGCGTTGCAAAGGCGCCTGCCATCAGCACGATTCCGGTCATCGCCGCGCCCTCGTCGGGACGGAGGCGCAGATGCAGCCGGTCGAGGATCAGAAAGCCGATCACTCCGAGCACCATCGCTTGTGCCTGGCCGCCGAACAGCCCGGCGAGCAGCCAGGGGCGCACGCGCGTGTCGGTCCAGCGGAGGGGAGGGGCCGCAGCGGCCGACGGATCGACGATTTCGTCTTCGCTTTCGTCGCTCGCAGTTTCGGGTGACCCCGCGGCGGTGGGGTAGGCGGCGATATTGCCGCGCGCGGCATAGCGGGGCACGTCGTCGGGCAGGCGCCAGCGCAGCATCAGCAGCACCACGAGACCAATCAGTGCGAAGACGAGCAGGGGGCCTGCAAGCCCGACGATCGGCAGGATGAAAAAGGGCGCGATCGCGGGGCCGATGACCGTGCCTAACCCAAAGGACGACGAGACGAGCGAAAGCGCCTGCGTGCGTTGCTCCGGATCGGTGCGCGCGGCGACATAGGCCTGAACTGCCGGTGGCGATGCCGAACCGAAGCCGCCGTAGAGGCTCCGAAAGACGGCGAAGATGATGAACGTGACCCCCGCGGCGATATAGCCTTCCAGCCCGGCCCAGAGTGTGAGCCCGCAGAGCGCCATCGAAGACAGGAAGCCGACAACCCCGAGTGCCATCAGCGCTTTGCGCCCACGCTTGTCCGATTGTCGCGCCCAATGCGGCGCGGTGAGCACCCAGAGCAGGGCCGACCAGCTGAACGCCAGGCTGACCCAGACGTCGGGAATATGCAGTTTTGCGCCGATCGCGGGCAGGATCGACTGCATCGCGGTGTTGCCCGCGGCGGCGACCAGCATCACGGCAAACAAGACCGCCATGCGGTCCGAGGGGATGGAATGCGATGTCGTCGCCATGTTCGCCCCTCCTTGCCCGTGGTCGGTAACGCCGCCTCTCCCTACACGCGGGCGCCTGTCTGTCCAGAGTCAAGACAGACTCTTTCCTTGCGCCATCGCGCCGATTTTGCCACGCCTTTGCCAACCGCAACAACGCGAAAGCCATCATGACCAATCCGCGGGCGCAGGCCCAAGACAAGAAAGCTCCGCTGGGCCGCCGGCTTCGCGAGAGCCTCAAGCGCTTTTTCGGGCCGTGGGGCATGTTCGTCCGCGGCTTCATCAAGCATCCGGTCATGGTGGGATCGATTGTTCCGTCCTCACCGACGCTGATCCGCCACATGCTGCGGCCCGTCGACTGGAAGAACACCAAGCTGTTCGTCGAATATGGTCCGGGCGTCGGCACTTTCTGCCGGCCCGTGCTCGAACGGATGGCCGGCGACGCGATGTTGATCGCGATCGACACGAACGAGGATTTTATCGACTATCTGCGCAAGGATATCCGGGACAGCCGCTTTGTTGCGGTCCACGGATCGGCCGCCGATGTCGAAGAGATCGTGCGCGCGCACGGGTTCGAGCATGCGGACTATGTGCTTTCCGGCCTGCCTTTCTCGACGCTGCCCGCCGGAGTCGGCCCGGCGATCGCTGCGGCCACGCACCGCGTGCTTCGGCCGGGCGGCGCATTCCTCGTCTATCAGTTCCGCGCGCGGGCGCGCGATTTCCTCGCGGCACATTTCAATCGCATCGACAATGCGTTCGAGTGGGTGAACGTCCCGCCGTGCTTCCTGTTCTGGGGCTGGAAGGACTGAAGGTCCGCTCTCAGACTTCCGGATCGGGATCGCCGAGCCCGAAGTTGAGCTTTCGCGACACGGTATAATCGACCGCCCCGACGACGAACCAGGCAAGCGTCCAGCGAAGGCGCGTCAGCCAATTGCCACGCGCCTTGTGCGACTCTGGTGTGATCAGTTCACAGTCCGGTCGCAGCTGGCCTAGGAAGTTGCGCATCTTCTGGGCAAAAGCCGTATCGGCGATCCGCACCATCACCTCGACGTTCACGAACAGGCTGCGAACGTCGAAGTTGGCTGACCCGATATAGACGACATCGTCGATCACGATCAGCTTCATGTGCAATTTGCACGGTTGATATTCCCAGACTTCGGCTGTCTTGCGCAGCAGATAGCCATAGAGCAGGCGCGATGCGCCGATCGTTGCGGGGTTGTCCGACTTGCCGGCCATCACGAACCGGGCGCGGCCTTGCCGTGCAACGCGCCCCAATCGGCGGAGCATGCCTTGGCCGGGCGAGAAATAGGCCATGGCCATGTCAAGTTGACGCGCGCCGTCGAGGTCGGCGCGCACCGCGCGCGCCCAAGGCGACAACCGCTGGGTCGGCCCGCCGACGAGCCACGACACCGCGCCGCCATCGATCCGCCATTCGCGCACCAGCCGACGCAACATCAGAACTTTGCCGTCATTGTTGACGGTGTAATCATGGATTGCTGCAAACCACTGCGCCGCGCGCGCGACGGTCGGCCCTTTGACGATCATGCCGATATCGAGCCAGCAGTCGCCGCGCGGCGCGCTCAGATAATCGTCGGCGATGTTGAAGCCGCCAGTGACCGCTATATGATCGTCGATCAGGATCAGTTTCTGATGGTTGCGGATCAGATAGGTCGAACGCCAGCGACGCGAGAAAAAGGTGACGCTGCCACCCGCCGCGCGCAGCGGCTCGAACAGGCCGTATGGGGTGTCACCTGATCCAAAGCTGTCGATGACAGCGCGCACGCGCACGCCGCGCTTTGCGGCGACCAATAACGCGTCGAGGATGCGCTTGCCCGCCGCATCGCCCTCGAAAATATACATGATGATCTCGATGCTGTGCGCCGCGCCGTTGATCAGGTCGAGCAGGCGGAGCAGCCGCTCGCTGCCGTCGAAGATCAACTCCAGCCGATGACCGGCGACGTCCGCCGTCAATCGTTCGGACAAGTCGACAGTGGCACAGGCTTCGGTCATCACCCGCTCATAGGCTCGCGTCGGAGGGCGCTGCAAGGTAGCGCTTTGATTGACATCGAACCGCCGGCCTGCTAGCGCGCAGCGCTTGCCGCCACGCCTCCAAAAAGGCTGGCCTCTCCTATATCTAAGGAAACAACATGGCCCGCGTTACCGTCGAGGATTGCGTCGACAAAGTTCCCAACCGTTTTGACCTGGTTTTGTTGTCGGCGCATCGCGCCCGCGAG
The DNA here is from genome assembly GCF_057657055.1 of Sphingopyxis sp. Soil_C_28. NCBI lineage: Bacteria > Pseudomonadati > Pseudomonadota > Alphaproteobacteria > Sphingomonadales > Sphingopyxidaceae > Sphingopyxis > Sphingopyxis sp. Soil_C_28. The sequence goes on from NZ_JBDGJE010000001.1 coordinate 867,709, forward strand.
ATTTCGGGCGGTTCGGAGCTGACCGTCGATCGCGACCGCGACAAGAACCCCGTCGTCGCACTGCGCGAAATCGCCGAACAGACCGTGCGTCCGAAGGAGTTGCAGGAAACGCTGGTCGTTTCGATGCAGAAGGTCGTTGTCGATGATGACGATACGCCCGATGAAATCAGCTCGATCAGCCGCTCGGCCGAAGCGCTTCGCCTGACCGCCGCTGCGCCGCCGCGCAGCCCTGCAGGTGGTGGCAGCGACTTCGAATAAGCGCGCACCAACCTATCTATCGTCAAAAGGGTCGCAGGAAACTGCGGCCCTTTTGTTATGGCAGTTGCGTGAGTTCGGCGACGCGGATGGCTTTCGACGCCAGCATAGGGTCAATGATCCGCTGAATGCGGTGTGCGCGCTGCGAGCCGACGGTGATATTGAACAAGCTGTTCGCGATCACGTCGGCGATCTGGACCCCGTCGCTGCGCTTGCTGTCGGCCAGCGATGCGCGGCCCCACTGGCCAAGCCCGGCCTGTATCTCTGCGCGCACATGGCCCAGAATCTTGGGATCATAGCGCCCGTCGTCGATTACAACATCGGTACAGACTCCGCCCGTTTCGGGCAGCCAGCGGCCGATCGCCAGATTGAGGAGGGCAGCATAGAGCGCAAGATCACTGGGCAGGGTGCCGTCCGGATTCTGCGCAAGCTTGTCGCGCTCGGCGACTGCAACCCAAGCTCGCCCCCCTGCGCGGTCGAAAAGTTCGAGCAGATAGGCGCGTTCGACGATGCTGATACGGCTGCCTTTGAGCTCCCCGCGCAGCCCGGTAACGCTGCGAAAGCGTTCATGGATGTCTGCGGCGACTTTGGGCGTCATCATCACGGCCGAAAAAGTCATTACGCCGGTATTGAGCCCGCCCGATTCATCGCAATAGATCGTCATCTAGCGGATCACCGCACACGCCCGAAGAAAGCGACCGACCGGCTTTGGCCCGGCGCGATGGCATCGGGCCACAACCAACGGACATGGGTGACGTCGGCGGCTGTCGCAGGCCGAGCCGCTGCGTCTTGGACGGGCACGGTCAGGATTGCGATTGAACCGAATGTCTTGCCGCCGTCGATGGAAACGCTGAAATTCGCCGCGTCAGCGGTGTCGTCGAATAACAGACCTTCGGGGATCGGGTTGACCAGATTGATCCCAGCCGCCGGGGCGGTCCCATTGTTCGTGAAGGCGAGGGACACGCGGACGCGGTCGCCCGGAACGACGACGTCGGGCGTGACATAGGACTTTTTCGCAGCCTGGCCATCGCCGACAGGGGTTAGTTTTTCGAGCTCGATCTTGCTCGTCAGCGCGCCGGTTCCCTGCGCCGCCGCCGGCTGCGTGACGGCAGCAAGAACGACCGCCAAGGTCAGGGCATTCCACGCTTTGCCGATCATCGCTGTCTCCTTTGGTCCTGTGCGCACCTTTGGCGCATCAGGCCGGGCAGGGATAGCGTTTCTTCATCAGCGCATCGAACGCCGAATAAACGCTGACCGACTTGCGCGTCGAGACGGGGTAGCTGCGGAGGTGAGAGAGCCATTGGTCGGGGCTCAGGCTTCCCGATTCGGGCGGACAGCTCGTCGTCTTGCGGCCCGCGCGCCGCTCAGCGTCGATCCGAGCCTTATAGCGTTTCCCCGCGGCGACTACTTCGCCCTTGAGCTGATTTCCCTGAGGGGTCGCGAGTGCGAGCGGGCCAAGCCGCTCCAGCGACGTCGCGCGCGCGAGGAAGGCGGCAACGCTCATGTCGCCGGGCGCCATGGCGCAGAGAAAGGGAGCGGCGAGCAGGGCAGGCAAGAGACGTGCATATGTCCGTTTGGTCATATGTCGCAACTTGCCCTCACCCAATGAATAGTCCCTGAATCGAAGGGGCTAGGCCGGAACCTAGGCACTTTGGGGATTGGCATCGCCGAACGGCCGCGGCTTGCGCTTGATCTGCGGAATGCCGCCCGCGTGACCGGAGACCGGCGTACCGCGCTTGTCGGCATCGTCTTCGCGGCCAATGTCTTCACCCTTGATCGCGCGCTTCGACTCTTCGCCCGACAGCGTCTCATATTCGAGCAGCGCACCGGCGAGCAGGTGGAGCTCGTCGATATTGTCGGTAAGAACCTTGCGCGCGACCTTTTCGCCTTCTTCAACCAGGCGTCGAACTTCGGCGTCGATCAGCTTGGCGGTTTCTTCCGACATATTCTGCGCGCGCGACACGCTGTGGCCGAGGAAAACCTCGTCCTGATTGTCGCGATAACGCAACCAGCCGAGTTTTTCCGACATGCCATATTCCATCACCATCGAACGCGCCATGTCGGTCGCCTGCTGGATGTCGTTCGACGCGCCGGTATTGAGCTCGTCTTTGCCATAGATCAGCTGTTCGGCGATGCGGCCACCGAAGCAGAGCGCGAGGCGCGCCTTCATCTGCTTCATATTGGTCGAATAGCGGTCGCGTTCGGGCAGGTTCCACGTCACACCCAGCGCGCGGCCGCGCGGGATGATCGTAACCTTGTGCAGCGGATCGCAGCCATCGACGTGGAGCGAGACAAGCGCGTGGCCGGCCTCATGATAGGCGGTCGATTTCTTCTCATCTTCGGTCATGACCATCGAGCGACGTTCGGCGCCCATCATGACCTTGTCCTTCGCCTCTTCGAACTCGTCGTTGGCGATCAGGCGCTTGCCCTTGCGCGCGGCGAGCAGCGCGGCTTCGTTGCAAAGATTAGCCAGATCGGCGCCCGAGAAGCCGGGGGTTCCGCGTGCGACGCGGCGCAGATCAACGTCGGGGGCCAGCGGCTTTTTGCGCGTGTGAACCTCGAGGATTTTCTGGCGACCCTCGATGTCCGGGCGCGGCACGACGACCTGCCGGTCGAAGCGGCCCGGACGCAGCAGCGCGGGGTCGAGAACGTCGGGGCGGTTGGTCGCCGCGACGATGATGATGCCTTCGTTCGCTTCGAAACCGTCCATTTCGACAAGCAGCTGGTTCAGCGTCTGCTCGCGTTCGTCATTGCCATTGCCGAGTCCGGCGCCGCGATGGCGGCCGACGGCGTCGATTTCGTCGATGAAAACGATGCACGGCGCGTTGCGCTTCGCCTGCTCGAACATGTCGCGGACGCGGCTGGCGCCGACGCCAACGAACATTTCGACAAAGTCCGAACCCGAAATGGTAAAGAAGGGAACGCCGGCTTCACCTGCGATCGCGCGGGCGAGCAGCGTCTTGCCGGTACCCGGGGAGCCAACGAGCAAAGCGCCCTTGGGAATCTGGCCGCCGAGCTTGGAAAATTTGGTCGGATCGCGCAGGAATTCGACGATTTCCTCGAGTTCTTCGCGCGCTTCGTCGATGCCGGCGACGTCGTCGAAGGTCACCTTGCCCTGCTTTTCAGTGAGCATCTTCGCTCGCGATTTGCCAAAACCCATCGCGCCCGAACCGTTGTTCTTCTGAACTTGACGGAAAACGAAGAAGGCGATGCCGAGGATCAGCAGGAAAGGCAGCGACTGGACGAGCATGTACATCCAGAAATTGGGTGCTTCGGATGCTTTGCCGTCATATTTGACATTATTGTCGTTCAGCATCTTGAGCAGTTCGGGATCGCGAACGACGTTGGCAGTGAAGCGCTCGCCGTTCGACAGCGTTCCGGTGACCTTGTCTTCGGACAGTATGACGTCCTTGACGCTGCCTTCTTCGACTTTCTGGCGGAACTCGGAATAGGCAAGCGGACTGCCGGCGGGCTGCGACGCACCGCCGAACATCGAGGCGACAAGGAGCATGGCAAGCAGGATGCCGCTCCAGATCATCACACTCTTCATCCAGGGGTTGCCCTGCGGTTCCTTGTCGTCCTGCATGCGGAATCTTTCCTCAACGGCGCGGCACTGCGCTCCTATCCCGACAAGATAGGATAATCCGGTTAAATGACAATGAGGCAATCAGCCCTTTTTCGCCGCTTTCCGGCGCGGGGCCGCGGAAATGCGCCAAATCGTCCCTTCGAGGCCGCGCACGGCATCAATCAGCAGCGCGCCGACCATCGCCCGCCGACCTTGGTGCATCGCCGCAATCACGCCATCCAGCGAGGCGCCGCGCAGGACAAGCTGCGGCGCATTGGCGCGCAGGCGCTGCGCGACGATGCGGCGGAACATTTCGGGCGGATAGCCATCATCGCGGATCACTGCGATGTCGGAGGCGTCGGGCCACGAAGCGATCAGTCGCTCGACCGACCAATCGAGCGCTTCGTCGGCTTCGGCGAGCCACGCTGCCGATTTCGCCGCGGCGGCGGGATCGAGCGCGGTTTGCGATTGCAATGCGTGACGCAGGCGGGCGCGGTCGAAGCGATTGTCGCTGTTCGATGGATCGTCGACAAAGGGCAGGTCGTTTTCAAGCGCGAGATGCACGAGTTCTTTGCGCCGCCAGGGAAGCAGCGGGCGCAGGACCACGCCATTTTTGGCGCGGATCGCGGCAAGGCCGCCGACGCCGCTGCTGCGGTTCAGCCGCATCACGATCGTTTCGAGCTGATCGTCGGCGTGGTGCGCCGTGACCACATGGTCGAGCGCGTTCGCTTCGCGCCATTGTTCGAGCAAGCGGTAGCGTTCGGTTCGGGCTGCGGCCTGCTGCGACCCCTTGATCGGCGTCGGCGGGCTTAGCGTCGAATGCGGAATATGTTCGCGCTCGCAAAAACCCGCAACCATGCGGGCCTCTTCGTCCGAACCTTTGCGCAGACCATGATCGACCGTTGCGGCCCAGACTTGGCCGGGCAGCAATGACGCCATCAGCCACAGCAGCGCCATGCTGTCGGGCCCCCCTGAAACCGCGACGCCATAATGCAGGCGATGCCAGTCGGATCCGATGAGCTGGGCGAGATCGCCGGCCAGCCGATCCGCGGCGTCGCGGTCAGCAGCCTGCTTTTGTTTTTGCGGCGGCAGCATCGGTGCGGACATCCTGCGGGGCCTTGTCACCATAGACTTCTTCGAGTTCGCGGAATGCCTTGCAGGCGTCGGCCTTGCGGCCGAGCTTGTCGAGCGCAACGCCCATATACATCAGGCTGTGCGGGGCGCGGGCGCCGCTTGGGCGATCCTTGTAATTATTGTAGAAGGCGACGGCGGCGAGGCTCGGCTTGCCTTCGTCGAGATAGGCCCGGCCGAGCAGATTTTGTGCGAAGCTCGCCTGGCTGCTCTTGGGCCATTTGGTCACGACCGTCTTCAGCTGGGCCTGCGCCTCGGGATAAAGCTTGGCTTCCCACAAGCGATATCCATAATCATAGGCATCCTTGGTCTCGTTGCCGCTTGCCGGAACTTCGACCTTCTTGACGAGCGCGAGCCGCGCGGCGTCGCTGGTCGCAGGCTTTGCGGCGGGCTTCTTGACCGGCGTTGCGGCCGCAGTCGCCGCCGTCGCGGGGGGCTTTACCGTCGGAGCGAGGCTGGCGGGCGTCGCAACCGCTTCGCCAGCGGCGGTCGGATCCGCGAAGCGTTTGTCCATTTCGGTTTTGTAGGCAGTGAACTGCTTTTCCAGTTCGCGCAGACGGAAGGCATTTTGTTCGGTCTGGCCGGTCAGTGTTTGCAGCTGCGATTCGAGCGCATCGACGCGTGCGGTGAGGTCGATCACCGGGGCGTTGCTGCGGGCGCGTTCGCCGGGCGTGTTGTCAGGCGTGATCTCGCCTTCAAAGAAGGTCGGACTGCCGCCCGGAAAAACCGAACGCTGAACCGCGCGCATTTCCTTTTCGAGCCGATCGACCCGCTTGACGACCGTATTGTCCTGCGCCGCCGCCGGCATCGCCGTAGCCAGCGCAATCGTTGCCGCTCCCAGGAAAGTGATCTGACGCATCATCATCTGCCGTTAGGTCCCCACTAATTAACCAATTTCGCTGCTCATAACGCGGCAAAGCTGGGCAGCGCAAACCCATTTCGGTGCGCTGCCGCTCTGGCCCGTCCGAATGATGGCCGATTCAGCCCTTGGGCTGAGGCCGGGCGGTCGGCGTTGCCGTGTTTACGGTGCCATTGCCTTCGGCGCGTGCCACCAGATCGGCGGGCTTCAGCGAGACGCCCTTGACCAACGTGTCGGCGGGACCGACGGGACCGATGTCGCGGCCGCCAACGGTGACCTTCAGCGCTTGCGGAATGCTGGTGCGCAGGGTGAATTGATCGATATAGGCGGGGGGGACCTGATAGGTTTCCCCAGCGTCCAGCGTGCGCCAATTTTCGGTCTTGCCCTGCGCGTCGTCGAAGCCGATCCAGACCTCTGACACACCCGTCAGGACAACCGGAGCGTTTGCGGCCACGGCCGAAGCGGTGGCTCCGGCCTTGGTTGGCGATGCAGCGGTAGCGTCGCTCTGCGGCGCTTCCGAGGCATCCGCGGCGCGGTTCTGGGCTGCGATTAGCGCCTCGTCGGGCTCGACCGACAGGAAGCGCCAGACGCCATAGGCCGATGCGAGCAGCAACGTCACGATGACGAGGGTCCAGGTCAGTCGCGCGGTCGGCAGGCGTGCCGGATCTGTGGGCTCATAGGCTTCATAAAGCGGCCGCGAGCCATAGGCGTCCTCTTCGAGTTCGCGGCGAATGGCGGCGCCGACCTCCGCCTCGGGAAGTTCGACGGCGCGGGCATAGGCGCGGGCGAAACCAGTCACATAAGTACGGCCCGGAAGTTCCGAAAAATCAGACTTTTCGATCGCGGCGAGGTGACGCTGCGTGATGCGCGTGCGTGTCGCGACATCGGCGAGCGAGAGCCCTGCCGCTTCACGCGCAAGGCGCAGTCGATCACCCGTACGCGTAATCGCCAGTTCGCCTTGGGTGGCGACCTCTTCGTCTGCCATTGTTGTCTCCGGTGCCGACCGTTCGCAACCCATGTGGATCGTGCCCCGCCGTCATCGCACTGACGGCGCGGCAAAGTCAAATGAAGTTCGGCAATCGACCGGCTGAAAAGAGGGCGATCTAGTTCTGTCCGAAAAACAGCACGTCAGAGCACATATTTGCTGAGGTCGGTATCGCCCACGATCTCCGAAAGCTGGCGCTCGACATAGTCTGCGTCGATCGCCAATGTGGTTCCTGACATATCCTCGGCACCAAAACTGACCTCTTCGACCAGCCGCTCCATGATCGTCTGCAGACGGCGCGCACCGATATTCTCGACGCGTTCGTTCACCTCGGCAGCCAGTTTGGCGACACGCGCGATCGCATCATCGGTGAAGGTGATGGTCACGCCTTCGGTGCCAAGAAGCGCGACATATTGCTCGGGCAGTCCCGCTTTGGTCTCACTAAGGATGCGCACGAAGTCGGCTTCGGTGAGCGCGCTGAGTTCTACGCGGATCGGCAGGCGGCCCTGAAGCTCGGGGAGCAGGTCACTCGGCTTGGCGACATGGAAAGCGCCCGATGCGATGAACAGAATATGGTCGGTTTTCATCGGCCCATATTTGGTCGCGACCGTCGTGCCCTCGATCAGCGGCAGCAGGTCGCGCTGCACGCCTTCGCGGCTGACCGATCCGCCGCGCACATCGCTGACCGCGATCTTGTCGATCTCGTCGAGGAAAACGATCCCGTTCGCTTCGGCATCGGCGAGCGCAATGCGCGCGACATCATCCTGATCGAGGCGCTTGTCCTGCTCTTCCTCGATCAATCGCGTCGCGGCCTCGATAACCTTTAGTTTACGGCGCTTCTTGGGTGCTCCGCCCATCGCCTTGCCGAGCATATCCGACAGATTGATCATGCTCATCTGGCCCGGCTGGCCCGGCAGTTCGAATGGCGTGCTCGGCGCGTCGGCGACTTCGATCTCGACCTCGCTGTCGTCGAGATGGCCTTCGCGGATGCGCTGGCGAAAGCTCTGGCGCGTCGCCTCGCTTGCGCCTTTTCCGGTCAGCGCGTCGAGCAGCCGTTCCATCGCCGCCTCCTCGGCGGCGGCGCGAACGGCCTCGCGGCGGCGGTCCTTCTCGAGCCGCACCGCTTCCTCGACCAGGTCGCGCGCGATCTGTTCGACGTCACGGCCGACATAGCCGACCTCGGTAAATTTGGTCGCTTCGACCTTGATGAAGGGCGCATCGGCAAGCTTGGCCAAACGGCGCGAAATCTCGGTCTTGCCGCAGCCGGTGGGGCCGATCATCAGAATATTCTTGGGGCTGACCTCGTCACGGAGATCGGGTGACAGCTGCTGACGGCGCCAGCGGTTGCGCAGCGCCACGGCGACCGCGCGCTTGGCGGCGTCCTGGCCGATGATGTGCGTGTCCAACGCGGCAACGATTGCCCTGGGAGTGAGATCTTTGTTCATTTTTTACGCCTGGATTTCGATGGTTTCTTGGGTGAACTGGTCGTTGGTGTAGACGCAGATATCGGCGGCAACCTCCATCGCCTTGCGCACCAGCACCTCGGGGTCTTTTTCATAGTCGACGAGCGCGCGCGCGGCCGACAGCGCATAATTGCCGCCCGATCCGATCGCGGCGATTCCGCCCTGCGGTTCCAGCACGTCGCCGTTGCCGGTGATGACCAAAGTCACCTCCTTGTCGGCGACGATCATCATCGCCTCAAGGTTGCGCAGATATTTATCGGTGCGCCAGTCCTTCGCAAGTTCGACCGCAGCGCGAAGCAGCTGGCCATTGTGACGTTCGAGCTTGGCTTCGAGGCGTTCGAACAGTGTGAAGGCGTCGGCGGTCGCGCCGGCGAAGCCGCCGATGACGCTGCCGTCGTGGAGTCGGCGCACCTTGCGGGCGTTGGGCTTCATCACCGTCTGGCCCATCGATACCTGACCGTCGCCGATGATGACGACCTTGCCGGGGCTGCGGGCGGAAAGGATGGTGGTTCCGTGCCAGGGCGCGGCACTTTGCGCATGAGGATTGGTCATGCGGCCGGATATGGGAGATGGCGGGCGGGGCCGCAAGGGGAGGGTATTGGCGCGATCAGGCCCAAGCCAGAAGTGCCCGGGCGCCTTCGTCGATCTCGATAGCCTCCGGATCGGTGAAGAGCACAGCCTCACCGAACGCGACAGGCTCACCAGCGACGCGGCAGCCTGCCGATAGCGGCACGAAAGTGAATTCGCCCGCCGCTCGTTCGAGAAGCGCGACGTCGATCGGCGCGGCAAGGTGCGCGAGATAAAAATGCGGTCCGCTGACCAGCATGATGTTGGCGTGGGGGGCCACGACGGTGTCGCGCAAATCGTGCACCGGGCCGGGCGTCGCGACCTTCAGTCCTTCGTCCAGTTGCAGTTCGCGCGGGCGGCCATAGTCATAGAGGCGATAGGTGCAGTCGACATTCTGCTGCACCTCGACGATGGTCAGCCCGCCGCCGATCGAATGGATCGTGCCCGCGCGGTTGTAAACGAAGTCGTTCTCCTTCGACGGCCGCCAGTCGACCATGTCGACGATCGTGCCGTCGATCGCCGCATTATGGAGCGCTTCGCGTGTAGACGCGGCGGTCAGGCCGACGCCGAGTTCGGCATCAGGCTGGGCGTCGAGGATCAGCCAGCATTCTTCCTTGCCCCGGGGGAAACCCGCAGCCCTTGCCGCCGCATCGTCAGGGTGAACCTGGATCGACAGGCGTTCGGACGTGAAGAGGAATTTGACCATGATCGGGGCGTCGTCGCCGGCGGGATTGGCAAACCAGATTTCACCGATCCGACGCCCGCCGAAATCGCCGAACTCTCTGGGGACGTCAGTGCGACCCCAGGGTTTTTCGACAATGATGGTTTCGAGGCGGGTCAGCATTGGTTCGAGCATGTGGAGTGCCACTTGGGGCGTCAAGCGACCTGCATCAGGCGGCCCTGTGCAGACGATTGCCGTTGCCGCCGTTTGGCTGGTCGAGCCACAGCCCGCGGGTGTCATAGACGATCTTGTCGCCGCGTTCCTCGATCGGGATCGACTTGAACAGGTCATGGTCGACGAGGACGATGAGCAGATCGCACCCGGCGAGTGCGCTGTCGAGATCGATCAGTTCGGCGCCGGTCCCGGCGAATTCCATCGGCAGCCCGCGTGCATAGGGTTCGACGATTTCGATCTGCTTGCCAAACCGGCGCGCGAGCGCGGCGGCGATCTCGACCGCCGGGCTTTCGCGAAAATCGTCGATATTGGGTTTGAAGGCGAGGCCAAGGCAGGCGACGCGCGCCTCCGGATGCTGCGACACCAGCATCTCGGCGGCGCCGATGACATGCGCGGTCTTGGCGAGATTGACCTCGCGCGCGGTGCGGATCAGGCGGCTGTGGTCGGGGGCGCCATGGACGAGAAACCAAGGATCGACCGCGATGCAGTGGCCGCCGACGCCGGGGCCCGGCTGCAGGATGTTGACGCGGGGATGGCGGTTCGCGAGGCGGATCACCTCCCACACATCGACGCCCATCTGCTCGGCCATCATCGACAGTTCGTTGGCAAAGGCGATGTTGACGTCGCGATAGCTGTTTTCGACCAGCTTCACCATTTCGGCGGCGCGCGCCGAGGTGGTGACACACGCCCCGCGCACAAACTGGCGATAGAAGGTCATGGCGCGACGTGCGCAACGGGGGGTGATGCCGCCGATGCAGCGGTCGTTGTCGACGAGCTCGATCAGGATGCGTCCGGGAAGCACGCGTTCGGGGCAGTAAGCGACAAAGATGTCCGCCGCGCCCACACAGGCTCCGGGCACCTTGAGATCGGGGCGCAGTTCGGCGAGTAGCGCGGCGACCTTTTCGGTCGTGCCGACGGGCGACGTCGATTCGAGGATGACGAGATTGCCGGCTTCGAGTTTCACGGCAATCGCCCGCGCGGCGGAGAGGACATGGCTGATGTCGGGACGGTGCTCATCGTCATGCGGTGTCGGTACCGCGATGACGAAAATGTCGGCTGGCGCGACCTCGGTCGAGGCGACAAGCGAACCGCGCGAAACGACGCCTTGGACCAGGCCGTCGAGATCGACTTCTTCGATATGCACTTTACCGCTGTTCACGGTATCGACGACCGACTGGCTGACGTCGACGCCCGTCACCCTGCAGCCCGAGCGCGCGATCAGCGCTGCGGTGGGAAGGCCGATATAACCGAGCCCGAGGACCGTGACTTTCTGTTCCGAATCAATGGGCACGCGCAACAATCTCCGCAATTTGTCTGGCCGCCGTGCCGTCTCCGAACGGATTATGGGCGCGGGCCATGGCCGAATAGGCGTCTTTGTCGTCCAAAAGCTTGAAAATTTCGGAAACAATACGCGCTTTGTCGGTTCCGACAAGCCGCGCGGTGCCCGCGGCGATCCCTTCGGGACGCTCGGTGGTCTCGCGCATCACCAGCACGGGTTTGCCCAGCGAAGGCGCCTCTTCCTGAACGCCGCCGCTGTCGGTCAGCACCAAATCCGATATCGCCAGCAGGCGAACGAAATGCGGATAATCGAGCGGATCGATCAGTGCGACATTGGGCAAGTCGCCCAATATGGGCTCCATCGCCTGGCGAACATGCGGATTGGGATGGACCGGAAAGATGATCGCGACATCGTCGCGTACCGCGATCGCCGCGATCGCTTCGGCGATCGCCTGCATGCCGTCGCCGAAATTCTCGCGACGGTGCGAAGTGACTGCGATGATGCGTTTGCCGATGAAGCGGGCAACGAGCGGGTCTAGTCCCGCGGCAAGCGACGGCTCTTCGTCGATCCGTGCTTTTGTCGCGAGCAGGGCATCCATCACCGTGTTGCCGGTGACATGGATGCGCTCGGCCGGTATATTTTCGGCGCGCAGGGCAGCTGCCGCGGTTTCGGTCGGTGCAAAATGCAGGTCGGCAACGGCGCCGGCGACCTTGCGATTCACTTCTTCGGGCCACGGATGGTAGATATCGCCGCTTCGCAGGCCCGCTTCGACATGACCCACCGGGATTTTGCGGAAATAGGCGGCCAATGTCGCCGCCATGGTGGTCAGCGTGTCGCCATGGACCAATATGCGGTCGGGCTTTTCGGCGTCGAGGGCCTCGCCGAGGCCGGTCACGAGCCGCGCCAGCAAGCTGTCGAGCGTCTGATTGCCCTGCATGACGTCCAGATCGATATCGGGCTGGATGTTTGCGATTTGAAGGACCTGGTCCAGCATTTCCCGATGCTGGGCGGTCACGCAAACGCGTGTGTTCAACGAACCATTGTCCCGAAGAGCATGAATGACGGGGAACATCTTGATCGCTTCGGGCCGGGTTCCAAACACGACCATGACCTTTGGGCGACCCGTATTTTCCATTTCGTCATAAGCCTTTAAAAATCGCTGGAATGGCGCTGTTCAGTAGGGAATCGAGGTTGAGGATCGATTAACCCCGCCGGCGGTCTGCGGTGCCGATGGTCAAAGACAAGCCGAGAATTGGCTGGACCGCAAGGACTAGCGACACGCCCGGTGATCGGTTAAACGGGCGTCGATTTCGAGGCGGCGCTACATTGTGCCGCCGCTCACCTATGCTGGTTCATTGCGTCATGTTTTCCTTCCTGTTTTCGAAAAAGAGCCGAGACGTCGTTTCGGTGCCCCCGCCGCGTTTGCCCGAAGGCCTTCGGATTTATGCCGTTGGCGACATTCACGGCCGTGACGATCTGTTCGCCGAGCTGATGGACAAGATCGAGGCCGACAAGACGGCCCGGCCGCACCCGAATTGCGGATTGATCCTGCTGGGCGATCTGATCGATCGTGGGCCATCGTCCGCGACGGTGATCGAAAGGGCGATCAGACTCCGGCGCGATTGGCCGGTCTTTCACTGGCTTGTCGGCAATCATGAAGAAGTCTTTATCAAGGCTCTGAGCGGCGACGTCGCCGCGCTCAAATTCTTTTGCCGGATCGGTGGTGAAGAAACGATCCTGAGCTATGGGATCGACCACGCGACCTATTCGCGCATGACCTATGAGGAATTGCTGGTCGTGCTGGAACAGGCGGTTCCGGCGGCCCACCGCGATTTTTTGGCGGCGGGTGAGGAAATGGTTTTGCTCGGCGATTATGGGTTCGTCCACGCCGGACTCCGGCCGGGCGTCGCGCTCGACAGCCAGAAGCCGTCGGACCTGCGGTGGATCAGGGAGCCGTTCCTTTCGGCCGACGGCGATTTCGGGCGATTCATCGTCCATGGCCACACGATCACCCAAACGGTGGACGAGCGCGCGAACCGCCTGGGTATCGATACCGGGGCTTATGCCAGCGGTGTATTGACCGCAGTCGCAATCGAAAATGACGAGCGGCGGTTTCTGACGACCTGACCGAAAAGTGCGACAGCGCAAAAAGACGGGCAAGGGATAGTAGCTTGTTCCCTATATGAGATGTCGTTAAAAAGCCGACGAAATAACTTGGATAGGTCGATGTTTGACTTGGTCATTCATCGCCCGGCTTCCGCGTCAACGGCGCGGCAAACATTGCGAGTGACGGATTTGGTAAATTTGAAGGCCAGTAACCAGGCGGACAGCCGTCTGGAAAAGATAAAGGCCTATGCGATAGGCGCTCTGTCCTGGCTGGCCGAGCGGCCGCGCAGCGAGAGGCGCGGCTTTGCCGTCGCGATGGACGCCGTTCTTTGCATTATTGCGGCGTGGATTGCGTTGTCGCTGCGTATCGGCAACTGGCAATTATGGGACCGGTCGATCGCGATCATCATCGGATGCGCGTTGGCGTTCTGGTTCCCGATCGCATGGGCCATGCGCATCTATTCGTCGCTGATCCGTTTCGCGGGGGGGCGAACGATGGCCGGCCTGGGCGTCGCCTGTGCCTATTTTGCGATCCCCATGTTTTTCATCCTCATGGCGGTCGGAATTCCGGGCGTACCGCGCACGATGGGACTCTTGCACCCGATTATCTTTCTGGCGCTGTTGACCCTTAGCCGACTGGTCATTCGCTTTGGCCTCAACGACATTCTGGGCATCGTAAAGGGTAGCGCCGAGCGCCGACGGGTTGCCGTCTATGGCGCGGGGCGGGCGGGGCAGCAACTTGCGCTCGCGATGCGTCACGAGCCCCATATGTGGCTCGTCGCCTTTTTCGACGATGACAGCAGGCTCCATGGGCAATTGCTCGATGGCATTCCGGTATATCATGCGCAGGACCTCGACGCGCAAATCGAGGATTTGCAGCTCGACGAGGTGTTATTGGCGATTCCGAGCGCCTCGCGGGCGCGCCGGCGCGAAATCGTCGAAGGCATATCGGGGCAGAATGTGCATGTCCGGGCGCTTCCCAGCGTCGGCAGCATCATCGACGGCGAAATTTCGGTCAGCGATCTTCGTGAGGTCGAGGTCGACGAACTGCTTGGCCGCGACCCCGTTGCACCCAACGCGCTGCTGCTCGGGCGCACGGTCGCTGGAAAGCGGGTTCTCGTGACCGGGGCTGGCGGGTCGATCGGAAGCGAATTGTGCCGTCAAATACTGAGTTGCCGGCCGCAGCAGCTGGTTCTGGTCGAGCAGTCGGAACTGGCGCTTTATCTTGTCGAGCGCGAACTCTCGCAGCTTCTGCGTTCGAGTGGGCTCGACACAGTGATCGTTCCCCAATTGTGCGACGTGGCGGACGCCGGATCGGCACACCGTATATTCTCTCGCTATCGCCCCGAAACCGTATTTCATGCGGCTGCATACAAGCATGTGCCGCTGGTCGAGATGAACCCCATCGCCGGACTTCGCAACAATGTGATGGGTACGCTGAATTGCTGCCTCGCCGCCGAAAAAGTTGGCGTGGCAAAGTTCATCCTGATCAGCACCGACAAGGCGGTTCGGCCAACCAATGTCATGGGGTCGTCGAAACGTATTTGCGAACTGATCCTTCAGGCACGCGCGCACGACCGGTCGAAAACAATCTTCACGATGGTGCGGTTCGGCAATGTTCTGGGGTCGAGTGGCTCGGTCGTGCCCTTGTTCAAGGAGCAGATCAGCCGGGGCGGGCCGATCACGCTGACCGACCGGCGGGTGACCCGTTATTTCATGACGATCCCGGAGGCATCGCAGCTCGTGATCCAGGCGGGCGCCATGGCAAAGGGCGGCGAAGTTTTCGTGCTCGATATGGGACAACCCATCCTGATCTATGATCTGGCGGTTGCGATGGTCCAGCTTTGCGGACTGACCGTGCGAACGGGCGACAACCCGTACGGCGATATCGAGATATCCGAAGTCGGGCTGCGCCCCGGTGAAAAGCTGTACGAAGAGCTGCTTATCGGTGACGACCCCAAGCCGACCAGTCACCAGCGCATCATCCAGTCGCACGAATCCATGCTGGAGTGGTCGCTCCTCGAACAGCGTCTTGCTGCCCTCGCGGCTGCGTTGGATGCGGGGGATAAGGAAAGCGTCTTGGCGATCATGGCGGAACTGGTGCCGGAGTATCGATCGATGACGCAGGAGAAGGCCGAGACCGCGACGGGTGCGGCTTGACCGGCGTTTGCGAAGGCCCCACGCTGTGGCTTCTTCTGGACGTTCCATTGAGATAATGCCAATGGCGCCCATCATCGATTCGTAAGCTTTATCGCGCCTTCCTCTTCGTCGGGATTATCCATTTATGACGTTTCTTACCGGTGCGGCTCGGCGAGGGGCGCCTCCCAAGAGGGCCTATTTGGCCATTGCGCTCCTGGTTGCGGCGTTCTTGCTCGGCGGAGGATCGCGCGCGGACATCGTCTCGCTACTGCTTCTCCGCCCGTTGTCGGCGGTCGCCCTCGTCTATGCATTGTGGAAATATGGCCCGTTGTTTTGGCAGGAGCGCTGGTTGCCGGGGCTCATTATCGCCATCGTGTTGCTGCCCGTCTTGCATCTTGTCCCGTTGCCGCCGGCCATCTGGTCGGAGCTTCCGGGACGCGGCGTCGTCGCCGATACGTTCCGGGCCACGGGGATGGCGCTTCCCTGGCAAGCGATTTCGATGACTCCCATCGCCACGCTCAATGCTCTTTTGTCGTTGATGCTCCCGGTCGCGATGTTGCTTCTGTGCTTCTCGCTCGACAAGGCGCAGCAGGCCGGTCTTCTGCGCGCCGTCCTGATCATCGGCATGGCCAGCGGGCTGCTCGGGCTGCTGCAGGCGATTGGTTCGCCGACCAGTCCACTCTATCTCTACCGGATTACCAACAATGGCATGGCCGTGGGCCTGTTCGCCAATCGCAACCATCAGGCGATCTTTCTGGCTTGCCTGCTGCCATTGCTCGCCGCGCACCTGTCGCTTATCAGTGCCCGTCAGGAGACGGTGATATTCCAGAAAACTGTGACGATCGCCGCGGCGGTATTCCTGATCCCGCTGATCCTCGTGACGGGCTCGCGCAACGGCCTGTTGTTGACGGGTTTGGCGATTCCGGCGGCGTTCTGGATTTACCGCGCGCCGCTTGCGGTCGGACGCCGCATCGAAATGTCGAGCGTCCGGAAGCTTTCGTTTTCCGCCTATATCACGATCGGGGCCGCGATGGTGGCATTGCTCGTGTTCGCAAGTTTGCGGGCGCCTGCATTTGATCGCCTGTTTACCGAAGATGTGTCGAGCGATCTGCGTTGGACGGCGTTTTCCACCCTGATGCATGCGGCCGGCGAACTGTTCCCCTTTGGCAGCGGGATGGGAAGCTTCGTCGAAATATATAAGGTTTACGAGCCGTATAACTTGCTCTCGCCGAACTATTTCAACCATGCGCACAATGACTATATGGAAATATGGGTGACCGGCGGCCTGCCGGCGGTCCTCATACTCCTGATTGCGGCCATCCTTCTGCTAAGCGCGGTTCGTCTTGCGATTAGGCCGGATCAACGGATGTCGTCCTCGCGCGACGATCTGATCCTGCTCCGGACGGGCGTTTCTGTTCTAACCCTGCTTGCTATCGCAAGTGTTGGTGAGTATCCCCTCCGCACGCCTTCTTTGGCAGTTTTTGCGGCCCTTGCGGTCGCGTGGATAGTCTCTGTCTATCGTCGCGTTTATGGGCAGAAAGTCCCGGCATGACGACGGTTTTTAGGCATTTAAAGGGTATGACATGACGTTTCTGACAAGAGCGATTGGCGTGACGGTCGCTGCTTTGTCGTTGGCCGCGTGCGGGAAGTCCATCCCCCTCGAGACCACCGAAGCCGTAGCTGTCGTTCACCAGGGCGAACTGCCCGCGCCCGTAGGGCTGGGATTGCTGACTTCGGACGGCTATCGCATCGGACCCTTCGATCGCATCATCGTCGACGTCTTCGGCTTTCCCGATCTGATGCGGCGCGAAATCCAGGTGGACGCCGCAGGCCGTTTCTCCATTCCGATGGCGGGCGAAATCCAGGCGCTGGGCCTGACGCCGGCCGAAGCGGCCGCGCAAGTGTCGCAGCGGTTGAAGGCGGGGCATGTCCGTGACCCGCAGGTGTCGGTGAACCTCGACGAGACGACCAGCCGGTTCGTCACGGTGGACGGACAGGTCACCCAGCCGGGCAACTATCCGGCGGTCACCGACATGACGCTGACGCGCGCGATTGCGGCCGCCAAGGGGGCGAATGAATTCGCCAAGCTCGACGACGTCGTCATTTTCCGGACCGTAGGCGATCAGCGGATGGCGGCGCTCTATAATTTGCGCGCGATCCGACGCGGCGTCTATGCCGACCCGAAGGTCTATCCTTTTGACACGATCGTTGTCGGAGATTCACCGGGCCGTCGCATCTTTCGTGATTTCCTGACCGCTGCACCGCTGTTGATATCGCCCCTGGTGGCGGTCCTCGACAACCGATAACCGTTCGCGGCACCGTCTATCTTCCTGTTAAGTGAGTATTTTGATGAATTCTGTGGCAGAACCTTCACTAGGGAATGTCGGTGTCGACGGCGACGATGCCGACGGGACGGGCAAGGCGCTTCCGATCATCTTCCATTACTGGAATATTGCTCGTCGGCGCCTCTGGCTGATCCTCGCGATACTCATTGCCGCGCTGGCGGCAGGGCTGGTGATGACGTTGCTCGCGCAGCCGCTGTATACGGCGACGACGCGGATCGAAATTGCGCGGCAGCAGGCGAATGTGACCAGTTTCGAGGGCGTGCAGGCTCGGGACATGGGGCAGAATCTCGAATTTTATTCGACGCAATATGATCTGCTCAAGGCGCGCTCGCTGGCCGAGCGCGTGGTGAAGGACCTGCGCCTGGCGCGCGACGCGGATTTCGTCAAAACCTTCGGGCTCGATCAGGACGAGGACGTCTTGCCGACCAACGCCGGTTTCGGACAATTGTCGAGCGCTCAGCTCAAGAAGCGCGAGGCGCGCGCCACTGACGTCCTGCTGGACGGCATCAGCATCTCACCGATCCGTGGTTCGGCACTGGTCGATATTCATTTTTCAAGCCCGAGCCCCGGCCTGTCGGCCCGCATCGCAAACAGCTGGGCCAATTCTTTTGTCCAGCAGAGCATGGACCGCAGGTTCGCCTCGACCTCCGACGCGCGTCGCTTCCTCGAAACGCGCCTCGAAGGGCTACGCGAACGTCTGCAGCAATCCGAACGCGCGCTGGTCGATTACGCCGAAAACCAGAAGATCGTCCGGCTTTCCGATTCGCAATCGGTCGATGGCAAGACGCGGACAACGCAAACTCTGGCGCGTGCGGATGTCGAAAGCGTCAACGCCGAACTGGCCAAGGCTGTCGCGGATCGCGTGGCCGCCGAGGCACGGATGTCCGCGTCGGGACGCAATCGCAGCAGCGCTGAAGGCCTCGCCAATCCGGCGCTGAACAATTTGCGCAGCCGTCGTGCGGAAGTCGCCGGCGAATATGCGAAAATTCTCGTCCAGTTCGAACCCGAATATCCCGCTGCGCGCGCGCTGAAAGATCAGCTGAACGCCATTGATGCGAGCATTGCCGGCGAAGAGCGGCGGGTCGGGGATGCCGTGTCGGCGACCTATCGTGCCGCGGTCGATCGCGAAGGCCAGTTGCGTTCGCGCTTGGATTCGATGCTGTCCTTGCTGTCGGGCCAGGATCGGGCGTCGATCCAGTACAATATTTATCAGCGCGAGGTGGATACCAACCGCCAGCTCTACGAAAGCCTGTTGCAACGCTACAAGGAAATTGGCGTTGCGGGCGTCGCGACAAACAATATTTCGATTGTCGATCCCGCGATTTCTCCCGAGAGTCCGTCGTCGCCCCGATTGATGCTCAATCTGGCGCTCGCCCTGCTGGCGGGTATGGGGTTGGCCGGCCTTGCCGTCGTGGTCCTGGAAAATCTGGACGAGGGCATTCGCGAACCCGCACAGTTGAGCGCCGCGCTTCAGCTTCCGATATTGGGCGTGATTCCGGACAGCGGCGACCTGACCAGCGTGGAGTTGATCAGCGATCCCAAATCCGAACTCTCCGAAGCCTATATGACGGTGCGAACCAATCTTGCGCTGACGACCGACCATGGCTTGCCGAGAACCTTGTCGCTAACGTCTTCGGCGCCGGCAGAGGGCAAATCGACGTCCAGCCTGGTGCTGGCGGCGACGATCGCCCGGGTCGGACGGTCGGTCATTCTGGTCGACGTCGATTTGCGCAAGCCGTCGGTATGGAATTACCTTGGACTGCGCAACGAGGGCGGGGTGAGCAACTACCTGACCGGGCAAACCGACTGGCAGACATGGGTCCAGAAGACCGAGCTGAAGAATCTGAGCTTCCTCGCCGCCGGACCGATTCCGCCGAGTGCCGCGGACTTGCTCAGCAACGATCGTTTGAAGCAGCTCGTCAGCGAACTGAGCGAGCATTATGACCATGTCATTCTGGACTCGCCGCCGTTGTTGGGCCTGTCGGATGCGCCTCTGATCGCACAGGTCGTCGAAGGCGTCATCTATGTCACTGAGGCGCAGCGGACGTCCGTTCGCGCCGCGCAGTTGTCGGTGGCCAGGCTGCGGCAGGGTAAGGCGCGTCTGTTCGGCGCCATCCTCACGAAATATCGCAGCGAACAGCATGGCTACGGCTACGGCTATGGCTATGGTTATGGCTACGGCCGCGATACCGAAACGGCCGGTGAGGAAACGCGGTGAGCCGTCGCGGGCGTTCTTCGCGCCTCAAGTTCAAGCTTCCGAGCATCGCCTTGACGGGAAAAGGGATTGTCGCAGCGGCGATTGCGCTGCTGTTGGCCATTCTGTCCTTTGCCGCCGCGGCGTCGAATATCGGCATTCCGATTTCGGCGTTTCGCTGGGCGGCGCCCTTTGGCTACCCCGAAATGAAGCAGATCGACAAGCATGATGCGGCGATTATGGCCAAGGCGCCCGGCGTCGCGGCGGCGAAGAAGCATGTCCAGACACGGCGTGCCTTGCTGACGGCGGCGCCCTTGTCGTCGGCGCTCGTTCGTTCGATCGGGCTTGGATTGAATGCGGCGGGGGACAAACAAGGGGCGGACAGGGCGATGGTCGCCGCGGGACGGCTCTCGCGCCGCGACGGCCTTACGCAAACCTGGCTGGCCAATTCAGCGCTTGGCAAATCGCAGGCGACGGCCGGGCTCAAGCATTTCGACATCTTCCTGCGGACGTATAAACCCTCTGAAACGGCTGTGGTCATCAATCAGCTGGTCGCGGTGTTGTCCTATCCGGATGCGCGCAAGGAACTGGTTCGTTATGTCGATCCCGCCAATCCTTGGTACGCACGGTTCATGGGTGCGGCTGTCGCACGGGCGCCCGCCTCGGCGCATGTCGCGGAATTGCTGCTTGGCGCCAAAAAGATACCCGATGGTGAGTTCCTCCGCGGGCATTATTCGCTGTTGTTCGAACGGCTCATTCGCGAAAAAGCCTATACGCAGGCGATGGCCCTCTACCCGCGCCTTCCCGGCGCAAAGGCGGGGGTTTTGCGCACGGTGGCCGTCACGCCAGAGACGCTTTCGGTCGGATATAGTCCGGCGATTTGGTCTTTCGCCGATGAATCCGATCAGGGGGGCTCCGCGCTTGAAACCAGGTATGGCGGCGCTCTGGAATTTTATGCCACACCCGATACGATCGGTGTAGCGGGACAGAAGCTGATCGAGTTTGCAAATCCCGGGGCATCGCACACGCTTTATTGGTCGATTGCCGAGCGCAACGTCAACGGCGGTTCGAGCGCGTACTGGAAGCTGCGGTGTCTGACGTCGAAGCCTGAAACGACCGTGCAGACCGTCAATCTGCTGGCGGCTAAAACGGGGACGCTGATGCGCATGGCGGTGCCCGCGGGATGCCGTCTTGCGATGCTGGAAATGCATATGACGGGCGGCATCGGGCGTGATCCTGCCCGCATCGTCGTCGATCGCCTTGCTTTGGATGGCGCTGCCCCCGCGACAGCGAAAGCGCGCCCGGCCGAATAATGAAACGCGTGATCGACTTCTCCGCTGCGGTCGGCGCGCTGCTGCTGCTTTCGCCGGTGCTGGTCATCGTTGCACTTCTCGTTCGAACGAAGCTGGGATCGCCGGTCCTGTTCCGCCAGCTTCGGCCGGGCTTGCACGGTCAGGCTTTTGCGATGCTGAAATTTCGCAGCATGACCGACGCGCGCGACGCCAGCGGGGCGCTGCTGCCCGATGCCGAGCGTCTGACATCGTTCGGGAAATTTCTCCGCAGTTCGAGTTTGGACGAACTGCCAGGGCTCTGGAACATCGTGCGGGGCGACATGAGTCTGGTCGGGCCGCGACCGCTTCTCATGGACTATTTGCCGCTCTACAGCACCGAACAGGCGCGGCGACACGATGTTCGGCCGGGGCTGACCGGATGGGCGCAGATCAACGGTCGCAACGCGCTGCAATGGGAACAGAAGTTCGCGCTCGATTGCTGGTATGTCGACAATCAGTCGCTGTGGCTGGATATCAAAATCCTGATGCTCACCATACTCAAGGTTTTGCACCGCGCGGATATTTCGGCCGACGGCGAAGCGACAATGCCGCGTTTTACCGGCACGCCGTCGTCAGCCGACTAAGGCAGGAAAGCCTTTTATCGCTTCTGCGCGACCGCCGTCAGGCACTGTTCCAGCTGACGGGCGAGGGTGTCGCGGCTGAAGCGATCGGCGGCGAGGCTTTTCGCGCGCACGGCAGCGCCCTCAAGCCAAGGGGTGTCGCGTGCATATTTTTGCAGGCACGTGGCCGCTTCGTCAGGGTTTTCACTGCTCATTGCGCAGCCGACGTCATGCTCGACCGCGATCTGGCATTGCCAGCCTTCGTGATTGGAGATGACGGGTTTTCCGGCAGACAAGGCGTCGAAAAACTTGTTCTGCACCGCGTCTTTCCAAAGAATACGCGGTCCCGAGAACATCGCGAGGCAGATCGACGCGCGTTGAATCCATCCGGCGAGCACCCTCTTCGGGACCGCGGGGACGAGTTTCAGGTTGCGGTCGAGGACGCCCAGCTTCGCGGCATGGTCGGCAATCGCGTCGCGATCGGCGCCCGCCCCGATAATGACGAACCGAATGTCGGGATCGCGCGCCAGCATCGCCGCCGCCACATCCGCGAGATAGCCGACATTATTCGCTTTGCCCAACGTGCCCGCGAACAGGATCAGCGGATGATCGCCAAGCCAGTCCGAATATTCGGCGAGTGCGTCGGCGCCTTCGGGCGACACCGTCCCGAAAATATCATTGTCGCAGCCATTGGGTATCACCTCGATGCGTTCGGGGGGATAGCCAGTCCGGGCGACCTCCTCGGCCATGCCGGGGGCCAGTGCAACGACGCGCGTGGCGCGATGATAGGCAATATGCTCCAGCCGATAGGCCAGCCATCGCAAAACCGGATTGTTCAGCGCGCCGAGTGCGATCGGAACAGCGGGCCAGACATCGCGAACTTCAAACACATAAGGCTTTTTAAGGCGCCACGACGCGAAGATCGCCGGGATTGCTATCGTAAGCGGCGTGCTCGTCGCGAAAATGACATCGGCATCTCGGAACGACGCCGCGCGACGCGACGCTGCAATGGCAAAGCCGACAAACGCTTTCATCCGGCCAAGCCAGCCCATGCTGTTGTCGTACGGCTGTCGGGCCCAATGCACCCGGATTCCGGCTTCATCGGTCTCGCGCCAGGCGGGGCCATCGCCCTTCGCCTGCTGATCGGTGGTGATCATGTCGACGCGATGCCCGGCCGCAACCAGTCGCCGCGCCATTTCATACGAGCGGGTACCGCCCGGCTGATCCGGCGTGACGAAATACTGGTGCAGATAGACTATGTGCATCGGTTCCACGCTGTCAGGGCTGGAACGAGCGAACCGCGGCGATAACCTGATCGACGTCGGCCTCGCTCAGATGCTCCCCCATCGGCAGGCTAAGCAGGGTCGGCGCAAGGTCGGAAGCCAGTGTCGGCGTGCTGTCGTCGCGAAGATAGGCATAGGCGGCGAGGTCGGGGAGGGCGATCGGGTAATGGACGCCCGAATCCACGCCTTGCTCTTTCAGCCAGGTCTGCAACGCGTCGCGATGCGTGGTGCGGATGACGAACAGGTGAAAGGCATGACGGACATTTTGCTTGATGGTCGGCAGGCTTAGCCATTCGAGCCCCTGCAAGCCCGCGAGATAGCGCTGCGCGACGCTGTTGCGGCGATCGATCCATCCGTCGAGATGCGGCAGCTTGGCGCGCAGGATCGCGGCCTGCAGACCATCGAGGCGGCTGTTCCGGCCTTCGAACTGGTGATCATATTTGTCGATGCGGCCGTGGTTGGCGATCATCCGCGCTTTGCGCGCCAGGTCGGCGTCGTTGGTCAGGATCGCGCCGCCATCGCCATAGGCACCCAGATTCTTGCCCGGATAGAAGCTGAAGGCACTGATATGACCGATAGCGCCGATGCGGCGCCCGTCGATTTCCGCGCCATGTGCCTGCGCGCAATCCTCGATGATCTTCAGCCCGTGCCGTTCGGCCAGATCCATCAGGCCGGTCATGTCGCAGGGATGGCCATAAAGATGAACGGCAATGATCGCCCTTGTCTTTGGGGTGATCCGGCGTTCGATATCGGCCATGTCGAGCGTGTAGCTGACCGCGTCGGCCTCGCAAAAGACGACGCGGTGGCCCGAGCGGGTGACGGCTTCGGAACTGGCGATGAAGCTGTTGGCAGGGACCAGTATTTCGGATCCGGCCGGCAGGTCCAGCGCTTCGATCGCGATTTCGATCGCGTCGGTGCCATTGGCGACGCCGATGCAATGTTCGGCCTGCTGAAAGGCCGCGAATTCGCTTTCGAACGCCTTCAGGTCGGGACCGCCGATAAACGCCGACGTTGTAATGACACGGCTGATCGCTGCGTCGATATCATCCTTGATCGAATGATATTGGCCGACCAGGTCAAGAAATTTCACCACCTTATAAATTCCTCATCTTCCGGGCTGGGTTGCCCGCATAAATTCCAGGTTCGACGATGTCGCGCGTCACGACCGACCCCGCGCCGATCACGACATTGTCGCAGATCGCTACCGGCAGGATCGTCGCGTTCGAACCGATCGACACCTTGTTGCCGATCCGGGTCGATTTCCACAGGTCGCGATTGCCCATCGCCGGACCGCCCGTGCCGAACAGGTCGTTGATAAACATCACGCCGTGCGCAACCACGCAATCGTCACCGATCGTCACCAGTTCGCAAATGAAACTGTGCGACTGGATCTTGCAGCGCTTGCCGATCGTGACATCCTTCTGGATCTCGACGAACGGGCCGATGAAGGAATGATCGCCGATCGCGCAGCCATAGAGGTTGGCGGGCGCAACGACTTTCACGCCTTCGCCGAAACTTACGTCTTTGATGCCGCTTTGCAGCAGGATCGGATCAGCCATCCTTGCGGCCCAGTTTGGCGTTGCGTGGGTTGAAGCGCAGATCGACCGTCCGGCCGGTTTCGATCGATTCATAGATCGCCGAAATCAGCTCGAGGCTGCGGCGGCCGGTCAGGCCGTCGACCAGCTGCGGGCCGCCGTTGCTGATCACATCGACGACATGTTCGTAATAGGCCTGATGGCCAAAGCCGTAAACGTTGGGCGGATTGACCGAATAATTCTGCACGACGGCATCGTCGTCCGGTTCGGCATCGACGAAGTTCCAGGTTTCCAGCTTGTTGACCGCAAAGCCGCCGATCACGACGGTTCCACCTTCGCCCAGGATCGAGATCGAGCCTTCCAGATCCTTCGGACGCGTTCCGCCCGTTGCTTCGATGATGCCCAGCGCGCCATTGGCGAACTGCAGCGTGACCGCGGCGGTGTCTTCCGCCTCGATGTCGACCAGACGCGTTGCGCTCATGGCGGAAACGCGGACGACGTCGCCCATCATCCATTCGAGCAGGTCGACGTGATGGCTGGCCTGATTGGTCAGCACGCCGCCGTCCTGCGCCCAGGTGCCGCGCCAGCTGTCCTGATCATAATAGGCTTGCGGGCGGCACCAACGGACACGCACCGTTCCCATCACCAGCTTGCCGAAGCGTCCGGTTTCAAGCGCCTCGCGCAGCTTGACGACGGGCACGTTGAAACGGTTCTGCTTGACCACGAACAGGCGCACGCCTGCCTTGTCGCAGGCATCGATCATCGCGTCGGCATCCGACAGGGTCAGCGCCATCGGCTTTTCGACGACGATGTGCGCGCCATATTGCGAAAGCGCGATCGTGTCGCGGGCGTGGTTGCCGCTCTCGGTCAAAATGGTGGCGACCGCAGGTTTGATTTCCTGCATCATCTTGTGCATGTCGGTATACCAGGGGACGCCGAACTGCTCGCCGATCTTTTCGGCCTTTTCGGGAACGACATCGCATACCGCCGCGAGCTTCGCACCCGGGATCACGCCGTTGCCCAGCAGCTCGCTATGCCGCTTGGCAATCCGGCCGCAGCCAACGATACAAAAATCCAGCATTGATTTCCTTCCTGATCAGCCGTGAAGCGCGGCTGGCGCTACGGCCAAGAGCAATTTGGGGAATGTTCCGATACGAAGGATGGCCTGTCCCAATTTTATCGGCGCCGTATCGGGAGGTCCTTGCAGCAACCGGACCGCGGCATATGATTCGGCAGGCATTTTCCAAAGACCCTGGACAGGCAGATGATCGCCGCCCGCATAAAGCCCCTTGAGATTAAATCAATAGGTTGTAGAGGCCCGGACGGGCTGGAACGAGGGCAATCCAGGCTGTTGTGCTCGGCGTCGTCACGGGCAAGTTGAATTATAAGGAGCCCCCATTTGCACGAAAGCAGCGAGAAGAGCGGAAGCCCAGCCATCGGTTCGGCCGGGCATATCGGAATAATCGACTATGGGATCTGCAATGTGGGGTCGGTGCGCAACATGCTGCGCCGTTCGGGCGCACTGGCGACCTGCATTTCCTCGCCGGACGAATTGGGGGATTTCGACCGGATCATCCTTCCCGGCGTCGGCCATTTTCAGGCGGGAATGGCGAATCTCGCGAGCGGCGGCTGGATCGAACCGATCCGGCACATCGCGCTCGTCGAAAAGAAGCCGATCCTGGGCATCTGCCTGGGCATGCAGTTGCTGGCGCACCACAGCGAAGAGGGCGATTGCGAAGGGCTAGGCCTGCTAGATATGGACGTCACGCACTTCGACCGATCACGCCTTTCGGCCGAACTTCCCATTCCGCATATGGGCTGGTCCGAGGTCGACGTGGTCGGCGAGCACCCGCTGACGCACAGCGAGCAAGCGGAAAAGCAACGCTTCTACTTCGTGCACAGCCTGCACGTGTCCTTGCGCAGCGACAGCGTTCAGCCGCTTTTCTGGTGCAATTACGGCTATCCGTTCGTTGCGGGATGTGCACGCGACAACATCATGGGCATGCAGTTCCATCCCGAAAAGAGTCATATGTTCGGTGTGGAACTCCTGACGAATTTCGCGAGGATGTAATGCGGCGCTTACGATTCATTCCGGTGCTTCTGCTCGATGGCACCAGCGCCATCAAAACGCACCGCTTCGCACCCGCACGCTATATCGGCGACATCGTCAACGCGGCGCAGATCTTTAACAGCAAGATGGCCGACGAGCTGATCGTGATCGATGTCGGCGTTCACAAAAAGGGCGCATCGCAGCCCCATGTCATCCGCCATCTGGCCGAGGAATGCTTCATGCCGCTCGCCTTCGGCGGCGGAATTAACAGCGTTGCGCAGGCTGCTGCTTTGTTCAAGGACGGCATCGAGAAGATCTCGATCAACACCGCCTTTGTCGAAGGCGGGACGCTGATCGAGGACGCGGCGAAGCAGTTCGGCAGCCAGAGCGTCGTTGCGTCGATCGATGCCAAGCGCGAGGCCGATGGCCGGTATCAGGTCTACAGCCGCGGCGGGACTCGTGCGCTGGGCGTTTCACCGGTCGAAATGGCGCGCCGTGCCGCCGATCAGGGCGCAGGCGAAATCGTCATCCAGTCCATCGATCGCGACGGAATGCGCTGCGGCTATGACCGCGAGATGGTGCGGTCGGTCGTCGAGGCAACTACATTGCCCGTCGTGGCGCTTGGCGGCGCCGATACTGTGGCCGATCTGGCGCAGATCATCATCGAAGATGGTGCATCGGCGGCGGCGGCCGGCTCGATGTTCTCCTTCTACGGCCGCCTCCAGGCGGTGCTGATCAACTATCCGCGAGCCGATGAGCGCGAGCAGGCGGTTGCGAAGGCGCGCGAAATGGCGGCTGCCTGAAGAGGCTGAAATGAAAAGCGGTCCGGACGCGACCGCCAGAGAAGAATGGGAGACTGGAATGCTTGCGATCTATGGTTCGGGCGGATTCGGACGCGAACTGGTGGCTCCTGCCAGAGCGGCACTCTTGCGTGCCGGTCGGGATCCGGCAGAGCTGGTTTTCATCGACGACAATCGCCCCGCGGGCAACGATCCTTTTTTTTCTGCGTCTGTTCCCGTTCTGCGCCTCGAAGATTTGACGGGCGCCGATGAATATATCGTCGCCGTCGGCGATGGTCAGATGCGCGCGAAGCTGGCGGCCAAGTGCGACGGTGCGGGTTTGAAGCCCTTCTCGCTATTTGCCGAAGACTATATCGAAGGGGTCGATGTCGAAATCGGCGAAGGCGCTGTCTTCGCCGCTCGTACCATGGTGACCGCCTCGGCCCGGATCGGGCTCCAGTTCCAGTGCAACATCTATAGCTATGTCGCGCATGACTGCGTGATCGGCGATTTCGTTACCTTCGCGCCCAGCGTTTGCTGCAACGGCAATGTGCATGTCCAGGACTTTGCCTATATTGGAACCGGCGCCGTCCTGAAGCAGGGCACGCCCGACAAGCCGCTCGTTATCGGCGCTGGCGCGATCGTCGGGATGGGGGCCGTGGTTACGAAGGATGTCGAGCCGGGTGCGGTCGTCGTCGGAAACCCCGCCAAGCCGAGATAGGCTATTTGGCCTTGCGGCCGAACAACTCGCCCTTGGCGAATTTTCGTATGATGGCGGTCACCCGGTTCGAGGTGTGGTCATACAGCCAGCCGTTGTTTGGATAGTCGGTCGCATGCGCCGGCTGGGCACGCATGATGTCTTCCCAGTCGGCCTCACTGAAACCCAGCTTGCGCGAGCAATATTCGATATCGATCATCTTTTCGACCGGGTCGTACATGTCGTGGTCGAGTTCGGCGAGCGCGGCTTCGCGGCTCAGCGTGTCCGAAGCGATCATACTCGAAAGATGGGCGCGACGTTTGTCGAACCCGAATTTGGTGGGCAGATAATATTCCTGGAAAAAGCGGGTAAACCGGCTTTCGCCATGTTTGCGGGCATAGGCGTTGTAGCCGAAACGTTGTTGCATCACCTTCACCGCTTTGGCCTTGCTGTAACCGCCATAGTTCAGCACCGGTACGAAGCGGATTTTGCGGAGCAGGATATATTCGAGGAACTTTGCCGGTGTCAGATGCGGATAGCTTTTCATCCCGATCGCCGGATTGCCAAAGCGCCGCTTGATCGCTTTGATCGAGCGCCAGTCGCGATTGTCATGCCCCCAGCTGCGCGGCAGGATCGATTCCGTTTCGACGTTCGAGCCGCTGAGCAGATAGCGGACACCGTGCTTTGCGGCCATATGATATAGCAGCGCGGTAATCGCATGATCGGTCGCGACCTCGATATTGGGCACCGACGCACGGAACAGCGAGCGCTGGATATCTTTGAACTCTTCCCAGTCCATCACATGAGTATATAAATCGATGTCGAGTTCGCGCAGAAGCAGCTCGATGTTGGAGACCGCAGTGTCGGTGTTCCAGCCATTGTCGAGATGCACGGCGAGGGGGCGCAGGCCCAGCTCATGCGCGCGGATCGCGACATAGCTGCTGTCGGCTCCGCCGCTGACGCCCATGATGCAATCATAAGGTTTTCCGGCCCCTTCGGCCCGGATCTGCTCGGCGATCGCCTCGATCCGGATCAGGCCGTCGTCACCCGGGAAATATTCCTTTTCCAGCCGCGCGCGCGCTTCATGGAAATGATTGGATACACCCTCCGCGTCGAAACTGATCGCGGGATCGGACGTGTCCATGACGGTTCGCGTACAAATCTGATAGGCTTTGGTCATAAAATCTCGTTCGATCGGGAAATCTGTAAGGGCCCTGCGGGCTTTTTCCTGGCCCGCGCCGAAGCCAGTGCATCGGGGAATTTCAGCCCGTAATAAAGGCCGAGGCCGAGGAATAACTCGCGCTGCAATCCGAAGTCGGACACCACCGAGGAAATTGCGACGCCGCTGGCCAGGACGCCTGTGGCAATCATTCGGTCCATCGGGGCAACGATGCCCTTCGCGCGCCTCATAATGACGGTCAACACAAAGGACAGGAACAGGATAAGGCCAAAGATTCCTGTTTCTGCGGCTAGTTCCAGAAAAATGTTATGAGGGTAAACGCCTCGCATGTCGCCGATACCGGCGTCGACCGGAAAGCTTGCCAATCCGACGCCAAAGACGGGATTTTCCGACCATAGCTCGATTGCCAGTCGCCAGAGATTTTCGCGATCCAGCAGCTGAAACTGATCGGCTTGCTGGTTTGAATAGTCGATAAGCACGCGCTGAACGGTCAGGGGCACGTCGCCTGGCCAGACGGCGCTGACCAGCGATAGAAGGTCGACCTTGGTCAGCACGAAAAAAGCGAATGCTGCAAAAAGGACGATAAGGAACAGGCGCATCTTGGGCCGAAACGTACTGAAATAGAGAAGAGGGGCGGCAAGAGAGATGACGAGAAGGCCGACGCGTCCGCCCGTATAAAGAACCTGGAAAACCAGAAGGACGCTGACGAGAAATAGCGCGATCCTCGTGTAGTAGTTGGGATGCGTAACCGCCATGCTCGCAAAGACGATCGCACCGATCGCCAAAACGCGGGAGATGGACTGATAACGTCCGCCGAATTCCTCATCGAGACCCGTCTGGAATCCGACGATGACATCGATGCCGAATATCCAGATCCCCAGCAGAATCACGAAGCTCAGTACGCAAATGCAGTTGGCGAACAGGCGCGTGCGTCCGCTGGCGGCGAGAAAAAAGCCCGCCGCGAACAAGATCGACGGCATGCCGAGCACAAGCGGCAGTTTATACTGAAGATAAACGGTGGATTCGGACCAGATGCTCGTCAGTGCCAGTCCGAAGCTGACGGCAAGGAGCCAGAGCAGAGCTATCATCCCGTTGCGATTTATCCGGCCGCTGAGGACGGCCGCTGCGGTCAGCGCGAGGAAAACGCCAAAACCGTAGGTGCCGACCGGCGCCTTGATCGTTGTAAACGACAGGAAGAGATAGTCGACGGTCGATGGCGACAGCGCGATCGCCGCGAAAGCGGCCAGCAGGAATCCAAGAAGCTCGAATAGCCCGGGCTGGCTCGATCGGACACTCTGCGCGGCCGCATTGGACGAATATGTCGGCGAAAGATTACTCATCGGTCGGAGGTTCCAGTCTGATCCGAAACGGCTTTCGTCATCATCAGGGCAAAATAGGTCAAAGCCACCGACAACAATATCTCCAGTAGCGTCAGCCCTATGGCGGCCGACAGGAGATCTGCGTCGAAGAGCCATAGCGCCACTGCGCCTAGCAACATCAAAGCGACATGCGCAATCGTGATGGCAAGAATCTCTCGTTCGCGTTTTAGCAGGCTGAACACCTGGATCACCGACGGCTGGATCGTGAACGACAGGCCGAGCGCGGCGAGCATGCCCATGACCGGCGCTGCTTCGGCCCATTCAGGTCCCAGAAGCGGCCCCGCTCCGATCCAGATCAGCAATCCCAGAAAGCCGAACAGGAAGAAATTCGCAACGAGGAACAACGCAAGAAGCCTGCGGTCCGCGGCCAACCGGTCGGGGTGGTGCGAAATGCTGTCAGCAATCCGCCGCGCCAGTACCAAGGCGACCGAGCCGCACAATATGTCAGAGGGGAACATCGCGAGCCGATAGCTCATGGTCACCCATCCCGTGGCGGCCGACCCGAAAAGCAGCATCGCGATCCACAGCGGAAACTGGAAACTGATCTGCGACAGGACGAAGGTGAGCGACACCTTGCTGAGCGCAGCATCCGAAAAATTGGACTCGCTGTCGGTCAGCGCGCGGCCTGGGCGCAGCGACGTACGGAACAGACCATCGACCGTGAGGTGATAGATGGCGGCCGGCACGAGGAACGACAACATGCTGGCGAGCAGCAGCGCGGCGCCGCCTGACAATCCGAGGCGGTGCGGAAGCAGGGCAAGAAGTATGGCCCCGCCCGCAAAAACCACCGAGCGAACGATCGTCGACGACGCGATCACGCTATATCTGTCGAGGCGCTGGTGGAGCGATCGGCCGATCGCGAAATAGCTTGCGGCGAAAGCGCCGCCGATACCCGTCAGTAATTCGATTGGGCCGATGCTTCCGCGAATGGCGCCGACGCTGGTCGCTATGGCGAGCGCCAGGACCAGCAGCAGCGCAAAGAAGACGCTCCTGTTAATCGATCGCCGCGCGAGAGCCGCGGCGGCCGAGGTCGAGTTGGTGATCGGAATAATCGATTCGAACCGGAGCGTCATCAACACGCCCAGGATGGTGATCCACGATATTACGAACCCGAAAATACCGAACGCTTCCGGCGTATAGAGCCTGGCCAGAAAGGGCAGCGCTAAAAAGCTGAGGGCGTTGCCGAAAATTATGGCGCCGGCCATGATCGCGGAGCCGACGGCGAACCTGTCGGTGGCGATCCGGCGCATCGTACCTAGCAATCGGGCGATCATATGCCGTCACCATGCGTGCAGCCGCAAAAAAAACAGGGAAGGAAGCGTGGCATGCCCGGCGTCCTTTAGGTTCCAGACGCGAAAAGTAAACTCACTTGGGGTGGGATGGGGGCGCTTTCGGACACCGTCGCACGAGCGTTCTCCGATAATTTCTAAAGCTTTGGAGGCGGGTGAGGGGCGGTTTGACAGCCCCTGCCGTCCGTGCGAAGGGCCGGGCCTTCACTTTCCCCCGGAAGATATTTCATGAGTCCCTGGCCCTCTTTCACGCCCGAAGAAGTCGATGCTGTGGCAGAAACACTGGCATCGAACAAAGTCAATTACTGGACCGGACAACGCTGCCGCGAGTTCGAACGCGACTTTGCCGAGTGGGCCGAAAGCGCGCACGCCATAGCGTTGACGAACGGGACCGTCGCCCTCGACCTGCCTTTGCATTGCCTGGGTGTGAAGCAGGGCGACGAGGTTATCGTGACCCCGCGCAGTTTCATGGCATCGGTCTCCACCGTCGTAAATGCGGGCGCGACGCCGGTGTTCGCCGACGTCGATCCCGACAGCGGCAATCTGAGCGCGGAGACGATCGAGGCCGTGCTGACCCCGCGCACAAAGG
The DNA here is from genome assembly GCF_057657055.1 of Sphingopyxis sp. Soil_C_28. Taxonomy (NCBI): domain Bacteria; kingdom Pseudomonadati; phylum Pseudomonadota; class Alphaproteobacteria; order Sphingomonadales; family Sphingopyxidaceae; genus Sphingopyxis; species Sphingopyxis sp. Soil_C_28. The sequence continues at coordinate 900,164 of NZ_JBDGJE010000001.1, forward strand.
CGATCATTCCGGTGCATATCGGTGGCTGGCCGTGCGACATGCCTGAGATCATGGCGCTTGCGCGGTCGCGCGGGATTCACGTTATCGAGGACTGTGCGCAGGCGCATGGCGCACGGATCGACGGCAAGATGGTCGGCGGTTTCGGTGATGTCGGCGCCTGGTCCTTTTGTCAGGACAAGATCATGACCACCGGCGGCGAGGGGGGGATGGTAACGACCGACGACCCCGATCTGTGGAGCGCCATGTGGTCGTACAAGGATCATGGCAAGAGCTGGGATGCGGTTTATAACCGCACGCATGCGCCCGGTTTTCGTTGGGTTCACGAAGGTTTCGGCACGAACTGGCGCATGCTGGAAATGCAGGCGGCGATCGGCGCAATCCAGCTCGGCTATATGCCGGACTGGACCGTGAAGCGAACAGCGAACGCGATGCGGATCGCGGCGGCGCTGGCCCCTTTCGCCGACATCGTTCGATGCCCGCTGCCCGATCCGGAACGCATCACCCATGCCTTTTACAGGCTGTATGCCTATGTGAACCCGGATGCGCTGGCGGACGGCTGGGACCGCGATCGCATCGTTGCCGAAGTCAATGCCACGGGTGCGCCGCTTCTGCACGGTACCTGCTCGGAGATATATCTCGAAAAGGCCTTCGACGGCACGGGATGGCGCCCCGAAGAGCGCCTGCCAACCGCACGCCAACTGGGTGAAACCAGTCTGATGTTCCTCGTGCATCCGACCCTGACCGGCGAAGAAATCGATCATGTCTGCGCAACCGTCGCGGCGGTTCTGACCCGGGCGAGGCGGTAGTCCCTCTATCCCGAAAATTGAGCGGCGGTGTAAACCCGGCCGATCGAGTTGAGCCGTCCCCCGAGGCTTGCTAGGGGGGAGGCGAAGTCCAGCAAAGCTAGGAAAAGCATTGTCGATCCCCAATGGGCAGAATAGCAGCGAACTCAACAAGCCCGTGAAGATCGCGGTCGTGGGAACCGGCTATGTCGGAATTTCCAACGCCGTCCTGCTCGCGCAGCGCAATCATGTGGTCGCGTTGGACGTCAATGAGCGGAAGGTCGAGCAGATCAACGCTCGGATATCGCCAATAGGCGACGCCGAGATCGAAGACTATCTGGCAAACCGCGACCTCGACCTCGTCGCGACGGTCGACCGCGAGGTCGCCTATCGCGATGCCGACTTCGTCCTTGTGGCCACTCCGACAGACTATGATCCCGAAACCAACTATTTCAATACGAGCACCGTGGAAACGGTCATCGGTGACGCGCTGGCGATGGCGCCGAACGCGCTGATCATTGTCAAATCGACGGTGCCGGTGGGCTTCACCGACCGCATTCGCGCCGAGCGCGGCACCGACGCGGTGGTCTTTTCGCCCGAATTCCTGCGCGAAGGCCGCGCGTTGTTCGACAATCTTCATCCGTCGCGTATCATTGTCGGCAACACGCACCCGCGCGCGATGGACTTCGCCCGGCTGCTTCTCGACGCATCGCTCAAGCCCGACGCATCGATCCTGCAGACCGGCAACACCGAAGCCGAAGCGATCAAGCTCTTCGCCAATACCTACCTCGCGATGCGGGTCGCCTTTTTCAACGAACTCGATACCTACGCCGCGGCGCATGGCGCCGATTCCCGGCAGATTATCGAGGGTGTCTGCCTCGATCCGCGGATCGGGATGTTCTATAACAATCCGTCCTTTGGTTATGGTGGCTATTGCCTTCCCAAGGACACCAAGCAAATGCTGGCGAACTACAAGGATGTGCCGCAAAATCTGATCCAGGCGATCGTATCGTCCAACACGACCCGCAAGGATTTCGTCGCATCCGAGGTGTTGAAGCGCAGCCCCCGTGTGGTCGGCATCCACCGTCTTGCAATGAAGGCGGGGTCGGACAATTTTCGCGCAAGCAGCATTCTCGGCGTGATGAAACGCCTCAAGGCGAAGGGTGTAGAGGTCATCGTCTACGAACCGCTCATCGAAGAACCGGCGCTGTTCAATTCGCGCATCGTCCACGATTTGGAAGCCTTTAAGAGCGAGGCCGACGTCATCATCGCCAACCGCGTCACGGCCGAATTGTCCGATGTTGCCGACAAGGTTTACAGCCGGGATCTGTTTGGCGTCGATTCCTGATCAAGGCGTCTTGTCGATTGTCAGGGCGAAGGTCGTTGCGCGCGGATGGAGGGGTTAATTCTGGTGCAGAATGTTCATATCGCGTTGGCCGAAGCGGTGCCCCCTCCGCTACACGGCGATGTGCAGTCGAAACTCGCCTATCTGGACCATCGGCTGAGCAGCGCGCTACTCAATGCAGCCGGCACTGCGATCGACGCGGTGGCCGCCGAAGCCCTTTCGTCCGACGAGTGCAACGCGCTCGAAGCCAAGGCGCAGGCACTTGTGACGTCGATGTGCGACGATGCGTTCATTCCCGATATCCGGACGCTGTCCGAACGGCGGGGCGCAATGCGCTTTGCCGACGACCCGATGCCCGAACTCCTTGCAAGCCGCGAAGTCGTACAAGAGGGGGAGGGATTTTTCGCGATTGGACCATTGCTGACGGGCGTGATGGACTATGTCGAGGCGCGTTTGACCGCAATTGCGAAGGAACAGGGCGCCGCGCATTATCGTTTCCCCGCACTGATCTCTTCGGCGTACCTTGAAAAGGTTCAGTATTTCAAAAACTTTCCGCATAGTCTGGCTTTCGTCAGCCATTTGAACGAGAATGTGGAGGACATCGACCGCTTCGCCCGCGAAGCGCATTGTTGCGGCCCGATCGTCAAGGTCGATCCCGCGGTGATGGCGGCGCCCAAGGCGATGCTGTCGCCGACGATATGCCATCATCTCTATCACATGCTTGAAGGCGTGCGCATCGACGAACAAGGATTCGTCGCGACGGCTTTCGGCCATTGTTTCCGGTATGAATCGCGCAACATGAACGCGCTCGAGCGCGTCTGGAACTTCACGATGCGCGAGCTGATTTTTGTTGGCGACGAGGATTTCGTCGAGGCCGGCATCAATCGCGCACGCGAAGCGTTCGAAGATGTGCTCGCGGACCTTGATCTGAGCTATGCGATAATGACCGCGAACGATCCGTTTTTCGTCGGGACCTATCGCGATCAGGCGGCCTATCAGGCGGCGTTCGAGCTGAAATATGAAGTGCGCGCGCCGCTTCCCTATGCCGACCACTCGATCGCCATCGCGTCGCAGAACAGCCATCGCAACTTCTTCGGCCGCACGCTCGATATCCGCGATCATCACGGCGACCATGCGTGCACCGGATGTTTCGGGGTCGGTTATGAACGGCTTGCGCTGGCCTTTGTCGCACAGCATGGGCTCGAGCGCGACCAATGGCCCGCAGCGGTGCGCGACATTCTCTCTTCGCACGCCCATCGCGGCGGTTTCAGTGAGCAGGAAAAAGCATGAACGACACGGCGATCTGGGACCAACTGACCGCGGTGCTGCGGACGCAGTTCAAGGATGAGGCATTGCCGGTAACGGCCGAGACGACCGCTTCCGACGTTCCCGGATGGGATAGCCTGGCGCACATCCGGTTCATTCTGGCCGTCGAGAAGGGTTTCGGGATCAAGTTTCGGACCGCCGAAATTTCGTCGTTCGACAATCTTGGCGATCTTGCGGCGATGATTGCGCAGAAATTGCAATGACCGGCGGACTGGTCGGGGCGGCGACCGTCGGACCGGACGCAAGGTTGGCCGTCGCCGAGCTCTCACATGAAGCGCTGAAACCTTATTATCACCGGTTGCCTATTCCGGACGACAGGCTTCACATGGTTCTCGCCGACGAGGCATGCGATCCGTCCACCGAACTTGGGGCAGGGCAGGTGAGGCTGATCGACGGGCATGTCGCCGGTTTGATCGTCGCCTACCCGGCCGGCGAGATGCGGGCGCGGCAGCAGGCCAGCCTGTTCCATCTACTGCAAGCCGAGATTGACGAGAGCGAAGCCATTCTGGCGGCCGCAGCAGCACAGGCAGCGGATGTGCCGCCGGTCGCTCCCGATGCCTTTTATCTGGCACGGATCGCCGTCACTGCCGCGCAGAGAGGAACGGGACTGGCGGAAACGCTCCTGTCATCGATCGGCGCAGGCCTGCCTCCCCTGATGCCGATCAGCCTGCATGTTCACCGTGACAATGAACGCGCCATACGTTTTTATCTGCGCTGCGGCTTCGTTCGCGCCGACGATGCGGATTTGGCGTTTCAAGCCTTTGTCCTGCAACGCTAGGCGCGCCGAGTGCTGATCCAGCTAAATCTCTATTTCTGGCTCGCGGCGGCGGCGGTTTTCGTTGCCATCCGCTTGCCGCTGATGCGGACGGGGACCTGGTTCGGCGTGCTGAACCTCGCGGTGTTGGCCGCAGTTCTCGGCCCCCGGATTGCGGTTGCGATCCTGCTTTTGTCGATCCTGCTCTGGCTTGCGGCTGCGGCGATTGCCCGCTTGCCGGAGCGTGCCGGTGACCTGGCATTCGCCGCGACGCTGGCAGGACTGCTCGCGTTGCTGGCGATCCATAAATCCCTGTTCGAACTGGCTATCGGCGGAAATCTGGACGGGCCGTGGCTCATCGCGGCGCGGGGGCTGGAAATGATCGCCTATTCCTATGTCGTGCTGCGTGCATGGGATATGCTGAATGCCGTTCGTGGCGGGGCGCGCCTGATCGACCCGCTGGCCTTGTCGGGCTTTCTCGCGCCATTTTTCATGATGCCGGCGGGCCCGATCAACGCCTATGCGCCTCATGCCGCCTTTGCGGATGGCGATGCGCCGGAGGCGCCCTCCATGGCGATGTTTGCGCGTGGGGTCGAAACCGTGGTCATCGGGCTATTCATGAAGTTCGTACTTGGCGAATTGCTGCGCCTTTGGGTGGTCGGAGCGAACGGCGACTGGCCGACCGGCACGTTGACGGGCAGCGCGGTGACCTTTCTGTATATCTTTCTGGACTTCGCGGGCTATTCGGCCGTCGCGCTCGGCATCGGCACGTTGATCGGGGTGCCGACGCCACGCAATTTCCGCCGGCCCTTTCTGGCGACCAGTCTCACCGATTTCTGGACGCGCTGGCATATTTCGCTCGGCGACTGGTTGAAGCGTAATCTCTATTTCCCGATTCAACTGGCGCTGATGCGCCGGACCGGCGGGGCGTTTCCGGTTGTGACGGCCACGGCGGGGCTGGTCTGCGCGTTCACATTCGCCGGCTTCTGGCATCGGTTCACCCTGGCCTTTCTTGCCTGGGGCATTTTGTTCGGCATCCTGCTGTCGATCGAAAAGGTTGTGCAGGATCGATTCTGGCGGCCTTTTTGCCTGCGCCATCCGCGTGCCGTCATCGCCGCGCGCTGGGTTGGCCCGGTCTATGTCACCTTCACAGTCATCGTGATGCTGCATCTGACCGCGATGGCGCAAATGGTGGGGAGTGATCGATGAAAAGGCTCATCATTCTGGCCCGCTCGCTGGCTTGTCTCGCGATGCTCACCGCCGTGGTCGTCATGACCCAATCGGACACTTCCGCTTTCGTATATGGGGGATTTTGACGTGATCGCCGGATTGCGTCAGGCACTCAAGGCCGCGGCGATGTTGATCGCCCTGCTGCTGATCGGTGCGGCATTTTCGCAAGTGTTGCGCATGATATTTTGGCCGGAACTTCGCGACAGCTACCGGCATGACTTCAGTTGGACGCCCGGATCGCATTTCGGCCGATCGATCGTGACGCTCCGCACGCACGATCGCGAGGCGTGCGTCATCCTCGGAAATTCGGCCGCACGCGAAGCGCTGGATCCGTCCATTCTGTCGGAACATTTTCCACAGCGGGCGTTCGTCAATGCGGCGACGACAGGCGGCAATAATATGGTGTTTGAACTGCAGGCGCGAATACTCGCGGCGCACCATGTTCGTCCGCGTTGTGCGATATTGGCGATGAACAGCTGGAATATGTTTTCGAACGGCGCGCCCCAGATCGCGACCGACGATTATCTGGCTCTGCTCGACTGGGACGAACTGGCGGCATTGTCCTATTCGCCATTTCTCACGCGAGAAGGTCCGAGAGTTCTGGTTGGGCTTGTCCTTCCGCTGAAGCCGCAGGGGAAGCAAATCAACCGGATCGTTCGCGAGCGCGTTTGGAAATGGCGCGTTGCAGCGGGCGAGCCGCTGCCCCTGTCGCGCTTCGCCTATTTCCCGGGCGAGCTCGATCGGTCGCAGACCTATCTCTATGCCGGGAAGCCGGATGTTCTGACGACGCAATGGGCCGAACTGGCGGCGCGCAATCGCGAATATTATGATCCGACCCGCTATGGTGGTCCGAACGAACAGAAGAGTCTGCATGCGGCGCTGGGGACATTGTCGCACCTGAGCGATGAGACGATGATCGTCATCCTGCCGCAGTCGCCGATCCTGGAGCGCGCGTCACGCGTCGCCGATCCGGCGTTCCACGCGTCGCTCGCGCCGTATCGCTCGAAAGTGCGTTTTATCGATTGCTCGGCTGTTAATGCGATCGGCTATTTCCATGACGAGGGGCATCTGAACGCGCGTGGCCGGAAGGCATTGTCGGAGGCGCTGGCGGACGTTCTTGAAGGCGACGCGGGAAGCGGCGCGGAAAAATGCGTCAGGGTCGATCGGGGGCGCTAATTGCCCGCGTCACTATACCGCCTGTACCAATCGACAAACCGCGGTACCCCGACGCCAATCGACGTGGATGGCGCATAGCCGAGGTCGCGCGTTATCGGGGCGATGTCGGCGTAAGTTTCGTAGACGTCACCGTCCTGCATGGGCAACAGGTTGAGCTCGGCCTTGCGGCCGCACGCCTTCTCGACTTCGCCGATCAGGTCCATCAATGGCTCGGGGCGATTGTTACCGATATTATAGACGCGGTGCGGCGTCGTATAACCGCCCGGCTTTTCGGAATGATCGTCCGATGGCGGATTGTCGAGACTGCGGATCACGCCGTCGACGATATCGTCGACATAGGTGAAATCGCGTTTCATGTCGCCGTGGTTGTAAACGTCGATCGGCTGGCCCGACAGGATGTTGGCGGTGAATTTCCACAATGCCATGTCGGGGCGGCCCCAGGGGCCGTAGACGGTGAAAAAGCGCAGGCCGGTCTGGGGGATGCGGAACAGGTGGGCGTAGGTTTCGCTCATCAATTCGCCGGCGCGCTTTGTCGCGGCGTATAGCGAGACGGGATGATCGACCCGGTCCTCGACGCGGAAGGGCATCGCCTTGTTGGCGCCATAGACCGATGACGACGAGGCATAGACCAGATGGCGGATGCCGCGGTGGCGCGCGAGTTCAAGGATATTGGCATGACCACCAAGGTTCGAGCGGACATAGGCGCCGGGATTGTCGAGCGAATAACGAACGCCCGCCTGCGCCGCGAGGTGAACGATGCGGTCGAAATCCTGCCCGGCCAGCGCGCTCGAAATCGCGTGATCATCGCCGATATCGACGCGGTGGACGGACAGCCGCCCCGGCGCGAGCTTTTCCAGCTCCGCGACGCGCGCTTCCTTCAGCGCCACCGAATAATAGTCATTGAAATCGTCGAGGCCGATCACGGTTTCGCCGCGCGCGAGAAGGCGGGCTGCGGCGTGCATGCCGATAAAACCCGCAATTCCCGTTACCAGAACGGCCATGTCCAGATCGCCTCTCATATTAAAGCCAGCCCGCTCGGCGGCGCGCTCGCGCGATGCTATCTTACATATCTCGCAAACGCCGGGTTAACTTTAAGGCGGCGAAATGCAGCGCGCCGGCTCAAAGCTGCTTTTCGCGCCGAAAATAAGGGGTATCCAGATTTTGACCGGCCCCGCGAAACTTGTCATTGCGGCGAACAGGATCGACACAGGGTGACGCCGGGAGCCGCGGAATGGATTTTGCGTTCGACAACAGTTTTCATGATTCGATGGAAGGCTTTTACGCGCCTGCCGAAGCGGCGAAGCCGTCGGCACCGCGGCTCCTGATCTTCAATCACGCACTTGCGGAGCGTTTGGGGCTGGACGCGGCCGGGGCGAGCGATGACCAACTTGCGCGGCTGTTTTCGGGGCAGGCGATGCCCGATGGGGCGAGCCCGCTCGCCTTTGCTTATGCGGGGCATCAATTTGGCCATTTTTCCCCGCACCTCGGCGATGGGCGCGCGCTGTTGATGGGAGAAATCGTTGCTCCAGACCGCGCGCGCTTCGATGTCCAGTTAAAGGGATCTGGCCCCACCGCCTTTTCGCGCAACGGCGATGGCAAGGCGGCGATAGGCCCGGTTTTGCGTGAATTTCTGGTGTCGGAGGCGATGGCCGCAATGGGCGTCCCAACGACGCGGGCGCTTGCCGCGGTGGCAACGGGCGATCGGGTGCAGCGCGAGCGCGCGCATCCCGGGGCGGTGCTGACCCGGATCGCGAGCAGCCATATCCGGGTCGGAACGTTCCAGTTTTTTGCCGCCCATTTCGGCGCCGAGCATGTGGCGCAACTGTCGGATTACGCCGTGGCACGCCACTTTCCCGATCTGGCTGGCGCCGACAATCCCCATCTGGCGCTGCTCGACCGGGTGATCGAACTGCAGTGCCAACTGGTTGCCCACTGGCTCGGCGTCGGTTTTATCCATGGCGTGATGAATACCGACAATGTCGCGATCAGCGGCGAGACGATCGATTATGGTCCCTGCGCCTTCATGGATCGCTTTGCGGTCAACACTGTCTTCAGCTCGATCGACGCCAATGGCCGCTATGCCTATGGGCGGCAGCCGCAGATTTTGCACTGGAACATGGCGCGGTTCGCCGAAGCACTGCTGCCGGCGATACACAGGGTGTCGCCGACCGACGTCGATGCGGCGAAAGCGCTGGTGGACGCTATACCCGGCCGCTTTCGCGCGCGGTGGCATGCCCGGGTCCGGTCAAAGCTGGGGCTGGGCGGCAGTGACGCCGACGATGGCGCGCTCATCGACAGTCTCTTCGACCAGCTCGAGCAGCATGACGTCGATTTCACCTCCTTTTTTCGTGCGCTCGCGATGCTGCTGCGCGGGGACGGGGCGATGCTCGAAGCGCTGTTGCCGTCGCCTGACGCGATGGCGCCCTGGATCGCGGAATGGTGGGAGAGGATCGCGCACGAAGCGAAAGGGCCGCTGGAGCACGCTGCGGCGATGGACGCGGTCAACCCGCTGTATATCCCGCGCAATCATTTGCTCGAAGCCGCCCTCATGGCCGCCGAAGCTGGCGATATGGCACCGTGGCTCGAACTGCTCGACGTCGTGCGTCAGCCTTACGATGCGCGTCCGGGGCAGGAGCGCTATACCATGCCGGCGTCTGCCGATTTTGGTCCTTACAAAACCTTCTGCGGAACCTGACGCATCGGACCGCATTTTTCGGGCGAGCAAACCCGGTGAATCCGATTTTTCGGCTCGCCGCATCGCGGGGAACTGTCCCATTGTCGGAGAGTTAGCCTATGAAATGGGGAGAAACGGGTTGCACAGCCATATCTCGCAAGCCACAAGTGCGCACCGGTGGCCAGCAGATGAAAAGATCTGAAATTTCCTGCGAATCTTCAAGGCGCCGATTCTCGCGGATTCGGCCGCTGTTGACTGGCGCGACGTCCTTCCTGTGTCTGGCATGGGCTGGCGCCGCGCAGGCACAACAACAGGTCGAGCCACCCAAGGTGGTTCCGACGCTTGCGCCCGCCACGGGCGGATCCATCGCCGCGCCATCGCCGCCGCCGCCTGACGTCCAATTGCCCGAGGTCGAGCCCATCATAAGCGACGAGGAGTTCGAGAAAGCGATCCCGGCGATCAGCGCCGATGATGACGCCGAACTCGACCGCCCGCTTGAATCGATCGCCGATTTCGAAAGGCGTCAGGCCGCGGAAGCCGCTAAGCCCGCTGCAACGACCGCGGACGGGTCGGCGATTCCCGCAGCGGAGACCATAGTTGAGACGCAGCCGCCTTCGGTTGATGGTATCCCGGTTCCGGCGCTGGCCGATGGCGATGCCGTCGAGGCGATCGGCGACGCGCCGATCAGCGATGTCGAACTTGCCGCGCCGCTGCCGCCGCTCGAAAGCTTCGACGTCGAACCAGTACAATTCGCCGAGGCCGAGGACGACAAGGATAATGTCGAAATCGCTTATACGGTAAAGGTCAACGGCCTCGACGCCGCCGACGACAGCACCGACGTCGACCTCGCCGACCTGTTCGGCGATTTGTCCGCGCTTTACGATGGGGATGGCAAGGCCGACAATGCGGCGATGATCCGCGCGCGCCTTACCGCCGATGGCGAGTTGATGCAGCGCGTCCTCGCGTCCGAGGGCTATTATGACGCGGTGGTCGATACGCGCATCGATCGCGGCGAGCGCACCCCGGGCGAAACGCGCCAGCGGCTGCCGATTACCGCGATCATCGATGTGAAGCCGGGGAAACGCTACACACTGGCCGACATCATCATCAACGCGGATCCCACTGTGCCGCCGACGCTGATCGCTGATAATTTCCCGCTCGCGATAGGCGAACCGATCGTTGCGCAGCGCATTCAGGGCGCCGAGGCTGCGATTGCGCTTAAGCTCCCCCAAGAGGGCTATCCTTTCGCCAAGGTCGGCCAGCGCGACATCCTGCTCGACGGCGCGACCGGCGACGGCGTTTACACGTTGCCGGTCGATATCGGCAAACGCTCGCGGTTCGGCGGGATCGAGACCACCGGCGACCTGGCATTCGACGCCGAGCATGTCGAGGTGCTGACGCGATTCAAGCGCGGCGATCTCTATGACAGCCGTATGGTCGACGATCTGCGGCAGGCGCTTGTTGCCACCGGGCTTTTCTCGACCGTCGCGGCCGAGCCGCAAGCGACGGGCGAAAGCGCCGGCGACGGCACCGAATATGTGACTATGCTTGTCACCCAACAGGCCGGCCCGCCGCGGACGCTGGCGGCGAGCGCCGGCTATGGAACGGGCCAGGGCATCCGGATCGAGGGCAGCTGGACGCACCGCAATCTGCTGCCGCCCGAAGGCGCGTTGACCTTCCGCGGGGTCCTGGGAACGCAGGAACAGGGAATCGGCGCGACGCTTCGCCGCTCGAACGCCGGGCGCCGCGACCGGACTTTCGAGCTGACGACGGAAGTCACGCGCAGCGACTATGACGCGTTCAATGCGATGACCGGCCGGGTGGCGGCACGCGTAAGCTATGATTCGACGCCGATCTGGCAAAAGAAGTTCACTTATGCCTATGGTGTCGAACTGATCGCGACGCGCGAGGATGATTATGATTTCACAAAGGCTGCGCGGTCTTATGATTTCTATACCATCCTCGGCCTGACCGGACAGGTCGGCATGGATCGCACCGACAGCCTGCTCGATCCGACCAAGGGTTTTCGCATCACCACGCTGATCCAGCCCGAAGGTTCGCTGGCCGGAAGCTTCTCGCCCTATGGGCGCCTGCGGACCGACATCAGCGGCTATTATCCGGTGACCGACAGCATCGTCGTCGCGGGCCGCGTCCGCGTCGGATCGATCCTTGGCGCGGCGCGCGAACGACTGGCGCCGTCGCGGCGCTTCTATGCCGGCGGCGGTGGTTCGGTGCGCGGCTTCGGTTATCAGGAACTTGGGCCGAAGGATCCGAACAACGACCCGATCGGCGGCCGCAGCGTTGCCGAGGCGGCCTTCGAAACGCGCTATCGCTTCGGGAATTTCGGCGTCGTCGGTTTTGTCGACGCCGGGCAGGTTTATCGTTCGTCGGCGCCGACCTTCCAGAATTTGCGCTTCGGTGCGGGTATCGGCGCGCGTTATTATACGAACTTCGGTCCGATGCGCTTCGACATCGCGACCCCGATCGGACGCAAGCCCGGCGAGGCGCGCGTCAGCGTCTATGTTTCGATCGGTCAGGCGTTCTGATGGCCGACGATGCCGCCTTTGCTACGGAAGAAACCGCTTCGGTAAAAAAGCGATCATGGCCGCTGACCATCTTGCGCTGGATCGGCCTGTCCTTGCTCGGGCTTGTACTGTTGTTCGCGCTGTTCGTCATCGGGCTCAACAGCGATGCGGGGCGGCGGTTCGTCGTGACCCAGATCGAGAAATATGAATTCGAAAACGGGATGAAGATCGGCATCGGCCGGCTCGATGGTTCGCTCTACGGCCGGATGGTCATCCGCGATTTCACGCTGTCCGATCCAAAGGGCGTGTTCCTCGCATCGCCCGAGGTCAAGGTCGATTGGAGGCCGATCCGCTATCTTGCGAACCATGTCGACGTTCGATCCGCGACTGCGGCGACGATGACGATGCGGAAACTGCCCGAGTTCAAGGTGCTCCCCGACACCGGCGAGCCTTTGTTGCCGGATCTCGACATCGACGTCGGTGCGCTGCGTATCGACCGCTTCATCTTTGAGGCGCCCGTCGCGGGGGAACGGCAGGAAGCGCGCATCGCGGGCAAGATCGCGATTGCCGACCGCCGCGCGCAAGTCACTGCCAATGCCGAGACGATCGGTGCCAATGCCAAAGGCGATACGCTGAAGCTGTTGCTCGATGCCGTGCCCGAGGCAAATCGTCTTGCCGTAACGCTCGACGTCAATGCGCCGCAAGGCGGGGTGATTGCAGCGATGGGCGGGTTCAAGGAACCGCTGACCGCGAAGCTCGACGGGCGCGGCGACTGGAAGGCGTGGAACGGCAATCTGACTGCGAACCTCGGTGCATCGCCGCTGGCGAACGTCGCGCTCACCGGACGCGACGGCACCTTCACCGCCAAGGGAACGGCGCGGGCTTCGCGGCTGCTGGCCGGGCCGATGACCGAGATGCTGGGCACCGAAACGGCGATCGATCTGACGGCGCGGCTGCAGGATCGCAAGGCCGTGATCGACGGGCGATTGTCGTCGGATGCAGCGCGGCTTGGCATCAGCGGCGGCGTCGATCTGGGTGCCAGCCGCTATGAAGGGCTACAACTCGCGGTCAATATATTGCGGCCGGGCGCAATCGCCCCGGCGGTTCGTGCCGATGGCCTCCGCGCGACGGCAAAGCTCGATGGCGCTTTCGCGTTGCCGACGGTTGAATATCAGGCCAACGCCAACAGCCTCGCGTTCAATGACATCATCGTCGAGGGGCTCAGTCTTGCGGGCAAGGCGCGGGTCGATGCCGACCAGATCATCATCCCCGTCGCGGGCCGCGCGGCGCGCATTCGCGGGCTCGATACGGTTGCGGGCGGCACGCTTGTTTCGGTCCGGCTCGACGGCGATCTGGCGTATAGCAACGGCCGTATCCTCAGCGACAATCTGCGGCTGCGTTCGCCGCGCATCGACGCGAAGGCGATCGTCATCGCCGATCTCAACAAGGGTTTCTATACCGGTGCGATCGACGGGCGGATCAACGATTATCGCGTTGAGAGCGTCGGTATTTTCGATGTCGATACCGATGCCGATCTGAAGACCGCACCGCGCGGCGGCTTCGAGATCGTCGGCCGCGTTCGCGCACGATCGACCAAGCTCTTCAATTCGGGCGTGCGCGATTTCCTTGGCGGCAATGCGACGGCGTCGAGCGATGTGCGCTACGGCACCGACGGTATCATCCGCTTCTCGGGCCTTCGTCTGTCGGCGCCGCGCTTGCGGGTCACCGGCGGGCTGGGGAGCTATGCGCCGAACGGCGAGATTCGCCTTACCGCTCGCGCCAATTCGAGCGACTATGGTCCCGTCGGCGTCCAGCTTGCGGGGACGATCAGTGACCCGCGCGCGGTGGTGACCGCCGAACGGCCCGGCCTCGGCATCGGCCTTGCCAATCTGGTGGCGAAGATCAACGGTGCGCCGAACGGTTATCGCCTCGCCGCGACCGGCGACACCGATTATGGCCCGCTCTCGGCCGATGTCATACTGCTCACCGCAACAGGTCCGCTGACGATCGATGTCGAACGCGGCGACCTGTCGGGCATCGGTTTCAACGGCCGGCTGGTGAAGAGCGATGCGGGGCCCTTCGTCGGTCAGCTCAATGCGTCGGGACAGGGCCTCGGCGGTCTCGTCCGGCTGAGTGCTGCCGGTCCATATCAGGCGGCGGCGATCAATGTTCGTGCGAACAATGTCGTGCTCCCCGGACCAGCGCAGCTTGCGGTCGGATCGGCTATTGTCGACGCCGATGTCACCCTTTATGACACGCCGCATGTCGTCGCCGACATCCAGATCGCGGATACGCAAATCCGCGATTATGACATCGCCGTCGGGCGCATGAAGATCGACCATCGCGACGGCGCCGGAAAGGCGCAGGCGCTTGTCGAGGGCACCAGCGGGGTGCCTTTCCGTATCGCCGCGAACGCCGATCTCCAGCCCAAACTCTGGCGCGCATCGGTGCAGGGCCGCGCAACGGGGATCAATTTCCGCACCACCACACCTGCGCGGATCATTCCGGGCGCCGATGGCTATGAATTGCTGCCGACGACGGTCAACCTCGGACGCGGCAGCAGCGCGAGGGTCGCGGGGCGGTTCGGCGATGGGATCATGATCCAGAGCCGGCTGGAGCGCGTCAACATGGCGATCCTCAACGCCGTCTACCCCGATATGGGCCTCGGCGGCCGCGCAACGGGCAGCCTCGATTTCGAGCAGGCCAATTCGGACAGCTTCCCGCGTGCCGATGCGCGGCTGACGATCAGCGGCTTCACGCGCACCACCGCGGCGTCAGTGAGCCAGCCGGTCGACGTCAATTTTGCGGGCAAGCTGCTCGCCGATGGCGGCGAAGCGCGGGCGGTGATGCGCAAGCGCGGCAGCGTCATCGGCCGCATGCAGGCATCGCTCCGGCCACTTGGCGCGGGCGCGGGAACCTGGACCGAACGGTTGATGGCGGCGCCGCTGGGCGGCGGCATCCGCTATAATGGACCTGCCGACACGCTCTATTCGTTCTTCGGCCCCGCGAACCAGCATGTGTCCGGCCCGATCGCGGTTGCCGCCGATTTCAGCTGCAGCGTCGCCGACCCGTGCCTGCAGGGCGTCGTGCGCGGCAAGGACATGGTCTATGAAAACCAGACCTATGGTACGCGCCTGACCAACATGGCCGTCAGTGGCCGTTTCACCGGCAACCGGCTGGAGATCGAGCAGCTCACCGCGAAGGCCGGCGACGGCACCGTCCAGGCCAAGGGCTTTATCAGCCTTGCCTCGGCCGACGGCTATCCGATGAATATCTCTGCCACGCTCGACAATGCGCGCCTCGCCAAGAGCGAGAATATCGCGGCGCGCGCGACGGGCAATCTGACGCTGGAGAAGGTCGCGGGGCAGACCGCCTTGCTGTCGGGTAGCCTGCGCCTGCCCGAAACCCGCTATCGCATCATCCGCGAAGGCGCGGCGCAGGTTCCGGTGTTGACCGGCGTGCGTCGCAAGCTGCCCGCGGGCCGCCAGCGCATCAGCGGCGACGGGCTCGCCGCGGTCGGGGGCAGCCTGTTCGACCTCATCCGCCTTGATATTGCCTTGAAGGCGCCGGACGAAATCTACGTCACGGGCATGGGGCTTGAATCCGAATGGAAGGCCGACATCGTCCTGCGCGGGACGACCGAGGCTCCGCGGGTAACGGGCGAAATCGAACTGGTCCGCGGAACGCTCGGCTTTGCCGGCCGCTCGTTCGAGCTGCAGGAGGGCAGGGTGACCTTCCCGACTGGCGACGCGTTCGACCCTGCGATCCGCCTCCTCGCCAGCGATACGATCGAAACTGTGACGGTCAGCGTCAGCGTGACCGGGCGTGCGAGCAATCCGCAGATCGCCTTTTCGAGCGTTCCCGGCCTGCCGCAGGACGAAATTGTCTCGCGCATCCTGTTCGGCGATTCGATCACGACCTTGTCGCCATTGCAGGCGGTGCAGCTCGCGTCGTCGCTCAATACGCTGAGCGGTAGCGGCGGCGGATTGAGCCCGCTCGGGGCATTGCAATCGGCCACAGGCATCGATCGCCTGCGGGTTCTTGGTCCCGACGATACCGTCGGGCGCGGCGCGGCGCTCGCTGCCGGGCAATATATCACCAAGGACATCTACATCGAGGTGATCACCGATGCGCGCGGCTATACCGCGACGCAGCTCGAGATCAGCCTGACCCCGGCGCTGTCGCTGCTGAGCCAGGCCGGCGGATCGGGGCAATCGAACCTCAGTATCCGTTACCGCAAGGATTATTGATGCGCGCTGCTGTCCTGGTCGTCCCGCTGCTGTTGCTCGTCGCCTGCAAGGACGAGCCTCGTTTCGATGATCGCTATGCCAAGGCGACCAAGGAGATAGAGGCACGCGCCAAGGCCATGGATGCCGACATCGCTGAATCCGAAGCGGCTGCGGCGGCGGGGACCGTGTCGGAGCAGAAAACCGAGCCGGGCGGGAAAATTCCGCGCATGGCCCCCGAACCCTTGCCAGACACCGTCAAGCCGTCTAACCCGCCCGCGTCATCTGGGGAGTAGCCAGCCGTCGTTTGCGACGGGCCATCGTGTCAACATACTCGGCCGAGAGGTCGTGGTGCGGTGGAAGCGGGAAACCGCTTGGGCGAGACCAATGGCATCGACCTTCGTCCGGGCCGGGCGGTGGGGTTGATGTCTATTGGAATCGCAAGCCGCTCGGCCCCGGAGTATCCCATGGAAGCCCTGTTCACCTCGACCGCCGTCGTCGCGCTCGCCGAAATCGGCGACAAGACGCAGTTGCTCGCGATATTGCTCGCGACGCGGTTCAACCGCCCGGTGCCGATCATCCTCGGCATATTATTCGCGACCCTCGCCAACCACGCGCTTGCGGCGCTGCTTGGCGCGTCCGCCGCCGCGTTTCTCGACAGCCCGATCTTCCGCTATGCGATCGGTTTGTCGTTCATTGCGATGGCGGCCTGGACGCTGATCCCCGACAAGCTCGACGACGACGCGCCGAAACCGCGCTTCGGGGCGTTTCTGACCACGCTTGTCGCCTTCTTCCTCGTCGAAATGGGCGACAAGACGCAGGTCGCGACGATCGCCCTCGGCGCGCAATATCACAACGTCCCGTTGGTCACCGCGGGCACGACATTGGGCATGATGATCGCCAACGTCCCGGCGATTTTCCTGGGCCACGAACTGCTCAAGCGCGTCGACCTGGCAAAAGTCCGCATGGTTGCGGCGGGGTTGTTCCTGATCATCGGACTGTGGGTGCTCGTGCAGACCGCCGGCTGGTTCGGCTAGTCGGCGTTTCGCGTCGCGAGCATCCGTTCGAAGCGCCAGCTCGACGCGCACATCGCGTCGAGGTCGCGGTCCGCCGTCCAGCCCAGTTCGCGCGCGGCGCGATCGGGGCTGGCGAAGCAGCTCGCGACGTCGCCGTCGCGACGCGGAGCGATACGATAGGGGATGTTTACACCGTTCACGCGCTGGAACGCCTCCACCATGTCGAGCACCGAATAACCCGTCCCGGTGCCAAGGTTCCAGGTCGAGAGCGGCTGGTCGGTCTTTGTAATCGCATCGAGCGCGGCGACATGTCCGTCGGCAAGGTCGACGACGTGGATGTAATCGCGTACGCCGGTGCCGTCGGGCGTGTCGTAATCGCCGCCGAACACCGACAGTTCGTGCAGCCGCCCGGCGGCGACCCGGCTGATGAACGGCATCAGGTTATTGGGAGTACCATTCGGATTCTCGCCGATCAGCCCGCTGTCATGCGCGCCGACCGGATTGAAATAGCGCAAGATCGCGATGCGCCATGCGGGATCGGCGGCAGCGACGTCGGCGAGCATTTCTTCGATCATCAGCTTGGTGCGGCCATAAGGATTGGTCGCCGAGGTCGGATGGTTCTCGTCGAGCGGCAGATATTGCGGCTGACCGTAAACCGTCGCGCTCGACGAAAAGACCAGCGTCTTGGCGCCGCTATCGCGCATCGCTTCGAGCAGCGATAATGTGCCGCGCACATTATTGTCATAATATTTGATCGGCTCTGCAACCGATTCCCCGACGGCCTTCAGCCCGGCGAAATGGATCACGGCCTCGATGCCATGGTCGGCCATAACCTTGCGCAACGCATCGCCGTCGCGGATATCGCCTTCGACCAGCGGGATGGCCGTCCCGGTAATGGCTTCGAGGCGATCCATCACGGCGGCATCGCTGTTCGACAGATTGTCGAAACAGATCACCCGGTGCCCGGCCGAAACCAGCGGCGCCGCGACATGGCTGCCGATGTAACCCGCTCCGCCCGTCAGCAGAATATTCATGCCTTGCCAGTCTCCGTTCGCGCACAACGCCGTTTCACATGGCCCTATTCTATAGAAGACATCCTGCCAAATCATTGTCCTGCCGACAGCAGAGGCGTTGGTGCAACTTTTGCGGAGATATCAGTGAAGTGAGCAGGAGTGCCGATCATCCGCGCTCTCAAGGGGAATCCTTTGTGCCTGTTTCCGCCATTCGCGCCCGACGCGCACCCTGCCAGAATGCGCGTGAAATGAGCATCGACGAACCTTCGCTCGCGCGCTGGATGGCCGCATCGCAGCGGGGGAGGCAAGCCTATCGCGTGCTGCTCTGCGATTGCCGCATCACGCTCTGGCATGCATCGGCGGTGCCGCTCCCGGCGATCACCGGCAGGCTGATCTTGCCGCGCTTCCGGCGCTGGTAAGCGCAGAGACTCAGGACAGGTCGGTCGCGCCTCGCAACGACAGCCGATAACCGACTGCCAGTTCGTTGACGATTAGGCGGGGCCTCGACGGATCGACCTCGAGCTTCTGGCGCAATCCGCGCACCGCGATGCGCAGATATTCGACGCGTTCTTCGTGCGCTGGCCCCCATATGGCGCGCAACAATTGCACGTGGCTGAGGACGCGATCGGGCCGCCGTGCGAGCTCGGTAAGCAGCGCATATTCCTTCGGCGTTAAATGGACCTCGCCACCACCGCGCGTCACGCGGCGGCGGTCGAAGTCGATCCTTACGTCGCCAATTTCCAACACCGAGGCGCCTTCGTCGGCGGCCTCCGCGCGCTTATGCCGGAGCGCGGCGCGAATGCGCGCGAGCAGTTCTTCGGTGTCGAACGGCTTGGTCAGATAATCGTCGGCGCCGAGGTCGAGCGCGGCGACCTTCTCTGTGCTGTCATCGCGCGCCGAGACGACAATCAGCGTGGCCGCCGAACGCTGGCGAAAGGGTCCGATGAGTTCCAGCCCGTCGCGATCGGGAAGGCCGAGGTCGAGCAGAACGACATCGGGCTTTTCGATATCGAGCAGCGACAACGCTTGCCGCGCGTCGGCCGCCTCTGCCACGTCATGCCCTGCGCGCTGCATCGTTGCGCGCAGCAGGCGCCGGATATGGGCGTCATCCTCGACGATCAGGATTTTCGCTGGACCCGGCATGACGCTGTCTTAGCTTTGCGGCTTCGCGCGGTCGAGCGCGCGATTGAGCAGCAGCACATTGACGCGCGGTTCACCGAAAAAGCCGAGCGCGGGCTTTTCGACCGCCGCCGCTACCAGCGCCTCGACCCGCGATGCTGGCAGACCGCGCGCCTTTGCAACGCGCGTCACTTGCGAAAAAGCCGCCTCGGGACTGATATGGGGGTCGAGCCCCGAGGCGGAGGTCGTCACCAGGTCAGGCGGGACAATGGGGCCCGGTGTCGTCTCGGAAATATGGGCAACGTCGGCACGGACGCGGTCGGCGAGGGCCTGGCTGGCCGGGCCGAGGTTCGATCCGGCAGAGGCGGCTGCGTCATAACCATCGGCACCCGCGGCCGAGGGACGGCCATGAAAATAGCCCGCGCTGGCAAACTTCTGGCCGATGAGTTCGGAACCGACGACTTTGCCCTTGTCGCGGATCAGGCTGCCATTCGCCTGAGCGGGGAAGAGCGTCTGCCCGATGCCTGTGAGCGCGAGCGGGTAAGCGATGCCAAGCAGGGCAGCGAAGAGCAGGGTCAGCACCAGTGCAGGGCGAATGGCGGTTTTGAGGTCGGAAAGCATGGCTTTGTCCTTAAGCGAGGTGAAGGCCGGCGACGGCGAGATCGATCAGCTTGATGCCCACGAATGGCGCGATCAGGCCGCCGAGGCCGAAAACTGAAAGGTTGCGCGCCAGCAGCGGGCCGGCGGGCATGGGGCGGTAGCGAACACCCTTGAGTGCGAGCGGAACGAGGCAGGGGATGATCAGCGCGTTGAAGATGATCGCCGACAGCACCGCGCTCTCGGGGGACGACAACCCCATTACGTTCAGGATGCCGAGCTGGGGATAGAGGACCACGAAGATCGCCGGGATGATCGCGAAATATTTGGCGACATCGTTGGCGACCGAGAAGGTCGTGAGCGCCCCGCGTGTCATCAACAGCTGTTTGCCAAGCCCGACAATCTCGATCAGTTTCGTCGGGTCGCTGTCGAGGTCGACCATGTTGCCTGCCTCGCGCGCCGCCTGCGTCCCCGTGTTCATGGCGACGCCGACGTCGGCCTGCGCGAGCGCTGGCGCGTCGTTGGTGCCGTCGCCGCACATCGCAACGAGGCGGCCTTCGGCCTGTTCGCGGCGGATGAGGTCGAGCTTGTCTTCGGGGGTCGCCTGGGCAAGGAAATCGTCGACGCCCGCCTCGGCGGCGATCGCCGCGGCGGTGAGTGGATTGTCGCCGGTGATCATCACGGTGCGGATGCCCATCTTGCGCAGTTCGCCGAACCGTTCGCGCACCCCGGCCTTGACGACGTCCTTGAGGTGGATCGCGCCAAGCAGACGGCCGTCCTTCACCACCGCGAGCGGCGTGCCGCCCGAACGCGCGATTTCTTCGGTAATCTTGCGCAGTTCCTGCACCGCGGGGCCTTCGACCTGCGGATGAGCGCGCAGCACAGAATCGACCGCGCCTTTCTGGATCGTCACTCCGGCCACGGTCACGCCCGACAGGCGGGTCTGGGCGGTAAAGGGGATGACATCCGATCCGGCAGGAAGTGTTTCGACGCGGATCGCGTAACGTTCGCGCGCAAGCACGACGATCGAGCGACCTTCGGGAGTCTCGTCGGCGAGGCTGGAGAGCAGCGCCGCCTCGGCGAGGGTGTCGGTATAGATGCCGGCCAGCGGACGGAATTCGCTTGCCTGGCGGTCGCCGATCGTGATCGTGCCGGTCTTGTCGAGCAGCAGCACATCGACGTCGCCCGCGGCCTCGACCGCGCGGCCCGATTTGGCGAGCACGTTGAAGCGCACGAGCCGGTCCATGCCCGCGATACCGATCGCCGAGAGCAACGCCGCGATCGTCGTCGGGATCAGCGTGATGAGCAGCGCGGCGAGCAGCGCCACCGGCACCGTGCCACCCGCATAAGAGGCAAAGCCCGGGATCGTCGACACTGCGATCAGGAAAATGATCGTCAGGCCGACCAGCAGAATGGTGAGGGCGATCTCGTTCGGCGTCTTGCGGCGCTCCGCACCTTCGACCAGCGCGATCATGCGATCAAGAAAACCCTGGCCCGGCTCGGCCGTGATTCGCACCTTGATGCGATCTGAAATGACGCGCGTGCCCGCGGTCACCGCCGACCGGTCGCCGCCTGCCTCGCGGATCACGGGCGCACTTTCGCCGGTGATTGCAGCCTCGTTGACCGACGCGACCCCCTCGATCACTTCGCCGTCCGCCGGGATCAGATCGCCAGTTTCGACAAGCACCATCTCGCCCCTTTCCAGCTGGCTTGCCGGGACGATTTCAAAGGTGTCGCCGACCCCGAGCATCAGCTTGGCGCGGAGTTCCGCCTTGGTCGCGCGGAGCGATGCGGCCTGCGCACGCCCACGCCCTTCGGCGAGTGCTTCGGCGAAGGTGCCGAAGAACACGGTGAGCCAGAGCCAGATCACCAGCTGGATCTCGAAGCCAAGCGACAGGCCGGGCTCGCCAATGACGAGCAGGACAGAGAGCAACGTCGCGACGACCGCGGTGACGAACATCACCGGGTTGCGGATCAGCTGGCGCGGGTCGAGCTTGCGTACGGCGTCGCGCATCGCGGGGATCACCAGCGCGGCGCTGAACATGGAGGATGGAGCATTCATGGACATATCCCTCAAAGGAGCTGGCCGCGGATCATCGCAAGATGATCGGCGATCGGGCCAAGCGCGAGGCTGGGGAGGAAGGTGAGGCCGCCAAGGATCAGGATGACGCCGACGAGCAGGCCGACCCACAGACCCCCGGTGGTGGGGAAGGAGCCGCTGCTCGCCGGCACATGGCGCTTGGCGGCGAGGCTTCCGGCGATTGCGAGCGCAGGAATGATCACGAAGAAGCGCCCGAGCCACATCGCGATGCCCAGCATTGCATTATAAAAGGGCGTGCCCGCGGTCAGTCCGGCGAAGGCAGAACCATTGTTCCCCGCGCTCGACGTGAACGCGTAGAGGATTTCCGAAAAGCCGTGCGGTCCCTTGTTGAGCGGACCCGCTAGACCTGCCGGCATGACGCTGGCGATGGCGGTGAAGCCAAGGATCACAAGCGGCAGAATGGCGATCGCGAGCACGGCGAGCTTGACCTCGCGCGCTTCGATTTTCTTGCCGACATATTCGGGGGTGCGTCCGACCATCAGCCCCGCGACGAAGACCGCGAGGATCGCGAAAAGCAGGAAGCCATAGATGCCCGCGCCGACACCGCCGACGACGACTTCGCCCAGCTGCATGTTGAAGAGCGGGATCATGCCGCCGAGTGCCGTGAAGCTGTCGTGCATCGCGTTGACCGCGCCGCAGGACGCTGCGGTGGTAACGACGGCAAACAGTGCGGAGGCGGCGATGCCGAATCGCACTTCCTTGCCTTCCATATTGCCGCCCGCAACACCAAGCTGGTGCAACACGGGATTGCCCGCCGCTTCCTGCCAATAGGTGACACTGGCGCCCGCTATGAACAGCACGCCCATCGCGGCGAGGATCGCCCAGCCCTGGCGCGTGTCACCAACGGCCTTGCCGAAGCACCAGGTCAGCCCGACGCCGATGGAAAAGATCGACAGCATCTGGACGAGGTTGGTGAGCGCGGTTGGATTTTCGAAGGGATGCGCGCTGTTGGCGTTGAAGAAGCCGCCACCATTGGTGCCGAGCATCTTGATCGCTTCCTGGCTCGCGACCGGGCCCAATGCGATCGTCTGTTTGACCCCTTCGAGCGTCGTCGCGTCGATCGACCCGGCAAACGTCTGTGGCACGCCGCTCGCGATCAGAAAGATCGCATAGACGATGCAGATGGGGAGCAGGAGGTAAAGGGTAATACGCGTCGTATCGGCCCAGAAATTGCCAATCGTCTTCATCTCGCGCCTGGCAAAGCCGCGGAACAGGGCGAAGGCGACGGCTATACCGGTGGCGGCCGAGAGGAAGTTGTGGATCGTCAGCCCCAGCATCTGGCTAAGGTTCGATAGTGTCGTTTCGCCGCCATACCATTGCCAGTTGGTGTTGGTCGTAAAGCTGACCGCGGTGTTGAAGGCGCCATCCGCGCCGACCGCGCCAAATCCTTGCGGATTTGCCGGGAGGACGCCCTGCAATCGCAGGACTGCATAGGTGAACATCATCAGCGCAAGGTTGAAGAGCAGCAGGTGAAGCGCGTAACGCCGCCAGCTCTGTTCTTCCGTCGGGTCGATCCCGGCGAGGCGGTAGAAGCCGCGCTCGACGGGCCCGAAGACGCGATGCAGCGGCGTGGCACGTCCTTCATAAAGCGTGAAGAGCCATAGACCCGTCGGCTTGGCGAGTGCGGCGACGAGAGTGACGAAGAGCAGGATCAAAGCCCAGCCGGAAGCGGTCATGTCAGGATCCGATCAGAAACGCTCGGGGCGCAGCAGCGCGACGAGCAGATAGACGAGGAGAGCGGCAGCGGTGACGCCCGCGAGGATCAGCGAAGTCGACATCGGTCAGGCTCCGTCGCAAAGGCGGGCGTAACCGAGCGTCGCCGCGAACAGCAGGGCGGTGAGGCCGAGCCACAATAAATCGGACATGATATTCTCCGGCGAAAAGGACTCCAGCGAGGAGCCGGGGACGATGTGGGCGCCGCTACGCCCCTTCGCCGTAAAGTTTCGCGGGCGAATCCGGCGATCCGCATAAAGTTTCCATAAAGTCCGGCGGGCTTTGCTTGGCGTGGGCGCGCGCGCTGGCTAAGCCTCGCTCATGCCGCCGCCATCCTCTTCAGACAAAAGACCCTCGCCCGACGCGCTGCTCCGTCAAGCGCGGCGGGAAGAGCGCGGCGAGCTAAAGATATTCCTTGGCGCGGCGCCGGGGGTTGGCAAAACCTACGCGATGCTTGCCGAAGGTGCCGCGCTGAGACGCGACGGGATCGACGTCGTGGTGGCGGTCGTAGAGACACACGGCCGTGCCGAGACCGAAGCGTTGCTTGTGAGTCAGGAAATCATCGCGCGGCGCGAGGTCGACTATCGCGGGCGAACTTTGACCGAAATGGATATCGACGCGGTGCTTCGCCGCGCGCCCGCGCTCGCGCTCGTCGACGAATATGCGCACAGCAATGTCGAGGGCAGCCGCCACCCAAAACGCTGGCAGGATGTCGCCGAACTGCTCGATGCCGGGATCGATGTCTATACGACGCTCAACATCCAGCATGTCGAGAGCCTCAACGATGTCGTGGCGAGCTTCACGCGCGTTCGCGTGCGCGAAACCGTCCCCGACAGCGTGTTCGAGGGCGCCGAAATCAAGCTCGTCGACCTGCCCCCCGACGAACTGATCGACCGGCTGAAGGACGGAAAGGTCTATGTGCCGCAGGAGGCGTCGCGTGCGCTCGGCCATTTCTTTTCCAAACCCAATTTGTCGGCGCTGCGCGAAATGGCGCTTCGCCGCGCCGCGCTCAGCGTCGACCGGCAGATGCTGCAGGATCTCGACGCCGGGGGGGTTGTCGGAACCTATGCCGCGGGCGAACGCATTCTTGTCGCAATCAGCGAGCAGCCCGGCGCCGACGCCTTGGTCCGAACAGCCAAACGGCTAGCCGACGGGTTCAACGCGCCCTGGACCGCGGTTCATATCGAAACCCCGCGCAGCGAGATTTTAGACGACGAGGCACAGCGCCGGATCGCCGCGGCGTTGGCGCTCGCCGCGACGCTCGGCGCCACGATCGCGACGATCCCCGCCGAGAATGTCATAGCGGGCCTGCGCGGGCAGATCGAAGCGCAGCGCGCAACGCAGCTGATTATTGGCCGCTCGCAGCGTAGCTGGTGGTTCGAACTGCGCCACGGGTCGGTGGTCGAAACGCTGATCCGCGGCTCCAAGGATCTGGCGGTGCATGTCATTCCGTCACCCGAAACCGCGACGAGCGAGGCGGGGTGGAAAGGCTGGCTGCGCGGCTGGGGTCAGCCGGCGGCCTATGCGGGTGCGCTGGTGTTGATTGCGGCGACGACGCTGCTCGCGAAATTTGCGCAGCCGCTGATCGGGCGCGGCGCGGTCGACCTCCTTTATCTGGTTCCGGTGATCGTTACCGCGACGCTTTATGGCCTGCGCCCGGGGCTGTTCGCCAGCATTGCCGCCGCGTTGGCGTTCAACTTCTTTTTCCTCGACCCGATTCACACCTTCACCATCGCCGACCCGCAAAGCGTGTTGACGATGCTGGTGCTGACCGGGGTGGCGGCGGTGACCAGCAACCTCGCTGGACGGTTGCGGACGCGCGCCCGGATTGGCGTGCGCAGCGCTGAGGAAAACGCGTCGCTCGCGGCGTTCGGGCAGATGCTCGCGCGTGCGTCGGACCGCGAAGCCACTGCGGTCGCGACCTGCGACGAAGTGTCGCGCCTGCTCGGAGTGCGCTGTGTCATGCTCGCGGAAACCGAAGGGGTTTTGACCTCGATCGTGGCGCGTCCGCGCGAAGCGACGATCTCGCCGGTCGATCAAGCCGCTGCCGAATGGGCGTGGAGCAGCGGCGAACCCGCCGGCCGCGGTACCGGAACCCTGCTGGCGTCCGACTGGCAATTTCATCCGCTCAAGACCAGCCTTGGCGTGCTCGCGGTGCTCGGTATCGCGCGCGACGATGACAGCGCGCCGGTCGCTGCCGACAAGGCCACCCTTTTCGCGACCTTGATCGGGCAGGCGGCCCTAGCCCATGAGCGGCTTCACCTTGAGGATGACATGCGCAGCCTTTCGGTGCTCGAAGAGCGCGACCGGCTGCGCGCGGCGTTGCTATCCTCGATCGGCCACGATCTGCGGACCCCGCTCACCAGCGTCACCGCGGCAATCGAGGCGATAGGCGCCGAGCATCCCGATGCCGCATCGCTGCCGACCGCACGCGCCGAACTGTCGCGCCTGCGGCGTTTCCTCGACAATCTGATCGAATTGGTACGGATCGATGCGGGCGGCATCCACCTCAGCATGGCGTCGGTCGACCTGACCGATGCCGTGGCCGGCGTCGTCCATGACCTGAAGGACATGCTTCGCGGCTATCATATCGATTTTCAGGTTCCGGCCAGCCTGCCGTTTGTCAAAACCGACGAGCGACTGCTCCATCATATCCTGCTCAATCTACTCGCCAATGCCGTGCAGCATGGCGGCAATGCGGGGCCGATTTCAATCGTCGGGCGGCGGACGCCCGACGCGTTGCTCCTGACGATCCGCGATCGCGGCGCGGGTCTTGAACCGGGAACCGAGACGGCGATTTTCGATACGTTCGCGCAAGGCACCGGCACGGATCGCCATGGCGGCAGCGGCCTCGGTCTGGCGATTGCCAAGGGCTTTGCGGATGCACTGGGCATCGGGATATCGGCGACAAACCACCCCGACGGCGGCGGCGCATTCACGCTGACCTTTGCTAACCACCTCGTCGTTGCGCTGCCCGCGTAGCCGCGAGCGTCGTTGCCGGAATCGGCAGGCCGCGGGCTTTCAGTTTCCAACGCCCGATAGCAATGCACCAAACGCCATGAGCGAGGCGCCGAGGCCGGTGAACAAAGCGACTTTCGGCCAGCGCGAAAGCAACAGGACAAGCGGAAGTCCGGCGACGGAGAGCATGCCGATGAATGCCACGGGCCCCTGATGCACGCCGAAGGAATGAGCTGCGCACCAGCCGGCGAGAAGGAGCAGCGCCGCCGCGAACGCGCGTAGCGCGGCGACCGCCGGAAGCCGCCTGAACCCGGCATCGCGGCGCAACCGGTGCGTGCTCAGTGCGAGGCATGCCAAGCCGGCATATGATAGAAATACCGGTTCAAATTGCATCGGCGGCTTCCCGCATCGGCTTCGCGGGCTCTTGTGTCCTGCGGGCTCGCGATTTCGGGCTTAACGACGGTCGGGCCGTTCGCCATGCTCCAAATCCAAGCAGCATCCCCGTTGCAAGCATCGCGAGATCGAACGCGGCAAACAACCAGTCGCCGGTCGCAAGGGATCGAAAAAGACCGCGCCCGGTCGTGAGGCCGTTTACCAGTGGCAGAGCAAGGAAAGCGATTGCCGCAATCGCGAGCGTTTCGGTCCACGCGCGGCGGATCGGGCGCAGGCACGCAATCGCCGCGAGTCCAAACCAGGTCCAGAACATGATGGCGACCTCGGCGTCGGCGCGCTCCGCCATCCTCGCCGGGAGCAGGCGGTTGGCGAGGAAAAAGGCGGCCATGCCCGCGGGAAGGCAGGCGATGGCGCCGACATTCAGCCGCTCGGCCAGCCGGATTCCGAAGAAGGGGACGGCATTCGGGCGCTTGCGCTTCACCGTCCAAAGCATCAGCCCCGTGCCGACCATCGCGGTACCGGCAAGGCCGAGCAGGAAATAGGTCCAGCGCATTACGGGGCCGGCGAAGCTGCCCGTGTGCAGGCCGAGCATGACGCCGCTCGTCTCAACCGCGGGGCCAGGCGGAGGCGACGCCGATAGCTGGCGCCCATCGACGCCGGAAAAGACGATCGATCCGCCGCGCGCATTGAGCCGGTCCCTGGAATTCTGGAACAGGGTGACCGTCGCGGCTTCGTCATTGGGATTGCGGACGATCATCGTAGCGGGCGCGCCGCCGCCCCATTCTTTCGAGGCGCGCGCGATGAGCGGCGCGACGGGCGTCAGCGGCGCAAAGCGTCCCGAAACCTCTGCGTCGGGCTCGGCCCCGAAGACGGTGGTCTCGAAGGATGCGGGATCCTTGTAGTTCGCCTGAATTGGCCACGGCATGTACATCGCGACCAGCGTGATAAGGCCGGTGTAGGTAATCATCGCGTGAAAGGGCAGGGCGATCACCGCCGACGCATTATGCGCATCGAGCCAGCTGCGTTGTCCCTTGCTCCAGCGCAAGGTGAAGAAATCTACGAAGATGCGCTTGTGCGTGATGACGCCCGAAATGATCGCCGTCAGCATCGCCATCGCGCAGAGTCCGGCAAGCCATCGGCCCCAAGGATGGGGGATCTGGAGCTGGAAGTGAAAGCGATAGAAATGCTCGCCGCCACGCGTGTCGCGTGACGTCAGTTCCTGACCGGTCGCGGGGGCGAGCCGGAGTTCGGATGGCCGGGGTACGGGCTTCGCATTTGGATCGGGATCGGGCCGGTCGCGGATGAAGATGCGCGTTGCGGTCGTCCGCGCATCGGGCAGCAAGACGAACCATTGCTCGGCGTCGGGCGCGATTTTTTGCAGGTGCGCGACCGCTGTTGTGGCTGCCGTCGCGGGCGCGACCTGACGCAGGTCGATCTCGGGCTGCATCCAGCGCGTGATTTCGGGCCGGAAATAGCTCGCGGTGCCAGTGAGGAACATGGCGAACAGGATCCAGCCCGCGATCAGCCCTAGCCAGCCGTGGATCCACGCCATCGACTGGCGAACGCCGGGCGCCTCGTTCGATGCGGCCTTGCTCATAGCGCCGGCCCCAGAATCCAAAGGCCGCCGATCGACCCGAGTGCAAGGCCCCAGATGATGCCCGCGACGCGTGACAGCCTGGTTTCGTGGAACGCCCAGAGGATGAGGCCGGCATAGGCGAGGAAGGACAGGATCATCGCCCAGATCGTCGCCTCCGCACGGTCGACCGGCGCGATCCGGGCGACAAGCGATACGCTGCCTGCCGCGGCGGCATATCCACCGGCAAATGCAGTCAACGTCCGCGCCGCCATGCGGCCATTCGCGATATAGGATGTCGCCATTGTCCCCTTCATTCCTGATCGCCCGACGGCGGCTTGCCCTAAACAGATTATGCGACTAACTGCAACTGCGAATCTATATCAATAACAATAAGGGGTTATCGATGAAGCCGAATCCGGAGGCCGCTGTGCGGTCGAATCTGTCACGCGCGGCGCTTGCCATGGCGATGCTCGTGGGTTCGCAGCCTGCTTTTGCGGGCGAAGACGCCGCGGAGAGCGGCGCCGCGGGCGAAACGATCGTCGTGACCGGGCTTCGCGAAGCCAGCGTCTCCTTGGCGACCAAGACCGGCACCCCTTTGATCGAGACGTCGCAGACGATCACGGTGATCGATAGCGAAGAGCTCGAACGCCGAAACGCGACAACGCTCAACCAGGCGGTCGGCTATGTCGCCGGCGTCGCTGCGAACCAGCGCGGCGGCACCGTGTCGCGCTATGACCAGATGAATTTGCGCGGCTTTGCGCCCGGTCTTTTCCTCGACGGGATGCGACTGATCGCGGGTCCCTATTCGACCCCGCAGACCGATTTCAACCGGATCGACCAGATCGACATCATGAAAGGACCCGCGTCGGTCCTTTACGGCAACGGCACCCCCGGCGGCCTCATCAACCTGTCGAGCAAAAAGCCCGAGGGCGAAGCATTTGCTCGCTTCGAAGCGCAGGTCGGCAATTACGACAGCCTGCGCTTCGTCGGCGACATCAACCAGCCGCTCGATGCCGATGGCCAATGGCGCGTGCGCCTTGTCGGCGGATGGCAGAAGACCGACGGCTTCACCAAGCAGACCGAGAGCGAGCGCTATCACATCAGCCCGATGATCGCCTTCGCCCCCGACGATCAGACGAGCATCACGCTGATTGCGTCCTACCAGCATGCGCCGTCGGGCGGCGGCTATTCGGGCGTGCCCGCTTATGGCAGCGTGCTGCCGAACACCAACGGCCCGATGGACTATCATCTCAACACCGGCGATCCGGCTTATGAGGTCTATGACCACAAGCAGAAGTCGGTCGCGCTGCTGTTCCGGCGCGAGCTCAGCGAGCATCTGGCCTTCCGCTCGAATTTCCGGTTCCAGAACAACAAGCTGAATTATCGCCAGATCTACGTCGGTGGCTTTGCGACCACCGGGACCGGACTCAATATCAATACCGATTACAGCAGGATCGTCCGCGGCGGCGGCGGCGCCGACGAGGATTTCGACACGCTGACGATTGATAACAGCCTGAACGCGAAGTTCGAAACCGGGGGCATCGAGCATGACATATTGGTCGGCCTCGATTATCTGCGGATCACCGGCGAGAATTTCCAGCAGTTCAACACCGGCCAGACCGCCAATCCGCTGACGAGCATCCCGAACCTCAATCTCTATGCACCCGTCTATGGCGTCGGGATACCCAGCCGCGATCTGACGCTGCTGTCGCCCGCCTATGTCAACACCACCACCACCCGCGACCAGGCCGGCCTCTATATCCAGGACCAGGTGACGATCGGCCAGCTGCACCTGATCGCGAGCGGCCGCTGGGACTGGTATGATCAGCGCACGCTCAACAAGAAGAATCGCGCGCTGACGCCGCTCTCGCAAAGCGCCTTCACGATGCGGTTCGGCGCCCTGTACGAGTTCGAGTTCGGCCTCTCACCCTATGTCAGCTACACCGAATCGTTCGAGCCGCAGGCGGGCGCCGACTATCTCGGCAATCCCTTCTCGCCGACCACCGGCAATATGTATGAGGCGGGCCTGAAATATCAGCCGCGCGGCCTCAATGCGCTCGTCACCCTGTCGGCGTACGAGCTGAAACGGCAGAATGTCCCGGTCGGCGATCCGCTGGCGGGCACCGGCGGCCGTCCGGCGAATTCGCAGGTCCAGATCGGCGAAACCCGCGTCCGCGGCGTCGAGATCGAAGCCCGCGGCGAACTCCGTCCGGGCCTCGATCTCATCTTTGCCGGCACCTACACCGACGCGGTGATCACGCAGGGAACGCCCGCAGTAACTGCCGTGGCGCCCACGCTCACCCGGCTCGGCACCACCGGCACGCCAACGACCACCGGCACCGCCGCACTCGGCGTTCCCAATTGGCAGGCGTCGGCGTTCCTGTCGTACGACTTCGGCCCTGGCGGGGCAGGCGACGCGCCGCTGGGCGGTCTGAGCCTGGGCGGCGGGTTCCGTTATGTCGCTGGCTCCTATGGCTCGACGAACTACAAGGTCGTCAACAGCGTGACGACGTTCGAGCTGTTCAAGACGAAGAGCTTCATCCTGTTCGACGCGATGTTGGCCTATGACCTCGGCCACGCCAGCCCTGCGCTCGAGGGTCTCAGCGTCGCGGTGAATGCGCAGAATCTGTTCGATAAGCAGCATGTCTCGGCCTGTCCCTTCTCCAACAGCTGCTATTTTGGTGCGTCGCGGACCGTCGTGGGGTCGCTGCGCTATAAATGGTGACCCTGCCGCCATAGCGCGGTCGACAAGCAAACGCCGGCTTTCGGGCAAAGCGACCCGGAAGCCGGCGTTTGCGCGCCTTGCCGCCATCGGAGCGGCGCCTCATCCATGAAATGATGGTGAGCCCTGCTGGGTTCGAACCAGCGACCTACTGATTAAAAGTCAGTTGCTCTACCGACTGAGCTAAGGGCCCATCGCTGCGCCGCCGAAGCGGGCTTGCGAAGTGAGCCGTCGCCCTAGTGCGCCGATGCGCCCCGGTCAACCGGCTTCGGACGCGAAAGTCGCGCGGCGAGTTGACGGACGGTTCGGCCATGCAGCGGGTGCTGCCATTCGGGGACGATCGCGCGGAGCGGGCCGAGGACAAAGGCCCGCTGTTCGATCGCCGGATGAGGGATCGTCAGCGCAGCGTCGGACCAGATGCCGCCCGACCAGAGCAGGATATCCAGGTCGAGCGTGCGCGCGCTCCAGCGCTGGCCGGTACGACGGCCAAAGCTCGCCTCGATCGCTTGTAACCGTTTGAGCATTTCGGGCGGGGTGAGCGGCGAGGCGACCAGCGCGACGGCGTTGGCATAACGGCGGCGCGACGGGCCGATCGGGTCGCTGGCGATGATCGGGCTCGCGTCGACCGCTTCGATATCGTCGCTTTCCAGCACGGCGAGCGCGGCGAGCAGCACCGCGCGCGGGTCGCCGTGGCGCGCATGGCGCCGGTTCGAACCGAGGCCGATGGCATAAAGCGGAAGCGGCATTGCGTTGCTCATGGCCCCGCGCCTATCGCAGATGGGTGGAAATTGACAGCCCATTGCCCGGAACCGAGCCGCCGCGCGACTGCCCGCGATGCCCGCGGCTGGTGGCGTTGCGGCGGGAATGCCAAGTTGAATATCCCGATTGGTGGAACGCGCCCGTCAACGCGTTCGGCGATCCCGACGCCTGGTTGGTCTTTGCTGGACTGGCGCCCGGCAAGCATGGCGCGAACCGGACAGGCCGGCCGTTCACCGGTGATTATGCAGGCGATCTTTTGTTCGCGACGCTTGCCGAGTTCGGCCTCAGCAAGGGCCGCTACGAGGCCCGCATCGACGACGGGCTGGTGCTCGACGGGGCGATTATCGTCAACAGCGTCAAATGTCTGCCGCCGCAGAACAAGCCGACGCCGGCCGAAATTGCGAGCTGCCGGCCGTTCTTCGAAAGGCAGCTGGCGGCATTGTCGAAAGTCCGCGTCGTCATTGCGCTTGGTCGCATCGCGCACGATGCGACGCTACGGGCGGTGGGCCTGCGCCTCGCGGACAATCCTTTCGCGCATGGCGCAGTCCATATGCTGCCCGATGGACGCCATCTGGTCGATAGTTATCACTGCTCGCGTTACAACACGAACACCGGGCGGCTGACGGCGGAGATGTTCGCCGATGTCTTCCGCACCGCGCTGGCGCTCAAGGATCAGACGAGCGGACCGAATTCCTCGACCAGTCCGCGGTAAAGGACGCGCTTGAACGGCACGATCAGTTTCTCGATCTCGCTCAGCTCGGCCCATTTCCACGCGCGAAATTCCTGGTGCTTCGTGTGGATGTCGACGTCGCTGTCTTCGCCCATGAAGCGCATCAGGAACCAGTGCTGGCGCTGGCCACGATATTTACCGCCCCACATCTTGCCGATCAGATGGTCGGGCAGGTCATAGAAATATTCCTCGCGGCTGCGCGCGATGATCTCGACCAGTCCGCCGTGCACGCCGGTTTCCTCGCCCAGTTCGCGGATCGCGGCTTCCTCGGCGTCCTCGCCGTCGTCGATCCCGCCTTGCGGCATCTGCCAGGCTTCGCTGGAGGTATCGAGGCGCTGGCCGACGAAGATGCGACCGTCGCGATTGGCGAGCATGACGCCGGCACAGGGGCGATAGGGAAGGGAGCTATGATCGATCATGTCGCCCCGGTAGCTTCGGCGACGATCGCTTTCAATACAGTCAATGCCCCGCGAATATCTTCCTTCGCGCTCGGGATTCCCTGCGCCAGGTTGATATAACCGTGGATCGTGCCCGTCGCCTCACGATAGGTGGTCGGCACGCCGGCCTCGATCAGCTTGGCGGCATAGGCGCGGCCCTGATCGCGTAGCGGGTCGAGCCCCGCAGTGATCAGCAGCGTTGGCGGCAGACCCTCGGCCGGGAAGTCGAGCGGCGAGGCGCGATAGTCGGCGGGGTCGGCGGCATAATGATTGCCGAACCAGGTCATGCTGCCCGTGGTCAGCAGATGGCCTTCGCCGAAATCGCGATAGCTCTGCCAGTCATCGTGCGTCGTGACCGCGGGATAGATCGGGTGGATCGCGATCACCGGCTTCGAGGCTGGACGGTCGCGCAGCGCCAGCGCGGCTGCGATGGTCAGATTGCCACCGGCGCTTTCGCCCGACAGAACAAGGCCCGTGCAGGGGATATTGTCGGCAACCCAGCGCGCCGCGGCCTCGCAATCTTCGGGAGCCGCGGGGAAGGGATGTTCGGGCGCGAGGCGATAGTCGATCGCGATCACCGGCATGTCGAGCAGCCGGGCCGCCTCGGCACAATAGGCGTCGTGCGTATCGAGATCGCCGATCACCCAGCCTCCGCCGTGATAGAAGATCATCACCGGGCCTGTTTCGCGGTCCGGACGATTGTCATAGATTCGAACCGCAATATCGCCCGCGGGGCCGGGGATGGTCCGATCCTCGACCTTTGCGATATCCCCGCGCGGCACATCTGCGAGCTGGCCCATCATGCGGAACATCTCGCGTGCGCCTTCGGGCGGCATCTCTTCCATCTTCGGGCCGTCCTGCGCATTCAGGAAGGCGAGGAAAGCCGCCACATCGGGGCGGGCATGTTGGGTGGTGCCGTCGGTCATCCAGTCTCTCCCTCGTCGCTATTATCGCCCCGCTATTCGCTATCGTCGGTGCAAATTCAATCGCAAATCGAAACCGACCTGTCCTTTGCCCTTTGCAGCGCACAATTTTTTCTGAATTGCGGCATCGCCCCCACAGGCCTAGGCCGTTGTCACAGGTTCGCAAGATTGAGGCAGAAGAGATAATGGCGACAGCGGTAGTGGACGAAGCCGACAAGCGGCAGTCCCCCCTTTCGGATGCGGTAGTGGTACGATTTGCCGGGGATAGCGGCGACGGGATGCAGCTGACCGGCGGTCAGTTTACCCTGTCGTCGGCGCTCGCGGGCAACGACTTCGCGACCTTCCCCGATTTCCCCGCCGAAATTCGCGCGCCCCAAGGCACGCTGTTCGGGGTGTCGGCGTTCCAGATCAATTTCGGTTCGTCGGCGATCGACACTGCGGGTGATGCGCCAGACGTGCTCGTGGCGATGAATCCCGCGGCGCTCAAGACCAATGTCCCCTCGCTCAAGCAGGGGGGGCTCATCATCGCCGACGAGGGCGAATTCAACGACCGCAATCTCGCCAAGGCGAAATATGAGGCGAATCCGCTCGACGATGGCAGCCTTGCGAAGTGGCAGTTGCTCAAGCTCAACATCAGTCAGTTGACGATGGACGCGGTGAAGCCGTTCGGCCTCGGCAACAAGGAAGCCTTGCGCTGCAAGAATATGTGGACGCTGGGGCTCGCGCTCTGGATGTTCGACCGCGACCGCCAGCCGCTGATCGACTGGCTGAACGCGAAGTTCGCGAAGGCGCCCGACCTCGCCGCCGCCAACGTCGCAGCGCTCAACGCGGGTCACGCCTATGGCGAGACCGCCGAGCTCGCGGGCCCGCTCAAACAGCATCATGTCGATCCGGCCCCGGTTGCGCCGGGCCTCTACCGCACGCTGACCGGCGCCGAGGGGATCGCGCTCGGTCTCGTCGCGGGGGCGCAGCTGGCGAAGCTGCCGATGTTCTTCGGTGGCTATCCGATCACGCCCGCCTCGGCGATCCTGCACCATCTGTCGCGGCTCAAGGAATATGACGTCACGACGTTCCAGGCCGAGGACGAAATCGCCGCGATATGCTCGGCGATAGGCGCCAGTTACGCTGGCTCGCTCGGCGTCACAAGCTCGTCGGGCCCGGGTATCGCGTTGAAGGGCGAGGCGATGGGTCTTGCGATCATGACCGAGCTGCCGCTCGTCATCGTCAATTCGCAGCGTGGCGGCCCGTCGACAGGCCTGCCGACCAAGACCGAGCAGTCGGACCTCTATCAGGCGGTCTATGGCCGCAACGGCGATGCGCCGATGCCCGTCATCGCCGCACGCTCGCCCGGCGATGCGTTCGAGTGCGCGGTCGAGGCGGTGCGGATCGCGGTGCAATATATGACCCCGGTGATGCTGCTGACCGACGGCTATATCGCGAACGCCGCCGAGCCGTGGGCGGTCCCCGATCTCACGACCTACGAAGCGTTCCCGGTCGAATTCCTGACGGAAGTGCCCGAGGGCGGGTTCAAACCCTATGGCCGCGACGAAAATCTGAAACGTCCGTGGGTGAAGCCCGGTACGCCGGGCCTGCTCCACCGCATCGGCGGGATCGAGAAGGAACTCGATACCGGCCACATCAATTATGAGGCGTCGAACCATCAGGCGATGACCGACATCCGCAAAAACAAGATCGACGGCATCAAGGTTCCCGACCAGATCGTCGAACTCGGTGCAGAAAGCGGCAAGCTCGCCGTCGTGGGATGGGGCTCGACCTTCGGTCCGATCCATCAGGCGGTGCGCCGCAAACGTGCCGAGGGCGCCGACGTCAGCCACGTCCATATCCGTCATATCTGGCCGCTGCCCGCCAATCTCGGCGAATTGTTGAAAAGCTATGACAAGGTGATCGTGCCCGAAATGAACACGGGTCAGCTCAAAACAGTGCTGCGCGACCAATATCTGGTCGACGCCAAGCCGGTGAACAAGGTGTCGGGCCAGCCGTTTACGATAGCGGAGATCGAAGCCGCGATCGAAGAGGCGCTGGGCTGATGAGCCAAGAAGATTTGGCAGGCATGTCGCCAGAGCAATTGCTCCTCCGCGACCTGATCTACGAAATGCCGGACGTCCTGAAAGACGCTTCAAACGAAAGCATGGAGTATAAGTCGGGGCTGTATAATCTTGCTAAGCTCTTGGAAATGAAGCTCGAGGCTTTCGAAATCGACCAGACGAATTTTGCGCGCCAGATGCCAGACATCAGCGCTTGGTATGAAAGAGGTGCCCTGTGAACGAGATGACCACCATCGCGCGCACGACTACACTCAAGGATTGGGAAACCGATCAGGAAGTCCGCTGGTGCCCCGGCTGCGGCGATTATGCGATCCTGAAGGCGGTGCAGCGCACGATGCCCGAAATCGGCACCGCGCCTGAAAACACCGTGTTCATCAGCGGCATCGGCTGCTCGTCGCGCTTCCCCTATTATATGGAAACCTATGGCTTCCATACGATCCACGGTCGCGCGCCGGCGTTCGCCACGGGGCTGAAGCTGGCAAACCCGAACCTTGATGTGTGGATCGTCACCGGGGACGGCGACGGGCTGTCGATCGGCGGCAATCACACGATGCACCTGATCCGCCGCAACCTCGATTGCCAGATCATGTTGTTCAACAACGAGATCTATGGCCTTACAAAAGGACAATATTCTCCGACAAGCCGCGTCGGGACGACCAGCCCGTCGACCCCTTATGGCTCGGTCGACCGCCCGGCGCAGCCCGCCGCGTTTGCACTCGGTGCGGGATCGAGATTCGTGGCGCGCGGTTTCGACGTTTCGAAGAAGCTGCCCGAGGTGTTGAAAGCCGCCCATGCCCATAAAGGCGCGGCCTTTATCGAGATTTTCCAGAACTGTATCGTCTATAACAAAGACGTGTTCGAGGATTTCGCCGCGCCGAAGGGTGCCGAGGACCGCCAGCTCTGGCTCGAGAATGGCGAACCGATGCTCTATGCCAAGGGTACCAAGGGCATTGCACTCGATGCCGAAGCGCTGCACCTCAAGACCGTCGATGTCGTCGACGGCGACTGGCAGGCCGCGGGCGTGATCGTCCATGACGTCACCAACCGCAGCGTTGCGCATATGCTCGTCGAAATGCGCTTCGGCGAATTCCCGATGGCGCTCGGCGTGCTCTATGACGATCCGCGTCCGACCTTCGAGGCCGATGTGTGGCGGCAGAACGCGGCTGCGCGCGAAGGCAAGACCGCCGATCTCCAAAGCCTGCTCAAAAAGGGGCAGACCTGGACGGTGACCGAGGGCGGCCCCGATCTGTGAAAACAGGGCGGGCAGGGCTGACGCTTTGCTCCGCCTTGTTCCTTGCGACCGCAACCGAGCAGGCTGGCGCGCGATCGCTGCTGGTCCACAGGTCGGAGATTCCCGAGCCGATCGTGGTCGCTCCGTCGGCCGAAAGGCAAAGCGACAATCGGCCCGCCCTTATGTTCGTAGAATTTCGCCAGCCCGCGAAATTTATCGGCTTTCCAAAAATCTGTCCCGGCTCCTCGCCCGACGAAAATCCAGACGAGGTCATTTGCCTGGCGGAACTCTATCAAGGGCCGGCGATGCGGCTCCGCCACCTGTCGGGGCCGAAGACGCCGCGCAGCATGCGGCTGCGTACCACCGCACATTCGGCGCATGTTTATCTGCGCCCGGGCAATTTGCTCCTCGTTGCCGCGCGCCCGTTCGATGATCAGGGTACCAGAGGCATCTTCGCCCACTGGTGGACGATGGCTGACGAAAAGGGGCGTTTTTGCCTGCCCGAGAATGATCTCGCCGAGCTTGGGCTTGCGAAATATTGGGGGCGGGCCAAGCTGTGGGTCGAGGACGGCCCCTATGTGAAAGATCCGATCAGGCGCCGCTGCCTGAAGCCCTGACGCGAGGCCCATTGCAAAGGGCCGCGGCACACGCCACCAAGAGCCCATGGATAATCTCACGCACAGCCTTGCCGGCGCACTCCTCGGCCAGATGGGGCTCAAGAAAAAGACCGGCCTCGCGATGCCGACGCTGATCATCGCGGCGAACCTGCCCGATATCGACGCGACCTGCGCGATCTATGGAATCGAATCGCTGTCGATGCGGCGCGGGATCACCCATGGGCCGATCGCGCTGCTTTTGCTGCCGATCCTTCTATGGGCGCTGATGCTTGCCTTCGACCGATGGCAGGACCGGCGCGGCAAGCGCCCGGCGGGGCGTCTCCCGATCCACAAGGGCTGGCTGCTCGTGCTCGCCTATGTCGGATGTCTCAGCCATCCCGCGCTCGACTGGCTCAATAATTACGGCATCCGCCTGCTCGAACCATTCAGTCATCGCTGGTTTTATGGCGACAGCATCTTCATCATCGATCTGTGGATATGGATCGCGCTGGGGGCATCGATCTGGCTGTCGTTGCGCCGCGAACGGCAGACGGAACCGAATTGGCAACGGCCGGCATGGATCGGCTTCGCCGCGGTCTGCGCCTATATTTTCGTCAATGGTCTGATCACCGGCGCTGCCGAGCGTATGGCATCGAGCGCGCTCGATGCGAGCGGTCATCGCAACGCGCTCGTTGTGGCCAGCCCGCCGCCCCTGCAATTCTGGAAACGCGACATCTTCTGGCGGACCGCCAGCCGCTATGGAACCGCGAGCTTCACTCCGGGGGTTGGCGGCAGTATCGACGTGACCGGAAAGCCGACCGGAATGGACGATCCGCGGCTTGCGACGTGGGTCAAGGCGGACCCAATAGCGCGTGCCTTCCTGTTCTGGTCGCGCATGCCCGTCGCGCAAAGCGAGGGCGATGCAATCCTGCTGCGCGACCAGCGGTTCATGCACCCGCTCGCGCAGGACCGGTTTCAGGTTCGCGTGACCGCGCCTGATACCGCCAGCTATCCCGAATGACAGCACGCGCATGACGTCATGGCGGTGCGCTTCAACCGATTGTCAGGCGTGTGTGTTTGAGGCAGGAAGGCGGGGATGAACACGCATGTAAGCCCGCGCCGCGGTAGAGAATTGCTTCGCGCCGATCGTGCCTATCGCACGGGCGGCGGGATGGCGCGGCTGATCGGACTGGCCCCTGCCAGCCTGTTTCACCGGATGCTCGACCGGATCGATGCCGGGCTCGCTCACGGCACGATCGAAAGCCATCTGCCCGACGGCAGCGTGCGCCTGCTCGGGGGGCGGGGTAAGGGGCCGATCGCCGTCGTCCACCTCCACAGCTGGGCATCACTCGCCCGGCTTGCGCTATCGGGTTCGGTGGGCTGGTATCGTGCGTGGGAAGCGGAGGAGTGGTCGTCAGCCGATCCCGTGCCGCTGTTTGACCTGTTCGCCCGTAACGGTGAAGCGCTGGGCAATGTCGCACGCGCGCACGGACCGTGGCGGTGGCTGAATAAGGCCATCCATGCCCTGCACCGCAACGATCGCCGCGGCGCGAGACGAAATATTCATGCCCATTATGATTTGGGCAATGATTTCTACAGCTTGTGGCTCGACCCAAACATGAATTATTCGAGCGCGCTATTCACCGACCCGGGTCAGTCGCTCGACGAAGCGCAGGCGGCGAAAATCGACGCGATCCTTGACCGGCTGGATTTGCGGTCGGGAAGCCGGCTTCTCGAAATCGGTTGCGGCTGGGGCGCGCTCGCCGAACGCGCGGTCGAGCGGCACGATGTGATTTATACCGGCATCACCTTGTCCCCGGCGCAAGCCGAAATCGCCGATGCCCGGTTGGCAACGGTCGATTTGTCGGATCGTTCGCGTATTGAAATCTGCGATTATCGCGATGCACAGGGGCCCTATGACGCGATCGCGAGCGTCGAGATGGTCGAGGCGGTGGGTGAGGCCTATTGGCCCACGTATCTCGACGCGATCGCGCGGCTGCTGCGCCCGGGGGGCAAGGCGGCGATCCAGTATATTCTGATCAATGATGCGCTGTTCGAACGCTATGCCGCGAGCAGCGATTTCATCCAGGCCTATATCTTTCCCGGCGGCTGCCTGATTTCCGAAAGCCGGTTCCGCGCTCTCGCCGAGGCCCGCGGGCTGACATGGCGCGGTGTCCGCCGGTTCGGCGGCGATTATGCGGAGACGCTGCGCCAGTGGCGTGAGCGTTTCGATGCAGCGGTCGCGGCTGACCAGTTGCCCATGGGGTTCGATGCGCGCTTTGTGCGGCTATGGCGCTATTATCTGCAATATTGTGAGGGTGGCTTTCGCGGCGGCGGGATCGACGTCGCGCAAGTCACGCTCGAAAAGACAGCCTGAAAACGGGAGAGGGAAGCATGCGAAGATTTTTGGCGGCGGTGCTGTTGTGCACCGCGGCGGCGGGGTGCAGCGCACCCGCACCGACCGAAACAACCGACAAACTGCCAAAGGATCTCAATGTGCTGTTCTGGACCCAGGATCAACGCGACGCCGCTTTCCGCACGATGGAAACGGTCCCCAAGGTTGTAGTCAATACGGTTGGGGCCGGCGGCCCGGTCTATCCGTTGCCGCAGGGCAAGCCGATCGAACTTGGCACCGATGTCGACGCCTATATGGCGAAGCAGCGCAACGCCGGGCTGATCATCGTTCAGGACGGCAAGATCCGGCTTGAGAAATATGCGCTCGGCTATGGCGCATCGGGACGCTGGACCAGTTTCTCGGTCGCCAAGAGCTTTACTTCGACGCTCGTAGGCGCTGCGGTGAAGGACGGCTATATCAAGAGCCTCGATGACAAGGTCACCGTCTATATCCCCGGTCTCAAGGGATCAGCCTATGACGATGTCTCGGTAAAGCAGCTGCTCACGATGACCTCGGGGGTCAAATGGAATGAGGATTACACCGATCCCAAGTCCGACGTGGCTTTGTTCAATATGCAGAAGCCCGTTGCAGGCGAAGACATAACGGTCAGCTATATGAAGACTTTGCCGCGCGAAGCGCCCGCGGGGTCGAAGTGGGTGTACAAGACGGGCGAGACCAATTTGATCGGCGTGCTGGTGTCGAGCGCGACGGGCAAGACGCTGTCGGCCTATCTATCCGAAAAGGTCTGGAAGCCGTTCGGCATGGAGCAGGATGCGGTGTGGATGCTCGGTGCGACGGGGCATGAAATCAGCG
Organism: Sphingopyxis sp. Soil_C_28; assembly: GCF_057657055.1. Taxonomy (NCBI): domain Bacteria; kingdom Pseudomonadati; phylum Pseudomonadota; class Alphaproteobacteria; order Sphingomonadales; family Sphingopyxidaceae; genus Sphingopyxis; species Sphingopyxis sp. Soil_C_28. Next base: position 941,360 of record NZ_JBDGJE010000001.1, read on the forward strand.
GCTGCTGCATGTCGGCGAGCCTCAAGGATTATGCGCGCTTTGGCCAGTTCATGCTGAATGGCGGGATCGCAGGAGGCAAGAAAGTATTGCCCGACGACTGGCTTCCTGATGCGACGACGAAGCAGGCCGGAATCGACCTGCCGGGGCGTGGCTATGGCTATCAATGGTGGACGAACGACGACGGCAGCTTCGCCGCGCAGGGCATCTTCGGCCAGGGCATCTTTATCGACCCGAAGCGCAAGCTGATCATCGCATCGAATGGCAACTGGCCGACTGCAACCGACCCCGAAGGCGTCGGCGCGGCGCGCGAAGCGTTCTACAAGGGGGTGCAGGCGGCAGTGGACAAGGAAACGGGGCAATAATAAGCCCCGTTTCGGTCAGTCGGATACAATAGCGGTCGCGCGCTGGGCCAGCCATACCGCGGCAAGCGGGACGGCAACACCCAGTGCCATAATCCACCACGCGTCGGCGAGCGTGACGGCGCGATAAAGCGCCGCGCCGATCACCGCACCCGCGACGATCCAGCCCGCGCCCGTGCCGGCTGAAATGCGCATCGCGAACCAGCCGCCGCCAAAGGTGCCGATGAACCAGCCCACGATCAGCGCAATCGTCGATCCGATCGGGATCAGCACTTCCCCGCTGTTCGGGTCGTAAACGTCGGGCGAAATCTCGCTGCCGGCATATTGGGCGAGCCAGATCAGCCCGAACGCGACGACGATGCCGATCACCGCGGCAATCGCCGATCGCAAAATATCCTTGGTCATTCCAGCCCTCGCAAACCCTCTTATGCAAGCTTATTAGCGCAGGAAAACAAAGATGGCGTTAAGCTTTTTCCATGACCTTCGGCAGCGCGTGGAACGCGGTGCTGTCGAATCCGTCAACCATCAGCTTGGCGACAAATTCACCGACGGCATCCGGATCTTTGATGCTCTGCGGATCTTCTCCGGGATAGGCGCGCGCGCGCATCTGCGTCCGGGTGCCGCCGGGATCGAGAATCGCGGTGCGCACGGTCGAGATATTGCGCATTTCGGCGCCGTAGCTGGTGACGAGCGTTTCGAACGCCGCCTTTGATGCCGCATAGGCGCCCCAATAAGCGCGCGGTTCGCGAGCGACGCTGCTCGACAGCGCAACCAGTCGTCCGTTCGCGGCGCGGCGGAGCAGCGGATCGAAATTGGCGATCAGCGCCTGCTGCGCGATCAGGTTCAGCGTCAGCAGCTTGTTGAATTCTTTGCCGTCGATCGCGGCCACGGGGGTCAGCGTCCCGAGCATCGCGGCGTTGAGCACGAGCATATCGAGCTGCTGCCAGCGTTCGGCAATCGCGCTCGCGAGCCGGGCAATGCTGTCGCCGTCGGTGAGGTCGAGCGGGGCGATCGTCGCGCTGCCGCCGGCTTCGTGAATGCGGTCTTCGAGTTCCTCGAGCCCGCCCGCGGTGCGCGCGGTGATTACGACATGCGCGCCGCGTGCGGCGAGCGACTCTGCTATCGCTTCGCCGATGCCACGGCTCGCCCCGGTGACGAGCGCAACCTGGCCCGCCAGCTCTTCAGTCTTGATAATCATTCTGTCAGACAACCCGTTCGGCAAGCAGCGAAAATTGATCTTCCAGCCCATGCTCGTCAAAATCGGTCAGCGTGGTCGGATAATCGCCGGTAAAGCAGGCGTCGCAATATTGCGGCGCGTCGTCGCTGCGCTTCGCTTCGCCCAGCGCGCGATACAGGCCATCGATCGAGATGAAGGACAGGCTGTCGGCGTTGATGAAATTCGCCATTTGGCCGACGCTCATCTGCGCCGCGAGCAATTTGGCGCGTTCTGGCGTGTCGACGCCATAGAAACAGCTGTGCTGCGTCGGCGGGCTCGCAATGCGCATATGCACCTCGGTCGCGCCGGCATCGCGCATCATCTGCACGATTTTCAAGCTGGTCGTGCCGCGCACGATCGAATCGTCGATCAGCACGATACGCTTGCCCGCGATCAGCGCGCGGTTGGCATTGTGCTTCAGCTTGACGCCGAGATGGCGGACTTTGTCGCCGGGCTGGATGAAGGTGCGCCCGACATAGTGCGAGCGGATGATGCCGAGCTCGAACGGGATGCCCGATTCCTGCGCATAGCCGATCGCTGCGGGGGTGCCCGAATCGGGGACGGGGATGACGAGGTCGGCATCGACCGGATTCTCGCGCGCCAGCTCGGCACCGATCGCCTTGCGCACCGAATAGACGCTCGTTCCGTCGACGATCGAATCGGGGCGCGAGAAATAGACATATTCAAAGATGCACGGGCGCGCCGATTGCGAGGCAAAGGGGCGGTGCGAGGTCAGCTGGCCGTCGCGGATGATGACGAGTTCGCCGGGTTCGACCGAGCGGACGAATTCGGCGCCGACGACGTCGAGAGCGACCGTTTCGGACGCAAGGATATGCGCATCGCCAAGCTTGCCGATCACAAGCGGGCGAATGCCCAGCGGATCGCGGCACCCGATCATGCCTTCTGCCGTCAGGCAGATCAGCGAATATGCGCCTTCGACCTGCTTCAGCGCGTCGATGAACCGGTCGAGCAGCGAGCGATAGCTTGACGTCGCGACGAGGTGGATGATCACCTCGGTGTCGCTGGTCGACTGAAAGATCGACCCACGGCGGACGAGCACCTTCTTCAATGCCGTCGCGTTGGAAATATTGCCGTTGTGCGCGACCGCAAAGCCGCCGGTCGATAGATCGGCGAAAAGAGGCTGCACATTGCGCAGCGCGGTTTCGCCGGTCGTCGAATAACGGACATGGCCGACCGACGATCCGCCTTGCAACTGGCGCATGATATCGTCGCGGTCGAAATTGCCCGCGACATGGCCCATCGCGCGGTGGGTGTGGAATTCCTTGCCGTCGAACGCGGTGATGCCCGCGGCTTCCTGTCCACGGTGCTGCAGGGCATGCAGCCCCAGCGCGACGACCGCGGCGGCGCTGTCGGCGCCATGGATACCAAAGACGCCGCACTCCTCACGGAGTTTGTCGTCGTCGAAAGGGTGAGTGGTGAGCATGACGGTCCAGCAGCGAGGGCAGTGACTGGGGCGCATATAGGGAGGGACATTGCAAATGTCGCCCCCCCAAATTCACGATATTGTCACGACACCCGCCAAGCTCTGCGTGACAGTGGCTTATATCCTGCTCTAAAGCGCGGTTTATGGATGATCAGCGCGACACGACCGACCGATTTCTTCCGCGTTTCGACGCTGCCGGACTGGTAACCGCGATCGTCACCGATGCAGACAGCCATATATTGCTGATGGTCGCGCATATGAACGCCGAGGCGATCGAACGGACCCGGGCAACGGGGCAGGCGCATTTCTGGTCGCGGTCGCGCGGCACGCTTTGGCGCAAGGGCGAGACGTCGGGCAATGGACTGACCTTGATCGAGATGCGCGTCGATTGCGATCAGGACGCGCTGTTGCTGCGCGTAAAGCCCGCGGGTCCGGCATGCCACACAGGCCGCCGCTCGTGCTTTTATCGCCGCGTCGAGAGCGACGGCAGCCTGACCTTTCTCGACGACAATGCACAGGGCTAGCGCCGCGCTGGCGCTCGTGTCGCTCCTCATCGCAGGGTGCGACCGGCCTGCGCCGGTTGAAAACGCAGAGGGAATCGACGCGAACAACCCGCTTGAGGTCGCCGCACGCCAACGCGGCGTCGTCCATCCCGATGCGGCAAGCCCGGTCGGGGTGTTCGAACGCAAGCATGATTTGGGCCGCGATGCGATGTGCGTCGTTCCCGATGGCGCGGGAAAATGGCGCTTTGCCGTCACTGCGGCCTTTGGTCCCAGCGTCTCCTGCACCGCCTCCGGAACGATGGCGCGCGAAGGCAATGGCTGGCGGATGCGCTTTGCCGGCGTTGACGGCTGCGCGGCGTTCGTCCACGAGGAAGACGACGAACTGAGACTGCCGGGAAGCCTGCCGCCGCAATGCGCGCGCCTCTGCCCTGATCGGGCTTCACTCTCGGGTTTGCGGCTGCCGCGCGCCAGCTGGTCGGCAAGCGATGCGGGGGACTTGCGGATTACCGATCGAAGCGGCAATATAGGGCGTCCTTGCGCGGGCTGAACTGCCCCGAAATGACCCGACCTGCCGGTCTTGACGTTCACGTCAACGGAAACTAGTTTCATCCGCATGACCGAACAATATGGCCACGCCCATATCGATACGCCCGACCATCTGGGGCGCGAACAATTCAGCATCACCGACTTGTCGACCGAGTTCGGGGTAACGGCCCGTGCGCTGCGTTTCTATGAGGATGAAGGGCTGATCAGCCCGTCGCGCAAGGGATTGTCGCGCATCTATTCGAAACGCGACCGTGCGCGGCTGGCGTGGATTCTGCGCGCCAAGCGCACGGGGTTCAGCCTTGCCGACATTCGTGAGATGATCGACCTTTACGACGTCGGCGACGGCCGCAAGCTGCAGCGTCAGGTGACGATCGAAAAATGCGAACAGCGTATCGGCCTGCTGCGTCGTCAGCGCGACGATATTGACAGCGCTGTAGATGAGCTGTCACGTTTCATCGATACGGTGAAGAAAGTCGACGCTGGCCAATAGGCCGCCCGACTACTGACCCTCTGCCTCTCCCCAGGCAAGTTTCGCAAAACTGCTTTTCAGAAGGATTTTCCATGCCCGTCTATCGCGCGCCCGTGCAGGACACCCTCTTTCTTCTCAACGATGTGCTCGGGATCGAGCGCTATGCGAACCTGCCGGGTTTCGCGAACGCGACCCCCGACATGATCGAGGCGGTGCTGACCGAAGCGGGGAAGTTCTGCGAGGAAGTCCTGTTCCCGATTAACCAGTCGGGCGACCTCGAAGGATGCACACGCCACGACGACGGGTCGGTGACGACGCCAAAGGGCTTCAAGGAAGCGTATAAGGCGTATTCGGAAGCTGGGTGGGGCCTGCTCACCGCACCGGAGGAGTTCGGCGGGCAGGGGCTGCCGCATGTCATCGGTTTCCCGGTCGAGGAATATCGCAACGCCGCGAACCAGGCGTTCGCCATGTATCCGGGTCTGACGCAGGGCGCGACCGCGGCGATCCTCGCCAAGGGTTCGGACGAGCAGAAGGCGACCTATGTCCCCCGGATGATCTCGGGCGAATGGGGCGGGACGATGAATCTGACCGAACCGCACAGCGGGACCGACCTTGGCATGATCCGCACCCGCGCCGTTGCGAACGGCGACGGCAGCCACGCAATCACGGGCACGAAAATCTTCATTTCGTCGGGCGAGCACGATCTCACCGACAATATCATCCACCTCGTTCTCGCGAAGACTCCCGACGCGCCCGACAGCGTCAAGGGCATCTCGCTGTTCATCGTGCCGAAGTTCATCGTGAACGACGACGGCTCGCTCGGCGATCGCAACACGCTGTCGTGCGGGTCGATCGAGCACAAGATGGGAATTCACGCAAACTCGACCTGCGTGATGAACTATGACGGCGCGAAGGGCTGGATGGTCGGTGAGGAGAATAAGGGCCTCGCCGCGATGTTCGTGATGATGAACGCCGCGCGCCTCGGCGTCGGCATTCAGGGCCTCGGCCAGGCCGATGTCGCGTATCAGAATGCTGTCCAATATGCGAAAGACCGCCGTCAGGGCCGCGCGCTCACCGGACCGCAGGACCCGCAGGAAAAGGCTGACCCGCTGTTCGTCCATCCCGACGTGCGCCGCATGCTGATGGACGGCAAGGCGACGGTCGAGGGGCTGCGTGCGCTGTGCACATGGGGCGCGCTGCAGGTCGATCTTGCGCATGTCGCCGAGAGCGAGGAAGAACGCCAGCGCGCCGACGATCTCGTCAGCCTGCTCACCCCCGTTATCAAGGGTTTTGGCACCGACAAGGGCTATGAAGTTGCGACCAACGCGCAACAGGTGTTCGGCGGTCACGGTTATATCGAAGAGCAGGGCATGAGCCAGTATGTCCGCGATGCCCGCATCACGATGATCTACGAAGGCGCGAACGGCGTGCAGGCGATGGACCTCGTCGGCCGCAAGCTCGCGCAGAATGGCGGGCGTGCGATCCAGGCCTTCTTTGCGATCATCGACGAGGAATGCGACCGGGCCAAGGGCAATGAAGCGCTCGCCGACTTCGCTACGCGCCTCGAAAAGGCGAATGGCGAACTCAAGGCCGCGACGATGTGGTTCATGCAGAACGGAATGGCGAACCCGAACAACATCGGCGCCGGCGCGCATCATTATATGCACATCATGGGCATTGTTGCGTTGGGTTCGATGTGGCTGATGATGGCCGAGGCGGCGCAGAAGGCGCTCGCGGAAGGCCGCGGCAACAAGGATTTCCTTGAGGCCAAGCTCGTCACCGCGCGCTATTTTGGCGAACGCTTCCTGCCCGATGCCGGATCGCTCCGCCGCAAGATCGAGGCGGGCAGCGAGGCGATGATGGCGCTGACGCCCGAGCAGTTCGTCGCCGCCTGACCCGCGCCTTTGCAACCATCGCCGCCGCCATGCGTGTCGGCGGCGATGAGCAACCGCGACCTCCAACCGATTGTCGTCGAAGGACGCAATTGCTGGCGAATCGAACGCGCCGACAAGGCGCGGATGATCGTCGATGCCGCCGATTATTTTGCGCTGCTCGAACGGCTGATGGCGGATGCGAAGCAGCGTATCCTGCTGATCGGCTGGGACTTCGATCCGCGCATTGCATTGAAGCCCGACAAGCATGGCAAGGGCGAATCGCTCGGCGATTATCTGTTGCGCCTCGCGCATGAAAAGCCCGATCGCGACATCGACATCTTGCGCTGGAATTTCGGCGGGCTGAAACAGTTCGCGATGCCGCGCATCCTGTCGATGATCGCACGCTGGAAACTGACACGCTCGATCAGCTTTCGCCTCGACAGCGCGCATCCTGTCGGATGCAGCCATCATCAAAAGGTCGCCGTGTTCGACGATCACCTTGCGATATGCGGCGGCATCGACGTCGGTTCGCGCCGTTGGGACACGCGCGACCACACAGACGGTGACCCGCACCGCACCGCGCCCGACGGCAAAGCCTATATGCCGTGGCACGATTTGACGATGATCCTCGCCGGGCCGGTCGGTAATGCGCTCGCCGACCTCGGCAACGAACGCTGGAAACGCGCCACCAAAAAGCCGCTGCGCGACCTCGAAGGCGAGGGCGAGAATTGGCCCGACGACCTCGAACCCGATTTCGAGGATGTCGATGTCGCCATCTCGCGCACCCGCGCCGAATATGATGGCTCAGAGGAAATCCGCGAGATCGAGCAACTCTATCTCGACATGATCGCGGCGGCCGACCGCTTCGTCTATTTCGAGAATCAATATTTCACCTGCGGCAAGATTGCCGCCGCGATCGCCGAGCGGCTGAACGAGGATGATCCGCCCGAATTTGTCATGGTGATGCCGAAAACCGCCGACGGCTGGCTCGAGCAGATGGCAATGGACGCCGCGCGAGTGCAACTGGTGCGCGAGATCGCCAAGGCAAAGCATGGTAATCGGCTGAAGGTTTATTATCCCCGCACCAAAGGCGGAGAGCCAATCTATGTCCACGCCAAGACAGCGATCGTCGACGATCGCATGATCCGCGTCGGGTCGGCCAATATGAACAACCGCTCGATGGGGCTCGACAGCGAATGCGATGTGACGATCGACACCGCGCTCCCTGCGAACAAAGGCGTCGAGCCCGTGATCGCGCGCCTGCGCACGTCGCTGATCGCCGAACATCTCGACGTGTCGGAGGAAGAGGTCGCGGCAAGTTTCAAGCGCACCGGCTCGCTGATCGACACGATCGAGGCATTCCGCTGCAAGGGGCGCTCGCTCGAACTGCTTGATCTCGTGCCGCCGGGTCCGATGGACGAGTTCATCGCCGACAATGAAGTGCTCGATCCGACCAGTCCCGACGCGATGTTCGAAGGCTTCACCGAACGCGGCCTCAAGAAGAGCTGGCACCGCGGCCGCAACTGGATGAAGCACCACCGGCCATTTCGGCGCAAAACATCCTGATTGCCTTGTGCGCATAGTCACTTGCGGTCGTGCGGCATGCTCATATGATGGCTGCAATGAACGACGCAGGACCACCGCCGATCACGCCGAAGCGGCTTTCCGCTTTCATCAGCCATCACAGCTCGCAGGTTGAGACCGCCCGGCGGTTGAAACGCTTGCTGGCTGCGCGCGGAATCGATAGCTGGCTCGCGCCTGACGATATCGCCGCAGGTACGGCGTTCGATCAGTCGATCGTCGACCAGATCGATCGCTCCGATGCCATCGTCCTGTTGTTTTGTCCGCAATCCGACCAGTCGCGCCATGTAAAGCGCGAACTGATGCTGGGCGAGGACAGCAACAAGATCATCCTGCCGGTGCGGCTCGAGGATGTGCGTGCGCAGGGGCTCGCCTACTGGCTCAAGGATTATCAGTGGATCGACTGGTTCGCGGGCGAGGAGCAGGCGGTCGAGCGGATCGTCGGCGCGATGACCCCGGGCGCCGCGCCCGCGGTGTCGCCCGGTACGACCGCGCGGCAAATGCCGATGGCGTTTGCGCCGCGTCCCAAGCGGCTATGGATGGTTATTGCTGCGGGCGTCGCGCTGACGGCCCTTATTGGCGGCGGCCTTTGGTGGCAAAACCGTGCCCCGGCGGCGGGCGATCCGGGCTCGGCGGTCGCCGACAATCCGATCGAGCCCGGTATCTGGACGAGCAAGCGCGAGGTCGTCGAAATTCTCTTCCCTGAAATGGCGCCCGAGTTCGTCGCGCAGTTCAAGGAAGTGCTGGAAACCGACCCCGATCCCGAAGACTGTATTGCACCAAAAGTCGCGGCGAAACCCGACGTTTTGCTGTTCGATCCCGACCATGAAGCGAAATGCACGATCGGTGCGTTCAAGATGAATGGCGGCCGGATCAGCGGCTACCTCAACTGCAAGCCTGCGGGGGACGATCCGAACGCCAATCTGCAGATCACCGTTCGCGGAACCTACACACGCACCAGCATGGAGTTCGACAATGTCGTCACCATGCAGTCAAGCCAGGGCATGGTCCGCTTCCGCAGCCACGAAACGCAGCGCTGGCTGCGCGGACCTGCCTGCAACTGATCAATCCGCGAGCGACAGGATGTGCTTCGCCTGTTTGAGGTGCGGCGCATCGACCATCTTGCCATCGACCTGCAACACCCCGACGCCGGGATTGGCGGCGAAGGCATCGACGATAGCTTGCGCACGCGACACGTCATCGGCGCTGGGGGTAAAGGCGGCGTTGATCGGTTCGACCTGTGACGGGTGGATCGCCATCATGCCGGTGAAGCCGTCGCGCCGCGCGCGGGCGGCATAGGCGGCGAGGCCCGTCTCGTCCTTGATCGCCGGAAACACTGTATCGATGGCGGCCACGCCTGCGGCGTGTGCGGCGAACAGGGTCATCGCGCGCGCGACTTCATAGGGCGAGGTATAGCTGCCGTCGTCATGCCGGCTTGTCGTCGCCCCGATGGCGGCGGGCAGATCTTCGGCGCCCCAGGTCAGCCCGAGCAGGCGATCTTTCGCTTCGCGATAGCTGCCGAGCGTGAAGATCGCCGCGGGCGTTTCGGTGGCGATTGGCAGGACCGGCGGCAGCGAGGCATCGCGTGCGGATTCGCTGCGCAGGATCGTGTCGAGCTGCGCGATGCTCGGCGCGCCTTCGGCCTTTGGCAGCATGATGGCGTCCGGCCGCGCGGCGATGATCGCCGCGACATCGGCGGCGGTCAGATGGCCATCGAGGGGATTGACGCGGACCAGAGTAACAACCTCGCGCGTCCCCGCCAGATAATCGGCGATCGCGTGGCGCGCGGCATCCTTGTTCGCGAGCGACACCGAATCCTCCAGGTCGAGGATGATCGCATCGGCACCCGATGCGGCCGCCTTGGCGAAACGCTCGGGGCGGTCGCCGGGGACGAAGAGGAGGGAACGAAGTCGCATCAGCTAGCCTTCCGTTGAACGAGCGTAGAACGCTCGCACTGGCAGACAAGTTCATCGCGCTGGTTGATACAGCGATGAAGGAACGTCACGATCCCCGCGTTGGGCCGCGATTTTGATTCTTTCAGGCCTATCACTTCGCTTGTCGCGCGCAGCGTGTCGCCGATAAACACCGGTTTCGGCATTACCAGCTTGTCGTAGCCCAGGTTTGCGACGAGCGTCCCGAGCGTCGTGTCGCCGACCGACAGCCCGACCATCAGGCTGAAGGTGAAAGTGCCGTTGACGAGGATCTGGCCGAATTCCGACGCCTTCGCCGCCTCGATATCGAGGTGCAGCGGCTGCGGATTGTGCGTCATCACGGTGAAGAGCAGATTGTCGGTTTCGGTGACGGTGCGACGAATGTCGTGGGTCAGCGTATCGCCGACCTGCCATTCGTCGAAATATTTGCCGGCCATTATGCGTCTTCCTTTTCGATCCGCACGAGCAATGCCTCGACCTGAACCTGCGCGCCCGCGGTCGCGTTGAGTTCGGCGACGATGCCATCGAACGGCGCGGTCAGGCTGTGCTCCATCTTCATCGCTTCGAGCGTGAGCAGTTTCTGCCCCTTGGTCACCTTGTCGCCCGGGGCGACCTCGACCGCGATGACCTTGCCGGGCATCGGCGACAGGATCGCGCCATCGCCCGCCGCTGCGCCAGCGCTGCCTTCGGCGCGCCAGGGCGTCAACTGCCAGACCGAACCGCCCTCGGCAACGAGCATGGCGGGGGAGGGCTCTTCGGCGCCGGGGCCGTGCAGCTCGACCTCGACGCGTTTGCCGTCAAGCAGGAAGGGCGCGGTGCGTACGTCGGGCGCGTTGAGGCGAAAGCCGGACTGGAGCGCGCGCGGCACCATCGCCATCGCGGCATTGGTCAGCGCCTGTTCCGTCGGCACGGGCTCTGCGGTCATCGCGTCGCCGTCGCGGCCGATCAGCCCGGTATCGACTGTGCCCGCCACAAAATCGGGATGATCGAGCGCATTGATAAGAAACGCCGAGTTGGTCTTCACCGGCCAGATCGCGCTGTCCTCCAGCATCTCCGACAGCAATTCGCGCGCCTCCTCGCGGTCCTCGCCCCAGGCGATGACCTTGGCGATCATCGGATCATAAAAGGGCGAGACTTCGGCGCCTTCATAGACGCCGGTATCGACGCGGCCGATATGCTCGGGGAGCTGGAACAGTTCGAGCGTGCCGATCGAGGGCAGGAAGCCTTTGGCGGGATCCTCGGCATAGAGCCGCGCTTCCATCGCCCAGCCATTGATCGCCAGTTCTTCCTGCGCGAGCGGGATCGGTTCGCCCGAAGCGACGCGCAGCTGCCATTCGACCAGGTCGACGCCGGTAATCTCCTCGGTCACCGGATGCTCGACCTGCAGCCGCGTGTTCATTTCCATGAACCAGATCCGATCAGCGCGCAGGCCCTCCGACGCATCGGCGATGAATTCGATCGTCCCCGCACCGACATAGTCGACTGCTTTTGCCGCACGCACCGCAGCCGCACACAAATCGGCACGCGTCGCTTCGTCCATGCCGGGGGCGGGGGCTTCCTCGATCACCTTCTGGTGCCGGCGTTGCAGCGAACAGTCGCGTTCGAACAGATGGACGACATTGCCGTGGGTATCGCCGAACACCTGCACCTCGATGTGGCGCGGGGTGAGGATATATTTCTCGATCAGCACATGGTCGTTGCCGAACGACGCCGCCGCCTCGCGCTGGCACGAAGCGAGCGCGTCGATGAAGTCGCCTGCTGCATCGACCTTGCGCATGCCCTTGCCGCCGCCGCCGGCGACTGCCTTGATCAGCACCGGATAGCCGATCTCCGCTGCCCGTTCGGCGAGGAAGGCGGGATCCTGATTCTCGCCCATATAGCCGGGGGTAACGGGTACGCCGGCCTCGGCCATCAATTTCTTTGCAGCGTCCTTCAGCCCCATCGCAGTGATCGACGAAGGTTTCGGTCCAACCCAGACGAGCCCTGCATCGGCCACCGCCTGCGCGAACTCGGCATTTTCCGACAGGAAACCATAGCCCGGATGGATCGCCTCGGCGCCCGTCGCCTTGGCTGCGGCAATGATCTTCTCGCCGATCAGATAGGATTCGCGCGCTGGCGACGGCCCGATATGCACCGCCTCGTCGGCCTCGCGCACGTGCAGCGCTTTGGCGTCGGCATCCGAATAGACAGCGACGGTTCTTATGCCCATCTCGCGCGCGGTGCGGTTGATGCGGCAGGCGATTTCGCCGCGATTGGCGATGAGGAGCGAGTTGATCATGGATGGGGTTCCGGAAAGCCGTGACGGGTGTGAAGCGTTTCAAGCAACAGCTTGATCTCGTTCACGAAGCCGCCATCGGAAAAGACAAGGGCAGGGAGGTTCTGGTTCGGTTCGCCGATGGCATCGACCACGAGCGGGCGCGGACGCGGCCAGGGAACGCGGATCACCTCGAGGTTGGCCGTGCGATCGGGGAACATTGCGAGCAGGCCTTCGATCAGGATGCAATCGCGGCAATAGAAGGTCGAACCCGGAAAGGCCGGGTCGTCGAACTCGCGATCGAGAATGAACAGGCGATCGGGTTTGTCGCGCATCGCCGTCACATCCTGAACACGCCGAAGCCGCGGTCCTCGACCGGGGCGTTCAGCGTTGCGGCAAAGGCCAGCCCGAGCACGTCGCGCGTCTGCGCCGGGTCGATGATGCCATCGTCCCACAGGCGCGCGGTCGCGTGATAGGGATTGCCTTCGTCTTCGTACTTCTGGCGGATCGGCGCCTTGAAAGCTTCGGCCTCTTCAGGCGTCCATTTGTCGGCGTCGCGGTGGACGGTCGCAAGGACGCTCGCTGCCTGCTCGCCGCCCATCACGCTGATGCGGCTGTTGGGCCAGCTGAACAGGAAACGCGGGCTGTAGGCGCGGCCGCACATGCCATAATTGCCCGCGCCGAAACTGCCGCCGATCAGCACGGTAATCTTGGGCACCGTCGCCGTCGCGACCGCGGTCACCAGTTTTGCGCCATGCTTCGCTATGCCTTCGGCCTCATATTTGCCGCCGACCATGAAGCCCGAGATATTTTGAAGGAACAGCAAGGGAATGCGCCGTTGCTGCGCGAGCTCGATGAAATGCGCGCCCTTGACCGCGCTCTCGCTGAACAGCACGCCATTGTTCGCAAGGATTGCGACCGGGATGCCCCAGATATGCGCGAAGCCGCAGACGAGCGTGCCGCCGTAATTCGCCTTGAACTCGTGAAACTCGCTGGCGTCGACGAGGCGTGCGATGACTTCGTGCACGTCGTAGGGCGCGCGGACGTCGTCGGGGACGACACCGTAAAGTTCTTCGCCATCATATTTGGGCGGGCGCGGGGCCTTCAGCGGAACCTCGAAACCCTTGTTCTCGCCAAGGTGGCTGACGATGTCGCGGACGATCGTCAGCGCATGCTCGTCATTTTCGGCGAGATGGTCGACGACGCCCGATTTCTTCGCGTGGAGGTTGCCGCCGCCCAGATCCTCGGCGCTGATTTCCTCGCCCGTCGCCGCCTTCACCAGCGGCGGGCCGGCGAGGAAGATCGTGCCCTGATTGCGCACGATCACCGTCTCGTCCGACATGGCGGGAACATAGGCGCCGCCCGCGGTGCAGCTTCCCATCACGCAAGCGATCTGCGGAATGCGCTTTGCTGACATATTGGCTTGATTGAAGAAGATGCGCCCGAAATGGTCGCGGTCGGGAAACACTTCGTCCTGATGCGGCAAATTCGCGCCGCCGCTGTCGACGAGGTAAATGCAGGGCAGGCGGTTCGCCTCGGCAATCTCCTGCGCGCGAAGATGCTTCTTCACGGTCATCGGGTAATAGGTGCCGCCCTTCACCGTCGCATCGTTGCACACGATCATGCACTGACGCCCCGATACGCGCCCGATGCCGCAGATCAGCCCCGCGCCCGGTATCTCGCCGTCATACAGGTCGTTCGCAGCGAGCTGGCCTATCTCGAGGAAGGGCGAGCCCGGATCGAGCAGCCGCTCGACGCGCTCGCGCGGCAGCAATTTGCCGCGGCTCGTATGGCGGTCGCGCGACTTCTCGTTGCCGCCGAGCGCCGCTTCGGCAACCTGCGCGCGCAGCGCGTCGGCCAGTGCGCGATTGTGCGCCGTGCGGGTGCGATATTCGTCGCTGTCCACGTTGATGCTGGTGCCAAGAACCGGTGCGCTCACTGTATCATCTCTCCTGGAAGTCGGTTCGGAACTAACCCGTCGCTCGTCGATTGAAAAGCGCAGCAGGCCGAAAATGGTTGGCGTTGAAACCGGATTCTCGCACGCGTCGGTCGCCTGCCTATCCGTGACAAAATAAGGTCATTCTTATGAAAAAAGCTGTCTTTGCCGTTCTTCTGTCCACCGCGGCGGTTCTCGCTGGTCCTGTCGCCTGTACCAGCGGCAAAGAGGAAGGCAGCGCGGCCTACACCGTCGGCACCGACATCGGGATCAGCAAGGCCGCGATGGACACCGCCGCCAAGCCCGGCGACGACTTCTACGCCTATGCCAACGGCAATTGGGACAAGACGACCGAAATTCCCGCGGACCGTTCGTCGGTCGGGGGCTTTTACGTCGCGCAGATGGAAACCGAAAAGCGGAACCGCGAATTGATCGATGCGATCGTCAAGGGCAATGCCGCAGCTGACACCAACGATGGTCGCATCGCTGCTTTTTACAAAGCCTATACCGACACGAACGCAATCGATGCTGCGGGCCTGAAGCCGGTCGCCGCCGACCTCGCGCGCTTTGCTGCGATCAACGACAAGGCCGCGCTGTCGAAGGTGCTGGGCGAACAGCTTCGGGCCGACGTCGATCCGCTCAACGCCACCAATTTTCAGACCGAGAATTTGTTCGGGGTGTTCGTGACGCAGGGCCTCGCGACCCCGGGCGACGTCATCCCCTATCTGCTGCAGGGTGGGCTCGGGATGCCCGAGCGCGAATATTATCTGTCGGCCGATCCCAAGATGGCGACGATCCGCACCGCCTATCAGGCCTATATCGCGAAGCTGTTGACCGCCGCCGGTCAGCCCGACGCCGCCGCGAAAGCGAAGCGCATCTACGATCTCGAGGTCAAGATCGCCAACGCCCACGCGACCCGCGAACAGAGCGAGGACTTCACCAAGTCCGCCGACGTCTGGGCCAAGGCCGATTTCGCCAAAAAGGCGCCCGGCATCGACTGGCCTGCATTCATGAGCGCCGCCAAGCTTGACGGTGCGGCGAAGTTTGGCGCTTACCACGCTGGCGCGATCACCGGCCTGTCGGCGCTCGTCGCGTCCGAGCCGCTTGACGCTTGGAAGGACTGGCTGGCGTTCCATCAGATCAACAGTCACGCCGACGTGCTGCCGACCACAATCGACGGCGCGCATTTCGCTTTCTACGGCACGACGATGGCGGGCACGCCGCAGCAGCGCAGCAGGGACAAGCGCGCGCTCGACGCGCTCGACATCTATCTCGGCGATGCGGTGGGCAAGGCCTATGCCGACAAATATTTCCCGGCTTCGGCCAAGGCCGAAGTCGGCGACATGGCAAAGAATATCAAGGCGGCCTTTGCGACCCGCGTGAACACGATCGACTGGATGGCGCCCGAAACCAAGAAGGAAGCGATCAAGAAGGTCGAAACGATCGCGGTCGGCGTCGGCTATCCCGACACATGGCGCGACTATGGCAGCTACACCGTCGGCACCGATGCCTATGCGAACGAAGTTGCCGGACAGAAAGCCGAATATGCACACCAGCTCGCCAAGATCGGCAAGCCGATGGACAAGGGCGAATGGTGGATGGTCCCGCAAACGGTCAACGCCGTGAACCTGCCGGTCCAGAATGCGCTGAACTTCCCCGCCGCGATCCTTCAGCCGCCGTTCTTCAACGCCAAGGCCGACCCGGCGTTCAACTATGGCGCGATCGGTGCGGTCATCGGCCACGAGATCAGCCACAGCTTCGACAACAATGGCGCCGCGTTCGATTCTACCGGCGCGCTGCGCAACTGGTGGACACCGGCGGACCTTGCTAAGTTCAACGCCTCGGGCGCGGCGCTCGCGGCGCAGTACGACACCTACAAGCCGTTCCCCGACCTTGCGGTCAACGGCAAGCTGACGCTGGGCGAGAATATCGCCGACGTGGCCGGACTGCAGGCGGCTTACGACGCCTATCGCGCGTCGCTGGGTGGCAAGGAAGCCCCGGTGATCGACGGCTTCACCGGCGACCAGCGCTTCTTCATCGCCTATGCGCAGACATGGGCGACCAAGATGCGCGCCGAGGCGCTCCGCGCGCGCGTCGCGACCGATGGCCATGCGCCGGGGATGTACCGCGCGCTGACGGTGCGGAACCTCGACGCCTGGTACAAGGCGTTCAACGTGCAGCCGACCGACAAGCTGTATCTCGCCCCCGACAAGCGCGTGCGCGTCTGGGGATGATGTGATGCAAGGGCGGGGCATCAACCGGCCTCGCCCTTGCCGGGCTGTTCGCCGGGCTTTTCCTTCAGGATCAGGTAGCGATAGACGCCGATCGCGTTGATGATCAGCAAGGCGATATTCTGCCACCCGATGCCTTCGCTGTCGGGTTGCAGGAAGCCCCATCCGATCAGCGCGGCGCTGCTCGTCACAAACACGACAAACGCCCAGCCGGTCCAGCGCCGGCCGAGGTTCAGCGACACGACGAGCGCGGCGAGCGTCGCGGCCCCCGCGCCATAATATTGCAGGATGGTGAGCAGCGTGTCGCTCACTGTCCGGTCGCCCCGAAAACGAATTCGAGTTTCAGCCCGTCGGGATCGGCAAAGAAGACGGCATAATAGGTCGGGCCATAGCGCGGATAATCGGCGGGCGCGTCGAAGATCGTCGCGCCGGTCCGGATCAAAAGCTCGTGGAGGCGATCGACATCCTCGCGGCTCTCCGCGGTCCATGCGAGATGATGCAACCCGGGCGAAGTGCGGTCGTGGGTGCGCTCCGCCCCCGCGCCGCGTGCTTCGACGATACCGATCGAATGAAAGGGCTCGCCCGAGCGATCCCAGTCGCTGCCATGATCATAATCGGCCGAGCGCCGATAACCTAGAAAACCGAGCACGGCGTCATAGAAGAGGCGCGACCGTTCCTTGTCGGTGACCGTCAGGTCGATATGATGGACCAGTCCGCGCATTCTCAGGTCAACGCGCCGATCAGTGCGAAGATGCCCGACGCGGTCAGGAACGGCCATCCGATGTGGCGCCCGCGCGTGTAGATTGCATCGAACAGCCCGGTCGCCGTCCAGGCCGTTCCGATCAACAGGACAAGGTCCCGCGGCGTGCCCGGCCAGACCACCGATGCTGCTGACACAAGCATCAGAAGGGACAGCGCATGCCACGCCAGGCGAAATATCTTGCGCGCCAGATCGACTCCCATGACGCCCTGATCGAGCGTCATCAGCGGGCCGATCAAGCGCCGTTCACCCAATAGGCCATGAACGATGGCCGTCGCCGCCATGAAGGCGGCCGACAGCCAGAGCCAGATCACGCGCCGGCGCCGATCAGCTCGCGGCCGATCAGCATGCGGCGGATTTCGTTCGTCCCCGCGCCGATGTCGAGCAGCTTGGCATCGCGCCAGTAACGCTCGACCGGCCAGTCCTTGGTGTAGCCCGCGCCGCCCAATGCCTGGATCGCTTCGCCCGCGACCTTCACCGCATTCTCGCTCGCGAGCAGGATGCACCCCGCGGCGTCGAAGCGCGTCGTCTGGCCGGCATCGCAAGCTTTGGCGACGTTATAGACATAAGAGCGCGCCGACTGGAGCATAACATACATGTCGGCGACCTTGGCCTGCATCAACTGAAACGACCCGATCGGTTTGCCGAACTGCCTACGATCGCGGACATAGGGAATGACCGTGTCGAGGCACGCTTGCATGATCCCGAGCTGAAGCCCCGCGAGCACGACGCGCTCATAATCGAGTCCCGACATCAGCACGCCCACGCCGCCATTTTCGGGGCCCATGACTTGCTCTTCAGAAACCTCGCAGTCGGTGAACACCAGCTCCGCCGTCGGCGAGCCGCGCATACCGACCTTGTCGATCTTTTGCCCGATGCTGAACCCCGGCATGTCCTTTTCGATCAGGAAGGCGGTGATGCCACGCGATCCGGCTTCGGGACTCGTCTTGGCATAGACGACCAGCGTGTCGGCGTGCGTCGCGTTGGTGATCCAGAATTTGGTGCCGTTGAGCAGGTAGCCGCTGCCCTTGCGCTCGGCCTTCAGCTTCATCGACACGACGTCGCTGCCGGCACCGGCTTCGGACATCGCGAGGCTGCCGACATGCTCGCCGCTGATCAGCTTCGGCAGATATTTCGCCTTCTGTTCGGCGTTGCCCCAACGACGGATCTGGTTGACGCAGAGGTTCGAGTGCGCGCCGTAGGAAAGGCCGATCGCGCCCGATGCGCGCGAGACTTCCTCGACGGCGATGACATGCTCGAGATAGCCGAGCCCTAGTCCGCCAAACTCTTCCTCGACGGTGATGCCGTGCAACCCGAGGTCACCCATCTGCGTCCATAGTTCGTCGCGCGGAAACCAGTCTTCGGCGTCGGCCTTCGCAGCAAGCGGGGCAATCTGTTCGTCCGCGAAACGGGCGGTCGTGTCGCGGATCATGTCGGCGGTTTCGCCGAGCGCGAAATCGAAATCGGGGGTGGCGCGCATGGGTTACCTATCGATCAAAGGGGCAGGACAAGCCGCGATACTGCATCAAATCTCCGGCATATGGAAATTGAAACGAAGCGACATTTAGCATAAAGAAAACTTATGATTAAGCGCGCGCACATTCGCCAATTCCTTGCCGTCGTCGACGCCGGCAGTTTTACACAGGCGGCGCTGCGTATTCGCGTCACCCAGCCGGCGCTTTCGACCGGCATAGCCGAACTCGAAAAACTGGTCGGCACACCGCTCTTTATCCGCAATCGCCGGCAGATTCGACTGACCCAAGCGGGCGGGCGCTTCCTGCCTATTGCACGTGATCTTGAGCGCGGCTTTCGCGCCGCCGACGGCTTTGGCCGCGAGGGCGACGTGCAAGCAACCGAGCTTAAACTCGGCATTATCCGCTCGGCCCCTGCTGAACTGCTGCAAGCGATCGCCGCCGCGCTGCGCCCGAGCTTTGCCATCGAACTCATCGAAAACACCGACTCCGAACTGCGCGCCGCGCTCGGCAGCGGTCGCATCAACATGGCGCTCGTCCCGCTCCGGTCGGGCGAGCGCGGGACTCATGTGATGCCCCTTTATGAAGAGCCGCTCGCGATGTTCATCGCCTCCGATCATCCCCTCGCCGGACGCATCGAAGTCGGCCCTGAGGAACTTGCTGCTGAAACGATGATCGCGCGCCGATCGTGCGAGTTCCTTGACGCAACAAGCCGCTTCTTCACCCGCCATGGCGTCCGCCCGCGTTTCGCGCTGCGCAGCGAAAGTGACGAGCGCTGCCTGCGCATGGTTGCGGCGGGGATCGGCATCACCACGGCGCCCGTCTCGCTGGCGATCGAAGGGATCGTTCCGCTGAAGGTCGCAGGCTATGATTTTCGACGCGAGCTTGGCCTGATTACCGACCCGGCGTGGAGATGCTTGCCCGAGGTCGAACCGCGGCTGGCGCATGCGCTCGAAACGATCGGTGCGATCGCGGCCGACTGGCGGCAGATGAAGGTCGACGCCGCTGCATGACCCGGCGCCTCACAAGTCTGGCTTGCAACGCCAAAAGCCCATACAGCTTGATCGCCCCAAACTGGGGAGGCAAGGGCGGGGCATGACCGATACGCTGACCCATCTCGACCGGCTCGAGGCCGAGAGCATCCATATCATGCGCGAAGTGATGGCCGACGCCACCAAGCCCGTGATGCTCTACAGCGTGGGTAAGGACAGCGCCGTGATGCTCCATCTCGCGCGCAAGGCCTTCTATCCCTCGCCACCGCCGTTCCCGCTGCTCCATGTCGATACGACTTGGAAATTCCAGGCGATGTACGAGCTGCGCGACCGCATGGCGCGCGAGAGCGGAATGGAATTGCTCGTCTATCAGAACCCCGAAGCGAAGGAGCGCGGGATCAACCCGTTCGACCACGGCCCCTTGCATACCGACATGTGGAAGACCGAGGGGTTGAAGCAGGCGCTCGACCTCCACGGCTTCGACGTCGCTTTCGGTGGCGCGCGCCGCGATGAAGAGAAAAGCCGCGCCAAGGAGCGCATCTTTTCCTTCCGCACCGCAACGCACGGATGGGATCCGAAAAAGCAGCGCCCGGAACTCTGGAATCTCTACAATGCCCGCAAAGCAAAGGGCGAAAGCATCCGCGTCTTCCCGATCTCGAACTGGACCGAACTCGACATCTGGCAGTATATTGCGCGCGAAAATATCCCGATTGTGCCGCTCTATTTCGCGGCGCCCCGCCCGACGGTCGAGCGCGACGGTCTGCTGCTGATGGTCGACGACGATCGCTTTCCGCTGCTCCCCGGCGAGGTGCCCGTCGAGCGTTCGGTGCGTTTCCGCACCCTCGGCTGCTACCCGCTCACCGGTGCGGTCGAGAGCGAGGCCAGGACGCTCTCCGAAGTCATTCAGGAAATGCTCCTCACAACGACCAGCGAACGGCAGGGCCGCATCATCGACAAGGATGGCGGCGACGCATCGATGGAGAAGAAAAAGCAGGAGGGGTATTTCTGATGACCGATCCTGTTTACGTTACCGACGCGCTGATCGCCGAGGACATCGACGCCTATCTCGAACAGCATCAGCAGAAGTCGCTGCTGCGCTTCATCACCTGCGGCTCGGTCGATGACGGCAAGTCAACGCTGATCGGCCGTCTGCTCTATGACTCGAAGATGATCTTCGAGGACCAGCTCGCCGCGCTCGAAGCCGACAGCAAGCGCGTTGGCACACAGGGGCAGGAGATCGACTTCGCACTGCTCGTCGACGGCCTCGCCGCCGAGCGCGAGCAGGGGATCACGATCGACGTCGCGTACCGCTTTTTCACGACAGAAAAGCGCAAGTTCATCGTCGCCGATACTCCAGGGCACGAGCAATATACGCGTAACATGGTCACCGGCGCCTCGACCGCCGACCTTGCCGTCATCCTGATCGACGCACGCAAGGGCGTGCTGACGCAGACGCGGCGGCACAGCTTCCTCGCGCACCTGATCGGCATCAAACATATCGTGCTCGCGGTGAACAAGATGGATCTCGTCGGTTACGACAAGACCGTATTCGAACGCATTCTGTTGAGCTACCGCGCGTTCGCTAGCGAGATCGGGATCACCAATTTCACCGCGATCCCGATATCGGGATTCAAGGGTGACAACATTACCGCGCTCTCCGACAACACCCCATGGTTCAAAGGGCCGGCGCTGATCGAGCATCTCGAAAATGTCGAGATCGCTGCCGCCGCCGACGAGGCAAAAGCGTTCCGCCTGCCGGTGCAATGGGTCAACCGCCCGAACCTCGATTTCCGGGGTTTCTCGGGCCAGATCGCGGGCGGAACTGTCAAGCCCGGCGACGCAGTCCGCATCCTGCCCAGCGGTAAAACGACGACGATCGATCGCATCGTCACCCTCGATGGCGACCTCGAAGAGGCGGCTGCGGGCCAGTCGGTCACGCTGACGCTTGCCGACGAAGTCGACTGTTCGCGCGGCGATGTGATCGCTGCCGCCGACGCCCCGCCAGAGGCCGCCGACCAGTTCGAGGCGACTTTGGTGTGGATGGCCGACGAGGCGATGATCGCGGGCCGCGCCTATTGGCTCAAGCTTGCGACACAGAGCGTCTCGGCCACGATCCAGCAGCCGAAGTACGAAATCAACGTCAACACGCTCGATCATCTTGCGGCGAAGACGCTCGAACTCAACGGAATCGGCGTTGTAGAACTCAGCACCGACAAGCCGATCGTGTTCGAAGCCTATGGCGACAACCGCACGCTCGGCGGCTTCATCCTGATCGACAAGCTGACCAATGCGACCGTCGCTGCGGGCATGCTGCACTTCAGCCTTCGCCGCGCGCAGAATGTCCATTGGCAGGCAACCGACGTCAGCCGCGAGGCGCGCGCGGACCTAAAGAACCAGAAGCCCGCTTTGCTTTGGTTCACCGGCCTGTCGGGGTCGGGCAAGTCGACGATCGCCAATCTAGTCGAAAAACGGCTGCACCGGATGAACCGGCACAGCTTCCTGCTCGACGGCGACAATATCCGTCACGGGCTCAACCGCGACCTCGGCTTCACCGAGGCCGACCGGATCGAGAATATCCGCCGCGTCGGTGAAGTGGCAAAGCTGATGACCGACGCCGGGTTGATCGTCATCACCGCCTTCATCTCGCCGTTTCGCGTCGAGCGCGACATGGTGCGTTCGATGCTGCCCGAAGGCGAATTCATCGAAGTCTTCATCGATACACCGCTTGCGGAGGCTGAGCGCCGCGACGTCAAGGGGCTCTACAAAAAGGCGCGCGCGGGCCAGCTCAAGAATTTCACCGGCATCGACAGCCCCTATGAGGCGCCCGAGGACCCCGAAATTCGTATCGACACGACCGCAATGACGCCCGAAGAAGCGGCGGACCTCATCATCGATCGCCTGCTGGGATAATATGGCTGAGAGTGACGCTCAACTCGCCGAAAGGCTCGCGAACGCCGCGGGCGTTATCCTGCTCGACCTGCGCGGGCAGAATGGTCTTGAAGGCAGGGCGCTGGGGCAGGCGGGCGACGAGGCGGCCAACGCGTTGCTATGCCGTGAAATCCGCGCCGCGCGGCCCGATGATGCCCTGTTGTCCGAAGAGGAAAAGGATAATCGCGCGCGTTGCGGGCAGAGCCGCGTGTGGATCGTCGATCCGCTCGATGGCACTCGCGAATATGGCGAGGGCAGGGACGATTGGGCCGTCCATGTCGCACTGGCGATCGACGGCATCGCGACGATCGGCGCGGTCGCGCTACCGGGGCGCGGCGTCACGCTGACCTCCGCTTCGCCCCTGGCGCTGCAGCCTGCAAACCAGCCGCTTCGGATGCTCGTCAGCCGCACCCGGCCCGCGGCTGAAGCCGTATATGTCGCCGAACAAATAGGGGCGGAATTGCTCCCGATGGGCTCGGCGGGCGCGAAAGCCATGGCGGTCGTGCGCGGCGAGGCCGATATCTATCTCCACACCGGAGGCCAGTATGAGTGGGACAATTGTGCCCCCGTTGCGGTGGCGCAGGCGGCGGGCCTCCATGTAAGTCGCGTCGATGGATCACCGATCCGGTACAATAATCCCGATACCTACCTTCCCGATTTGCTGATCTGCCGGAAGGAACTGGCCGAAGAGGTGCTTCGGTTCGCCGCACAATATTCGCCTGCCTGACCGACAGGCCATTGCCAGCGGCTCACCCGCGCCTTAATCCGTTGCATCAAGAAACCCAAAAGCGACGGGAGACGCGCGATGACCGATTTGCCTGAAACCAATCTCACCATGCTGACGCTTGTGAAGCCCGAAGGGCAGCTCGAAGTGTCGCTCGAACGCCGCCCGATGCCGACGCCGAAACCGCACGAAGTGCTGGTGAAAGTGCTCGCGGCGCCGATCAATCCGTCCGACCTTGGTCTGTTGTTCGGTGGCGCCGACATGTCGACCGCGCGCGCTTCGACCAGGGATGGCCTGCCGCTGATCACCGCCGACGTTCCGCCCGCCGGGATGCGCGCGATGGGCGGCCGTATCGGCGACGCCCTCGCGATCGGCAACGAAGGCTGCGGCACTGTTGTTGCGGCGGGCGATTCGCCCGAAGCGCAGGCGCTGCTCGGCAAGACTGTCGCGTTGCTCGGCGGCGAAATGTACGCCGAATATCGCTGCCTGCCCGTCCAGATGGTGATGGCTCTTCCCGACGGCACCGATCCCGCCGACGGCGCATCCTGTTTCGTCAACCCGCTCACCAGCCTCGCCTTCACCGAAGTGATGAAGGCCGAGGGGCATAGCGCGATCGTCCACACCGCCGCCGCCTCAAACCTCGGCCAGATGCTCGTCAAGATTTGCGCGAAGGACGGCATTCCGCTCGTCAATATCGTGCGCAGCGATGCGCAGGTCGAAATCCTGAAGGACATCGGCGCGAAATATGTCGTCAACAGCAGCGCTGACGATTTCATGGAGCGGCTGGTCGAGGCGATTGTCGAAACCGGCGCGACATTGGGCTTTGACGCGACCGGTGGCGGCAAGCTGGCGGGGCAGGTGCTCACCGCGATGGAGGCCGCCGCGGTCAAGCGGATGACGACATACAGCCGCTATGGCTCGGATACCTTCAAACAGGTCTATATCTATGGCGCGCTCGATCTGTCGCCGACGACCTTCTCTGCCCGCAGCTTCGGGCTGACCTGGTCGCTCTCGGGCTTCCTGCTCACCCCCTTCATGGCGAAGGCGGGCATGGAAACCGTCGGGCGGATGCGCAAGCGCGTGGTCGACGAACTGACGACGACCTTCAAGAGCCACTACAGCCACGAAGTCTCGCTTGCCGACGCGCTGAATATCGACACCGCCCAAGCGTATAACGCGAAGCGCACGGGCGAGAAATATCTGATCAAGCCGCACGGCTGATCGAGAAAAGCCTGTCCTACAAAGTCGGGTTATGTTCCATACTGATGAATGGAGCGCGGCCAGTCACATCGTCCCTTTGCAGTCTCGTTCTCCGGCGAAAGCCGGGGTCCGAGACAGGGGGCGGGCTTAAAGCCACAATTCGAGCGCGCGCGTGCGGGGCCTGTGTGGCTCTATCGCCGCGCGAAATGCGATTTCAGAGTGAAGTTAGGCGGAATTCCGCCATTTTCTGAATCAGCGTTTCATGCACTGGCGCGCATCGTCGCGCTTATATTCGCTGCAATTCCACAACGCTTTTTCGAACCCTGCCTTGTCGTCGCGAAGGTAGGAGAAGGTCATAGCTGCGCGCTGGGTATCGCTCATCGCATCGCTGTCGGGCTTCAGCACCGGGTTGGTCCAGCCCATGAACTTGCAATAGGGTTTGTCGCCGCACAGTCGCAGCGCGGTGGTGACGAAGCTTTCGGGCGCGGCGCGGCGGTCGAGCTGGGTATAGATGGTGTCACGGCCCGTGGCCTCACCTGCGCCGACCACGACGCGCGCTTCGCCGATCGCGGCATTGGCGTCGACCCCTGCGGCAAAATCGACCGGCAGCCCCAGCGCGATCGCGTGCAGCGGCGACAGCGCCGCCATCTTGGCGACCGGCCCATCGCTGCCCGACACCGCGCCGCGGAAGGCGCCCGGCGTGCCCCAATAGCCCGGCCAGCGAAAGAAAAGGTGCGTATCGACGATCGCGATTTTTTCGAGGCTGTCGCTCCAATAGGGGCGGACCCAATCGGTGTGATAATGCGTGGCAAGGCCAACCGGGGGATATGTTGCGCCCGACAGCATCAAATCGGCATTGTTGCGCGCACGCGTCCACGCCGCGTCGGAATAGCGACGACTGAGGGCGCCGTCGCAAGTGAAGGTGAACTGGCACCCTGTCGTGCGCTCGGATCCCTGGAACACTACGCCGCAGATCGATTTCGGAAAGGCGGGGTGCCGGGCGCGGTTGATGATGACCTGTCCGACGGCTTGCTGTCCCTTTGCGTCGTCGCCGGCCTCATAGATCATCGCCGCGGCAAGGCAGTCGCGGGCACGGAGCCGTGCATCGCCGCTGCCGGCGTAGACGAAGGGCCGCGCGGCGATGAAGCCTTTGGTGATCAGAGCGACCTCTGCATTTTGTGCGCGAGCGTCGGACTCGGTGACGGGCGCGAGTTCCATCGGCGCGACCTCGGGAACTACGTCAGCAGGGGGGGCGACCGGACGCAGGTGGGCGCTATGCTGTCCGCTGTTCGCCATGCTGCTTGCGTAGAGGACGCCGCCCATCGCCAACGCGGCCAGCAGCACGAACAGCCAGCCCGTCCAGTCGCGCCCTATGGGCAACGCCGTCTGATCGTCGTTTGGGTGCACGAGTGGTCCTCAGATCTCCGGGAGGAAATCGGGGACCGACAGATAACGTTCGCCGGTGTCGTAGTTGAAGCCAAGTACGCGGCTGCCGGCGGGAAGCTCGGCAAGTTTCTGCGCGATGGCGGCGAGCGTGGCGCCCGAAGAAATGCCGACGAGCATGCCTTCCTCGGTCGCAGCCCGGCGCGCGAAATCCTTCGCCGCGCCGGCGTCGACCTTGATCACCCCGTCGAGCAGGTCGGTGTGCAGGTTGCGCGGAATGAAACCGGCGCCGATGCCCTGGATCGGGTGCGGCGCCGGCTGGCCGCCCGAAATGACCGGCGAGGCTTCGGGTTCGACGGCATAGACCTTCAGGTCGGGCCAATGCTGTTTCAGGAACTGCGCGGTGCCGGTGATGTGGCCGCCCGTGCCGACGCCGGTGATCAGCACGTCGATTGGCGTGTCCTTGAAGTCGGCGAGGATTTCGGGACCGGTGGTGCGGACGTGAACCTCGATGTTGGCTTCATTCTCGAATTGCTGCGGCATCCATGCGCCGGTGGTCGTTTCGACCAGTTCGATGGCGCGCTCGATCGCGCCTTTCATGCCTTTTTCGCGCGGCGTCAGGTCAAAGGTCGCGCCATAGGCCAGCATCAGCCGGCGGCGTTCGACCGACATGCTTTCGGGCATGACGAGGACGAGCCTGTAGCCCTTGACCGCGGCGGCCATCGCGAGGCCGATGCCGGTGTTACCCGACGTCGGCTCGACGATCGTGCCGCCGGGTTTCAGGTTGCCGTCCTTTTCGGCGGCTTCGATCATCGCGAGGCCGATCCGATCCTTGATCGATCCACCGGGATTGCTGCGTTCCGACTTCACCCAGACTTCGGCGTCGGGGAACAGCTTGGCGACACGAATATGCGGCGTGTTGCCGATGGTTTCGAGGATCGAATTGGCTTTCATGATCGGTGCGCTCTTTCTTTGAATTCGAATCGCGGGTCGCGGCGGACACGATTTGGCCAGTCGCCGGCGCGGAGCCAGCGTGCCTCGTCTGCCAGTGCCGGCGTCGGCGCAGGTTGTAACGACGCGAGCAGATACTGTCCATAAGGCCAGTCTCCGACGCCCGAGTCCGCGTTGATATGGCCGAACGGTCCGGCGTTGACGAAACGCGCGTCCCAGTGCCGCGACAGGCGCCAGACATGGGCGGTCTTGGCATAAGGATCGTCATCGCTGGCGACGACGATCATCGGCGTTTGCGACGACAGTGCGGGCGAGTCGGTAAAGCTGTCGATCTGGCTGTCACGGCGCAGCTGCGTCAGGTCGGGCGGCGCGACGAGCAGGGCGCCGGCGATCCGATCCCGTGCGACGCTGCTGGCGCTGGCGAACCAGTGGGCAAAGGCGTGGCAGCCAAGGCTGTGCGCCGCGACGAGCACCGGTTCGTGCTCGGCATCGATCGCCTCGGCGATCCGATGGATCCACTCGTCCTTCTGCGGTTCATCCCAGCTGCCGAGTTCGACGCGTTCGCAACGGGAAAAGCTACGCTCCCAAAGGCTCTGCCAGTGAGTCGGGCCGCTGTTGTTGAGGCCTGGTATGGTGAGGATTTTGTGATGGATATTCGAATTGTGCATGGCGGTCACTCCGTCGTGGGGAGAGATGGGAACCGCGGTAACGGGTGACACACAGATAACTCAACTAAAAAAATTGACAATATGTTTTTGGATGGAATGAGCGCGCGATGCGCCGAATGGTTCGGCAGCTATTTTTCGGTTTGTTTGAATTGCGGTTCGAACGTCCGCGCGCGCCGCAATTCGGGGAAAATCCACGCCCAGAGTGCGGTCACGCCGACGGCTGCTGCGCCGCCCACGACCACCGCGCTGACGGGCCCGAGCGCGGCGGCCATAGCGCCCGCGCGCATCTCGCCAAGCTCGTTCGAAGCCGAAATGGCGAGCCCCGATGCGGCGCTGACGCGACCTCGCATATGGTCGGGCGTATTGAGCTGGATCAGCGTTCCGCGCACAAAGACCGAGAACATGTCGGCCGCGCCCATGAGCACAAGAACACCGAGCGACAGGAACAGGTTTGTCGAGAGCCCAAACACGACCGTTCCGACGCCGAATGCGGCAACCGCCCACAGCATTTTTACCCCGACATTGCGCTCGATCGGGCGAATGGCGAGGCCCACCGCAACGGCGACCGATCCAAAGGCCACGGCGGCGCGCATCAATCCCGCGCCTTCGGGACCGGCGTGCAATATGTCGCGGGCGAATACGGGGAACATCGCGGTCGCGCCTGCCAGCAACACGGCGAACAGGTCGAGCGTGATCGTGCCGAGCAGGAAACGCTCGACCCACACGAACCGGAGCCCGTCGACCATCTCGCGCAATGGGTGGCGGCGAACCTCGGCTGGCGGCGGCAGGACCGGCCGCACACGGCTCAGCGTGAAGGCCGATACGGCGAGGAGGATGGCGGAGAAGATGTAAACCGAGCCCGGATGCGCGGCGTAAATGAGCCCGCCCGCGGCGGGACCGATGACCGAGGCCGATTGCCAGGCGATGCTGCTCATCGCAATCGCACGTGGCAGCACCGCGGGCGGAACGATGTTGGGCGCTATCGCGCTCATCGCGGGTCCGGAGAAGACGCGCGCGACGCCGTGGAGCGCGGCGAGGCCGAAGAGCAGATTGAGTGTCAGCCCGTCGGTCCAGGTGAACCAGCCGAGCGTCGCGGCGATGAGAAGATCGATGAGGTTCGAGAAGATGGCAACGCTGCGCCGTTCGAACCGGTCGGCCGCCCAACCGGCGACGGGTGTGAGGATCGCGAGCGGAACGAACTGGAACAGACCGAGCAGGCCGAGCTGGAACGATGCATCCCGGATCGACATGCCATAGTCGGTGCGCGCGGTGTCATAGAGCTGGTAGCCGATCACAACGACCATCGCGATCGTCGCCATCACTGCGGTGAAGCGCGCGACCCAGAAATACCGGAAGTCGGGATAGCTGAGCGGAGAGGGGGCTTTGAGCGTTGCCTCCGGCATCACCGGTTCTTCGCCTTCGGGGGGAGGGATCGTCGCCATCGCAGTTTGCCGTAGTCGGCTTTTCGCGGCTGTCCAGATGGCATAGCTTTGCCGTTCGTCGATTATCGGGTGTCATTGGCCGGGGCCGCTGCCACAAGCACGTCACAGGAGTCAGGGAGATTATCGAATGAAGAGCAAATTGGCCCGCTTTGGCGGCGCGACGATGGCAGCGACATTGCTGGTTCTCGCCGGCTGCAACGCGTCGGACAACAAGTCGGCGACCGCGCCGAGCGCAAAGAACTGGACGGAATTCCGCGATCAGTTTCTTGCAGGCTATTTCCCGCTCAACCCGAATTTCGCGGTCTATCAGGGCAAGCATGAATTTGACGGCCAATTGCCCGACTGGTCGCCCGAGGGGATCGAGAAGCAGGCCGCCTATCTGGAAAAGGCGATCGCCGATGCGAAAGCCTTTGACGGCGACATGACCGCTGCCGAAAAGTTCGAGCGCGACTATCTTGTTCATGTCGCGCAGGGCCAGCTCTTCTTCCTGCGCGACACCGACATGGCGCAGAAAAACCCGTCTTTCTATACGGGCGCGCTCGACCCCAACGTCTATATCGCGCGACCCTACGCCGACGCGACGACGCGGATGAAGGCGTTTATCGCCTATGCCGAAAGGGTCCCCGCGGCGGCGGCGCAGATCAAGGCGAATTTGAAGCTCCCGCTGCCGGCGACCTTCGTCAAATATGGCACTGCCGGTTTTGGCGGTTTTGCCGACTATTACAGAGGTGACGCGAAGGCGGCCTTTGCTTCGGTCAAGGACGAGGCGCTGCAGAAGCAGTTCGACGAAGCGGCGGCGAAAGCCGGCGCGGCGATGACCGACCTGGCGAAATATGTCGGGTCGCAGCCCGGCACGCCCGATGGCTATGCGCTCGGCTCCGACAAATTCGCGAAGATGATCCTGACCAACGAGGGTGTCGACACGCCGCTCGACGAGTTGGAGCGCATCGGTCAGGCCGATCTCAAGCGCAACCAGGACGCGCTGAAAGCGGCCTGTGCGACCTATGCTGCCGGCATGACAATCGCCGACTGCATGAAGAAGATGAATTCGGACAAGCCCGCCGACGGTCCGGTTGCGGAGGCGCGGCGCCAGTTGCCGACGCTGCGCGCCTTCCTGATCGAAAAGGACATCGTGACGATTCCGGGCACCGAACAGGCGCAGGTCGAGGAATCGCCGCCGTACAATCGACAAAACAGCGCCTATATCGACATCCCCGGGCCGTATGAGAAGGGCCTGCCGTCGGTCTATTACATCTCGCCGCCCGACCCGACGTGGGACAAGCAGACGCAGGCCGATTTCGTGCCGGGGCGCAAGGATCTGATGTTTACCTCGGTGCACGAAGTCTGGCCGGGCCACTTCCTCAATTTCCTTCACTCGAACCGCGCCGAGAGCATCTTTGGCAAACTGTTCGTCGGCTATGCGTTCGCCGAGGGCTGGGCGCATTATACCGAGGAAATGATGTGGGATGCGGGGCTGGGCGAGGGCGATCCCGAGACGCACATCGGCCAGTTGTCGAACGCGCTGCTGCGCGATTGCCGCTATTTGTCTGCCATCGGCCTGCACACCAAGGGCATGACGGTCGCTGACAGCGAGAAGCTGTTCAAGGAGCAATGCTATCAGGACGAAGGCAATGCCCGGCAACAGGCGGCGCGCGGCACATATGATCCCGCCTATCTCAACTATACGATGGGCAAGCTGATGATCCGCAAGCTGCGCGAGGACTGGACAGCCAAAAACGGGGGGGCGGGCGACAAGACCAAGTGGAAAGCATTCCACGACGAATTCCTGTCCTATGGCGGCCCGCCGATCCCGATGGTGCGCGCGGCGATGATGAAGGAAGATACGCCAAAGGCGGTTTTCTGAGGCTGGCAAATCGAACGGCGGACGGCTAGCCTCTTAAAAACAGGGGGCTAGCCGATGGTCGACGTTTTCATTTCCTACTCGCGCGACAACAAGGCACGCGTTGCCGATATCGCGGCAGCCGTCACCGCCGCAGGCTACGAGGTCTGGTGGGACGCCGAACTGCCGCCGCACCGGTCTTACGGCGATGTGATCACCGAAAAGATCGGCAACGCCAAGGCGGCGATCGTCGTCTGGTCGCAAGCCTCGGCGCAGTCCGAATGGGTGCGCGCCGAGGCCGATGTCGCGCGCAATCAGAAAAAGCTGGTGCAGACGGCGATCGACGATGTGATGCCGCCGCTGCCGTTCAACCAGATCCAAGTCGCCGACCTTCGCGACTGGAACGGCGATCCGGGTCACAGCGCCTGGCGCAAGGTATTGATGAGCCTGGAGGAGCTTTGTGGGCGGGAAGCTGTCGCAGCTTCGCCGCCGATGCAGGCGCCTGCGCTCGAAACGGCGGCGCCACCGCCTGTAAGCGATGCACAGGGCAACCCGCCGCCGCAAAAGTCATCGTCCACCGCTTTGACGCTCGCTTGGGCGCTCGTCGGTCTCGCTGTCATCGCGATCGCCTTGCTCGCATGGAAACTGCTTCAACCGGCAGCGGATCCCTCGCCGGCAACGCCAGCCGCAGCCGTCGCTCCCGCCGAGCGGGGGACCGGGGAGGCGTCCGGAGCAACAGAGGCCGCTCCCGCTGAAGCTTTCACGCTCGCCGCCATGATTGACGATCCCGACGGCTTTACCAACATTCGCTCGGGCGCGAGCACGCAGGCGGCGATTGTCGGCAAAGTGCTCGAGGGCGAGACATTCCTGACGTATAAACAGCCCGGTCCATGGTGGCGCGTCCGCAAGGCCGACGGCACGACGGGATTCATGTTCCGCAAATATATCCGGCTGGTCGAGGGCGGCGCGCCGGCGCCCGAGGGCAGGGTCTGGGTGATCACAAATGCCGCGGTCATCGCCGATTCATCGACACGGGCCCTGACGCATGCCGATGTTGCCGGACTGACCCCGCAACAGGTACGACTGGCCCGGAACGAGATCTTCGCGCGAAAGGGCCTCCGCTTCAAGGACCCGGGCCTGCAAGAATATTTCAGCAGATACTCGTGGTATCGACCTACCAGCGACACTGTCGAATTGTCCGCCATCGAGAAAGCTAACGTCGCGCTGCTGAAAACGGCTGAAACCGACGCGCAATGACCGCGTCGGCGGATCGCGCCAAGGCCTCCGAAGCCGACGTCGCGCACCGGCTGGGGCAGGGCGATGCGCTGAGCGCATTCGATTGCGCCGCCGCCGCGCGGCGCGATGGCATCGACAGTCCGCACCTGCGCTATCTGATGGTGCGTGCGCTCGCCGCATCGGGTGACAGTCTTGGCGCGATGCGTCTTTACGAGCAGCTCGACCTCGGTGCGTCTGAAGACGTCGACAGCCTCGCGCTCGCCGGACGTATCTGGAAGGACGCGGCTTTCGACCATGAGGGCGAGCGCCGCACAGCGTTGCTGCGACAAGCCGCTGCGGCATATGACCACGCCTGGCAAATGTCGGGCGCGTCTTTTCCCGCAATCAATGCCGCCAGCCTTTATGCCTTGCTGGACGAGCGCGAGCGCGCCGCGGCATTGGCGGGGCCGATCGCGGCCAATGGGGCCGCCGACAATTATTGGGATCAGGCAACGCTGATCGAGGCGCTGTTGCTGTTGGGCCGCGGGGAGGAGGCGCTGCGCCATGCCGAAGCGCGCCAAGCCGACTCAGCGACGCGGGCCGGGGATCATGCCTCGACCTGCCGCCAATTGTCGCGCCTTGGGGCGAGCGGCGCGGTCGACGCGGAGCACGCGGCGGCCATTGTCGATCTGCTCCGTCCACCGCCAGTCGGTGTCTATTGCGGCCGCATGTTCCGGGCTGGCGGAGCAGGCGAGGACAATGCCCGTGCTGCCATCGCGGCCGCGCTCGACGCGCAGCCGCTGTCGGCGCTGATCGGCCCGCTCGCTTGCGGCGCCGACATCCTGTTCGCCGAAGAGGCGCTGGCGCGCGAGATCGATCTGACCGTCGTGCTGCCCTTTGCCGAGGATGATTTCATCGCCCAGTCGGTTGCGTCGGGCGGCGACGCCTGGCTGGCGCGCTACATCGATTGCCGCAACCGGGCGGCGATGGTCCATTTCGCCAGCAGTTCGCGCTATGTCAGCGACGATTGCCAGTTCGTCCTGGGCTCGCACACGATGATGGGCCTCGCCAAGCTGCGGGCGCACGAGTTGGAAACAACGGCCATCCAGCTCGCGGTGGTGGACCCCGATGCGGTGGCGCGTCCGTCCGCTGCGATCGCTGGCACCAACGCCGATATCGCGCTGTGGCAGCAGCATGGCGGCGATACGGTGACGATCCCCGTCGACGGCCTCGACCGCAATCTCGAATTCCCACCGGCACCCAAGCCGCCCGAGGGCACAAGGCGCGGCCTCTATGCGATATTATTTGCCGATTTTGCGGGGTTTTCGAAACTGGGGGAGGCCGAATTGCCGATCTTTGCCAGCGAAGTGATGGGCGGGATCGGCGGCATCCTCGACGATTTTGGAGACGCCGTGCTGTTCCGCAATACGTGGGGCGATGCGGTTTACGCGATTATCGATCAACCCGCGACGGCGGCGCGGATTGCGCTCGCGATGCAGCAACGGCTCCATATCCTGCCAGCCGCGCTCGGGCTTGACGGGCACAAGGCGGGTATGCGCACCGGCATCCATTTCGGGCCGATCTATCGCGGTATCGATCCGGTGGTGGGAAACGAGCTCTGGTATGGCACCGAAGTGACACGCACTGCGCGGATCGAGCCGGTCACCCTGGTCGGCCAGGTTTATTGCACCCAGCCGCTCGCAGCGATGCTCGCGCTGGGCAATGCGCGCGATTTCGATTGCGACTATGTCGGCAAAGTGCAGCTCGCGAAGGATTATGGCGAGCTTGCACTCTATCGGCTGTCGCGCGCTTCAGCCTGACGGCGCGCGCAACCGCGCGACGAAAAAGCCATCGAGCCCACCCGCATCGGCAAGCATGTCGGGCAATGTACGGATGAGGCCCTTGTCGTCGGCAACGATCGCGTCGGGAAGTTCTTCCGCGCCGATGGGATCGATGGCCCAGCCGGCATGGTCGTCGAGGAAGGTCGATATCTGGTCTTCTCCCTCCGCCTGCTCGAGCGAACAGGTCGCGTACATCAGCGTCCCGCCCGGTTTGACCCATTGTGCCGCGCGTGCGAGCAATTCGGTCTGCAGCACCGCCATTTCCACAATCTGGCGGGGTTCGATGCGGTGGAGCACGTCGGGGTGGCGGCGGAAGATGCCGGTGGCCGAGCAGGGGGCGTCAAGCAGCACGGCGTCGGCCTGATCCGTGGGTGCCCATGACCGGATGTCGCCCTGGACGATATCGGCCGACAGGCCGGTGCGTTCCATATTGGCGCGCAGCCGTTCGAGCCGCTTCGCGCTGGAATCGACCGCAACGACATCCCATCCCGCCGCTGCGAGCTGCATCGTCTTGCCGCCGGGTGCGGCGCAAAGGTCCAGCACCGTCCGGCCCTCGCCTGCACCCAGTAGACGCGCAGGCAGGCTCGCGGCCAGATCCTGCACCCACCAGCCGCCTTCGCTGAAGCCCGGCATCGCCTCGACGGCCTGACCGCGTTGCAGGCGGCGGTGGCGCGGCGCCAGCGAAATAGCGTCGGGCCACTCCTCGGCGCCCGGTTCGGCGGCAAAGCTGAGATCGATCGGCGGCGGTGCGCTCCAGGCCGCTTCGGCGGCTTCGACCATCGCCAGGCTCCATTGTTCGGCCCATCGCTCGGCGGTGGGCAGGGGGAGGGTGGCGCGGTCGGGGAGCTGCCATTCGTCCTGCTGCGCGCGCGACAAAATAGCGTGGACCAGCCGACGCGGGCCGCCATCGACGAGCGGCAGGGCGGTCGATACGACCGCATGCGCGGGGCTTTTCAACACGAGCAGCTGCGCCAGCGCAATCCGCAGCACCGCCCGCGATTTGACGTCGTCGGGGAGTATCTGCGTCGTTGCGCCGTCGATCAGCGCATCGAGGTCGACCATCCAGCGCAGCGCTTCGGACACGATCGCGACGGCAAAGGCGCGATCGGGCCCCGTCAGGCCCTGGGTTGCGGCGTGCATTGCGACGTCCAGCGGATCGCCGCGGCGCAGGACCGCATCGAGAAGCCGCAGCGCCGCGCGGCGCGTCGCCGTACCCGGTGGATCGGCTTCGCCCGGCGATCGCCGGCGTGGGCGGCGATCAGCCATGACGGGGGCAGGCGGAGTTGGCGTGACGCATGAAAGATCCTATATGGGCGGGATGACGACCGACAGCCAGAATATGACCATCGGCGGAACGCCGCGCGCTGTAAAGCGCCCCACGCATGTGAAGGCGCCTGTCGGCTGGACGAACGATGCGCTTCCCGCGCCGGCCACGATCCACGAAGACAAGGCCGAGGACCAGCCCGGCGGGCGCAACCCCGTGCGCTATGGCGATTGGGAGCTGAAAGGGATTGCGGTCGATTTCTGATCGCGGCAGCGAAGAGGCTCGGCCTTCGTTCGGCCGTATAGAGGCCGTTTAGGCCAAATTCAAATGGCCGCCCCGCTCGATGCAGGGCGGCCATATTCAAGCTTAGCAAGCTTAGACGGTGGGCAGTTCGGGGGTCAGCGGCATCTTGCCGCTCTTGACCTGTTCGGCGAACACTTCGCGCATCAGCTGCAGCGAGAAGAGGTGGGCAAAGATCAGGCCGAGGATGCCGTTCTGCATCAGCTTGCGCAGGACGTCGCCGCGCAGTTCGCGCAGCTTGTTTTCGTCGACCATCTGGAAGCCGCGATAGATGAAGGGCTTGTCATTGCCTTCCTGCTGGATGGCAACTTCGCCGTCCATCAGCAGATCGGCCTTCTTCAGCTCGTCCATGAACATGCCGGTACGCTGACCCGCTTCCTCGAAATTCTTGCAGAATTCGAGGACGGCCTGAACCTGTTCGGACGGCTGGTCACCGACGAACAGCGCGTCGCCCTCTTCAAACTTGCCGATCGCGCCCGACGTCGGGTCGAAGCACAGCGACAGGTCTTCCGAATCGGGCTGAAGCCGTGCGAGAAGGAAGGGGTAGCGGCGGATGTAGGCGGGGACGTAGACCGGATTGATCAGCTTGCCTTCATCGTCGACGAAGGTGTTGATGCCTTCATTGAGGCCCATGAGCGCGAGCGGAACAGGATTCTCGCCCGCCGAAAAGACGATCGGGAAGAAACGGCAGGCCGAAACAAATTCGTCCGACGTCAGCGGGATCGCGTGCTGGCCAACCAGAAACTCGGCGCTGTCGAGAGGACGCGCGTGGAAATCGGCGTGCTCGACGCTCGAAAGCGGCGTCAGGTCCTTGTAGAACAGGGGCAGATTGGCAGGTGCGGGCGCAGTGGCCATGTTTGAACTCCGGCAGGATCCCAGGAACGGGACGAAAAAGGATAAAGCGCCTTATTGACCCGCGCCGCGCGGCGCAAGGGGGCGATGGCATGCGGCAGGCGGGGCCGGGCGAAGCGTCAGGCGATCAGCTTGCCGGGATTGAACAGCCCCGCCGGATCGAGCCCGGCCTTGATCCCGCGCAACGCGGTCAACCGCGCCGGGCTGTCGAGTTCGGCCAATATGTCGCGTTTCATCTGTCCGATGCCATGTTCGGCCGAAATCGAGCCCCCGAGTTCGAGGACGTGCGTGTAGACCAGCCGGCTGACCGCGGCGCCGTGCGTGGCGATCCATGCGGCTCCATCAATGCCGGGCGGCGGCTGGACATGGTGGTGGACATTGCCGTCGCCGAGATGTCCGAACGACAGCGCGCGTGCGCCTGGAAAGGCGCGCTCCAGCCGGTGCGGGTTCTCGGCGATGAAAGCCGGCATCAAGTCGACGGGTACGCTGACATCATGCTGCAGCGCGGGCCCCTCGGCGCGTTCGGCTTCGGAAATGGAATCGCGCAACCGCCAGAAATCCTCGCTCTCACGGTCGTTTTTGGCGAGGGCTACATCGCGGATCAAACCGTCATCGAGCGCCGCTGCAAGGTGCTGCTCCAACGCCTCTTCCAAGGCGCGATCGCTTTCCCCGGCCAGCTCCATCAGCACATACCAAGGGTGCGTCGCCGCCAGCGGCGCACGCGTCTGGGGAATATGGCGCAACACCGCGTCGAGGCAGCTATGCGGAATCAGCTCGAACCCCTCAAGCTCCCGCCCGATCGCGACGTCGAGACGGCGAAGCAGCATCAGCGCATTTTCAGGAGAATCGATGCCGATCCACGCCGTGCGCCGCGCGGCTGCTGCCGGAACCAGATGAAGGCACGCGGCTGTGACGATGCCCAATGTGCCCTCGGCGCCGCAGAACAGGTGCCGCAGGTCATAGCCGCGATTGTCCTTTTTCAGCGGAGCAAGCCCGTCGAAGATGCTGCCGTCGGGCAGGACGGCCTCGATACCGGCGACCAGCGTCCGCATCGTCCCGTGCCGCAGCACTTGCGTGCCCCCGGCATTGGTCGACACGAGTCCGCCGATCGTGGCCGAGCCCTTGCCCCCCAGCGTCAGCGGAAAGCGCAGCCCGTTGGCGAGCGTCTCGTTATGAAAGGTCTCCAGGATCACGCCGGCCTCGACGACGGCGAGTTGCGATGTTTTGTCGATCCGGCGTGTCCGGTTCATGCGGCGCAAGCTGAGCAGGATCTGGTCGCCGCTGGCGTCGGGTGTGGCGCCGCCGACCATACCGCTGTTACCGCCTTGCGGGACCAGAGCGACGTCCGCCTCGGCGCACAGGCGGACGATAGCGGCGACCTCTTCGGTGGTGGCGGGTGAAAGCATTGCGGCCGCCCGGCCATGGTATTTGCCGCGCCAGTCGGTAAGCCAGGGCGCCATCGTATCCGCGTCGGCGCTATACCCTTTCGGGCCAAGCTGCTCTTCAAGAGCGGCGAGCAATGATGCTGATGGCGGGCGTGTCATGCCGTTCCACTCCAGAAAATTCCTGCTTCGGGCATGAGCAGGGGGTGACAGCAGTTCATTTGATGTTCAATCATCCTCGTTAAACGAGGCGATGGACGAATAGTCTCTTTTCGTCCAGCGGGCATAGGCGTGGGAGCCACAGGTGAACGGAATCTTTTGTCAGGACGCCGAAGGAGCGGCAGCGCGGTTGTGCTGACGGCGGCATTCCTGTGGTTCGTGGCCGCTGCTCCTGCGGCAGACGCCGCGGTGCCGGCGGCGGCTCCAGAGCCACTGGTGGCGATATCTGCGCCGACGCCCGAGCAGGCCACATCCTTTTGGCAGGTGGTCATCGAACAGCAGCTGATCATTCGCGTGCCTGCGCAGCGATCGCAGCTCAACAACTTCGCCGCGGGTCCTTCGGCTTCGAAGCGCGCGACCGAATTGCCGATCGTGTGGAAAGAGAAAAAAGCGCCGAAATGCGTAGCGATGCGCAACATACTGGGGATGCAGGCGGTCCAGCGCGACAGCATCGATATTATCACGCGGCAGAAGCAGCGCCTTCGCGCCCAGCTTAATCGCGGGTGTCGCGCGCTTGATTTCTACGCCGGCTTTTACATGCAAGGCAGCAAGGACGGACGGCTTTGCGAGGATCGCGACCAGATTCATGCTCGAACCGGCGCCAAGTGCGAGATCGACAAATTCAAGCTGATGGTTCCAGTTCGCGACGATGATTAATCGCGTTTGTCGCGGCCTTTCCTTGACTTTTCCTCGCCATTTGCCCAAGGGCCGCGGCAACGTCCGCCTGCGTGGGAGGCTGGACGCCAACTCTTTTCCGGACATGATAAACCTATGAAATTTGCCGACATCGGCCTTTCCGACGAACTTTTGCGTGCCATCGACGAGTCGGGCTACAGCGAAGCAACCCCCATTCAGGCGGGCGTCATCCCGTCGGTGCTGATGATGCGCGACATCATCGGCATCGCCCAGACGGGCACCGGCAAGACCGCTTCCTTCGTGTTGCCGATGATCGACATTCTGGCTCATGGCCGCGCCCGCGCGCTGATGCCGCGCTCGCTGATCCTCGCGCCGACGCGCGAGCTCGCGGCGCAAGTCGCAGAAAACTTTGAAAAATACGGAAAATATCACAAGCTGTCGATGGCGTTGCTGATCGGCGGCGTCCAGATGGGTGATCAGGTCAAGGCGTTGGAACGCGGTGTTGACGTGCTCATCGCGACCCCGGGCCGCCTGATGGATCTGTTCGAACGCGGCAAGATCCTGCTGACCGGTTGCAACCTGCTTGTGATCGACGAGGCCGACCGGATGCTCGACATGGGTTTCATCCCCGATATCGAGAATATCTGTACCAAGCTTCCCGCGACTCGGCAGACGTTGCTTTTCTCGGCGACGATGCCGGCGCCGATCAAGCGTTTGGCCGACAAGTTTCTGTCGAACCCCAAGACGATCGAAGTCGCGCGCCCGGCGAGCCGGAACGAAAATATCGAGCAGTTCCTCGTCAAGACGTCGGAACGCAGCAAGCGCGATACGATCCGCAGCCTGATCGAGGCTGAAGATATTCACACCGCCATCATCTTCTGCAACCGTAAGACAACTGTGCGCGAGCTGGCAAAGTCGCTTCAGCGCTATGGTTACAAGGCGGGCGAGATCCAGGGCGATATGGACCAGTCGAGCCGCACCGCCGAGCTTGACCGGTTCAAGGCCGGCACGATCAATATCCTGGTGGCGTCCGACGTCGCGGCGCGCGGACTCGATGTCAAAGGCGTCAGCCATGTGTTCAATTTCGACGCGCCCTGGCACCCGGACGATTATGTTCACCGCATCGGGCGCACCGGTCGCGCCGGCGCACAGGGCCGCGCTTTCACGCTGGTGACGCCGTCGGACGACGAGGCGATCGATAACATCCAGAAACTGACCGGCTACAAGATTCCGGTCCATGGCGGCGCCGCGCCGACGGCCGAAGTCGCCAAGCCCGATCGCGATGAGGAAGAAGCCGCCGCACCGCGCAGCGGACGTTCGGCCCGCGGCGGTCGCGGCAGAGGTGCTGCAAAGGCGGAGAAGGGGCCGCGCCCGGCGGCTGCCGAAGAAGCGCAAGCCGCGAAACCGCGCGAAGAGCAGAAGCCGCGCGAAGAAAAGCCACGCGATGAAAAGCCGCGCGAAGAACGGAAGCCACGCAGCGATCGCAAGCCGGCGCATGCCCGGCACGACGATCAGGACGGTCCGGACGATGGCTGGAACGGTCCGATGCCGGGCTTTCTGTCGGTCGGCTTCGACACCCTGACGCCGGATTGACGGCCGATGCTGGTCAGAGCCTGACCAGCATCTTTCCCATATTGCCGCCGGAGAACAGGCCGAGGAAGGCGTCGGGCGCCGACGCCAGCCCGTCATGCACCGTTTCGCGGATCGTCACCGCGCCGCTGGCGATCAGGCCGCCCATGTCGGCATAGAATTCCTCCATGCACTCGATGAACTGGTCGGTGTAGATAAAGCCTTCCATGCGGATCCGCGCCGGAATGGCCCGGATGAGATATTTCATCTCCTGCGGCTTTGCATCGTTATAGACGTCGATCATCCCGCAGATCGCGAAACGCGCGAAGTCGTTGGCCGTCGCGAAAGCCGCGTCGAGATGTTCGCCGCCGACATTGTCGAAATAGACATCGATGCCGGGCTTGCCGAGGCGTTCGAGCGCGGTGGCAAGCTGTGGCAGCACCCGCCCGGCTTTATAATCGATCACCGCATCGGCACCGAGTTCGCCGGCCCACGCGCATTTTTCCGCGCCGCCCGCCGAGCCGATAACGGTCATTTCACGCGCCTTAGCGATTTGAACGACCGCAGAGCCTACGGCGCCGGCCGCCGCCGAAACAAACACCGTGTCACCGGGCTTGGCCGCGGCGACGCGGAGCAGACCGATCCACGCCGTCCCGCCGGTCAGGCCCATATTATGCAGGAAGGTTTGCGGGGTAAGACCCGCAGCCAGCGCCTCGGCAGGCAGTTTGTTCGGCATCATGTCGAGACCGATAACGCCGCCGTCGCGCCAGCCGCCCATGTGCAGGATCAGGTCGCCGGTAGCGAAACCCTCAATGTTGCTTTCGAGTACCTCGCCGATTGCGCCGCCGGTCATCGGCTGGTCGATCTGGAAACTGGCGGAATAGCTTTTGGCGTCGTTCATCCGTCCGCGCATGTACGGATCGACCGACAGCCAAAGGTTGCGGACGCGGAGCTGGTCCTTGTCCAGCGGGCCGTCGGGTACCTCGCGCAGAGCGAAATTATCCATCGTCGGCAGCCCCTGCGGACGACTGGTCAAATGCCATGCCTTGGCCATCGGAATCCCCCATTCCTCTATTTCAGACCGTGGCCGTCCCCTCAAAGCCGTTGCCACTGCCAATCAGCGTCGTTAATACGCTGCCCGTCGCGGGGCCGTAGCTCAGATGGGAGAGCGCTGCAATCGCACTGCAGAGGTCAGGGGTTCGATTCCCCTCGGCTCCACCAGCGACCTTTTCCAAGCATCGACATAAAACGCTTGAACAGAATTGGCGAGGCGGGACCAGTCTCACTGCTCGGTGTAAGTGTCGATCGCCGAGAAAATGCGCGTCAGTTGCTCGCGCTCGTCGGCGTCGATGTCGGGGCGCCATATCTCAAAGAGCAGGATC
Source organism: Sphingopyxis sp. Soil_C_28 (assembly GCF_057657055.1). Classification (NCBI taxonomy): domain Bacteria; kingdom Pseudomonadati; phylum Pseudomonadota; class Alphaproteobacteria; order Sphingomonadales; family Sphingopyxidaceae; genus Sphingopyxis; species Sphingopyxis sp. Soil_C_28. The sequence continues at coordinate 982,724 of NZ_JBDGJE010000001.1, forward strand.
GTGCGGTCGCTGGTTCCGCGATTCCATGCTTCATGTTCGAAGCTGTCGTCGAAGACCATGAGTTCGCCTTCGCGCCAGCTTCGCGTTTCGGCGCCGACGCGCAGGTCACAGCCATCCGGGACGATCAGCGGCAGGTGGCAGATGAGGCGTGTGTTGAGCAGGCCGTGGTGCGGTTGGATATGCGTTCCGGGGGCCAGGCGCGAGAAGAGGGCGAGCGGCGCGCGGTTGCGGATGACCGGTTGCGGCGCGAGTTCAAGCGCGGCGAGGGTCGCGGGGCAGAGCGCTTCCATTCCGTCGGCGACCACGCCGTCCTTCCAAAGCCACGCGGCGCCCCAGTCGGGCTTGTCGAGCAACGGATTGTTCGGCGGCGGGCGGTCGGGGCTGGCGGTGACATAGGGGCCGAAGCGACCCGAGGCGTTGTCGGTCAACGCCTGCAATTCCGAACGGATCGCGTCGGTCGCGGCTTCGACACCCTCGACCCAATCGAAGTCGGCGCGATCGAAAAAGGGCCGCTGAGCGAGGCCCGGCAAATAGAACATGCTCGGCTGCTGAAGATAGAGCGGCTGTTCACCGGCGAGCATGCGCAGTGCCTCGGCGACGCGCGGCGTTGCGGTGCCGGCATCGATCCCCGCGCCCTGCAGCTGGCCGAGCAAATGGTCGGCGAAGGCGCGGTCGGTCGCAGCGAGAAATTGCTCGGCACGCTGGAGACCCGAATGAAGGGCAGGGGGGACGCTGCGCGCCTGCGCTGCGGTACCCAGGGCTAGGCGGTAGAAGCTGCCTGCCGCGCGGTCGTCGTCGCGACGGCGCTTGAGTTCGGCCATCGCGAGCAGCGCCGCGATGTTGCCGCGGTCGGCGCGGATCGCGTCATCGAGCGCCGCGGTCTCCGCCGCGATATCGCCGCGGCGGTGGGCGTCGCGTGCCTGGTCCAGCCATGTCGTCTGCCCCGTCATGGCTTTTCCATAACGTGGCATCGGACCTTTGCAAGCGACGCCCTGCCCAGGATCAGCCGACAGGGGGCGTGGCAGGATCGATTGCAGTGGGCTTTGCGCGCATCTGCTGGCGAACGGCGAGCATGAAGCGGCTGCGCCAGAAGGCGACGATGAGCGCGAGCAAGATGCCCCACGGCAAAAGGGCGCCGCCGAACGTCAGGACGAAGCTGAGCGCGGTGCTGCCGCTGCGCATCAGCGTTTCGCGGGCGCTGGCAAAGGGGTTCTCATGGCCGATGCCGGGGAGGCCGCCGTCGCTCGCATAGTTGAAGACGACGCTTGTCCAGGCGATGCGGGCTTCGCCGCTGCGGCGGGTCTGGCGTTCGTCGCCGAGCTGGCCGCGAAGCTGAGCGATCTGTGCGAGAAGTTCGGCGCGCTCGCGCTTGTCGAGTCCGCCCGAGTTCAATCGCCCTCCGAGGCGGGCGATTTCGGCTTCGGAGCCGGCGCTGCGTTGCTGCGAGGCGAGGATTTCGGTGCCGACATCTTCGCCGGCGACACTTGCATCGGCGAGGACACCCTCGGCCTTTTCGACGCTCTCGATCGCCCGAGCACCGAATTTGCGCGCGATACCGGGGTCGAGCTTGAATTGCGTCTGCGCTTCGACGAGTTTTTCGTTGGTCAGCTGGTAGCGAACATCGACGATCCGGCAGCGCTGGATGCCGAGCGTTTCGCAGGCGGCGGCATGTTCCTCCTGAATTTTCGAAATGCGGTCGTCGGCGAGGCGGAAGGTATAGGCATAGTCGAAGGCGACGCCGGGGGCGGCTTCGACTCCGATCCGGGGTGCGGCCGCCGCGTCGGCTGCTTCTTCGGTGACAGCCGGAGATTCGTTATTCGTGGGGCTTGAAACGCTCGCATCTTCGGCCGACTTTTCGGAGCAACCGATCAGGGCGAGCGCCATGGCGCCCGCTAAGAGCTTATTTTTCATTCAGATTCTCCCAAAACGCGACTCGTTGGCCGCAGGAGATGGCATATCATAACTAAACTGGTTGACAATAAAAATCAGGCGAGCTTGATGAAGCTGTCCAATACCCGTTTGGAACCGGCCTGTTCGAATTCCACTTCGAGCTTGTTGCCGTCGATGTCGGCGATGTCTCCATAGCCGAACTTTTCATGAAACACGCGCATCCCGATGGCGAGGTCGGATCGTGCCTTGGCGCCGACAGCGGCCGCTGGCCCGCGTTCCGAAGGGGCCGGGGCACGGGTAACTGTCGACGACCCGGAGACCGCGCGCTGCCAAGCGGGTCCGCGCGTCATCGTGCGCGCTGGCTGGCGTTCCGCGACATGCGCAAAGGGGTCGCCCTGCGCCGACCAGTTCGCGCGCCACAGGCTTTGGCCACCGCCGAAGCTGTTCTCGCTGTCGACATGTTCGGGCGGGATTTCAGCGATGAAGCGGCTGGGGATGCTGCTGACCCACTGGCCATAAATGCGACGGTTTGCGGCGTGATATATGCTCGCGCGCTGGCGAGCGCGGGTGATCGCGACATAGGCGAGGCGCCGTTCCTCCTCGAGGCTCTGCGTCCCACCTTCGTCCATCGAGCGCTGCGACGGGAAGACGCCATCTTCCCAGCCTGCGAGGAAGACATGATCGAACTCTAGCCCCTTCGCGGCGTGGATCGTCATGATCGTGACGGTTTCGGTCGTGTCGTTGCTGTCGCGGTCCATGACGAGGCTAACATGTTCGAGGAACGCCTCGAGCGAGTCATATTCCTCCATCGCGCGAACGAGTTCGGAGAGGTTTTCGAGCCGACCCGCGGCTTCGACGCTGCGGTCGGCCTGGAGCATCGCGGTGTAGCCCGATTCGTCGAGGATCAGCTGGGTGAGTTCGGGGTGCGAGAGTTCGTTGGCCTTTGTCTGCCAACCGCGCATCTGGGCGATGAAGCTCGCAAGCTGGCGGCGGGCCTGCGGGGTCAGTTCGTCTGTTTCGATGATGCGCGATGCGGCATGGAGAAGCGGCGCGCGCTCGGCCCTCGCGAACTGATGGATGCGTGCGAGCGCCTTGTCGCCGAGCCCGCGCTTGGGGGTGTTGATGATACGCTCGAACGCAAGGTCGTCGGCAGGCGACTGGACGAGGCGCAGATAGGCGAGGGCGTCGCGGATTTCGGCGCGTTCGTAGAAACGGAAGCCGCCGACGATGCGATAGGGCATGCCGATCGCGATGAAGCGGTCTTCGAATTCGCGCGTCTGGAACTGGGCGCGGACAAGGATCGCGGCACGTTCGAGCGAAACGCTGCGGCGCTGGAGCGTCTCCAGCTCTTCGCCAATACGTCGCGCTTCTTCTGGCCCGTCCCATACGCCGACGACGCGGAGTTTGTCACCGGGTTCGAGATCGGTCCAGAGCGTCTTGCCGAGGCGGCCCGAATTCTGGGCGATCAATGCTGAAGCGGCGGCGAGAATTTGCGGCGTCGAGCGATAGTTTTGCTCGAGGCGGATCACCGTCGCGCCGGGGAAATCCTTTTCGAAGCGCAAGATGTTCGCGACCTCGGCGCCGCGCCACGAGTAGATCGACTGGTCGTCATCGCCGACGCAGCAGATGTTTTTCCGGGTTTGCGCGAGTAGCCTTAGCCACAGATATTGGCTGGCGTTGGTGTCCTGATATTCGTCGACGAGGATATATTTGAACCGCTCCTGATATTGTTCGAGCACGTCGCGATGCGTCTTCAGGATCACCAGCATGTGGAGCAGAAGGTCGCCGAAATCGCAGGCGTTGAGCGTCTTGAGCCGCGCCTGATAGAGCGCATAGAAATGCTGCCCCTTGCCGTCAGCGTAGGAGTCCTTGTCGGCGGCGTCGAGATCGCCGGGTACGAGGCCGCGGTTCTTCCATTTGTCGATCAGGCCCGCAAGCTGGCGCGCCGGCCAGCGTTTCTCGTCGAGCCCCTCGGCCTGAATCAGCTGTTTCAGGACACGCAGCTGGTCGTCGGTGTCGAGGATGGTGAAATTGCTCTGCAGGCCGACCAGTTCCGCGTGGCGGCGAAGCATTTTTGCCGCGATGCTGTGGAAGGTGCCGAGCCAGGGCATCCCTTCGACCACGTCGCCGACCATCCGTCCGATGCGCTCGCGCATTTCGCGCGCCGCCTTGTTGGTGAAGGTGACCGAAAGGATTTCGGATGGCCAGGCACGCCGCGTTGCCATGATGTGCGCGAGGCGTGCGGTGAGCGCCGCGGTCTTGCCGGTGCCCGCGCCCGCCAGCATCAGAACAGGGCCTTCGGTGGTGAGCACGGCCTGTCGCTGCGGATCGTTCAATCCTTGCAGATAGGGCGGGTCCGACGGGTTGGGCGGAGGCAGGTCGGGCAGGGAGGCGGGGGCATCGTTCACGCGCGAACGATTAGGGAACAGCGAGCAGGCTGTCCAGTGCGGTGAGGCGGGTCGAGGGCGTGATTTCGCCGCGTTTCAATTCGTCGACCGTCGCGCGGGCCATCGCGCAATAAGCGGGCAAGAGGTCCGGGCTGTGATCCTTGATGGCATCGAGATGGTCTCCGATCGTTTGTACGTCGCCGCGCAGCAACGGGCCCGATAGCCCGGAAAAACCTTTGTCGAGGCTGTTCTCAAGCGCCGCTCGAACGAGAGGAGCAAGAAGGCCGGAGGGGTCATCGACGCCGGCGTCGCGCAGCATGTTCACGGCGCCGGCGATGAGCGTGACCAGATGGTTGGAGGCGTGGCAGAGCGCGGCGTGATAGAGCGCCCGGTGATCTTCCGCGATTTCGACCGGGATTCCGGTCAGCAAGGCGACGATGCGCCTTGCGCGTTCGGTAGCCCCGGCGGTCGAGCCGGTGATCGCGAAGCGCGCGCCGGCCATACGCCGCACTTCGCCTGGCGGGTCGCCGGTGAAGGTCATCGCGGGATGGATCGCGGCCGTCAGGGCGCCGGTGGCGCGCAGCGGTTCGAGGATGGCGGCGCCGCTGCGTCCGCTGACGTGGAAAATGAATGTTGCGCGGTTCGCTGGCAGCGCTGCCGCCAGATCGGCGGCGATATCGGCGAGGGCGTCGTCCGAAACCGCGATTCCGATGGTGTCGCAATTTTCGACAAGCTCGCAGACGTTCGGGGCCACGCTTCCGCCCATGCGAGCGGCGGCCACATGGGCATGGTCCGGATTGCGGCCCCATAGCAACACCGGTCCAATCGAATGTGCGGCAAGGCCCAAGCCAAGCGCGCTCGCGACGCGGCCCGTGCCGATGATGCCGAATTGATGGGGCGGGAGGATAGCCATTGCGGCGTGTGTAGCTTGGATGCGGCGGTTTGGGCAATTGTGCTGCTGTCCGCCTCCGACCAGCCAAGAGGCTTTATCTCGGCATTCCCTGCTTCTACGGTCGCTCGATGCACCAACACATGACATTGCGATTGGCGAGCGCCGCCTTGGCCATACTGACACTCTCGGCCTGCGCCGGCGGCAATTACCGTCCTGTCGCCGATACGCCGGTGCGCATCGGTCCGGCCTATACGATCCGCGGTGCGACCTATGTCCCCGCGGCCGCGCCTGCCTATGATGCGGTGGGGTATGCCAGTTGGTACGGCAGCGAGTCGGGGAACCGTACCGCCAACGGCGAGCAGTTCCGCCCGGGCTGGATCACCGCCGCACACACGACGCTGCCGCTACCGACCTATGTCGAGGTTACGGCGCTCGATACCGGGCGGCGCGTCATATTGCGGATCAACGATCGCGGGCCGTTTGCGCTGGGCCGTATAATCGACCTGTCGCGCGGTGCCGCGGAAGAACTGGGGATGAAGACACAGGGGCACGCAGCGGTACGCGTCCGCCGCGTCGAACCTTCGGAAAAGGATCGCAAGCGCCTCCGCGAGGGTAAGGCAGCGGCGCGGCTGGAGCCCGTGTCGGGGCAGGAGCTGGCACGGATTCGGGCGCGGCTTCCGGCCAAGGGGCAATAACCGGCGCATTGCGGCTTGCGCGAGGCGGGTGAAGGCGTCCACAGCGACGCCCGAGGCCAAAAGGGGAGAGCATAGCCGTGGATTTGGCACCCTATCGCGCGCATCGGCGCATCCTGACCGCGAGCCTTGTCGGCACCGCGGTCGAATTTTACGATTTCTATATCTATGGCACCGCCGCGGCGCTGGTGTTCGGGCCGCTCTTCTTTCCCGCCAGCTCTGCCTCGGCCCAGCTCATGTACAGCTTCATGACCTTTGGGCTCGCTTTTTTCGCGCGTCCGGTCGGCGCGATCGTGTTCGGCCATTATGGCGACCGGATCGGGCGCAAATCGACGCTTGTCGCATCGCTGATGCTGATGGGCGCCTCGACGCTGCTGATCGCCTTCCTGCCGACCTATGCGATGGTCGGGTGGGTTGCGCCGCTGCTGCTTTGCATCCTTCGCTTCGGTCAGGGCTTTGGCCTTGGCGGCGAATGGGGTGGGGCCGCGCTGCTCGCGGTCGAAAACGCGCCGCCGGGATGGAAATCGCGCTTCGGCATGTTTCCGCAATTGGGCGCCCCTGTCGGCTTTATCGCGGCGAACGGGTTGTTCCTGCTGCTCGGGCTCGGGCTTGATGACGCTGATTTCGCGGCATGGGGCTGGCGGATCCCGTTCCTGCTGTCGGCGGTGCTCGTCGGGCTGGGATTGTGGGTTCGGTTGAAGATCGGCGAGACGCCAGACTTTGCCAAGGCGCAGGAAAAGGGCGCGCCGGCTGCGGTGCCGCTCGGCGAACTGTTCCGGCATCATCTGGTTGCAACGTTGGCGGGGACCTTCGCGGTCGTCGCCTGTTTCGCGATCTTCTATCTCGCGACGAGTTTTGCGCTCGCGCACGGGACGACGACACTGGGCTATCCCAAGGAACAGTTCCTGCTGATCCAACTCGGCGCGATCCTGTTCATGGCCGTCGGAATCATTTTTGCGGGATATATGAGCGACGCGTCGAGCGCGCAGCGCGTGCTGACGTGGGGGTGCGGGGCGACGGTGCTCGTCGGGTTTGTCTTTGGACCATCGCTGGCTTCGGGAAGCTGGCTGATCATCTTCCTCGGATTGGCGACCGCTTTGTTCGTGATGGGGCTGGTCTATGGTCCGCTCGGCAGCTGGCTGACAGGATTGTTCCCGGTACGGGTGCGCTATACCGGCGCGTCGGTGGCGTTCAACGCTGGCGGCATATTGGGCGGCGCGATGGCGCCGATCGTGGCGCAGGCTTTGGCCGAACGGGGCGGGACCGAATTGGTCGGGCTGTATCTGGCACTGGCCGGGGTGGTGAGCTGGTCAGGTTTGATGATGGTGCGAAGGCACGCCGCTACCCAAGCCTGAGCAGCGTCAGCCGCGCCTTGCCCACCTTGCGATCGGATTCGACCTCGAAACCCGCGACATCAATGGTTTCATTGTGCGCGGTTTCGACCGAAATCCAGCTGTCGGGCCCGATCCAGCCAAGACGGTTCAGCTTGTCGAGCGCCACGCTGCCGGCGCCGGTATCATAGGGCGCGTCGAGCATCAGCAGGTCGTAAGTGCGCTTTGCGGGGCCGAGGCTCATCACCGAGCCCGCCCGGATATCGGCGCGCCGGATGGCGTCCAAAGCGCCTAGGTTCTTGCGCAACACGTCGAGCGCGTCGCGATCCTGTTCAGCGAACAGGCATTGCTCGGCGCCGCGCGACAGCGCCTCGATGCCGAGGGCGCCCGATCCTGCAAACAGGTCGGCGACGACCAGTCCTTCGAAGCTGCCGACACGGCTCGTCAACATCGAGAAGAGTGTCTCGCGCGTCCGGTCCGCGGTCGGGCGTGTCGCATCATTCTTGGGCGCGAGCAGCTTGCGGCCGCGCCATTCGCCGGCAATGACGCGCATCAGCCGAGATGCCGGCGGAATTTGAACAGTTCGTCGCGGGGCACGACATCGACCGCGCCAAGCGGCATGCCGCCGAGTTCGAACGCGCCGTAGCGGGTGCGGATCAGGCGGCTGACCTGCAGTCCGAAATGCTCGAGCACCTTGCGGACTTCGCGGTTCTTGCCCTCGGTCAGCGTCATTTCGACCCACTGGTTGCGGCCGGTGCGGCGTTCAAGATTGGCATCGATCTTGCCGTAACGGACACCCTCGATCTCGATCCCCAGCGCGAGCTCTTCGAGCTGAGTCTGGCTGATGTCGCCAAAGGCGCGCGCGCGATAGGTGCGCTCGACCCCGCTGGCGGGCAATTCGAGCTGGCGCTTGAACTCGCCGTCGTTGGTAAGAAGCAGCAGCCCTTCGGTATTATAGTCGAGGCGGCCGACGGGCATCAGGCGCGGCAAATCCTTTGGCAGCAGGTCGTAGATCGTCTTGCGCCCCTTGGGGTCGCGCGCCGCGGTGATGCAGCCGGCGGGTTTGTTGAAACGATAAAGGCGCGTCGACACGGGCTTGGCGACGGGATTGCCGTCGACCGTCAGCCCTTCGAGCGAGGTAAGCAGCGGCGCGGGATGAACGACGACCTGGCCGTTCAGCGCAATCCGTCCTTCCTCCACCATCCGCTCGACGTCGCGTCGCGATCCGACGCCGGCGCGGGCGAGCAGCTTTGCGATACGCTGCGGTCCGTCCTCGCGTTCTTCTTCGGCGGGTTTGGCTTTCAGCGCCGATGCGGCGCCGCGGGCGGCGCGGCGACCCTTCGGGGCGTCACGATCGCCGGGGGCTTTGGGCGTCGAGCGGGGCTCGGCGCGGGGTGGGCGGCGTGTGTTCATGGGAACAGATGCGGCTTTCTTGTCGTTATTCGGGAAAATAGTGTTGCGTTGTGATCACGCTCATAGCCGGAAATGGATCGCTTCGTCGATGGCAAGCAGAAGCAATCTTGCAGGAAGGCGCAGAGCGGGTCATGGCGACGTTAAAGGGAGTCTTCATGCTCTTCGTCCATCGCCCGTCCTGCATCAAGCGGCTGCTGATCATCGAGGATGATCCGCTGGTCGCGTTCGACAATGAGCGGACGCTGAAGCACAGCGGGTACGAGATCGTTGCGACGGTCGATTCGGGCGAGGCCGCGGTACCGATCATCGCCGCCGAACAGATCGACGCGCTGGTCCTCGACCTTGGCCTTGCCGGACATATGACCGGGCGCGAAGTTGCGCGTCTGGCGCGGGACCGCGGCATCGCCGTGCTGCTGGTGACCGGGCAATGTCCCGAAGATGCCGCCGATATTGCGGTCGCATGCCTCGGCAAGCCGCACAGCGCTTCGGCGCTCGTCGCTGCACTGCGCGCGGTCGAGACGATGACGTGCAAGAACCAGCCGGCGCGCAAGGTTAGCGGGTTGCAAACCTATTGGCGCCCCGCCGCGGCGTGAGCGCGACCAGTGGATAAATAGCCGCTTCCAATTTGGGGCCAAGGCTATAGGCCGTGGCGGCAACAATGCGTCCGCCCGGCGGATGCCCGGGGAGCGTTTGCATGTCGGTTGATCTGATTCGGTTTATTATTTTCGTTGCGATTCTGGGTGGGCTGGCGATCGTGGCGCTGTCGATCCCTGCATTCCGACCCTATCTGCGCAAAAATCCGATGATCACCTTCCTGCTCGGCATATCGAGCGGGTTTCCGCTGACTTTGTTGATCGCGACGATGACATTCTGGCTGGCCAAGGTCGGGATCGATACCGCGACGATCGGTTTCGCGGTCGCGCTGGGAATTCCCTACACGATCAAGTTTTTGTGGGCGCCGATCGTCGACAAGCTGCCGCTTCCGTTCCTGACCCGGACGTTCGGGCAAAGGCGCGGCTGGCTGTTCTTTGTCCAGGCGCTGTTGTTCGTCGCCATCTGGCAATTGGGGGCGAGCAATCCGCAGCCCGGCGACATCGGGCTGTTCGCGGTCTGGGCCTTGATCACCGCGTTCCTGTCCGCGACACAGGATATCGTCATCGACGCCTATCGTATCGAGATATTGGAAGAAGACGAGTTCGCGCACGGCACCGCGACCAACCAGTTCGGATACCGGACGGGCAATCTGATCGCGGGCGCGGGCACCATCTATTTCGCATCGAACGAGGGTCTCGGACTTGGCTGGGCAACTGCCTATGGCCTCACCGCCTTTTGCATCGTTCCCGCGATCATCGGCGCATTGTGGGCGGGGCCGGGGAAATTTGTCGATCGGTTCGAACATGCGTCGGGGATGAGGGCCGGGCAATGGTTGACCGAGGCGGTGGTGAACCCGTTCCGCGAGTTTCTGACGCGGCACGGCGCCTTCCTGATCCTCGGCTTCGTGCTCGTCTATAAAGTCGGCGATGCGATGGGGCAGACGATGCTCGGGCCGATGATCGTCGACCTCGGCTTTCCCGACCTCGATTATATTTCGGCGAACAAACTGTGGGGCTTTGGCGCCCTGATCGTCGGATCGGCGCTCGGCGCGCCCTTCCTGCTCTGGCTCGGCATGGGACGCGCGCTGCTGGTTTCGGGACTGATGATGATGTTTTCGAACGTCATGTTCATGATTCTCGCTGCCACCGGCAACAATTACTGGATGCTGGTGGCCGCGATCGTGACCGAGAATATGACGAGCGGGATCGGGCTGACCGTGTTCGCCACTTATCTCTCGGGCCTGTCGAGCATCGCCTATACAGCGACGCAGTTTGCGTTGCTGTCATCCTTCGCAGGCGTCGGGCGCACATTCATGGCCGGACCCGCTGGGATCGTTGCCGAGAAACTCGGCTGGGTCGGCTTTTGGGGTTTTACCGTCGTCGCGGCGGTTCCCGGGATGCTGCTGCTCTGGCTGCTCTGGAGCAAGGGCTATGTCGGTGAAGGCATCCGCCAAACCGAAGGTGTCGACGAACGCCAGCTGCGGCAACCGGTCGGTGCGTGGCGTATTGTCGGCTTTGCGGTGATCGTCGCGGGGCTGGTCGGCATCTTGCTGACGCAGCAACTCGAACTCGGATCGTCGATCATGACCGCGGCGATCGTTGCGTTCCTTGTCGGCGCTTTGCTGGCGTGGAAAGGCGGGACGCCGAAACCTGCTTAGGCCGGCAGTTCCCGGTTGGCGCTGAGCACCGCGCCCGCCAGATAGAGCGAACCGGCAATCAGGACGATATCCTGTTCGGGGTCGATATCGAGACTGCGTAGCGCTTCCTCGATCGTCACCGCGGCTTTCGCCTCCGGGCCGAACGCCTCGGCGCCATGATGCTCGTGTCCCGGAACGGGGACGACGGTCAGGCTGGCAAGGCGCGGCGCCAGCGGTGCGACGATCGCGGCGGGATCCTTGTTCGCGAGCATGCCGGTGACGAGATGGATGCGCCGCCGCTCGCCTTCGAACTGCCGCGCGAGCGTGAGACCCGCGTCGACATTGTGCGCGCCGTCGAGCCAGATTTCGGTGCCTTTAGGGAATAGTCCGGTGAGCGGGCCTGCGCCGAGGCGCTGCATACGGCCCGGCCAAAAAGCCGCGGCGACCCCGCGCGCGACATCGACGTCGCTCGGCTGCGGCTCGGGCGCAAGACGGAGCATGGCGATGGCAAGGCCCGCATTGTGCATCTGGTGCGCGCCGGCCATGCGCGGGCGTAGCGGCCCGTCGATCGAACCCAGTTTTGACGTCCATTGAAAGCTGCTGCCATCGGCCTCCACCGTCCAGCCGTCCCCTTCGGGAAAGAGCGTGGCACCGACCGATGCAACCTTGGCGGTGATGACGCCCTGTACATGCCGCGGATAGGCAAGGGTCGCCACCGGGGTATCGGGCTTGATGATCCCTGCTTTTTCCCACGCAATGCGCGCGGCGGGATCGCCGGGTGTCCCAGCCTCGGGTTCGAGCAGGAATGCCTCGTGATCGATACCCAGCGAGGCGATGCCGCAGACCGCCGGGGGCGGGATGATGTTTGTCGCGTCGAGCCGCCCGCCGAGTCCGACCTCGATGATGCAGTCGTCGGCTGGGATGCGTGCGAAGGCGAGGAAGGCGGCGGCGGTGGTGACTTCGAAAAAGCTCGCTTGCATACCATCGGCTTCGTCGAGCACCTCTTCGAGCAATGCCGCGAGCAGCGTGTCGTCGATCAGCTGGCCCGCGAGGCGGATGCGTTCGTTGAAGCGGACGAGATGTGGGCTGGTGTAGCTATGAACACAGCGCCCACTCGCTTCGAGGATCGCGCGAAGATAGGCGCAGGTCGACCCTTTGCCGTTGGTGCCCGCGACATGGAAAGTGCGCGGGAGCTGGTTCTGCGGATTGCCGAGGCGCGCGCACAGTTCGGCGATGCGCTCGAGCCCGAGGATGTCGCGGCCCGGCGATAGCGCAGCGAGACGATCGAGCTGCGCCTGCACCGCTGGGTTTTGAGAGCTGGCGTGGTCAGCCATGATGGCGCGATTTGGTTTCAGGCCGCCTTTTCGGGCGCCAGATATCCGATCAACCGACCCAGCGTCTCGGGCAATTCCTTGCGGTGCACGACCATGTCGATCATTCCGTGATCGAGCAGATATTCAGCGCGCTGGAAGCCTTCGGGCAATTTTTCACGGATCGTATTTTCGATCACGCGCTGCCCCGCAAAGCCGATCAGCGCCTTGGGCTCGCTGATCTGGATATCGCCAAGCATCGCATAGCTGGCGGTGACGCCGCCGGTGGTCGGATCGGTGAGCAGCACGATATAGGGCAGGCCCGCACGGCGGAGGCGCGCGAGCGCCACCGTGGCGCGCGGCATCTGCATAAGCGACAGCGTGCCTTCCTGCATGCGCGCGCCGCCCGCGGCGGTGATGGCGATATAGGGCGAGCCGCGCTTGATCGCTTCCTCGACCCCGGCGACAAAGGCCTCGCCGACGGCGACGCCCATCGATCCGCCCATGAAGGCGAAATCCTGGACGCCGATCACCACCGGCTTGCCGTCGATCTTGCCCGCCGCATTCTGATAGGCATCGCGGTCGCCGGTCTGTGCACGCGCCGCCTTGATGCGGTCGACATATTTCTTGGTGTCGCGGAATTTCAACGGATCTTCGGGAGCTGCGGGCGCACTGATCAATTCATGCAGGCCGCCGTCGAACAGCTGGGCAAAGCGCTCGGTCGCGCCGATGCGGTCATGATGATCGCAGCGCGGGCAGACGTTGAGATTATCTTCCCACTCCTTGACGAACACCATTTGCTGACACTGGCGGCATTTGTGCCAGAGATTGTCGGCGGTATCGCGCTTGGCGGTGAAGGGCAGGGCGTTGCGAACGCGGTCGAGCCAGCTCATGCGGCGATCTCCTTTGCGCCGTGAATAGCATCGGCGAGCGAACGGGTGAAGGCCTCGACATGCGGCGCGGCGGCGTCGCCATGCTCGGCGATGATGTCGATAAAGGCCGATCCGACGACGACGCCGTCGGCAACCTTGGCGATCTCGGCCGCCTGTGCAGGAGTGCGGACGCCGAAGCCGACCGCGACGGGCAGGTCGGTCGCGGCCTTCAGGCGTGCGACGGCTTCGTCGATGCTCGCTTGCGCGGCCTGTTGCTGGCCGGTGACCCCGGCGACCGATACATAATAGAGGAAGCCGCCAGCGCCGCTGAGGACGGCGGGCAGGCGCGCGGTGTCGGTGGTCGGGGTAGCGAGGCGGATCAGGTCGACGCCGGCGCTGCGGAGCGCGGGACCGAGTTCGGGGTCTTCTTCCGCCGGAATGTCGACGCAGATTATGCCATCGACGCCCGCTTTGGCGCATTCGGCAGCGAACCAGTCTCCGCCGCGGATCGTCATCGGATTGGCATAGCCCATCAGGACGAGCGGGGTCTCGGGATGGCGCTGGCGAAACGCGGCGGCGATCGCGAAGATGTCTGCGGTGGTCGTGCCCTTGGCGAGGCTGCGCAGATTTGCTTGCTGGATCGCCGGGCCGTCGGCCATCGGGTCGGTGAAGGGCATGCCGAGTTCGATCACATCGGCCCCCCCCGCAACAAGCGCGTCGAGGTTCGCGGCGGTGTTGCCATCGCCCGCGGTGATGAAGGCGACGAGCGCGCTATGGGGTTTGGCAAAGGCGGTGGTGAAGCGGGTCAAAGCGATTTTTTCCGGAATGCTGCTTGATCGATGAATACGAACAGCAGAGAAACCAGCACAACGACCACCCAAGACGGTGATTGAAAGCCGTCACCCAGACCAAAGATCTTGCTGATCAGCGGGAAACCGAGCGCCTGAACGGCAGCAGCGACCAGAAATACAATGATCGCGCGACGATGATTGAGCTTCACAATGAAACTCCCAGCGCATCGGCCACGGTGAAGATATCCTTGTCCCCTCGGCCCGAGCAGTTGACGATGATGATCTTGTCTTTGCCCAGCGTCGGCGCGATCTTTTCCGCCGCGGCGATCGCGTGGGCGGACTCCAGCGCGGGGATGATGCCTTCGAGCTTGGTGAGCTTCTGGAAGCTGGCGAGGGCTTCGGCGTCGGTGACGGGTTCGTAGCGGACGCGTCCGATTTCGTGCAGCCAGCTATGTTCGGGGCCGATGCCAGGATAGTCGAGCCCCGCCGAAATGCTGTGCGCCTCGGTGATCTGGCCGTCGTCGTCCTGGAGCAGATAGGTCTTGTTGCCGTGGAGGATGCCGGGACGGCCGCCCGCGAGGCTGGCGGCGTGCTTGCCGTCGAGCCCTTCGCCTGCGGCTTCGACGCCGACGATCTCGATCTCGGCATCGTCGAGGAAGGGATGAAACAGGCCGATGGCGTTCGATCCGCCGCCGACGGGCGCGATCAGCATGTCGGGGAGGCGGCCTTCGGCCTCCAATATCTGTTCGCGCGCTTCGTCGCCGATCACCGACTGGAAATCTCGGACGAGTTCGGGATAGGGGTGCGGGCCAGCGACGGTGCCGATGATGTAGAAAGTGTCGTGAACGTTCGCGACCCAGTGGCGCAACGCCTCGTTCATTGCGTCCTTGAGCGTCTTGGCACCCGATTCGACTGCGACGACTTCGGCGCCGAGCAGTTTCATGCGGAACACGTTAGGCTGTTGCCGGGCGACGTCGACCGCGCCCATGAAGATGGTGCAGGGCAGGCCGAAGAGCGCGGCGACGGTCGCGGTCGCGACGCCGTGCTGGCCCGCGCCCGTCTCGGCGATGATCTTGGTCTTTCCCATCCGCTTGGCGAGCAAGATCTGGCCGATGCAATTGTTGATCTTGTGCGCGCCAGTGTGGTTTAGGTCCTCGCGCTTGAGGTAGATTTTTGCGCCGCCGAGATGATCGGTGAGACGCTGCGCCAGCCACAGCGGGCTGGGGCGGCCCACATAATGTTTGAGCAGATAGTCGAACTCGGCCTTGAACGCCGGGTCGACCTGCGCCGCGCGATAATGGCGCTCAAGGTCGAGGATCAGCGGCATCAGCGTTTCGGCGACATAGCGGCCGCCGAACTGTCCGAAATGGCCGCGGGCGTCGGGGCCGGTGCGAAGGCTGTTGGGCAGGGTCGGTGTGTCCGTCATAATCATTTCCATCGGCAATAGGGTGGCGCTCGCTCGAAGAGGGGGGCTCAAGCGATCAGCGCCATCGTTTTCCGATGCGCATGGTGGAGTAACGTGCCGTTAGCATGCCGCGACCGCTTTAAGGAAAGCGGCCATCTTGTCCACATCCTTGACGCCCGGCGCGCTTTCGACGCCCGACGAGACGTCGACGAGCGGAGCACCGGTGACCGCGATGGCTTCGGCGACATTTTCGGGGGTGAGGCCGCCCGCGATGCCCCAATCCATATTGTGGCGATGGTTTTTGAGCAGCGACCAGTCGAAGCGCGTCCCGGTGCCGCCGGGCAAGGCGGCGGCGGGGGCGTCGAACAGGATGCGGTCGGCGATGCCGCGATATTTCTGCATCCGTTCCAGCGTGCCCGCATCCTTGAGGCCGACGGCCTTCCAGATCTCCGCCGGAACGAGCCGCTTTACGACTGCGAGCCATTCGGGCGTTTCATTGCCGTGAAACTGGATGATGTCGGGGCGCACCATGCCGAGTGCATCGCCGGTCAGTTTCTGCGATGCGTTGACGAGCAGCAGCGCGACCTTGACGCGCGACCCGGCGTGCTTACGCAGCGCGCCGGCGGTCTTCAGATCGACGTGGCGCTGGCTCGGCTCATAATGGACAAGTCCGATGTGCGTCGCGCCCAGCCGGACGGCGTCGTCGATAGCTTCGGGCGTGGTGAGCCCGCAAATCTTCACCAGGGGGGGCATGGGAAACCTCTTAAAGTGTGGCTTCGATCTCGCGCGCGGCGAGATCCGGGTCCGCCGACTGGCTGATCGGGCGGCCGACGACAAGGATCGATGCGCCGTCGGCCATGGCCTGCGCCGGCGTGACGATGCGTTTCTGGTCGCCGGCGGTGCCGTTTGCGGGGCGTACGCCGGGGACGACGAAATAGCCGCCTGGCCAGGCCTTGCGCGCCGCCTTCACTTCCTGGCCCGAGCAGACGATGCCGTCGAGCCCGGATTCGCGCGCAAGCGCAGCTAGCCGCACCACCTGATCGTGCGGTGTTCCGCCAACGCCGATGTCTTCAAGGTCGGGGGCGTCAAGGCTGGTGAGCACGGTAACGGCGACCACTTTCGTATTCAGCCCGGCGGCGGCCTTTGCCTCTTCGAGCATTGCACGGCCGCCCGCGGCATGGACAGTCAGGACTGCCGGTTCGAGCGTACGCAGTGCCTGGATCGCCTTGGCAACCGTGTTCGGAATGTCGTGGAGTTTGAGGTCGAGGAAGATCGGCAGGCCGATCTTGGCCATTTCATGGACGCCGTGATGGCCGTTAGCGCAAAAAAACTCGAGGCCGAGCTTTAGCCCGCCGACATGACGCCGCACCTTTTGCGCCAGCGTCAGTGCCGCGTCGAGGTGCGTGGTATCGATGGCGAGATAAAGCGGAGAGGTCATGGCTTGTCCGGTGAGAAAAGGTCGGTGGGGGCAGGCGGAACATCGGTGACCGGCGCAGCGGGCGTGACCTCGACGGGCCGGTTGGCGAGCGCACGCAGGTCGGCCGCCTGACGCTCGCTGGCATCGAGACGGCGTTTCAGCGACCAGCGCGACGTGCGGAGCGCGATCCACATCGGCACGCTGCCAATGAGGAACGCCGCAAAGATCAGCACGGGCAATTTGGTATCGAGCACCTGTCCCGGCCAGATAGTCACTGTCACCGGAATCCAGTTCGCCATGGCGAAAATGACGAGGGTAGCGGTCAGCAAGACCCAGATGATCGTTCGCACTATACCCACTTTGCCTTGCTCCTCTGTCGGTCTGGCGCCGACCCTATGACAGAATGCCGCGGGTTTCCAGTCCGGGGCTATGCCGCCCCGAACACCCGGTCGAAGATCGTGTCGACATGCTTCATATGATAGCCAAGGTCGAACAGGGCCGTCAGCTCGTCGGCCGACAGCTTCGCGGTGACATCGGCATCGGCCTTGAGCAATTCGAGCAGCGACAATTGGCCGTCCGATTCCCACACTTTCATCGCGTTACGCTGGACCAGCGCATAGCTGTCCTCGCGGCTTGCGCCTGCTTGGGTCAGCGCAAGCAGCACACGCTGCGAATGGACGAGGCCGCCCATACGATCGAGATTCTTCTGCATGCGTTCGGGGTAGATCAGCAGCTTGTCGATGACGCCGGTCAGGCGGCCGAGCGCGAAGTCGAGCGTGATCGTCGCATCGGGTCCGATGAAGCGTTCGACCGACGAGTGGCTGATGTCGCGTTCGTGCCACAGCGCAACATTTTCGAGCGCCGGGACGACCGCGCTGCGCACCATGCGGGCAAGGCCGGTGAGATTTTCGGTCAGGATCGGGTTGCGCTTGTGCGGCATCGCCGAAGACCCCTTCTGGCCCGGCGAGAAATATTCCTCGGCCTCCAGCACTTCGGTGCGTTGCAGATGGCGGACTTCGGTCGCGAGGCGTTCGATCGATCCGGCGACCACGCCCAGCGTTGCAAAGAACATCGCGTGGCGGTCGCGCGGGATGACCTGCGTCGAAACAGGCTCGATCGTCAGGCCAAGCTTGGCGGCGACATGCGCTTCGACGCGCGGGTCGATATTGGCGAAGGTGCCGACCGCGCCCGAAATGGCGCAGGTCGCGATTTCAGCGCGTGCGGCAACGAGGCGGGCCTTGCAGCGATCGAACTCGGCGTAGGCCTGCGCCAGCTTGAGCCCGAAGGTGACCGGCTCGGCATGGATGCCGTGGCTGCGGCCGATGGTTGGAGTCAGCTTATGCTCATAGGCACGGCGCTTGATCGCGGCGAGAAGAGCATCGAGATCGGTGATCAGAATGTCGGCTGCCTGCGCGAGCTGGACTGCAAGGCAGGTGTCGAGCACGTCGGAGCTGGTCATGCCCTGATGCATGAACCGCGCCTCGTCGCCGACATTTTCGGAAACCCACGTCAGAAAGGCGATGACGTCGTGCTTGGTGACGGCCTCGATCGCGTCGACTGCGGCGACGTCTATGACGGGCTTCGTTGCCCACCAATCCCACAGCGCTTTCGCGGCCGATTTCGGCACGGTGCCCAATTCGGCAAGAGCGTCGGTCGCATGCGCTTCGATCTCGAACCAGATGCGAAAGCGATTCTCGGCCGACCAGATCGCGGTCATTTCCGGTCGTGCGTAACGCGGAACCATTGAATTTCCTTCCTTTTTGGGCGCCTTGTCCCGGAATCCCTGCCGAACCGCGACGGGCCGCCCCGTAGCAGGGACAAGGCGTTTAGCCAAATCCGATGGGGTGCAACTTTGCACAAACATGGAGGGTTCCCTTCATGCCCCATCAGAAAGGCGACAGGTCGCAACAGTCCATAAATGTCGCCGCTACAGGAGAATAATTGTGTTGAAACAAGTGCTTTTGATCGGCGCGGCGGCAATCAGCTTCCCCGCTCTGGCTCAGACGACCGCACCGGCTGGCGAAGAACCTGCGCCGACGACGCAGTCGCAGCCGGCGCCGACCGACACTATGGCCCCCGCGCCGGACAGCCAGCCGACGGACGAGACGAAGCCGACGGATGAAACTGCACCCACCGAGGACGCAACGCCGAGCGATACTCCCCCTGCAGCTGAGCCGACCCCTCCGGCCGATCAGCCTGCTCCGGACGCCGAACCTACCCCTGAGGCGGAACCGGAATAACCCTGAAACAGGAGATAGACGATGTTGAAACAGATGCTTTTGATCGGCGCTGCCGCGGTGAGCTTCCCGGCCATCGCGCAGACCGCCGCCTCTGCCTCGGATCCGACCGCCGCTCCGGCAACGTCCGAACCTGCGCCGGCGCCGGATGCCACCACACCCCCGGCCGAACCGGCTCCGGTCCCTGATGCTTCAACTCCGCCGGCTTCGAGCCAGCCCGCGCCCGCCGGCGCCGCTGCCGCTACGCCGACCCAGATCGCACAGATCGTCGAGCAGGAATTTCCGACCTACGACGGTGACAAGAATGGCGATCTGAACGCCGAGGAGTTCGGCGCGTGGATGAAGAAGTTGCGGGCCGCGACCGATCCCAGCGCTGATGTCGAATCGGCTGAGGTCAAGACGTGGATCGGACAGGCCTTTGCTTCGGCCGACGGTGACAAGTCGGGCGCAGTCAACAAGGCCGAATTGACCGGTTTCCTGTCGCGCGGCGCCTAACGGTAACCCGCGTGGGGTGGTGCAGCCGTCGGAGCGATCCGGCGGCTGCGTCACCATATGGGATGGCCGCCTTAACGGTCATCGGATCATGGCTGCCGTACCGCGATGATCGTCAATCGATGCTCGGCGCCGCCGCGATCGGGCCAATTTATCGACTGGCCGACGCTGAGACCGATCAGGCCTGCGCCGACCGGCGTCAGGATAGATATCCGGCCGGCAGATATGTCGGCATCGCTGGGATATACGAGGCGTATCGTGCGTTCCGCTCCGCGGTTTTCGTCAAGAAATGTGACGACAGAACCCATGGTGACGACGTCGGCGGGAATATCAGCGCGGTCGCAAATGGCGGCGCGGTCGATTTCATCGAGGAGCAATTCATAGAAACAAACCGAATCGCGCTGGTTTTGCAGCGTCAATTCGGTCAACGCATCGGCTTCAATGTCGATCATGCGGATATGGGGCTTTGCGGCCCCGCTTTTGCTTTTTGTCATGGCGCGGGCTTTCCGGCTGGCGCGCGGTCGTCGACCACGCGCGGCAATGTTGGAAGGAAGGTGCCCCGGGTTCGGGGCGAATCGCGCCGGAACCCGGGGCTAAATGCCCGCGAGAAGCTGTCCCCCGTCATGCCGGAAGCGAAGAAGGCTGCGCCGAATCTGCATATGGGCCAAGATGTCTAAGCGCGCCGAGGAAGTCAAATTTGCGGCAAGGCCCCGTCGGGCCAAGACCCTAGATAAGGCCCATCGCGCGAAAGCTGCGATGATCGGACCCGCCGATGATGATATGGTCGTGAAGCACGATGCCCAGCCGCGATGCGGCATCGGCTATTTCCTTCGTGATCGCGATATCCTGCCGGCTCGGTTCGGGGCTGCCGCTCGGATGATTGTGGACAAGGATGATGGCCGAAGCGCCGAGTTCGAGCGCGCGCTTGATCACTTCGCGAACATAGATCGCCGACTGGTCGATCGACCCTTCGCTCGCAAGTTCGTCACGGATCAGCATGTTGCGCGAATTGAGATACAGGACACGGACGCGCTCGACATCGATCGGCCCCATGTCCGCGCGCAGCCAATCGAGCAGTGCGTCCCAGCTGGAAAGCAAAGGCTTGTCGCGAAACTCGCCCTTCAGCAATCGCAGGCCTGCCGCCTGGACGATCTTGAGTGCCGCGATGCCCGTATCGCCGAGGCCGTCAACGCGGCGCAGCGATTCGGGGTCGGCGCTGATAAGCTGCGCCAGCGAGCCGAATTCACGCAGCAACGCCTTGGCCAGCGGCTTGGTATCGCGGCGCGGGATTGCCAGCGTGAGCAGATATTCGATCAGCTCGTAATCCGCCAATCCCTCGGCATCGTCGAGCAGTCTGGCGCGCAGTCGCGAGCGGTGACCCAGATGATCCGGCGTATCCCCCATGACGTGGCAATAACCGCCTTGTGACGCGCACTCAACGGTCATAGGAAAAGGAAGATGGCGAACCGGATCAATCTCCTGCAGCGAAACGAGATTTCCGGCGTTGATGCCCTGAACGCGATCGGGGTCGGAGAACGAAATATACCCGCCATGACGTCATCGGCTACCCTTCATGACTGACGCGGACGCCGCCGCGCCGCCGCGATGGAAATACCGGACGCTGTTGTTCAAGAAGCGCTGGTTGACCGCCGGTGCAGTGATCATCCTCGTCGGAGTGGTCTGGATCGCGCGCGAGCCGATTGCCAATGAGTTTATCGGCGACCAGCTCGACAGCCGCGGGGTTCCCGCGAGCTATACGATCGACCGGATCGGCTTTCGCAGCGAGATATTGTCCGACATCGTCATCGGCGACCCAAAGCGTCCCGACTTGATCGCCAAGAAGGTCGAAGTCCTGCTCAGCTATGGCTGGCGAGGGCCGTATGTCTCCGAAATTCGCGCCGACGGAGTTCGCCTCTATGGTCGTTTCGTCGATGGGCGGCTGTCGTTCGGATCGCTCGACAAGTTCCGCGACCCGACCAGCACAGATCCTTTTGCCTTGCCCGACCTGTCGGTGGTTTTGCGCGACGCGCGCGCGCGGGTCGATACGCCTTGGGGCAATGTCGGCGCTGCGTTGAACGGCGGAGGCAATCTGCGCCGCGATTTCAACGGCAAGCTTGCGCTTGTTGCACCGAGAATTGCCGCGGCGGGATGCAGCGGCGACGATATCAGCTTTTACGGGACGGTCCTTGTCCGCAATGTCCGTCCGCAGCTCATAGGCCCCCTGCGTGGCGGTTCGCTGCGGTGCGCCGACGGCAGCGTCAGCGCGGCATCGCCGCAGATCGCGCTCGACCTGTCCCTTTCGGAAGATTTGCAGAGCTGGAAGGGCAAGGCCGATGCGAGCATCGCGCGGCTGGTAGCGGGACCGGTCGCGGCCGAGCGAATGGGCCTGCGCGCGCAGTTCGACGGGACGGCCGTGCAGACGAAGCTGGATGTCAACGCCGATGTGGCGCGGCTGCGCGGCGCCGATTTCGCCGCCGAGACGGTCAATCTTGAGGCCAAGGGAAGCGTGGGTAGCGCCGCGCCGAAATTCGACGGGCGGATTCGTTTTGCCCGTGCGAGCGGCAGTGCATCGCTCCGCCGCTCCCTCGCCGAAAGCCCGCGCAGCCTTGCCGGAACGCCGGTCGGGCCGCTAGCGGCGAAGGCCGCCATGGCGCTCAGTCGCCTGCTCGCCGATGCGAGCGGCAACGCCGGGTTCGCAATTGCGGGCGAAGGGACATCGGCGCGCGTCGACCTGATCGCCCCCGAATTGACGAGCGCGAGCGGCGCGCATTTTACCGGCAGCTCGGACAGTCGGATCGGCTATCTCTATGGCGCCGCTAAACCCGCGGTACTGGCGTCTGGGCGGTGGAGCTTCGGTGGCGGCGATCTTCCATCGGGAACGCTGAGCCTCGACCGCAATATCGACGGCAAGGTGACGGGACTGGCGAGCCTCGAGCCTTATAGCGCCGAGGGTGCACGGCTTGCGCTGACACCGGTGCATTTCTCGGGCGGTGCTGGCGGGTTGCTGCGCTTTGCGACGACGGCGGCGCTATCGGGTCCGCTCGCGGGCGGACGCGTCGAGCGTTTGACGGTGCCGCTGAACGGCTTTCTTGCGCCGACGGGCGCGCTCGCGCTCGACGGCGGATGCAGCCGCGTGGCGGCCGATCGGATCGATATTGGCGGTTTTCGGTTTGGCCGAAGCGCGCTCGACCTGTGCAGTCGTCCGGGCGCGCCCTTGTTGAGCGCCGGGCCGGACGGCCTGCGCGGGAATATCCGCATTCCAGGGATTGCATTGCGCGGGACGAGCGGCGGTTCGCCGTTCAGCCTGAACAGCGGCCCGGCAAATATCGACCTTGCCGCGATGCGCTGGACACTTGCGCTGGCCGATATCCGGTTGGGCGAGGGCGAAAACGTCACGCGCTTTAACGCCGACAGCCTGAGCGGCCGCGCGACGCCGCAGGGTATGGCGGGCGATCTGCGCGGCGCGAGCGGCAAGATCGGCGCCGTGCCGCTCAACATGAGCGAGATCGCTGGGCAATGGAGGTTTGCGAGCGGCGCGTTGACGCTCGACGGCGGGCTGCTGCTCACCGACGCAGCGCCCGATCCGCGCTTCTTCCCGCTCGTCAGCAACAAGGCGAATCTCCGCTTTGAAAATGGGATCATCGAGGCAAGGGCGGGTTTCAACGAGCGGAAGACGGGAACGAAAATCCTCGACACGCTGATCCGTCATCGGCTGGCCGACAGCAGCGGCTCGGCCGACCTTGCCGTAAAGGAGCTGCGTTTCAGCGAGGCTTTCCAGCCCGACCAGCTGACCAGCCTCGCGCTTGGCGTCGTCGCCAATGTCCGCGGGTCGGTGGTCGGCGACGGGCGGATCGAATGGACTGCCGCGGGCGTCACGAGCCGAGGGACCTTTGCAACCGCCGACACGAGCCTCGCCGCGGCGTTCGGTCCGGTGACGGGGGTGACGACCACGCTTAGCTTCGACGACCTGATCGGCCTCAAATCGGCCCCCGGACAGATCGCCAAGGTCAAAGAGGTCAATCCGGGCATCCCGGTGATCGATGGCGAGATCGAATATCAGCTGCTCGGCGACAATCGCGTCCGGGTGGAGGGCGGAAGCTGGCCGTTCGCCGGCGGCAAGCTGTTGCTCCATCCGACAACGCTCGATTTCAGTGCGACCAACGCGCGGCGCTTATCATTCGACATCGTCGGCGTCGATGCGGCGGTGTTCCTGCAAAGCTTCGGTTTTGACAATATCAACGCGACGGGCGTGTTCGACGGGACGCTTCCGGTCGAGTTCGACGGGCTGGGCGGCCGCATTGTCAACGGCCGCATCGATTCGCGCGGCGGTGGCGGGACGCTCGCTTATGTCGGCGAACTTTCGAACCGTAATCTGGGCGTCATCGCCAATTTTGCCTTTGGCGCGTTGCGCAGCCTCAAATATGACGATCTTACGGTCGTATTGAATGGGGATCTCGACGGCGAAATGGTGACCGATATTCGCTTTGGCGGCGTGGGGCAGGGGGAAGGCGCCACCCGCAATTTTCTGACCAATCAGGTCGCGAAATTGCCGCTGATATTCAATGTGAAGATCCGGGCGCCGTTCCGCCAACTCCTGACCTCGGCGAAGGGGTTTTATGATCCTTCGCTGCTGATCGAACAAAATCTGCCCGCGCTGATGCGCGCGCAAGAAGAAGCCGAAGCCGCCGCGAAAGGCGCGCCCCCACCCGTTCAGCCTCCAGAAAGCGAGCCTATGCGATGAAGACGACCAAGACTGGAGCAAGGAGGATCGCCATTGACGGTCGGTATGTTGCGATGATGATAGGTGCGTCAGCCCTTGCGGGCTGCGTTCAGATCGAAACGCCCGACAAGCCGATCGAGATCAACCTGAACATCAACATCCGTCAGGAAGTGGTGTATAGGCTGGACGGCGATGCCAAGAAGCTCATCGAGCAGAATAGCGAGATATTCTGATGGGGAATGACAAGATGACGAAGACGATGTGGAAACCGACCGGACTGGCACTCGCCGCGATTGTGGCGACCGCCGCTGTGGCTTTTGCGGTACCGTCGGCGATGGCGCAGCGCGATCCCGCCTATGCTGCCGCGCGTGCGGCGGGGCAAGTGGGCGAGCAGGTTGACGGCTATCTGGGCTTTGCAACGGCGCCGACCCCGGCGATCCGCGCGCTGGTCGAGGATCTGAATATCAAGCGCAAGGCGGCCTATACCGCGAGCGCACAATCGACTGGCAGCACGGTTCAGCAATTCGCCTTTACCAGCGGTTGCAACCTGATCGCGAACACCAAGCCGGGCGAGAAATACCAGACGCCGGGCGGTGCTTGGAAAACCCGCGACGGCAGCCCTCCTGAGCGCGATGCACGCTGCCCGTAAGCGATAAGCAATACATGGGGCCTCCGGGCCTTCAGATGCCGCCGCGCCCCTAAACGCGGCGGCATTTTTGTGCGCGTGAGCGGCGTCAATTTTGTGCACCTGCGCACAAGCATTGACTTAATCCGGCGTCGTTCCTAAACGGACCGCGCCTTAGGGGTCCCCCGAATTTTCGGGCCTTTTTTCGCAGGCGGAATCGATGGATATCGGCTCTGTTTCAGGAGGATGGCAGAAATGACGGGGAATGGCAGCGATCCGGAACCAGCTTCGGAGGATTCGCGTCTGGTCTCGCTCGAAGAGCGATTGGGCCAGGCCGAAGCCGCAGAAGCAAGAAGGACCGCAGTGAATGCCGGACCGGAGACCGATGCTAATTACAAGCTCGGTAATCGCGTTCTGGCCGAACTGCTGGGCGGTATCGGTGGCGGCGCCTTGGTCGGTTGGACGATCGATCATTTTGCCGGCACCGCACCCTGGGGCCTGTTGGTTGTACTGTTCCTTGGAATAGTCGTCGCCTTCAGAAGCATATTTCGGATAGCGAATATCCGGCCTGTTAAGCTTGATGAAGCTGGGCCGGATTGAAGCTGGATTAACTGGGATTTAGGCGAGGTATCGCGTGGCGGATCAAGGCAAAGTGGACCCGATGCACCAGTTCGAGGTGCAGAAGATGTTCGACATGTTCCATGTCGGCAATCATGAGGTTGCCTTTACGACCAGTGCGATGTGGATGGTCATCGCGGGCCTGCTTCTGTGGGTCTTCATGATCGGCGGGATGAAGCGCCAGCTCGTCCCCGGTCGCTGGCAGGTCGCCGTCGAAGGCTTCACCGGCTTTATTTCGGGCATGATGAACGCCAACATCGGTCCCGAAGGCCGCAAATATACCCCCTATGTCTTCTCGCTTTTCATGTTCATCCTGATGTTGAACGTGATCGGGCTGATGCCGCTCGGCCTGTTCGGCGTGCACCCCTTCACCGTGACGAGCCACTTCACGATCACCGGTTTCCTCGCGATCCTGAGCTTCGCGATCGTGCTGATCGTCGGTTTCTGGCGCCACGGCCTGCATTTCTTCTCGCTGTTCGTTCCGCACGGCACGCCCTGGTGGCTGCTGTGGCTGATCCCCGTGATCGAGCTGGTGTCGTTCCTGGTCCGCCCGTTCAGCCTTGCGCTGCGACTGTTCGTCGCGATGACTGCGGGCCATGTGCTGATGAAGGTCTTCGCCTCGTTCATCATCGACGGCATCGCTGCCGGCCCTGCTGTGGGTCTGGGCGTTGGCATCCCCAGCATGGCGCTGATGGTCGGGATTAGCGGCCTCGAGCTGCTGGTTGCGGGCATTCAGGCTTATGTGTTCGCGCTGCTCACGTCGCTCTATCTGAACGATGCGGTCAATCTGCACTGACTTTTCAACTAGTTACTCAACGTTTTTCCAAGGAGTTTTAAAATGGACGTTCAAGCTGCTTCGCTCATCGGCGCCGGTCTGGCTGCTATCGGTGCCGGTATGGCCGCCATCGGTGTGGGCAACGTGTTCGGTAGCTTCCTCGAAAGCGCGCTGCGCAATCCGGCTGCTGCGGACGGTCAGCAGGGTCGCCTGTTCATCGGCTTCGCGGCTGCCGAACTTCTCGGCCTGCTGTCGTTCCTGATTGCAATCCTGCTGTACCTCAAGGCAGCCTGATTTCGTCTGCGGGGCTGGCCCTTTAAAGGTCGGCCCTGCGACTGCTTTTCTTTTGTCGGTCGAGTAAATCCATGCCTCAAATCAGCCAATTCGCTGAAAGCTGGTACGCCGCATCGCAGATATTCTGGGTGCTGCTGACCTTCGGCTTTGTCTTTTTCGTCATCGGCCGCGGCATGCTGCCGAAGATCGAGGCGACGGTGGACGCGCGCGACCGCAAGGTGGCGGACGATCTGGCCGCGGCGAAAGCGGCGCATGCCGCCGCCGACAATCTGGAAGAAAGCTACCGCCAGCAGAGCGACGCGAGCCGCGCCGCTGCGCAGAAAGCGGTAACCGACGCTAAGGACAAGGCCGCGAAGGACGCCGAAAAGCGTCTTGCGAAGGTCGATGCCGAGCTGTCGGACAAGCTGAGTGCCGCCGAAGCCGATATTTCGGCGGCGCGCACCTCGGCGATGGCTGAAATCGAATCGGTCGCAGCCGAAGCAGCGAGCGACCTTGTCGCCAAGCTGTCGGGCGTAAAAGTCGCTGCGGCGGATGCCAAAGCAGCGGTGAAGGCGGTGCTCCATGGCTAATGTCCTGACCATATTGTCCGAAGCCGCGGGCGAAGTGCATGTTGAACCGGCATCGTTCGGTTTCATCGACGCAACCGTCTGGGTTTCGATCGCGATGGCGATCTTCATCGGCATCCTGCTGTGGAAGAAGGTGCCGGCGATGGTCGCGGGCATGCTCGACAACAAGATTGCCGAGATATCCAAGCAGCTCAAGGAAGCCGAACAACTCCGCCTCGACGCCGAATCGCTGAAGGCGGAATATGAAGCGAAGCTCGCCGACGCCGCCAAGGAAGCCGACGAGATGCGCGTGCGCGCGGAAACCGAAGCCGAAGGGCTGGTCGCCAAGGCAAAGGCCGACGCAACCGCATTGATCGGCCGACGTAAGCAGATGGCCGAAGACCGCATCGCCGCCGCCGAAGCGACTGCGCTTACCGAAGTGCGTAGCGCAGCGGCCAAGGCCGCGACCGAAGCGGCAGCGAAGCTGATCGCCGAGAAGCATGACGCGAGCGCGGACAAGGCGCTGGTCGATCAGGCTATCGCAGGCGTCGCCAAGGGCTGAGCGTAGAGACATCGATGAATTACAAAACGCCCGCGGTTTCCGTGGGCGTTTTGCTATGTCAATTGCGCGGCGCGGGCGGTCGCGGGACCAGAGGCGGTCCCTTGCGAACGCCCGGCGGAGGCGCAACATGTTTGAACTGTTCGCAGCGCCCCTGAAGCGATGTATCGATCCGGCCGCCGACGAGGACGAGAAGGCGGATAGCGAGCGTCTTCCGATCAAGCTCATAAGCGATTTCGAAGCCGCCGCCGTCGGGCGCGGAGATAATCTCCTCGCCGATGGTGATCATTCGCGCTGTGCGCTTAACGGTGTAGCGCTGCAGTCCGCCGGCGTCGGAAACCCAAGCCGGGCCCGAGCCCGGACGAATGAGCAGCGTGAATTTTTCGGCCCCGGGACGGCCTTTCATCGTGCAGGCATAGGCGTCGAGCGATGGCGGGGGCACCGTATCGGGCGCCAGAAGCAGTGCGGCCAACAGCAGGCTCTTCAATCGAATATCCTTTGTAGATCGAGGATTAAAACCGGATCATGACCCGTCGCGCGAGCGCGGGCGAGATGCTGTGAACAAGCTGGAGCAGCTTCACCATGCCGGCATTTACTTCGCTTTTGCCGGTGCGGATGCCGCGGACGATTTCGGCGGCACAATCATGTGCGCTCATCTTCTTGCCCGCCCGGCCTGCCGTCATGTTCGTTTCGACCACAGGGGGCAGCGCTTCGATCACGCGGACGTTACTGTCTTTCAGAAGGTGTCGGATAGCCTGCGTATAGCTGCGCAGACCGGCCTTGGTCGCGCAATAGATCGACCCGCCGGCACGCGGCGCGATGGCGAGGCCGGAGGTCACATTGACGATCGTCGCCTGCGGCTGGGCGCGAAGCGTTGGCAGCAGTCGGGTGCAAAGCGCGATCGGGGCGTCGAGATTGGTTCGGATGCAATGCGCCGCGCTCTCCAGCGTCGCGACATCGTCGAGTTCATAGACGCTGCCGACCCCGGCGTTGTTGACGAGCAGAGCCAGAGGCTTGCCCGCAACGCCGTTGACCACCGCGTCGATGCCCCCGGCGGTCGACAGATCACCCGCGATCGTCCCGAAGCCAAGCGTCGACATCGCCCGCAATTTCTCCGCCGAGCGGCCCGTGATGATGACGTCAGCCCCCGCGCCCTGCAATTGCAACGCGATCTCGCGCCCGATCCCGTCGCTGCCTCCGGTAACCAGCGCAAGTTTTCCTCGTACGTCCATCAGACCCCTCCGATGACTGTTTTACGTCGCGCACTATGGCGGGTCGCATCGCCATCGCCTACATGCAAAATCATGGCTCGCCCAAATGCTCCCGATCGATTCAACGAAGATAAAGCAACCTATGTGATGCGCGGCGGCGATGGGGAGGGCGACCAGCCCGACCTCGAGCGCGGCGCCGAGGCGATCCGCAGCGTCGTGCGCAAATTGCCGACGCGCCCCGGCGTCTATCGCATGCTCGATGCGCGCGGCGACGTGCTGTACGTCGGCAAGGCGCGGGCGCTCAAGAACCGGGTGACCAACTATACGCAGGTCGCGCGACTGCCGCAGCGGCTCCAGCGCATGGTGTCGCAGACGCGCGCGATGGAAATCGTCACGACGACGAGCGAGGCCGAGGCGCTGCTGCTCGAGGCGCAGTTGATCAAGCGATATCGCCCGCCATATAATGTCCTGCTGCGCGACGACAAAAGCTTTCCCTTCATCCTGTTACGCACCGACCATGCTTTTCCGCGGGTCCAGAAGCATCGCGGGGCCCGGCGGGCGAAGGGGCGTTATTACGGGCCGTTTGCGAGCGCGGGGTCGGTCCACCAGACACTCAATGCATTACAGAAGACCTTTCTTCTGCGGAGCTGCACCGACAGTTTTTTTGCCAACCGCTCGCGGCCGTGCCTGCTCTACCAGATCAAGCGGTGCAGCGCGCCGTGCGTCGATCGCATTTCTAAAGAGGATTATGCGCAGCTGGTAGGCGACGCGCAGGACTTCCTCGAAGGCCGCTCGACCGCTGTGCAGAAACGGTTGGGTACAGCGATGACGCACGCCGCCGACGCAATGGATTTCGAGCAGGCGGCCGTACTGCGCGACCGGCTGAAATCGCTGACCTTCATTCAGGGCAGCCAG
This sequence comes from Sphingopyxis sp. Soil_C_28, assembly GCF_057657055.1. Lineage (NCBI taxonomy): Bacteria > Pseudomonadati > Pseudomonadota > Alphaproteobacteria > Sphingomonadales > Sphingopyxidaceae > Sphingopyxis > Sphingopyxis sp. Soil_C_28. Next base: position 1,012,345 of record NZ_JBDGJE010000001.1, read on the forward strand.
TCGGTGCACGCCGAGGGGCTGGGCGACGCCGATGTGTTCGCGCTCGCAGCCAAAGGCGGCCAGCTTTGCATAGCGGGATTCTTCATCCGTGGAGGACAGAATTGGGGCCATCGCAGCTTCTTCCCCGCGCATGTTTCGGGCGTGCCCGAGCCCGAGGTGATGGCGAGCTTCCTGATGCAATTCTACGAAGGCGTCCCACCGCCGAAGTTGATTCTCGTAGACCGCGAGCCCGAAGAATGCGCGTTGCTCGCCGAAGCGTTGGGGGAAAGCGGGGCCCGGAAGATCGAGATCAGCGTGCCGCAACGCGGCAACCGCCGCCGCTTGCTCGAACAGGCGGTGCGCAACGCGGGCGAGGAACTCGACCGGCGGCTCGCCGAGAGCAGTTCGCAGGCGAAGCTGGGGCGCGAACTCGCCGAATTGTTCGATCTCGAAAATCCGCCGAAGCGTATCGAAATCTACGACAACAGCCATATCCAGGGCACCAACGCGCTCGGTGCGATGGTTGTCGCGGGCCCCGAGGGGTGGATCAAGGGCGCGTATCGCAAGTTCAACATCAAGCGCGCCGAGACGATGCCGGGCGACGATTTTGCCATGATGGCCGAGGTGTTCCAACGCCGTTTTGCCCGCGCAATCGAGGAAGATCCCGAGCGGACCAAGGGCGAATGGCCTGACCTGGTGCTGATCGACGGCGGCAAGGGACAGGTATCGGCGGCAGGTGCGGTGCTCGCCGAACTCGGCATCGACGATCTGACTTATGTGGGCGTGGCAAAGGGCCCCGACCGCAACGCCGGACGCGAGACCTTCTATCACCCCGACGGACGCGAGTTCACATTGCCGCCGAACAATGCGGCGCTGTTCTATATCCAGCGGCTGCGCGACGAGGCGCATCGCTTTGCGATCGGCGCGCATAGGGCCAAGCGCGCCAAAGCGATGGGAAGCTCGCCGCTCGACGAGGTTCCGGGCATCGGCCCGTCGCGCAAGAAGGCGCTGCTGATGCATTTTGGGACCGCGCGGGCAGTGCGCGGCGCGAGCCTCGAGGATTTGCAGAAGGCGCCGGGGGTGAGCGCGGCGGTGGCGCAGGCGGTGCATGATTTCTACCATTCAGGCAGATGAAGGGACGATGATGGATTTTGCAGCAGCCATGCCGCTCGCGGGGACGCTTGGGGTGACGATCAATGAGGGCAGCAAGGACCGCGTTGCCGGCAGGCTGCCCGTGCGCGCCGAAATCTGCACCGCGGGCGGGATCGTTCATGGCGGCGCGATCATGGCCTTTGCCGATTGCCTCGGCGCCGTCGGGGCGTTCATGACGCTGCCCGAGGGGGCGAACGGGACGACAACAATCGAGAGCAAGACCAATTTTCTAGGCGCCGGCCCGGTGGGCTCGGTGCTGATTGGCGAGGCGAGCCCGGTGAAGATCGGCAAGCGCCTGTCGGTGTGGCAGACGCGCATCCGCACCGAGGATGGCGCCGATGTTGCGCTGGTAACGCAAACGCAGATGGTGCTTTGGCCAGCCTGACCGCCGACGCCATCGTCTGCGCGGTCCGCGCACACGGCGAGCATGGCGCGATTGTCCGCGCGCTGACGCAGGAGGCGGGGCTGGTCGCCGGTTATGTCCGCGGCGGGCGGTCGACGCGGCTGCGGCCGATCCTGATCCCCGGCAATCTCGTCGCGCTCGAACTGCGCGCGCGGACCGACGATCAACTGGCCGGCGCGACCGCAGAGCTGCTCGAAAGCCGCGCGCCTCTGCTCGCCGAACCGCTGCCGTCGGCGGCGATCGACTGGGTGACAAGCGTGACGGCGGCGATCTTGCCGGAAAGCCAGCCCTATCCTGCGCTCTACTCGGCGCTGTCGGCGGTACTCGATGCGATCGGGGCTGCGTCGTCGGCGCGGCAATGGGCGGCTGCGCTGGCACGGTACGAGCTGTTGCTGCTCGCAGAGCTGGGTTTCGGGCTGAACCTCGACGAATGTGTGGTGACGGGCTCGCCCAATGATCTGGCGTTCGTCAGCCCGAAATCGGGGGGCGCGGTGAGCGCCGGGGCTGCGGCAGGGTACGAGGAAAGATTACTTCGTTTGCCTCCCTTCTTGCGCGGTGTCGGGGCGACCCCGTCGATGGAGGATGTTCTGGGCGCGCTAGTTATCACTGGCCATTTTATCGACCGCGACCTGCTCGACGGACGCAACCGCGAATTGCTGGCCGTGCGGGCGCGTTTGATCGATCGGCTGGGCAGAGCGGTTGCGTGACGCGCCGTCGCTGTCTAAGCGGCTGGCGAGACACGAAAGGGCGACATAGTGCAAATCCTGCTGCTGGCCGGTGACGGTATCGGTCCGGAAATCATGGCGGAGGCCGAAAAGGTCCTTTCCGCATTGGCTTTGCCGGTGACGCTCGACCATGCGCTCGTTGGCGGAGCGGCCTATGAAGCGACCGGTCATCCCTTGCCTCCCGAAACACTGGCAAAGGCGAAAGCGGCCGATGCCATCCTCTTCGGCGCCGTCGGCGATCCGCGCTTCGACAATGTCGAGCGCCATCTGCGCCCCGAGCAGGCGATCCTGGGCCTGCGCAGCGAACTCGGCCTGTTTGCCAACCTGCGCCCGGCCAAGCTGTTCGCCGGGCTGGAGGACAGCTCGGCGCTGCGTCCCGAGGTCGCAGCCGCGATCGACCTGCTGATCGTCCGCGAACTTAACGGCGACGTCTATTTCGGCGAGAAGGGCACGCGCACGACTGCGAGTGGCGAGCGCGAGGGGTATGACGTCATGTCGTACGGCGAGAGCGAGGTGCGCCGCATCGCGCATGTCGCCTTCCGCGCGGCGCAAGGGCGAGCGAAACGGCTTTGCTCGGTCGACAAGGCCAATGTGCTCGAAACCTCGCAGCTGTGGCGCGATGTCGTCGTCGAGGTCGCCGCGGAATATCCCGACGTGACGCTCACCCACATGTATGTTGACAACGCCGCGATGCAGCTGGTGCGCAATCCGGGCCAATTCGACGTCGTGGTTACCGGTAATCTGTTCGGCGATATCCTGTCCGATCAGGCGTCGATGTGCGTCGGGTCGATCGGTCTGCTGGCCTCGGCCTCGCTGAGCGAAGGCAAGCAAGGTCTGTACGAGCCGATCCACGGCAGTGCGCCCGATATCGCCGGTAAGGGCGTTGCGAATCCGCTGGCGATGATCTTGTCGCTGGCGATGCTGCTCCGCCATTCGGGCGGCGACGAGGTGAGCGCGGCGCGGATCGAGGCGGGGGTCGCCAAGGTGCTTGCCGACGGCTGTCGCGGCGCGGATCTGGGCGGTATTATGGGAACAACGGCTTTGGGCGATGCGGTTGTTTCGGCTTTGAACGGATAGATGAAATGAAGAAGACGACGGGTTTCGATCGCAGCACGACACGCAACTGGCACCCTGCGACGCAGGCCGTGCGCGGCGGGACGTGGCGCAGCGAACATGGCGAGACGTCGGAAGCGCTCTTCCTGACCTCGGGCTATACCTATGATGATGCCGAGACGGTTGCGGCGCGCTTTGCCGGCGAAGCGCAGGGCATGACCTATTCGCGCCTGCAAAACCCCACGGTGGCGATGCTCGAAGAGCGGATCGCACTGATGGAAGGCGCTGAGGCGTGCCGCACCCAAGCAACCGGCATGGCCGCGATGACGACGGCTCTGCTGTGTCAGCTCTCGGCGGGCGACCATATCGTTGCGGCGAAGGCGGCTTTCGGTTCGTGCCGCTGGCTGGTCGATCATCTCTGCCCGCGCTTTGGCATCGAGACGACCGTCATCGATGGCCGCGACAATGATGCCTGGGAAAAGGCGATCCAGCCGAACACCAAGGTGTTCTTCTTCGAAACCCCGGCAAACCCGACGATGGATATCGTCGACATGAAGCATGTCTGCGCCGTCGCGAAGGCGCATGGCATCACCTCGGTGGTCGACAACGCTTTTGCGACCGCGGTCCTTCAGCGCCCGATGGATTTCGGCGCCGATGTGGTCGCCTATTCGGCGACCAAGCTGATGGAAGGGCAGGGGCGCGTCCTCGCCGGCGCCGTTTGCGGAACCGAGAAATTCATCAACGATGTGCTGCTGCCATTCCAGCGCAACACCGGCCCGAACCTGTCGCCCTTCAATGCATGGGTGGTACTGAAAGGGCTCGAAACGCTCGACCTGCGGGCCAAACGTCAGTCCGAGAATGCGCTGGCGGTCGGCAAGTCGATCGAAAGCCGCGTCGCGCGCATGCTCCATCCGGGGCTTCCCAGCCATCCGCAGCATAATCTGGCCATGAGCCAGTCAGACGCGTGCGGCCCGATTTTCTCTTTTGTGCTCGACGGCGGGCGCGAGCAGGCGATGGGCCTGCTCAATGCGCTCGAATTGGTGGATATTTCGAACAATATCGGCGACTCGCGCAGCCTTTGCTGCCACCCCGCCTCGACCACCCATTATAGTGTCAGCGCCGAAGCGCGCGCGGACATGGGCGTTGTTGAAGGCATGCTGCGCATCAATATCGGGCTCGAAGACCCGCGCGATGTGATTGCCGATCTGGACCAGGCATTGACCAGGGTCGGGCTTTGAGCGACGTTGGCGCCTCGATGATAGACTCCTTCTTTCCCTTTGCGGCCGCCACCGGGTCGATCACCGTGCGCGTGGCGGTCAGCTATCTGCCCGAACAGTCGCATCCGGCGCTCGGTCGCTGGTTCTGGGCCTATCATGTTCGCGTCGAAAATCACGGCGAGACCGCGGTGCAGTTGCTCAGCCGCCACTGGCGGATCAGCGACGGGCGCGGGCAGATCAGCGAAGTCGAAGGCGAGGGCGTCGTTGGCGAACAACCCATGATCATGCCCGGCGGCGCTTTCGACTATGTCTCGGGTTGCCCGCTTCCGACCCCCGAGGGGTCGATGGTTGGAAGCTATGCAATGGAATTCAGCGACGGGGCGCAGCTGCTCGTCGCAATCCCGCAATTCCCGCTTGTGGCGCCTGCAACCGCGTCATGAAACGGACCCATCTTCCCCTGAACGCCCTGCGCGTTTTCGATGCCGCTGCCCGGCATCTTAGCTTCACGCGTGCCGCTGATGAACTGGCGGTCACGCCTGCCGCGGTCGGCCAGCAGATTCGCGCGCTCGAGGATATGCTCGGCGTCGTTCTGTTTCGCCGTACGCCGAAGGGTCTTGAACTGACGGGCGAGGCCGATGCCGGTCTCGATGCGCTGCGTCAGGGCTTTTTGCAGTTCGAGGAATCGGTGCGCGCGATGCAGGCGGGCCAATCGTCGCAGTCGCTGACGATCGCCGCGCCGCGCGACCTGACCGCCAAATGGCTGGCGCCGCGGCTGGCCCGCTACAGCCAGCAGGCGCCCGATGTGCGCTTTACGCTGGTGTCGGCCGACAGCGGGATCGATTTTACCGAAGCGAATCTCGATATCGCGATCTTCTGGACCGACGGGACGGGCGAGCATGAAGGCGTGGCGCTCGCCGACGCGCTGATGGTCACCGTCGCGGGGCCGGGCAGCAACAGCGACACCCGCATCGCCTGGCCGGGTTGCCCCGTTGCCGACGGCGAGCCGGCGCTGCGCCTTGGCGACGCGGGGCTGGCGATCGATGCGGCGGCAAACGGTCTGGGGCAGGCCAATGTGCCCGCGATGCTCGCGGACGCCGATATCGCATCGGGCCGCGTGCGGATGGTGGGAGAGGCATTTGCCGTGAAGCGCGGCTATTGGCTCGTCGCGCCGACGCCGCAATGGCGGCAGGCGAAGGTCAAGGCTCTGGTTGCGGCATTGACTGCGGTTTGATGTAACCGAGACAGGGCGGCGGACGAATATCCTCGAAACCATTTTGGGGGGTATCTATCATGACAACAATTCTGGACAGGCTACCGTCGCAGCAATTTGCAATGGCAGCGTTGCGCTGGTCACTCGTGTTCATCTTTGCCTTCTTTGGCGTGGCGAAATTCGCGGCTTACGAAGCCGAAGGCGTAGCGCACACCGCCATGCACTATCCCTTATTTGCGTGGATGTATCCCTTGGTCGGCGTGCAGGGGACCAGCAACGTCATCGGCACGATCGAACTGCTGGCCGGCGCGATGATCGCGCTGGGGGCGTGGTCGCATCGGGCGGGACTGCTTGGTGGGTTAATGGGGATGTGCACCTTCCTGATCACGCTCAGCTTCAGTTTCGGAGCATCATTGTGGGAGGAAGGTTATGGCTTTCCCTTCATGGGCTCGACCGCGCAATTCCTGTTCAAGGATGCGGTGCTGCTGGCAGCGTGCCTGACACTGGCGCTGCATGCGGGCCATTCGCTGCGAGAGCGAGCAGGCGCGTAACCAACCCGATCAGGGTCTGGGTCGCGATATTCGCGTCAGAATTGTTCCAGCTAGCGGTCACGACGAACCATTTTCCGTCCGATTTGCGTTCTCCAAGCAGACTCATGGATAACACGCCATTTTCGGACCCGCCTTTGTAGCCGAGATATTTCCAATCGGCAGCGGCGACAGGGCCGACGCCGTTGTTGATTGCCATCGCCGCGAGCAAGGTCTTGGAATTGCGAGCGCGAAAGTCGACCATCAGCCGCGCGATGTCGTTCGGACTGGCGAACCATTCGATGCTGTCGATGAAGCGTGGCCCTGCTGTGAAGCTCACGCCATCGACGTTGGACAGGGTCAGTCGATCCTGGTTGCTCTCGATGAGCTTTCGCTGCGCCGCGTCGCCCCCCATGAGGAAACGCGAGCGAAGCTCGGCGAAATTATTGCCCTTTAACGCGAAGGCTTCGACCGTCGTGAGCAGCGGGATATTCCGCGAAGGGTCGCTGTGCCCGGCCGAGTGTATCCGCGCCTCTATCGGCTCACGGCCGATAAGGTGGATCAACGTGTCAGTCGCACCATTGTCACTGACAGAGATCATCCAGTTGGCAAGCGTTTGCAATGTTACCGGCGTGTCGGCGGGCCAGTTCGAGGTCCCGATAGAAGAGAAGCTGAAATGCGACAGCCGCACAACATCGGACCACTGACGCTTTCCTGCTGCGACCTGCGCCGTCAACTCGTCGAGAATATAGAGCTTGATGGTCGATCCGACCGCAAATTGCCGGTCTGCATTGGCCGATGCGACGGGCCGGATAGCGGCGCCGTCGAGTTCGGCGACGAGAAAGCCGGTTTGTCCCGGTAAAGCGCCGAGGTCCGCTGCCACCTTGTCGAAACGATCGTCCGGCACCGCGACGCCGGTAATACGTAGCCCGGTCACGCGCTCATTCGCCGCCATGCTGACGTCGAGCATCACCGTGGCGACCCCCCTTTCGAAGCGAAGCACGACGGTCCCGGAATGGGGGCCAGCGGGCGTGGTGCTGGCGACCGCAACCGGCTGGCCATATTGCACGATCAGGCTGGTCACGAACGTCTTGAATTGGGCTTCCGGCACGGCCGTCTGGAAATGTGGATCGAAATAGTCAGCATAGCCGATTCTGCCCGCGAACAGGTCGGTCAGTTGCATCGCGCCGCGATCAAAGGCGGTTTGTACCGCAGGCGCGTCCATCACGGAAGGCTGCGCGGCGACAGGCTGTGGAGCGAAGGTCGCCAGCATTGCTGCCGCCACCGTCCGCCATCGATAGTTCGCCATGCGTGCCTCCTCAGGCGTCGATTGCGGCCTCGTCGAGCGTCGCCGCGTTCGCCTGGATGAACTGGAAGCGGTGTTCGGGGTGCTTGCCCATCAGCCGGTCGACCAGATCCTTGACCAGATGGCGTTCCTCATATTCCTGCGGCAGCGTGACGCGCAGCATCGAGCGCGTCGCGGGATCCATCGTCGTTTCCTTGAGCTGGTTCGGGTTCATCTCGCCGAGCCCCTTGAAACGACCGACATCGACCTTCTTGCCCTTGAACTGCTTCGCTTCGATTTCCGCCCGGTGTGCGTCGTCGCGGGCGTAGACCGAGGTGTTGCCCGACGTCAGGCGATAGAGTGGGGGCTGTGCCAGATAGACATGGCCGCGCCGCACGATATCGGGCATTTCCTGAAAGAAAAAGGTCATAAGCAACGTCGCGATATGCGCGCCATCGACATCGGCGTCGGTCATGATCACGATTTTTTCGTAACGCAGCCGGTCGGCGTCGCAATCCTTGCGCATCCCGCAGCCGAGCGCGAGCGCGAGATCGGCGATTTCCTGGTTGGCGCGAATCTTGTCGGCGCTGGCGCTCGCGACGTTCAATATCTTGCCGCGAATGGGCAGGATCGCCTGTGTCTTGCGATTGCGCGCCTGCTTGGCGCTGCCGCCGGCGCTGTCGCCTTCGACGATAAACAATTCGGTGCCTTCGGGACCGTTATTCGCACAGTCTGTCAACTTGCCGGGCAGGCGCAGTTTGCGGCCGCTGGTCGCGGTCTTGCGTTTGACCTCGCGTTCGGCCTTTCGCTTCAGCCGCTCATCCATGCGGTCGAGGACGAGGCCCAGCAGCGCGCGGCCGCGATCCATATTGTCGGAGAGAAAATGGTCGAAATGGTCGCGTACGGCGTTTTCGGTAAAGCGCGCCGCTTCGGGGCTGGAAAGCCGATCTTTCGTCTGGCTCTGAAACTGCGGCTCGCGGATGAAGACCGACAGCATCATCTCGCCGCCATTGAAGACGTCTTCGGCGGTTATCTGCGCGGCTTTCTTTTGTCCGATCAATTCTCCAAAGCCGCGCAATCCCTTGGTGAGCGCCGAACGGAGGCCCGCTTCATGGGTGCCACCCGCGGGGGTCGGGATGGTGTTGCAATACCAGCTGTAGCTGCCGTCCGACCACAAGGGCCAGGCAATCGCCCATTCGGCGCGCCCCTGATCGCCGGGAAATTCCTGGCGCCCCACGAATGGCTCGGCGGTTGCGCACTCGCGGGTGCCGATCTGCTCTTTTAGATGGTCGGCGAGGCCGCCCGGAAACTGGAATGTCGCTTCGGCAGGGGTGTCGTCGCCGATCAGTTCGGGCGCGCATTTCCATCGGATTTCGACGCCCGCGAACAAATAGGCTTTCGATCGCGCCATGCGGTAAAGGCGTTGCGGCTTGAAACGCCCATGATCGCCGAAGATTTCGGGATCGGGAATGAAGCTGACGCTCGTCCCGCGGCGGTTCGGCGTCGGGCCCAGCTCTTCGAGCCCGTCGAGCGGGGTGCCGCGAGAAAAACGCTGACGATAGAGCTGCTTGCCGCGAGCAACCTCGATTTCGGTTTCGACCGACAGCGCGTTGACGACGCTGACCCCGACGCCGTGAAGGCCGCCCGAGGTTGCATAGGCCTTGCCCTCGAACTTGCCGCCCGAATGGAGCATGGTCATGATGACCTCAAGCGCCGACTTGCCCGGAAATTTGGGATGCGGATCGACGGGCATGCCGCGGCCGTTGTCGGTGACGATCAGCCGGTTTCCCACCTCTAGCGTCACTTCGATGCGATTCGCGTGACCCGCGACCGCTTCATCCATGCTGTTGTCGATCACCTCGGCGGCGAGGTGGTGGAGCGCACGTTCGTCGGTGCCGCCGATATACATGCCGGGGCGGCGGCGGACGGGTTCCAGGCCCTCGAGCACCTCGATTTGCGACGCGTTGTAGCTTTCGGTCGCGGGGCTGCTGCTGTCGAACAAATCGTGACTCATGGCTCAGCTATAGGGGGCGGGAAAGGCCACTGGCAAGGGCAGTTTTGGGCGGTTGCCGACCACTCGGTTCGTCCCATTTCTTTCACTGGAGGGAACTTTGCGTACGCGCGAAGGGTTTGGGGCGCTGACTGTAAAGTCATTCAAAAAGTGGAGTAAAAAATGAAAAACATCTCTCTCCTCGCCGCGCTTGCGGCCAGTGCGCTGGCGATGCCTGCGATGGCCCAAGACGGTCGCGATACCTCGCAGGACTTCAACGGACCCTATATCAGCATCGTTGGTGGTGCCACGCTGCAGGGCAGCGATCGCGGCGAAACGCTGCTGTTCGACACCAACCGCGACGGCACCTATGGCGACCAGGTCACGACCGTGGGCGGCGCCAACGCGTTTTCGCCGGGCTTCTGCAATGGCGCAGCAACCGGTACGTCGAATGCTGGCTGCCGCAATGACAAGGATGGTCCCGAATATTTCGGTCGTCTGGGTTTCGACAAGCGCATGGGCAATTTTGTTCTCGGCGCGGTGATCGAAGGCGGGCGCAGCCACGCACGCGACAGCGTCAGCGGTTTTTCGACGACGCCCGCAAGCTACACGATGAGCCGTGAAGCCGACTATCAGGCGGGTGCCCGTCTGCGTGCCGGTTATACCCCCGGCGGCGGCGCGCTGTTCTATGTGACCGGTGGCGGCGCCTATGCTCGCCTCGACAACAAGTTCACGACGAGCAACACCGCAAACAGCTTTGCCGACAACGGCAAGACCAATGGCTGGGGCTATGCCGCTGGCGGGGGCGCCGAAGTCATGGTTACCAAGAACATCTCGCTGGGCCTTGAGTATCTTTACACGGATATCAAGGACAAGGACTATGTCGTCAATGTTGGCCCCGGCACCGCGCCGGCGACCAACCCGTTCCTGCTGAACGGCGGCGGGACCGATATCCAGCGCAGCAACCCCCACTTCCGTACGCATAGCGTACGCGGTTCGCTGAGCTTGCGCTTCTGATCTCTTGGGAGCGTGAACGGGAGGCGTCGGGTCGAAAGATCCGGCGCCTTTCGGCTATCTGGACACGGGTGCCGCGAAAATTGCGAAATTGCCGTTGGCGCTGCTGACTAGGCGGCCGTCCTGATAGAGTCGCGCGTCGATATTGACGACGCGCTTGCCGCGATGCAGCACTTCGGCCTCGCATGTCAGACGACCCTCGCCGACACGAATGTGATAGTTGAATTTGATTTCGAGCGTCGCGCACCACTGGTCTTCGGCCAGCAAGCTTGTCAGCGCGCCGCCCATTGCGGTGTCCGCCAGTGAGTAAGCAACGCCGCCGTGGGCGGCGCCCTGCGGACTGAAATGGCGTTGGCGGTCGATGTCGATCGCCATGGTGCATCGTCCGTCGCCGCGCTCGATCATTTGCAGACCGAGCGCGCGCGCGAATTCAAACTCCTGCCCGAAGGGCTTCACCAGACGCGCCTTAACGGACTCGGGGGCCACCGAACGGCGGGGGCGGGGGCGGACGGCGGGTACCACGGGGCAACTGCGCCTGATAGGCGCGGCCGCAATGTTCGACGCAATAGGGAAAGCCAGGGTTCACGGCTTCACCACAAAAATGAAAGTCGGGCTCGCCCGGATGCCCCATCGGCCAACGGCAGATGCGGTCGTTGAGATCGAGCAACGTCGTCTTGTCAGCAATTTCCGGGCTCGGCTTGGCGGGCACCAGACGGCGGGGCGGTGCGGGCGGGATCGGCGCCTGCTGGTCGCCCGGGCCCTGGCGGATGAATCCGCCAGGGCCGATCGAGACGATGCGCGGGGAATCGGATTTTGGTGTCGCGTCGGCCAGAGCGCCGTCGGCGTTCGGGGTGTCGACCGGGGCCCGTGCTTCGGGTTTCGGTGCTGCAACAACTGGGCGCGGTGCAACCGGTGCGGCAGCGCGCGGGGCTGCCACGGGCGCCGCGGGCTTCGGCGCAGCTGGTGCCGCCGCCTTGACCGACTTGACCTTCTCGGTCGCTTTCACCGGTGACGGGCGTGATTTCAGTCCCAGGCGATGCGCCTTGCCGATCACCGCGTTACGGCTGACACCGCCGAGTTCGTCGGCGATCTGGCTGGCAGTCAGCCCTTTTTCCCACATATTGCGCAGGCTTTCGATGCGCTCATCGGTCCATGACATAGTTCATTCCTTATCATTCCACGCCGCGGGCGGTTTAACGATCCACGTTGCCGGCCCTTTTGAGACCGACATTCAGTCGCTGCCCAGCTTGCGGTAAGATCGGGGAGGCGATAGGCGAGAACGCCATGAACGACCAGCCCCAAATTTCGCGCTCCGACTCGAGCAATTTCGTTGCAGTACCGACCTTTGCCGAACCCGGCGTGCCTCATATCCACACCCTGAACGTTCCGGGCATGCAGGCCCTATATGTCAAGGAGGTGCGGCGGTTTTTCAAGGTGCAGCTGCAAACTATCTGGGCACCAGCGATTACTACGCTTTTGTTCCTCGTGATTTTCACTGTCGCGCTGGGCGGGGCGGGGCGCAGGGTCATCGGCGTGCCCTTCGCCGATTTCATCGCGCCCGGTCTCATCATGATGGCGATGTTGCAGAACAGCTTCGCCAATTCCAGCTTTTCGCTGCTTGTCGGCAAGATCCAGGGAACGATCGTCGATTATCTGATGCCGCCGCTCGCGGTCGGCGAACTGATCATTGCTCTGGTCGGCGCCGCCATCACGCGGTCGATCCTTGTTGGTCTGGCGCTGTGGCTCGCGATGCTTTTGTGGCCGGGGGTGCATGTCACACCTGATCATCTCTGGGCGGTGGCTGTATTTGGCGTGCTGGGCGCTTCGATGCTCGGTTTCCTCGGGCTTATTACGTCGATCTGGGCGGAAAAGTTCGATCATGCCGCGGCGGTAACAAATTTCGTCGTCACCCCGCTCGCGCTGCTGTCGGGCACTTTCTACTCGGTCGACAAGCTCGCGCCCTGGTTCCAGGAGATCGCGCACGGCAATCCGGTCTATTATGCGATCATGGGCTTTCGCTACGGCTTCATCGGCACGGTCGATTCGACGATCGCCAATCCGGTGCTGACCGCCGCGCTCGTGCTGGTCGCGGTGAATATCGCGCTGGGGCTGCTGACCTATCGCCTGCTCGCCTCAGGCTGGAAACTGAAAGCCTGACGCCGTTTAGTGGCGGTGGATGGCGCGGACGCGATAGCGGCCGTGGTCCAGTCCTTCGAACATCGCATCGACCTGCGGATGGTCGATCGGTCCGCCATCGCCGTCGGCAACCAGATTCTGCTGGCTGACATAGGCGATGTACGACGAATCCCCGTTTTCGGCGAGCAGGTGGTAATAGGGCTGCTCTTTCGCCGGGCGGATTTCTTCCGGGATAGCCTCATACCATTCGTCGCTGTTCGCGAAGACCGGATCGATGTCGAATATGACGCCGCGAAAATCGAACATGCGATGGCGGACAATATCGCCCGGCGCGAAGCGCGCACGCCCGATGAGCGGGGCAGTAACGGTGGCGGGAAGTTCGGAAGTGGATTCGGCGGTCATATGGTCAATCTATGGCAGTTTACGCGCGTTTCAAGTCCGTTACATTCCAGTTCGGCTGTGGTTTGCCGAATCGGGCTGTGATCCGCGTTACAGATGCATTGGCAATGCGGGCTAAATAGCTCTTCTGGCTTTTGCATATCCCATTCGGGTTGTGGGCCGCACGATCAGGGGAGAAGCATTTATGTCTGACGTATCACCCAATGGTTCAGGTCCGGCTTCGGGCGTTATTCAACGAGCTAAGGACATCCTCCTCAAGCCCAAGGAAACATGGCCGGTCATCGCCGCCGAGCCGGCGACGACGCAATCGATCTACGTGCCTTATGTGCTGGTGCTGGCGGCGATAGGCCCGATCGCCGGGTTCATTGGCGGGCAGGTTTTCGGGTTTACCATGCTCGGCGTGACCTATCATCCGCCGCTGGTCGGCGCGCTGGTGTCGGCGATCGTGACTTATGGCCTCTCGCTGGCAACCATCTTCATCCTTGCGCTGGTCATCGACGGCCTCGCGCCGAACTTTGGTGGGCAGAAGGACCAGATCCAGGCGCTGAAAGTCGCAGCTTATTCGGCGACCGCGGGCTGGGTCGGCGCTATTTTCGGGATATTGCCCGCGCTCTCCGTGATCGGCCTCCTGTTCGCGCTATACGGGCTTTATCTCTTGTATCTCGGCCTTCCGGTGCTGATGAAGGCGCCGCAGGACAAGGCACTCGGCTACACCGTGGTCGTGATCATCGTTTATATCGTGCTGTTCCTGATCGTCGGCGCGGTTGTCGGAGCGCTCGCCGCGCCGTCGCTCGTTACCATCAGGTGACGGACCTCGCAGCTGCCCCGGTTCTGCACCGGGGCGGCTCGCTGTGGTCGAAAATGTAGAAAAATGGAGGAGAGTGAGGGATTCGAACCCTCGGTACCGTTGCCGGCACTTCGCATTTCGAGTGCGACGCTTTCGACCACTCAGCCAACTCTCCTCGCTGAGAGGAGACGCCCCTAGCGGCGGTCCGGACGTCTTGCAACCCTCTCGTCACAAAATTACGGCCCGCCGCTGGAATCTGTCGCTCGATCAGGGTTTTTCGGCTTCCCACCAATAGGGCTGGCGCTTGCGCGTTCCCGTCTCGGCTTCGTTCATCGTCAGCGGGTCGTAAAGCCGCCCGCCGAGCATCACGCGGTGGATTTGTTCGGTGTTGCGGATGTTGGCGGTCGGGTCCGCGTCGAGAATCAAAAGATCGGCGAGCTTACCGGCTTCCAGAGAGCCCACATCCTTCGCATAGCCCAATGACGTTGCGGGCATGATCGTCGCAGCGCGGAGCGCATCGATATTGCTCCAGCCGCCGCGCACGAACGACCAGATTTCCCAATGCGCCCCCAGCCCGGACTGCTGGCCATGCGCCCCGATCGAGACCATGCGGCCAGCCGCGGCGATCTTGCCCGCTTCGCGTGCCGAATCATCGTCGACATAATCGCCCTCCGGCGCGATCACGCGGCGCTTGTTGTTCGCCGCGAGCTCGGTCGGCGGGGCGTGACGCGACAGGATCGGATGTTCCCACACATTGGTGTGCGCGCGCCAATAGGGATCGCCGGCGGGGCCGCCATAGGTCACGACCAGCGTCGGGGTATAATCAACCTGCGTCTGCCCCCACAGCTGGACCAGATCCTTGTAGAAGGTGTGGAGCGGGATGTTGTGCTCGACGGTCGAATTGCCGTCCTGGATCAGGGTGACGTCTTGCGTAAAGAGCGAGCCGCCCTCGGGCACGACAGTCAGGCCCTCGGCTTGCGCCGCCTTCACAACCATCTGGCGCTGGTCACGGCGCGGCTGATTATAGTTTTTGACGCTGTGGGCGCCCTGCGCCTTCAGGCGGCGGACGTGGGCGAGTGCGTCGTCATAGCCGTTGATCTCGGCATAGACCCCGGCGGACTTGGCGCCATAGATGATCTCGCCGGTCGAAAAGATACGCGGCGCGAGAATCAGCCCGGCGCGCTGCATCTCGGACGAGACGAAAATCTCCGACGCGCGCGACGAGGGATTGTGGCTGGTCGTAGTGCCCATCGCGAGATTGACGATCTCCGACCAATTCTGTTGCGGCACCAGTTCATCGTCGCCGTGCGAGCCGTGGGCGTGGGCATCGACGAAGCCGGGGACGATTGTCTTGCCGGTCGCATCGACTGTGACGGCGCCTGCGGGAACGGTGATCGAAGCCGCCGGACCGACTGCGGTGATACGGTCGCCGTCGATGACGATCGCGCCATTTTCGATCACGCCGCCGTCCTTGTCGGCCATCGTGACGATCTTGGCGCCGGTAATGACGACAATGCCCTTATGCTTCGACGCCGCCTGCGTCATCGACAGCGACACACCATCGGTCGGCGGGGTGAACTTCGGGGCCTTGTCATCGACCGGCGCGTTGGTGAAGAGGCTGGCGAGGTCGGCGCTGAACAAGGTCGCGCCGCGGCTCCAGTGAAGGCGACGGCCGCTGTCCGACCAGTTCATATATTCGGCGCCGCTGCCAGAGACGCGGGTTACGGGAAGCGCCCCGCTCTTGGTGCCGAGCGAGACGTCCTGGCCGCCGGGCATCAGCGGGGTGACGTAGGCGTCGTAATTCTGGCGGAAGGCCAGCGTGCGTCCGTCGGGCGAGATTTCATAGTCGCTGACGAGTTCGCCATTGGCGTGGACGCGCTTGTCCTGACCGTGAAGGTCGGTGCTGACGAGCTGGCTCTTACCGTCGGCGGCAGTGACCATGAAGACGCGGTCGCTGGTCGAAGCGAACTGCGGCTTGGCGCCGTCGCTGCTGATCCTTTCGGCTGCACCGCCGGTCGCGACGATACGATAGACGCCGGGATCTTCGCTCCAGCGTGCCGAGGTCAGCCCGCCGCTGCCGCGCCGTTCGAACGCAATCGTCTTGCCGTCGGGCGAGAAGCGCGGTTCGGCATAATGGCCGGGTGTCGCGGTGATCTTGCGCGACGCGCCACCACCGGCGCCGACAATATGGATTTCGCCCATGCTGCCATCGGTCCAGCGCACGAAGACGAGCGACTTGCCGTCGCGCGACCAGCTCGGCCACAGCTCCATCGCGTCGTCCTTTGCCGCGGTCAGGCGGCGCGCGCTGCCGCCGGTCACGGGCTTGACCCACAGCTTGCCGAGCGTTTCGAACACAACGCTGCGGCCATCGGGCGACACTTCGGCCCAGCGCGGCATTTGCGTCGCGAAACTGTCGGGGGCGACTTCGACCGTCGGGTGCGTCGCGTCGACGATTACGCGGTCGTCGTTGACGCTGAACGGGATGACGCGTGCGTCACCGCCGGCGCTGTCAACGCGGCGCAGCTTGCCGCCGGCCCAGAAGACGATGTCGCGGTTGTCGGGCGTCCATGCCATATTCGGATAGACGCCAGTGACGGCCCAGGTTTCCTGCACATCCTGGTCGAGCGCGTCATAGACTTTCTTCTCCGCGCCCGAAACCAGATCCTTCACATAGAGCTTCGACTGCATTCCTTCGCGGCGCACGAAGGCGAGGCGCTTGCCGTCGGGCGAGGGCGTGGGGCGGACCGCACCGCCAGCGCCCGATGCTGCCGTGCTGACTTCGCCATCTTCGAGGCTGTAGCGTTCAATATGGAAAAGGTCGGTGTTGCTGTCCTGCGCATATTCAAAGATCGGACCCGGCGTGACGTTACGGGTGTAGAAAACGCTCTTGCCGTCGGCCGCGAAGATCGGTTCGCCGAGTTCCTTCTGATGGCGCTCATTGGGCTTCTTGACCAACGGCACGCCCGCGCCGCCCGAGACGTGGTACATCCACACCTCGCCGGTCCCCAGCGACCGGCCGGTAGTGAAATGTTTCTTGGCGACGATGAACTGGCCGTCGGGGCTCCAGCTCGGCTGATTGAGCAAGCGGAAATCCTCTTTCGAGATCTGGCGCTTGTCGCTGCCGTCACGGTTCATCAGCCAGATATTGTCGCCGCCTGCACGGTCGGAGACGAAGGCGATGCGCTTGCCGTCGGGCGAGAAGCGCGGTTGATGCTCATAGGCGAGCCCTTCGGCGATCCGAGTTGGTGTCCCGCCCTCGATCGGCATGGTGTAGATATCGCCCAGCATGTCGAAGGCGATCGTCCGCCCGTCGGGCGCGACGTCGACATTCATCCAGCTACCTTCGTCGACGGCGAGTTGGACTTTGCGCGTCGCGAGGCCCGGAGGTGCGTTGACGTCCCATTTGTCGGGCTTCGCATCGGGAGCTGGAGCTGCCGCCGGCGCGCTTTGCGCCCAGACCGAGGTTGAACAAGCCAAAGTCGCCGCGAGGGCGAGAGCGAAGCGCGCCATGAAATTATCCCCGTTTGAAATTATGTGCTGACCATATGGTCCGGGGACGAACTTGCAAGTGACAGGTTTCGACGAAGAACTGGCAGGGTCGACGGGCGACTGCTAGCCCGGACGAAAGATAGATGTCGGGGAGAGTGAAGCGTGCCGTTGAAGGGGATTAGAGTACTCGATTTCGGCCGCTATATCGCGGGGCCTTATTGCGCGGCGCTGCTGGCCGATTATGGCGCTGACGTAATCCGGATCGAGGCGCCGGGGGGCAACGACGACCGCTTCACGGTGCCGGTCGCCGAGGACGGATCGGGGGCGATGTTCATGCAGATGAACCGCGCCAAACGCTGCCTGACGCTCAAGCCGGGTAGCTCAGAAGGGCGCGAGATCGTTCGGCGCCTGGTCGAGACCGCCGATGTCGTGATCGCCAACCTGCCGCATGATGCCTTGGCCAAGCTCGGGCTTGATTACGATAGCCTGTCGGCCATCAACCCGCGCATCATCCTTGCAACGGCATCGGCGTTCGGCAGCGAGGGGCCGCTCGCGAGCCGCGTCGGCTTCGACGCGGTGGGGCAGGCGATGTCGGGAACGGTGCATCTGACCGGAACGGCCGACCAGCCTTACCGGGCACAGGTCAATTATGTCGATTTCGGCACGGCGCTCCACTGCGCCTTTGGCGTGATGCTCGCCCTGCGCGAGCGCGAGGTGACGGGGAAGGGACAATGCGTGTCAGGATCGCTCCTCGGCACTGCGCTTGCCATGTCGAACGCGCTGACCATCGATCATGCGCTCAACGGCATCGACCGCCAGCCGATCGGCAACCGCAGCTTCAGTTCGGGGCCGACAGATGTGTTCCGTACCCGCGACGGCTGGATCATCACCCAGATCGTCGGCGCGGGGATCTTCGCGCGCTGGGCCGAACTCGTCGGGCGGCCCGAGCTGGTGGGCGATCCACTCTACGCCAGCGATATCCTGCGCGGCGACAATGGCGAAGAATTGAGCGCGATCATGCAGCGCTGGTGCATCGAGCGGACGAGCGCCGACGCGATCGCAGAACTCGCCGCCGGACGGGTGCCAGCGGCGCCGGTGCTGCGCGCCGGTGAGGCACTGGCGCAGCCGCAGGTCGCGGCGATGGGGTTGGTCGAACCCGTCGATTATCCGGGCGCGGCAGGCACGGTACCGGTCATCCGTGCGCCCATCCGTCTTTCTGGAAACGATAAGGTCCAATCCGCGCGCGCGCCGCAAGTGGGTGAACACAGCGACACGATCCTTTCCGAGCTCGGCTATGACGCCGAAGCTATTTCGGCTTTGCGCGCGGCAAAGATTATTTGAACCGGGAAGGGTGGACAAACGCCAATCCCCACTTAAGTTACCGGTCAGTATAAAAATCAACCCAGGAGTTCTCGATGACCGATAACAGCGAATATGTGCCGCCGAAAATCTGGACCTGGGACAAGGAAAGCGGCGGGCGTTTCGCCAACATCAACCGTCCGATTGCCGGGCCGACGCATGACAAGGATCTGCCGATTGGCAAGCATCCGCTCCAGCTTTACTCGCTTGGCACGCCCAATGGCGTAAAGGTGACGGTGATGCTCGAGGAATTGCTCGCAGCGGGCCATGAGGGCGCCGAATATGACGCGTGGCTGATCAAGATTGGCGACGGCGACCAGTTTTCGAGCGGTTTCGTCGACGCCAATCCGAACAGCAAGATCCCCGCGCTGGTCGATCGCAGCGGCGCTGCACCGATCCGCGTGTTCGAATCGGGCGCGATCCTGATCCATCTTGCCGAAAAGTTCGGCGAATTCCTGCCGACCGAACCGGCTAAACGCGCCGAAGTGCTGTCATGGCTGATGTGGCAGATGGGCAGCGCGCCCTTCCTCGGCGGCGGTTTCGGACATTTCTACGCTTACGCTCCCTTCAAGCAGGAATATCCGATCAATCGCTATGCCATGGAGGTGAAGCGCCAGATGGATGTACTCGACCGCCGTCTTGGCGAGAGCGAATATCTGGGCGGCGCCGACTATTCGATTGCGGACATGGCGGTGTGGCCTTGGTACGGCGCGCTGGCCAAGGGGCTCGTCTATGACGCGGGCGAATTTCTGCAGGTAGAGGGTTACAAGAATGTCCAGCGGTGGACCGATCAGCTTGCGGAGCGCCCGGCGGTGAAACGCGGGCGGATGGTCAATCGCGTGATGGGTGATCCGGCGAGCCAGCTTCACGAGCGGCACGATGCGTCGGACTTTGAATTGAGGACGCAGGACAAACTGCAGGATGCCGAATGATGCGCAATTTGCGCAGCGACAGGGCAGGGCGGCCTTAGCGATTTTTTCAATCGTGCCGGCTGCTGCGGCAATATCCGCGCATCGGCTGAAGTTTGAATCCCGCAAAATATGTAAAAGCGGCGTCGGGTTCTTTCGACGCCGCTTTCATTTGCGCGCGGCCATTCTGCCGGCATGACAGCTGTTACCCGACCTTCGCGGCGCGTCCGCAAAATCGCCACGACCGGCCTTACCCTGGGGCGCGAGGAGCGCGGCGCCGCCATCGTCGAAATGGCGTTGGTTTTGCCGCTGCTCCTCGCGTTACTGATGGGGGTTCTGGTCTATGGGCAATATTTCATGTTCGCGCACAATGTGCAGCAAGCAGCGAACGATGGGGCCCGCGCGTCGATCATCGGCCTCGATGCGGCTGACCGGCGCACGGTCGCATTGCGGGCCGTGACCCGCAGCTTGCAGGCGGTTGGCGGGACGCACAGCGTGGCTGTCTCCGAAACAAGCGAAGCGATCACTGTCGCGGTGACGTTCATCGTGCCGCAGGACAGTTTCCTGCGGTCGAGTTTTGTGCCGTCGCCCGGCAACATCATTCGCGCCCGCGCGACCTTCGAATTGCCGGTGGATTGAGCATGACAATCTTGCCTTTCCTCCGCCGCCTGATCGGCCATCGCGGCGCCAGCATCAGCATCACGACTGCGTTCGGCATGACGATGCTGATCGGTTCGGCGGCCTTCGCGGTCGATCTGGGTTCGCTCTATCTCGATCGCCGCAAATTGCAGGGTATTGCCGATGCTGCGGCGATGGCAGCGGCGGGCCGACCAGGCGAAGAACGCGCGGCGGCGCAGCGGATCATTGCGGCCAACTGCGATTGCGATATCCGCATCGCGGCGATGATCCCCGGCACCTACACCGCCGATCCAACGCGTCAGGCGGAGCAACGCTTTGCGGGCGGGGGCGCATCGCCGAACGCGGTGCGCATCACGCTGACCCGCAACCGCCCGCTGTTCTTCGGCAGCTTTCTGACCGGAAAGCCGGACAGCGTCATTCGCGCGACCGCGACGGGTGCGCGTCGCGGCTATGCGGCCTTCTCGGTCGGCTCGCGCGTCGCGGTGTTGAACGGCGGCCTGCCCAACGCATTGTTATCGGGCCTGACCGGCAGCCAGCTGAACCTTTCGGTGATGGATTATAATGCGCTGGCCAGCACCGATATCGACCTGCTCGCCTTTTCGGATGCGCTGCGCACCGAACTGAACGCCGATGTGCTGACCTTTGGCCAGACGCTCGATGCGCAGGCGACGCTGCCGCAGGTCGTGTCGGCGCTGGCCAGCGCATCCGACGGGCAGGCGGCAAGCGTGCTCGAACATATCGCCGATCGCGCGTTGCCGCGGACATTGCTGCCATCGCGCGCGATCGATCTGGGGCCGCGTTCGTCGAGCATTCGCGTCGATGCCGCCAATCCGGTCAAGGTCAATGCGCTCAGCCTGCTGCGCGCCATGCTGCTGCTCGGCAATGCGAACCGTCAGGTCGATCTGGCCTTGGCGAGCAGCCTGCCGGGCGGATCGGGGATCGACGTCGCGCTGATGATCGGCGAGCCGCCGGCGAATTCGCCGCTGATCGCGGTGACGGATACAAACGACGTGATCGTCCGCACCGCGCAGGTGCGCCTGAAAATCGAAACGCGCATCGCAACACCTCTGGCCAGCGTTCATGTTCCCGTGCTCGCCGAACTCGGATCGGCGTCTGCGCGGATCACCGATATCGACTGCCGGCCGAACAGTAGCGCCGCGGTATCGCTTGGCGTCGTGACGTCGCCTGCGATGGTGGCAATCGGAACGGTCGCGGACGCCGATTTCAAAAATATGAAACGTCCGCTCGACCCCAGTCCCGCGCGCGTGGTGAAACTGCCGCTGGTCAGCGTCGATGCCGGGGCCGAGCTGATCCTGTCGGATCTCGGTGAAAAACGGGTCGCCTTTTCGCGTAGCGAGATCGACAGCGGAAAGGTCAAGACGGTGTCAAGCACGGGGCTGGTCGCGGGCGCGGCGAAATCGCTTTCGGATCGAATGGAGCTGGACGTCAACGTGCTGGGGCTGGTCCTCAACCTGAAGGCGCTGACGGCCGTGGTCGGCGAGACCGTGGCGCTGGCCGCCCCGGTGCTCGACACCGTGTTGTCGGACCTCACGGGCTTGTTGGGTGTCCATGTCGGGCAGGCCGATACGCGGATCAACGCACTGCGCTGCGGCAAGGCCCGGCTGGTCTGATCGCAAGCGCGATGGCGCCGTTCCGGATACGACGGCGGGCCGATGCATCCCTTTCGAACCGAAAGCCGCCGAATCCCACCTTATAGGCTCGATAGACGTTGACGAGGTTGAAGGGGATGAACGTGGCGGCTGCACAGGAACCACAGCGTGTATCGGCGGCGGACTTCATCCGCGGCTTTGCCAATTGGCGATTGCAGTCGGCGCGCAAGCCCGTGGTCGTAACGCATCACGGCAAGGACGCACATGTGCTGATCTCGCTCGATGATTATCGCCGTCTGGATGGCGAGATGGCGAGCCAGATCGCCGCCGCCTCTGACGTACTGCAAGTCTCGCTCGCCGGCATCGTCGACTCGTTTCGTGACGGGGTGATCCTGATTGACCGGCAACACCGTATCGCGGCGATCAATCCTTCGGCATCCGACATGCTGGAGATTCCGGCGGCCCGGCTGATCGGCGAAGAGTTGATGGCGGCGGTGCCCGGCCTCAAGGAAAACCTGATCTTTCATCATATCGTCCGGATGGTCGATTACCGCGAGCGTTTTTCGGGCGACGTGCCTGGCATGTTCCGCCCCTATCAGTGGCTGCATGTCGATCTGGTTCCGCTGCCGGTCGGCGGCGCGATCGTGCTGCGCGATGTCAGCGAAGCGATGGAAGGCTTCGTCGCCGGTGATCTGCGCCAGGCGACGCTTGATGCAGTCGAGATCGATGGCGACATCGGCCACGCGCGCATCTCCGTCCGCGAAACAGTCGAGTCCGCGAACGCAATGCTGACCGGCCTCTTGGGGGTCGATGTCGCCGCCGTCCGCCGCGTCCGTTTTTCTGCCTTGCTGGCGGTTGGACAGCGTGCGGCCTTCGCCGAGGCGCTCGAATCGGTCTTCCGTTCCGGCAATCCCGCGCGGGTCGCGTCGCAAATGGTGACGCGCGATGGGTCGGTTATCGACGTTACGCTGTCGATCGTCGAAGTTCGCGGCCCTTATGCCAGCGATGGAGCCGTCGTGCTCGTCACGCGCCGCGTCGTTTAGAGCCAAGCTTTCTTTTTCACTTTTCGCCCGGCCGCCGCGCACGCTGGACAAGCGGCGACGTTGAGCGCAATCAATCGGACGAGGTGAGTTGCAAGTGGCAACTTGCCGTTTACGTAAAGGTGAGCGCTCAGTATAAGGGCGCCATTGCCCAATGGGAGATTCGTGATGGACATGGAATTCAGCCCCGAAGATCTCGCCTTCCAGCAGGAAGTGCGCGACTTCATCGCCGAAAATTACCCCGCCGACCTGCGTGACAAGCAGGATGAGGGCGAAGAGATGTCCAAGGAGGATTTCCTCGCCTGGCACAAGATACTGTACAAAAAGGGTTGGATCGCCCCGGCGTGGCCGGTCGAATATGGCGGCACGGGCTGGACGCCGACGCAGCGCTTCATCTGGTCCGAAGAAACCGCGCGCGCCGACTGCATCCGGCTGATGCCCTTCGGCCTCGCCATGGTCGGCCCGGTGATCTACACCTTTGGAACGCCCGAACAGAAAACCCATTTCCTGCCGCGCATCCTGTCGGGCGAGGATTGGTGGTGCCAGGGCTATTCGGAACCGGGTTCAGGCTCCGACCTTGCGTCGCTTCGCACGACGGCCGTTCCTGACGGTGATGACTATATCGTCAACGGCCAGAAGACCTGGACGACGCTGGCGCAGCATGCCGACTGGGGATTCTTCCTCGTCCGCACCGACAAGGAAGCGAAGCAGCAGGAAGGCATCAGCTTCCTTTTGATCGACATGAAATCGCCTGGCATCACCGTGCGCCCGATCATCACGCTGGGGGGCGAGCACGAAGTCAACGAGGTGTGGCTCGAGGATGTTCGCGTCCCACAGTCGCAGCGCGTCTACGAAGAGAATAAGGGCTGGACCTGCGCCAAGTTCCTGCTCGCGCACGAGCGCACCGGCATCGCCGGCGTGGCGGCGTCGAAGCGCGGGATCGAGAAAGTGAAGGCGATTGCCCGCACTGAAATCGACGGCGACAAGCCGTTGCTCGCCAACGCGTTCTTCAAGCGCAAGGTCGCTGAGTTGGAAGTCGATCTTGCAGCGCTGGAATTCACGGAGCTGCGTAGCCTTGCCGGCCCCAACGCAAACCGCGGTCCCGGGCCGGAATCGAGCCTGCTCAAAATCAAGGGTTCGGAGATCCAGCAGCGGCTGACCGAATTGTCGCTGGAGGCGGTCGGCCATTATGGTGCGCCCTATTTTCGGGGATTTGGCGAAGGCGACAACGAGCATCCGATCGGGCCCGATTACGCGCACCGCGCCGCGCCGACCTATTTCAACATGCGCAAGACGACGATCTATGGCGGGTCGAACGAAATTCAGCGCAACATCATCGCGAAGATGGTTCTCGGCCTCTGATCAAATAATCCACGTCATTCCGGCGAACGCCGGAATCTCGGCCATGCGGCCTTGAGACCCCGGCTTTCGCCGGGGTGGCGGTGAAATTAGGGAATAAGAAGAATGGATTTCACCTACACCGAAACGCAGGACATGATCCGCGACACGCTCGCCCGTTTCCTCGGCGACACCTATGATTTCGAAACGCGCCAGAAATTCACCAACAGCGACGGCGGACGCGATCCCGCGATCTGGACCGCTTTGGCGCAGGAACTGGGCATGCTCGGCGCGCCTTTCGCCGAAGAGCATGGCGGCCTTGGCGGCGGCGCGCTCGAAAATGCGATCGTGATGGAGGAACTGGGCAAGGTCATCGGGATCGAGCCCTATCTTCCGACCGTCGTCATCGCGGGCGGCGCGTTAAAGGCCGTCGGCGGCGCACAGGCCGATGCGATGATCCCCGAGATCATCGCAGGCAACGCGATCATCGCCTTCGCCTATGCCGAACCGCAGGGCCGTTACGACGTCGCCAACCTGCGCACCACCGCGAAGAAGGATGGCGGGGGCTATGTCCTGAATGGTCACAAGAGCGTCGTTTATGCCGCGCCATGGGCGACCCATTTGCTCGTCACCGCGCGCACCGGCGGCAATCCGCGCGACCGTGACGGCGTTTCGCTGTTCCTGATCGACGCGAACCTGCCGGGTATCGTCCGGCGCGACTATCCGACCGTCGACGGCAGCCGCGCTTCGGAAATTTATTTCGAAAATGTGGCGATCCCGGGTGACGCATTGCTGGGCGGCGAGGGCACCGGCCTGCCGCTGATCGAGCAGATCGTCGACGAAGCGACCGTCGCCGTCTGCGCCGAAGCGACCGGCGTGATGCAGAAACTGCACGAAGGCACGCTGGAATATACGCAGCAGCGCAAGCAGTTCGGCGTTCCGATCGCGAAGTTCCAGGTGCTCCAGCACCGCATGGTCGACATGTTCATGGAGGTCGAACAGGCGCGCTCGATGACTATCATGGGCACGCTGAAACTGGGGCTGCCAGCGAACGAACGCATGGCGGCGGTCTCGGCCGTTAAGGCGAAGGTCGCACGCGGTGCCAACTTCGTCGGCCAGAACGCGATCCAGACGCACGGCGGCATCGGCATCACGCAGGAACTGGCTATCGGCCATTATTTCAAGCGGGCGACGATGATCGAAGGCCAGTTCGGCAGCCACGACTATCATATGGATCGTTACGAGCGGATCACGCTGGCAGACTGATTTCGCGAACGCCGTCGATGGAGCTAATAGGCGACGTCGACGGCGATCCGCAGCGTGCGCGGGCGAAGAGGGGTCATGAACCCCGAATTGCCCTCAACAAACGGGGTTCCCAGCGAAAAGCGGTTGCCGCGCGAGTCGAACAAATTCGTCAGCGTCAGCGACAACCCGCGGCGTTCGTTGCCAACCCGCAACGCGACGCCGGTATCGACATAGTCACCCTGGCTTTCGCCGAGCACGGGGCCAATGCCGAGCCGTGACGGCCCAATATAGCTGGCCCAGCCATTCACGCGGAAATCCTGGTCGCCGATCATGGTCGCATAATTGACCGACCCGCGAACCGCGTGGCTCGCGACATTCGGAATGCGGCCCAAGCGGCCCGGTGCGGCATCGAACACGGGTAAAATCTGCGGCGAGAGATCATCGACGCGGCTGTGGTTATAGACCGCACCGAGTTCGAAGGTCAGGGCGGCGGTTGGCCGCATCGCGATTGCGCCTGACACGCTGGTAATGCGGCCGTCGCCGATATTGGCGGTGGTCGGGAACCCGGTGCTGTCGATGAAGTCGGCCTGGATGTTGCGCCAGCGGCTATGCGAGATCGAGATGCTGGCGTCGAGCAGGCTCTGTCCCTTGTCGCCGAAGCGCATTCCCGCTTCCCAGGTGCGGACTTGATCGTTCAGGAAACGCCGCACGAAATTGCCGTCGACGGCGAGCCCTCCCGGGCGGAAACCTTCCTGATAGCGCGCATAAAGCCGCACATTGCGGAGCGGCGTCGCGAGCAGCGAGAAGGACGGCAGAAGGTCGGTTTCGTTGCGCGACGCGGTCGTCGCGCGGTTGGCCTGCGCCAGCGCGAAGGAGACCCCTTCGGCGGCGCCGCCCAGCTTCGCGTGAGACAGGCGAACGCCGCCCGACGCGATCAGGTTGGGCAAGACTTCGGCCGTCGCTTCGGCATAGCCGGTGAATTCGGTCACCCGGTTGGTCACGCCGGGCAGGACTGCCCGGAGCGGTCCATAGGCATATTCGCGGTCCTGCCGCGCCCGATTGTCGATGAAGCTCGCGCCGATCACCCAGCCGAGTCCGTCACGGTATGGACGCGACAGGCGGTTTTCGCTGGCAAACATGCGCGTTGCATTATGCTGGTCGAGCACGCGCGGAACATCGTTCAGCGGAAAGACCTGAATCGGTGCGAACAGGCGTTCGACATCGACGGTGCCGACCGAAGGTGGGGCAGATATGCCCCCGTTGGACATGTCGGTTCCTTGCCGCGCCTCGGGCAGGCTGGCATCGAACCGCTCGAAGAGGCGGTGGTCGATATAGGCATTGGACGACTGGAAATGCAGGTCGTCCCAGTCCTTCATCACGACAATCGTGCCCATGCCGTAACGCGCGGAGGCATTTTGTTCGACCATCGAGTTGCGGGTGAGCGGATCGCCGTTCTTGTCGGCATATTGCGCGTCGTCTGAGGTGATCGCCTGATAGACGCCGCCGAAATCGACGGTCCAGTCGTTCCCAGCCTCGAGACGAAAGGTGCCGCGCCCGCCGCGAACATGGACGCGGTTGACGTCGTTCTGCCCGCGGAGCGGATTATCGATATAGCCGCCGTCGGTCAGCATATAGCCGACGAGGCGCAGCGCGTTGCCGTTGTCACCGATGGGGAGGTTGGCGATCGCCGCGATGTCACCGCCGGGGTCGCCATGCTGTGTGACCGACACGCCGGCGATCGCCTGAACCGTCATGGCCCGCGGGTCGGGTGCCTTGGGTACGACACGGATGATGCCGCCGAGCGACCCCGCGCCATAGAGCGTCCCCTGCGGTCCTTCGAGGATTTCGACATTGTCGATGTCGTAGAGGCGGAGATCGGGGTCGGGCGCGTTATAGCTGAGGCGGATATCGCCGAGATATTGTCCTACGGTCGACTGCGTCGGTCCTGTGAAGCTGGAATCGGCGATGCCGCGGATGAACAGCTTGTTGCGCCCCGAGCCCAAATGGGTCGAGGAAACGGTCGCGGTTCGCGAGAGGATTGAATCCATCCCGCGTTCGCCGCCAAACGCCAAATCGCCGCCATTCAATTTGGTGACGACGCCGGCGAAGTGCGAAAGAGGAAGATTGGTCTTTGACGCGGTGACGATGATTTCGTCGTGCGCCGAGGCGACCGTATCGCTCGACGGTTCGCGCGCCCGCGGCTGCGACGCTTGCCGCGGTGGCGGCGCGGCGCGAGCAACGCGGGGTTGGGCGGGGCGCCGTTCGATTCGCCAGCTGGTGGCGCTGACCCGAATGGCGCGGGCGTCGGAGCCGGCAAGAAGGCGCCGGATCGCCTCGTCAACACTCATTCGTCCACGCACCGGTTTGACGCGCGCCTGCCACAGTTTTGCGTCGACGACGCTGATGCTGACACCCGCCTGCCGGCTGATCACCGGCAAAACCGTCGACAGGCTTCCCTTGGGCACGTCGAACGCGCGGTCTTCCCCCGCCAAAGCCTGCGCAGGCAGGCTCAGCGCAATCGCTGCAGCGGCAAGGGAAAGACGTGGGGGCATGTTCAGCGGGTCAATATCCAGCCATCGCCTTGCCGTTTGGCCTTCGTCCCCGACAGGGCAGCAAGGTCGGCAATGGTACGCCCCCGGTTCTTGTCGACGATCAGGGCGCCGCGGAACGACAGGTCGCTCGCCTCGGGCGCAATGCTCACCTGCATCCCGGCGGTGCGCTTCAAATCCTCCGCGACAATGGCCAGCGGCGTGCCATTGTAGACGAGCAGGCCGCTGCGCCAGCCACCCACGCTGGCGACATCGACATCCTGAATCACTGGCGCTTTGCGATCGCCATCGCGGGCATCGATGCCCTTGCCCGCGACAAGGCGAACCTTGTCGCGGTCGGGATTATAGAGGACGACGCCTTCGGACACGGCGACAGACGTCTGGCGGCTACGGCGTACGACGTTGAAAGCGGTCCCGAGGTCGACGATCTTTGCATCGCCGGTCTCCACGACAAAGGGATCGTCGTCGCGGTGGACGACATGGAACATCGCTTCGCCTGATTCGAGCCGGGCAAAGCGCGGGCGATCTTTGTCGATCTCGATCACCGACGCGCCATTGATCTCGATTTTCGAACCATCGGCCAGTTCTACGGTGCGATGTTCGCCCGCGATCGTTTCGATCCGGTTTTCGTTGCCGAAGAGACCAAGGCCGGACAGGCTGATCGCGCCGATCAATGCAGCGGCCATCGCGCCGCTGAACCATGCACGCCGCGACGGGCGACGCGGCGCGTCGGACAGGACCACGACCGATGGCTGGGTTGTCGAAGGCAGCGCGTCGAGATCGCAGTCAAAGCTGGCCGACGCGTCATAGATCGCCGCATGTGCAGCGTCTTCAGCAAGCCAATCGGCAAAGCCGTCCCAATCGTCGAAAGCGGGATCGCGCTGACGGATCACCCAGTCGATTGCGCGCGCTTCGATCTTTGCCGGATCAGCTTGCATCGAACTGCCTCCGTGCAGCGGCGAGTGCCGCATATACTTTGCGCAGATCGGCTTCAACGGTACTCAGGCTGACCCCCATTTCGGTGGCAATATCACGTTGACCGATGCCATCGACACGGAAGCGGCGAAAGATGGCGGCGGGACGCTCGCCGGTGGCGGCAATCGCGGTTTCGACGAGCGCAAGTTGCTCGCGGGATATCAATGACGTCTCGGTCGAGGGGCTCGGCATCGCCGAGGCCTCGCCCCATGCCTTGTCGCGCAGATCGCTCTGCCGGGCCGAACGATAGCGGTCGAGCATCAGATTGTTGGCGGCGCGCATGATGTAGGGGAGGGGATCGGCGATCGGGCCGGCTCGCCGGTCGGTCAGACGCATCCACAGATCCTGGAACAGGTCTTCGGCGCCATGCCCGGCACCGCGCACTTCCAGAAAGCGGACGATGCGATCCCGGTTGGCGAGCAATACGCCTTCGATGCCCTGTGCGGCGTCCGTTCGATCACGCGACTCTGTCATGGATTGCTTGCTTTGGAACGCCATCTTCTGTCGGTAAGCGCCACTTCGCCCTGCGCCATACGTCCCCCTGATGACGCCGTCATATAGCGTCCATGCTCCGCCGCGCAACTGCGGTACCGGGAAAGTGAGGGCGGACGGTGCAAGCATCTGTTTCTTTGTTTCTTTGTCCCAAGGCAAGGGGGAAGCGTGGGTAGGGGTTACGCTTCCCCCTTGCGGGCGGGGCCGGTCGGGGGGCTAGAGACCGACCCGCAGACTCGCACGGAAAGCCCAGCCGATATGGCTTTGCTGTTCTTCCGCGGACACTTCGCCAGCGACCTGAAAGGCCGAATTGCCAGCGATGCCACGGAAACGGCCGACCCAGCCGCTCGTGCGATCATCAGGAGTAAGGGTGAACGGCGTGCCGTTCTTGAACGATGCCGTCGTCGCGCCCAGCGTGCCGCCGACGATCTGACGACGACCGCCTTCGAGTTCGAAGCGCGTCCAGCCGTCATATTCGTCGGCACCGCCAAAATCGAGACCGATAGCGACCGTGCCCGACACGGCAAGCTCGTCGCTGTCGCGGCTGAGCACCTTGAGATCCAGCGCGTCGCCGCCGCCGGTTTCCTGATAGCCGTCTTCCTTCAGCTTGAAGTAGTCGACGGCGACCATCGGACGGATCGTTAGTCCGCCGGCACGGGCGTCATAGGCGAGCGAGCCCGAGGCCGACCAGAGAGTGCCGTCCCATTTGCCCTTCATCGTCTTTTCGATGTCTTCGGCGCCCGCTTCGGCACGGAAGATACGCGTGCCCTTCAGGCTGACCGGCGCACCCGAAACGCGCGCATTCGCCATGAACCCGTCGGAGCGCAGGCGCCAGTGCAGCGCGCCTTCGAATTGGCTGGTGCTGACTTCGTTGGCGTTGCTGCCGTTGCCGTCCTTGCCGTTGAGAAAGGCGATCGAGCCGCCGAAATTACCGAGGTCGCTCTTGATCTCGGCGCCCGCCGAGATGCCCCAGCCGCTGACGTCGTAGCTCGCCGTATCGCCGACGCTCTTCGACGTGCCCCAGACGGCCTGATTGACCCAATAGCCCCATTTGCCTTCGTCCTGGAACGGAGCGTTGGGATCCTGGAGGTAGCGCGACAGCGCGCGCGATCCGGAGGTGACGGTTTCGAAGACGCCGCCCTCATGCTCGGGGAGCATCTGGCCTAGCTGGCCCCGGAACTGGGCGCCGTCGGTGATGCCGAGGAATACGTCCTCGATCTTCTGGTCGGCGATTACTGCATCGAGCACTGCGTCGAATGCGCCGGCTTCGGAGCGGTTGAGCCCGAGTTCGGTCGTGCTCTTGCGCGACACGTCGACGATCAGCTGGGTCGCGTTCGAGGTCAGCGTGCCCTTGTATAGGAAAGGAAGCAGCGTCTGCGATGCCGTGAGGTTGCTCGCGCCGGTCAGGGTTCCTGCGGTGAGCACGATATGCTTGCCCTCGGCCTTTTCGATGCTCGACAGCTTGAGCGCGAGTTTCGATTCGGCGCCGAAGCTGGCGTTGCCGGAGACCTGAAGGTTCGTTCCCGTGTTGCCGGTATCGAGCATCACGCCAAGAGTGCCCTTGTCGGTGATGGCGAGCGAAGAGATCGTCGCGGCGCCGCCGACGTCGAACGTCCCGCCGGCGACCGAAACCGCCAGACCCTGCGAATTGGCGAGCGTACCCGAGAAGATCGACGTGCCACCGATGGTCAGCGTATCGGTGCCACCACCAAAGTCCGCCAAACCGGTGAACTTCGAGGTTCCAGCGAGTGTCATCGCATCATTGCCGGTGCCAAAGCGGGCGTTGCCAGCATAGGTCGCGTCACCCGACAGCGCGAGCTTGTTGTTGCCGGCGCCAAAGAAGCTGTTCCCCTTCACCGAGCCGTCGGCAATGTCGAACACATCGTTGCCGCCGCCGAAGCGGACGTCGCCGACGATGCTGGGCGCCGTGATGCCCGCAGCGACGGCGGTCTGCTTGACGGACGCCCCGGTGACGTTCGCGGACAGGTCGATCGCGACGTTGCGGTCGGAGCTGGCCAGCGCGCCGGCGGCGCTGATCGTGCCGCTGTTTTCGACCGTGCTGACCTTGCCCGACAGGTCGACGATGGCGCGTGCGGTGCCGTTGTCGCCGCCGGTCTTGGCTGTGATCGACCCGCTGTTGCGGATGAGCGGGACGTCGCCCCCGGCCTCGATAAGGACTGCGGTTGCCACGGCGCCTGCCGCATTGCCGCCGGTCGTCGCCTCGATCTTGCCCGCGTTGCGGATTTCCGGCGTCGTGGCGCCGCTTCCGATACGGATTGCCGTTGCCGCCGTATCCTTCGAAAGCGCCGTCACGTTGCCGGTCGCGCCGATACCGATGCCGCCAGCAATGGTTACGGCGCCGCCGAGGCCTCCGATCTGGATGGCGTTGCCGTCCTTGCCGGCATAGAGTCCGCTACCAAGAACGGCGCCATCGATGATGAAGCCAAGGCCGGTGCCGGTTCCGGCGACGGGGCCGATCGTGACGGCGCGGTCCGCCGACCCGATGCGGATCGCCGCTGCCGAGCCGAAAGAGCGCACTACGGCACTGCCTTCCTTGTCGTCGTCGATGCCGTCCTTGTCCTCGTCCTTGTCGGTCGTGCTCGAATCTTTCGGCGGAACCGCGAGGATGATGCCGCCGGTTACATTGCCTTCGATCGACAGCGCGTTTCCGCCGATCAGCAGGTCGTCAGCGTCGAGCTTCGACGGGTCGGTCGGCGGAGCGGTGAAGCGATAACCGGTCGCGGTGAGGTTGCCCTGGACGACGAGCGCGCCAGTGATGTTGCCGGTGAGGCGCGCGCCGATTGCATCGACCCCTTGCGCACTGATCGTGCCCGCGAGGCGGACATTACCCGTCACATCCTGCAGCCCGACGCCGAGCGCCCGGTCGCCGATGACGCCGACGGTCCCGTCGTTGGTGAAATTGCCCGTCAGTGGCCCCCCAAGGCGGATGCCCGCCGAATTATTGCCCTCAATCGCGATCGCGCCCGAGTTGACGATATTGCCGGCAAAAGCACCCGCAGTTGCGATGCCGACGCGATTGCTGCCGATGGCGAAGGCGCCGTCGAGGTCGCCGTCGTTGTCGATGTCGGTCGGGGCATAGGTTTCGCCGAGGGTGATCTTGCCGCTCGCGCTGTTCGTGATGCCGCCCGTCGTCCCGGCGCCCGCGAGGATGCCCGTCGCGCCGTCGACATTGCTGAACTCGATCGTGCCCTCGTTGACGACCTTGTGATTGCTGTCGATCGTGACCGCGGGACCGGTGACCGTCGGCTTGATCGAGCCAGCTGCAACAATCTTGATGTCATCGGCTGCACCCGATTTGATCGTCGATGTTAGAACCGGCGCGGTGGTGGCCGTGCTGATCGTCGTTTCGGCATAGGCCGTGGTCGAAAGGAGGGTGGCCAGGCAGGTGGAGGCCAGCAAAGTCTTGCGCATCGGGTTCCTCTTGTGATCGGGGGCCGGGATATCTTCCCGGCGACAATCACAAGACGGAGCAGCGAACGCGCAGCCTTGGAAAAATATCGCGCGTCAATCGCGCGGTGCTGCCTCGTTCAGTTTGAGGCCCAGCGTCGACGCGTTTTGTACGGCTTCTTCGCGGCTGTTGGCGCGCAGTTTTCGCATCACATTTTTGAGGTGCCACTTGACCGTTTCAGGCGCGAGCTGCAGCGTCCGGGCGATTTCCTTGTTCGATTCCCCGGCATTCAGCGCACTCAAAATTTCGATCTCGCGCTCGGTCAGGAACGAAAAGGCCTCACCGGGGGCTGCAAAATGGGCGCTCTCCAGCGCTGGATTGCGCCGCGACGGTTCGGCGAGTTTTAGCAGCGCGAGAAAAGAACCCGACGAATAGGCCTCGCTGCAGAAATTCTGCACGGCGCGAACGCCGGTAACGTCGAGTACATCGACGATGGTGCGGCGGAACCCGACGCTGGCGGCGTGATTGAGGAAACGAACAGTTTCAAGTTCGACCATCTTGTCGCAGCGTCCGCTGAGTTGAGGAAGGATGTTGAGCAGCGTGGCCGTCGCCCGCAGTTCGGCGTCGTCGGCGTTCGAGGCGAGCCGTAGCAGCCGTTCGGCCACGGTCGTGAGCCGCGGACGGTCGCCGTTGGCGATCGCTTCATAGGCACGCATCTCGGACAGCAGGGCGAAAGCGCGCCCTGCCGCCGATAGCGGGTCGAGCACGGCGCTTTCCTCGTCCGCGGTCGCAACGACGGCTTCCGCGTCGATCGTTTGCGGCAGGCGTAGACGCGCGCGTTCGACGATGCACAGCGCTTTAAGGGGCGCCCATTCGCGCTCGAACGCGACAAGTTCGGCGCGGTCGATCAGCGATGCCGCCTTGTTCACATGTCCCATGCCGGCGGCCGACCGGATGGCGACGAGAAAAGCAGGGAGCAATGCGTCCTGAAACGGGCTTTGTTCGAGTAGCGGAAGCGCGCGTGCCGCCAGTTCGGCTGCGGCAGCCATTTCGTCGCGCTCGTAGCAGCAGCGTGCCAGCCCCGCCTCGACCAGCGCAGTGGCAAGATTTGGTACGGAGGAAGGACGCAGGCCATCGCGCAACACGCGCTCGGCATCGGCGAGCTGGCCTTGCGCGCGCGAAAGCGCCGCGCGCGTGCACACAGCCAGCGCGAGAGGCAGCGCAAGCGGCGGTCGCGCTCCACGCAGCATCAGCGGGCGGACGGCGTGGTGAACCAGCCCGAACAGGCCACGTTTCAATGCGCCATGGGCGAGCACGGTGCGGATCATCGCGACGGCGAAATCGGAAAGCTCCTCGGGCGATGCAAGCAGCTGGTCGCATTTCTCGACGACCTCGGCGAGCTGGTCGCGATTATAGGCCCGGTGAACCAGATCGACCGCGCGCGCTTCGCCGACCGCGCCGCTGGCAGTGAGAGCCGCAATCGCCGCGCTTGCGCCGGGCTCCGCCATGAGCGTGAATAGCCAGGCCCGCGCCTGAACCAGGGCCGGGAAGGCGGCAATCTGTGCCGCGGGCAATCGGTTCATCCACGTCGCAGCGCGCGAAATCTCCCCACATTCTATCATCGGCAAAATGCTGCCCGCCAACAATTGGGCCGCTTGCTCGAAATCGCCTGCCATCATCGCCTGTTCGGCGGCTTCGACGGGCATTTCCTGCGCGACGAAATAGCGCGCCCCAACGCGGTGCAACTGGAGCGGAGCATCCGCGTCGGTTTCGAGGTGCCGTCGAAGCGCGGCCTGGAACGCCGGATGCAGACGATGCCATCCACTGCCGTCGGTCGGGGCCTCGATGAACATACCGCGTGCTGTGAGATCGCGCAGCAGCGTGGCGCTATCCTTTTCTCCACTCAAAAGCTGGCAAAGCTCGGCATTGAAGCGCGGGGCGACCGCACAGCGTTGTAGAAAGAGGCGCTCGGCGTCGGGCAGGGCGGCGATCAGCGGCGCGAAATAGGCCTCGATTCGCTCGCTGAGCGCGGCGGTCGATCCGTCGATGCGCGCCAGCCGGACGCCCGCAGGCCACCCCTTCATGATCTGGTTGAGTTTAGTCCCTTCGCCTCCGTCGTGCGATGCGGCTGTGCCATGCAGGAAAAGCTGAACCTCCTCGTCGGCAAGCGCGAGGTCGCCGCTGCCGATGGAAAGCGCCATGCCCCTCCGCTCGACGTCGTCAAACGCCACCGCCGGCATCGTCCGGCACGACAGGATCAGCCGCAAAGGGGTCGGGGGATGACGCAACAGGCGGTTCAGCACCTCGATCGTGCGCGGATCGGTCAAGCGGTCGACGTCGTCGAGAATGAGAAGCAGGGGGTGTTCGGAGGCCTCGATCCGGTCGGCGAGCGCGCTCGCGAGGATCGCCGCCGAAGCCGGAGCCGAGGACAGGGTGGCCAGGCTGTCTTCGCGAGGAGCGCCGCGCGCCAGCCGCACCGCTTCGAACAGATGCCCAACTGTCGCCGGTTCCCTGTCCTCCGGGTCGAAGGATACCCATCCGACCGACCAGCCGGCCAATCGGGCGTTCGCGAACACGGTCGCGGCAAAAGCCGTCTTGCCATATCCGGCGGGCGCCCGCACGAGGCAAAGTTCGTGCCGCGCAAGTTCATCGAGCCAATTCTGCCAGCGGTCGGTACCGACCATGTCGGCTGGAAAGCGCGGCGGCGCATATTTGCCGCGCGGCATTCGGGGAGGGCGGTGCTCCGCCGCGGCGCGATGCTGCGCTTTTGTTTCTATCCTCTGCCCCGGCTGGATGGTCATATCTTCGCCCTCCATCTGAGCGTCATGGCTATAGCCATGCGGCCCCGACCGCAAGCGTCCCCCCCATCGCTCCCCCCGCCACCCGGTCTGTCATTGCCGTGGCGCGCGCCATAGCCTCCTCATTGTCGAAGGGCCCACACAGAATGGGTTCGAACCGTGGGAGAAAAGGCGTGACGAAGAAAGCTATCCTGGCAAGCTGTCTGTCCACCACCATGCTGATTGGCTGGCATGGCGTCGCTTACGCGCAAGAAGCCGACGCGGCGCCCGAGGCGGAAAGCGGCGGCATCGCCGAAATCGTCGTCACGGCTCAGAAACGCGCGCAGAATCTGCAGGATGTCCCCGTCGCGGTGTCTGCCATCGGTGGCGACGCGCTGGAGAGCCGCGGGATTACCGAAACGTCGGATCTGATGGGCGCGATCCCCAGTTTGCAAGTCACCAGCCCTTACGGAAACACCCAGCCGAACTTTGCACTTCGCGGCATTTCGGTCGCGAACGAGTTTTCGGCGTCAACCGCGTCCCCTGTCGGGGTGTATGTCGACGAGGTTTATCAAAGCTTCCGCGCAAGCCATGGT
The DNA here is from genome assembly GCF_057657055.1 of Sphingopyxis sp. Soil_C_28. Classification (NCBI taxonomy): domain Bacteria; kingdom Pseudomonadati; phylum Pseudomonadota; class Alphaproteobacteria; order Sphingomonadales; family Sphingopyxidaceae; genus Sphingopyxis; species Sphingopyxis sp. Soil_C_28. Next base: position 1,048,648 of record NZ_JBDGJE010000001.1, read on the forward strand.
CAGCAGCTTTACGACATCGACCGCGTCGAAGTCCTCCGCGGTCCGCAGGGCACGCTGTACGGCCGCAACACCACGGGCGGCGCGGTCAGCTTCTTTACCCGCAAGCCCGACCTCGATGGCAACAACGGCTATCTGACGCTCGGTTACGGCAATTACGACACTAAAACGGTTCAGGGCGCGGCCGAATTCACGCTGGTTCCCGACGTATTGGGCATCCGCATCGCCGGTACCCGCTCGAAAGGCGACGGCTGGCAATATAATCCCGCGCAGGGCCGTCATGTCGGCACCACCGACACGATCGGCGGTCGCGTGTCGCTCCGCTGGAAACCGACCGACCGGCTCGATATCAATCTGAAATTCTATACCGCCAAGGACGACCCGCTCGGCGCCAACGCCTATGCGATTGGACAATTGGAAGGCGATCGCGACGCGCTCGGCTATTCGCGTTTCGACCCGGCGCAGAACGGTGGCCGCGCACTGCGCCGCAATGAAGTGTCGGCCGACACCGGCGGCACCAATTATACAAAGTCCACGGGCGGCTCGCTGAACATCGGCTACGAACTAAGCGACGATGTCACCCTCACTTCGATCACCGGCTTCGACAAGGGCCGTTACGCCATCGATCCGAACGACTGCGACGGATCGCCCAACGATCTTTGCGCAATCCGCTTCCGGTCGCGCAGCAAGAATTTCAATCAGGATTTCCGGATCGCCTATTCGGGCGATAGCCTCGATATCATCGGCGGCCTCTATTATGGTAAGGATACGGTGAAGACGTCGAACGAACCCGATTTCTTCGGCGTCATCCGCCCGCTGCTGCTCGGCGCGGGCCTACCCGGAAGCTACAATAACGCCGCGGTCGCAACGCCGGACTCGATCGGTATCGTCCCGGCCTTTGCCGCCAATCCCGCGCTCGATCCGACCAATCCAGCAAGCTGCGCTCCCGTTGCAGTCAACCCGACCGGCTTCCTCGATGCGCGTTCGCTTATCGCGCTGCTAACCGATATTCAGCTCAACAATTCGGGCGGCGGCGGTTTTGGAGGGGCGATTTCCGCCGCCTGCCGCGCGGCTGGCGCGCCGCCGTTCACGCCGATCCTGGGATCGCAGAAATTCGATATCCAGCGGCCGTCCAAAGCGATTTATGGCGATGTGACGTGGAAGGCGACTGACGAGCTCACTGTCGCGGCCGGGCTGCGCTACACGATGGACAAGGTGAAGTTCCGCAACGGCAGCACGATCCTGTACAGCCTCGACGGCACTACCCCCGTGGCCAACCTGATCCCGTACAGCAACCCATATAACCCGAACCTGCCGACGATGAATCTCAGCAGCAAGGCTAACCGGCTGACTGGTCGCGTCAACGTCAGCTACAAGTTTGCCGACGATGTCATGGGCTATCTGCAATATAGTCGCGGCTATCGCAGCGGCAGCTATAACGGGCTGGCCTATCAGGGCACGAACCAGGTCTATTATATCAAACCCGAACAGGTGAATGCCTATGAGGGCGGTTTGAAAACGCGCTTCTTCGATCGCCGCGTGCAGCTCAATCTCGCAGGCTTCTATTACGATTATTCGAACCAGCAGACGACGCAGGTGGTCGGCGCGACGACCTTTACCCGCAGCGCGAACGGCCGCGTTTATGGCGGCGAGGCCGAACTGACGATCCAGGCAGCCGACTCGCTGCGGTTCGATGCGACGCTCGGCCTGCTGAACAGCAAATATAAGGGCAATGTCGTCGATCCGGCCGACCCAGCGACCCAATTCACCCGCAACGTCAACGGAAACTCATTCCCCAACGCACCGGAGACGACGTTCACGGCCGGCGTCGAATGGGATGTGTTCGATAGCAATATCGGCAAGCTGACGGTGCGCGGCGACGCCAATTATATGGGCAAATATTATTTCGACTCGTTCGGCGATTATGATCAGGACCCTTGCGATCGGGTCGGGGCTCCGGGTGCCATCCGGCCGGCGGGCACGGCCTTCACCTGCGGCAATCCTTCCTATTGGCTGATCAACAGCCGGGTCACTTACCAGAAAGACAATTTCTCGGTCAGCGCCTGGGTCAAAAATCTGACCAACAAATATTATTACACCTACGGCCTCAACATCGATGTGTTCGGGCTCGACTATCTGAACCGCGGAATGCCGCGCACCTATGGCGTCGAAGCGACGATGAAGTTCTGATCGCTGACGCCAAGGGGAACGACGGGCGCCCCCTCCCTCAGCCCACCGTGCCCAATTTGTTGCTGACCCGAATTTAAGGAACATGGCATGATGCGTTTTATCGGCAAGAGCGTGCTGATAACCGGCGCTGCGCGCGGCATCGGGCTCGCCGCCGCCCAGGAATTTGCGCGCGAAGGCGCCTCGGTGACAATCACCGATATCGACGGACAAGAGGCGGAGATTGCCGCTGCGGCGATCCGCGCCGAAGGGCATAAGGCGGAGGCGAAACGGCAGGATGTTGCCGACGAGGCGGAATGGGCGGCGCTCGTCGCCGATGTCGTCGCGCGTGAGGGCAAACTCGACATCCTCGTGAACAATGCCGGCATGGGTTTCCTGAAATCGGTCGTCGATACGAACCTCGACGAATGGCAGCGGCTGATGGCGGTCAATCTGCAGAGTGTCTTCCTCGGCGTTCGCGCCGGCATCGGGGTGATGAAGGAAAAGGGCGGGATAATCGTCAACGTCGCCTCGATCGCCGCGAACGTCGCCGAGCCGCTCTTCCCCGCGTATAATGCCAGCAAGGCCGGGGTTGCGATGCTGACCAAGGCGGTAGCGGTGGACTGCGCGCGCAAGGGCTGGCCGGTGCGGATCAACTCGCTGCATCCCGGCTATTGCGAGACCAAGCTGGTCGCCGATGCGGTCGGCAGCCTTGGGGATGCCGCCGCCGATTTCGCCGCCGCGACCGGGGGCGCAATCCCGCTTGGCCGCATGGCGACGACGCGCGAGATCGCACGCCCGCTGCTGTTCCTCGCCAGCGACGACGCCGCCTACATGTGCGGCAGCGAGCTGATCGTCGACGGCGGCTACACCGCGGTCTGATCCGAATTCCATCAAAACAGGAACGAAAATCCAATGAGCAAGAAACCGGTCATCGTCTATGGCGCCTCGGGCTACACGGGCCGCCTCGTCTGCGAATATTTGCGCGAACTCGGCATCCCCTTCATCGCGGCAGGACGCGACAAGAAGCGCGTGCAGGAGGTGATGGACAAGGTGCCGGGCATCGAGACCGCCGATTATGAAGTCGCCGAGGTCGAGCATAGCGTCGAGGCGCTGACCAAGCTGTTCAAGGGCGCCAGGGTCGTCTGCAACATGGTCGGCCCGTTCATCAAATATGGCCCCGAGACGGTCGAGGCGTGCCTCGCCGCCGGCGCCCATTATCTCGATACGACGGGCGAACAGGACTGGATGCTGCTGGCGCAGGAAAAATGGGGCGATGCCTTTGCCAAAAAGGGCCTGCTGCTGTCGCCTTGCGTCGCCCAGATGTACACCACGGGCGAGATCGCGGCGAACATCGCGCTCGAACAGGCGCCGGGGCTCGACACGCTCGACATGCTGGTGCTGTGGAAAGGTTTCCCGACCTATGCTTCGGTGCAGACGATCTTCACGATCCTCAAGGCTGACTGGTATTATCTCGAGAACAACCAGTATGTCCAATGGCCGACCCTGACCGCGACCGAATGTCAGGTGCCCGGCCAGCATGCCACCGCGCTGACTTTGCCATGGGGCGGCACCTCGCACCCGATCTGGTTCAAGCAGGATCCGCGCGTCTCGACGGTCAAGGTCTATGGGGGGGTGTTCGCGCGGGAGGTGATGGATAATGTCGTCGCCATGACCAAGATGATCGACACCGACATCAAGCCGCTGCCGTTCAAGGAGCAGGAGGCCGCGCTCGCCAAGATGGCGGAATCGGTGCAGGGGGACATGCCGCCACGCGAAAATCCGCGGCTCAATACCAGCATTGATTCGGTTTACGCCTCGGGCCCGCTCGGCCGCGCGCATGTGTTGATCCACGGCAATAGCAATTACAAGCAGACGGGATTGATGCAGGCTTGGGCGGCGATGAACCTGCTCCAGCAACCGCCGCGCCGCGTCGGTTTCGCCTCGGCGTGCCAAGCGTTCGGGCATCATGAGATATTGGGCGTGCTGCGCCAGTTCGGGCTGGTCCTGAAACCGATCGTCACGGTCGACGACTGATGCGACTGGTCGACTGGCTCGACAAGGGGGCGTCGCTCGGCGCCGATGCACCCTGCCTGACGATGGACGGGAAAAGCCTGTCCTATGGAGAGGTGCAGGCGCTCACCCACCGCGTGGCGCATAGGCTGAATGCGTCGGGCATCGTGCCGGGCAAGCATGTCGCGATCCTGTCGGGCAACGATCCCGTCGCCTTTGCCTGCGTCTTCGCCATTTCGCGCGCCGCGGCGGTGTGGTGTCCGATCAACCCGCGTAATGAAGCCGCCGAGAACGCCTATGTCCTCGATAATTTCGACTGCGCGGCGCTGTTCTTCCATTCGAAATTCGCCGGACTGGTGGGCGAGTTGCGCCAGCGCCTGCCCAAACTCGAGCTGCTCGTCTGCCTCGATGCGGAACAGCTATTCGCGCCCTCTCTCGACCCGTGGCTGGCGGGCGTCCCCGACACCCCATTCCGGGCGGCGCCCGTCAGCGACCTCGCAATGATTCCCGGCACCGGCGGCACCACCGGCCATCCCAAGGGGGTGATGCTGACCAATCGCAACCTCGAGGCGATGACCGCGCTGACCTTGATGGGCTATCCCTTCGAAGGGCGACCGGTCTATCTCGCGATGGCGCCACTTACACATGCGGCGGGGGTGTTGGCGTTCCCGATCATGGCGCATGGCGGCGAAATCGTGATCATGCCTTATCCCGATATTGGCGAGTTTCTGGCGCTCGCGTCGCGCCATCGGGCGACGCATACCTTCCTGCCGCCAACACTGATCTACATGCTGCTCGACCATCCCGCGCTGCCCGTGACCGATCTCTCGTCGCTGCAATGTTTCTGGTACGGCGCCGCACCGATCTCGGCCGCGCGGCTGGAGGAGGCGATCGGCAAGCTCGGCCCGGTGATGGCGCAACTTTTCGGCCAGACCGAAGCGCCGATGATGATTTCGATGATGGCGCCGAGGGACCATTTTAATCCCGACGGTTCGATTGCGCGCGCGCGCCTGTCTTCGGCGGGAAGGCCGGGTCCGCTGGTGCAGGTCGCGATCCTCGACACCGAAAACAACATCGTGGCGCAGGGTGAGCGCGGCGAGATCGTCGTCAGGGGCTCACTGGTGATGGATGGCTATTACAAGAACTCCGAGGCCACCGCCGAAGCAAGCGTGGACGGATGGCATCGCACCGGCGACATCGGCTATCTCGACGCCGACAATTTCCTCTTCATCGTCGACCGCGCCAAGGACATGATCATCACCGGCGGCTTCAACGTCTATTCGGCCGAGGTCGAACAGGCGCTGCTGGCGCAGCCGGCGGTGCAGGACGGCGCCGTGTTCGGGTTGCCCGACGACAAATGGGGCGAGCGTGTGTGCGCGGTCGTACAGCTTCGCGCCGGCCACAGCGCCGATCCGGATGCACTGATCGCGGCGGTTAAGGCCGCGATCGGCAGCGTCAAGGCACCCAAGGAGCTTGAGATCTGGGACGATTTGCCCCGCTCGAAGGTCGGGAAGGTGCTTAAGAAGGATATTCGCGCGCAAAAGCTCGCGGCGCGATCCTAATTGCGCGCGGTCACGATCCAGGCCGCGCCGTCGATCAACACCGACGTCTCGCCAGGCCGCTTGGCAAAGGCAGAACGCACCGCCCTCGCGGCGGCCGCTCTAACCTCGTCGGGCTGATCGGCGAGCGCCCGCGAGAGCGGCCCCACCTGAAAGGCCATGTCGAGCGCATCGTCGATTGCGGCATCGCGTGTCGCTCCGCTGCCATAGGAAATGGTCGTGTCAAAAGGCGTGATGTCGATCGCGGTAAAGCCCGCCGCGGCAAGAATGCCGGCCAGCCTTTGCCGATCGCCAAAGGCGAAAGGCCCCGGCGCATTCGGATCGGCGGGGGTGGGATGAACGATATCGCGGATCGCCGCCATCGGCAGGCGAACCCAGTCATTTTCCTGTGCACCGCGCCAACACACGAAGGCGAGCCGCCCGCCCGGTTTCAATGCGCCGCGCATATGCGCGAACGCGGCCACCGGATCGTCGAAGAACATCACACCGAAACGCGAAAAGAGCAGGTCGAACGCGTGGGACGGAAGCGGGGCTGTGGCGGCGTCGGCGCATCGAAATTCGACGGGAGATGTTGCCGGGGCCAAGGCGCTTGCGACCTCCACCAACTGCTCGGATATGTCCACGCCAAGTATATATCCATCCGGTCCGATTTGTTCGGAAAGGGCCAGCGTCGACGTGCCCGAACCGCAACCGATGTCGAGTATCTGTTCGCCGGGCTGCGCATTCGCGGCACGGATCGCCGCACTGCCGAATTCTTCAAGCATCACGTCCAGTCGCGCGAGATTGGCGGCCCAGCGGTTGCCGCTGTCACCATTCCAGTCGTGGGTCGGGGCGGTCGGGATATCGGACATCGGGACACCTTCTTTATTGAGAACGAATCGCAACTAGATCCGTTGTCGCTGGAATGCAAGGCACCGCGCATAGCTATGCCTTGTTGCATCGCCTCGAACCATGCGACATTCGTCGGGCGAACCGGCTGCGTTCGGACCGGTAAGGGAGAGTTATGAGCGAACAGATCGTCACGGTCGATATCGGCGGAACGCACGCACGCTTCACGATCGCCGAGGTAGAAGGCGGCCGCGTCCTGTCGCTCGGCGAAGCGACGACTTTGCATACCAAGGATCATGCGAGCTTCCAGACCGCGTGGCAGGATTTCGAGCGTCAGCAGGGCGGAACCCTACCGCGCGCGGTCGCTATCGCGATTGCCGGGCCGACGCGCGGCGACATCATCCGGTTCACCAACAATCCGTGGATCATCCGTCCGGCGTTGATCAACGAAAAGCTCAACGTCGATCGCTATGTCCTCGTCAACGATTTCGAGGCGGTGGGACATGCCGTTGCGCAGGCTGGCGAGAATTATTTCGAGCGGTTGACCGGGCCCGACGAACCGCTTCCGACGACCGGCACCATCACCATCATCGGTCCCGGTACCGGGCTGGGTGTTGCGCACATTTGGCGCAATGGCACGGACTACCGCGTGCAGGCGACCGAGGGAGGACATATCGATTTTGCGCCGCTCGACAGCATCGAGGATGCGATCCTCGCGCGACTGCGCAAACGGCATCGGCGGGTGTCGATCGAGCGGATCGTATCCGGGCCGGGCATTGTCGATATATATGAAACGCTGGCCGCGCTGGAGGGCCGCGCGATCCCGCGGCTCGATGACAAGGCGATCTGGACCAACGCGCTGAGCGGCGAAGACAGCCTCGCCGCGGCCGCCGTCGACCGTTTCTGCCTGTCGCTCGGCAGCGTGTCGGGCGATCTTGCGCTGGCGCAGGGGGCGAGTGGCGTGGTCGTGGCGGGCGGGCTCGGTCTTCGTATCCGCGACAGCCTCGTGCGCTCCGGATTTCCCGAACGTTTCATCGAAAAGGGGCGGTTCGAGGGTTTCATGTCGGCGCTTCCGGTCAAGCTCATCACCCATCCTCAGCCCGGTTTGTTCGGCGCTGCGGCCGCCTTTGCACGGCAATACGCCTGAATTGGCAATTTCCGCTGGTATCGGCCCGCAAAAATCGGCAGCAATGGAATTTCGATTTTTGAAGGATTCCGTCGCTCGTGTCCGTTCGCCCCGTCCTCGGCATCATCGCTTGTAACCGGCAGGTCGGCGCCGAATATGCGCAGGCGGTGATGAACCGTTATGCGAAGGCGGCGATGCGTCACGCCGATTGCGCCGCGCTGCTCATCCCCTCGCTTCCCGACTATATGCGCGCAGACGAAATCGTCGGGCGGCTCGACGGCGTCCTGCTCACCGGATCGCCCTCGAATGTCGAGCCGGCGCGCTATGGGGAAGACGATGAAGGGGAGGGGCCGTTCGATCCCGACCGCGACCGCATGATGCGCGATCTGGTCAAGGCCGTGATCGCGTCGCAGCGGCCGCTATTCGGTATTTGCCGTGGGTTTCAGGACATCAATGTCGCGCTCGGTGGGACGCTGCGCCGCGATACCGCGACGAATGGCGAGTTGCTGCGCCATCATACGCCCGACGGCACTCTGTTCGATGCGATGTTCGATCACCGGCACCATGTCGATCTGGTGGAAGGCGGGACGCTGGCTTCGGCCTATGGCGCCCCGTCGCTTGATGTAAATTCGGTTCATTATCAGGGCGTGGGGCGGCTCGCCGACGGGCTGTCGGTCGAGGCGCGTGCACCCGACGGGCTGGTCGAGGCGTTCAGTGCGCGGCCGAACGGTGCCCCCTTGCTTGCGGTGCAATGGCATCCTGAGTGGGGAACCGACGGCAATCAGGAGAGCCAGACCTATTTTCGCCTGCTCGGACAGGCGCTGCGGGGCGAGCTGTGAACCGGCACGTCACCCGTTACGACCGCTATCTTGCGCGGCTTTGCTTCTCCCCCTGATCGATGGATCGGGCTGAATTGCCCGGCCTTTCTTCTGCGGCTTCGACCGCCTCCAACGATCAGGAATATGATATGCCCCGTAATCACGACATCGCCGAACTGCGCCGCCTCGACGTCGCGCATCACCTTCCCGCGCAGGCCGATTGGGCCGAAATCGAAAAGCTCGGCGGCAGCCGCATCATCACCCATGCCGAGGGTTGCTATATCCACGACGGCGACGGCCACCGCATCCTCGACGGCATGGCTGGCCTGTGGTGCGTAAACGTGGGCTATGGCCGCGAGGAACTGGTTGATGCGGCGGCGGCGCAGATGCGCGAGCTGCCCTTTTACAATACCTTCTTCAAGACCGCGACGCCGCCGACGGTGATGCTCGCGGCGAAGATCGCCGAACTGACCGGCAATCGTCTGCCGCATATTTTCTTCAACGCGTCGGGCAGTGAAGCGAACGATACGGTTTTCCGCATGGTGCGCCACTATTGGAAGCTGAAGGGCGAACCCAGGCGAACCGTCTTCATCAGCCGCTGGAACGCCTATCATGGCTCGACCGTCGCGGGTGTTTCGCTGGGCGGAATGAAGGCGATGCATGCACAGGGCGACTTGCCCATCCCTGGTGTCGAGCACGTCCGCCAGCCCTATGCCTACGGCGAAGGGCAGGGGATGACCGAGGACGAGTTTTGCGACGCTTGTGTTCAGGCGATCGAGGACAAGATTCTCGAGGTCGGCCCCGAGAATTGCGCGGCCTTCATCGGAGAGCCGGTGCAGGGCGCGGGCGGTGTCATCATCCCGCCAAAAGGCTATTGGCAGAAGGTCGAGGCCGTGGCGCGCAAATATGGCTTGCTGGTAGTCGCCGACGAGGTGATTTGCGGTTTCGGCCGAACCGGAAAAATGTGGGGGCATGAGGTGATGGGATTTACCCCCGACCTGATGCCGATGGCGAAGGGGCTGTCGTCGGGGTACCTGCCGATCTCGGCCACTGCGGTCGCGAGCCATGTGGTCGATGTGCTCAAGACCGGGGGAGACTTCGTTCATGGCTTCACTTATTCGGGGCATCCGGTTGCAGCAGCCGTCGCGCTCAAGAATATCGAGATCATCGAGCGCGAGGGGCTTGTGGAGCGCACCGGCAGCGTCACCGGTCCGCATCTCGCGAAGGCGCTGGCGACGCTGAACGATCATCCGCTCGTCGGCGAGGCGCGTTCGATCGGCCTGTTGGGTGCGGTCGAGATCGTTGCCGACAAGGCAACGCGCGCACGCTTTGGCGGCGCCGAGGGCACGGCAGGACCGATGGCGCGCGATGCGTGTATCGCGAATGGATTGATGGTGCGCGGCATCCGTGACAGCCTGGTGATGTGCCCGCCGCTGATCATTTCGACCGAGCAGATCGACGAGATGGTTGCCATCATCCGCAAATCTCTCGATGAGGTGCTGCCGAAACTCCGCGCGCTCTAAACAGGAAAGCCCAAACCCCTATGCCCTCCGGCCTTTTTGCCCTGCTCGACGATATTGCGACCATCGCCAAGGTCGCCGCGGCGAGCATCGACGATATCGGTGCCGCCGCATCGAAGGCCGGGGTCAAGGCGGCGGGTGTGGTCGTCGACGATACCGCGGTGACCCCGCGCTACGTCACCGGCTTTACCCCCGACCGCGAACTGCCGATCATCTGGCGAATTACCAAGGGGTCGATCTTCAACAAGCTGGTGCTGATCCTGCCGGCATTGCTGTTGCTGTCGACCTTTGTGCCATGGGCGATCACGCCGCTGTTGATGCTCGGCGGCGCCTATCTCTGCTTCGAAGGCGCGGAAAAGGTGCTGCACTCGCTGCAGAAGGATACGACGAGTCTGGCCAAAGACGCCGAAATCGTCGCCGACAAGGACCATGAAGAGGCGATGGTGAAGGGCGCAGTGCGCACCGACTTCATCCTCTCGGCCGAGATCATGGTGATTGCTTTGAACGAAGTGCTCGACGAGCATTTCGCGATGCGCGCCGCGACACTCGCGGTGGTGGCGATCTTTATCACGATTGCGGTCTACGGCGTCGTCGGCCTGATCGTGAAAATGGACGACATCGGCCTGCATATGGCGAAAGAGGGCAACAGCGCACGCCGGGCGATCGGGCGTGGGCTCGTTTCCTTCATGCCGAAGCTGCTCGCCGCGCTCGCGCTGATCGGAACCGCGGCGATGCTGTGGGTTGGCGGGCAGATTTTCCTTCACGGCCTCGACGAATATCATATCGGCAACATCGGACATGGCCTCCACGATTTTGCACATGCGGTGGCGGGCGGCTTGCCCGGCGCAGGCCTGTGGGAATGGCTGATCAATGCCGGCGGCGCGGGTGTATTTGGGCTGCTGCTCGGCGGCGTGATTGTCGGCGTGCTGCATCTTCTGCCGGGGAAGAAGGGCCATTGACCTCGTCAGGGGCGATGAAGGAAAGCTCTTTTCCGGTTTTAGCCTAGCAACACCACCGGGCTGTCCGCGCGCCAGTGCATGCTGACCTTGTCGCCCCAGGTGAAATCCTCCTGGTCGTGGCGCGAGAGATTGGGGCGTGAGACGCGGAGCATCGCTCCCGATTCCAGCTCGATCTCGAACAGAGTGATATCGCCTAGGTAGCTCATCCCTTTGATCTTGCCGCGCGCGAAATTATAGCCGTCAGGCGCGTCCTGCGCCGCGGCCTTGACGGCCTTGCCTTCGCCCGGAACATGAAGATAGATTTTCTCGGGACGCAGCGCGACCCAGACGTCGGCGCCATGCGGGCCGGTGACGCCATGGTTGAGATAGACTTTGCCAAGCCCGGGGCAGTCGACCGCCGCCTTGTCGGGATCATCGAGCGTCAGCTTGCCCTCGAAGATGTTCACCGAGCCGACGAAATCGGCGACGAAGCGGTTCGACGGATATTCATAGAGATCGGATGGGGTCGCGAGCTGCGCCACTTCGCCCTTGTTGATAACCCCGATGCGGCACGCCATCGACAGCGCCTCATCCTGATCGTGGGTCACCGTGACAAAGGTGATGCCGACCTTTTCCTGAAGATCTGAAAGCTCGAACTGCATCTGCGCGCGCAGCTTGGCGTCGAGCGCCGACAGCGGTTCGTCGAGCAGCAGAACTTTGGGCCGCATGACGAGACTGCGGGCGAGCGCGACGCGCTGGCGCTGGCCGCCCGACATCTGGTCAGGCATGCGCGCCTCGAACCCGCCGAGCTTCACGAGCTCAAGCGCCTCGGCAACGCGGTCCTTGATCTCGCCGCCCTTTACGCCGGCAATCTTCAATCCATAGGCAACATTGTCGGCGACGCTCATGTGCGGGAACACGGCATAGCTTTGGAACACCATGTTGACAGGGCGCTTGTTGGGCGGAATACCCGCCATATCCTGCCCGTCGATCAAGATCTTGCCTTCGGTCGGGAGCTCGAAACCCGCGATCATCCGCAGCAAGGTCGTCTTGCCACAGCCCGACGGGCCCAGCAGCACGAAAAATTCGCCGGCATTGATATCGAGGCTGACATTGTCGACCGCGGTGACCTTGCCGAAACGCTTCGAGATATTCTGGATCTGGATGATCGGTTGGGCGGGTTCGGTCATGGTCAATGGGTTTCCGCAATGGCTTTGACGCCCTGGAGTTTGAGCGCGACGAAGGTGAGGGCAATTGTGAGGACGATGAGCAGGGTCGAGGCGGCGTTGACCTCGGGCGTGACCGAGAAGCGGACCATCGAATAGACCTTCACCGGGAAGGTGATCGTGTCGGGGCCGCTGGTGAAATAGGTGATGACGAAATCGTCGAGGCTCAATGTGAAGGACAGTAACGCGCCGGCAACGAGCGCGGGCTTGATGTGCGGGATCAGCACGTCGCGGAACACCTGCCACTCGCTCGCGCCCAGATCCTTCGCCGCTTCCTCCTGCTCGCGATTAAAGGTCGCGAGGCGCGAGCGAACGACCATCGTCACAAAGGGAAAGCAGAAGGTGATGTGCGCGATGGTGATCGCGCCAAGGTTGAACGGCCAGACGAGATCGGTCGGCCAGTCGACCGCGGCAAAGAACATCAAAAAGGCGACGCCAAGGCAGATTTCGGGGACGATGATCGGCAGCGAAATCGTGCCGTCGATCGCGCTTTTCAGAGGAAAGCGGAAACGCCAGAGCATCACCGCGGCGACGGCACCAAGAACAAGACTGGCAATGGTGGCCAGCGCGGCGATGGTCAGCGAGTTCAGCAGCGCCTCGACGAGCTGGTCATTGCCCATCGCCTTCTCGTAATATTTGGTCGTGAAACCGCGCCACACGACGTTGCGCTTGCTGTCGTTGAAGCTGAAGATCATCAGCACGACGAGCGGCGCGTAGAGGAAGACCATCACCGCGCCGACCCACAGGCGCATCCATAGGGTGCGGCTATATTCGAGCGGGGCTACGGGGGTGCGGGCGAAAAGCGCCATCAGCGGACCTCCGGCACTTTTTTGCGCATCGACTGGATCGCGATCAGCGCGAACATTGCATATATCAGCAAGAAGGAGAGCGCGGCGCCGAAGGGCCAGTCGTTCGCCTTTTTGAACTGGCGCTCGATCACGTTGGCGATCATCTGGCTGTCGGTCCCGCCCATCAGGTCGGGGGTAAGATAGGCGCCAAGCGCAGGAATCAGCGTGATCATCACCCCGGCGATGATGCCCGGCGCGGCGAGCGGAACGACGATCCGCATGATCGTGCGGAAATGCCCGGCGCCAAGGTCAAGGCTCGCCTCGATCAGGCTGCGGTCGAGCCGGTCGAGCGCCGCATAGAGCGGCAGGACCATGAAGGGCAGGTGGACGTAGACGAGCCCGAACACGACCGCGAAATTGTTGAAGAGAAGCTGCACCGGTTCCCATGTCGGAAGCGGTTGCAGTCCGACGAGCGTCTTGATCCAGCTCGTTCCTTCCCACAGCGCACCGAGCCCCTTGTTGGCGAAACCCTGCGTGCCGAGCAGCATCATCAGCGCATAGGTGCGGATCAGGAGGTTGGTCCAGAAGGGCAGCATGATACCCAGCAGCAGCCAAGGCCGCCATTTCTCGCTGGCAAAAGTGATCGCCATCGCAACGGGAAAGCCGATGATCAGGCAGATGAGGGTGACGAGCGCAGCGACCGCGAAACTCTTGCCGAAAATGGTCAGGTACAGCCACTCGGTCGCGCGCTTGTAATTGTCGAGCGTGCCCGAAAACTCGATTTCGGTCAGGCCCTTATTCTCGCCAAAGCTGTAGAGCCAGACGATCGCCATCGGCACGAGGAAGAAGACGATGACCCAAAAGAGCGTCGGAAGCGATACCGCCGCAAAGACCCTTTTGTTGGTTTTCCAGTCCTGTTCGGCCACCCCCCGATGCCCCTTTCAGATTTCTAGGCTGCCCGGACCCTGGTGAAGGCTTCTTCGTAAAGCGGCTGCAGTTCCGGATTGAACCGCGCATATTCGCACTTCGCCAGCACGTCGGCGGGCGGGAAAATGACCGGATTATTCTTGTAGCTGTCGGGCATCAGCGCCTTCGCCGCCGAGTTGGGCGTCGGATACAGGATCGTCTCGGTGATTTCTTTGTCGACGTTCGCGTCGAGGATATAGTTGATGAAGGCGTGGGCGTTCTTCGGATGCGGCGCACCCTTCGGGATGCACAGATTGTCCGAGTTGAGCTGGCTGCCTTCCTTGGGCACGACGAAGTCGATGTCCTTGTCCTCGGTCATCGCCTGCGCAATGTCGCCATTATATTCAAGTACGACGTCGACGTCGCCTTTGAGCAACAGATCCTGCCCGTCGTCCTCGTGGAATTTCTTCACATTGGGCTTTTGCTTGATCATCATCTTTTCGATCGTCGCGATGTCCGCTGGGGTCAGCGCGTTGACCGATTTGCCGAGATATTTGCCATAAAGGCGGAACATATCGCCAGCCTCGGACAGCCAGGCGATGCGGCCCGCATATTCGGGGCTATCGAACAGGACTTTCCAGCTGTCGGGCCGCGCCGATACTTTCGATTTGCGATAGCCGATGCCAAGCGCCAGCCATGTGTAGGGCATCGAAAATTTGCGCTGCAGATCATATTCGACGTCGATGTAGGCGGCATCGATATTCTTCTTGTTCGGGAGCAGCGCGTGATCGAGCGGCATCAGCATGCCGGCCTTGCTCATCCGCTCGACGAAGTCGTTCGACGGCACGATCACGTCATAGCCCGGATTGCCGGCCTTGAACTTGGCGAACAACACGTCGTTGCTGTCGAACAGGTCCATCGTTACGTCGACGCCCGTTGCTTCCTTGAAATTGTCGAGCGTGTTCTCGCCGATATAGGTGTCCCAATTGTAGAAGTTGAGCTTGGCTTCCTCGCCGTTCGCGAGCTTCTTGCCTTCGCCCTTGCTGCACGCGGCAAGGCCGCCGAAGCTTATCCCAATTGCCGCGACGCCCATCGCTTGCAGGAGCGAGCGGCGCCCCCGGGTTTGCTTGATCAGTTCAATCGGATCCATGTGCAGCCTCCCTGTTTGTGACGCCAAGCTGACTCAATAATGGCGGCTTGGAAAGAGGTTATTTTGCGCTGCAACACGAATCTTTGAAAGATTCATGCGTTGCGCAGGTACCAGTCATAATCGAGCGTCGGCACGACGCCGAAATAGCGGTCTTGCTCGACGCGCTTCACGATGCTGAACATGTCGACGAAGCGCGTCCCCAGATAGTCGCGCATCAGGTCGGACGCATGGAAGCGGTCGACCGCGGCGAACCAGTTCGACGGCGGCTTGTCGTCGCCGCTGTTGTCGCGGTCATAGCCGTTACCGACCACCGCTGCGCCGGGATCACTCTTGTTTGTCATGCCGTGATGCATACCCGCGAGGACCGCGGCGACGGCCAGATAGGGGTTCGCGTCGGCGCCGCACGCGCGATGCTCGACATGGCGGCTGGGCGGCGGGCCCGCGGGGATACGGAACGACACGGTGCGGTTGTTGACACCCCACGTCGGCGCAACGGGCGCGTAGCTGTTCGCCTTGAAGCGGCGATAGCTGTTCGCATGCGGCGCGAAGAGCGCGAAGGCGTCGCCAACGGTCGCGATCATCCCGCCAATCGCGTGGCGCAGCGCCGGTGTGCCCTCAGGGTCGTCGCTCGCGAAGATATTGGTGCCGCTGTTGTCGTTCATCGAGACATGAATGTGCATCCCGCTGCCTGCCTGCTCGGCAAAGGGCTTGGCCATGAAAGTCGCCTCGAGCCCCTGTTGCTGGGCTATCGCTTTGACGAGGCGCTTGTACATGATCGCGTCGTCGCAGGCGCGCAGTGCGTCGGGCTTGTGGCGCAGCGTCAGTTCGAACTGGCCCGGCGCGAATTCCGAGATCGCACTTTCGAGCGGCAGGCCCTGGACATCGGTTGCGGCATAAAGCGCGTCGAAGAAGGGACGGAAATCATCGAGTTCGCGCAGCCCATAGACTTCGACGTTGCGCGGATTGTCTCGGCTGTACGCAGGACGGGCAGGGCGGACCGTGCCATCGCGCGCACGGCGCGCATCAACGAGATAGAATTCGAGTTCGACCGCGAGCACCGGGGTCAGCCCGTCGGCGGTAAAGCGGTCGATCACGCCGCCGAGAACATGGCGCGGATCAAGGTCGTGCGGCGTACCGTCGAGTTCATAGAAATCGACAAGGAACTGTGCGGCGTTGTCGCCACCCCACGGCGTGCGGACAAGCGTACCGGGGATCGGCTTCATCGAACGGTCGGCGTCGCCATCTTCCCAGACAAGGCCGGTTTCGACGGTATCCTGCCCGGTAATATCGACGACGGTGATCGATCCGGGGAACATGCGGCCGCTTTCGTAAACCGCCATCACCTCATGCTGGCGCAGGCGCTTGCCGCGCGGGACGCCGCCGAAGTCGGTGTAGATCATTTCGATCGAATCGACGTCGGGGTTCGCCTTGAAAAAGGCCTCCGCTTCCGATCGTTCCGCGATCACTCCCGATGACTTCGACATCGCCCCACTACTCCTTTAATGTACGTACGCAGTCGGCGAGTGCGCCGACCAGCCGGTCGATCTGATCATCGCCGGTGACCGGGCTCACCAACATCATATTGTGAAACGGCGCTAGCAAAATTCCGCGGTTGGCCATGCTCAAATGGATCGCCGCCTCCAGTTCGGGTTGCATCGCCGCCTTTGCTTCGCTGCCGTTGCGGGGCGGGTTTGGACAGGTCAGCAGCTCTACGCGCGCGCCGACCTGCGTGATGTGCCATTCGAGGTCGGCCGCCGAAATTTCCCGTTCCAAGCCTGTAACCAGCCTTGCCGCACCGCGGAGCATCAGGTCGTAGGCGGCAGGGGTGATGACGTCCGACAGCATCGCGTCCATCGCGGTGATCGCGAGCGCATTGGCCGACAATGTCGTGCCGATGCCGCTGTGCCCCGCGGGACGCGAGGCGTTGAGTGCCGCCATGTGTTCCGCGACCTTAGCCGAAAAGCCATAGACCGCGCACGGCACGCCACCGCCGATCGACTTGCCGACAACCATCAGGTCGGGCGTGGCACCGTGCGTGACGCCATGGCCGCCATAGCCCGACGAGATTGTGTGCGTTTCGTCGAATATCAGCAGCGTACCGGTTTCGTCGCAGAGCCTGCGGAGTGTCGCCAGGAAGCCGGGAGCGCCCAGCACCATGCCGGCATTGGTCATCACCGGCTCGGCAAGCACGCACGCGATATCGCCGCCGCGCAAAGCTGCCGTCAGGGCCTCTGCGTCGTTGAATTCGATCACGGTCGTCGTGGCTCGCAGGTCGTGGACCTGGCCGACCAAGCTTGCCCGCATGTCCGGCGCGCCGCCTTTCAGGTCGACGAAGGCGTCGTCGACCGCACCATGATAAGCGCCATTGAAAGTCACGATTTTCTGCCGCCCGCTGATCCCGCGACACCAGCGGATGACCGCGCGGTTGGCTTCACTGGCGGTGGTGGTGACCTGCCATAAAGGCAGGCCGAACATCGCGGTGAGCCGCTGCGACAGCGCCGCGCCGCGTGTCGTCGGGAGCATATAGCTCAGGCCCTCTCCCGCCTGCTTTGCGAGCGCGGCGGCGAGGGCGGGCGGCGAATGGCCAAACAGGCTAGCCGTGTCGCCGAGGCAGAAGTCGTCGTAAGTCTGCCCGTCGATGCTCGTCAGCGTCGCGTCTTTCGCCGACGCCGCAACGATCGGTACCGGGCTCGGCCAGTCCTTCATCCAGTGGAACGGCACCGACTGGAACCAGCCCGTCGCGGCTGCGTGATGCGCCAAGGCGCGCGGATTGGCGCTGCGAAAACGCTCGGCTTCGCGGTCCGCGACACGCTTGATAGCGGCGTTCGAGATCACCCGAGCCTGTCCTTCATCGCATAATAGAGGAGCCCGAGCGTGGCGAGCGGCTGGCGCAGCCATTTGCCGCCGGGGAAGGGCTTCGCGGGCAGATTGGCGAGCACGTCGAAGCGTTCGGCTGTTCCCGCCATCGCCTCGGCGATCAACTCGCCCGCCAGCGTCGTGACCATTGCGCCATGCCCCGAGAAGCCGTGCGCGTAGAAGACATTCCCGCGCCGCCCGATATGCGGCAGCCGGTTCATCGTCACCGCGACTACACCGCCCCAACCATAACCGATCGGGGCGTCGGCGATCTGCGGGAAAACCTCTGCCATGAAAGGCCGGACGAACGCCGCGATGTCGCGCGGCGGTGTCTGCGAATAACGCTCGCCGCCGCCGAAGATCAGGCGCTTGTCGGCCGATAGGCGGAAATAGTTGAGCACGAAGCGGCTGTCGGCGACCGCGGCATCGCTGGGGAGCAGGGCGTCGGCGTTCGCGAGCGGTGCGGTCGCGATGTTATAGTTCATTATCGGCACCGTGTAGCGGCCGAGATCGGGCTCGATATGGCCGATCCAACTATCTGTCGCATCGATAACATAGCGCGCCCCTATATGCGCGCGGTCGGTGATCACGCCGTGGCCTTCGGCGGTATCGGTGATCTGGTAAGCGCGTTCATCTTCCCAGATGCGCACACCCGCGGCTTCGGCCGCTTTCGCCAGCCCGATCGCATAATTGAGCGGATGAAAATGCCCGGCCTTTGGGTCATAGACGCCGCCATGATAGAGCGGGCTTGCGATGTGGCTCGCCATATCCTGTTTCGCGACGACGTCGCTTTGGTAGCCGAAGCGTGTCGCCAGATAATCGGTTTCGCGGTTCATCGCATCGAAATCTTTGGGCGTCCACGCCGCCTCGAGATGCCCGGTCTTCAGATCGCAATCGATGCCATGCTTTTCGATGCGTGCTTTTACCGGGTTCGCGCGCCAGCACAGGTCGAACAGTGCATCGGCACGTTCGCGGCCGAATTCGGTCTCAAGTTCGGAGGCAGACCAGCGCAGGCCGGGGATCAACTGACCGCCGTTGCGGCCCGAGGCGCCAAAGCCGACATGTTCGCGCTCGACCAGGATCACCGAGAAGTCGCGCTCGGCACAGGCGAGTGCGGCCGACAGGCCGGTGAAGCCGCCACCGATCACCGCGACGTCGAACGACAGATCATCGCCCATTTCATAGGAAGACCGCCACTCGTGCGCGGTTGCGGCATAATAGCTGTTGGCAAGCGGATCGGTCATGGCCGGCTCGCGGGTCAGACCCGCATCAACAGATGTTCGCGTTCCCAGCTCGACACGACCGACTGGTAATTGAACAGCTCATAATCCTTCACCGCGAAGAAGATTTCGAAGAAATCGTCGCCGAGCAGGTTGCGGACCTTTTTGCACGAACTGAAGCGGTCGAGCGCCGCTTCGAGCGTGCGGGGCAGGGTGCGCGCGCGGTTATATGCGCTGCCGGTGATCGGCTTGGCCGGCACCATCCGATCGACGATGCCGATATAACCGCAGATCAGCGACGCGGCGATCGCGAGATAGGGATTGCTGTCGGCGCCGGGCAGGCGGTTTTCGACGCGACGGTTCGCCTTGTCCGAAATCGGCACGCGGAAGCCGCACGACCGGTTGTCCTCGCCCCACTGGACGTTGATCGGCGCCGCGCTGTCGGGGCGCATGCGGCGGAAGCTGTTCACATTCGGCGCCCACAAGGGCGAGATTTGCGGCATATAGCGCACGAGCCCGGCGATATAGCTGCGGAACATCGCGCTATCGCGGCCTTGTGCGGTCGAAAACAGATTCTTGCCCGTCGTCGCATCGACCACCGACTGATGGATGTGCATCGCGCTGCCCGGCTGGCCCGCCATCGGGTTCGCCATGAAGGTCGCATAGACGTCATGCTGTTTCGCCACGTTGCGTACGACGCGCTTGAACAGGAACACTTCGTCCGCGAGCCGCAGCGGGTCACCATGCTCGAAATTGACCTCGAGCTGCGCGGCGCCCATTTCGTGAATCATCGTGTCGATATCGAGCCCCATCAGCTCGCAATCGTCATAGATATGATCGATGATATCCTCATATTCGTTCATCGCTTCCAGCCCGTACGGCTGGCTCGCGGTCTCGCTCCGGCCCGACTGGCCGGTAGGCGGGGTCAGCGGAAAGTCGGGGTCGGTATTCTGTGACACAAGATAGAATTCCACCTCGGGCGCGATGATCGGTTTCCAGCCTTTTTCGGCATAGAGCGCGAGCACCTTTTTCAGGATCGTCCGCGGCGCGATGTCGACCTCGCTGCCGTCGCCGTTGAAGGCGTCGGCGATCACGAAAGCGGTGGGCGATTTGAACCCCGGGGCGATGCAGATCGTGCTCGGATCGGCGATCAGGATCTTGTCGGGGTCCTTGTCCCAGATATCGTCGATATCTTCCGGATAATGGCCGTCGATCGTGCAGATGAAGACGCTGCCCGGAATGCGCAGCGACTTGTCCTTGACCGAGGAGAGGAATTTTTTGGCGGGCAGGACTTTACCGCGCTGGACCCCGTTGATGTCGGGGACGATGCATTCGACTTCGTCGATTTTATGGTCGTTGATCCATTGTTCCAGATTGACTGACATGCGCCCCCGATTGAGCCGGGGAACCGGCCCTGTTGTGCGGGGGGAGCGTATCGCAAGCTTGGACGAAGCGCCAGAGGGGGCGGCTATTCTGCCAGTTTTGGTATTAAACCATGCCGAATTCTTTGCTTGCGCGAAACTCACCAAGCTCCATTCTCGCCATACCGGGCTTGACCCGATGCCCGCCCAGTCCTCAAGAAGGGCGGCGATGATTGAGAGCCTGAAGGAAAAACGGCGATGCAGGGTGACAATGACCAGCTGGCGTCCTTCTGGATGCCCTTTACCGCCAACCGGTCGTACAAGGCGAACCCGCGCCAGCTCGTGTCGGCGAGCGGCATGCATTATCAGAGTAGTGACGGGCGGGCGATCCTCGACGGCACGTCGGGACTATGGTGCAGCAACGCCGGGCATTGCCGGCCCGAGATTGTCGAGGCGATCGCGAAGGCCGCGGCCACGCTGGATTTCGCACCGACATTTCAGCTGGGGCATCCGCTGCCTTTCGAGCTGGCGCAGCGCCTTGCTGACCTGATGCCCGACGGGCTCGACCGGATATTCTTCACCAACAGCGGCTCCGAATCGGTCGATACAGCGCTGAAAATCGCGCTCAATATCCAGCGCGCGAAGGGGCAGGGGACGCGGACGCGGCTGATCGGGCGCGAGCGCGGTTATCACGGCACCGGTTTTGGCGGGATCAGCGTCGGCGGGCTCGTCAACAACCGGCGTACGTTCGGGATCGGCTTGCCTGGTGTCGATCATATCCGCCACACACACGATATAGAACGCAACGCGTTCACGCGCGGATTTCCGCAGCATGGCGCCGAGCTGGCGGACGACCTCCAGCGGCTTGTCGACCTGCATGGCGCCGACACGATCGCGGCGGTGATCGTCGAACCGATGGCAGGGTCGACCGGTGTGCTGGTGCCGCCTGTCGGCTATCTGCAGCGCCTGCGCGATATCTGCGACAAGCATGGCATCATTCTGATTTTCGACGAAGTTATCACGGCGTTCGGCCGCGTCGGCGGCGCCACCGCGGCGGGACAGTGGGGCGTGACGCCCGACATCATCACGATGGCAAAGGGGCTGACCAACGCCGCGGTGCCGATGGGTGCCGTCGCAGTAAAGCGCGAGCTACACGATGCGGTGATCGACAGCGTGCCCGGCGGGATCGAGCTGTTCCACGGCTACACCTATTCGGGGCATCCGTTGGCCAGCGCCGCGGGTCTCGCCACGCTGGATCTCTATGCGCGCGACGGCTTGTTCGACCGGGCCGCTGAACTGGGCAGCTATTGGGAAGATGCGGCGCACAGCCTGAAAGGCGGTCGCCACGTCATCGACATTCGGACCATCGGGCTGGTCGCCGGAATCGAGCTTGCGCCGCGTCCCGGCGCCCCGACGGCGCGCGCGATGGAATTATTCCATGCCTGTTTCGACAATGGCCTGCTCGTTCGCGCAACCGGCGACATCATCGCGCTGTCGCCGCCGCTGATTGTCGAGAAGGAGCAGATCGACGAGATGTTCGGAAAAATTGGCGACTTGCTCGATCGCATCGACTGACGGGAAGGCCGGTCAGTCGGCGGCGGCGCTTGCTTCAGCGTTTGCCTCTGCCTTGGCGGCTGCAACAGCAACCTGCCGCGCGCGCGTAGCTTCGGTCTGGATCAGACGTTCGGCCATCGTGCGCCACGCCTGTTCGGCGCGCAGATTGCGGTCGCGAACCTGCGACAAGCTGCTTTCCGCCGCGTCTGACGCGCACTTATCCGCCTGAATCAGGTAGAAATCGCTGGTGTTCGACATGGCGGAAATCCTTGGAGTTGTAGGTGGTTGAAGGGTCGGGCTGTGTGTCAGTCGACCATTTGAGCGATCAGGCGGCGCAGTTCGCGCTGCGATAGCGTCGGCGATCGCCGTGCTGGTTTGTCGGCTCGCGCATCAATGGCGGAATAGGGCCGAAGGAGGGAAGGAAATGCATTCAATGTGAAGTTCATAATATCCTGTAGTTTATTCTGTTCTGGTTGGTTGGAATCAGCGTCGATTGCCCTTGCGGGGGCCGCCGCCGGCAGGACCGGCGCCGCGATCGCGATAGATGATGCGACCCTTGGTCAGGTCATAAGGCGTCATCTCGACGCGAACGGCGTCGCCCACGACCGACCGGATACGAAAGCGTCGCATCCGGCCTGCCGTATAAGCGATGATCCGATGATCATTTTCCAGAATGACGCCGAAGCGTCCGTCCGGAAGAATTTCATCGATCTGGCCGTCGAGGGTTAGCAGTTCCTCTTTGGCCAAAGATCAGGCCGACTGGATGTTGACGGCGGAAACTTTACCGCGCTGGTCGGTTTCGACGTCATAGGAAACGCGCTGATCCTTGTTCAGCGTCGACATCCCGGCGCGTTCGAGGGCGGTGATATGGACGAAATTGTCGCCCGAGCCGTCTTCGTTGGCGATGAAGCCATAACCTTTGTCGGTGTTGAAGAATTTTACTGTGCCGATGGGCATGGGATTGTTCCTTTCACGGAAGCGGAGTTGCCACCGGCTTATGCTGGTGGCGCCAGGTAGCGTGAGGAGGGACGTGTCCGCCATTCAGGCAAAGAAATCCGTCGAAAGCGACGATAGCCTGCTGAAGATGGGCCTTAAGCTACGAAAAGTCAAGGATAGGCCGGGATTCGCGCTTGACGAAGCGTGGATTCACCCTTCGATGGAGAGCGGAAAAGTCACCGAAACGCGGGTGCCTTTGCCAACTTCGCTATCGATGTCGAGCTGTCCCTGATGGCGTTCGCTGATGTGTTTGACGATGGCCAGGCCAAGGCCGGTGCCGCCCACCGACCGGCTGCGCGCTTCGTCGACCCGGTAGAAGCGCTCGGTCAGGCGCGGCAGGTGATCGGATGCGATACCATCGCCCTGATCGCTGACCGATAGCCGCACGCGGCGTCCTTCGCGGACAAGCTCAACCGTTACCGGCGTGCCGGCATGCCCATATTTCATGGCGTTCGAAATGATATTGTGGGCGAGTTGCCCCAATTGGGCCTCGTCGCCGAGCATCGGTTGTGTGACGTCTCCTAATTGGGCGACCACATCGTTCGCCCGTACCTGTTCGCTGTCGCGAAGCTGGGCGATCGTCGTCTTGACGATTGCGGCAAGATCGACCGGCGTCGTCGGGCGGCGAAAGCGGTCCGCCTCGACCCGCGATATCGAGAGGAGGTCGATGACGAGTTGCTGCATTCGCCGTGCCTCACGCTCGATGATCGCCAGAAATCGGTCGCGCGTCGGCGCATCGGCCTCGCCATTCATTTCCTGCAGCGTTTCGACATAGCCGAGGATCGCGGCAAGCGGCGTGCGCAGTTCGTGGCTGGCGTTGGCGACGAAGTCGGAGCGCATGCGATCGGCCGCGTCGATCGCCGAGCGGTCGGACAGAAAGATGATATATTCGCTTCCCGACAGCGCCGCAGTCCGCATCGTCCAACGCTGCCCCGGGCGCGGAAAATCGACCAGATCGACAGTGTTGAGCGCCGCATTTTCATCGATACGCGACAGCCAGTCGGTGGCCGCGGGATGGCGGATCGCGGTCCGCATGTCGGCCCCGACAATATGCCGGCCGAGCAGGCGGATCGCCGCGTCGTTGGCAATCGTGACGATGTTGTCGGCGGTGCCGATCAGCGGTTCCTTTTCCTGATCGACCCAATGGGCGAAATCGGGGTGGCGAAGCAGGGACGCTGGCGGGGTCTCCTCGGGCTGTGTGCCCTGGGTGTCCGGCAGCGCCACCGGAAGCGCGCTGTAGACGGTGCCAGCCGCAATAAATCCCGCGACCGCCATGATGGCGATCGACAGCGGATCGCCCCCCGACAGCGCGGCAAAAATCGCCGCGATGGCGACTAGTGTCAGAGCGATGACCAGAGTGGAGAGGCGATCGAACATCGCGGCGGGCCTCGCACGAAGCGGTGCGGATGCGCAAGGATGTTTCGGGCCGTTAATCTCTCGTCGGTGGCCGTCCCAAAGCGGGAAGCTCTGCGGCGAACGCGGTCTTTCCCTTTTCCTCGGCGCTTCATTGGGTTATGCGCGCGACATGGAAAATAGCGACATTCCCGCCGAAAACTCCGTCGATACCGAAGAGACAATCCCTTCGCGGCGCAAGATGCTTGCCCTTGGCGCCGTTGGCGTGTCAGCGGCGCTGACGATCCGCCCGGCTTTTGCGCAAACGGCGGTATCGGTGATGAATTGCCAGATTCCCGTGCCCGGTCCTACCGGCGCCGGGAAATATATCGACACCGCGGGCAAGCTGGTGCCGCCGGGCACCAAGGGCGCTTTTCCGGGATCGTTGCGGCCGTTTACGGGCGAGGAAGTCAAGCGCGCGTTTCGCGGCCAGACGCTCCCCGGGACGAGCTACAATCAGTCGCAGGCCTATCTTCAATATATCCGGCGCTTGCAGGCGGGGCAGAGCGGCTTTACCTGTTTCGCATCGATCACGACGTCGCGCTGATTTCGTTCCTTTTCGGGCGATGTCGGTTCGACCGCATCGTCAGCCAAAGGAATTTTCGTGAAACTAGCATCGCTCAAAAAGGGCCGCGACGGTCGCCTCGTTGTCGTTTCGGACGATCTCGCCTGGTATGCCGACGCAGGCCACATCGTTCCGACGATGCAGGCAGCACTCGATAATTGGGCCTATGCCGCGCCACGCCTTGCCGCGCTGGCCGAAGATCTCAACCATGATGCGATCCCGAAAGAGCGCTTTCACGAGCGCGATGCCGCATCGCCGTTGCCGCGCGCATATCAATGGGCCGACGGCAGCGCCTATGTGAACCATGTCGCTCTGGTCCGGCAGGCGCGGGGCGCCGAAATGCCTGACAGTTTCTGGCACGATCCGCTGATGTACCAGGGCGGCAGCGATGCCTTCCTCGCTCCCCGCGATCCGATCCCGCTTGGAGACCCCTCGTGGGGCTGTGATATGGAGGCCGAAGTGGTGGTCGTGACGGGCGACGTGCCCGCCGGCATCGATGCGATCGCGGCCCGCGACGCAATCCTGCTGGTCGGGCTGACGAATGATGTGTCGCTACGCGGCCTGATCCCGGCAGAGCTTGCCAAGGGTTTCGGCTTTTTCCAGTCGAAGCCGTCGAGCGCGATGTCGCCGGTGTTCGTGACCCCCGAAGGGCTCGGCGCCCGCTGGAAGGACGGAAAGCTGCATGGCGCGCTGTGCGTGGACCTGAATGGTCAGCCGCTGGGCCGCGCCGATGCGGGCGTCGACATGACGTTCGATTTCGGCGCGCTGATTGCGCATGCTGCAAAGACACGCGACCTCGGTGCCGGCACGATCATCGGCTCGGGTACCGTATCGAATCGCGGCGCCGACGGGGGCCCGGGCAAACCGATCGCGGACGGGGGGCTCGGATATAGTTGCCTGGCCGAGGTGCGGACGATCGAAACGATCCAGCAGGGTGAACCCAAGACGCCGTTCATGCAAAAGGGCGACACGGTGCGCATCTGGATGGATGACGATCGTCACCACAGTATCTTTGGCGCGATCGAACAGAGCGTAGGTTGAATCGAAAGAGAGGGCGGAATCGCTTCCGCCCTCTCTCGATTTCGGGTTGGCGCCGAGGGCCTATTTGGCGCCGAAGCTGCCGCCGGACATCGCGTCGCTCAGCGAACAGGCCGCCGGGCCCAGAATGACGATGAACAGCACCGGCAGAATGAACAGGATCAGCGGCACCGTCATGATCGCGGGCAAGCGTGCGGCCTTTTCCTCGGCACGCATCATGCGCTCGTTGCGGAATTCGGCGGACAGAACGCGAAGCGCGCTGGCCAGTGGCGTCCCATATTTCTCGGTCTGGATCATGGTCGTGACCACGCCTTTCACCGAGTCCAGATTCACGCGATAGGCAAAGTTTTCGAAAGCCTGACGCCGCTCGGTCAGAAATCCGAGTTCGATCGACGTCAGAGCGAATTCCTCACCAAGTTCGGGATAGGCGCGGCCCAGTTCTTTCGACACCCGCGAGAAGGCGGAGTCGACGGTCAGGCCGGCCTCGGCGCAGATCACCAGCAGGTCGAGCGCGTCGGGAAGGCCTTTGCGGATCTTGTCCGTGCGCTTCTGCCGCATATTGTCCACAAAGAGATCGGGTGCCTTGTAGCCGAGCAGCAGGGCGCCCATCGTGTAGGCCGACCGTTTGAATGACGTGAGGCTGGGCCACATATCGACCCAGTAGATCAGGAAAAGGGCGAGGCCGCCGAACAATATCGGCAGGACCATGCGGCCGAAAATGACTGCCACAGCGAGGTCCTTCGAGCGGATACCGGCCTGTGCCAGCTTTTGCTGGACCTCCTTGATCTGGCCTTCCTGCAAGACCTGGAGCCGACCCAGAAAGGTACGCATCCTGTCGGCGGTCTGGTTCTTGCGGACCAGCCGGGCCCGGCGTTTCGTAGTCGACGCCGTGATACCTGCCTTAAGCTGCTCGCGGCGATCGTTCAGCGCCTTGACGCGCTTGGTCATCGGATTGCGAACGGTGAGCGCGCTGTAGATCGCGAGCAATACCGCAAATACGCCCACGGCCGCCAGCAGGGTTCCGACCCAAACGACATCGATGCCGAGGATCGTCGGGCCGCTTTGGGCGCCCGAGAATGCCGAAGAAAGGAGGAAGCTGCTGTTCATTGGTTTCGCCTCCTCAGATTTCGAAGCTGATCATTTTGGCCATGATGCCGGCGCCGATACTCATCCACACGAGCCCGGCCAGCCCCGTAATGATGAGGCGCTCTTCGACAAAAAAGCCAGCCAGATAGCTGGGGTTCATTGACCAAACGATGCCGAACACGAAGAAAGGCAGCGCACCGACGATGTAGGCCGATGCTTTCGCTTCCGATGACATCGCGCGGATTTTTAGCTTCATCTGGGCGCGCTTGCGCAGGACGTCCGACAGGTTTCCCAGCGTTTCCGCCAGATTGCCGCCGGTTTCACGCTGGATCTGGATTGTGATGCAAAAGAACTGGAATTCGGGCGTGCCGAGCATTTCGGCCGATTCCAGCAGCGCAGCTTCCATCGTGTTGCCGATGCGGATGCGTTCGACGACGCCTTTGAATTCCTCGCCGACGGGACCCGGCAGTTCCTGGCTCACGACCTGGAAGGTTTCGGTGACCGGCAGGCCGGATTTCAAGCCGCGGACAAGCAGGTCGATGGCGTCGGGGAAACGGGTGTTGAATTTCGCGACGCGCTTTTTGATCGTCATGCCGACAACAAGATATGGCAAGCCGAGCCCGAGGAGCAGTCCAACGAGGCCGGCCATCAGGACCGGCGCCCGCAGGATCAGCATCCCGCCGGTGGCGACGACGAACACGATCATCGACGCAAACATATATTGGGTCAGGGTCCAGCCCTTGCCGGTCCGGCGTATGCGCTTTTCCAGCTCGTCCCGGCGAGGCAGCAGGTGGGTCAGCGCCGAGTCGCCGGAGCGGCCCGCCGACTGGATCGTCTTGCGCATCTGGGCAGCCACCACCGCTTCGGTCGAGGCCGCGTGACGGTCTTTGACCATGGCCAATCGGCGTGTCTTCGCCTTGCCGACCGAAGGGCCGCCAAGCAGAAGCACGAGGATCGTGAAGGCCAGGAAGGCCCCGGCGATGATAAGGATGACTGGCAGATTCATGGTCAGCTGATGCCCGCTTCTATCGCTGGAGGTGGTGATGGCCCGTCAGGCGGGCCATCATGCCGCCTGCTTCGCGCCCTTTTTCGTCAAGCCGAGTTTGCCAAGCAGCGAGCCGCCCGATTTACTCTTCGCGGCTGCAATCTGTGCTTCCTCGGCCTCGATATCCGCGCCGTCGAGGATGAGACGCATCAGGTTGCCCCACACCTGCGCCGACTTGGTGCCCTTGCAGGTTTCGGCGTAGGATTTGCCGAGTTTTGCAGACTGGCTGACCAGTTTCGGATCGAACGGAATGACGATGTCGATCTGGCGCTCGATCGAGGATTCGAATTCCTTGCGCGACAGTTCGCCCACGGCGGTCTGGAATTTATTTGCAATCAGCAGCACGCGTGCGCCTGGAACATTTTGCTTGAACCAGGACAGCAGGCGGATCGTGTCGCGCGCCGCAGCGAGCGTTACATCGCTGACGAGCAGGATCGTCCCCGCTTCCGACACGAGGTGCGGGAAGGGGATCAGGACCTGACGCGGAATATCGACGATCGTCATCTCGAACGCGGAGCGGAGCTCTTCTTCCAACTGGAAAAAGGCCGAACCGTCGGTCATCACCGGCTGGTGGATCGGCGCTTCGGCCGACAGCAGACTGAGCTTGTCCGACGCGCGCACCATGGCGCGTTCGATGAACAACCCGTCGATACGGCTGGGGTTGTCGATCGCGTCGATCAGGCCGCGTCCCGGCTCGAGGTCGAGGGTCAATGCGCCAGTCCCGAAATGAACGTCGAGATCGAGCAGAGCCGTCTGGCGGCCCGCTTGTTCGCTGATCGCCCAGGCGAGCGAAGTTGCCACGAGCGACGCGCCCACACCGCCACGCACGCCGACAACGCCCATCATATGATGCGGTTTGTCATCGTGCATGTCGGCATGTTTCGGCGCCGCCAGCATGGCCTGCGCCATGGTAAGCGATTCGCGTACCTGCTCAAGCGACAGCGGTTTCAGCAGATAATCCTGGATCCCGCTCGAAAGGAGGTCGCGGTACAGGCGAACGTCGTTCACCTGGCCCGCGGCAATCACGACCGTGCCGGGTTCGCAGACTTCGGCGAGCGCGTTGATGTCGTTGATCGGGTCACCCGATTCGGACATGTCGACGAACAGGATGTTCGGGCTGGCGGAAACCGATAGCGACTGCACGGCGTTGCGCAGACCGCCCTTGTTACATTTTTCGATCGGCCAGCCCATGTCGTTGGCGGCGGCGCGGATCAGCTCCAGCGTATCGTCGTCGCAGACGAACGCGTTGAAGGGGTCACGCAGGCCTGCTGATTTGAAAGGTGCGTTCACTTGCCGCCTCCGCTTGTTACGCCGCTCAATTCGCCGGCACCGGTCTGGGGTTTGGTACGATAGGTCTGGATCGCTCGCGTCGCCGCAGTGGGGTCACTGCGGGTGTTGCTGGCGCCCTTGATCAGATCGTTCGGGTCGGCGACCATCGCAGCGAGATTGCTGTTCGTTGCGCAGCCATAGTTCGAAGAGGTCGAATTCGTCGGGTTGAGTGACGTTTTGCTGTCCCAATTGGGGCAGCCCGGCACAAAGGCCGAAGCGCGCGTCACGACGATGCGCACATGTCCTTCCGGCACGGCGCCGGTTGTCACCGGAACGTCGGCGCTGAGCAGCAAGCCGCGGCGTTCGACCATCGATCGAACCGTCGCCTGAGCCGAGCTGGCGCCATAGAGCGACGAATCCTCGATCGAGACACGGTCGCCATAACGCACGCCCATTGCATCGAACCAGCCTTGCAGGCGACCTTGTTCGCTGGGCGGCAGTTCGCCGTTCGCGGCCGCAACATCGAATTGATAGATGCTGTTGCGCACGACGGGCTGGTGCACCGATTCGAGGCTGCGGTTGCTGTGCGCGGCGCCGGTGCATCCGGCAAGCGACGTGGCCAGAGCCAGGACCGTCCAAGTTGCGATTTTCTTCATCACTTTGCTCCTGAAATCCAGCGCGTCACTTGATGCTGAAGCCGGGCGACGCATCGCCAGTGCCCCGCGGGCGGTCGGCGTCGCCGACACTCGTATCGAGCCGCGGCTTGGGGCGATCGCCGCCAGTCACGCCGTTGCTTGTCTGGTTGAGCAGCAGCCGCTGCAGATCGTCCGAGTCCTGGAAGGCGTCGGTCGGGAGCTTGATATCGTTCGCGGACACCGGCTGGACGAGATAGGGTGTCACGACGATGACCAATTCGGTTTCGCCGCGGCGAAAGCTGTCCGATTTGAACAACATGCCGAGCAAAGGCACGTCGCCAAGACCGGGCATCTTGTCGATAGCACCGATCGAACGATTGTTCATCAATCCGGCGATCATGAAGCTTTCGCCCGATCCGAGCTCGACCGTCGTTTCGGCGCGGCGAATGGTCAATGCGGGAACCTGGAAGCCCTGCATTTCGATCGCGCCTTCGGTCGACAGTTCGGACACTTCGGGGCGGACGCGCAGGCTGATGCGGCCATTCGACAGCACCGTCGGCGTGTAGGCCAGGCTGACGCCATATTTGCGATATTCGATCGTCGTCCCGGCGAAATTGCCCGGGATCGGGACGGGGAACTCACCGCCCGCGAGGAAGTCCGCCGTCTCGCCCGAGATTGCGGTCAGGTTCGGTTGCGCCAGCGTGGCGACCAGACCCGAACGCTCGCCGATATCGAGCGAGGCCATAAGGTCGAGACCGAACAGTCGGCCCGCACCGGCAAGGCTGCGGCGACCGGCAGGCTGGTTGAACTGATAATTGGTGCCCAGCGTTGTCTTGCCGTTGAGAAGCGGCAAGCCGGTTGCGGGATTATAGGGCACCGGAAACGGGCTGCCCGGAAACACCGCTGTCGGCGCCGGAATGTCGGTGATCGTTCCGGGGCTACGGCCGCCGAAGATACCACCAAGGAAACCGTTGCCCAGCGGACCGTCGGTGTCGCGGGTCAGCAGGTTTCCGCTGATTTCCTTGACGAGCGAACGGTTTACTTCGGCAATGCGAACCTGCAGATTGACCTGCAGCGGCGTGGCCGTGCGCAGGCGCGACAGCACCTTCGTCTGCTCGCCGACAAACGCCTGCACCAGCCGTTCGGCTTCGGCAGCGTCGTCGGGCGACTGAACCGTTCCGGTGAGCAGGACAAAGCCGTTCATCGGGTTGGCCGAGATCTTCGCTTCCGGCATCGCGAGCGACAGCATCTGGTCGATCGTCTCGATATTGTTGCCGACACGGGCAACGGTCGAAAAGACGACGCGTCCGCTGGCGTCGGTGGCATAGATGCTGGTTTCACCCGGCTTCTTGCCAAAGATATAGAGCTGGCGACCCGAACGAACCTGAACGTCGGCAACTTCGTCATTCGCGACAAAGACGTCGGACATCGAGGCCGGAAGGCTGACCAGACGACCACGGCCCACCGACAGTTCGATGCTGCTGCTGGCGTTCTGGACGGCCTGGGCGATGGCAGGCGCCGAAGGCGCCGCGGCGAGCGCGGCTGCCACGAGGCCGATGGCCAGGGTGCGAGCCAGAGCCGCCGCCTTGAAATTGGCTTTGCTGTTCATCTTATTTACCCCCAACCGAAACTTCGGTCATCTTGTCACCGCGGGTGACGCGCACGACCGGACCGGTCGGCACCGCCGCAGGACGAGCCCCATAGGACGGCGCGGAGTCGCCGTTATTTGCAGCCGGCTGCGGCGCCCGCGGGGACGACACACGGCCGCTGACCGGGATCCAGAAGCGCGACACGTCGCCGCCGGTCGTTACCGACGAGCGGCTGGCGGTCGGACGGGCGGCCGCTTCGGCGAGCATCCGCTTTTCCGCATTTGCACCGCCCGTGGCCGGCACATTGACCGCACCCGAGGCGATAGCCGCGTCGAGTTCGCCGGCGCTTTCCGCGAGCGGACGCAGCGCGAGCGACAATTTGCCCATGTCCTGTGCGACCGCGATCTTCTCTGCGATTTCGGGCGTGGCTTCCAATGTTACCGAACCGAAGGTGCGAACCGGGGTCTTGCCCGTTTCATCTTCGGCGTCGTAACGCTGGTCGGTCGCCAGAATGCGAACATTGCGAACGATGGTTTCAGCCGTGAATATCTGTTTGTCGGGATAGCTGCTGCCTTCCTCGACCGAGATGGTCTGGGCGAGGACGACGTCGACGCGGTCGCCAGGAAAGACGAAGCCTGCGACGCCCTGTTCCTGCGACACCTTGACCGTCACGGCGCGCATGCCCGGGCCAAGCGCCGCGGCAAGGAAGCCGCGATCGTCGGGATGAACCAGCGCACCCTGTGTCAGGGGCTGGCCAGCCGTGATCGGATAGCGCACGACGGTCCCGACCAACGTGTTCACGTCGGTCTTGTCCTTCATGAAATAGGCCTTTTCGACCAGTTCCTTCGGCCAGGGTTGAAACCGGAAGCTGTCCGGACCAATGATGGTGCCGACGGGCAACTGCCGCGTAGCAACAAGGATCATCGGACCCGTAATTTCCGGTGCCGCGGCGGCACGCGCCGACGGCGCTCCTGCTCCGCGCAGCATCTGGTTGACCCCGAACGCTGCGCCGATGGCAATCACCAGCGCGCCGACGATCAGCATAATCTTTCGCGTATCCATGACGATTTTTCGCCTCCTGCACCAACCAGAGCCGGCGGTGCTTGCCCTCAGGTTCAACCGATAGCCTGAAACTGGTTAAGATATTGTTGGTGAAGCGCCCAAAGGCCTGCCGCGGCGATGGCTACCCCATAGGGAACCTCGACCGCTTTGTCCGAAGGGCGCAATTTCAGATGGATAAGCATCACCGCCGACAGGATGCCTCCGCCGATCGCCATGATTGTCAGCATCGGCATGAACAGCGGTAGCGGGATCCATAGCATCACTGCGCCGATCATTTTTACATCGCCGCCGCCCATCGCCCCGATCGCAAACAGGCCTGTGAAGACCAGAAAGACCGCGAAGGCGGCGCCGAACTGGATCAGCACGTCGGGCCAGAACGCGAGGCCGGTCGCGATCCAGAACGGGATCGCCAGCAAAGCCATTGCAGCGTTGAGTTCATTGGAAATGGTCCGCGACCTGATGTCGCTGATCGCGGCTGCGATCATCATGAGGCCGAGTATGGCCATCAAGCCGAGCGAGATTGTGGCGCTATCCATCGGCTTTCCCCTACACATCGTGGCTTACCAAAGAGTAACCATGGCGGCGGGCACGCGCGGCTTGCATTCCGCGAGCCAGCGGATATGCGGCGGGCATGACTGACGCGCCGCCTTCCGCCACCGATGTGCTGATTGTCGGGGCCGGGATCGCCGGCGCCAGCCTGGCCGCTGCGCTGGCCCCATACCGCGAAGTCATGCTGGCCGAGGCGGAGGATTTTCCTGGATATCACGCGACCGGCCGGTCGGCAGCGTTCTGGCACGAAACCTATGGCGGGGCCCGCGTGCAGCCACTGACTGTCGCGTCGGCGCCGACGCTCGACAATCCCCCACCGGCGTTTTCCCATCGAGGTTTCTTGTCGCCGCGAGGGGCCTTGACGCTGGGCCAGCGGTCGGAGGCTGCGAGCGTCGACGCCTTCACCGCCGAATTCGCGGCGCGGGGCGTGGACGTAAAACGGATGTCGGGCACGGCCGTCGCGCAACAAATTCGAGGCGTTCGTCCCGAATGGAGCGAAGCCGCCTATGAAGCCGCCTGCCGCGACATTGATGTCGCAGGCCTGCATGCAGCTTATCTGCGTTCTGCAAAACGAGCGGGTGCTACTTTGGTTACCCGCGCGCCGTTACGATACGCGCGACGCGTCGATGGCGGGTGGGATGTTCGACTGGGTGATCAGCATGTACGGGCATCGGTCATCGTAAACGCTGCGGGTGCGTGGGCGGATGCGGTAGCGCTCGCCTGCGGCATCGCGCCGCTTGGCATCCAGCCCTATCGCCGCACCGTGCTGCAGGTCCGGCTCGGCGTGCCGGTTCCCGCCGATCTGCCGCTTGTCATCCATGTCGGCGGCGATTTCTATTTCAAGGGCGAGAGCGAGGGCCGCGTCTGGCTGAGTCCCCACGACGAAACGCCTACCGACGCTCATGACGCGGCGCCCGATGAGCTCGACGTGGCAATTGCAATCGACCGGATGCGATCGGTCGTCGACTGGCCGGTCGTCGCGGTCGAGCGCAAATGGGCCGGACTGCGTAGCTTTGCACCTGATCGCATCCCTGTTTTCGGCGCCGATCCTTGCGAACGCAGCTTTATCTGGTGCGCCGGGCAGGGCGGTTTCGGCATCCAGACCGCGCCGGCGATTTCGGCGCTGCTCGCCGCGCAACTGGGGGGGGCGAACGCCGAGGGGATAATCGGGCGCATCGATCCGTCACCGTTTTCACCATCGCGGTTCGGTTGACACAACATCTCTTGCGCGTTGAATTTGCTGGATTACCATGGCGTTGGCCGCCTCATCCCCGGGGTCGCCCGACCAGTGGAGGACCCGATGGCCCATTATTTCGAAATCAAGAAGAACAAGGCGGGCGAATTTGTCGCCTATTTCAAATATAATAGCGAACCGATCTTCTGGACCGAAGGCTATTCGAGCAAGGCCTCGGCCAAAAATGCCATCGAGTCGATACTGAAAAACGGGCCCGGCGCCGAAGTCCGCGAAGCCGAATAATTTCTAGCGCGCGGGCGCCGAACGCGCCCGCGCGACTTCGAGCGCCGCGTCGCTCGCCAGCGTGTCGGCGAGTTCGTTGTCGCCGTGACCCGAATGGCCTTTGACCCAGAGCCATTCGACCTGGTGCCGCGCGTTCTCGTTGACCAGGCGTTGCCAAAGGTCCGCGTTTGCGACGGGTTTTTTGGCGGCGGTCTTCCAGCCATTCTTTTGCCAGCCGAAGATCCATTTGGTAATGCCGTCGCGGACATAGACGCTGTCGGTCGACAGTTCGACGTTGCAACTGCGCTTGAGTGCGGCGAGCGCCTCGATCGCCGCCATCAATTCCATGCGGTTGTTCGTGGTGTCGGGCTCGCCGCCCGACAGTGTCTTCACCACATCGCCCCAGCGGAGTACGGCGCCCCAACCGCCGGGCCCCGGGTTGCCTTTGCACGCGCCGTCGGTGGCAACGATCACGGTTTTGCCGCTGGTCTCGCTCATGCGACCGCGAACAGGCTGGCGGCGTCGGCGGCGCTGTAACGTCGCAGGCGGGCGAGGAAGGGCGAGGGATCCTTACGCGTGACGAGGGCGTCGGCAGGCGTATGGATCCAGTCGTGCGCGCGCGTGAGCAGAAAGCGCAGCGATGCCCCGCGCGCGAGCAGCGGCAGCGTTGCAATTTCGGCATCTGACAGCGCGATTTCACTGATATAGCCGCGCATCAACGCCTGTGCTCGTTCGGGATCGCAATGCTGACCGTCGGCGGAAAAGGCCCAGGACGCATGGGTGATGACAAGATCGTAGGCCCGGAAATCGCTGGCGGCGAAATAGAAGTCGATGAGACCGGTAACCCGGTCGCCGAGCATCAGCACATTGTCGGGAAACAGGTCGGCATGGATAACATGCGCGGGCAGAGCGGTCGGCCAATGTTCCTCGACATACGCCAGCTCGTCATCGACGATGGCCTGTAATCCGGGCAGCACGACGTCGAGATTTCCTGCTGCTTCGGCAATGCCGCGCCAATGACGGTGGCCCATGCTGTTTTCGCGCGCGCCCGCATAACCCGCCAGCGTGCGATGCATCGCGCCCAACGCTGCGCCGGCGGCCTCGCACTGGTTCGGTGTCGGCTGGGTCAGTGAAATACCCGGCAGGAACTGGATGATGCAGGCGGCGCGGCCCGACACCTGCTGGATCGCGTTACCCTCGCCGTCGCGGATCATCGCTGGAACAGGACGGCCCTGATCGGCGAGGTAATTTAACAGATCGACGAAAAAGGGAAGGTCGCCTTCGCTCACGCGCTTTTCATAAAGCGTCAGGATGAAGCGCCCGCCCGTGGTCTCGAGCAGGAAATTACTGTTTTCGACGCCTTCGGCAATGCCCTTGCACGACACGGCAGTGCCGATGTCGTATCGAGCGACAAGCGTTGCAAGATCGTCGGGTTCGACGTGCGTATAGACCGCCATCAGGCTGGTTCGAGCCCGCGCGGCAGTTTGAAGACCATATTCTCTTCGGCGGTCACGACCACGTCTTCAACGATGGCCCGAACGGCTGCGACGGCGTCGATCACTTCGCGAACCAGTGTCTCTGGCGCGCTCGCGCCCGCAGTGATACCTAGCGTGTCGATGTCCTTCAGCCATGCGGGATCGACGTCGGCCCCGCGCTGGACCAGATGGGCAGGTGTTCCAAGACGTTCGGCCACTTCGACCAGACGCAGGCTATTCGAGCTGTTGGGAGCCCCGATCACGATCATGCGATCGCACTGGTTGGCGATCGCTTTGACCGCGTCCTGCCGGTTCGAGGTCGCGTAGCAGATATCTTCACCGCGCGGGCCGACGATCGCGGGAAAACGGTGTTGGAGCGCCGCGATGATATCGCGGGTGTCGTCGACCGAAAGCGTGGTCTGGGTCAGGAACGACAGCATCTCTGCATCCGGGGGCGACAGCGCGGCGACGTCGTCGACCGATTCCACCAGCGTCATGGCGCCCTGGGGAAGCTGGCCGAGCGTGCCGATGACTTCGGGGTGGCCGGCATGGCCGACAAAAATGATATGGCGGCCAGCTTCATAGACTCGTTCGGCCTGACGGTGGACTTTGGACACCAGCGGGCAGGTTGCGTCCAGATATTCGAGCCCGCGCATCGCGGCCTTCGCGGGTACCGACTTGGGTACGCCGTGCGCGCTGAATACGACCGGCACCCCGTCGGGAACCTGATCGAGCGATTCGACGAAAATGGCCCCCTGTGTCTTCAACGAATCCACCACATAGCGGTTGTGGACGATCTCGTGCCGGACATAGACCGGCGCGCCATATTTCTGCAGGGCCAGTTCGACGATGCGGATCGCGCGATCGACTCCGGCACAAAAACCGCGGGGCGCGGCGATCAAAACCTTAAGTTCTGGCGCTTCGCTGCCTTGTTCGCGCGTCATCGGATAGGGAGCGTTCATGATGCTGGCGCTCTAGCGCAGCAAGCCCTCCGGGGTAAAGCCGCTTCGTTCCTGTCCTCTTTGTTGCGTCTCTTTGTTGCGCCGCGTTCATCGCACCGATAAGAAGCGGCGCGCATGAAGCGGGATCAACCGTCCCGACGCCTGTCAGCGCGCCTGTTTGGAAAGTCCGATTATCATGATGTCCATTTCGTTCGCGTCCCGTAAGTTTCTGACCGTGCTGTGCGGCACGGCAGCCATGGCTACGGTGGCGGGTTGCGCGAAGGACAATGAAATCGACCTCGCCGGCGGCGTCGGCATTACCGCGACGCGCAGCGCTTGCCCGGCGGTCGCGGTGCCCTTGCACACCGGCGATGTAACATTGTTCGACCCGGCGACGAGCCGCGACGCGCGCGCTGTCGATGTCGTCGCCGCGATCACCAATGTGACCCCGCAATGCAACGATGCGGGCGAAAAGGTTTATCAGCTTGCAAGCTTTGATGTCGTGGCAACGCGCCGCGATGCGGGGCCCGCCCGCACGATCACCTTGCCTTATTATTCCACGGTCCTCCAAGGCGGCACCGCGGTTGTCGCAAAGCGGTTGGGCAATGTCGCTGTGACGTTCGCCGAAGGACAGGTCCGCGGCACCGGTCGCGCGCAGGCGTCGGCTTATATCGAGCGCGCTGCCGCGACGCTGCCCGCTGACATCCAGGAACGCATCACGCGCAAGCGCAAGGCGGGCGATCAGGACGCCGCGGTCGATCCGCTCAGCCTGCCCGAAGTGCGTGCGGCGGTACAGCGTTCAAGCTTTGAACTGCTCGTCGGCTTCCAGCTGACGCAGGACCAGCTCGAATATAACGTCCGACGATAAGGACCGCGGCGGCGCACCTGCGTCGTTCGCATCAAAGAGCCCTGCGCGCCGACCGGTGACGCGGGGCTTTTCGCGCCCGTCCAGCTAGGATAGGGCGCCCGCAAGACTTTTTCCGATCGAAGATAGGCCCAGCCCGTGACCCTGTTCAGCCGTTTTTCCGACCATATTGGCGCCGCGCTCGACGCTCTCGCCGCCCGCGATGCCCTGCCAGGCGGCCTCGACCGCAACGCGATCAGCGTCGAGCCGCCGCGCGACCCGGCGCATGGCGATGTCGCAACGAACGCGGCGATGGTGCTGGCAAAGCCCGCGGGCATGAACCCGCGCGCGCTCGCCGATCTGCTCGTCGCCGAACTTGGCGCGCTGGACGAAGTGACCGAGGCGAGCGTAGCCGGGCCCGGCTTTATCAACCTGCGCCTTGCCGATGACAGCTGGCGGGACGAACTGGCGCTGATCTTCAGCGAAACCGATGATTATGGTCGTTCGTCGATGGGGCAGGGGCGCCGGGTCAACGTCGAATATGTTTCGGCAAACCCGACCGGTCCGATGCACGTCGGCCATTGCCGCGGCGCCGTCGTCGGTGATGCGCTCGCCGCCCTGCTCGAATTTGCGGGGCACGAGGTGATCCGCGAATATTATGTCAACGATGCCGGCGGCCAGGTCGATGTGCTCGCCCGGTCGGTGCACATGCGGTATCGTGAAGCGCTGGGCGAGGATATCGGCGCGATCCCGGACGGGCTCTATCCGGGCGATTATCTGATGCCCGTCGCCGGCAAGCTCGCGGTCGAATATGGCGACCGCTTCGTTGGTGCGCCCGAAAGCGCATGGCTCGGCCTGTTCCGCGCCGAGGCGGTCAGCGCGATGATGGATATGATCCGCGCCGATCTCGCGAAGCTTGGTATCCATCACGATCTATTCTCTTCGGAGGCCGAACTGCAGGCCGAGGGCAAACCCGCCGCCGCCGAAAAATGGCTGCGCGACCACGATCTCGTCTATGATGGCATGCTCGAAGCGCCGAAAGGCGAAACGCCCGAGGATTGGGAGCCTGTCGTGCTGCCGCTGTTCCGCTCGACGCAGTTCGGCGACGATCAGGACCGCCCGATCAAGAAGTCGGACGGCAGCTTGACCTATTTCGGCGCCGACCTCGCCTATCATTTCCAGAAAAGCCAGAACGCCGACGAACTGATCGACATCTGGGGCGCCGATCATGCCGGGACGGTCAAGCGGATCAAGGCCGCAGTCGCGGCGCTGACCGGCGGCAAGACCCGCTTCGACGTCAAACTGGTGCAGATGGTCCGGCTGCTCAAGAACGGCGAACCGTTCAAAATGTCGAAGCGCGCGGGCAATTTCGTGACGCTCGCCGATGTCGTCGACGAGGTCGGCAAGGACGCCGTCCGTTTCACGATGCTGACGCGGAAAGCCGACGCGCAGATGGATTTCGACTTTGCCAAGGTGGTCGAGGCGTCGCGCGACAACCCGGTATGGTATCTTCAATATGCCAATGCGCGAATCTCACGTCTGCGCAAAAAGGCCGCCGATGCCGGGATTGTGTTGCCCGCGCCCGCGCCGGAGCGGCTCAATGCGCATGAACTCGGGCTGGTGAAGCTGCTCGCACAGTTCCCGCGGATCGTCGAAGCGTCGGCGTCGGCGCGCGAACCGCACCGGATTGCCTTCTACCTCGCCGATGTCGCGGCGGCGTTCCATGCCTGGTACAATCTGGGTAACGACGATCCGGGGCTTCGCATCGTTCTCGACAATGATCCCGAATTGACCGCGACGCGCCTTTATTTGGCCGACGGAATCGGGCAGGTTATCCGCAACGGGCTCCACCTGATGGGGGTAGAGGCGCTCGAGGAGATGATCTGATGGCCGGGGACAAGAACGCAGAGCAGGGGGACACGGGTCTCGGCCTCGAAGACGAGGACCGGCTGCCCTGGCTCGAAGCGGCCGACGGGTTCGAAGAAGATGGCGAGGTGTCGCCCGCGCGCCTGCTGGTGATGGTGCTCGGCGGGCTGCTGCTTATCGGCGCGGTGCTGGGCGGCCTCTGGTGGATCCAGAATGGCGGCGCACGCGGCAAGGGCGAGCTGATCGCGGCGCAACAGGGCGACTACAAGGTCGCCCCCAAAAATGATGGCGCGAAGACCTTCGAAGGTGAAGGCGACGCCAGCTTCTCGGCCAGCGAAGGCGCCGAGCCGGCGGGCAAAGTCGACCCGACCCGCATGCCCGAAGAGCCCGCCGTGACACCGCAAGAGCGCGAAGCCGCGGTGACCAAGAGCGCGGCGGACAAGGCAGCAGCGGCGAAAGCGGCCAAGGCCACTCCCGCGGACAAGGCAAATGCCAAGCAGGCAGCGACGTCGGTCAAGACGCCCGATGCCGACGCAAAGGCGGCGCCGACCACCTCGGGATCTGGAATGATCCAGCTCGGTGCGTTCAGCAGCGACGCCGCGGCCGCCAAGGCGTGGACGAACCTGTCGAAACGTTTCGCCTATCTGGCCGACCTCAACAAATCGGTTTCGCCAGCCAAAGTTGGCAATGGCACCGTCTATCGTCTGCGTGTTTCGGCGGGAACCACGGCTAATGCCACGAATTTGTGCGGAAAATTGCGCGTTGCCGGTGAAAATTGCGTCGTCGTTCGCTGATTCGGCCCGCTTGGCCGCAGACTCCGTTGGTGCAATCCCGCCGCTATGGCATGATCCTGTCCGGGTTGCAGCATGAGGGAGCGGTCGCCGATGGAGATTGACGCACGATGATACCCGCAATTTTCGGTCTGTCGGGCCTGACCCTCACCGATGACGAGCGCGCCTTCTTTCGCGACAGCGACCCGGCTGGCTATATCCTGTTCGGGCGCAACATCGAAAACCGCGATCAGGTGCGGCGTCTGACCGATGAGCTGCGCAGTCTCGACGGACGTGCCAACCTGCCGATCCTGATCGATCAGGAGGGCGGACGCGTCGCGCGTATGAAGTCGCCAGAATGGCCCAATTTCCCGAGCGGCGCGGCGTTCGACGCGCTGTACGACCGGGCGCCTGCCAGTGCGATCGAGGCCGCGCGGCTCAACGCGATGGCGCTCGCCGTCATGCTGGCGGAAGTCGGCATCACCGTCGACTGCTTGCCACTGCTCGACGTCCGTCAGCCCGGCGCGAGCGACGTGATCGGCGATCGCGCGCTCGGCAGCGAACCGATGCGCGTCGCGGCGCTCGGCCGTGCGATCCTCGGCGGGCTGCAAGCGGGCGGCGTCGTCGGCATCGTCAAACATATTCCCGGCCACGGCCGCGCCTTGCTCGACACGCATGAAGCGTTGCCGACCGTCACCGCGCCCGACCGCGATCTGCAAACCGATCTCGCGCCCTTTGCCGCGCTGCGTGATGCTGCGATGGCGATGACCTGCCATGTGATATTCGAAGCGTGGGATCCAGATCTTCCCGCGACGCTCTCGCCCATCGTCATCGACAGCGTGATCCGCCAGCGCATCGGTTTCCATGGCCTGTTGATGACCGACGATCTCGACATGAAGGCCTTGTCGGGCGACGTGCCATCGCGCGCCGCGGCGGCCGTTGCCGCCGGCTGCGACATCGCGCTCAATTGCTGGGGAAAAATGGACGACATGATCGGGATCGCGAATGTGCTCGATCCGATCAGCACCGTTTCACGCGCGCGGCTTGAAGGCGCGATGGACCGGATCGCGGGCGATAATGATGAACGCGCTTTCGCAACGCTCGTCGATCAGCGCGACGCCTTGCTGGCCTTAGCCTGACCCGCGATGGAGGAACTGCCGCTCGATTTCGACATCGCACCGGCAGCGCCCGAGCGCGAGGATTCCTTCCAGCTTTCGCTTGAAAGCTGGGAAGGCCCCCTCGACCTTTTGCTTACTCTCGCGCGAAGCCAGAAGGTCGATCTCAAGCAAATTTCGATCCTCGCGCTCGTCGAACAATATCTGACTTTCATCGCCGAGGCGCGCGAATTGAAGCTGGAGGTGGCCGCCGATTATCTCGTGATGGCGGCATGGCTCGCCTATCTTAAATCAGCGCTGCTGCTGCCCAAGGATCCGCTCGAGGATCCGTCGCCGGACGAGCTGGCGTTGCGTCTCCAACTCCGTCTGCAGCGACTGGCGGCAATGCGCGAGGCGGCTGCGCGACTGCTCGCGCGTGATCGTGTCGGCCGCGACGTATTCCTCCGCGCGAAACCCGAAGGTCTGCGCGATGTCAAACTGCGGCGTTGGGACGCCAGCCTGTACGACCTTCTTTCGGCCTACGGGCAGGTCAAGCTGCGCAGCGAACCTGTCGTGCATATGGTTTCGCGTCGCCCGGTCATCTCGCTCGACGCGGCGCTTCATCACCTGCGGCGGATGCTGGGCGTAAAGCTCGACTGGGCCGAGCTTTCCGATTTCCTGCCGCCCGACTACGACGGCCCGTTGCGCCGATCCGCCATCGCGTCGAGTTTCGTCGCGGCGCTCGAACTGGCACGGCAGGGGCGTCTCGACCTGAAACAGGATGGCGCGTTCGAACCTCTCTATCTGAAGGCTGCAGAAGCATGATCGATGATCTTGAGCGCGCGATAGAGGCGATGCTGTTCGCCAGCGACGAACCGCTCGACGCGCGGCAGGTCACGGCGCGGCTTGGCCGCGAAATGACACACGGCGACGTGCGTATGATCATTCAGGCGATTGCGGCCCGCCACGCCGGCAGCGGCATCGAACTCGTCGAACGCGGCGGACATTGGCATTTCCAGACGCCAGCCGATCTCGCCCATCTGCTTCGCCGCGAACGCGATGACCCACGCAAGTTGTCGCGCGCGGCGGCAGAAGTGCTTGCGATTATTGCCTATCACGAACCGGTGAGTCGGGCGGAAATCGAAGCGATCCGTGGGGTCCAGACCTCGAAGGGAACGCTCGACGTGTTGATGGAGGCCGAATGGGTCGCGCCCGCCGGACGGCGCGAGGTGCCCGGGCGGCCGCTGATTTACAAGACGACCGACGCTTTCCTGCAACATTTTGGCCTCACCAGCCGCAAGGACCTGCCGGGAATCGAAGATTTGCGTGCGGCAGGGCTGCTCGATCCGGTCGACCTCGCTTTTGAGGATGCGATGGGCGAGCTGGACCTAGTAAAAGATGGCGAAGAGGCTTAGATGAGCGCCTCAAGGAGAATTTAAGATGGGTAGCTTCAGCATCTGGCACTGGCTCGTGGTCGGGATTCTCGTCCTGCTGCTGTTCGGCAAGGGCCGTTTTTCGGACATGATGGGCGATGTCGCCAAGGGTCTCAAAAGCTTCAAGAAGGGCATGGCCGACGACGACGCGCCGACGCCCGCGCCCAAGCATATCGAAGGCCAGCGAGCGCCGGATCTGACTGCGACGCCGACCCCCACCACGGAAACCGAAAACCGCTGATTTTCAGCCGACTGCGGGGATTGGGCTCTTAAATGTTCGATGTTGCGCCCACCGAGTTGCTGCTCGTCGTGGTGGTGGCCCTGGTGGTTATTGGCCCCAAGGACCTGCCCAAGGCGATGCGCTTTGTCGGCAAATGGATGGGCAAGGCCCGCGGTATGGCGCGGCATTTCCGCTCTGGGCTCGACACGATGATGCGCGAGGCAGAACTCGAAGAGCTTGAGAAACAGTGGCGCGACCAGAATGACGCGATCATGCGTGAATTTCCGCGCATCGATGACATGAGCTCGTCAAACGCGGCCTCATCGGCGCCTGCAACAGGTACGGAGCCTGTGACCGACGCCGAAGTCGATGAGGCGGCGGCGGCCACCCCGCCCGAAACGCACGCGATCCCGCCCAAAGACGGCCCTCTGCCATGACCGACGAAGCAACCGTTGCAGCCGGAGATGAGGATGGCGGCGGCGGCAAGATGCCGCTGCTCGACCATCTGATCGAGCTGCGCTCG
Organism: Sphingopyxis sp. Soil_C_28; assembly: GCF_057657055.1. Classification (NCBI taxonomy): domain Bacteria; kingdom Pseudomonadati; phylum Pseudomonadota; class Alphaproteobacteria; order Sphingomonadales; family Sphingopyxidaceae; genus Sphingopyxis; species Sphingopyxis sp. Soil_C_28. The sequence continues at coordinate 1,092,522 of NZ_JBDGJE010000001.1, forward strand.
CGCCTGTTGAAGTCGCTGCTGGCGATCGGCCTCGCGTTTGGCGTGTGCCTTTATTATGCAAAGCCGATTTTCGGTGTTCTCGTCCAGCCGCTGGTCCGTGCGGGACAGGGTAAACTAATCTATACCCAGCTGTTCGAGGCATTTTTCGTCGAAATCAAAGTCGCGCTGTTCGCGTCGATGATGATCGCCTTTCCCGTGATCGCAAATCAGCTTTGGAAATTCGTCGCGCCGGGGCTCTTCAAGCAGGAAAAGCGGGCGTTGCTGCCCTTCCTGCTGGCGACACCCGTCTTGTTCGCGACCGGCGCGAGTTTCGCCTATTTCATCACGATCCCGATCGCGCTCAAATTTCTGCTCGGATATCAAGGCGACATTGGCGGGATCACGCAAGAAGCCCTGCCGACGGTCGGCAATTATCTGAGCTTCACGATGCAGTTCATCATGGCGTTCGGCATCGCCTTCCTGCTACCGATCCTGCTGATGCTGATCGAACGGTCGGGGCTGGTGACGCGCGAGCAGCTGGTTTCGGCGCGCCGCTATATGATCGTTGCGGCCTTTGCGATTGCCGCGGTCTTCACGCCGCCCGACATCCTGAGCCAGCTGTTGCTCGCGGTGCCGCTGGTGTTCCTGTATGAAATGTCGCTGCTGGCGATCTGGTTTACCCAGCGCCGACGCAAAACAGGCGCCGAAGAGGCGCCTGTCGAGCCTCTCGAAGAGGCTTAGGGTAAGTTATTCTCAGTCCCGATTAGTCGATGGCATCGCTGCCAGCCTGGCCGACAGATTCGATGTCGCGACCGGCACCCTTTACCGTATTGCAGCCAGCGACCAGAAAGCTTGCCATCAGAGCGAGAAGGATTGCGCGGTAACTCGTCATATTTCTACCTCTCAGGATTAGACGCAAAATGGCCCGGCACGCTTCGAGGGGGGGGAGGGAATGCGGGCCGGGCCAATGTTGCTGAGCAGCGCTGCGGGGGGGCGATGACCGCTGCTCGAATGGGAAACGACCGAAATGTTCGATAAGTTCCAAAAAAAAATCGCGGGGATGAATTTTTTTTCGCCGCTTTTTGAATCGATTTAATTTCAAATACTTGTTCTTACAGCGTCGTCAGTCCGCTGAGCACCGCAAGGCCGAGGAAGGCCAAAAATCCCATGGAATCGGTCGTCATGGTGACAAAAATCGAACTTGCGACGGCGGGATCCTGATCGAGCCTGTCGAGGATGAGGGGGATCGCGACACCCGCGACGCCGGCAACAAAGATGTTTACGACCATCGCCGCCGCGATGACGCCGCCTAGCTGCGGACTGCCAAACCAAAGCGCGGTGGCCGTGCCCGCAAGCAGCGCAATCGTGCCGCCGTTGAGCAGTGCAATCTTCATTTCGCGCCAGATCGCGCGCCAGCTGTTCGAGTCGGTGAGCTGGTTCATCGCCAGCGCGCGGACGGTCACCGCCAGCGTCTGCGTTCCCGCATTGCCACCGACACCCGCGACGATCGGCATCAAGGCCGCCAGCGCGACCATATGCTCGATCGCGCCGCCGAAAAATCCGACGATCGACGAAGCGAGCAGCGCCGTGCCGAGGTTGGCAATCAGCCAGCGAACGCGCGCGCTATATGTCTCACGGATCGGCTCGTTGATATCGCCATCGCCAGCGCCCGAGAGGCGCAGGATGTCCTCGCCCGCCTCTTCCTGGATGATATGGACGATGTCATCGACGGTAATCATGCCGACGAGCCGTCCGCCGCGGTCGATGACGGCTGCCGAGATCAGCGCATATTTCTGAAAGCGCAGCGCGACCTCTTCCTGGTCCATGTCGACCGGGATCAGCGTCTGTTCGCGTTTCATCACGTCGCTGATCGCGATGTCGCGCGGGGTGCGCAGAATCCAGCTCAGCTGGCAGCTGCCGACCGGACGATGCATCGGGTCGACGACGAAGATTTCCCAGAAATCGCTGGTGAGGTCGGTATCTTCGCGCAGCCGGTCGATGACGTCGCCAACGCTGACATGTTCTGCCACCGCGACGAGGTCGCGCTGCATCAGGCGACCGGCGGATTCCTCGGGGAAAGAGAGGGCGTCCTCGATCGCGGCGCGATCTTCGGGTTCCATCGCCTGAAGAACGGCTTGCTGCTCGTCCGCCTCCATATCCTCGATGATCGCGACGGCGTCGTCGGTATCGAGTTCGGATGCGAGTTCGGCCACTTGCTCCGGCGCGAGAAGGTCGATCAGCTCTTCGCGAACATAATCGTTCATTTCCGCCAGCACGTCGGCGGAGAGCATGTTGCCGAGTACCGCGGCAAGCATCGGGCGCTCGTCGGCGCGCGCGAGTTCGAAAAGGTCGGCGATGTCGGCGGGATGGAGGCGGCCGATCCGCTCGCGCGCCGCTTCGCCTTCGCCCGCCTCGGCCAGTTCGATGACGTCGCGGACGAATTCGGGCTTCAGCCGATCATCCTCATCGAGTTCGGTTTCGGCTTCGCGTGCCGGTTGTTCGCGGTCGCGGTCGTCGGCGATGGTGACGTCTTCGGGCGGCAGGGAATCTTCGCGTTTATCCATCGCGCGGTCCTCCCTGACAATTGCGGCGTGCGACCTTTCCCCTAGTGCCGCCACCAGCCGATGGCAACGCTGCGAACGCCTTTTCGCGATTTAATGCGTGGCTTTGACGGCCGCCCCGGCTATGGGACCGCCAACACAGACCACAGGAGTTCTAGCATGTCCGACACTCTCACGCTTTCGCTGTCGACCGGCGATGTTGTCATCCGCCTTCGCGCCGACCTGGCACCCAAGCATGTCGAGCGCATCAGCAGCCTCGCCGGTGAAGGGTTTTACGACGATGTCGTGTTCCACCGCGTGATCCCGGGCTTCATGGCGCAGGGCGGCGACCCGACGGGTACCGGCATGGGGGGCAGCGAGCTTCCCGATCTGCCGCAGGAATTCAGCAGCGAGCCGCATGTTCGCGGTGTCTGCTCGATGGCGCGGGCGCAGAACCCGAACAGCGCGAACAGCCAGTTCTTCATCTGTTTCGACGACGCGCGCTTTCTCGACAATCAATATACTGTCTGGGGCGAAGTGATCGAAGGCATGGAAAATGTCGATGCCTTGCCCAAGGGCGAGCCGCCGCGCGAGCCCGGCAAGATCGTCAAGGCGACCGTCAGCTGATTTAGGAAAATCCCCGCTCCGGCGGGGATTTTTTTGGCCCGGGTACTTCCTAATCGCCGATAAAGCCGTTCAGCCGTTCGCACGCGGCGATCCAGTCGGTCTTGAATTCTTGCACGACCTGTCCGGCACCCATCGCTTCGTTCATCAGGCCGACGCCCTGGCCAACCCAATAGGTAGCGAGCGCTTTCGCGCCTTCATGGCCCCCTTCCGACAATTTATCGACCTTGCGCAGCGCGGGTTCGCTGACCAGCGATTGCAGCGGCATCGGCAGCGGCTTGGGTGCGCCCTCGGCTTCCCACGCGTCGGTCCATGGCGAACGCAGCTGGCGCGATGGTTTGCCCGTACGGCTCTTTGACCTTACCGTGTCGCGCGACGACGCCAAAAGCATCTTTTCCTTCACAACGGGATTGGTTTCGGCCTCGGCGGTGGTCAACCAGACCGATCCGGTCCACGCACCGTGCGCGCCCATCGCCATCGCGGCCGCCATCTGGCGTCCGGTAACGATGCCGCCGGCGGCGAGGATCGGGGTGTTTGCGCCGACGGCTTCGACGGCGGCGGCGACCTCGGGCACCAGCACCATTGTGGCGACTTCGCCGCAATGGCCGCCCGCTTCGCCGCCGGCGACGACCAGGATATCGACGCCGGCACGGACCTGGGCGAGCGCATGGTCGCGTGTCCCGACAAGCGCCGCAACGGGGACATTGTGGCGTTTGCCGAGTTCAAGCATCAGCGGCGGCGGAACGCCGAGCGCATTGGCGATGAGCTTGATCGGATGGCGAAACGCGACTTCGAGCAGACGTGCGGCGCCGTCGTCGCTCATATTGTCGCCCAGGCTGCTGCGCATCGCGCCGGGCAGCGAAAGGTCATCGCCATCGACGCCATGCTTTTCCAGCAGGCCTGCGATGAACGCCTTATGCTCGTCGGGAATAGGCGGGGTATCCCGCTGCATCTCGCCTTTTCCGGCGAAACTGTTGGGGACGATCAGGTCGACGCCATAGGGTTTCCCGCCAATATGCGCGTCGATCCATGCCAATTCCTCCTCGAGCCGCTCGGGAGGCAGCGATGCGGCGCCGAAGACACCCATGCCGCCGGCCTTTGACACCGCGACGACGACGTCGCGGCAGTGGGAGAAGGCAAGCAGCGGGAATTCGATGTCGAGCATCGCGCAGATCGGGGATTGCATGGGGACCTCTCCAGTTCGTCTATTTGCACCCATGTCAGCGCTAGTTAACGTAAACGTCAAGTTGATTTGCTGGGCAGGCTGATTATCGCAGGTCCATGACCCAATTTTCCCTGCCCGATTTCGACCTTGATGCCTTTGTTCGCGCCACGTTGGCCGAGGATCTGGGGGCGGGGGGCGATATCACGTCGATGGCGACGATTCCCGCCGATGCGCGTTTCGGCGGCGTCATGGACAGCCGCGATGCGATCACCGTCGCGGGGCTGCCGATCGCCGAACATTTCTTTCGCGCGCTCGAACCTGCCATGGAGATCGAAATATTTGTCGAGGAGGGCGCGCAGGTTGCACCCGGCAGCGACCTGATGCGGCTGTCGGGCAATGCCCGCGCGATGCTGACCGCCGAGCGGTCGGCGCTTAACACCGTGCAGCATCTGTCGGGGATCGCGACGATGACGCGGCAATATGTCGATGCGCTGGCAGGGACCGGCGCGACGTTGCTCGACACGCGCAAAACGATTCCGGGCCTGCGGGTGCTGGAGAAATATGCGACGCGTATGGGCGGCGCAACCAACCACCGCATGGGCCTGTGGGACGCGGCGATGATCAAGGACAATCATGTCGCGGTCGCAGGGTCGGTCGAAGAAGCCGTTCGGCGCGCTGTCGCAGCCGGAATCGCGAGCATCATTGTCGAGGTCGACCGCGTGGCGCAGGTCGAACCGGCGCTCAACGCCGGCGCGACGCACCTGCTGCTCGACAATATGGGCCTCGAGGAACTGCGCGAATGCGTCGGCCTGGTCGGCGGCAAGGTTCCGACCGAGGCGTCGGGCGGGGTGCGGCTCGACACGATCCGCGCGATCGGCGAGACGGGCGTGACCTATGTGTCGGTCGGACGGCTGACCCAGTCGGCGCCGGCAGCCGACGTCGGGCTCGATTTTGCGCTGGCTTAGCGCCGCCGCGCTGGCGCTGGCACCCGTCGTGGTTCAGGCGCAATCGACGACATGTTCGGCGCCCGAACGGGTTTCGGTTCCGCGGCTCGAACAACCGCGCCGCGGCGAACCCGTACGAAAGTCGGCAGTCACCGGCTATCTGCTGAGCCTGAGCTGGTCGCCGCAACATTGCGCCGATGTCCGCAACCCGCGCGATGCGCGAGACCGCTTTCAATGTTCGAGCGAGAATGGCCGCTTTGGCTGGGTGCTCCATGGCTTGTGGCCCGAGACCGACGATGCCGGTTACCCGCAATGGTGCCGCCCGGCGAAGATCGTGCCGCAGCCCGTCCTGCGTCGGCATATGTGCATGACGCCGTCGGCCCAGTTGCTCCAGCACGAATGGGCCAAGCACGGGACGTGCATGAGCCCGAATCCGGCAGCCTATTTCCGATCGGCCGAGATATTGTTCCGGGCAGTGCGTTATCCCGATATGAAGGCATTGGGCGCGAAACCGCAGACCGCTGGAAGCATCCGGCGTGCCTTTGCCGCGGCGAATCCTGGGGTGAGCGCGCCGATGATCGCGGTGTCGGCCAATAGGCAGGGGTGGCTCGACGAAGTGCGATTGTGCCTTGGCCCCCGCATGAAGCCTGCGAAATGCAGACCTTTCCAGATTGGCGCCAAGGACGGCCGCCAGATTCGCGTTCGGCCGATACCGGGCCGTTAAGATGCGGGCAGCAAAGCGTCCCGAGGCGGGACGGTCGCGCGTTAACACTCTTTTAACCTTATCGACTCGTTAACATCGTTCTAGCCTCGATCGCATGGACTCGGACGATCATATCGACATTCGCGGTCGCATTCGCGAACATGGCGCAAGGCGACTGGTCATAGCGCGGCTCAGCGCCCCGGTGGACTGGCAGGGCGAACTGCGGACCGCGCTTGCGGCGCACCGCGAGCCCGTCACGATCTTTTCGAACAATGATTTCCGGTTGTTCGTTCAAAGTTTCGCGGTCTTCTTCACCGCGATGATGATATTTTTGGCTTAGCTTAGGGCAAAGGCCTAGTCGCAGGCCTTGTGCAAACGCCACGCCAGCAAGGCCGAGACCAGGCACATTGCCGCCACCATCAGCAGCGTATCGTCGATCGTCAGTCCCAGCCCGATCAACACGCTGAGCAGCAGCGTCGCGGCGACCATGAAGCCCGAATTGACGATGTTGTTGGCAGCAACGGTGCGGGCCGTCTGCGACTTGGCGACTGTCGTCGTCAGGAAAGCGTAAAGCGGCACCACGAACATGCCGCCCGCTACCGCGATACCGAAGAGGTCGAGGATAATGCGGTCACCGGTCCGTAACGACAGAAATTCGTGCCAGTCCATGAGGCTGCCATCATGATGTTGCCAGCCGCTTACAGCCCACCAAAGGTCGAGCACGAACAGCCCCATGACGATGACCGACCCGGGCGAGTAGCGCGCTGAGACATGTCCCTTGAGCAAGCGGTTGACGATGATCGAACCCACCGCGACGCCGACGGAAAAAATGGCGGTAAACAAGGTCGCAACCGTCTTGTCGGCGCCCAGCGTGTCTTTGACCAACGGTGGAAACTGTGCGGCCAGGATCGCCGCAATGGCCCAAAAGAAGCTGATCGAAACAATCGCCAGGAACAGGCGCGGAATATGCATCGTCGAATTGACGAGCCGCCACGAAGAGCGAAGGATATTATGGTCGATAACCATATCCTGCGTCTCTTTTTCGGGGGGCGCGGCGGGAACGAAGCTGGCGGTCAATCGGCCGACCAGCGCGACCGCTATGATACCGAGAACGGCGATATGCGGCGGGATCAGCCCGCCAGCGATCGTGCCGCCCAAGATTGCGATATAGGTCCCGGCCTCGACCCAGCCGGTCCCGGCCAGAACCTCGTCATCCTCCAGATGCTGGGGAAGAATCGCATATTTGATCGGGCCGAAAAAGGTCGAGTGGGTGCCCATCGCAAAGAGGGCGAGCAGCATAAGCGGGACATTTTGCAGCCAGATGCCAGCGCCACCGACGATCATGATGACGATTTCGGCCGTCTTGATGATCCGGATCATCTTCGTCTTGTCGGTACTGTCCGCAAGCTGGCCCGCAAGAGCGGAAAAAAGGAAGAAGGGGAGGATGAAGAGACCACCGACAAGGGCGTTGAACCAGGCGACCTCTGCCGGCTTGGTATAAATCGCATATGTGGCCAGCACGACCACCGACATCTTGTAGAAATTGTCGTTGAAGGCGTTGAGGAACTGCGTGGTAAACAGGGGCAGGAACCGGCGTTGCTTCATCAGCGCAAAGGAACCGGTCATTGAAAATCCACTTTTGCAGCCCGACATCCGGATCGCGCCGGTGCCAAGCGATCATTGTTGGGGCAATATTGTTGTCGCCCGGGCGACTTATCGGTTAGGGCTTGCCGGGTCAAAGCCGATTTTTGGACCCATAATGGAACGGACACATCGACAGGGATCATGCTGAGCCTTCCGAACATCCTGACATTGTCGCGCATCCTGGCGGTGCCCATCCTGCTTTTCCTGCTGTGGCCGGGCGTGGTAGAAGGGTCGCATCAGCCGAAAGCGATCGACTATGCGCTCGCTTTCGTCCTCTACTGCCTGATGGGCATTACCGATTATTTTGACGGTTATGTTGCACGCTCGCGCGGCATCGTGTCGCGGCTGGGCGCTTTCCTCGATCCGATCGCCGACAAGATCATGATCGCGGCGGTCATCCTGTTGCTCGTCTTTACCCGCGACATTACCGGCTATCACGTCATTGCGGCGCTGATGATCCTGCTCCGCGAGATCATCGTGTCAGGCCTGCGCGAATTCCTTGCGACGTTGCAGGTGTCGATGCCTGTGACGCAGCTCGCCAAATGGAAGACCACATTTCAGCTTGTCGCATTCGGTGCGCTGATCCTGGCGGGGGCTTTGCCCGCGATAGCGTGGATCAAAATTGTCGGGCTGGCCTCGCTGTGGGGCGCCGCGGTGCTGACGCTGATTACCGGCTGGGATTATCTGCGCGTCGGCTTAAAGCATATGGATTGAGCGTCCGATGGCGGCGCTGGACATCGCCTATTTCGCCTGGGTCCGCGAGCGGATGGGAATAGCCGCCGAGACGGTCGAAATTCCGGCGAGCGTTACGGACATAGGCGCTCTCGTCGCCTGGCTTGCGGCGCGCGACGCGCGCGGGCAAGCCGCCTTTGCCGAGCCGCAGCGTATCCGTGCTGCGGTCGATGGTGTGATGATGGGCCCCGCCGCGCCGATCGTTGGCGCCCGCGAGGTCGCGCTGTTCCCGCCGGTGACGGGCGGATGATCCGCGTCGCAGTCCAAGCGGAGACGATCGATATCGTCACCGAATTCGACCTCCACGACGCCGGTGGGCACGGCGCGAGCGCGAGTTTCATCGGCCGCGTGCGCGGCGACGGCGACCTGACCGAATTGTTTCTCGATCATCATCCGGCGATGACCCGGGCGGGGCTCGCCGATCTGGCGCATGCCGCGGCGGATCGCTGGCAGCTGTCGGCGCTGACATTGATCCACCGCGTCGGGGCGATGGCGCCGGGCGAGACGATCGTATTCGTCCTCGCGAGCAGCGCGCATCGCGCCGCGGCGCTGGCCGCGTGCGAGTTTATGATCGACCGGCTGAAGACCGACGTGATGCTATGGAAACGTGAAACCTTCGCCGACGGGCGCGTTGCGTGGGTCGAACAGCGCGACGGAGATCATTCGCGCGCGCAGCGCTGGGACGGCTAAGCCCCCTTATGCTTGCGAAAAATGTCCGCGAGCATCTGGAATTCCTCGGCGCGCGGGCTGCCTTTACGCCAGACGAGCGCGATCGTCCGCCAATCATGATCCGAATCGAGCGGGCGGGTATCGATATCGGTGTGGTCGAGGATACCCGCTTCGATCGCCATTTGCGGCAGCATTGTAATACCGAGCCCATTGTCGACCATCTGCACCAGCGTGTGCAGCGAGGTTCCCATCATCCGCGCGCCGGCGCGCAGTTCGGGGCGATTGCAGGCCGCGAGGACATGATCCTTCAAACAGTGCCCGTCCTCGAGCATCAGCATCTGCGTGGGGTCTAACTGGTCGGCGCTGACCATTGCCGGCAGGTTCTCGGACTGATCGCCGGGGAAGGCGACGAACAATGCGTCGTCGAACAATTCCTCGCTCTCGACGTCGCCGCACGCGTAGGGAAGCGCGAGGAGGACGCAGTCGACGGTGCCATGGTGGAGCGATTCGCACGCCTGCGCGCTGGGTTCCTCGCGAAGGAAAAGTTTAAGCGACGGGCGTTCCTTGCGCAGCAGCCGCAACATTCCGGGGAGCAGGAAGGGCGCGATCGTCGGGATGACGCTCATGCGCAGTTCGCCGACGAGAGGCGCGGCGGCGGCGGCGGCCATATCGGCGAGTTCCTCGGCTTCACGCAGGACACGATGCGCCTTTTCAACGATCGCGTTACCGAGCCCGGTAAAGCGGACGACACGCCGCGTGCGCTCGACGAGCGTCTGGCCGAGTAACGTTTCAAGCTCGCGGATACCTGCCGACAGCGTCGACTGGGTGACGTTACAGGCGTCCGCAGCACGGCCAAAGTGGCCGTGTTCGTGGAGTGCGACGAGATATTGCATCTGTTTCAGCGACGGGAGGTAATTTTGCATTAATCGAGCATAGCAATGATATCGGATTTATTGAATAAGTTTTTCGATTAAAATTCGTCACCAATATGGCGCCGTTTGTTGCCGTTTTCCCGTCTACCGTGATAATCAATCCCATCAACCGGCGCGGAGGGGGCGTATGGCGATTTCCCGTTTTCTGATCGGCGGCGTGGCGAGCGCGCTATTGCTCACCGGCGGCCTCTTCATGTGGAAGGGTTATACCCAGATTGCGGAAGAGGAGATTCTTCCCGATCCGCCGCCAGCCTTACCGTCGATTCCGGTCGCCGCAGCGAGCGCGCCCAAGCGAGGACCGGCGCCGCCGGCACTCCCTGCGGCAAAAGAGGCGTCGCGCGAAGAGCGGCGCTTCAATCGCTTCGATCGCGACCGCAACGACAAGATCAGCCGCGTCGAATTGATGTCTTCGCGCACGGCCGCCTTCCGCAAGCTCGACAAGGACGGCAATAATCTGTTGACCTTCGAGGAATGGGCCGCAGCGACCGGACAGCGCTTTGCCGGGGCGGATGGCGACAAGTCGGGCGACCTGACGCGGGCGGAGTTTGCGACGACGGCGCCAAAGGCAGCGGCGAAACCGAAGTGTAGCTGCTAGGCGGCGATGCCGTCGGCTTGTTTGATCCATTCGGCGAGCGAGGCACCCGCACGCGCTGTATACCCCAGCTTGCGGTCCTTCTTGCGCACATCCTCGGCGAGCGGCGGGAAAAGCCCGAAGTTCACGTTCATCGGCTGGTAGCTCGCGGCATCGGCGCCGCCCGTGATGTGGCTGAGCAGTGCGCCAAGCGCGGTTTCAGGCGGCGGCGGCGCTAGGCCGCGGCCCGCAAGTTCGGCGGCGGCAAAGCGGGCGGCGATCAACCCGATCGCGGCGCTTTCGACATAGCCCTCGCAGCCGGTGATCTGGCCGGCAAAGCGGATATGCGGCGCCGACTTCAGGCGAAGCTCGCTATCGAGCAATTCAGGCGAGCGGATGAAGCTGTTACGGTGGAGCCCGCCGAGGCGCGCAAATTCCGCCTTTTCGAGGCCGGGAATAGTGCGGAACAGCTCGACCTGCGCGGCATGCTTCAGCTTGGTCTGAAAACCGACCATATTCCAGAGCGTGCCTAGCGCATTATCTTGCCGCAGCTGGACGACCGCATAGGGCCAGCGCCCGGTGCGCGGATTGTCGAGGCCGACGCCCTTCATCGGGCCGAAGCGCAGGGTTTCGGGGCCGCGCTCGGCCATCACTTCGATCGGCATGCAGCCTTCGAAATAGGGGGTGTTCGTCTCCCATTCCTTGAATTCGGTCTTGTCGCCGTCGACCAGTCCCTTGACGAAGGCGTGATACTGATCCTTGTCCATCGGGCAGTTGATATAATCCTTGCCGTCGCCGATCGGACCGACCTTGTCCCAGCGGCTGGCCATCCACGCGATGTCCATGTCGACGCTGTCGCGGTAGACGATCGGGGCGATGGCATCGAAAAAGGCGAGCGCATCCTTGCCGGTCGCGTCGCCGATGCTGGAGGCGAGGCCCGCGGCGGTCAGCGGGCCCGTCGCGACGATCGTCAGGCCCTCCGATGGCAGCGCATCGATGCGTTCGCGAATGATCGTGATGTTCGGATGGTTTTCGAGCGCGCGGGTGACGCCGCCCGAGAAGAGATCGCGATCGACCGCGAGCGCCGATCCCGCGGGCACCTTGTGCACATCAGCTTCGCGCATGATGATCGAGCCGAGGGTGCGCATTTCGCGGTGGAGCAGGCCCACCGCGTTGCTGTCGCCATCGTCGGATCGAAAGCTGTTCGAGCACACCATCTCGGCAAGCGCATCGCCTTGGTGCGCCGGCGTCATGTCGCCGCCGCCGCGCATTTCGGAGAGACGCACGTGAAAACCGGCCTCGGCAAGCTGCCATGCCGCTTCGGACCCGGCGAGGCCGCCGCCGATGATATGAATGTCGTAGCTCATTACCTGTATCCGTTGACTTGCGACCAATACGGCGGCCACTAGGCGGGTTAGGGACAAGATGCAAAGGGGTGCGATGAGCGGCGAGCAGGGTTGGGATCGGGCGCGTTGGCTGTGGCTGCTGGCACTCGTCGGCGGGATCAGCTTTTTCGCCGCGGTGTATTTGCGGCTCGATGGTCCCGCGATATGGGCATGGAAGACGAGCGGCGTCGGCTTGCTTGCGGTTTGGGCAGCAGCGAATGCACGGGAGAGGAATGGCTGGCTGATCGCAGCCGTGCTCGGCTTCGGTGCGCTCGGCGATTATCTGCTTGATGCGAAGGGGCTTATTGCGGGCGCTTTGGCGTTCGCCGTCGGGCATCTGATCGCCATCATCCTGTATCTGACCAACCGGCGGGCGCAGATGACGCCGTCGCAGCGCTTGCTGGGCTGGCTGACCATGCCCGCCACGCTGGTGATCGTCTGGGCGATGTTGAGCCCGGCGGCGGGCTGGTGGCACGCCGCCGTCTACTCGCTGTTCGTCGCCGCGATGGCTGCGGCCGCATGGACCAGCCGGTTCCCGCGCTATCGCACCGGGATCGGCGCGATGCTGTTCCTGGCGAGCGACCTGTTCATCTTTGCGGGCGAGGGTGGGCTACTGTCCAAGGACGTCAGGATATGGCTCGTCTGGCCGCTTTATTTTGCGGGGCAGGCGCTGATCGCGTGGGGTGTGGTCAAGACGCTTGCGAACGAAAATTCAAACACCTAGCTGGCGCGTGTAGACCATTCGACGAGGAGCATATTGGCCTCGCCGAACCGCGCCCAGGCATCCGTCATGTTGTTCCGCGCGCAGCCGAAATCCAGACGGAGCGACCTGCTCTGGCGTCCATGTTCCCAAATCAGCCCGCCCTGCGCCTGATCGGTGGCGATGGTATCGCAGCGCATTGTTTCGAGATTTTCGAGCGGCTGCAGGATATTCCGAATGCGCTCAAAACCCTCGACACCGACGTTCAAATGTTTCGAAATGCGTTGGCCTCGCTCTGTTGTTTCATAATGGCCGCGTCCCGATCGCTCGATCCACCATTTCGTGCGGCCGCCAGTCCATCCGTTGCCGATCCCTTGATAGGATATCTTGTCCGGCGCGGCAGCGGTCGTAGGCGACGGCTTCGGCGGGCTGGCCGGATCGGTCGAGATCGAGGCGGCCAGCAAAACCATGGCATAAATCATCAGCGTCCACCTGCCCGTTTTTCGCCATCCCACGCCGCGATCGTGGTGCGGTGGAGCAGGCGGTCATAACCGTCATATCCACCGGTCGCGCGGTGGAGCAACGAGCGATTGTCCCACATGATCAGCATGTCAGGCTCCCATGCGTGGCTGTAACGGAATTCCTCGCGCCCCTGCCACTGGATCAGTTCGTAGAGCAATGGCAAGCCCTCGCCGTCGTCGAGTCCCTCGAACCCGATGATATAGCCAGCGCAGCCGAACAGGCCTTCTCGGCCGGTTTCGGGGTGTTTGCGAATGAAGGGGTGGAGCTGGGTGTCGAGCGCTTCGTCGCCCGAACGAATATCCATACTGCGGTTCTTGTCGTTCGCGCCGTACATGCCCGACGGCGCGTAGCCGGCGCGAGCGCTGTGAACGGCCTGCAGGCACTCAACACGCGCGCGGAGATCCGCGGGCATGGCGTCGAGCGCGGCGTGCTGGTTGGAAAATTCGGTGTTGCCGCCGACCGGTGGGATCGTGATGCCGAACAGGCAGGTGCCGGCGGGCGGGCGGGGCTGAAAGCTCCAGTCGCTGTGCCAGTTTTCGGCGAACAGCGGCGCGGTTTCGTCGGCCCTGCGCTTCACCGCGATGATATGGTCGTGACCGGGAATCGGGCGGATGAAGGGATCGTCGCCGAAGCCGCCGAAATAGCCGGTGAAGCGCTCGAGATCGTCTTCGCTCATCTTTTGGTCGGGAAAGGCGAGCACATGATGTTCGAGCCAGGCAGCGCGGATTTCGGCAACGGTTTCAGCGGCGAGCGGTTGCGTCAGATCGACGCCGGTCACGCGCGCGCCACACGCCTGACCGCTGGGGGTGATCGTGAGTGTCATCGGGGAATGCTGCGCCGATTGGGGCGCGGGGTCAATCGGGAGCGGCTGGGCGGTCAGGTCATGCCAATTTTTGGCCAGCGGCCGCAAAGCGGACGATCAATGTAGACGCGGTCACCATTTTTCACCATCTTGATACGCGGCATGCCTCGATTGTTCGAGGCGAAGGAATGTATATGAAAACCCTGACAAAGATTGCGATGTCGTTCGGCCTTTGCCTGTCGATGGCTGTCATCCCGGCGCAGGGCATCGCCGCCCTGCAGCGAGGAACGAAGGCACCGGATTTCACGCTGAGCGCGGCGCAAGGCGGCAAGCCCTTCAGCCTCTCGTTGAAGCAGACGTTGAAAAAGGGGCCGGTCGTGCTCTACTTTTTCCCCGCTGCCTTCACCCCGGGCTGCACGATGGAAGCGCATCTGTTTGCCGAATCGAGCGACGATTTCAACCGGCTGGGCGCCCGCGTCGTTGGCGTTACCGCCGGCAACATCGATCGCGTGGCAGAATTCTCCAAATCGGAATGCCGCGACAAATTTGCCGTCGCGGCCGATCCCGGTGCGAAGATCGCGGCGAAATATGATACCGTGCTTCAGCGCCCGAACCAGCCGGCGATCTCCAGCCGGACGTCCTTCGTTATCGCACCGAATGGAACGATCCTGCTGAGCTACACCGATTCGAAACCGCAGGCGCATATCGAAAAAACGATGGCGGCGGTTCGCGCGTGGAAAGCCCGGCAGCGCTGAAGAATGAAAGCCCCAATGTCGAAATCCGTCTTTCTGGATGATCTGCAGGTCGGCCAGTCATGGCATGGCGGCCCGATCGAGATGACCGAGGCAGATATCATCCGCTTCGCGAGCGAATATGATCCGCAGCCGATGCACATCGATACCGCGGCGGCGACGAGTGGCCGTTTTGGCGGCATCATCGCCAGCGGCTGGCACGTCGCCGCGGTGGTGATGCGCGATTTCGTCGAAAAGGCGCCGTTCGGGGACACGCCGCTTCTCGGCCTCAAGATCGACGATCTGCAGTGGCGCCTGGCCGTGCGGCCCGGCGACGTGCTTCGCATCACGCGCGAGATCGTCGACATCGCACGCTCCAGAAGCAAGCCCGACCGCGGCGTGCTCACCATGCGAATGACCGTCACCAATCAGGATGATGTGGTCGTGATGTCGTTCATCAACCTGATGCAAATGCCGGCCCGGCCCGACGCTAATAGCTGATTGCGCCGGCTACTTCGGAGTTCCGCTGTAGCCGGCAGCTTTCCGCAATTCGCCCGCGTCCATGACATAGCCGTCGCTCACCACCGTCACGACGCGGCGAAGCGCGCCAAGGTCGGTCGAGGGGTCGCCGTCGACTAACACCATGTCGGCTTCCTTGCCCACCGCGATCGAGCCGGTGCGCTTGTCGGCGCCGACGACGCGTGCCGGGACGATAGTCGCGCTCTGGATCGCCTCGGCGGGGGAAAACCCGGCCCGCTGGTAGATTTCGAGTTCGCGGATCAGCTCGATCCCCCAGCCGTCGGTGCCGGCGACGATCGTCACGCCTGCCTTGTGCAGCCTGCCGACCAGATCGACCATTTTCGCGTAGCTTTTGCGGTAATCGTCGCGCGTCAGCCCTTCGACCAGCGGGTAGCCGCCGGCGGTGAACACCGAGCGTTCGAGGACGGGAGAGATAATCCCCATATAGGGGGCATAGGCAGGTTGGGGTTTTCCGCCGTCCTGGGTGAACATGCCTTCAAAGATGACAATCGTCGGATCGACGATGGTTTTCTTACGCGCGAGATCGGCGACAAAGCCCGACATCAGGGGAGCGTCGAGATCGACGTCCTTGAAATAACGCGCCGGTCCTTCGACGCGTTGTCGCGTGTTTGCCTTGTCGATCACTTCGCGCGGCATCGATTCCATCACGACGAAATTGAGGTGGGTGAGTTCGTCATAGCCCGCTGCCACGGCTTCGCTCGGCTTCATCCCGGCGGGAACATGGCCGTGGACGTGGAGGCCGAGCTTGTGTGCCTCGGCGGCGGCGGGGGCGATCCACGCGGGGGTCATAGAGGTGTAGAATTTGACCCCCCACAGGCCTGCGGCCTTGATCCGGCGCACGGCGGCGATGGCCTCTTCGGCGCTGCTGACCACCTCGGCGCCCTGCGCCGCCAGCGGATCCTTCTTGTCGATGATGGCCGAGATGAAGGGTTCTCCCATCAGCAAGCTGCGATCGGCGCGGCGCTTCGTCGCCTCGACCGCGCGGTCGAGGTTCGTGCCGGGGCTGCGAAAGCTGGTGATCCCGTTCGCCATGTTCGAGAGCACGTCCCAATCGTCGCCGATGTGGAGGTGGCTGTCCCAGATGCCGGGGACCAGCGTGTTGCCGCGCCCGTCGATGACCTGCGCACCGGCGGGTGCTTTCAGCGATCCGGCGGCGCCGATGGCGGCGATCTTGCCGTCCTGTGCGAGGACGGCGCGACTGGCGAGAAACGCACCCTTGTCGGCATCGAACAGCTGCACATTGTCGAACAGCACGGGGGCTTTGGCGGCATCGGAAAGGAAGCGTTTGGCGATACCGGCGACGGCTTCGGCGGTCGCCGCATCCTGTGCGTTGCGTAGCTGCTTCAGCGCGCCCTCATATCCCGCAGGGATCACCGAAATGAAGCTGATGTCCGAGAAATAGCGTTTATTCTCGTCGAGCCAGACCGGGTAGGGCGAGGGTAATATGCCGCTGACGAACGCGAGCTGGACCTTTTTGGGGCCGCGCGGTCCCTGAATCGTCTGCGTCGCGCCCAAGGCCATGCGTCCCTTGCCGCTCGGCAGGAAGTCCAGCCCGGCGTCACCGGCTGCGGCGAGCGCGTCGATCAGCGGGGCACTGGCGATGCCGACACCGCCCGCCGGAATGTACCAGCCGCCCGCCGGAGCCTCGCCCGAGTCTGTCGCGGTCTTCCACGTCGCGCGGCCATTCGCGGTGCGATATTCTTCGGCGGCATCGCCCGAGATGGTGACGCCGCGGACGGTCATCGCCTCGATCGCGCCGCCGGGCGCGAAGGTGGTGACCTGATCCATCTCGGTGATCCAGCCGCGCAATTCCTGCGACCAGCGATAGGCGGTGCGACCGTCGGGAAGCTGCCAGCGCCACTGGCTGCCGTGCTGGCCGGCTTCGGACACGACGACATAGTGGACCGCGTCGGCCGGGGGCTTCAGCAGCTCTTCCTTGGGGACTGGCTTCGATTGCGTGGCAGGCGCGGCCACTTCATGCGCGTATACGGGCGCGGCCGAAGCCAACAAGGCGGCGAGCAAAACGAGGCGCATCTTCATGGTTCCCCCCAGTACGGACAAGACCCGACGGTGGTAGAAGCATATCGGCACGCGAAGCAAGATGCGACCAACGCCGATCTATGTTCGATCAGCGTGGTGTCAGTCGCGCTTTTGCAAGCTCACGACAGCGTGGATCGGCAATTCCGCATAGATATGCGGGAACAGTTCGCCGCCGCGCGCTTCTTCCCAGCGGATGGCGTCGCCGAGGAGGATCAGGTCCACCTCGGCGATCATCAGGCCGGTTTGCCCCGCGAAATGTTTCGCGATCGTGCTTTCGAGCTGCTCGGCGGTCGACAAGTGAATATAGCCGTCAGCGATATCCACCGGGGCGCCGCGGAACACGCGTTCACGCTCGAAATCGGCCCATTGCTGCGGGGTCAGCACTTTGAAGGCAGTCGAGGGGCTCATTCCGACGGCGTTTCCGTTGCCGGGGTGGCTTCGGGGATTTCGCCCTCAGTGCCTTCAATGCCTTCGATATCTTCCTCGTCGCTCTCTTCGATCAGCGCCGCCGACACGACATGTTCGTCGTTCGCGACGTCGAACAGGCGCACGCCCGCCGAACCGCGCCCGATAACGCGCATCGAATCGAGCCCCATCCGGATCAGTTTCGCCTGATCGGTAACCAGCATCAGCTGGTGCCCCTTGGTGGCGGGGAAGCTGGCAACGACAAGCCCGTTTCGCGCGATATTGTCGATATTGGTAATACCCTGACCGCCGCGGCCAGTGCGGCGATACTCGTAAGCCGATGATAGCTTGCCGTAACCGTTGGCGCAGACGGTGAGGATGAACTGCTCGCGCGCAGCGAGTTCGGCCATCCGCTCGCCATCAAGCGTCGGTTCGTTCTCATTATCCTTCCACGGCGCGGCGCGCAGATAGGCTTCGCGTTCATCGCCGCTGGTTCCGACGCGGTGAAGGATAGACAGCGAGATGACTTCGTCGCCCGCGGCGAGGCGCATGCCGCGCACGCCGGTCGAATTGCGACTCTGGAATTCGCGCACATCGTCGCCGGCAAAGCGGATCGCCTTGCCCTGCCGTGTCGCCAGCAGCACATCGTCGCTTTCGTCGAGCAGGGCGACGCCGATCAGCCGGTCGTCCTCGTCCTCGCCTTCGAACTTCATCGCGATCTTGCCGTTCGACGGCACGTTGGTGAAGGCGTCCATGCTGTTGCGCCGCACGCTGCCCTTGGCAGTGGCGAACATCACGTGGAGCTTGCCCCATTCGGTCTCATCCTCGGGCAGCGGGAGCACGGTCGAGATCGTCTCGTCCTTGCCCAGCGGCAGCAGATTGATCATCGGGCGTCCGCGCGTCGCGGGGCCACCCTCGGGCAGGCGCCACACTTTCATGCGATACACTTTGCCGAGCGTCGAGAAGAAGAGCACCGGGGTGTGCGTCGAGGTGACGAACAATTCGGTGATGACGTCCTCATCCTTCGTCGCCATGCCGGCGCGGCCCTTGCCGCCGCGGCGCTGGGCGCGGAACGTATCCAGCGGGGTGCGCTTGATATAGCCGTCGAGGGTGACGGTGACGACCATCTCCTCGCGCTCGATCAGATCCTCGTCGTCGATGCCGTCGGCGGCGGGGGCGAGCAAAGTGCGGCGCGGTTTGGCGAACTCGTCGCGGACCGCAATCAACTCTTCGCGCATCACGGCATAGAGCTTTTCGCGGTCGGCAAGAATCTCGAGCAGACCTTCAATCTCGCCCGCCAGTTCCTTGAGTTCATTGCCGATATCGTCGCGGCCGAGCGCCGTCAGGCGATGGAGGCGAAGATCGAGAATCGCCTTCACCTGGACTTCGGACAGGCGATAGGTCGAACTGTCGTCCATTTCGCCGTCGATCGCTTCAACAAGGCGAATATAGGGCGCGATGTCACCGATCGGCCATTCGCGTGCCAGCAACGCATCGCGCGCCGCGGCCGGGCTGGACGATCCGCGGATGATGCGGACGACCTCGTCCAGATTGCTGACCGCGACGACGAGGCCGAGCAAGATATGCGCGCGGTCGCGTGCTTTCGCGAGCTCGAACTTGCAACGGCGGGTGATGACTTCCTCGCGGAAGGCGATGAACGCCTCGAGGATCGTCTTCAGCCCCATCATTTCGGGGCGTCCGCCGCGGATCGCGAGCATGTTGGCGGGGAAGCTCGACTGCGCCGGCGTGTGGCGCCACAGCTGATTGAGCACAACTTCGGCGGTCGCATCGCGCTTCAGTTCGATAACGACGCGCACGCCCTCACGGTTCGATTCGTCGCGGATGTCGGCGACGCCCTCAATGCGCTTGTCGCGCGCGGCTTCGGCGATCTTTTCGACGAGGCCCGACTTGCCGACCTGGAAGGGGATGGCGGTCAGCACGATCGACTGGCGATCGTTGCGGCCTTCCTCGATCACATAGGTCGAGCGCATCATGATCGAGCCGCGGCCCGTGGCATAAGCGAGCCGCGCGCCGCCTTGGCCCAGCATCATCGCGCCGGTCGGGAAATCGGGACCGGGAATGATCGCCATCAGATCGTCGAGGCTGATTTCGGGATTGTCGATCGTCGCGAGTGTCGCGTTGATCACTTCGCCGAGATTATGCGGCGGGATGTTGGTCGCCATGCCCACCGCGATCCCGCCCGCGCCGTTGACGAGCAGGTTGGGGTAGCGCGCCGGAAGCACGGTCGGTTCGGATTCCGAGCCGTCGTAGTTGGGCTGGAAATCGACGGTATCCTTTTCGAGATCGCCGAGCAGCGTGTTCGCGACCTTTGCGAGGCGCGATTCGGTGTAGCGCATCGCCGCCGGCGGATCGGGGTCCATCGATCCGAAATTGCCCTGACCGTCGACGAGCGGGACGCTCATCGACCAGTCCTGCGTCATGCGCGCGAGCGCCTCGTAGATCGAGCTGTCACCATGCGGGTGATATTTACCCATGACGTCGCCGACAATACGCGCCGATTTGCGATAGGGGCGTCCGGCGACATAGCCGCTCTCGAACGCCGAATAGAGGATGCGGCGGTGTACCGGCTTCAACCCGTCGCGAACATCGGGGAGCGCGCGGCTGACGATCACGCTCATCGCGTAATCGAGGTAAGATGTCTTCATTTCGTCGACGATGTTGATCGACGAGATGCCGTCTTCAGACGGCGGTGCAGGCGTATTTTCTTCGGTCAAGACCCGGCCTTTTTTCTGCTTTTCGGGAAGTGGGTTTTGCCTAGCCGATGGGCGCCGCAAAGGCCAGCGATTCGGTCCTTTTCCCGGCATTTTTTTGGGAGCCGAAAAGGCGCCGGAAGCGCCGAAAATTAGTGTGAAGGCGTGACGTCGCCGGTCGCCATCCCGGGGCTTGCCAATCCCATCTTCGGGCCTAAAGCTTCGCGTCGATGACCGCTGCTGAAAAACTCCGGCGCCGATGGCCCTGATAGCGCTGGTTGGCGCCAGCGAAACGCTGCCCGACGGGTCGCTTCGCGCGCTCGTCACAGTGGCGGGCGAAACGCTGATCGAGCGGCAGGCGGCGCGGCTTTCCGACGCCGGTGTAACGCATATCGCGGTCGCGGTCGGCGCGGTTCCGTCGGACCTGCTCGCGACCTGTGACCGTATCCGTCGGCGCGGGATGAAAGTCACCCCCGTGCGCGCAGCGCCCGACTTGATGGGGCTGGTCGAGGGCGACGACCGGATCATGCTCGTCGCCGATGGACTGCGCGCGGGTGGCACGCATTATGCGGCGATCGCCAAGCCCGGATCGCCCGCAATCCTCGTCACGGGGGATACCCCGCTGACGCAAGGCTTCGAGCGGATCGACGCAACGCGCCGCTGGGGCGGGCTGGCGTGCATTTCGGACGCGATGGTTGCCGAACTCGCGGCGATGCCCGGCGAATGGGACATGATGCTGACGCTGCTGCGGCTTGCGGTGCAATCGGGCGCGCGGCGGCTTTATTGCGAACCCGCGCTGTTCGAGCAGGGCGAGATCGCGATTGTGACCGATCGCCCGACCGCGGCGCTGATCGAGCAATCGAGCCTGCAACAGGTCGAATATGGCGGGATGGGGCTGGGCCGGTCGGCGATCATGATGCCGTTGATCAGGCTCGCCGGGCCCTTGCTCGTTAAATCACCCGCGACGGCGCGTTATTTGCCCTATGTCACCGCGTTGCTTTGGGTCATCGTGGCGTTGCTGGCAGCAAGTGGGCTTGCGGCGGCAGGCGCACTGGTCGCGATCTTCGGCGGGCTCGGGCTTGCGGCGATGCGCTTCCTCTCGGCATTTCGGGCGGAAAGCGCGGCACAGGACCGGGCTCGCGACGTAATCCGTACCTTTGCTTGGGTGTTGCTCGCGGTCTTTCCATGGCTGTTGTCGCTCGCCGGACCGGGACACAAGATGCCGCTGTTTTCGGAAGCGGCGCTCGCGCCCTGCCTTGCTGCGACCATCCTGATCGCTCGGTCGCTTTATGAGGATTCGGGCGAACGGCGCCGATTTCACTGGCTGCTGCCCGACGCCGACCAGGCGTGGATATTGCTCGCGCCGGCATTGCTGTTCGGCTTTGCACCTTTGATGTTTGCGATCCTGCCGCTGCTCGCGCTGTTCCAGATACTGATCTGGTTGCGGCTCGCACGGCGTCCGGAGGCGCGGTAAAACAAAGGTATTGAAGGTTTAAGGCCTATTAACGCCATGCTGTTATTGGCGGATACGCATGAGTGAATTCGTCTCCTCCCCCGGCATCGACCCGCCGTCGCCGACGCTGTCGGCGCGCCTGCGCGAGCTGGCGGACTATCTGGCCGCGCCCGCAGCGGGCCGGCTGACCGAAGAGCAGCGCGCGCTCTCGCTGGGCATCGCGCGCCGGCTTGTAATCGACGTCGCAGAGCGGCTCGACCCCGGCATCAACCCGGAAGCCCTGTGGGACGGATGGCTGCGCGGCGGATTGCCGTGCGCTGCGCGGCTGGCAAGCCTCTGTTTTGTACGCGCTGAGGAACATCGCTGGCGCGAACAATCGGCGCACCGGGCCAGCCCGCCGCCGATTCTGAACGCAACCGAGGGGGCGAGCGCCGACGCGCCTTTGGTGGGTGAGCCGCTGTCCGAGGTCGATCGTGCCTATCTGACGCTGCAGATCGCCGACCGGCGCCGCTTCGATGCATTGGGCAATCCCGCGCTTGCGATCGCCGACCTCGACAGCGAAATTTTTCGCACGCTGCTGCTCGATATCGCCGCGTGGCGGCTTGCCGAAGTTAGCGGGAACACGGACCGCGCCGCCCGACTGGGCGAAGCCGTGCGGATCGCGACCGAGCGGCAGGCCGAGGAGGCCGGCCTCGATCGCGCCGGGCAAAGCTATTATGAAGCTGTGGGCCCTGCATTGCCTGACGCCGCTTCGGACGCGATCGCGCGCCACAACTGGCCGACGTTGATCGCGTTGGCCGCCGCGGCGCGGCGCCGGACTTATAACGATATGGCGATCAGTTTGCTGACGGCCGAAAGCGCGGCGCTGCCTTCGCTGTTCGCGCCGCTGCGGCTCGATCATATTGCGCTCGCGCCGCTCGAGGCTTCGCTGGCGATGCTGCCCGCGCGCGCCGTCGCCGATGCAGGCGAGGCCGCGGTTCCGATGCCAGACGGATCGGCACGGTGAGCGAGCGCATCATCCGCGGCCGTATCGACCGGTCGGGGGCGCTGATCAGCGCCGACGCGCCGCTGCTTCGCCTGCAACAACGCGCGGGAGCGGGACTCGACAAGCCGCTGGCCCTGCCGCATCTCGCGCGGCTCGTGACACTTGCGCAGCGGCTGCACCGCGACATCAGCCGCCCGCTATATGCCGCCGACGATCATAGCGACATCCACGCCCTGGTCCGCATCATACCCGACGCCGACGGGGCGAGCCTGGAAATCAGCGACTGGCGCACGCGCCCCGTCATGCAGCCCCAGGTTCCGGCGATCGCGGAGAGCGCGGCAGTCCCGCAAAGCTGGACGTGGGAATGTGATCCGCAGTTGCGCATGGTCGCATTGCGCGCGGCCGCCGATGCGCCGCCGCTCCCGGCAGGGTGGGAAGGGCGCTCGCTTTCGGAGCTGTTCGAATTGCAACCCGACGCGGACGGCCGCTTTCCCGTGCTGCGCGCGCTCGCCAGGCAATCGCGCTTCGACGGCCAGCGCGTGCGCGCTGCGGCTACGATGACCTTGTCCGGCGAGGCGTCGTTTGACGCGACGGGCCGTTTCACGGGCTTTCGCGGGCTTGCGGTCGTCGCCGATGCCCCAGTGTCGGCCGAACCGACGGCGACCGCTGCGCTGATCGATCCCGCTTTCGGATCTTTGCCGCTGTCCGACCCGCAGTTCGGACGCCGTATCGACGGCGCGCTACGCGGCCCGCTCAGCCGTATCATCGCGACGGCGGAGACGATTTCGGGGCAATTCGACGGACCGATCCGCGCCGATTATGCGCGCTACGCTGGCGATATCGCCCATGCAGGGCGCCATTTGCTCGGTCTTGTCGACGATCTTGCCGATCTGCAGAATATCGAGCGGCCCGGGTTCAAGGCAGCACGCGACGAAATCGACCTCGGCGATCTGGCGCGCCGCGCGGTCGGGTTGCTCGGCATGAAGGCCGAAGAAAAGGGCATCCGCATCGATGCCCCGCGCACCGACGACAAGATGCCCGCAACGGGCGAATTCCGTCGCGTGCTGCAGGTCCTGCTCAACCTGCTGGGCAACGCGATCCGCTATTCGCCCGAAGATTCGCTGATCTGGATCCGCGTGAACCGCGAAGGCGACCGTGCCATGGTGACCGTCGCCGATCAGGGGCAGGGCATAGATGCCGAGCAGCAGGCGGTCGTATTCGAGAAATTCGAGCGGCTGGGCCGGACCGACAGCGGCGGATCGGGCCTCGGCCTCTATATCGCCCGCCGTCTTGCACGGGCGATGGACGGCGAACTGACCGTGGACAGCGCGCCGGGGCAGGGCGCGCGTTTCACGCTGAGCCTGCCGGCACGCGAGGTCTGAATCGAAACGGCGGCGCAGTTGCCTGCACCGCCGTAAGAAATTGCCAAAAATCGAATAGTTAGCGCTTGTCGACCGCCACATAGGGACGATGCGTCGGGCCGGTGTACAACTGGCGCGGACGGCCGATCTTCTGTGCGGGGTCCGAGATCATTTCGTTCCACTGCGCGACCCAGCCGACGGTGCGGGCGAGGGCGAAGAGCGCGGTGAACATCGTCGTCGGGAAACCGATCGCCGACAGGATCACGCCCGAATAGAAATCGACGTTCGGGAACAGCTTCTTCTCGACGAAATAGGGATCGTTGAGCGCCATTTCCTCGAGCTGAAGCGCGACCTCGAACACCGGGTCGTTGACCTTGAGCGCCTCGAACACTTCGCGGACGGTTTTCTGCATCACGGTCGCGCGCGGATCGTAATTTTTATAGACGCGGTGACCGAAGCCCATCAGGCGGAACGGATCGTCCTTGTCCTTCGCACGCGCGATATATTCGGGGATGCGTTCCGGGCGGCCGATTTCGCGCAGCATGTTGAGCGCGGCTTCGTTGGCACCGCCATGCGCGGGACCCCACAGGCAGGCGATGCCCGCCGCGATGCACGCGAAGGGATTCGCGCCCGACGAACCGGCCAGGCGCACGGTCGAGGTCGAGGCATTCTGTTCGTGATCAGCGTGGAGGATGAAGATACGATCGAGCGCGCGTTCGACGACCGGGTTCACCTCATAGGGCTCCGCAGGCACGCCAAAGGTCATGCGCAGGAAATTCCCGGTGTAGCTCAGCGAATTGTCGGGATAGACGAACGGCTGGCCGACCGAATATTTATACGCCATCGCGGCAATCGTCGGCATTTTCGCGATCAGCCGGTGGCTGGCGATCATCCGCTGGCGCGGGTCGTGGATTTCGGTCGAGTCGGGGTAGAAAGCGCTGAGCGCGCCGACGACGCCGCACATCACCGCCATCGGGTGCGCATCACGGCGGAACCCGCGATAGAAGGTCGCGAGCTGCTCGTGCAGCATCGTGTGGCGAGTGATCGTGGTGTCGAACTCGGTGAGTTCGTCGGCGCTCGGCAGTTCGCCGTTGAGCAGGAGGTAGCAGACCTCCATGAAGCTCGACTGTTCGGCGAGGTCGCCGATCGCATAACCGCGATGGAGCAGGACGCCTTCGTCGCCGTCGATATAGGTCAGGTTGGATTCGCAGCTCGCGGTCGAGGTGAAACCGGGGTCGTAGGTAAAGGCGCCGGTCTGCGCATAAAGCTTGCGGATATCGATGACGTCGGGGCCCACCGTGCCCTTCAGTACCGGACTGTCGACGGTTGTGTCGCCCAGGGTGATTTTTGCGGTCTGATCGGTCATATTATTTTCCCTGTTCTGACGGCGGGAGAGAGAATGGCTACGCCCCTGCCGGATAATGTTGCGCTGCGTCAAGTCGCGCCAGACTGACATCCCGTCCGAGCAACAGCAGCACGTCGAAAATTCCCGGGGAAATGGTTCGGCCGGTTAATGCCGCGCGCAAAGGTTGTGCCAGCTTTCCGAGGCCAAGTTCGGCGGCTTCGGCTTCTGCGCGGACTGCGGCGTCCAGCTCTTCTATCGTCCAGTCGTTCAGCCCGCGAAGCCGCTGAATCACGGCGGCAAGCAGACCTTCGGGCGAGGCCTTTAGCACCTCGGCCGCCTTTTCGTCCACCGGCAACGGGTCGGGTTGAAACAGAAAAATCGCGCCGTCGGCGATCTCGTCGAGCGTCTTGGCGCGCGGTTTCAGCGACGCCATCGCGCGCGTCAGCAGATCGCGGTCGCCGTCGTCGAGCGCACGCCCGACAAGCTTTTCGACGCGCGGGGCGACGAGATTCGCGAGGTGCGCGTCGTCGGCTTCGCGAATATAATGGCCGTTGAGATTTTCGAGCTTTTTGAAATCGAAACGCGAGGGCGAACGGCCGACATGCTCAAGGTCGAACCACTCGGTCGCCTGCTGGCGGCTGATGATCTCGTCGTCCCCATGGCCCCAGCCGAGGCGGAGGAGATAATTGTTCACCGCTTCGGCAAGATAGCCCATCTCGTCGCGATAGGCATCGACCCCGAGCGCGCCGTGACGTTTCGACAGCTTCGCACCGTCAGCGCCGTGGATCAGCGGAACATGGGCATAAATCGGTTCGCGCCAGCCCATCGACCGGATGAGGGCAAGTTGGCGAAAGGCGTTGTTGAGGTGATCGTCGCCGCGGATGACGTGGGTGACACCCATGTCATTATCGTCGACCACGACGCTGAGCATATAAGTGGGCGTGCCGTCACTGCGCAGCAGAATGAAATCGTCGAGTTCTGCGTTCTGGACGGTCACCTCGCCCTGCACCTTGTCAGTGATCGTCACCGCGCCGTCCTGCGGCGCGCGCAGACGAATGACATGCGGGACCGCCGGGTCGCCGTCTTCGCGGTCGCGCCAAGCGCTGCGGACACGGAAGGGAAGGCGCTTTTCCTGCGCCTCGGCACGCATCGCGGCGAGTTCGTCCTGCGTCAGGTAGCAGCGATAGGCTTCGCCCTTTGCGAGCAGCTCGTTCGCGACCTCGGCGTGACGCGGCGCGCGCGCGAACTGGAACACGGTCTCGCCATCCCAATCAAGGTCGAGCCACTGCATGCCGTCGAGGATCGCGTCGATCGCGGCGTCGGTGGAGCGCGCACGGTCGGTATCCTCGATGCGAAGCAGGAATTTTCCGCCGTGATGACGCGCGAAGAGCCAATTGAACAGCGCGGTGCGCGCGCCGCCGATGTGCAGATAGCCGGTCGGCGAGGGGGCAAAGCGCGTCACGACATCGGCGCCTGTCGCTTCGGCGGTTGCTGCTGCCATATTGGTCTGGTTTTCGGTTGCCACTCTGGCCTCTTTCACTCACTTTGCCGGACCAACAAGAGAAGGCTCGGCGGGGATCGGGGGAGCCCCTAGCATGGCGACAAGGCAGCTACAAACGCCCATTGCCGCGCGGTGGGCAAGTATTGGACACCGGCTGGCGAACGCGATCGAGGCGCGGCTGGAGGCCGAGCGCGAGCGGATCGGGCTATGGCTGCCCGTCGCGCTCGGCGCCGGGATTGCCGCGTGGTTTGCGCTTCCCACGGCCGCCCACTGGATCGGATTGCTGTTGCTGCTCGCCGGGGGCGTGCTCGCGGGATTGCTGATCGGCTGGCAAAAATGGTCCGGACGCGTGGTCGTCGTCGGGTGCGGCGTGATGGCGGCGGGTGTCCTGCTGATCTGGGCGCGCGCTCTCTGGGTGGCGGCGCCGGTGCTGGCTACGCCAGCGACGACCGCGTTTTCTGCCATTGTCGAACGTGTCGAACCGCTCCCCGCCAAGGGGCAGGTGCGGGTAATCGCACGCCCCCAGCAGCGCAGCGATCTGCCGCCGCGCGTTCGGCTGACCTTGTCCAGCGAGCAGGCGCTCGATCTGGATGAGGGTGAAACGGTCGGTGTTCGCGCCCGCTTGATGCCGCCGCCGACCGCGAGCCTGCCCGGCGGCTATGATTTCGCCCAGCGTGCCTGGTTCGACCGGATCGGCGCCGTTGGGACGGTTTTGGGCGACGTGTCGCGTACACCGGGGCGCGGCGCGGTGACGCCTCCTCTGCGTGCCCGGCTCAGCGGGCATATCCACGGGCAGGTTGAGGGATCGGCGGGTGGTATCGCCGCGGCGCTTGTAACTGGCGACCGCGGCGCAATCAGCGAAGCGGACGAGGAGGCGATGCGCCGCAGCGGCCTTGCTCATCTTCTGTCGATCAGCGGCCTGCACGTGACCGCGGTCGTCGGCTTTGCCATGCTGCTGACGATGCGGCTTTTCGCGCTCAGCCGTCGGCTCGCGCTCGCGGGCTATGTCCTGCCGCTCGCCGCCGCTGCGGGAGCGCTTGCCGGCGGCGGGTATACATGGCTGGCTGGCGCCGAGGTGCCGACGCTGCGCTCGTTCATCGCTGCGCTGCTCGTGCTCGTGGCATTTTTGATGGGGCGCGAGGCGCTGACCCTGCGGCTTGTTGCGGCGGGTGCCTTGATCGTCCTGATCTGGCGGCCCGAATCGCTGGCTGGCCCCAGCTTTCAGTTGAGCTTCGCCGCTGTCACGGCGATCATCGCGCTGCACGAAAGCCGTCCGATGCGATCCTTTCTGGCGCAGCGGGAAGAGCCGTGGGTTTTCCGGCTCGGGCGCGGCGTTACGGGGTTGCTCATCACGGGGCTTGTCGTCGAGGTGGCGCTGGCGCCGATCGCGCTGTTCCACTTTCACAAGGCGGGACTGTATGGCGCGCTGGCCAATGTGATCGCGATTCCGCTGACGACCTTCGTCATCATGCCTGCCGAGGCGCTGGCGTTGCTGTTCGACAGCGTCGGGCTCGGTGCGCCCTTCTGGTGGGTTGCCGAACAGGCGTTGCTGACGCTGATCGGCCTGGCGCACAGCGTCGCCGACGCGCCGGGTGCGGTCGCGATGATGCCGACCTTTCCGCGTTGGGGCTTCGCCTTGGCGATCGCCGGCGGGCTCTGGCTTCTGCTCTGGAAAACTGGCTGGCGCAGGGCGGGCGCTGTGCCATTGGTGATCGGCATGGCCGCGCTGGTTCTGCAGCCGCGCCCCGATCTGCTGGTCACGGGCGATGGGCGGCATATCGCCGCTGCGCTCCCCGACGGCGGCTATGCGCTGCTCCGCGACCGGGCGGGCGATTATATCCGCGACACGATGGGGGAGGCGGCGGGTATCGATACGCCGCTCGCTGCGCTGGCCGAGCTCGATCATGTCGAATGCAATCGCGATTTCTGCCGCTGGAGTCAGGGCGAAGGCGCTTCCCGTCGCATCATCCTCGCCTCGCGCGGGCGCGACCGGATCGAGGGCGCCGACATGGCGGCCGCTTGCGCCGCCGCCGATGTAGTGATCAGCGACCGCTGGCTACCGCATGAATGCTCAGGGCGCTGGATGACGATCGATCGTGACAGCCTGGCCGCAAGCGGCGGACTGGCGCTCTATTTCGGCGAAACACCCGAAGCCGTCGCCACGCTACGCGCGGGCGACGGCCATCCGTGGCGTTTGCCGCAGCAACTCAGTGGTAACGACGAAGCAGTCCCGACAGCCGACCTTGAACGATGACGCGGTTGGCGGGGTAACGCTGCGGTTCATAGGCGCTGTTGGCGGGGTCGAGCCGGATCATTGCCCCCTCGCGGCGGAAATATTTGAGTGTAGCATCCTGCCCGTCGACGAGCGCGACGACGATATCGCCCTCGCGCGCGGTGCTCGCCTTCTGGATCAGCGCGTAATCGCCGTCGAAGATGCCTGCCTCGACCATCGAGTCGCCCGACACTTCGAGCGCATAATGTTCGCCCGAGCCGAGCAAAGCGGCGGGAACGGCGAGGTTATTATGCTCCTCGAACGCCTCGATCGGCACGCCGGCAGCAATCTTGCCGTGCAGCGGCACTTCGACGATGTCGTTCGCGGCAATCGGACGGACCGTCGGTGCCGGCTTACGCAGCGGCACGACATTCTCGCGCGCCGGAGCGGTCTTCGCTGCCTCGGGAACCTTGATCACTTCGAGCGCGCGGGCGCGATTGGGCAAGCGGCGCAAGAATCCGCGCTCTTCCAGCGCGCTGATCAGCCGGTGGATACCCGATTTGGATTTGAGGCCCAGCGCCTCCTTCATCTCCTCGAACGACGGCGAAATGCCGCTGTTGTCGAGCTTTTGCTGGATGAAGTGGAGCAGCTCATGCTGCTTTGCGGTCAACATCGGTTGTTCTCCATGATGCCAGTTCCGGACATAGTGAGAACGATAGTGGAACAAAGCGGAACTTGTCAAGCGATGACGAGATAGTCCGACATGGCGCCCGCATCGCGTGCCGGCGCACCAATCTCGCGGATGAGCAGCGCGTTGGCGGACGCCAGCGGCAGCGTCAGCCCGCTTTCCTGCCCGAACATCGGCGTAAGCTTGCCGTTCTCGAGTCTCGCGCGAAGATAGTCGCGCCGCGTTCCACCTTCGGCCAGCGGCGTCGCGAGCGGGCCCCGATGCGCAACAGGAAGCGGATCGCTCGCGCCGGCAAGATGACGGACGAGCGGCAACAGAAACAGTGTTGCGGTGACGAAGGCCGAAGACGGATTGCCGGGCAGACCGACCAGCACCGCATCGCCGATTGTCCCGGCGATCAGCGGCTTGCCCGGACGCATCGCGATTCGCCAGAAATCCAGATGTCCGCCGGCGTCCTCGAGTGCGCTGCGCACATGGTCATGATCACCGACCGACGCGCCGCCGACGGTGACGATGACGTCGTGACGTCGCGCCAAATCCTTGAGAATCTTGGCAAGTATCAGGCGGTCATCGCGGACTTGATGCGGCAGGATCGTTTCGGCGACCTCACCGTCAAGCATCGCGGCGAGCATCACGCCATTGCTGTCGGGTATCTGCCCGGCCGCGAGCGGACGCCCCGGTTGGACAAGTTCATCGCCGGTCGTCAGGATTGCGACGCTGGGGCGACGGCCAACGGTAATCTGGCCCGCGCCGCTCATCGCCGCGGCGGCAATCGCTCCGGGCGTAAGGCGGGTTCCGGCAGGAAGCAAAATCGTGCCGGCGGCGAAATCGGTTGCCCGCTCACGAATGTGGCGGCCGCGTGTGCCCGGCCCATCTCCGCAAAGCGTCAAGCGTTCGCCCTCGCGCGAGACATCTTCCTGCATGACGACGGTATCGGCGCCGTCTGGCAGCAGCGCGCCGGTAAATATCCGTATCGCCTGGCCCGACGTAAGCGTCCGGTCGGTCGCGGTGCCGGCAGCGACTTCGCCGACCATTGTCCAAGGGCCGGGCAGATCGTCGAAACGGATCGCATAGCCGTCCATCGCCGATAACGCCGCGGCTGGTTGGTCGCGCAAGGCCACGACATCATCCGAAAGATAACGGCTAAGCCCATCGGAAAGGCTGATTTTTTCGCTTCCCAAAGGCGCACGCAGCGCGAGAAGGCGGTCTTGTGCGTCCTCGACCGGAAGGAGCGCCGTCATTCGGCGCGCCAGTCGCCCGAGCGACCGCCGCTCTTTTCGAGCAGGCGAATGTCACCGAGCACCATCGCGCGGTCGAGTGCCTTGGCCATATCGTAAAGCGTGAGCAGGGCGACCGACGCGGCGGTGAGCGCCTCCATCTCGACGCCGGTCTGACCCGTCGTCCGCGCGGTCGCGGTAACGGCGATGCCGCGCTCTTCCCATGCAAAATCGACGCCGACCTTGGTCAGCGCGAGCGGATGGCAGAGCGGGATGAGGTCGGATGTGCGCTTGGCCGCCATGATTCCGGCGATGCGCGCGGTCGACAGGACGTCGCCTTTGGGCGCGTTGCCGCTCCGGATGGCTTCGAGCGCCTCTGCCGACATCGTGATGCGCCCGCCAGCGACGGCGCGGCGCTGGGTCATGGCCTTGCCGCCCACATCGACCATCGACGCAGCCCCGCTTTCGTCGAGGTGCGTCGGCCGCGTCATGCCGGGGTGCCGGTCAAAAGCGTGCGCGTTGCCGCCGTGACGTCATCCTGGCGCATCAGGCTTTCACCAACAAGGAACACGCGAACGCCGCTTTCCGCCAATCTTTCGCAATCGGAGTGGTCGGCGATGCCGCTTTCGCCGACGAGCAAGGTGCCCGGCGGGACGAGGCGGGCCAAGCGTTCGGTGACACCGAGATCGGTTTCGAAGGTCCGCAGATCCCGATTGTTGACGCCGATCAGACGCGAGCGGAGCCGGGTCAGCGCGCGGTCGAGCTCGGCCTCGTCATGCACTTCGACGAGCACATCCATGCCGCGCTCGATCGCGGCCGCCTCGATGTCCTGCATGGCGCCATCGTCGAGCGCGGCGACGATGATCAGGATTGCATCGGCGCCGATCGCGCGGGCTTCGGCGACCTGCCAAGGGTCGACCATGAAATCCTTGCGGAGCGCAGGCAGCGCGCAGGCGGCGCGCGCGGCGACCAGATAATCTTCGTGGCCCTGGAAATAGGGTGCATCGGTGAGGACTGACAGGCACGCGGCGCCGCCGGCAGCGTAAGCGCGCGCATGGTCCGCTGGATTGAAATCGCTCCTTATCAACCCCTTGGATGGGGAGGCTTTCTTGATTTCCGCGATCAGGCCGAAGCCGCCAGCGTCGATCTTCGCCTGCAGCGCCGCCGCGAAGCCGCGGACAGGCCCGGCATCAATCGCGTCGAGGTCGGAAAGCGACCGGATTGCGCGGCGCTCGGCGACCTCACCAGCCTTGGTATCCAGAATTTGCGTGAGCTTGTTCATTTATAGGCGATCCAGCAATTGAGCAGCGCGTTGGCAAGGCCCTTGTCGATGGCTTCGGCGGCTTCCTCGACGCCTTCGACCAGCGTTTCGACGGCACCGGCGACGACGAGCGCCTCGGCGGCGTTGTAGAGTACCGCATCGCGGTAGGCTCCGGCTTCACCTTCGAGCAAGCGGCGCAGCGCCTTTGCATTGAAAATCGCGTCGCCGCCGCGGATTTCACCGAGCGAGCGCGTGGGAAGACCGGCATCGGCGGCAACGCTGCGCTGCATCCGCACGCCTTCGGGCGTGATCACCGCCACCTCATTGCCGCCCGCGAGCGAGAGCTCGTCGAGTCCCTCGTCGCCCGAAATGACGCGCGAATGCTCGGTGCCGAGCCGGTGCAGCGCCTCGGCATAAACGGGAACATAGGCGGGGCGGGCGATACCGATCAGCTGGCGCGTGACGCGCGCCGGGTTGGCGAGGGGGCCCATCAGATTAAAGATCGTGCGACGCCCGATCGCCTTGCGGATCGGCATGATGCGCTTCATCGCCGGATGGTGGTGCGCGGCGAAGAGGAAGCAGATGCCGAGATCGGCGAGTTGGGCCTCCGCCATTTGCGAGGCGCGATCGAGATCGAGGCCGAGCACTTCGAGGGTGTCAGCAGCACCAGATTTCGAAGAAGCCGCACGATTTCCATGCTTTGCTACCGGAACTTCGCACGCAGCGACGACGATGGCGACCGCGGTCGAGACATTCAGCGTATGGTGGCCGTCGCCGCCGGTGCCGCAGACGTCGATCGCGCCTGCGGGCGCTGCAATGGGGATCAACCGGTCGCGCATCGCCTGCGCGGCGGCCGCAATTTCAACCATCGTTTCGCCGCGATTCGACAGGGCGGTCAGGAATTCCACGATATTGTCGTCGCTGGCGCCGCCGTCGAGCATCGTGGCGAAGGCGTCGGCCGCCTCGTCATGCTCCAGCAACCCCGCAGGGTCGGGAAACGGGCCGAACCGGCTCATGCCGCTTTCCGTTCGCCGACCGGCAACCCCGCGATCTTCAGGAAATTGGCGAGCATCGCATGACCATGTTCGGTAGCGATGCTCTCGGGGTGGAACTGGACCCCGTGGATGGGCAGTTCGACGTGGCGAAAGCCCATCACCGCGCCATCGTCGCTCGTCGCGTTAATCACGAGGTCGGCGGGAATGTCGACAACCTCGAGGCTGTGATAGCGCGTTGCCTGAAACGGCGAAGGCAGGCCGGCGTAGAGCCCGCTGTTGTCGTGGCACACGGGCGACGTCTTGCCGTGCATCAGGTGGCCGCGCTGAACAGTGCCGCCGAAATGCTGGCCGATCGCCTGATGCCCGAGGCATACGCCGAGCAAAGGACGCCGGGCTTCGGTGCAGACGGCGACGAGGTCGAGACTGATTCCCGCTTCGTTCGGCGTGCAGGGGCCGGGCGAAATCAGGATCGCGTCGGCCCCGGTCGCAAGCGCGTCTGCGGCGGTCAGCGCATCGTTGCGCTCGACGCGCACATCGGCACCCAACTCGATCAGATAATGAACGAGGTTGAAGGTAAAGCTGTCATAATTGTCGATGACGAGGATCATGGGGCGTGCCGTAACGATTTTGCCGATGCGGGGAAAGGGATAGAAGCTTTTCGCGGCGCAATCCCAACTTCGTCATCGCGGCGCAGGCCAGGATGACGAAAATGTGGTAGCTACTCCGCCATCAGTTTCGCCAGATCGGCTTTCCAGAATTTTGCCCATGTGTGCGTGCTGTGCCCCTTGGTTTCGGGGCTCGCGGGGATCAGAATGAATTTCGTCGTGGGCATCCGCGCCGCGGCCTTTTCGGTGATGCCGTACGCGGGCGGGTTGATGAAATCGTCGGCGGAATTGATCCACAGCACTGGCACTTTGATCTTTTCGAGATTCGGCCAGGGGTTGTAGGTTCGCGAGCTATCGAGTTGATAAATCACGTCGTTCGCGTCGTTGCGGCCATAGGTGCGAGCGAAGGCTTCATCCTTATATTTCTCGGCGGTTTCGCGCGTCGGATATTGTGCCTGCAAGGCATAAGGATTGGCGCCCGCGATCATGCTGAGCGACGCTGCGGTGCGCAGCCCCGCCGCCGGCGGCTCCTGATAATTGCCATCCTTCCAGAGCGGATCGGCCTTGATCGCGTCGATCGACAGCGTCCGCCACATGCGGTTCTGGCCCGCGATCTCCACCGGCAGGCACGCGAAAGGCGCGAGCTTTTCGGCGAATCCGGGATGTTTCTCGCCCCAGATAAACGCGTGCATGCACCCCATCGAGGTGCCGAGGATCAGCTTCAGCTTCTTCACGCCGAGTTTCTCGGTGAGTAACCGGTATTGGGCATCGACCATGTCTTCATAGTCGTAGCGCGGGAACTTCATGCGCAGCCCGTCGCTGGGCTTCGACGAGCCGCCATGGCCGATATTGTCGGGCAGGATGATGAAATATCTGGCGGTGTCGAGCGGCTGGCCGGGGCCGAACAGCTCGTCGGCGAACTGCGGCTGGAAAAACTGTTTTCCGGTGCCACCCGTGCCGTGAAGGATCATCACGGCGTTTATGACATCGCCCTTCGCGTCATACTGCGGCGTGCCGAGCGTGATGTAACGGAGGGTGAGTTCGGGCAGTTTCTCGCCGCTCGCGAAATTGAAGTCGGCGAGGGCGGCATCGACCCCGGCGGCGCCGTCGACGCTGAAGCGATAGGGTTCTGCGTGCGCGGGCGTGGCGCTGGCGAACAGCAGGGCGAGCGGGGCAAGGAGTTTGCGCATGGCGCGACGCTAGCGCGCGCGCCGATCAGGTCAAGCTATTGCCCGTAACCCGGCGTTCCGGCGAGCCGCACCGCTTCGCGCGCTGCGGCGAACAGCGCGCCGGCCTTGGCTTCGCATTCGCGCTGTTCATAGGCGGGATCGCTGTCGGCGACGATGCCGGCGCCGGCCTGCACATGCATTTCGCCGTCTTTGACGATCGCGGTACGCAGCACGATGCAGCTGTCCATATTGCCGTCGGGCGCGAAATAGCCGACGCCGCCGGCATAGGGCCCGCGCGCATCGGCCTCAAGCTCGGCGATGATCTGGCACGCGCGGACCTTAGGCGCGCCGCTGACCGTGCCCGCGGGGAAGCCCGCGAACAGCGCGTCGATCGCATCCCTCTCGGGAGCGATTCGACCGACGACGTTCGACACGATGTGCATGACATGGCTGTAGAATTCGACCGTGTAACTGTCGGTCACGGTCACGGTTCCACCCACCGCGGCGCGGCCGACGTCGTTGCGGCCGAGGTCGAGCAACATCAGATGCTCGGCGCGTTCCTTGGGATCGGCCAGAAGCGATTCGCGGTTTTCGACATCCTCGGCGCTGGTGCGTCCGCGTGGCCGCGTACCGGCAATCGGGCGGATTGTGATCTCGCCATCACGCACGCGGACCAGAATTTCCGGCGACGAGCCGATCAGTGCGAAGCCCGGAAGGTCGAGAAAATAGAGGAACGGCGAGGGATTGATGCGACGGAGCGCGCGGTAGAGGTCGAACGGCGGCAGGTCGAAGGGGGTCGAGAAACGCTGTGACAGCACGACCTGAAAAATGTCGCCCGCGGCGATATAATCCTTGGCCGCTGCGACCATCGCGGCGAATTGCGCGGGCGTCGTTGCGGGGTTGGCCGCGATGTCGGCGGGGAGCGCATCGGTCAAGGCGCGGTCGGCGTGCGCGCTGGCGCTCGACAGCCGCGCAGCGATGGCGTCGAGCCGGTCGCGCGCCGCCTCGATCATCCGGTCGATGGCGCCATCGGCATCGGGCCAGATCGGCGCGATCAGGAACAGCTCGTCGGCGAGGCGGTCGAAGACGAGGATCGTCGTCGGGCGGACGAACACCATGTCGGGCAGGCCCAGACCCGCGCCGGGCGCGCGCGAAACCCGTTCGACCAGGCCGAAGGTTTCATAAGCAAAGAAGCCGACAAGCGTAGCAAGCGCCTTTGGCAAGCCCTCTGGGACGTCGAAACGGCATTCGGCGACGAGATCGCGCAGCGCATGAATGGCGGGGGCGGCCAGCGGCCGGAACGCCTCGCGGTCGCGCCGCCAGTTGCGGTTGATCCGCGCGGCATCGCCGGTGACCTCGAACATCAGATCGGGATCGAGGCCGATCAGGCTGTAGCGCCCTCGCGTTTCGCCACTTTCGACCGATTCGAGGACCCAGTCGCCGCGGCCCGGTTCGATCAGCTTGAGCGCCGCCGATACCGGGGTTTCGATATCGGCGATCAGCCGCTGCCAGACGACCGCGCCGCGCCCTTGCGCCAGCGCTTCGAGCGCTGCGGCTTTGCCCTCGAGGCTCACCCCTATTCGGCAGCCGGCGCGGTGCCGGTGAGTTCGGCGCGCAGCTGGTTGACGAGGTCCTTGTTGATCGTGACGCCGATGCGGCGCTTTGCCTCGGCGGCGAGCTGTTCGATCAATTCGTTTCCGAAAGCGGGCGCAAGTGGCTGGGCGATCGCGGCAACGCGCTGCGGCTCGATCGATTTCGGATCGGGTCGCTGGACGTCGGTCAGCGCGATTACCATCCAACCGCGATTGCCGGGGATTTCCAGCGTCTTCACGCTGCCTTTGGCCATCGAAAACAGCAGCGCGAGTTCGGGCGGGACGGGCTTTCCGCCAGCGCCAAGTTCGGCCCGGCGGCCACCGATCGTCTGCGCATTGCCGATGTTCGGGCCCGCAGCGGCAACGGCGTCGGCGAGACTCTTGCCGCCTTCGACCGCCTTGGCGATTGTCCGTGCCTTGTCGCGAGCAACCTTTTGCCCCTGGGCGAAGCGCCATTCGCTGAGCAAGTCGCCGCGGATCTGGGCGAAGGGCGGCGGCGCCGCGGCGACGATCGATTTCACCGCATAGACGGCGAACCGCTCATTCTCGACGAGCGTGGCGATATGCCCTTCGCCTTCGCCAGCGGCCTGAAAGGCCTGGCTGACGAGCGGCGCGAGTTCGGGAGCCGGCGTGAAAGCGGGCTGGCCGGGCGCGCGGCCGCTGGGCAGCAACGCGGGCGTTTCGACAAGCTGCAGCTTGCGGTCGGCGGCGACTTCCTCGACCGACGCGCCGCCGTTCACGGCGTCCTGGATTGCGTTGTAGTAATCGACGATCGCCTCGTTGGCCTTGTTCTTGCCGAGCTCGGTCCGGATTTCGGCGCTGGCGTCGGCGAGGCTACGGGCCGGGCGCGCGGTCGCATCCTCTACACGCGCCACCGTCCAGCCAAGTCCGGTTTGCGTCGGGCCGATCAGGTCGCCGCGTTTCGCCGCAAAGGCTGCCTTAGCCGCGGCCGCGCTGCTCGTCGCGGCATAGGCGGACTGTGTCAGGTCGCCGGTGGTCGAGGCCGACAGACCCGCCGCCTGCGCCGCGGCGGCAAGCGAAGCGCCACCGCGCACCTTGGCGGCAAGGCTGTTCGCCGTCGCCTGATCGGGGACGATCACCTGCGCGAACCGGCGCGTTTCGCTCGCCGCATATTGCGCTGCATTGTCCTTATAAACCTTCGCGATTTCCGCGTCGGTGACTGCCGGAACCGGCACTGCGGACCGGTCGAACAGCGCATATTGGATTACACGGCGTTCGGGGACGGTGAATTTGGCGGCATTCTGCGACAGGAACGTCTTCAGCGCCGCATCACCCGGGTCGGCGGTCGGCGCGAAAGGACTGGCGGGAATGAAGGTCGCCTGTCCGCGGCGCTGTTCCATCAACAGCGCGGCATAGGGCTGCGCCATGCCCGGCGCGATGCGTGGCATCATCGCGATCGGCGCCGCAAGCTGTTCGATCAGGAGCTGCTGCCGCAGGTCGCGGCGAAGCTGGGTTTCGGTCAGCCCG
This sequence comes from Sphingopyxis sp. Soil_C_28, assembly GCF_057657055.1. Classification (NCBI taxonomy): domain Bacteria; kingdom Pseudomonadati; phylum Pseudomonadota; class Alphaproteobacteria; order Sphingomonadales; family Sphingopyxidaceae; genus Sphingopyxis; species Sphingopyxis sp. Soil_C_28. Next base: position 1,130,733 of record NZ_JBDGJE010000001.1, read on the forward strand.
TTCTGGCGCAGGAAATTCTCGAAAACCTTCTGGTCGAACCGTCCTGACACGCCGGCGAAGGCGGGAAGATCGGCGATGCGCCCGTCGATGAGCCGCTTGCTGACGCTGAAGCCCATCTGGGTGGCAAACTGGTCGAAGGCCAGGCCCTCGACCAGCTGGTCGAGCACCTGATCGAGACCGCCCGATTCGACGAAGGCCGCCATCGTCATTCCCGGCTGCTGCTGTCGCGCCTGATTATACGCCTGGCGGGCGCGATCGCGCAGTTCGCCAACGCCGATTTCCTCGCTGCCGACCTTCGCGACATTGGCGCCGCCGATCCCGCCAAAGCTGGAGTTGCCGGTGACATCGCCAAGCGCGAAAGCGAGTCCGACGAGCGCGACGAAGGCGAGGGCAAGGAATTTGCCGATCGTCGAGGAAAACATGCGGCGGATGGCGGTGATCATGGAACGGGCATTCTTTCGGCGAAGGCGCGGGATATGCGCGGTTGCGCGCTGCTTTAGGCGGGAGGCGATGCCGCATCAAGGCAGGAAAGGGGCTTTTCGTCCCCGCCCGACGCCGCTTGCCTATCTCTATCGCTCGCCGCTAGGGCACGGACAAGGTTTGAACATCGGGAGAGACAAAGGTCATGGCACGGCGCAAATATGTGGTTGGCAACTGGAAAATGAACGGCCTGTCGGACGCCGTCGGCGAAGCGCAGGCGATCTTTGCCGCGGCTGACGATCATAGGGGAGTCGATGTCGCGATTTGTCCGCCCTTTACCCTGATCGCCGCGATGGCCGCGGCGGCGCCGGGCAAAGCAGTCGGCGGACAGGATTGCCATAACGCGGCCTCAGGCGCGTTCACCGGATCGGTCGCAGCACCAATGCTTGCCGATATCGGCGCGCGCGTGGTGATCGTCGGGCACAGCGAACGGCGCGAAGGCTTTGACGAAAGCGATGCCGATGTGCACGCCAAGGCAGAAGCGGGGCTGGCCGCCGGCCTGTCGGTCATTCTGTGCGTCGGTGAGCCGCGTGCGGTACGCGAATCGGGCGGCGCGATCGACTATGTGCTCGCGCAGATCGCGGGGTCGGTGCCCGATGCCTTCGATGCGCATCGCCTGGCGATTGCTTACGAACCGATCTGGGCGATCGGCACGGGTCTGGTGCCGACGGTCGCCGACGTCGCAGCGATGCATGGCGCGATCCGCGGTGCGCTGGAAGCGCGTTTCGGTGGCGTGGCACAGGATATGCGCATTCTTTATGGCGGCTCGGTCAATGGCGACAACGCTGCCGAGTTGCTCGATGCCGGCGATGTCGATGGCGCCTTGGTCGGCGGCGCGAGCCTGACCGCGGCAAAGTTCGTGCCGATCATCGCGGCGGCGGCTACACTCGCGGGTTGAAGCGAAGCGCCATCGTCTCTATGTGCGCCGCGGGCGCGGTCCGTGTGAGACTGTGCAAGTTCGGGAAAATATGATGTCCAGTCTCTTCACCTTCATACTCGTCCTGCAGGCGCTCGTCGCTGCGGTGATGATCGGCGTCATCTTGATGCAGAAGTCGGAAGGCGGCGGTCTGGGCGTCGGCGGCAGCCCCGCAGGACTGCTGTCAGCGCGCGGCGCGGCGGATTTCATGACCCGGGCGACGACGATCCTCGCCACGCTGTTTGTCGGCCTGTCGATCCTGCTCGCGGCGATGGCCTCGGTCGGTCGCAGCGGCTCGACGATCGACACCTCCTTGTCGAAGACGGCACAGACGAGCGGCGCGGCACCGGCTTCGTCGCTGACGGCCCCGACGCAGCCTGCGCAGGGTGCAGCGGCAGGTACCGCAGCCGCCCCGGCAAGCGACGATCCGTTGGCCGCGGCGGCAGCGGCAGCCAGCCAGGACGCCGCGCCGGCGCCCGCACAGGCGCCCGCCAAGAAATAGACCGGCGGCTTCGGCCTCCGACCGCAACCCGCCCGGCGGAAATATTTTCCGCCGGATGCGATTCGACGGCTTGCGCCGTCCCCCTCCCGTTGAGTAAGTCTTTCCTCCCATGGCGCGGTTCATTTTTATCACCGGCGGCGTGGTCTCCTCGCTTGGCAAAGGTTTGATGGCGGCTAGCCTCGCGGCCTTGTTGCAAGCGCGCGGCTATCGCGTTCGTATCCGGAAGTTCGATCCCTATCTGAACGTCGATCCGGGAACGATGTCGCCCTATCAGCATGGCGAGGTCTATGTGACCGACGATGGGGCCGAAACCGACCTCGATCTGGGCCATTATGAACGCTTTACCGGCGTTGCAGCGCGGCAGAGCGACAATGTGACGTCGGGCCGCATCTATCGCGACATCATCACCAAGGAACGCCGCGGCGACTATCTCGGGGCGACGGTGCAAGTCGTCCCGCACGTCACCGATGCCATCAAGGCGTTCGCACGCGCCGAACTGGACGACCTCGATTTTGTCTTGTGCGAAATAGGCGGCACGGTGGGCGACATCGAATCACTGCCGTTTATCGAAGCGATCCGCCAGCTGCGGAACGAGGAAGGGCGCGACAAAACTTTGTCGGTCCATGTCACGCTGGTGCCTTACATCGCCGCCGCGGGCGAACTGAAGACCAAGCCAACGCAGCATAGCGTCCGCGAACTCGCCTCGCTCGGCGTTCAGCCTGAAATCCTGCTCTGCCGGTGCGAACGGCCGCTGCCCGATGGCGAGCGGGCGAAGATCGCGCAATTCTGCAATGTGCGGAAAGAGGCGGTGATCCCGGCGCTCGACGCCGACAGCATCTATTCAGTGCCGGTGCAATATCATGGCGAAGGGCTCGACAATGAAGTTCTGCGGCATTTCGGCATCGACGACGCGCCCGCGCCCGACCTGTCGCGCTGGTACGACATCATGGACCGCAAGCAGCATCCCGAAGGCGAGGTCACGATCGGCGTCGTCGGCAAATATGTGTCGCTGCCCGACGCTTATAAGTCGCTGAACGAAGCACTGATCCACGGCGGCATGGCGCACCGGGTCAAGGTCAACATCCGCTGGCTCGACGCCGAGATGTTCGAGCGCGATGAGGATCTGGCCGCGAATCTGGAGCCGTTGAACGGCATTTTGGTGCCCGGCGGGTTCGGCGAGCGCGGATCCGAGGGCAAGATTTCAAGTGTGCGTTTCGCGCGCGAACGGGGCGTTCCCTTCTTCGGCATATGCCTTGGTATGCAGATGGCGTGTATCGAAGGCGCGCGGAACACGAGCGGCATCGAAAATGCGTCGAGCACCGAGTTCGGCAAGACCGACGAGCCAGTGGTCGGCATGATCACCGAATGGATGAGCGCCGAAGGCTTGCAAAAGCGCGGTGCCGACACCGACATGGGCGGCACGATGCGCCTCGGCGCCTATGAAGCCAAGCTGTCGCCGAATAGTCATGTCGCGACCATCTATGGCGCGAACGAGATCAGCGAGCGACACCGTCATCGCTACGAGGTCAACAACGCCTATCGCGAGAGCCTCGAGAAGGGCGGTCTTGTCTTTTCGGGCATGTCGCCCGACGGCATGCTGCCGGAAATCGTTGAGCGTCCCGACCATCCGTGGTTTATCGGGGTGCAGTTCCACCCGGAACTCAAGTCGAAGCCGTTCGATCCGCATCCCTTGTTTGCGGGCTTTATCGAAGCAGCGGTGAAGCAGAGCCGACTGGTCTGACGAGACACAAAAAGGAATTAGGGGCATGGATCACGCAAGACTCGCCGAGTTGCAGGGCCCCGACAGCATCTTTTCGGGGCTTTCGGTCGAAGATTGGGCCGAGATCACCAGCCGCGCGGTCCAAGTCAACTTCGTCAAGGGCAAGGAATTGCTCGTCCAGGGCGATCCGGGCGACATGATGCTGATCCTGACCCAAGGCACGGCACGCGTATCGATGCTGACCGGCGGCGGGCGCGAGATCGTGCTGGCCTATGCCGAACCCGGCGCAATACTCGGCGAAATTGCGCTGCTCGACGGCGGCGAGCGGACCGCCTCGGTCACCGCGACGAGCGCCGGGAGCGCCCTACAACTCGGCCGCAATGCGCTCAAGGATTTCACCGCAAGCCACCCCGAATTCGCCTGGTCGCTAATGCAACAGCTCGCGCGGCGGCTGCGGACAGCCGACCAGACGATCGAGAGCGACCGCGCCTATGCATCGGGGCCGCGGCTTGCCCGTTATCTCAAGCGCCTGATTCACAAGGATGTCGAGGCATCGCATCGCGTCGAGCTGAGCCAGACCGAGCTCGGCAATTTTGCCGGGATGAGCCGCGAACATATCAACCGCCAGCTCAAGAGCTGGGAGGAATCGGGCGTCATTTCGCTGGAACAGGGCCGCGTTCGGGTTCTCGACACCGCTATGCTCGAAGATATCAGCGAGAGTGAGAGCTGATCAGGCCGGAATCACAACGCCCGGGCCTCGTTTCCGAAACCCGGGCGCCTGTGACGAACACTCGCCATCCCCCTTTGTTGCAAGCCCGGCGAAAGGCCTGCACTCCCTGGAACCGGGCCTTGGGGCCGCTTGAACCAGAAGATGGTGGGCTAGGACCTGACGGGGGCTTTGTCACCCTCTGACGGGCACTTGGCCCTGCTTTTGCCGGGCGCTGTGGCCGATGGGCAACAGATTTTGCGAATCACTCGCAAGCTATTGGCGGTCCAGCGGCCATTGCCAGCGGTGCTGGCGCTGCGTAAAGCGGCGGCATGCGTGTCATTTTCCATGCGCCGCAAAGGCACAACCATCCATGATCCTGCGTCCTTATGAACGCACCCTCTTCAAACGCTATTTGCTTCCGCAGCGCGGCGAAGGGTTCATCTTCGTCGCGGCGGCTTTCAGCTTTACCGCCGTGATGCTGGGCGTCGCAACGCTGGTGATCGTGATGAGCGTGATGAACGGCGTGCGTAGCGACCTGTTCGAAAAGATCGTCGGGCTGAACGGTCATGCGGTCGTGCAGGGCTTTGGCGGTCGGATCGACAATTGGCAGGACGTGTTGAAGCAAGCGAGGGCGACCCCGGGCGTCGTTTCGGCAACGCCGCTGATCGAGCAGCCGTTGCTTGGCACCTTCAGCGGGCGGGTCGAGGGGATTTTGGTGCGCGGCATGACCGTGCCCGATATTCGCAAGAATGAGACGCTGAACGGGAAGGTGTTGCAGGGCAGCCTCGACACGCTGACGCCCGGATCGGGCAATGTCGCGATCGGCAGCGAACTGGCGCGTAACCTTGGCGCCACCGTCGGATCGAACCTGACGATCATCAACCCGGCAGGACGCTCGACACCGTTCGGCACGGTACCGCGCGAAATCAGTTATCGTGTATCCGCGATTTTCGAGATCGGCGTCTATGATTTCGACAAGGCCTATGTCGTGATGCCGATGGAGGATGCGCAGTTGCTGCTGCTCACCGGCGATCAGGTCCAGATGATCGAGGTCAAGACCACCGACCCTGACAAGGTCGGCGATATATTGCGACCGCTCGCCGAAAAGCTCGCGGCGCAGGCGGTCGTGTCCGACTGGCGATCGATGAACGCGAGCCTGTTCGAAGCGCTGTCGATCGAGCGCGTCGCGATGTTCGTCATCCTGTCGCTGATCATCCTTGTCGCCAGCTTCAATATCGTGTCCTCGCTGATCATGCTCGTCCGCGCCAAGACGCGCGACATGGCGATCCTGCGGACGATGGGCGCGCCGCGCGACGCGGTGATGCGCATCTTTATCGCGATCGGCCTGTCGATCGGGGTTGCGGGAACGGTCGCCGGAATGGTCATCGGTTTCAGCCTGCTATATTTCCGGCAGGCTGTACTCCGCGGGTTCGAATTCATCACGGGCCAGCCGCTGTGGGACCCGTCGATCCGGTTCCTTACCGAACTGCCGTCGAAGCCCGATCCTTTTGAAATCATCGGTATAGCGACGATGGTGATCGTCTTCAGCTTCCTCGCTACGCTCTATCCCGCGTTCAAGGCGGCCAATACCGACCCGGTACAGGTGCTGCGTTATGAATGACCCCAACACCGACCGGGCGCTTGAACTCGTCGGGCTGAAGCGCAGTTTCACGCAGGCCGACGTCACGATCGAGGTGCTGCGCGGGGTCGACGCGCACCTTAAACGGGGCGAGATCGTCGCGCTGCTCGGGCCGTCGGGGTCGGGCAAGTCGACGATGCTGCAGGCTGTTGGCCTGCTCGAAGGCGGGTTCCAGGGCGTGATCCGCATCGATGGCCATGACGTCACCGATTATGATCAGGGCGAGCGGACGAAGACGCGGCGCGAGAAGATCGGATTCGTTTATCAGTTCCACCATCTGCTCCCCGATTTCAACGCGATCGAGAATGTCGTGCTGCCGCAGCTGATCCGCGGAGCGGGGCAGGCCGAAGCCGAGGAACGGGCGGCCGACCTGCTCGGGCGGCTGGGCCTGGGCGAGCGACTGCATCACAAGCCGAGCAAGCTGTCGGGCGGCGAGCAGCAGCGCGTCGCCGTGGCGCGCGCGCTGGCTAACCGGCCCCTGCTGGTGCTTGCCGACGAGCCGACGGGAAATCTCGACGAGGCGACCGCCGACCGGGTGTTCGACCAGTTCGTGAGCCTCGTGCGCGACCATGGCTCGGCGGCGCTGGTGGCGACGCATAACGAGCGGCTCGCGGCGCGGATGGACCGTGTGCTTCGCTTGCATGACGGGCGGATCGAGGCGTAGGCTGCGGCCTTTATCGACAGGGGACGGATCATGGGACTTTACGATCTTTCGGCGCCGCTGCCCGGTGGGGCCAAGCAATCGATGGCGGATTATCGCGGCAAGGTGCTGCTGATCGTCAACACCGCCTCGAAATGCGGCTTCACCCCGCAATATGAGGGGCTGGAGGAGCTGTACCGCGATTACAAGGATCGCGGCCTGGAAATCCTTGCCTTCCCATGCAATCAGTTCGGGGCGCAGGAACCAGGCGATGCGGCAGAAATCGCAAACTTCTGTTCGCTCACCTATGATGTCAGCTTTCCCTTGATGGCCAAGATCGATGTCAACGGCGACGATGCCGATCCGATCTTCAAGCATTTGAAGAAGGAAAAGACGGGATTGCTCGGCAGCGGGATAAAATGGAATTTCACCAAATTCCTGGTCGACCGGAACGGCAAGACCGTTTCGCGCCACGCGCCCACCACCAAGCCCGAACAATTGCGCAAAGAGATTGAGCAACTGCTCGGCTAGATCGGATCATATGCCCGGCATGAAGCGAACAACGCGGATTTTGCTCAAGCAGGTCGCCGTTTTCTGCGTCTTGTTCGCCGTGACGATCGTCGTGCGGAACCGCTTCGGATGGACTGGCGTGCTCGCTCTAATTCCAATCTTTTTGGCCGCCGGATATTTCCGAGCGATGATCGCTAAGAAATGGGCGCAACGGGGAGCGATTAAATAGCGAGTGGGGTCCGCAGAGCCCTTCCCCGAATCGTCACATATGCCTAGCGTCATCCGATGGCCTTCAGCCCCTTTGTCCCCCTGCGCGTCTTTTCCTGCTACACGATGCTCGAAGGAGCGATCGAGCCGAAAGCGATCGCCAAAGCCGCGCGCGACCGCGGATTTCCGGCAATTGCGATCTGCGACCGCAACGGCCTTTACGGCGCGATGGCGTTTGGCGAAGCGTGCAAGGCCGCTGGGGTGCAGCCGATCGTCGGTGCGCTGCTCAGCATTGCGCGGCCCGGACAGCGGATGGCCAATGGTGCACCGCTGATCGACTGGCTGGCGCTCTATGCGCAGGATGAGACGGGTTATGGCAACTTGTGCGCGCTCGTGTCAGCGGCGCATCTCGACCGACCGATCGAACAGGATCCGCATGTCACGCTTTCCGATCTGGCAGGCAAGACCGACGGGCTGATTTGCCTGACCGGCGGCGGCGAGGGCGCGTTGGCGCGATTGTTGGCGGGAGAGCAGGCGACCGCCGCCAATGATTATGTCGAGCAGCTGGAGGCCCTGTTCTCAGGGCGGCTCTATATCGAACTGTCGCGGCGCGGCGAGGCGGCCGAAATCGCGGCCGAAAAAGCGCTGATCGACATGGCCTATGCACGCGCCTTGCCGCTCGTTGCAACCAATCCGGCGAGCTTTGTCGAGCCCCAGTTCCACCCTGCGCACGATGCAATGCTGTGCATTGCGCAATCGGCCTATGTCGAAAGCGAGGACCGGCGCGTCAGCAGTCCCGAGGCATGGCTGAAGCCCGCCGAGGCAATGGAGGATGCCTTCTCGGATTTGCCCGAGGCGATGCGTAATACACTCACAATCGCGCAGCGCTGCGCGTTCATGGCGCCCAAGCGCAACCCGATCCTGCCGAGCCTTGCCGGCGACCGCGAGGCCGAGGCGGCGCAGCTCGCGCGCGATGCGCGTGACGGGCTCGACGCAAGGCTCGCGCATTATCCCGACCTGTCCGACGACGAACGTCAGGTCTATATCGACCGGCTTGATTTCGAAGTTGGCGTCATCGTCCAGATGGGGTTTCCGGGATACTTCCTGATCGTTGCCGATTTTATCAAATGGGCGAAAAATCACGATATTCCGGTGGGTCCGGGGCGTGGTTCGGGTGCGGGCAGTGTAGTTGCCTGGGCGCTGACGATCACCGATCTCGATCCGCTCAAGCTTGGCCTGCTGTTTGAGCGCTTCCTCAACCCCGAACGCGTGTCGATGCCCGACTTCGACATCGACTTCTGCGAAACGCGGCGCGGCGAAGTGATCCGCTATGTGCAGGAGAAATATGGGCGCGATACTGTCGCGCAGATCATCACCTTCGGTAAACTGAAGGCCCGCGCGGTGCTCAAGGACACCGGACGCGTACTCCAGATGAGCTATGGCCAGGTCGATCGGCTCGCGAAGCTGGTGCCCAACCATCCGACCGATCCCTGGACGCTCGAACGCGCGCTGAACGGCGTGTCTGAGCTGATGACCGAATATAAACAGGATGACGGGGTGCGCCGCCTGTTCGACATGGCGCGCCAGCTGGAGGGATTGCCGCGTCACAGTTCGACCCACGCCGCCGGCGTGGTGATCGGCGACCGTCCGCTCGATCAGCTCGTCCCGCTCTATCGCGACCCGCGCTCCGACATGCCGGTGACGCAGTTCGACATGAAATATGTCGAGAGCGCGGGGCTGGTGAAGTTCGACTTTCTCGGGCTCAAGACGCTGTCGGTACTGAAAGAGGCGCGGCGGCTGCTGGCATTGCGCGGGATCGACGTCGACCTCGACGCGCTGCCATGGGAAGACGCGGACGCGACGCCCAAAGTTTACGAACTGCTCCAGCGCGGCGAGACGGTGGGGGTGTTCCAGCTGGAATCCGAAGGAATGCGACGAACGCTGTCGGCGGTGAAGCCGACCAATTTCGGCGACATCATCGCGCTCGTTGCGCTCTATCGCCCGGGGCCGATGGACAATATCCCGCTGTTCGGCGCGCGCAAGAACGGCCGCGAGGCGATCGCCTATCCGCATCCGCTGCTCGAGGGCATCCTCGCGGAAACTTACGGCATCTTCGTCTATCAGGAACAGGTGATGCAGGCGGCGCAGATCCTCGCCGGCTACAGCCTCGGTGGCGCCGACCTGCTGCGCCGCGCAATGGGCAAGAAGGTCCAGGCCGAAATGGACGCGCAGCGCGAAACCTTTGTGAAGGGCTGCGGCGAGCATAACCAGATCGCGCCAAAGGCCGCAAACGAGCTGTTCGACTTGATCGACAAGTTCGCGGGCTATGGCTTCAACAAGAGCCACGCCGCCGCTTACGCGCTGCTGTCCTATCAGACCGCATGGCTGAAGGCGCATCACCCGCACGAATTTTTCGCGGCGTCGATGTCGTTCGATAGCCATCAGACCGACAAGCTTTCGATCTTCATCGACGATATGCGCCGGCTGGGTATCCAGGTCGCGCCGCCGTCGATCAACGAGAGTGAGGCCGATTTTTCTGTCGGGAAGAGCGGCGACGAACTGGCGGTGCGGTTCGCGCTCGGCGCGCTGAAAGGCGTTGGCGAGAAGGCGATGGAAGCGCTGGTTGCCGAGCGCAACGCGAAGGGGGATTTCGCAAGCCTCGACGATTTCGCCAATCGCATCGATCCCAAACAGCTCAACCGCCGGCAACTCGAAGCGCTGGCGGGAGCGGGCGCATTCGACGGGATCGAGCCCGACCGCCCACGCGTTTATGCCGGCGCCGAAGCCATGCTGGGATCGGCCAACGTCAATGCGCGCGAGCGATCGATCGGGCAGGATTTCCTGTTCGGCGAAATCGATACCGTGCCGGCGCTGCGCCTGCCCGTTGCCGAACCCTGGACACTCGCCGAGCGGATGACGCGCGAAAAGGAGGCGTTCGGTTTTTATTTTTCGGCGCATCCCGTCCAGCAATATGAGGCGATCGTCGTCGCGCGGGGGGCGCGGACCTATGGCGAAATCTGCGCGAATGTCGAGATGACCCCCGGAACGCGCATCCCCATGACGATGGCGGGCATGGTCGAAAGCGCGCGGCCGCGGGTTTCGCAGCGGGGCAACCGGTTCCTGAACCTGACACTGTCAGACCGCAGCGGCCAGTTTCAGTCGAGCTGTTTCGACGAACAGGCAACCAAGATACTGGAAGCGCTCGCGGCCGATGGCGGCTGCGCGATCCTTGCGGTGGAACTCGACCTGCTCGAGGGTGAAGAAACGCCCCGGGTGACCGTGCGGGGCGCGCAGCCGCTGGCCGATATTGCGGCGACCGCGGCGCTGCAGCTGACGTGCCGCGTCGACCTTCCTGCCGCGATCGATGAAATGGTCCGGTTGCTCGATCGGCGTGACGATGCGCGCGGCCGCGTCATCGTCACGACTCGTGATCCGATGACCGACGAGGATATCTGCATCGAACTCGGACGCGGTTTTGCGCTTGGCCCCGATATTGTATCGCGTCTCGAAACGACGGCAGGGGTCAGCGATCCGGCATTGTCTCTCGTCGCGCCACGCGATTTTCGGGTTCGCGGATAGGCCGACAGCCGTTTTTCCTGCGGAAGGAGCGGTTGTTTTTGGTTTGGCCCCTTGCACCATCGCGGTTTGCGGCCTTATCCCTAGGCAAAATCATAAGAGGGATGCCTGATGTTCGGAATGCAAAGCCAGCCGCTGCTTGTCACCAGCCTGATCGATCACGCCGCGCGTGAACATGCCACGCGCGAGATCGTTTCGCGCTGGGCCGATGGAAGCATAACCCGGTCGACGTGGGGCGAGGTTGGCCAGGATGCGCGGCGCTTCGCTGCGGCAATGAAAAAGCTGGGGATGCAAAAGGGCGATCGCATCGCAACGCTGGCGATGAACCACGGTCATCATCTGGTCAGCTGGTATGGCAGTGCCGGGATCGGCGGCGTGCTCCACACGGTGAACCCGCGACTGTTCGACGAGCAGCTTATTTATATCATCAACCATGCCGAAGATCGTGTGCTGTTGTTCGACGCGATGTTCCTGCCGATCGTCGAGCGACTGCGCGCCCAGTTGCCGACGGTAGAGCATTTCATCCTGTTCGATGCCCCTGCGTGCGACGGCTATCTGTCGTATCGCGACCTGATCGACGCCGAGGATGGCAGCTTCGAATGGGTCGAACTGGACGAGCGCGATCCGGTCGGGCTTTGCTACACCAGCGGCACCACGGGCAACCCGAAGGGCGTGCTTTACGAGCATCGCTCGAACGTCATTCACGCGATCACGGAGATCCAGCCCGACGTGTTCGGGCTGGCGAACCGCAGCGTGATCCTGCCGATCGTGCCGATGTTCCATGCGAACAGTTGGGGCGTGCCCTTTGCAGCTGCGACTGTCGGCGCAAAGCTGGTGTTTTCGGCGACGAACGACGCGCAGGTGCTGTGCGACCTGATGCACGACGAGGGCGTCACCCACAGTGCCGGTGTGCCTACGGTGTGGATCGCAATGTTCGCGCATATGGACGCAACCGGCATCGGTTATGGCAAGCTCGAGCGCGTGATCATCGGTGGTTCGGCGGCGCCGCGCGCGATGATCGAACGGTTCATGCGTGCGGGAATTGCCGTCGGCCACGCGTGGGGCATGACCGAGACGAGTCCGATCGGGACGATGGGTAAGCGACCGTGGAACTGGGACGAGCTGAGCTTCGACGAGCAGGTCGATATCGTGTGTCGGCAGGGCTGCCCGCCGTTCGGTGTCGAACTGCGCATCGTCGACGACGAGGATGTCGAATTACCGCGAGACGGGGTGACGAGCGGACGGCTGCAATGCCGCGGGCCGTGGATCATCCAGCGCTATTTCAAGGCCGAAGCCGACGCGGCCGATGCCGATGGGTGGTTCGATACCGGCGACGTCGCGGTGCTCCATCCCGACGGAGTGATGCAGATCACCGACCGCGCGAAAGATGTGATCAAGTCGGGCGGCGAGTGGATCAGCTCGATCGAACTGGAAAATGCCGCGGTCGGCGCGCCGGGCGTGCAGGAAGCCGCCGCCGTTGGCGTCTATCATCCCAAATGGGACGAACGGCCCATCCTGCTGATCGTCAAGAAGCCGGGGTTCGAGGCGAGCGAGGCGGCGATCGTTGAGTATCTGCAAGACAAGGTCGCCAAATGGTGGCTGCCCGACGAGATCGTCTTTGTCGACGAGTTGCCGCACACGGCGACGGGCAAGATTCTGAAGCGGCAGATCCGGGACGATTATAAGGACTATAAGTTGAAATCGCTGGCGGCCGCCTAAAACAGTTCGATCTGTCCGTCGCGTTCGGGTGGGCGGAACAGATCGCTGCGGATCGGCGGAAAGCTCCTGTCCATGCCGTGCGCGTGCGCGGCGCGCTTGACGCGGGTGCGGATGAGCTGCGCCCAGACGCCTTGGCCCTTCATGCGCGTGAAGAAACCGGGGTCGTTATCGCGCCCGCCGCGAATATCCTGCACCATATGCATCACCTTGTCGGCGCGGTCGGGATAATGCGCGGCGAGCCAGGCGCGGAAGAGCGGCGCGACCTCATGCGGCAGGCGCATCAGAATGTAGGAAGCCCGGATCGCCCCTGAATCGGCAGCGGCGGCCATGATCGCCTCGATCTCGTGATCGGTGATCGCGGGGATGATCGGCGAGATATTGACCTGCGTCGGCACCCCGGCGTCGATCAGCTTGCGGATGGCGGCGAGGCGGCGGCGCGGGTGCGGGGCGCGCGGTTCCAGCGTGCGCGCGACTTGCGGATCGAGGGTTGTGACCGAAACCGCGACCCCGACGAGATTGTCGCGCGCCATGTCCGCGAGAAGGTCGATATCGCGCAGCACCCGGTCGGACTTTGTGGTGATGATCAGCGGATGGCGGGTTTCAGCGAGGACCTCGATGATCGAGCGGGTGATGCCCCACTCGCGCTCGATAGGCTGGTAGCCGTCGGTGTTCGTGCCGATCGCGATCGGCGCAACGGTGTAACCGCGTTTCGCAAGTTCGGTGCGCAGCAGTTTCGCGGCATCGGGCTTGGCGAACAGCTTGCTTTCGAAGTCGAGACCCGGCGAGAGGTCGTGGAAAGCGTGGGTCGGACGGGCGAAGCAATAGATGCAGCCATGCTCACAGCCACGATAGGGGTTGATCGATCGGTCAAAGCCGATGTCGGGCGATGTATTGCGCGAAATGATCGTTTTGGGATGCTCGACGGTCACCGTCGTACGCAACGGCGACGCATCGCCGTCGACCTCCTCCGCGGCGTCTAGCCAGTCGCCGTCGGCCACGCGCTCTGCCGACCCGGTGCGTGTGGGACGCAGGTTGGTAGGCGCGCCGCGTCCGGAAATCGGGGGTAGGGGTTTGTTCGATGCCACCGAAGAAGAATAGTCTGTCGATGGGAACAAATAAAGAACGAAATCACTATTCGGTGAGCCGGGGCATCAGTTCGACAAAGTTGCAGGGCTTGTGGCGGCTGTCGAGCTGGGTCGACAAAATACCCTCCCACGCGTCGGTCACGGCGCCCGTCGAGCCGGGGAGCGCGAAAATATAGGTGCCGCGCGCAACGACGGCGCAGGCGCGCGACTGGATCGTCGAGGTGCCGATCGTCTGGTAGCTGAGCCAGCGGAACAATTCGCCGAAGCCGGGAATGTCCTTGCCGTCGAGCCGGTGCAGCGCCTCGGGCGTGACGTCGCGGCCGGTCAGGCCGGTCCCGCCGGTCGTGATCACGACATCGACGTCCGGGTCGTCGATCCAGTTGTGGAGACGCGAGACGATCAGGTCGGTCTCGTCCTTGATGATCGCGCGCGCGACGAGGATGTGGCCGGCGGCGGTCAGCAATTCTTCGAGCTTGTCACCCGACCGGTCTTCCGCCGCGCTCCGGCTATCCGAAATCGTCAGCAGCGCGATGCGGACCGGCTTGAACGTGAGGCTTTCGTCAATCGGCATTGGCTATACCGCCCGCCCAGGTCAGGCGGGCGCGATCCTTGCTGTCGGGGAAGCGCGGCCATTTGCCTTGCGCGAGCGCGGCACGGCTGACCGACGGCTTGCCCTGCTGCGCTTCGTACATCCAGTAATTGCGCAGCACGATGCCGACATAACCTCGCGTTTCCCAATAGGGGATCGATTCCATGTAGAGCAAAGGATCGCCATTATCGCGGATTTCGGACTGCCAGCGCGCGACGGGTGCGGGCCCGGCATTGTAGGCGGCGATCACCTTGGGCAGCTGGCCGCCGGTCGAGGCGTCGCGGGCGAGATATTGCAGATAGCTCTGCCCCATGTCCATGTTGACCGCGGGGATGCGCAGATCGCCCGTGCCGCTGTCGCCGCGCCAGCGCGCCACGTCGCGCGCGGTGCCCGGACGCACCTGCATCAGGCCGAAGGCACCAGCGGGGCTGACGACGGTGCGCTGAAAACGCGATTCCTGCAGCGTGTGCGCGAAGACGAGGGCGGGATCGACCTTCCACCCGCCATTGGGTTCCCATTTGGGCTGCGGGTAGCGAGCCTGCGCCAAGGGTTTGCGGCCCTGCGGCGTATTATGGGCGAGATAGAGTTGTGTTTCGGGCAGGCTCAATGTGCCGGCAATCGCGAGCAATTGTTCGTGCTGGCGCGCATCGCCGATCCGCGCCTGATGGCGCAGCACCGCGTCGGCATATTGGTCTTCGCCAATCTCCGACAGCGCCATCGCGGAGCGAACGTTCGGCAGGTCTTCGAGCGTGCGCCAGGCGCTGCGATCGGCGCGCACATTTTCGCGCTGGCGGCTCGGTTCGACGCCGAGCGTCTCGGTGGCTAGCAGGCCGTAGAAGGTTTCTTCATTGGCGGCGGCGGCGCGCAGGCGCGGCTGCACCGATGCGGGTTCGCCGGCGGCGATCGCGGACCGCGCAGCCCAATAATAAGCGGCAGCGCGCAATTCGCTGTCGGGCGCCTCTTTCGCCACGCGGTCAAAGGCGCTCAGGGCGGTGCGATAGTCGCGGGTACGCCAGGCCGCGAGACCCTTGACCCATGCGCCCTGCGTTGCCCACGCGCCCTGACCGTTGCTGCATTCGTTCGCGAGGCGCAGCGCGTTGGCGTCGTCATTCTCGATATAATAGGACCAGGCGACCTTTTGCCGCCATTCGTTGCGCGCCTCGGGCGTCAGCTGATCACCGGCGGCGTTCAGCAGCGCTTCGGCGCCGGCAGGGTCATCATTCTTGATGCGTTCGGGGATCGAGCGCGCGAGTGCGGCCGCAGCGGGGTCGCCGCTGATCGCATCGGCACCGACGCGGCGGGGCGCCGTTCCGGCCCATGTGAGGCGGGCCTGCGAGGGAAGCGTCGGCAGGTCGGTCGCGCCGCGCTTTGCGGCAAGCCGGCCAAGCTGTTCAGCCTGCGGCAGATAGGGCGAGCGCGAAAGAATCGGCATGATGTCGGCGACTTCGGCGCGCGGGCTGTTCGGTGCGGTGAGCAGTTCGGCGCGCAGGAAGTCGTTGAGTGGACCGTTATCGGCACTATCGAGCAGCGATTTGGCCTCGGCCCAGCGCTGGCCGCGGATCGCGGTCAGCACCTGCGTGTAGAGCTGTTTCTGTTTCGACGACAGGATGTCAGGCACTGTCTGCGGCGCCGGTATCAGATCGCGGCTGCTCGCATCGGCGGCCATGAGCGGCGATGCGACGAAAGCGGCGGCGAGAACCGCGCATGAAACGAAAGTCTTGGTCATATTCTGCATCCGTCAACGTCCCCGGTTGAACAGTTTCAGGCTATCCCAGGCCGCCGCTTTCTGTGCGGGCCGGGCCAGGAGCATCGCAGGATGCGCCACAGCCACCGCCTCCATCCTTCCGCCATCTTGGTTAATATCTAGTAACTTTCCGCGCGCATCGGGCAACGCCGTCGCGGCGACCATGCGAACGATGTCGCCACCAATCAGCAGCAGCCGTTCCGGTGTGGCCAGACGCAGGTGGTGCCAGAGCAGGCGGTCGAGTTCCAACGCCTCGCCTTCGTCACAGCGTCCACCGGCGGGGCGCGTCACAGCGAGGCTCGCGATATAGCAATCGCCGCGCGCCAGCCCGATCGCCTGCAGCATGGCGTCGAGCAACTTTCCTGCCGGTCCGGAAAACAGAGTGCCGTCGCGCTGATCGTCGATTTCGGGCCATGCGGTCAGGAGCATCAGGCGCGCGCGCGCATTGCCAGCAGGAAGTATGCGGCGGGCGTCCCATTGGCTGCCCGGAACATCGTCGCTCGTCGCAAGCCAGCGCTGAAAATCATTCCAGTCTTCGGGAAAGACCACCGGCCCCTTCGTCTCGACGACGTTCGGGGTCTCCTGACGCCGAAGCGCTGCGGGGAGCGGTAACGGTTCGGGTTCGGCATGGACAACGCGCTTCGGTCTGGCTGCCGCAGCGTCATTTGCGGGCGGCGTTACGAGCCAGCCCGCGGGCTCTTCGCCGACGAGCGTGTCGACACCTGCCAGCGACCACCAGCCGCAAGTGCTTTCCGCTAGCAACGCTGAATATGACCCACCCATCGATTTACACCAAACAGGTGGTTGACGGACCCGTCAATTGGCGGGCATCGCAATTCGTGACAGAATGAGCGCCGGACACGATGAATGATCGGCGCGGGGACGGCAGAAAGGTATTTGCGGTGAGCGAACGGGAATCGATGCCCTATGACGTGGTCATCGTCGGTGCGGGTCCGGCGGGACTTTCGGCGGCGATCCGCCTCAAACAATTGGCGAATGACGCGGGCAGAGAATTGTCCGTGTGCATCCTTGAAAAAGGATCGGAAGTCGGCGCGCATATCCTGTCGGGAGCGGTGATCGACCCCAAGGGGCTCGACGAGCTGTTGCCCGAATGGCGGACGCAAGGCTGTCCGCTCGCGGAGGTGCCGGTCAACGACAACCAGCACTGGATCCTGACCAAGACCAAAAAAATTGGCATGCCGCACATCGTCACGCCGCCCTTCATGCACAATAAGGGCACCTACACCGGCAGCCTCGGCAATCTCTGCCGCTGGCTCGCCGAGCAGGCCGAAGGGCTGGGGGTCGAAATCTTCCCCGGCTTCCCCGCGGCCGAAATTCTCTACAATGAGGATGGCTCGGTCAAAGGCGTGGCGACGGGCGACATGGGCATCGCGCGCGACGGAAGCCACAAGGGCGATTACGCCCCCGGCCTCGAACTCCACGCGAAATACACCTTCTTTGCCGAGGGCGTGCGCGGTCACCTGACCAAGATGATCAAGCCGCAGTTCGCGCTTGATGCCGATTGTGAGCCGCAGGTTTATGGCCTTGGCGTCAAGGAACTGTGGGATATCAAGCCTGAGAATCACGCGGAGGGCCGCGTGATCCACACGCAGGGCTGGCCGCTCGACCAGCATGCCAATGGCGGCGGTTTCCTCTATCATCAGGCGAACGGGCAGGTCGCTCTCGGTTTCGTCACCTGGCTCAACTATCGCAACCCGCACATCTCGCCGTTCCAGGAGATGCAGAAGTGGAAAACGCACCCCGAGATCGCAAAGATACTGAAGGGCGGCAAGCGCGTTTCCTATGGCGCGCGCGCGATCAGCGATGGCGGCCTGCAATCGGTGCCGAAGCTTGCCTTCCCGGGCGGCGCGTTGATTGGTGACACCGCCGGTTTCCTGAACGTTCCGCGCATCAAGGGCACACATACTGCGATGAAATCGGGCATGATGGCGGCCGAGGCGGCGTTTGCCGCGGTGGCCGCGGGCCGGTCGAGCGACACGCTCGACGCGTATCAGGCCGCCTTCGACGACAGCTGGGTCAAGAAGGAACTGAGCGTCGTTCGTAACGTGCTGCCGCTCGTCGAGAAATATGGCGACATGGCGGGCACGATCCTGTCGGGTATAACGATGTGGCTCGAAACGCTGAAGATCAAAGTGCCCTTCACGATGAAGCATCATCCGGACAATGAGAGCCTGTACCGGGCCGACATCATGCCGAAACCGGACTATCCCAAGCCCGACGGGGTGCTGACCTTCGATCGTCTCTCCTCGGTGTTTGTTTCGAACACCAATCATGAGGAGGACCAGCCGGTCCACCTGCAGCTTAAAGATCCGTCGATCCCCGTCGCATATAACCTGCCGCTCTATGATGAACCCGCGCAGCGTTATTGCCCCGCCGGCGTCTACGAGATCGTCGGCGAGGCCGAGGGAGATCCCAAATTCGTCATCAACGCGCAGAATTGCGTCCACTGCAAGACCTGCGACATCAAGGACCCGACCCAGAATATTAACTGGGTCACCCCCGAAGGCGGCGGAGGCCCCAATTACCCGAACATGTAAGCCCGCGCGCTTTCTTCTCGCCGTCGCCGCGCTTGCGCTGGCGGTACCGGCGCAGGCCGTCGACGACAATGGCGCGGCGCTGAACGCGCTTGTGCGTGCCCGGCTGGCGGAGGAGAGCGGCAAGCCCGCCGCGGCGCTGTCGGCGCTGACCGCGGTTTCCAGTGTTGCACCCGATCTGCCGGGCCTTCGCGGACGAATGCTCGAACAGGCGATCGAGGCGGGCGATCTCGACGCAGCGCGTACCGCCGCGTTACGGTTTTGGGCCGACGGCGACCGCCGGTTCGATGCGCAACTGGTGCTGATGGTCGATGCGATGCGCCGTTCCGACTGGAAAGCCGCTCGCATTTATATGGCGGGACGCAACGACAAGGCGGGCGCCGACACGATCGCACGGCTGATCCAGCCGACGGTGAATGCATGGATCGACGTTGGCGCGCGTGAGAAGTTGCCCGAACGCCATCTGGTCGCGGCCGACGGTCGCGCGCGGCCCGAGCCGGCGCTGTCTCTTCAGGTCGCGATGGTGCAAATCGCGACGGGGCGCGCGGCGGACGCGGCGGCGTTGACCGACCGCATCACACTGACCGACCGGACGAGCCAGCTCGTCGGGCTCCGCCTCGCGGCGACGCTGGACAAGGCGGGCGAGCGCGATGCTGCGCAGCGGCTGCGTGGGCGGATTGCTCTGGCGTCGGGGCAGCGCGAAGATCCGATGCTGTTACTCCCGGACCAGCCGGTTTCGACTCCGCGCGCAGGTGCCGCGCAGTGGCTCGGGCTACTCGCCGACGGATTGGCGCGAACGCCGAACGGCAGCACGAAAGTGCCGCTATTATTCGCCCGGACGGCTTATTGGCTCAACGATCAGGATTGGGCGGTCCGCGCCACACTCGTCGAGGCACTCGATCGCAACGGGCAGCGAGATGATGCGCTGGCGCTGCTCGGCGCCGGACGCGGCGCTCTGCCGCCTGTCCTCGCGATGCGGCGGGCTGAACTCATGGCCGATGAGGGGGATTTGTCCGGCGCGGCGAAGCTTGCGGAGGCGGCGGCGAATGACAACCCCGCACGCAGCCTGCTCGTCCGTCTGGCCGACATTGCACGGCGATCCGATAATCCCGCCGCAGCGGCGCGCGCCTATGAGCGTCTCGAGGCTGCGCTGGGAGAGGATGAGAGCGACCGCTCGCTGCGCGGCGGCTTGCTGATCGCGCGCGCCGAGATCCTGCTGCAGGCAGGGGAGTGGGATGCCGCCGCACCGCTGATGGAAAAGGCGGTCGCCTTGCAGCCCGACGACGCGACGGTCCTGAATTTCGTCGGCTATTCGGCACTTGAACGACGCAAGGATGTGAAGCAGTCGCTTGCCCGGATCGAAGCCGCATGGGCGCAGGAGCCGCAGAACGCGAGTATCGCGGATTCGCTCGGCTGGGCCTATTTCCTGACGGGGCGGCACGACGAAGCCGTGCCGCTGCTCGAAAAGGCGCAGCGCGGCGAGCCGGCAAATCCCGTGATCGTGGAACATCTGGGCGATGCCTATTGGCAAGCGGGCCGCAAATTCCAGGCGCGCTATAGCTGGCGCGCTGCGGCGCTGCTTGCCGAAGCCGAAATGGTAACGCGTCTGGAGGCAAAGCTGCGTGACGGGTTGACCCCCGCGACCACCGCGCCGTGACAGACGCAATGCAGGAAACCGGCTGGGCCAAGATCAACCTCGCGCTGCACGTCCGAGGGCGGCGCAGCGACGGCTATCACGAGATCGAGACATTTTTCGCCTTCGTTGACAGCGGCGATGCGATTACGGCCGAGGTCGCCGTGGCCGACGCATTGGTCATCGATGGCGAGTTTTCCGAAGGACTAAGCGCGGGTGGCGACAATCTGGTGATGCAGGTGCTGGCGCTGCTGCGCGCGCGTTACGGCGCCGACCGGGTGCCGCCGCTGACGGTGACGCTGACAAAGACGCTGCCGGTCGCTGCAGGGATCGGCGGCGGATCCGCCGATGCGGCAGCGATGGCGCGGATTGTGCGGCGGCATTTCCTTCCCGAGCTGGACGATGCGGCGCTGGCACGGCTTATGAGCTCGCTCGGTGCCGATATCCCCGCCTGCATCGCGAGCGCAACCTGCCTTGGCGTCGGCGTCGGCGAAGAATTGAGCGCAGTCCCCGAATTGCGGCTGGCTGGAACCCCCGTGTTGCTCGTCAATCCGCGCCAGCCGGTCGCGACGGGACCGGTATTTGCGGCGTGGGACGGGATCGACCGGGGGCCATTGTTCATCGGTTCGGATCTGCGTGCACAGCTGTTTGCGGGGCGTAACGACCTCCAGCGCCCGGCGACGGCGCAAAGCCCCGCGGTGGCGGAAATCGTCACCGAACTTGGGGCACTTCGACCGTGGCTTGCGCGCATGTCCGGATCGGGAGCGACCTGCTTCGCCCTGTTCGACGCGGAGGCCGAGCGCGACACGGCTGCCATCACGCTGGCACAGCGGCATCCGGGCTGGTGGCAGATGGCGGGAGCCTTGCGATGAGCGAGGCATGGCGCCAGCTTGGAGAAGCCCGCGGCGGCGGGATATTGCTGATCGCCGATCATGCATCTGCTTATGTTCCAGGCGATATCGACCTTGGTATCGATCCCGCGTTACTGGCGAACCATATCGCGATCGATATCGGAGTGGCGGAGGTCGCTGCGCTGCTGGTCGAAAGCGGTACGGTCGATGCGGCAATCCTGGGCGGCGTGTCGCGACTGGTCGTCGACTGCAACCGCGACGAGGATGCGCCCGGGGTGCTGCCAATCGCCAGCGACGGGCACGCGGTGCCGGGCAACGCGCTCGACGACGCGGCTCGTGAGGCGCGGCTGGCGCGTTTCTTCCGGCCCTATCACGCGCATATCGCCGCGACGATCGCGGCGCATCGCCCTGCTATGATCCTGTCGCTGCACAGCTTTACGCCGTCGCTGGAGAGCCATCCCGATCAGGCGCGACCGTGGCATGTCGGGGTGCTCTATAATGAGGACGACCGGCTTGCAGGCGCGGCAATCGCGGCGCTGAAGGCCGAGGAGATGATTGTCGGCGATCAGCAACCCTATTCGGGCAAGCTGCTCAACGCGACGATGAACCGCCATGCCGAGGGCAATGCTATTCCCTATGTCGGGATCGAGATGCGGCAGGATTTGGTCAGCGACGCGGCGGGGCAAGCCTTGTTCGCGGAAAAATTGGCGCGCATGTGCAAGAAAGTGACATTGAACATCGCCCAATAGGCGTGTAGACGCCCATCAAATCGATATATTTTGAAATATTATTTCTCGGAGCTTTCCAAATGCCTTCTTATCGTTCGCGCACCACCACGCATGGCCGCAATCAGGCCGGCGCCCGCGGGCTTTGGCGCGCGACGGGGATGAAGGACGGCGACTTTGGCAAGCCGATCATCGCGGTCGTCAACAGCTTCACCCAGTTCGTGCCCGGCCACGTCCACCTCAAAGACCTGGGCCAGATGGTTGCGCGCGAGATCGAGGCCGTGGGCGGGGTCGCCAAGGAATTCAACACGATCGCGGTCGATGACGGGATCGCGATGGGGCATGACGGCATGCTCTATTCGCTGCCGTCGCGCGACCTGATCGCGGACAGCGTCGAATATATGGTCAACGCGCATTGCGCCGACGCGATGGTGTGCATTTCCAACTGCGACAAGATCACGCCCGGCATGCTGATGGCCGCCCTGCGGATCAATATCCCTGTGGTATTCGTGTCGGGCGGGCCGATGGAGGCCGGCAAGGTCGTGCTGAAGGGCAAGACGGTCGCGCTCGACCTCGTCGACGCGATGGTCGCGGCCGCCGACGACAAATATACCGACGCCGAAGTGACCGCGATCGAACAGGCGGCGTGCCCGACCTGCGGATCGTGCTCGGGGATGTTCACCGCCAATTCGATGAACTGCCTGACCGAAGCGCTGGGGCTGTCGCTGCCGGGCAATGGATCGACGCTCGCGACACATGCAGACCGCAAGCAATTGTTCCTGCGCGCTGGGCGTATCGTCGTCGAGATGTGCAAGCGTCACTATGAGCAAGACGACGACAGCGTCCTGCCGCGCAATATCGCGACGTTCGAGGCATTCGAAAATGCGATGAGCCTCGACATCGCAATGGGCGGATCGACGAACACCGTGCTTCATCTGCTTGCTGCGGCGTTCGAGGCAGGGGTCGATTTCACGATGGCCGACATCGATCGGCTGTCGCGCCGCGTGCCGTGCCTGTCGAAGGTCGCACCCGCGAAGTCCGACGTCCATATGGAGGATGTGCACCGCGCCGGCGGGATCATGGCGATCCTTGGCCAGCTCGAACGCGCGGGTCTGCTCCACGCGCATCTGCCGACGGTACACAGCGCGACGCTCGGCGACGCGCTCAACAAATGGGACATCTCACGCACCAACGATCCCGAGGTGCAGAAATTCTTCATGGCCGCGCCGGGCGGGGTGCCGACGCAAGTCGCGTTCAGCCAGGACCGGCGCTGGGAATCGCTTGATCTGGACCGCGAGACCGGGGTGATCCGTTCCGCCGACCACGCCTTCAGCAAGGACGGCGGACTGGCGGTCCTGTCGGGCAATCTCGCGCTCGACGGCTGCATCGTCAAGACCGCGGGCGTCGATGATTCGATCCTGAAATTTTCGGGCCCCGCCAAAGTGTTTGAAAGCCAGGATGCATCGGTTGCGGGCATATTAACCGGACAGGTCGTTGCCGGCGACGTGGTGGTCATCCGTTACGAAGGGCCGAAGGGCGGACCGGGGATGCAGGAAATGCTGTATCCGACGAGCTATTTGAAGTCGAAGGGGCTGGGCGCCGCTTGCGCGCTCGTCACCGATGGGCGTTTTTCGGGCGGTACGTCGGGGCTCTCGATCGGTCACGCTTCGCCCGAGGCGGCCGAGGGCGGCCTGATCGGGTTGGTCGAAGATGGCGATCTGATCGAAATCGACATCCCCGGTCGCACGATCCGGCTCGCCGTCGCGGATGATGTTATTGCGGCGCGCCGCGCGGCGATGGAGGCCCGGGGCGATGCCGCCTGGCAACCCGCGAAACCGCGGCCGCGCAAGGTTTCGGTAGCACTACAGGCCTATGCCGCGATGACGACCAGCGCGGCGCGGGGCGCGGTGCGCGACCTGTCGCAGCTCGCCAAGCAGCGCCGAGGGGGAGGCAAGGGATGATTTCCAAACGGGGCGCGATCCTGCCGCTTTTACTGCTGGCGGCCTGCAACCGTGCGCCTGACAATGGCGAACTGGCCGAAGCCGAAGCGCGCGGTTCACGCGAAGCTGCTGAAAACGGCCGTATTGAATGTGCGCTCGAGGGCACGAAATTATTCGATCGCACGTGCACCGTCGAAGAGATGAGCGGCGAGGGCGGGACCATCCTTGTCGTCGGGCGCGGCAACGTCGGCTACCGCCGCTTGCAGATCACCACCGACGGACGCGGTCTGGTGTCGGCCGACGGGGCCGAGCCCGCGAAAGTGAGCATCATCGGCAACAATATGATCGAGGTTGCGGTGGGCCATGACCGCTATCGCCTGCCCGCCAATACGAGCGGCGCGAAATAGCCGATATCATGCTAGGGAAACGGGCATGACCGTTCCCGCTGACGCCCCGATCCTGACCACAAAGGCGATGCGCGAGGCCGAGGCCGCCTGCGCGATCCAGGGTACCTCGCTGTCCGAACTGATGCACCTTGCGGGCGCGGCAATTGCCGAGACGGCGTGGCGGATGGCTGCGGGATCGCCGATCCTGATCCTGTGCGGCCCTGGAAATAACGGCGGCGACGGCTATGTCGCCGCGCGCCTGCTGGCGGAGCGCGGAGCCGCAGTCCGGGTTGCGGCGCTGGCCGAGCCGGCGACCGATCTGGCGAAAGCCGCACGGGCAGGGTGGACCGGCCCCGTCGAGGCCCTCGATGGCCGCCTAGCCCCGGCCCCTTTGATCGTCGACGCCCTGTTCGGGGTCGGGCTGTCGCGACCAATCTCGGGCGAGATCGCTGGCATTCTAGGTCACTTTATTGATCGCCGGGTTTTGGCGGTCGATGTGCCGAGCGGCGTCGAAAGCGACGGCGCGGCCGACTGGATGCCGCCGCTGCGTGCCAACGTAACGCTCGCGCTGGGCGCGCTGAAACCCGCGCATGTGCTGCTGCCGACCGCGCCGGGGTGCGGTCGCGTTCTGCTCGCCCCGATCGGCATTTCGGCGAACATGGCAATGCGGACCTTGCCAGCGGCACGGACGCCGAAACCTGACGCCACCTCACACAAGTTCACCCGCGGCATGGTACTGGTCTTCGCCGGACCGATGCGCGGCGCCGCCGGCCTGACGGCGGCGGCGGCGCTGCGCGCGGGGGCGGGCTATGTCGTGCTCGAAGGCGACGCGCATGCGCCGTTTGCAGCAATCATCGCCGAGAGCGATGCGCGATTTGGCGAGCGGCTCAACGATGCGCGCGTCGGCGCGGTCGTCATCGGTCCGGGATTTCCCGCATGCGACGAACTGCTGTTCGATGTCGATGCCGCACTCGATTCAGGCAAGTCGCTCGTGCTCGATGCGGCAGCGATCGACGCGGCGCTGCCGCGCCTGTCCGAAACGCCGTGCAAAGCGATCCTGACTCCGCATGAAGGCGAGTTCGCACGCGCCTTTCCACAGCTTTACGGCAGCAAGATCGACCGCGCGAAAGCGGCAGCGGCCCGGACGCAGGCGGTCATCGTCTACAAGGGTGCCGACACGATCATCGCTGC
The DNA here is from genome assembly GCF_057657055.1 of Sphingopyxis sp. Soil_C_28. Taxonomy (NCBI): domain Bacteria; kingdom Pseudomonadati; phylum Pseudomonadota; class Alphaproteobacteria; order Sphingomonadales; family Sphingopyxidaceae; genus Sphingopyxis; species Sphingopyxis sp. Soil_C_28. Next base: position 1,156,050 of record NZ_JBDGJE010000001.1, read on the forward strand.
GCCCGATGGCCGTGTCGTTGCCGCCTGGCCGGGAAGCCCGTGGCTAGCGACCGCCGGGACGGGTGATGTGCTGGCGGGCGCATGCGGCGCGATGCTCGCCCGCGGCGGTGATCCCTTCGACGCCGCTGTTGCAGCGGTGGGGTGGCATATCGCGCAAGCCGCGCGTATAGGCCCCGGCCTTGTGGCCGACGATCTGGTTAGGGACTGAAATGAGTGAAGCTGCGCTGATCGAGCGCATTGCCGCGCGCGGCGATGGCGTGACGGGCGACGGCCGCCATGTGGCGGGCGGCGTGCCGGGCGATCGCGTGCGCGATGACGGTATCATCATCCCCGGTCCCAACCGCGCCGAACCGGCGTGCCGGCATTTCGGCAAGTGCGGCGGGTGCCAGTTGCAGCATGTCGCCGAACCGGCGCTCGCCGACTTTGTACGCGACCGTGTGGTCGGCGGGCTCCAGGGACAGGAAGTGACCGGAATTCAGGTTCTTCCCGCCTTGCTTTCGCCGCCGCAAAGCCGGCGCCGTGCCGTGCTGACGGCACTTCGCACGGGAAAGCAGGTCGCGATCGGTTTCAACGCCGCGCAGAGCAACCAGATCGTCGATATGCGGATGTGCCCGCTGCTGCTACCCGAACTGGCCGCCTTGATCGCGCCGATACGGCAACTTCTGACGATGATCGCGCAGCAGCGGCGACCGGTGAAGGTCAAGCTGCAGATGCTCGATCAGGGCGCCGAACTGATACTCGAGGGCGTGAAGGCCGAGGGGCTCGAAGCGGCGATGGCGCTGCAGGATTTCGCAGGGGCGCACAAGCTGGCGCGCTTTGCGATCGATCAGGGCGACGGCCTCGAAACGCTTTGGCAGCCCGAACCGCCGACGATGCGATTTGGCGATGTAACGGTTGAACTGCCGGCCTTTGCCTTTTTGCAACCGACGGCAACCGGGCAGGCCGCGCTGATCGATGCGGTGATCAAGGCGATTGGCGATGCGCCCACAGTCGCCGACCTGTTCGCCGGCGTCGGCACGTTCGCGCTGTCGGTGCAGGCGGGGCGAAAAGTCTACGCCGCCGAAGGCGCGCGCGATGCCATCGCCGCGTTGGCCGGCGCCGCCAACCGCGCGCGTGCGCTGGTGGCCACCGAACATCGCGACCTGTTTCGCCGCCCGCTCATTCCCGCGGAGCTCGAAAGATTTGGCGCGATCATCCTCGATCCTCCACGTGCGGGGGCCGAGGAGCAGGTGAAACAGCTAGCGGCGTCGAAGGCGCCGGTGATCGCTTACGTCAGCTGCAATCCCGCGAGTTTCGCGCGCGATGCAAAGACGCTGATCGAAGGGGGCTACACGCTCGATTGGGTGCAGCCTGTCGGCCAGTTCCGTTGGTCGACCCATGTGGAACTGGCCGCACGCTTTTCGCGCTGATCAGTGCAGCACAAAACCCATGAAGGCGTGAAGGCACAAAGCGAGCAGCGCGAGGCTGGCCAGCGCAAAGACGCCAAAGCGCCACATCACGCGGTTCACCGTCGCCTGGATCAGGCTGTGCAGGATGCGTAAACCGACATAGGCCCAGGCGAGCTGCGTGTTGAGCCCGCCGCCCATGTCGCCGATCGCGAGCGCAAGCGCGACGGCATAAAAGACCGTCGGCTGCTCCATCAGATGATTATAATTATGCGCCTTCCATTGCACTTCGGGAGGCAGCACCTCGTCGAGGCCGCGCCCCGTCGTGCCGACGAGATTCTTGGCATCGATCTTTGCGCGCTGCATCGCCGGGATCCGGGTCGCGTACATCCAGACCCACATGATCATCGACCACAGCGCGAGCGTTGCAACCGGCCCCAATATTGCGTTCGTATCCATATTCTTTCCCCCTTCAGCCCAAAGTTGCTATCACGGCCAGCGCGGACAGTGCGAACAGGCACAAGGTCGCCACCGTGAAAATGATAAAACGCACCGGCACGCGGTTCACCGTCGATTGCCAGAAACTGTGCACGATCCGCAGCACGACGTAGGCCCACGCCAGCCCGCGGGTCAGGTCGGTGCTGCCGCCCGACAGATGCAGGAAGACGATAACGGCGTAGAACAAAGTCGGTTGCTCGCACAGATGCGTGTAATTATGCGATTTCCAGTTGGTGAGTGGCGGCAGCACACCCTCCAGATCGACGCCGCGTCCGCCGGGCGGTGCCGCCTTCAGGTCGATACCGACCTTGGAAAAGGCTTGAAAGCGAGACACACCCGCCCAGGTCAGCACGATGAGCGTCCACAGCGCGAGCACCGCGCCGGGCGCGAGAAGATTTTCAGGCATTTGGCTCCCCCCTTGTCTATTTGCCGGCGATGCTAAGGCACGCGGCCGACATTGCAACCGGCGACGTTCAGCGCTCCAGTTCGCCGCGGATCTCCGCGCCGTCGCCATCGACGCGCGGTGCGAAGCCGAGATCGCGGGGCAGCATCGCGCCATATTTCACCGGCGGCTGCATTTCGTGGAACGCGCCGACATCGGGATGCGTGCGGTGCCGGAAGAAACCGGTCGCGACGAAATGCGGATCCTCCTTGATATCCTGCAGGTCGCGCGCCGCCATGGCGGGGATGTCGTTCGCCGCGAACAGCGCCAGCCATTCGGCATTGGTCTTTGCCGGGGTCTTGCGCGCAATCTCGCTGTAGATGATCGGCATATGCTGCCCCCTGGCCTTGGCCTCTTCATATTCGGGCGTTTCGAGCAGGTCTCCGCTGCCGAGCAGCGCCATCAGTCGCGCTGTCGATTCGGGCGTATAAGGGACGATTGCGAGATAGCCATCGCTGGTGGGGAAGGGCTGACGTGTCGGGTCGAGCTGGCGCGGATAGCCCGCGGGGCCGATCGCCGGGTCGAGCGCGGCGTCGCGCAGATGCTCGGTGAGCATGAAGGATGCGAAGCATTCGAACATCGGTACTTCGACCTGCTGTCCCTCGCCGGTGCGCAGCTTGTGGACGAGCGCCGCGAGGATCGCCTGCGCGCCGAACTGGCCCGCGATCTTGTCGGCGATAAGCGAGGGGAAATACCGCGGGCTGGGGTTACCGTCGACGCGCGGGAGCAGGCTGGTGGTGCCCGTCGCGGCCTGGATTACGTCGTCGTACGCCTGAAGATCGGCATAAGGGCCATCCTGACCAAAGCCGGTGCCATGGACATAGATGATGTCGGGCTTGAGCGCCTTGCAGCCTTGATAGTCGAAACCGAGGCGCGTGATCGCCTTGCCGCGTACATTGTGGAAAAAGACGTCGGCGGTCGCGACAAGATCGCGCAGCACCGCCGCGTCTTCGGGCTTTTTGATATCGAGCGCGATCGATCGTTTTCCCCGGTTCACCGTCAGGTGAATCGACCCCATCGTCGGATCGGGAACGCCGCTGCCCAGATAGCGCGAGATATCCCCCACGCCGGGGGTTTCAACCTTGATGATTTCGGCGCCAAGGTCCGCGAGCATCTGCGTCGCATAGGGGCCGAAGATGACCGTGGTGAGATCGACAATCCGGATCCCTGACAACATTTGCGCACATCCTCTCTCTGCTTCTTCGGGCACGATAGAATGATTGCAAAGTAAAACGGAAGAGGGCTTCCCCGATTTTCCTTACGCCGCCGCAGACTCAGCTTCGTCCCCGCCATTTCCGGCGGCATAGGCGGCCGAGATTCGGCGATAGGATCGCGAGCCCAACGCCAGCAGGGTCAGAAGCACGCCAAGGACGCCCGCAATCGTGAAAACGATTGCGATTCCGCGCTCGGGGCCGCGCCCGTACCAGTCACCGATCGCCGCGGCACCCGCCCCGTCGGTCATGAAAGGCACGAAGACGAACTGGGTGATCGGGGCGATGAGGAAAGCGGTGAGCGGCGAGGCGGCCTGTTCGACCGACTGCGCGAAACCAAAGACGCGCCCTTGCCGTTCGAAGGGCACGACTTTCTGAAGCGCGGTCTGTTCAGCCGCTTCGGCATAGGGGCCAAGGAACATCCAGATGAAGCAGCCCACGGCAAGCAGCGGGATCGACGACTGGATCGTAAAGACCGCAGCGACCACCCATTCGATCAGACAGACGAAGAGCAAAGTGCGGATCGGATTGGCGCCAAGACCGGTGCGTGAGATCAGCGCACCGCTGAGAATGAAAGCGCAGGACATGACGGCCCAGAGCAGGCCCCATTGCTCGACCTTCATCAGCGAGAGGCCATAGGCATCCATCAGCGCCATGAAGACCCCGCCGAGGAGATTGTTGAAGGATGAGAAAAGGATCAGCGCGAAAAGCCCGGGAATGCCAAGCACGACCCGAAATGTCCCCGCAAGGTCGATACCCGCGCGCGTGCCATGATCCGCGGCAGCGCGCGGCTCCTCCAGCTTGACGAACAGAAGATGGATCGCGACCGCGAGGGTGAAGGCGATCGCGAAAACCAGCGTGGCCGTCATCCCGCCCCAAGCGACCAGAAAGCCGCTGATCGCCGACGTGACCAGAAAACCGACGCCGCCGACCATGCCGACAAGGCCGTTCGCCTTGTCGCGGCGGTCTTCCTGGATCAGCAACGTCACAAGCGTCGGCAGCGCGATCATGCGGATGTTGCCGAAGATGACGGCGAGCATCGATATTAGGATGAAGAGCCAGAACGCGATGCTCGTCACGCTGGCCGACCGGATGTCGGGAACCAGCGCATAACCGGCGAGCGCCACGACGTAGAGAAAGAGCGAGGCGACACTCGACACCAGCATCATGTTGCGTTTGCCATGATGGTCGACGAGGCTGCCGAACCAAATGCCGAGCATTGCGGTCAGAACCAGATAGATGCCCGCGATCATCCCCGTCGCGAAAACCGATTGGGTTTCGAGGAAGGTCCAGAAGGTCAGCGCGAACCACACGGTGAAATTGGTGAGGTTGGCGACGAAATTGTTGGCGAGGAAATGATGGAAAGGCTGCATTGGCCGGGCAATCTAGCGGCTTGGCCTGAAAGAGAAAGGGCCGGCGCATCGCTGCACCGGCCCTTGTTGTCTAGCCATCGTCGTTCGTCAGAACAGCTTGGTCACCGTCGCGCTGCGGCGTTCCTGTTCGACTTCGCCGGTGTAGAGGCTGACCATCGGCTCGTCGCTGACGACATGCGTCTCGTCGGCGCCGAAGCCGTTGAACTTTGTTCGCATCGCGCAGCCATAAGCACCTAGCATGCCGATTTCGATGAAATCGCCAGCCTTGATGTCCGCCGGCAGGAAAAACGGTCCTGCCATATGGTCGAGGTCATCGCACGTCGGGCCATAAAAGCTGAACGGCACCAGCTCGGCTTCGCTTGCAACGTCGCGCTGCAACGCGACTGGAAAACGCCAGCCGACGTGCGCGGCGTCGAACAGCGCGCCATAGGCCCCGTCGTTGATGTACAGCTCTTCGCCGCGGCGCTTTTCGACGCGCACGATCAGCGAGCTGTACTCGGCCGACAGTGCGCGGCCCGGTTCGCACCAGAGCTCGGCCGAATAGCTGATCGGCAGGCTTTCAAAGCTGCGGTGGATAGTGTCGAAATAGGCGTCGAGCGGCGGCGGCTCCATGCCCGGGTAAGACGAAGGGAAACCGCCGCCAACATCGATGATGTCGACCGTGACCGACGCCGCGACGATCGCGGCGCGGACGCGTTCCATCGCCTGTGCATAGGCGTGCGGAGTCATCGCCTGGCTTCCGACATGGAAGCAGATGCCGAGTGCGTCGGCCGCCTGACGGGTGGCCATCAGAAGTTCGACGACTTCGTCGGCTTCAGCGCCAAATTTGGCAGCGAGGCTGAGCTTCGAATGGTCGGACGACACGCGCAGGCGCACGAGCAGGTTCAGGTCCTGCGCGCCTTCGGTCGCGCGGACGATCTTCTCGAGCTCGTCCATCGTGTCGAGCGAGAAGGTGCGCACGCCGTGCTTCCAATAGGCTTCGGAAATCGCTTCCTCGGCCTTTACCGGGTGCATGAAGCAGAGCGTCGCTTGCGGAAGGGTACGCGCGGCGAGCCGGACCTCGGCGATCGAGGCGACGTCATAATGCGTCACACCCGAATCCCACAGCACACGCAGCAGATCGGCGGAAGGGTTCGCCTTGACCGCATACATGGTCGTGCCGGGAAAGTGGTCGATGAAGAAACGCGCTGCGCGCCGCGCGGCGTGCGGGCGGACAAGCGTAACAGGTTCGACCGGCGAAAGTGCCTGAATCAGCCCGTGGGCGCTATGATGCTGGTGCAATGCAAGGGACCCCCAAAAGTGTAACGGTAAACGACAAGGCTGCCTTGCGGTTATTGGAAGTCCCCCTGGGGCAGCGGAGGCGCATATATGGAGGGGGGTCCCCCCTGTAAAGACCCTATCGCGCAATTTTGTAACACGGCGGTAACACGGGGGCCGAACCGGGGCCGATGTGCGCCGAGCCGGGCAAAAAAGAGACAAAGGCCGGAGGTGCCGCTAAGAATGAACGTTATTGAACCGGAAAAGGATCTCCGCACCATGGTGTCTCGCGACGACGTCAATTATAGTTTCACCGACGCCGAACTGGATGAATTGCGGGCGTTCGGGGTCGTCGAATCGCACAAGGCTGGCGACCTGATTGTCGAAGAAGGGGCGATGGCGCCCGACTGCATCGTCACCCTATCCGGACATACCGATATTTTTGCATCGACCGACGACGGGCGGAAGCGCGTTGGGTGGATGGAGCATGGGCAGTTCGCCGGCGACCTGTCGGTACTGACCGGACAGCGGCACCTGTCGCGCGTCGAAATGGGAGCCGACGGCGATATCCTCCGCATCGTCCACGCCGATTTCCAGCGGCTGATTGCGGGCAATTCGCACTATTCGGACATTTTCATTCGCGTCCTTTCGGCGCGGCGCGAATTCAGCAACAATCGCGGCTTCGCGGTGACGATCGTGATCGGCGCCGCGATGGACCGCAGCGTCTATGCGCTGCGCGACCTGCTGATGAAGCATGGCGTCGCACATCGCTGGTTCGACCCCGCCGACGGCCCGGTCGCGGGGCATCTGATGGCTGAGCGCGGGCTGACCGACGAGCAACTGCCGGCGGTCATCCTTGGCGCCGCGGATGTATTGATCCAGCCGACGCCCGAACAGCTTGCCGCGGGGCTTGGCCTCGACCTGCTCCCCGATGGAGCCACAGCCGACGTTATCGTCGTGGGCAGCGGCCCCGGCGGGCTGGCCGCTGCGGTCTATGCTGCGTCGGAGGGGCTGACGGTTATCGCACTCGATTCGCTGGCGCCCGGCGGACAGGCGGGAACGTCGTCGAAGATCGAAAATTACCTGGGCTTCCCGACCGGCATTTCGGGGAACGAACTCGCGCGGCGCGCGACGGTCCAGGCGCAGAAGTTCGGCGCAAGGCTGGTCTCGCCAGTGCGTGCGGCGTCGATCAATCGCGATGGCGACGATGCTTATTGCCTGCACCTCGCCGACGGCCGCAAGCTGCGCAGCCGCGCGGTCGTGGTCGCGAGCGGCGCGCAATATCAACGCCTGCCAATCGACGGCATCGAATCCTATGAGGGCCGCGGCATCTATTATGGCGCGACGCCGATGGAGGCGCAGCTGTGCGGCAACGCCGAGGTGACCGTCGTCGGTTCGGGCAATTCGGCGGGGCAGGGCGCGATCTATCTCGCGAGTGTCGCGAAGAAGGTTTATGTCATTTTCCGCCGGGTGAGCCTGCGCGAGACGATGTCCGAATATCTCGTCAAGCGGCTGGAAGAGCATCCGAACATCGAGATCATACCATCGACCGACGTCGTCGGCCTGCATGGCGAGGAGCATCTGGCCGGCCTGACCTATCGCTGCCGCGAGACCGGGGCGGAAGATCGGTGCGATTGCCGCTTTCTGTTCCTGTTCCTCGGCGCCAGCCCGAACACGCGCTGGCTGCCGAAGGAGATGGTATGCGACGATCGCGGGTTCGTGAAGACCGGCGCGGATATCGCTCCGATGGAGCTGGTCAAGGCGGGATGGTCGCTCGACCGGATGCCGAGCCGTCTCGAGACGAGCTGGCCGCGCATCTATGCTGTTGGCGACGTGCGCAAGGGATCGGTGAAGCGCGTCGCATCATCCGTCGGCGAAGGATCGGTGGTGGTCAGCCACATTCATCAGGCGCTGGCGGAAATTACCCCGCCGGTGGGTTGACCCTGCTTCGGTTCGATGATGTTATCACATTGAATCAACAGCAAAGAGAATGAAATGTTCCTGACCGCTTTGGCTATGACCGTCGCCGCGCAGAGCGCGAGTGAGCCCCTGCCGCAGAAGACCGATATTCCGAACGACTATTCAACCGTGATCTGCCCTACCGAGGCGGCGGCGCGGACCATGCTGGCCAGCTATTATGGCGTTCAGTCCGCGCCGCGCAATCACACCATCGACACAAGCCTGTTCTTTCAGGGATTGGCGGCAACGGGATGCTCGCAGGACAGCGTCGATGCGAAGTCGGTAATCACGATCCAGCAAGCCGTGGCGCGGCGGACGCTGAAGCTTGCCTCGGCGAGCGAAACCTATCTTGTCTATCGCGGCGCGAACGCGAAGGGCGTGCGGGTCATCGGAATCGTCGATGAGACGGGAAACAACAAACATCCCCGCACGGAGTTCGAGCGCTGGCTTTCCGAATTCGTGCCCGATGGGCAGCTCAACTATGATCCCGCAACAATGAGTACGGTCTATCTATGCGCGAGCGTCGATGGTGCGCGTGCTTCCGTCCGCGCTATCCCTGCCAAGGGGAGCAAGGCGGTCCAGAACCAGGCTTTCGGCAAGGCGCGCGCCGCGAACGCATGCCGACAGGCACCGGCAGGGCGTTACAAGATTACCGCGCGCTACGAAAATCGCGACATTCAGTGCGGGTTCGAGTGCGAGGACATCTGGAATGCGCTCGCCGCAACCGACGCACGGGGTCGGGCAGTCGCACTGATTTTCAACGCTTCGCACTTCTGATGCGAACCTACCCCAGCCGCGTCTTGAAATCCTCGTAACCGAACTCGCGTATCAGCTTCAGCTCGTCGGTGTCGCTGTCCCACAGCCAGATCGAGGGGAGGGGGACGCCGTTGAAGGTGTTGGTCTTGACCATCGAATAATGCGCCTGATCGAGGAAGGCGAAGCGCTGGCCGATGCGTGCGCCGCCGGGCAGGCGGTAATCGCCGATGATGTCACCAGCGAGGCACGAGGGACCACCGAGCCGGGTAGGCATGCCTTCGTCGCCCTCATCGAGCATCGCCGGTCGATAGGGCGCTTCGATCACGTCGGGCATATGGCAGGTCGCGGAAATGTCGGTGATCCCGATCGCCATGCCATTGTCGAACAGGTCGAGCACTTCGCCGACGAGGATCCCGGCGTCGAGGGCGATCGCTTCACCGGGTTCGATCATCACATCGCAGTCGGTCGACGCGCGAACCTGTTTCAGGAAGGCAATCAGATCGTCGACCTGATAATCAGCGCGCGTGACATGGTGCCCGCCGCCGAAATTGATCCATTTGAGCTGGTTGAAGAAGGGCCGCAGCATCGGCTGTACCGCTTCCCATGTCCGCTGGAGCGGCGGGAAATCCTGTTCGCACAGGCTGTGCATATGGATGCCGTCGATGCCCTCCATATGCTCGGGCAGCAGCTGGGTCACGGGGAAGCCGAGGCGACTGCACGGCGCGGCCGGGTCGTATTTCGCGACCTCGCCCTCGCTGTGCATGGGGTTGATGCGCAGGCCAATGTCGAAGCTCTCGCCCTTGGCGCGCAGTTCGTCGAGCAGCGGACGGAAACGCGCAATCTGGCCCGGTGAATTGAAGATCAGATGGTCCGACAGCACCGCGATCTCGGGCAAGTCGGCTTCCTTGTAGCCCGCGCAATAGGTGGCAACTTCGCCGCCATATTCGCCGCGGCCGAGCTTGGCCTCGTAAAGCCCCGAGGCGCAGACGCCGTCGAGATACTCGGCGACGACCGGCCCGAGCGACCACATCGAAAACGCCTTGAGCGCCGCGAGCACACGCGCGCCCGACGCATCGCCGATATGGCGAAGCACCGACAGGTTTGCGCGCACTTTCGCGGCGTCGACGACAAAGGCGGGCGAAGGGACGCGGCTGAGGTCGAAGCGGGCAAAGGCTCCGGGGTCGCCGGCACGGGTTTCCATGTCGCTATATATTCCTGTCAGACCGCAATGGGTCCCTTGAAGATGAAAAACGCCCCCGCCGCAATCAGACCGAAGCCGACGAGATGGTTCAGGGTCAGCTTCTCACCGAGCCAGAAGACCGCGAACCCGGCGAATATGACCAGTGTGATCACTTCCTGCAAGGTCTTGAGTTCGGCGGCGGTATATACACCATAGCCGATGCGGTTGGCGGGAACCGCAAGGCAATATTCGAAAAAGGCGATCCCCCATGCGATCAGCACCGCCAGCCAGATCGGCCGCGACACCGCGCCAAGTTGCCCATACCAGGCAAAGGTCATGAAGATGTTCGAGACGAAAAGCAGCCCGACCGGCGCGAGATAGGCGGTCATATCGGGATTACTCCTTGGTCAGCGGCAGCACGTCGCGAAGCAGCGCGGCGAAGAAATGCCCCGGCTCCTCGATCATCGGCATATGCGCAGAATGTTCGAACCAGACGAGCTTCTTCGAGGGTGCCTTGACCTGTTCGAACCATTTTGCCGCGACGGGCGCCGCCGCGGTATAGTCATGGCGACCGAGCAGAAAGACGATCGGCGCGTCCATCGTCTTCATTTTGTTGAAATTCACGTCAGCGAGGCGCGGCCAAACCGTCGTCACCGAAAACGCGCTGCCCTTGGCCCATGCCTGCCGGTCGGCCTCGCTGTATTCGGGCGAAAGGCGCGGGGTCTGGAAATAATATTTGAGATCGGGTTTGTTATAAATGAGCGATCCATAGGCGATGCCATATTTACGCCAGCCGTCGGCACTGGCGATGGAAAAATCGCCGCGCGGGTAGGGTGCAAGTGCGTCGATCGCGGCAACCGCTTCGCTATTCCCGACCGCAATCGCTTTCGCCCGCGTCCACGCCATGCCGACCGCCTCGCTCTCGCGAAAATCGATGGCCTGCCCGACCCCGACGTAGGCGTAAAGCAGGTCGGGGCGCTTCGCTGCGACCGATAGGCCGATGGCCGATCCCCAGCTGTGGCCGAGCAGCACGACCTTGCGCTTGCCATATTTTTTCCGGAGCAGTTCGATCAGTTCAATGGCATCGTCGCGGTAGCGGTCGAGTGTCATCGTCGGCGCCAGCGTGGCGGGATCGCCCAGCGGATAGGAGCTCCCCGCACCGCGCTGGTCATATTGCACGACGGTGAAGACGTCTTCCCACGGACGCTGGAACGACCAGGCAAAGGGCATCTCGACCGCGCCGGGCCCGCCGTGGACGAATATGAGGACCGGATTGTCGCGGTCCGATCCGCGCACGTTCACGACCTGCCGCGCGCCGCCGAGTGTGGCTTCGAAGGTTTCCTGCACACCGTTCGGCGTGACGATCTTGCCCATATCGGCGACGATCGCGCGCGCCGGGGCATAGGCGTCGTCGGTTTGAGCTGCCGCAGGCGCGGCGAAAGCAGCAAGCAAGGCGAGCGCCGCAATTCTCAGTTTCATGTCAACCACCTCTCGTCATTCCCGCGAAAGCGGGAACCCAGTCCGACGTCGCTACTGGGTTCCCGCGTTCGCGGGAATGACAAAATTTGGGTGTCAGACGCGATCAGAAATCGAGCGGGCCGTCCAATTCCTTCACCTGCCACGGCAGGCCATGCTTGTTCAGCATGTCCATGAAGGGATCGGGGTCCATCTGTTCCATGTTGAACACCCCATCGCCGCCCCATGTGTTGGTCACCATCATCGCGGCGCCAATCATCGCCGGAACGCCGGTGGTGTAGCTGACCGCCTGATTGCCGGTTTCGGCATAGGCATCCTCATGGTCGCAGATATTGTAGAGGTAGAGCGTCTTTTCCTTGCCGTCCTGACCCAGGCCGGTGGCAATGACGCCGATGTTGGTTTTGCCCTTGGTCGTTTCGCCAAGGCTCGACGGTTCGGGCAGCACGGCCTTCAGGAACTGCAACGGGACGATCTCGCGGCCTTCGTAGATGACCGGATCGATGCGCGTCATGCCGACATTCTGCAGGACGGTCAGGTGCGTGATATAGGCCTCGCCAAAAGTCATCCAGAAACGGATGCGCTGGATTTCGGGCAGGTGGGTCTTCAGGCTTTCGATCTCCTCATGATACATGAGGTACATCGTCTTCGGACCAACGGCTTCGAAATCGAACTGCTGCTTCACCGACATCGGCGGGGTTTCGACCCAGTCCCCATTTTCCCAGTGGCGCGCGACCGCGGTGACTTCGCGGATGTTGATCTCCGGATTGAAGTTGGTCGCGAAATGCTGGCCATGATCGCCGCCGTTGCAGTCGAGAATGTCGAGCGTGTCGATGCGCGAGAAATGATGTTTTTTAAGCCAGGTGGTGAACACGCTGGTCACGCCCGGGTCGAAGCCCGAGCCGAGCAAAGCCATTAGTCCGGCATCCTTGAAACGGTCGTGATACGCCCACTGCCAATGATATTCGAACTTCGCTTCGTCGCGCGGTTCGTAATTGGCGGTGTCCATATAATGCGCGCCGGTCGACAGGCACGCCTCCATGATCGTGAGATCCTGATAGGGCAGAGCGAGGTTCACGACATGCGTCGCGCCGATCGAACGGATCAGCGCTGCGGTCGCATCGATATGGTCGGCATCGACCTCGGCGGTCTTGATCGTCACCCCGGTGCGTTCTTTGACCGAGTCGGCGATCGCATCGCATTTGAACTTGCGGCGGCTCGCCAGCGTAATGTCGGGAAAGATGTCGGGGTTCATCGCCATCTTGTGCACCGCGACCGAACCGACGCCGCCTGCGCCGATCACCAGAACCTTGCTCATCGAAAAATCTCCTGCGCCTACCTATGTGGCTTGTCTTGTATGGCTGGCCCTATAGGACGAAGCCATGACACAGCAAAGCCCCGATCCCCTGCTCGATCCGAACCGTGCGCCCACGTTTGCAGGCGTCGAACGCGCGGCGGCGAAAGTCGCTGCATTGTTGCCGCAAACCCCTCTGCTGCCGCTCGAAGTCGACGGGACCGTCGTGTGGTGCAAGGCCGAGTGCCTGCAACCCGTCGGTGCATTCAAGATCCGAGGCGCGTGGCACCGCCTGACCGACCTGACGCCCGAACAGGCGGCCGCGGGCGTCGTCGGCGTATCGAGCGGCAATCATGCGCAGGGCGTTGCCTGGGCGGCTAAGCGGCTCGGCATCCCCGCGACGATCGTGATGCCCAGCAATGCGCCGCAGATGAAACTGTCCGCCACGCGCGCGCTGGGGGCCGAGGTCGTGCTGTACGACCGCGTCACGGAATCGCGCGATGCCGTCGCGGCAAAGCTGCTCGAGGAGCACGGCGGCACGCTGGTCCACGCGTACGGCGATCCGTGGATCATCGAGGGCCAAGGTACCGCCGGCATCGAGGCGCGCGCGCAGCTCGCCGCTCGCGGCATCGCCGGTCCCGACAAGGTGATCGCCTGTTGCGGCGGCGGCGGCTTGTCGGCGGGACTCGCGCTCGCCTGTCCCGATGCTCAGATCGTTGCGGTCGAGCCCGAGGGCTGGGACGATGTGACGCGTTCGCTCGAAGCCGGCAAAATATTGTCGGTCGAGGACCTTGCCTATCCGACAGAATGCGATGCGCTCCAGACGCCGCAAACATGGCCGATCAATTTTGCGGTTTTGCAGGCACGCGGCGTACGCGGAGCCGTGGTGACGCGAGCGGAAGTGCGCCATGCGATGCGCGTCGTGTTCGAAAAACTGCATCTGGTCGTCGAGCCGGGCGGCGCGGCCGCACTCGCGGCCGTGCTGGCGGGCAAGGTGGAGCTCGGCGATGCAACATTGGTCACCTTGTCGGGCGGCAACGTCGACCCGAAGCATTATGCCGAGATACTGGCGGGATAAGCGGATACTTATCCTGCGAGGTGCGTTTGGACGGGGAAGGAGAAGCGAGATGCAAAAGAGCTTTCTGATCGGTGCTGCGTCGCTGTTGCTGCTGAGCGGCTGCGAAAAAGCCGAGGCGCCAGCGCCCGCGCCTACCGATACCACCGAGGTTCCGGTCGAAACGGCCGATCCCGAGACATCTCCCGCCGAAGATTCTGCAACCGCGCCGCACCGCTTCGCGAGCTGGGCGGGCAAATGGACAGGGGTCGAGGGTATGTATGTCACGATCGCCGCCGCCGAGCCGGGCAAATACAAGCTGGAGATGCAGTCGGACCTCGATACCAAGGGGACCTATGACGGTGAGGACAGCGAGCATGGCATCAAGTTCAAGCGCGGTGCCGAAGAACTCAGCCTGCGCCAAGGCAGCGGCGACGAAACCGGCCTCAAATACCTCGCCGGCAAGAAGGAATGCCTGATCGTCAAGCAGGGCGAGGGTTACTGCCGCGACTGATTGAGCGACGATCGGGGGTGGGCAAGATGGACGGAATAGAGACCGCAAGCGTGCGCGACCATGCGGCGCTTGTCGAGACGCTGGCACAGGCGTTCCAGACTGACCCCGCTTTATCGTGGATATTGCCCGATCCCGCTCGCCGCGCCCACGCGCTGCGTAGCCTGTTCGATGTCCTGGTTCCCGCGGACATGCGTGCGGGCGTGGCATTGCGCGCCACCCATGATGAATCAGCCGCTCTCTGGCGCGCACCGGCACAGGCGCATAGCGGCATGTTCGAATTCCTGCGAACCGTTATCCCGCTCGTTGCGACTTTCGGCACTGCGTTGCCGCGCGGATTGAAGGTGCAGGGCAGCATCGACGCGCATCGTCCGGAAGGGCGCTTCTGGTACCTCCATTATGTCGGCGTCCGCCGCGAATATCAGGGCAAGGGCCATGGCGGGCGGATCATCCGCGCGCAGACAGCCGTTGCCGACGCGGAGGGTCTGGCTTGCTGGCTGGAGACCGCTACGCCGGAGAATGTGCCGCTTTACGAGCGGCTGGGCTTCGCGACGCAGGTCGAATGGGATGTGCCGGGCGGCGGCCCTCATTTCTGGGGTATGATGCGACCGGCACAATGAGGGGCGGTCACGCCGCCGGGCGCGTCGCGGTGAAGGCAAAGGCGATGTCGACGCCCGCAGCGATTGCGTCGGTTGCCGCCCATTCGCCCTGACCGACACCGAAGGCGGTGCGATCGATGCGCGCGGTGCCGGAAACATGGGCCTTGTCACCATCGATGCGCAGCGTGAAGCGCAGCGTTGCGGGTTTGCTGGCGCCGCGCAGGTCGAGCGTGCCGCGCGCTTCATATCTGTCCCCGCCGAGGTGGCGGATTTCGCGCGCGGTAAAGACCGCAGCCGGATGCGCACCGATATCGAAGAAATCGCTGCCTTTCAGTGAATCGTCGCGCTGCCCGTCGCCGGTGTCCGCCGACGCGAGATCGACCGTGACGCGAATCGTCGATTTGGCGAGCTCGTCGGGGCTGAACCGGATTGAGGCACGCCAGCGGCCGAAACGGCCGTCGACCGCCTCGCCGTTCCAGCGTGCGGTGAAGCCGAGGCGTCCACCCGAAGCGACCGTCCAGTCGGCGAGCGGCTGGGTATTATCTTCCGGCGCGGTTTCTTCCGTTTTGGCGGCCTCATCGCTTTCGGCTGTGGGGGGTGAGGGAGCTGTCGGCAAGGCGGCAACCGGCGCCGCGATCCCTTTTTCGGCGACGGAGCGGGCCTTGTCCGGGTAGATCATCTGGCCTGCGACAAAGGCGGCGCCGACGAGCGCCAGCGCACCGAGCGCGATACCCACCGCCTTGCCGCGCGCGAAAGGGATCATCCGCTGCAGCTCGGGCTTGCCGAGCAGCCACTGGTGGCGAATCGCTCCCGCGATATGGAGGGCGAACAACCCGATTGCGAGCCAAGTCATCGCACCGTGGATCGATTCTGCCGGCTCGTGCCAGCTCCGACCCACGGGCAGGTGCGGCCAGGGGATAAGGCCAAAGAGCAGCGTGGGCACCTCAACGCGCGCCGTTGAAACGAGCAACCATCCCGTGATCGGGCCGAGGATCATAACCAGGTAGAAGAGCCAATGAACCGTGCTCGCGAGCGCGCGCGTCCAAGCCGGGCCGTCGGACGCAGGCGGTCGAGATACGAACAATCGAATGACAAGGCGCGCGAGACTGAGCAGGAGGATCGAGATGCCGATCGACTTGTGCAACTGATAGCGCGCGAACAATTCGGGACTATTATTGCCCTCGAGCGCCCAACCGAGCGCGATCTGGAACGCCAGAAGCAGCGCGATCAGCCAATGAAGCGTGATGGCGGTATAGCTATAACGCTGTGTTGGCATGACAATCCTTCGCGATGGGGAGGCCAGATTCGCTGCTTACCCTATCCAGTCTTGCGCCTCTTGTCGAAGGTCAGAGCGCGCCAATTTAGTCGCTTGAGCGGCCCCATTTGGGGTTCGGCGCTATATCAGGACGCTAAGCGACGAACCGGCGGCGAGTCCCGCCGCAATTGCAAGCACGCCGAGAGCAAAAAGTCGTATCCATCGGTATCTACGTAGGCCCCGGTCGACCTCACCAACGAGGAAAAAGTCGATAACGACCTGGACCAAGCTGGCGAGAGTTTCGCCGATCAATCGTCGAAACCGACGAACCGCACCGCCTCGTCGACACTCTTGCGGTTCGACACCACCGCATTGGCCGGGAATTCGGCATCGGGCCAGCCCATCGCGACGCAGATCATGATGACCTGATCGTCGGGGATATGCGCATTTTCGCGCACGACCGGGCTTTGCATGATACCCTGACTATTGATGACGCAGCCGAGCCCGCGCGACCAGGCGGCGTTGACCAGCGCATTGGTCACCGCGCCGCAGTCGAATGGCGCGATGTCGCTACCGAGCAGGACGCGGTCATAGGTGACGACGATACTGACGGGTGCGTCGAACTGGCGGAAGCCGCGCAGCACCCAGTCTTGCCGCGCGTCCTTGTCGTCGCGTTCGATCCCCATCGCGCCGAACAATTGTTTGGCGATCTCAATCTGGCGCGCACGATGGTCGTCGGCGATGCCGTCGAAGCGGCGAAATTCGCGGCTGTCGGGCTTGCCGGCGAGAATACCGTCGGTGTTGCCTTGGCGGATCGCGGCGAGCGGGGCGCCGGTGACGACCGAGAAGTTCCAGCACTGGTTGTTGAACGACGAAGGCGCGCGCATCGCGACCTCGAGGATCTCGGCAACGAGTGCCTTTGGAACGGGCTTGTCGAGGAAGCCGCGAATCGAGCGGCGTCCCACGACGATCTCATCATAGCCGGGATTGTTCGTCACGCGGCCTTGCGCAGCTCAAGCCGGTCCCAGATCTCGGCCAATGCACTGGTCAGTTCGCGCATCATCGCCTCGTCATGTGCCGGGCCCGGCGTGAAGCGCAGGCGTTCGGTGCCGCGCGGCACGGTCGGGAAATTGATCGGCTGCACATAGACGCCATATTCGGCGAGCAGGATGTCGCTGATCTTCTTCGCGCGCACCGGGTCGCCGACCATCAGCGGGACGATGTGCGTCGTCGAATCCATCACTGGCAGGCCGGCGTCGCGGAAGCACTGCTTGAGGTATGCCGCCGCTTCCTGTTGCGCGTCGCGCTCGACGCTCGACGCTTTCAGGTGGCGGACGCTGGCGAGGACGCCCGCGACCAGCACCGGCGACAGGCTGGTTGTGAAGATGAAGCCGGGCGCATAGCTGCGAATCACGTCGATGATATTCTTGTCCGCCGCAATATAGCCGCCCATCACGCCAAACGCCTTGCCGAGCGTGCCCTCGATGATCGTCACGCGGTCGGCCGCTTCGTCGCGGTCGGTGATGCCGCCGCCGCGCGGGCCGTACATGCCGACGGCATGGACTTCGTCGCAATAGGTGAGGGCGTTATATTTGTCGGCCAGATCGCAGATGGCGTGAATGGGGGCGACGTCGCCGTCCATCGAATAGACGCTTTCGAACGCGATCAGCTTCGCCGCGTCGGGATCGTCGGCGGCGAGCAGTTCTTCGAGATGCGCGAGGTCATTGTGGCGCCATACGCGCTTTTCGCAGCCCGAGTTGCGGATACCCGCGATCATCGATGCGTGGTTGAGTTCGTCCGAATAGATGATGCAGTTCGGCAGCAGCTTGCCGAGCGTGCCAAGCGTCGCTTCGTTCGAGATGTAGCCCGAGGTGAAGAGCAGCGCGCCGTCCTTGCCGTGCAGGTCGGCCAGCTCATGCTCGAGGTCGATATGATAATGGGTGTTTCCGCCGATGTTGCGGGTGCCGCCCGAACCCGCGCCGACGTCGTGCAGCGCGCCTTCCATCGCTTCGATGACCTTCGGGTGCTGGCCCATCGCCAGATAGTCGTTCGAGCACCAGACTGTAATCGGCTTCGGTCCGTTGTGACCGGCGAAGCAGCGTGCGTTCGGGAAAGAGCCCCGGTTGCGCAAAATGTCGATGAAGACGCGGTAGCGTCCCTCTTCGTGCAGCCGGTCGATCGCCCGAGCGAAAATATCGTTATAGTTCACGTTTCAGCCCCGCAGTCAGGTGCCCGTTCAGGTCTTTGGGCGCCGCTCCCTCCGGCGGCACTTAACAGGCGGGCCAATAACGCCGAATCTGGCTGAAATCCAGTGCGAACGATTCGCAGCTTGTGGGACAAATTGTCCTGGTCGATCGCGTCGACCGCGCCGTTCGCTGTGATCGATCGCACGGGCCGGTTGACGAATTGCAGCTATGGTGAAATCGCGACAACGGGTTGCCAAGGAGCGAAGATATGCGTTTTGTCATGGTTGCGATCTTGTCCATGGCTGCGCTGGGCAGCGGCGTATCGGCCACGAAGTCCTCGCCTGCGCCATTCGACGGCGCGTGGATGAGCTGTGAAACCTGGCAGGGCATGCGTATCTGCGGATACAATCTGCACATCCAGCGCGGCAGCCGCGTTTGCGGGGTCCAGAGCTATTTCGCGACCAATCGCACGTATGTGCAAAGATTTGTCGGCACCGCGACCGGCACGTCGCTCCGTATCGACAAGATTTGCGGCGATCCGGGATCGGAGACCGATACCTATTGCGCCGGCGCCGCGCCGAGCAGCGCCGAGAAAGTCGGCTGGGGCACCTCGGATCAACAGCTTCTGGTGTGCAATGGCCGCCTGCATAGCGCGAAGCAAGGCGAGGAGTTCAGTTGCGCCGCGGCGGTGCGCGCGGCAGGGTTACCCAAAGTGCGATCGCTGAAGGGTGAGGGGCCGCAGCCCGAAGATCTCGTCTGGCTGAAATCCTGCGCGACCGGCACCGACTAGGCGCCGGTCAGATCGTCTCGATCACACCGATGCCATAAGGCGCAAGCGCGGCGAGCGGCGGTGGCGGCCGGTCGTCGCTGCGCGTGAAGACCGCGATGCCCGGCAACGCGGTATTCGGCCAGGCCTGGCCTTCGGTCAGGGCGGCGATACGTCGCGCAATCCCCTCGGCGCCATCGATCAGACGGACGCCCGGGCCGACCGCCGCCTGCAACTCGTCCTGCAGCAGCGGAAAATGGGTGCAGGCCAGCACGATAACGTCGATGTCTTCGCCGCCGGGCTGGTCGCGCAGGCCCGCGACGGCCCGCGCGATCACCGCGGGGTCGATCGCCTCGCCGCGCAGCTTCGCCTCGGCCCCGGTGACGAGCCCGGGGCTGCCGTGCCGCAGCACGGTCTTGCCACTCGCGAATCGGGCGCCGAGATCGTCGACATAAGGCTGGCGCACCGTCGCCTCGGTGCCGAGCACGCCGATCACGCCGGTGCGGGTCACTTCGGCGGCCGGTTTGATCGCCGGAACGGTCCCGACGATCGGCAGATCGAGTGCGGCGCGGACATGCGCGAGCGCGATCGTCGAGGCGGTGTTGCACGCGATCACCGCGAGCCGCGGCTGGTATCGCTCGACGAGCCGCCCGAGCAAGGCCGGAACGCGCGCCGCAAGCTCGGCCTCGCTCTTCTGCCCATAAGGCAGGCCGGCATAGTCGGCGGCGTAGACGATAGGCGCGGTCGGCAGCAACGCGCGGGTCGGACCGAGCACGGTCAGCCCGCCCAGGCCGCTGTCGAAAAAAAGGATGGGGGCGTCAGGGGCGGGATGCATGTGCAGCGCCTAGCAGGCAGGACCAGCGGCTTTCAAATCCATTCTGGTCCTGACCGAACCCTAATCCATTGATTGCATCGCCCAACATCGCCACACTGGTATCGAACGAAACGGGGATTTTCATGACGACATTTTTGCTGGCTGCTGTCGGTTACCTGCTCGGATCGATCCCATTCGGCGTCATCCTGACCCGCCTCTTCGGTGCGGGCGACCTGCGTCAGATCGGGTCGGGTAATATCGGCGCCACAAATGTGCTGCGCACCGGACGCAAGGGTCTGGCGGCGGCCACCCTGATCCTTGACGGGGCCAAGGGTGCCGTGGCGGTCCTGCTCGCGCGTCACTTCGCACCCGGCCTGGGTCAGGATGGCGCGATGATCGCGGGCGCCGCAGCAATGATCGGCCATTGTTACCCCGTCTGGCTGAATTTCAGGGGCGGCAAGGGCGTCGCGACGCTGCTGGGACTGGCGCTGGCGCTGGCCTGGCCGATCGGGCTGATCTTTGCCCTCGTCTGGCTTGGTACGGTCGTGCTGCTGCGCATTTCGTCGCTCGGCGGAATGCTGGGTGCGGTTTCGGCGCCGATCGCGGCGCTAGTCCTCGGTTATCCCGTCTATGCGGTCGGCCTCGCCGGGCTGGCAGTGATCGTGCTCTGGCGCCACCGCGAAAATATCGCGCGGCTGCGCGCCGGCACCGAGCCGCGGATCGGCGGCAAGAAAGAGCCCGTATGACCGACGCTGAGCGGCTGGCACGGCTGCGGCTGATCCGGACGCCGCATGTCGGACCGGTCAGCTGGCACCAGCTGATGCAGCGCTTCGGATCGGGCGAGGCCGCGATCGATGCGCTGCCCGATCTGGTGCTGCGCGGCGGCGCCGGGAAGGCGCGCATCGCGCCCGTCGAGGTTGCGGAACGCGAATTCGAGCGCGCCGCGAAACTCGGGGCGCGACACATCTTCAGCGACGAGGATGACTATTCGCCGATGCTGCGCGAGGTCGAGGGGGCGCCGCCTGTCGTAATCGTGCGCGGCGATACCGGGATGCTGCGGCGCCCGTGCGTCGCGATCGTCGGCGCGCGCAACGCATCGGCCATCGCGTGCCGATTCGCGCGCCAGCTCGCCGCCGACCTGACCGTACGCGATGTGACAGTGGTCAGCGGGCTGGCGCGCGGGGTAGACACCGCGGCGCATATCGGCGCGCTTGGCGGGTCGACCGTCGGTGTGATCGCCAGCGGCCTCGATATCGCCTTTCCGCCGGAAAATGCCGCGCTGCAGGAAAAGATCGCGAGCGACCAGTTGCTGATCGCCGAACAGCCACCGGGCACCGAACCGCTCGCGCGCCACTTCCCTTCGCGCAATCGCATCATCGCCGGGATCGCGCACGGTACGGTCGTGATCGAAGCCGCGCCGCGGTCGGGATCGCTTATCACCGCGCGACGGGCCGGCGACTATGGCCGCGAGGTGATGGCGGTGCCCGGTTCGCCGCTCGATCCGCGCGCGCAGGGCTGCAACATGCTGATCCGCGAGGGCGCGACGCTGATCCAGACGGTCGATGACGTGATGGAAGCGGTCGGGCCGATCGACGCGCGCATGGTTCGTGAACCCGCGCGCGCTTATGCCGCCGCATCATTGCCGTCGGACGCAGGCGAGGGCGATCGGCGCGCGCTCGTCGACCTGCTCGGACCGACCCCCGTCGCGGTCGACGAACTGGTGCGTCAGTCGGGACGGTCCACCGCGACGGTCCAGCTGGTGCTTCTCGAACTCGAACTCGCGGGCCGCGTCGAACGCCACGCGGGCGCAAAAATCTCGCTCATGTGACCGGCGGCACAGCCTCCCGACCATCGTCAATCTAACGCCTTATCGTGGTTCAGCCACAGTTCAGCGACCAAATCTCAGGCTGATGATATTGTATAACATAGCGGGGAATTTGACGATGCGGAGCCGATTGCTCACAAGTGCCACGATGGTTGCGGTGCTGGCCTCTGCGCCCGCCCCGATCCCCCTCGCGCTGGCTCGTACCCCATTGGCCCCCGATCAGGGATTCTGTCGCAACGCCGCGCCCTTGCCACAAACCGGCCCCGAGGTTCGGCCCCAGCCGCAGCAGTCAAACGGCAGAAGCAAGACAAAGGGCGACCGCGAAGAGGCGATGGTGGACGGGGCTCCTCCGCCCCCGCCTGCACCACCGCCGCCGATGGCACCGCCATCGCCGTCCTACTCGAGCGCGGACGAGGTGTCCGAAATTGCCGTGACGGGATCGCGCATTTCCGAGACTGCACTGGACTTGCCGTCACCGGTCACGTCCATCAGCTCGGACGAATATTCCGCTGAGCGATCGGGGAAGGCACCGGTGCCCGGTTCATCCGCCGACTCGCGTCTGCCACCGCCGCGCCCCTATCCGCGGCCGCAGCCGCAACCCCAATCGGGCATATTGACCGCTGGCGAGCATGACGATCTGCTCAACCCCGAACTTTACGCATCCTATGTGAACCGCAGCGGCGATCTGGGGCAGGAGGTGCGCAGCCTGCCGCGCGTCGACACGACGCGGGTGGTGACGGTGAAGGTCAACGACCGCAGCGGCCAGCCGATCCCCTTCGCCGACGTCACCGTGACGTGCAGCGACGGCAACAGCATCACGATGGCGACGCAGGCCGACGGCAGCGCGGTCTTCTTTCCGGGGCTGGACCGGCTGAGCGAGCGGATCACCGTATCGGCTCGAAAGGCGGGGCGAACGATCGCCGACACGCGGCCGGTCCTCGTCGCGAACGCCGCCGGCGGCCAGCTCGTCGGACTCACCGCGAACCATGCGGCCACCAAGGTGACAAAACTCGACCTGATGCTCGTCGTCGACACGACGGGCAGCATGGGCGACGAGATCAGCTATCTTCAGGCCGAACTGCGATCGATCATCGGCGCGATCACCGCGAAACACCGCGATCTCGACATCCGCATCGGCTTCGTCTTCTATCGCGACATCGGCGACGATTATGTCACGCGGACGATCGCCTTCGACCGCGACATCGGCCGCGTGCAGGGCGCGCTTGCGCGGCAGGAAGCGAATGGTGGCGGCGATTATCCCGAAGCGATGGATCAGGCGATGATCCGCGCGGTGGGTCAGGATTGGCGCCCCGACGCGGCGAAGTCGCTGTTGCTTGTCGCCGATGCCCCGCCGCACGACGACAAGTTCGGGCGGACGTGGCTAGCGGCCGAGGCCGCGCGCGCCAAGCGCATCCATATCATCCCGGTCGCCGCCTCGGGCGTTGCCGACAAAGCCGAATATGCGATGCGCGCGATGGCAGCGGCGACCCAGTCGCGTTACCTGTTCCTGACCGACGACAGCGGCGTCGGCAATCCGCACGCGCCGCCGGCAATCGACTGCTACCTCGTGACCAAGCTCGACGCCCTCGTCCGCCGTGTCGTCGACAGCCAGATCAGCGGCCGCCGGATCGAGCCCGAGGATCAGGAAATCATCCGCAGCGTCGGCAAATATGACGCAGGCAAATGCATCCTGCCCGCCGACTTCAAATGGCAGAACGGCTGACACCCTGACGTCATCCCATTGACTTGCCCCCGCATCTGACCGATGCGGGGGCGTGGGCCGCTTCGGGGAACCCCTGCTGGCCGCGATCCGGTCCGTGGGGGTCGGAGGACCAGTCCATGAATAAAATGCTGTCGGCCATCGCCGTACTGGCGATGCTTGCCCAGCCCGTCCACATCGCTGCCAAGGAAAAGGAACCGGTCAAGATTGCTGGACCTGCCAATGCGAAGGGCATCTCCACTGTCACCATTGGCGCATTCAATGTCGGTTTCATCTTTGAATCGACCGACCAGACCAAGGCATCGGGCGGCCTGATCGGGGCGTTCGGAGGCACGACCAAGGCGAAGAGCGAACTTGTCGGCGTCACGCCGGAAATGATGCAGGCGGTTACCGATGCCGCCTACGCCGATTTCGTCGCGCAACTCAGCGCGGGCGGATACACCGTCCGGCCTGCCGCCGACCTGTTCGGTCACGCGGCGCTGGCGAAGACGAGGTCGCAGGACGTCCCTCTCGACATCAATATCGCGCTGGAAAAGGGCAGCAAGGGCAAGGCGACCTATTACAAGCCGTCGGCGCTACCCTCACTTTTGATGATCCCGGGCGACTTTCTGGGGTCAGGCATGAGCAGCATCGGCATGAACATGGCGGCGGGGCAGGCGAGCGCGGCGCTTGCGCAATATGCCAAACAGGCCGGTGTCGGGGTGGTCGATGTCGTCTATCTGATCGACTTTTCGAACCTCAAGCGACCGGGTGCTTTCAGTTTCGGTGGCCTACAAGTGAACAGCGGCCTGTCGGTGACCGCCGATTATTCGCGCATCACCCTGATCGCTCCCAATGGCAAGCAATCGGTGATCACGGTCAAGGCGCCGGTGATCGTCGAGGGCGAATTCGTCGAAAAGTCCGATGCATCGAGCGGCACAGACAAGGCGCTGCAATCCGCAGGCAATGTGGCTGGTGGGCTCGCGGCGGTCGCCGGTTTGGGTGGTCTGGGCTTGGGCAAGACGCGCAAGTTCGCATTCACCGCCCGGCAAGGCGCTTATGAAGAAGGCGCGGCCAAGGCGGCAAGTCTCGCGAGCGAAATGCTGATCGGTCGCCTCGGCGCGCTCCGTTGACGTAGACCCGTGGGCGCCCCATTTCTCCCTTGACGGAGGGGCGGGGCGCCCGCCACCCTCGCGCGTACGTACGTAAGAGTTTCCGGGGAACAAGTTTTTCATGCAGTTGGTAATTGTGGAATCGCCCGCCAAGGCGAAGACGATCGAGAAATATCTGGGACGCGATTTCAAGGTTCTGGCGTCCTATGGCCATGTCCGCGATCTTCCGCCCAAGGATGGGTCGGTCGATCCCGACGACGGCTTTGCGATGCAGTGGCTGCTGTATCCCGACAAAGCGAAGCGGATGAAGGAAATTCAGGACGCGGCCAAGACCGCCGACCGACTGATCCTCGCGACTGACCCTGATCGCGAGGGCGAGGCGATCAGCTGGCATGTGCAGGAATTGCTGCGCAGCAAAAAGGCGCTGCCGGCCAAGGTCGACCGGGTGACGTTCAACGCGATCACCAAGGACGCAGTACTGACCGCGATGGCGGCGCCGCGCGCTCTGGACGAGGATCTGATCGACGCCTACCGCGCCCGCCGCGCGCTCGACTATCTGGTCGGTTTCACGCTGTCGCCGGTGCTGTGGCGCAAGCTGCCTGGTGCCAAATCGGCGGGGCGCGTC
Organism: Sphingopyxis sp. Soil_C_28; assembly: GCF_057657055.1. NCBI lineage: Bacteria > Pseudomonadati > Pseudomonadota > Alphaproteobacteria > Sphingomonadales > Sphingopyxidaceae > Sphingopyxis > Sphingopyxis sp. Soil_C_28. Next base: position 1,181,324 of record NZ_JBDGJE010000001.1, read on the forward strand.
CAGTCGGTGACGCTGCGCATGATCGTCGAACGCGAGCGTGAGATCGAAGCCTTTGTTGCGCAGCAATATTGGTCGGTCACCGGGCTGTTCGAAATGTCGGGCACGCCGTTCAAGGCGCGCCTCGCACGCTGGCGCGGCGACAAGATCGAGCGGCTGTCGATCACCAGCGAAGCTGATGCGCACGCCGCCGAGGCCGATGTGAAGGCGGGCCATTTCACCGTCGATCTCGTCGAAACCAAACCGCTGACGCGCAATCCTCCGCCGCCGTTCACGACATCGACCTTGCAGCAGGAAGCCGCGCGCAAGCTTGGCTTCTCGGCCAGCCACACGATGCGGATCGCGCAGGGTCTCTATGAGGATGGCGCGATCACCTACATGCGTACCGATGGTGTGCAGATGGACGGCAGCGCGATCAGCGCCGCGCGCAAAGCGATCGCGACGCGCTACGACGGCGGCTATGTCCCCGACCAGCCGCGCCAGTATCAGACAAAGGCGAAGAATGCGCAGGAAGCGCATGAAGCGATCCGTCCGACCGATTTTTCGAAAGACAAGACCGGCGGCGGCGATCATGCGCGGCTGTACGAACTGATCTGGAAGCGCGCGATGGCGAGCCAGATGGCCTCGGCGCGGCTCGAACGCACCAGCATCGACCTGACCGACGGCACCGGCAAGACGATGCTGCGCGCGACCGGACAGGTGATCAAATTCCCCGGCTTCCTCGCGCTCTACGACGAAGGCCGCGACGACAGCGAGGATGAAGACGCGCGCCTGCTGCCCGCGATGGCGAAGGGCGATGCGCCCGCTAAGACCGGCATCGAAGTCGAAAAGCACGAGACCCAGCCGCCACCGCGCTATTCGGAAGCGAGCCTGGTCAAGAAGATGGAAGAGCTCGGCATCGGTCGCCCGTCGACCTATGCCTCGATCCTCCAGGTGCTGAAGGACCGCGCCTACGTGACGGTCGAAAAGAACCGCTTCATACCCGAGGAAAGCGGGCGGCTGCTCACCGCCTTCCTCGAACGCTTCTTCGAACGCTATGTCGGCTATGATTTCACCGCGGGCCTCGAGGAAGAGCTTGACGATGTGTCGGGCGGCCGCGCCCAATGGCAGGCCGTGCTCGAACGCTTCTGGCGCGATTTCAAGCCGCGCACCGGCGAAGTGATGGAACAGAAGCCGTCGGAGATTACCGCGGAACTCGACATCTTCCTCGGCCCCTATCTCTTCCCTGACAAGGGCGACGGCAGCGACCCGCGCATCTGTCCCAATTGCGGCACCGGCAAGCTGGCGCTGCGTGGCGGCAAGTTCGGGCCGTTCATCGCGTGTAGCAATTATCCCGACTGCAAATTCACGCGAAAATTCGCGCAGCCGGGCGGCAGCGACGGGGCCGATACCGGGCCAGAGACGATGGGCACCGATCCCGACAGCGGGCTTGAGGTGACGAAGCGCAGCGGGCGCTTTGGTCCTTACATTCAGCTCGGCGACGGCAAGGAGGCGAAGCGCTCGTCGATTCCTAAAGACATTCCGGGTGAGGATTTCGACCTCGACTATGCGCTGCGGCTGCTCAGCCTGCCGCGCGAAGTCGGGACGCATCCCGAAAGCGGTAATGTCATCATGGCGGGGCTGGGGCGATATGGCCCCTATCTGCTCCACGACGGCAAATATGCCAAGCTGACTGGCACAGCCGAAATCTTCGACATCGGCATGAACGCCGCGGTAGTCCGCATCGCCGAAGCCGCCGCCGGCGGTGGACGCGGACGGACCAAGGCCGAGCCGCTCAACACCTTCGGCCCGCACCCGACGAGCGGCGGCGAGATGAAGCTGATGGAAGGACGCTTCGGTCCCTATGTGACCGATGGCACGACCAACGCGACGCTGCCGAAATCGGCCGATCCGGCGACGCTCACGCTCGAAGAGGCGATTGCGTTGATCGACGCACGTGCGGCGAAGGGGCCGGCGAAGGGCAAGAAGAAGGCGGCGCCGAAGAAGGCCGCAGCCAAGAAGACGCCTGCGAAGAAGAAGGCGCCGGCGAAGAAAAAGGCGACGGCGGAAGAATGACCTTCGCAGGCGGCGTTTGCGACGTCGCCAAGCCGTGATAGGGTGGCGCATCCGGGAGACTGTCCATGCGCCACCTGCTCGCCGCCACCCTGCTTTCCATCCTGTCGCTGTTTTCGCTGCCCGTCGCGGCCCAGCAGGCGGGGCGCCTGATATCGGCAGATCCCGTTCAGGACACGCCAGCCGGCGTTCAGGCATGGCGCGTAAAATATTGGACGACGAACCAATATGGTAAGTCGTTCGAGGTGACGGGCGTCGTGGCCGCACCGCGCGAAGCGACCCCGCCGCGCCCCCGCCGCGTCATCGCATGGACCCACGGCGCGTGGGGTGTCGCCGAGAAATGCGCGCCTTCGATCAGCCCGAATTTCTTCGCGGCGACTGCAGGGATCGACGCGGTTCGCAGCGGCTATGTCGTCGTCGCCCCCGATTATATCGGCCTGGGAAATCCGACGATGCATCCGATGCTTGTCGGCACCGATACCGCCAATTCGGTTCTCGACGCTGTGCGCGCGGCGCGCGAAATCCCCGGTGCCGCGGCGGGCAACAGCTTTGCGGTTTGGGGTGAATCGCAGGGCGGGCATGCCGCGCTCTGGACGGCGATTTCGGCGCGCTCCTATGCGCCCGACCTGATGCTCGTCGGCACCGCCGCCGCGGCACCTCCAACTGATCTGGCCGCCAATTTACGCGAAGGCAGCGACAAGAATGCGCGCGCGCTGCTGCTGTCCTTCACGCTTCATAGCTGGTCGACCCTCTACGGCTTTTCGCTCGATCCCATCGCCAATCGCACCAATCAGGGCATCATTCACCGACTGGCCGAGAATAATTGCGTGAGCTTCGACAAGAAACCGAAGCTCGGCACCATCCTCGGCATCCTGACCATCGTCCGCGCGACGAAGAACAAGGACATTGCGAAGATCGAACCTTTCGGCAGCTTCGCGCGCGCCAACAGCGTCGATGCGGCACGCGTGCCCGGGCCGCTGCTGATCGCGCAAAGCAGCAACGACACGATCGTCGCGCCTGCGGTCACGCGCAAGTTCGCGAAGGCGGTTTGCCGGCGCGGAACCCAGCTTCGCTGGATCGACATGACGGGCGATCATGGCGCGAGCGCACGCGAGAGCGCTCAGGAAACGATCGGCTGGATTACCTCACGCTTCGACGACACACCGCCTCCTAACGATTGCAGGCGGATTTAGCGCTTAGCGGAAGGTGTCGGGGCTCACTTTGTGAGTACCCTTCAACCAATCGACCGCATCGGCGCGAAAAAGGCAAAAAATAGAAAACGCCGTCAGCCCAGATGAGCCCAGGTTGGCGATCAACAAAACGCCCTTCGGCGCGGTTGGGCCATTAAGCGACAGTAGCGTCATCAATATGCCCGCGCCCATTAGCACAACGTAGATCCACTTGGTTACGTTGCTGCGTCTGCGCGCAATCATGAACCAGAAGAGAAGCATGAAGGCAAAGGAGACGAGCCACATCGTGATCATGAAACCACTGCCCAACCCCAAAGCCGCCATAGAAGGTTCGCTTCGGTAGATTTCAAGAATGTCATTCCAAGCGATTATCCCTCCAACTAGCCCGATGGAGAAAGAAGTCCAAAGCGACCACTCAAATGCGACAATCGATTTCGGGCGTTCCATATTTGCCTCCCCAGTTGTTTGTCGACCTAATCCACCCAATCAAGCCCCATGTCGCGATAGACGCCGCGGTCCTCGTCCCAGTTCGCCTTGACCTTCACATGCAGGAACAGGTGAACCGTGCGCCCCAGCAACTCGGTCAACTCGGCGCGCGACTTGCTGCCGATCTCCTTGATCCGCTCGCCCTTGTGGCCAAGGATGATCGCGCGCTGGTTGTCGCGCGCGACGAGGATCTGCTGGTGGATTTCGGCGCTGCCGTCCTTGCGCGTCGTGAATTTCTCGGTCTCGACAGTCGACTGATAGGGCAGTTCCTCGTGGAGCTGGCGATAGAGTTGCTCGCGGGTGATTTCGGCGGCGAGCACGCGTTCGGGGGCATCGCTGACCTCGTCTTCGGGGAAATGCCAATGCCCCTCCGGCATCAGAGCCGACAGCGTCGCTTTCAGTTCGGGAACGCCGTCACCCGTGCTGGCCGAGATGAAGAAGGTTTCATCGAAAGCGACGCGCTCGTTGAGCTTGGTCGCTGTCGTCAGCAGTTTGTCCTTCCGGGTGAGGTCGACCTTGTTGAGGACAAGGAACTTCTTTTCGGGGCGCCCCTCGATCCCCTGCAGCACACGCTCGGCACGCTCGCCGAGCTTGGCAGCCGCGTCGATCATGACCAGGATCGCCTCTGCCTGATCGAGGCTGTTCCACGCCGCCGCGACCATCGCCCGGTCGAGCCGGCGGGTGGGGGCGAAGATGCCCGGCGTGTCGATCAAAATAATCTGGGTCTCGCCGTCCATCGCGACGCCCATCAGCCGGGTGCGCGTCGTCTGCGCCTTCGGGCTGACGATCGCGACCTTCTGGCCGACGAGGGCGTTGACGATGGTCGATTTGCCCGCGTTGGGCGCGCCGACGACGGCGACAAATCCGCAACGGTGGGTCATTTTTCTTGTCCTTCGAGTTCGGCGAGCAAGGCGGCGGCTGCCGCTTTTTCCGCTGCCTGTTTTGATGCGCCCTCGGCCTCGGCCCGGGCCAGCTTTCCAACGCTCACCGCCACGCGGAAACGCGGCGCATGGTCGGGGCCTTCGCGCGCGACTATTTCATATTCGGGCGGGCGGCGCTTGCGCGCCAGCGCCCATTCCTGAAGCGCCGCTTTCGGATGTTTCGGCGCCGCCTGCTGCCCGTCGATCATCTCGCTCCAATTGGTCAGGATGAAGCGGTGCGCGGCGTCGGCGCCCTGATCGAGATAGAGCGCGCCGATCAGCGCCTCGATCGCGTCGGCGGCGATATTGTCGCTATAGCGGCCGCCGTCGTTGCGTGCCTGTGCCCCGAAGCGGACGAGGTCGGTCAGCTTCAGCCGCTGCGCAATCGCGGCGCAGGTCGCGCCTGAAGCGAGCACATGCAACCGCGACGACATCTCGCCTTCGCTGGCGGTCGGAAAGCGGGTGTAGAGTTCGGACGCGATGACGAGACCGAGCACGCGGTCGCCGAGAAACTCGAGCCGTTGGTAATCGGCGCGCCCGGTACTGCCGTGCGTCAGCGCCAGATCGTACAGCCCCAGGTCACCCGGGGAGCAGCCGATGATCTCGGCTAGCGCCCCGGTGTCGAGGGAATCGCTCAAAAACCGTCCCCGATGCGGCTCCAGCGCGCGGCGGTGAACCAGCTGATCGGGTTGATCCAGCTGGCGGATCCGTCGGTCGAGAACATGCCGACGAGCGCATGGCCGACCAGATTCTCCTCGGGAACAAGGCCGATGCCTTGGTTTTCCATCGCGGGGAAGCGGCTGTCGGCGCTACGGTCGCGGTTGTCGCCCATCAGGAACAGATGGCCGGCGGGCACGACGACGAGTGGGGTATCATCTTCGGGGATCGTCGTGATGTCGAGAATGCTATAGTTTTTCCCGCTCGGCAGCGTTTCTTTGAACTGCTTGTAGCGGCACTGGCGCTGGCCATCGGCGGCCACTTCCTCGAACTCGGGCGAATAGCAGGGCAGGGTGCCCGTCGCACGCGATGCTTCGACCATGTTCGGCGTCACCGGAATGACGAAATCGGCAATGGCTTCGCGCTTCAGCGGCTTGCCGTTCAGCCAGACGATGCCCTCTTTTACCTGCACACTGTCGCCCGGCAGGCCGATCACGCGCTTGATATAATCATTGTCGGCGACCGGCGGCGCCTTGAACACCACGACATCGCCGCGTTCGGGGGTGCGCGCGAAAATCCGACCCGGAATCAGCGGCGCGCTGAACGGCAGGCTGTATTTCGAATAGCCATAGGCCATTTTATTGACGAGCAGATAGTCGCCGATCAGCAGCCGCGGCTGCATCGATTCCGATGGAATATTGAAGGGCGACAGGAAAAAGCTGCGAAAAATCAATACCGCGATCGCAAGCAGAGCGAGGAAGCGAACGGTATCGACCGCCTCTTCCTTAGCGGACACCGGCGCGGGCGTCGGGGCAGGCGGCACGGGGCCGGTCGGAGGCGTCACATCGGCGGTAAAGCTGGCATTGGTCATGCCGCGCATTGGCGATGAATAGGTTGCCACGTCAAGCAAATATCGGCGGACGACACTGGCGCGCGGCGGGTAGCGAGCTTAGAGAATAGGGAAGATTCACCGTTCGAGGATTAGAAGATCATGACGACAGCGCAGCAAGCCTGGCAGGCCCTTTCCGAATGGCAGCCGCAGAAGCTGACCGATCTGGTCGCCGCCGATCCCGAAGCCCGGCTGCAGGCGCTGGTGCGCAGCGTCGCCGATATCCGCTTCGACCTCGCCAAGACGCATCTCGACGACGCAGCCATTGCCATCCTGTCAGACCTCACCGCGGCGCAGGACTTCGCCGAACGGCGCAAGACGCTGTTTTCCGGCGGCATCGCCAATCCGACCGAAGACCGCGCTGCCGAACATAGCGCCGAGCGCGGCGACGGCGCGCCGGAGTCTGTTCATCTCGCACAAGCGCTGCACCAGCGGATGCGGATGATGATCGACGCGATCGAGGCGGGAGCCTTTGGCGAGATCCGGCACCTGCTCCACATCGGCATCGGCGGATCGGCGCTCGGCCCCGATCTGCTCATCGACGCACTCGGCCGGCACAGCGACCGCTACGACGTCGCCGTGGTATCGAACGTCGACGGCGCCGCGCTGGACGAGGTGTTCGCCAAATTCAGCCCCGAACATACGTTGGTTGCGGTCGCGTCGAAGACTTTCACCACCACCGAAACCCTGCTCAACGCCAATTCGACGCTGCAATGGCTCGAAGAGGCGGGGGTCGCCGATCCGCTTGGCCGTTTCATCGCGCTGACCGCAAAACCCGAACGTGCGATGGAGTGGGGCATCGACGAAACGCGTATCCTGCCGTTCAGCGAAACCGTCGGCGGCCGCTATTCGCTATGGTCTTCGATCGGGTTTCCCGCCGCACTCGCGCTCGGCTGGGACGCATTCGCCGACCTCCTCGAAGGCGCGGCGGAGATTGATCGTCATTTCCGTCTCGCCGATGGCATCGACAATGTCTGCCTGCTCGCCGCGTTCGCCGATCAGCTCTATGCCAACCGCCTTGGATGCCAAACGCGCGCGGTCTTCGCCTATGACGAGCGGCTCCGCCTGCTCCCCGACTATCTCCAGCAGCTCGAGATGGAATCGAACGGCAAGTCGGTCACGGTCGACGGCCAGCCCGTCGGCCGCGAGAGTGCCCCGATCACATGGGGCGGCGTCGGCACCGACGCGCAGCACGCCGTGTTCCAGCTACTCCATCAGGGGACGCGTCTGACCCCCGTCGAGTTCGTCGTGGCGCGGGAGCCCGATCATCTGCTCGACGAGGCGCATCACGAAACGCTCGTCGCGAATTGCATCGCGCAGGGTGCGGCGTTGATGACGGGCCGCGCCAGCGCGGACGGGGCGCGAAACTATCCGGGTGATCGCCCTTCGACGACGATCCTGCTCGATCAGGTCACACCGCGCAGCCTCGGCGCGCTGATCGCCTTTTACGAGCATCGCGTCTTTGCCAACGCCGTCCTTCTCGGCATCAATCCGTTCGACCAGTTCGGGGTCGAGCTGGGCAAGGAAATGGCGAAAGGTCTGGCGGAGGGAACGGTCGAGTTCGACCCGGCGACGCGCGCGTTGATGCAGGCCGCGCTCGGCGAATAGGGCCGCGCCCCATCAGTCTGACCGCAAAATTCGATTGGCATCGCGGGTCCGCGTAACCACATAGGACCCCGGCGCGAATATCACGCGGCCATCCAGATCAGGGGTTTCCATGAGCGAGTTTGATTTCGACCTGTTTGTCATCGGCGCCGGGTCGGGTGGCGTCCGCGCCTCGCGTATCGCCGCATCGCACGGCGCGCGCGTCGCGCTGGCTGAGGAATATCGCGTGGGCGGAACCTGCGTCATCCGTGGATGCGTGCCAAAAAAATTGCTCGTTTATGGCGCGCACTTCGCCGAAGACCTGAAGGATGCGCGCAAATTCGGCTGGGACGTGCCCGATTGCAAATTCGACTGGGACCGCCTGCGCGACAATGTGCTCGCTGAAGTCGACCGACTGGAAGGCCTTTACGGCCAGACGCTCGACAATCACAAGGTCACGCTGTTCAAGACCCGCGCGACCGTCATCGGCCCGCAAAAGGTTCGCCTCGCCGACGGCCAGGAAATCAGCGCCGGGCGCATCCTGATCGCGACCGGCGGCTGGCCGCACGTTCCCGAATTTCCGGGCAGCGAGCATGCGATCACCTCGAACGAGGTATTCCATCTCGAAAAACTGCCGAAACGTGTGGTGATTGCCGGCGGCGGCTATATCGCCAACGAGTTTGCGGGCATCTTCAACGAGTTCGGCAGCAAGGTGACGATCGTCAATCGCGGCGACACGATCCTGCGCGGTTATGACGAACAGATCCGGGACCGCCTGCTTCAGATTTCAATGACCAAGGGCATCGAGTTCCGCTTCAACGCGCCGTTTCAGTCGATCGAAAAAAGGACGGATGGTTCGTTGACCGTTCACTTGGAAAACACCGATCCGATCGAGGCCGACATCGTTCTGGTCGCGGCGGGCCGCGTGCCCAACAGCAAGGGGCTGGGCCTCGAAGAGGTTGGCGTCGAGCTCGACAAGGATGGCGCGATCAAGGTCGACGAGGCCAGCCAGTCGTCGGTGCCCAGCATCTATGCCGTCGGCGACGTCACCAACCGCATCCAGCTGACCCCGGTGGCGATCCGCGAAGGGCAGGCGTTTGCAGACAGCGTATTCGGCGGCAAGCCCACCACGGTCGACTATGCCAATGTTCCGAGTGCCGTTTTCAGCCACCCGCCGATCGGCGCAGTCGGGATGACCGAGGCCGAAGCGCGCAACAAGCTCGGCTCGATCCGCGTCTACACCAGCGATTTCCGCGCGATGAAAAATGTCCTCGCGGGCCGCAACGAACGCGCGCTGTACAAGATGATCGTCAACGCGGCGACCGACCAGGTCGTCGGGCTGCACATGATCGGCCCCGACGCGCCCGAAATCCTGCAAGCCGCGGCGATCGCAGTGAAGGCAGGGCTGACCAAAGCCGATTTCGACAACACCGTCGCGCTCCACCCGAGCATGGCGGAGGAACTCGTGCTGCTCAAATAATCCTGCTACCCTCCCTGCTCAAAAGGCGAGGCTCAAAAGGCGAGGAGGGGCGCATGACGGGAGCGGCATTGGTCACCGGAGGCAGCGGTTATATCGCGGGCTTTCTGATCCGGCAGCTGATCGACAATGGCTGGACGGTGCACACAACCGTCCGCAGCCTGAAACGCGAACCCGACGTCCGCGCCTGGCTGGGTGTCGATAACGATCGACTGCGCTTCTTTGCAGCCGACCTCGAGCATGATGCAGGCTGGGCCGAGGCGATCGTGGGATGCAGCCACATCGCGCATGTCGCGTCGCCCTTTCCTCTGGGAGTTCCCAAACATCCCGACGAGCTGATCGTCCCCGCGCGCGAAGGCGCGCTCCGCGCACTGCGGTTTGCACGCGCGGCAGGGGTGAAGCGGTTCGTCCTGACCTCATCGATGGCAGCAATCGCCTATGGCCATGGCCACGGCGGCGGCATCTACAGCGAGGCCGACTGGACCAATCTCGATAATCCCGCGGTGATGCCCTATCCGCGCTCGAAGACCGTTGCCGAGCGCGCCGCGCGCGACTGGATGGCGGCCGAAGGCGGCGACATGGAATTCGCCTCGGTCAATCCCGCGGCGGTATTCGGACCGCTGCTCTCGGACGATCTCTCAACCTCTATCGAACTGGTGAAACAGTTGCTGGAGGGCAAGGTGCCAATGTGCCCCGACATTGGTTTCGGGATCGTCGATGTGCGCGATGTTGCCGACCAGCACTATCGCGCGCTGACCGCGCCCGCGATCCACGACGAACGCTATGTCTGTTCAGGACCGTTCCTGAAGATGATCGACGTCGCGAATATCCTGACCGCCAATCTGGGCGAAAAGGCGCGCAAGGTTCCGACGCGCAGGATGCCCGACTGGCTGCTCAAGCTGTTCGCGCTCGTCCGCCCCGAGTTGAAGCAACTTGTCGCCGAACTCGGCAATGTCCGCGGCGGCGACAGCAGCCATGCGATGAATACATTGGGATGGACGATGCGCAGCCCCGAGCAGGCGATCCTCGCGACGGCGCATAGTCTGATCGAGCGCGGGATCGTGAAGACCTGACCCCAGCGAGAAGAGCTGTTCCCCGGCGAAAGCCGGGGGTCCAGTCTGCGCCGGTACTGGGCCCCGGCTTTCGCCCGGGAACAGCCTAAGCAATCGTCGGAATAATCCCGCCCTCGGCGCGGATTGCGGCGCCGTTTGTGACAGCAGCCAGCGGGCTCGCAAGATAAGTCACCATGGCCCCGATCTCGTCGGCCTCGATCAGGCGGCGGATCAGCGACAGCGGACGCAACTCTTCAAAGAAGGTTTTTTCGCGCTCGGCTTCGGACGCTTCGGGGTTCGACACGACCGAGCGGATGAAGTCGGTGATGCCTTCCGAGCGCGTCGGCCCCGGCAGCACGCTGTTGACGGTGACGCCGGTGCCCCTTGTCTGCTCGGAAAGTCCGCGCGCGATCGTCAGCTGCGCAGTCTTGGTCATGCCGTAATGGATCATCTCGGCGGGCGGCAACAGGCCGCTTTCGCTCGCGATGAAGATCACGCGGCCCCAGTTCTTTTCGAGCATCTTCGGGAAATAGTGCCGCGACAGCCGCGCGCCGCTCACGACGTTAACCTCGAAGATATTGTGCCAGTCGGCGTCGCTGATCTCGGGAAAAGGTTTGGCCTCATAGATGCCGAGATTGTTGACCAGAATATCGACCGCCGGAACCGCTGCGATCAGCGCCTCGGAGCCCTCTGCGGTAGCCGGGTCGGCAAGCACGGCGCGGATCGTTCCGGCCTGCGACAGCTCCGCAGCTGCCTCGTCCAGTTTCCGCTGATTGCGGCCAGTAATGACGACATCTACGCCTTCTTCGGCGAGGCGCTTGGCGATCGCGAATCCGATGCCGGCGGTCGATCCGGTGACAAGGGCGGTTTTGCCTTTGAGCTTGAGGTCCATGAACGGTCTCCTTCCTTGGTGCAATTTGATGATCCGAAGATAGCGCGCCGCAAGATTGTTGATTAGAATGCGCTTCATCACTTCAGTGGTGATTCAAAATCAGGAATGGCGATGGACAACCGGTTCGGCGATATCGAAACCTTTCTGGCGGTGGCGAACGGCGGCAGCCTCGCGTCGGCCGCCAGGGCATTGCGCCTGACGCCCTCGGCGGTCAGCCGCAGCGTTGCGCGGCTCGAGCAGCGGCTCGGTGTCACGCTGATGCGGCGGACAACTCGCTCGCTCGCGCTGACGTCGGACGGCGAGGCATATCGCGACCGAATGAGTATATTGCTTGCCGATATCCAGTCCGTCGAAGCGGGGCTGGGGCAGGAACAGAAAGGGCCGCGCGGGCTGCTGCGTATCAACGCCTCGCCCTCGATCGGCACGATGGGGCTGCTGCCGATCCTGCCGCTTTTCACCGCGCGCTATCCCGACGTCACGGTCGATCTCGCGCTGTCCGACACCATCGTCGATCTGGTCGAGGAGCGCGCCGACATCGCGATCCGCATCGGTCCGCTGCGCGACACGACGCTGCGCGCCAAGAAGCTCGGGCATAGCCGCATGTTGCTGGTCGCCAGCCGGGATTATCTTGCGCGCCGCGGCACCCCGCAGACTCCCGACGATCTCGACGCGCATGATTGCCTGCGCTTCAGCTTCCGCCGCTCGGTCGATAGCTGGCCCTTTCACATGGGTGGCAAGGTCGTGCAGCGCCCCGTCCACGGCAGCTTCTTCGGCAATTCGGGCGAGGTCGTGCGCCAGATGGCGGTCGCTGGTGGCGGCATTGCGCGGCATGGGTGCTTTCATGTCGCACGGGATCTGGCGGAGGGGAGGCTCGTCGAGGTGCTACCCGATTATAACCCCGGCGATGGCGAGGATATTCACGCGCTCTACGCGCCCGAAGATCGCGCCGCAGCCCGCATTCGCGCCTTCCTCGATTTCCTGGACGAGGAGTTGGTGATCGACGGTTAGCCGATCCGGTACGGCACGACGTCGCGCCTGTCGGGGTCGACGAGGATCGGGCGATCGCTCGGGGGAAATGCACGCTGGTCGCAATCGTCGCGCGGGCAGATACGGCACGACAGACCGATGCGTGTCGCGGCTTGCGGTGCCGCAACATCGACCCCGTCGGCATAGACGAAGTCAGCCGCATATTGCGCCTCGCACCCCAATGCGACGGCGTAGCGACGCGGGCTGCGCGCATAGCTGCCCGAGGGTTTCACCAACCCCTTCGCCATCGACACATAGCGGAGGCCATCGGGTGTCTCGGCAAGCTGGAACAGGATGCGATCGGGAATCGCCGCGGCCTCGTGCACGATCCACAAGGGGCAGGCGCCGCCGAAGCGCGCGAATTGCAGCCGCGTCGCGCTGTGCCGTTTCGTGATATTGCCCGCCATATCGACGCGGCAGAAAAACATCGGAATGCCGCGCGCACCGGGGCGCTGGAGCGTCGAGAGGCGATGGCACGCCTGTTCGAAGCTGACACCATATTGAAGGCGCAGCCGATCGATGTCGTGCCTCACCGCGCGAGCGCTGGCGCGGAAGGGCGTATAGGGCATTAGCACCGCACCCGCGGCATAGTTGGCGAGGCCGACATGGAGCAACTGCCGCGCCGCGGCGGTCCGCAAAGGCGAAGCTTCGACCACCGTCGCGATCTCGCCCCCCAGCGCGAGGGCGGCAAGCTGATGCGCCAGCTGAAAGCGCCGACTCTCGGCGGGCTGCGACGGGTCGATTACGAGGTGCCGCATCGTCGCGTCGAAATCGCGCAGCGCCTGCGTCTGGCTATAGACGATCGAAATCCCGAGCGCATCGCGAAGCCGTCGCTCGATCGTTTCGATCGCGGGCGATGAATCCTTGCCGCGCAACTGCCCGGCCAGCACCTCGGCAGCGCGGTCGATGCTGTCGACATAATTGCCGGCATCGTGAAACCAGTCGCGCACTTCCTCCCACGGCAGGCGACTGCCCTCGGCGGTCCCGCCGGTCAGCGCCTCGTCGATGATCTGGAGCCGTTGCCCCGCACGACGATAGGCTGCGTGGAGCGCGACGAACTGATCGGTAAGCTGTGGCTGTTGCAACGCCGCGCGTTCGAGCTGTTCGGGGGGCAGGGGCGCCGAAGCGAACAACGGATCGGCGGCGGCTTCGCGCAATGCGCCCGCCCGGCGATCGCCCGCGTCGGCGGCCACTTCTTCCCATTCGAGCGGAAACAAGCGTTGCAGGCGTTCGAGGAGAGCCGGAGTCAGCGGACGGTCGTCATGCTCGATCTGGCTGAGGTAGGAAGTCGAGATGCCGAGTTGCTCGGCAAAGGAAGCCTGCATGATGCCGCGCTCGATGCGAAGCCGTTTCAACCGGGTTCCCGCAAAAATGCGCTGGCGAACCATCGCGCTCCATTCCCTGAGTTTTTGCCTTGAGATTTGGCTTTGATATTGGGGAGGTGCCGAGACGCAATCGAATTGAGACGTATTCTTGTGACTGCGCCTCGACGATCTCCAAACGATTGACGAGCTTATACGCAGCCAACAAAATTTGCAAAATTTGACTTTGCAACTTTGCAAATTCACATTTGCCACCGCGGTGCGAAGCGGGCAGACAATGAATTCCCGCTTCGATGGAGAACCATGTGTCCGCCAATATCGCCGAAATGGAACGCCGCCGCGCCGCCGCTGCCTTGGGCGGCGGACAAAAGCGCATCGATGCGCAGCATGCCAAAGGCAAGCTCACCGCGCGCGAGCGGCTCGACGTATTGCTCGACGAAGGCTCGTTCGAAGAACTCGACACTTATGTCGAGCATAATTGTACCGATTTCGGCATGCAGGACCAGATTGTTCCGGGAGACGGCATCGTTACGGGATCGGGCACGATCAACGGCCGTCTCGTCTATGTCTTCAGCCAGGACTTCACCGTCTTTGGCGGCTCGCTATCCGAACGCCATGCCCAAAAGATGATGAAGGTCATGGACAATGCGATGAAGGTCGGCGCGCCTATCATCGGCCTTAACGACAGCGGCGGCGCGCGTATTCAGGAGGGCGTTGCGTCCTTGGGCGGCTATGCCGAGGTGTTCCAGCGCAATGTGCTCGCATCGGGCGTGGTCCCGCAGATCAGCCTGATCATGGGGCCGTGCGCGGGCGGCGCGGTGTACAGCCCGGCGATGACCGACTTCATCTTCATGGTGAAGGACTCGTCCTATATGTTCGTCACCGGCCCCGATGTCGTGAAGACGGTCACCAACGAGGTGGTGACGCAGGAAGAACTCGGCGGCGCGATCACGCACACCACCAAAAGCTCGGTCGCCGACCTCGCGTTCGAGAATGATATCGAGGCGCTGCTCGCGGCGCGCGATTTCTTCGATTACCTGCCCGAGAATAATCGCAGCGGCGTTCCCGTGCGCCCGACGAGCGACCCATATGACCGCGCCGAGCCGAGCCTCGACACGCTGATCCCTCCGAACGCGAACCAGCCGTATGACATGCACGAACTGATCCGGAAGACGGTCGACGAGGGCGACTTCTTCGAGGTTCAGACCACGCATGCCGCGAATATCATCTGCGGCTTCGGGCGCATCGAGGGGCGCACGATCGGCATCGTCGCGAACCAGCCGCTTGTGCTCGCGGGGGTGCTCGACATCAATTCGTCGAAGAAGGCGGCGCGCTTTGTCCGCTTCTGCGACGCCTTCGAAATCCCGATCATCACCTTCGTGGATGTCCCCGGCTTCCTGCCCGGCACCGCGCAGGAATATAACGGCATCATCAAGCATGGCGCGAAACTGCTCTTCGCTTATGCCGAGGCGACGGTGCCGAAGATCACGGTGATCACGCGCAAGGCTTATGGCGGAGCGTACGACGTGATGGCGTCGAAGCATCTGCGCGGCGATTTGAACTACGCCTGGCCGACCGCCGAGATCGCAGTGATGGGCGCGAAGGGCGCTGTCGAGATCATCTTTCGCAGCGATATCGGCGATCCCGAAAAGATCGCGCAGCGCACGAAGGAATATGAGGACCGTTTTGCGAACCCGTTCGTCGCGGCCTCGCGCGGATACATCGACGAGGTCATCCACCCGCATAATACGCGCAAGCGGATCGCGCTGGGGCTGCGCAAGCTGCGAAACAAGCAGCTCGAAAACCCGTGGAAGAAGCACGACAATATTCCGCTGTGATCGCGACGGCCCTATTTTATCCGCGCGTGTGATGGTCGGCACACAGGAAACGCCGGGCTGGAGGCAAAGACAGGAGGCGGTTAGAGCATGACCGCGATGTCATTGATTCCAAATGAGGTTTGAAGATGCGTAAACTCTGTCTCGCTACCCTGTTCGCCCCCGTCCTGCTGGCCACTCCGGCAGCGCTGGCGTTCGATCCCGACACGCCGGTGGGCGAACCGAAACCTGCTTTCCCGGTGACGCTGGAGAGCGAAGAGAATACGACGATCAGCCTCGCCTTCCGGGCCGCTTTCGGGCTTCCCAAAGGCGCCGAGGCGACCGCGACGCGCGAGATCGACGGGCGAACCTATCAGTTCCGTCCTGCCGCGATCCATCTGCTCTCGAACAATGTCGGCGTGCTTCTGAGCCTCGGCAGCATGGACGAAGCGGGGCACAGCGAAGGCGGGATCAACGCAATCCACTATCTGCAGGGCGGCCCTTCGGGTTGGCAACGCAAGGGCGAGTGGCTCAATCTTGGTTCGGTCGGCACGGTCGGCAATGCTGCGACCGCGTGGGGTTTCAGCGACGCGCTGGGCAAAAACGCCTATCTCGTGACCTCGGGCGGCGGCGTCTGGCAGGGCTGCGCGATCAGCAACGCAACGCTCACCGAACTCGCGCCTGCCGGTCCGGTCGATCGCGCCAGCTTCACCGACAGCATGAGTTCAGGCGCCGGTCTGAACCAGACCGAGCAGGGCTTCGACGGGCAGATCACCGCGGCCGTTCCCGACAAGAGCTTCACCGTATCCTACACGGGAACACGCGCCATCAAGCAGCAATATGTTTTGAAGAACGGCAAGTATGAACTGGTCGGCAAGGACCAGATTCCGGGCTGCTGAGGAGAATGCAATGAAACTGGGTCGCCTCAATCACATCGGCATCGCGACGCCTTCGATCGCCGACAGCATCGCATTCTACCGCGATGTGATGGGTGCGATCCGGATTCACGAGCCCTTTGACCTGCCCGAACAAGGCGTGAAAGTGTGTTTCGTCGATACGCCCACTCGCGCCGACGATTCCGGGGAACTGAACGGCACACAAATCGAGCTGATCGAACCATTGCCCGGCAATGCATCGATCGCCGCTTTCCTGCAGAAGAACCCTGCGGGAGGGCAACATCATCTGTGCTACGAAGTGCCCGACATCCATGCCGCCAAGGCCGAGTTCGAGGCGCTCGGCAAGCGTGTTCTCGGCGAGCCGCGGATCGGGGCGCACGGGACTTTGATCTTCTTCCTCCATCCCAAGGATATGGGCGGAGTGCTGACCGAGATTATGGAGACGCCAAAGGGTGGCCACTAACATGACCGACAAGCCGACCATCGAGCAATGGGCCGCCGCGGCCGACAAGGAAGTGAAGGGCAAGGACCTCACCTGGCACACCGCCGAGGGGATCGACGTCAAGCCGCTCTATACTGCCGACGACGTGGCGGTCGATCCGGGCCTGCCCGGCTTCGCGCCGTTCACGCGCGGTGTGCGCGCATCGATGTACGCCGGGCGGCCGTGGACGATCCGGCAATATGCCGGCTTTTCAACCGCAGAGGAATCGAACGCTTTCTATCGCCGCAACCTTGCGGCGGGGCAAAAGGGTCTGTCGGTCGCCTTCGACCTTGCCACCCATCGCGGCTATGACAGCGACCATCCGCGCGTCACCGGCGACGTCGGCAAGGCGGGGGTCGCGATCGACAGCGTCGAGGATATGAAGATCCTGTTCGACGGCATCCCGCTCGACCAGATGTCGGTGTCGATGACGATGAACGGCGCGGTGATCCCGATCCTGGCGTTCTTCATCGTCGCGGGCGAGGAGCAGGGGGTCGATCGCAAGCTGCTCGACGGGACGATCCAGAACGACATCCTGAAGGAGTTCATGGTCCGCAACACATACATCTACCCGCCCGAACCCAGCATGCGGATCATCAGCGATATCTTCGGCTACACATCGCGCGAAATGCCGAAGTTCAACAGCATCTCGATCTCGGGCTATCATATGCAGGAAGCCGGCGCGACGCAGGTGCAGGAGCTGGCCTTCACCATCGCCGACGGCATGGAATATGTGAAATATGGCGTCGCGTCGGGTCTCGACATCGACAAATTCGCCGGAAGGCTGAGCTTCTTTTTCGCGATCGGCATGAATTTCTTCATGGAAATCGCCAAGCTGCGCGCGGCGCGGGTGCTGTGGCACCGCGCGATGACCACGCTCGGCGCGCAGGACGAGCGCTCGAAGATGCTGCGCACGCATTGCCAGACGTCTGGGGTCAGCCTGACGGAGCAAGATCCGTACAACAACGTCATGCGCACGACGATCGAGGCGATGGCGGCGATGCTCGGCGGCACCCAGTCGCTGCACACGAACGCGCTCGACGAGGCGATCGCGCTGCCGACCGACTTCTCGGCCCGCATCGCGCGCAACACCCAAATCGTCATCCAGGAAGAGACGGGGATGACCAAGGTCGTCGATCCGCTCGGCGGTAGCTATTATGTCGAGGCGCTGACTCAGCAGCTCGTTGACGCGGCGCAGGAAATCATCGACCGCGTCCAGTCCGAGGGCGGCATGGCAAAGGCGGTTGCGGCGGGCTGGCCCAAGGCGATGATCGAAACCGCCGCCGCAGCGCGGCAGGCGCGCGTCGATCGCGGCGACGACGTGATCGTCGGCGTGAATAAATATCGCCTGAAAGACGAGGACCTGCTCGAAACGCTCGACATCGATAACGCCAAGGTGCGCGACGGGCAGATCGCCCGTATCAACAAGACCAAGGCGAACCGCGACGAAGTGGCATGCCAGGCCGCGCTAAAGGCGCTGCGCGACGGTGCCGCTGGCCAGTCGAGCATCGAAAACAACCTGCTGGCGCTCGCGGTCGATGCAGCGCGCGCGCGCGCAACGCTGGGTGAAATCTCTTCGGCAATGGAGGAAAGCTTCGAGCGCTATGGCACCCAGCCGACCCCGGTGAAAGGCGTCTATGCTGCGCCCTATGAGGGCGACAACCGATGGCAACAGGTGCTCGACGGCGTGAAGGCCGTCGAACGCCGTCTGGGGCGTAAACCCAAATTGCTCGTCGCCAAGATGGGTCAGGACGGCCACGATCGCGGCGCCAATGTCATCGCCTCGGCGTTTGGCGATATGGGCTTTGACATCGTCTCGGGACCGCTGTTCCAGACCCCCGACGAGACTGTCGTGCTGGCGCTGGAAAGCGGCGTCGATGTCGTCGGCGCATCCAGCCTTGCCGCTGGACACAAGACGCTGATCCCCGAATTGATCGGAAAGCTGAAGGAAGCGGGCAGGGGCGATATCAAGGTGATCGCGGGCGGCGTCATTCCGCCGCAGGATTACCAGTATCTGCGCGACGCTGGGGTGCAGGGAATTTATGGGCCGGGCAGCAATGTCGTTGAATGCGCCGCCGATGTGTTGCGCCTGCTCGGTCACAATATGCCCCCGCTGGAGGATGCCGCGTGAAGACATTCATCGTTCTTATCGCCACGGCAGGGCTCGTGCTTTCGGCCGGTTCCGCCGCTCAGGCAAAATCGACCAGCCGACCAAGCGAATATCGCGCCGGCGTAACCGTCGAGCCGATCTATAAACAGGACCTCGACGGCCTTTATTTCGCCGAATGGTTCGGCCGCCTCGAAACGTCCGAGGGATCGTGGCGCGATGTCTATTTCGAGACGAGCGACAAATATGTGAACAAGGGCCGGATCCGCTTCGACTGCGCCGATCCCGAAACCGGCATCGCGATCACCCTCTACGACGTCAGCGAATATGGAAATGCCGAGGATATGCGCCAGGTCGATATCCCCTATGGCGATCGGCGGGCCTGGGCCGACGGCAATTATGAGCCCATGTCCGGCGAAACGCCGCCGATCGAATTTTACGGCGCAGCGCACGCGCGCTTCTGCAGATAACAGCAAATAACAACAGCAAGGGTTGCTACCATGAATCTCTCCTCTTCCGCCGACTTGGGCGATCCATCGCGCAAAGACTGGACCCGCGACGAAATCGCCGAGCTGTTCGACCTGCCGTTCGACGAGCTGATGTGGGAGGCGCAGGGCGTCCACCGCCGCCATCATGCGCGCGGCGAGATCCAGCTTTGCACTTTGCTCAGCATCAAGACCGGCGGCTGCGCCGAGGATTGCGGCTATTGCTCGCAAAGTGTGTCGGCCGACACCGGGCTGAAGGCCACGAAGCTGATGGACGTCCGTACGGTGCTCCAGTCTGCGGCCGAAGCAAAGGATGCCGGATCACAGCGTTTCTGCATGGGCGCCGCGTGGCGCAACCCCAAGGACCGCGACATGCCCGCGATCATTGCGATGATCGAAGGTGTGCGTCAGATGGGCATGGAAACCTGCATGACGCTGGGGATGCTCAGCAAGGAGCAGGCGCAGCAGCTCGCGGTCGCCGGTCTCGATTATTACAACCACAATATCGATACCTCGCCCGAGAATTACGGGAATATCATCTCGACCCGCAGCTTTCAGGACCGCCTCGACACGCTGGAGGAGGTGCGCAGCGCCGGGATCAACGTTTGCTCGGGCGGCATCGTCGGGTTGGGCGAAACGCGCACCGATCGCGTCGGCTTCATCCATGCGCTGGCGACCCTCCCCGAACACCCGGGCAGCGTGCCGATCAACGCGTTGGTCCCGGTGAAGGGAACCGTGCTTGGCGACATGCTGGCGGACACGCCGCTTGCCAAGATCGACGATATCGAATTCGTCCGCACCGTGGCGGTCGCGCGCATCACGATGCCGATGAGCATGGTGCGCCTGTCGGCGGGCCGCGAGAGCATGTCGGAAGCGACGCAGGCGCTCTGCTTCATGGCCGGCGCGAACAGCATCTTCACCGGCGACAAACTGCTGACGACCGCGAACGCCGGTGACAGCAAGGATGCGGCGCTGTTGGCAAAGCTCGGCCTCAAGCCGATGGAAAGCGAAGAGCCGATGCGGATGGAGGTCGCGGCCGAGTGAGGCGCTTCGTCTTACTGTCTTTTGAAATTTTGGGTTTGGCTGCCCTTGGCATCGTCGTGCTGATGTTTCTGGCTGGCTCGATGAGCGGCGAGGGTGATCGCTGGGGGGTACCGATGTTTCTGACGCTGCTGGGCGGCTTCGGTATCGTCGTTCTGACCATATATGGCGCAGCACGCATTTTCGGCGTGCTGCGCGAGGAAAAGTTGAGATGACCCGCAAGCCGCTCCTCGCCCTCCTGATGTCGTTGCTTCTGCTGCCCGCGTCCTGCGCGCTCGGCGTGGTGGCGGGCGATATGCAGGGCGTGCGGCTGGGGAGGGCGCCGGGTGAGGGCGGTCCGCTGTGGGTCGAAAATCTACTGTGGATCGGTGCGCTCGCGCTGATCCTTTACTGGGCGCGGCAGATCAGCCGCCTGTATCGCAAACCTGCCGTGGAAGCGGCACCGACGGAGACGGTCGAATGATCATCGCATCCATGCTGCTCTTGTCAGCGATGGCCGCCGAGCCCGCGGTTGATTGCGACAATGCCATGGCGCAGTTTGAGCTGAACGCCTGCGCCTATCAGGAATATGAGCGCGCCGACGCGGCGCTCAACGCGCAGTGGAAGCTGACGGCCGCCGCGATGGAGGCGCAGGATCGCGAGTTCGACCGGAGTTCGGACAATCGCCCCGGCTATTACGACACGCTTTTGGCCGCGCAGCGCGCCTGGATCACTTACCGCGACAAGCATTGCGCCAGCGAAGGCTACACGATGCGCGGCGGCTCGGCCGAACCGATGATGATCAGCGGCTGCATGCGGACGCTCACCGAACAACGCACCAAAGACTTAAAAGCCCTCATCGAGGAATATTGAGACGATGTTTAAGAAAATCCTGATCGCCAACCGCGGCGAAATCGCCTGCCGCGTTATCAAGACCGCGCGCCGCATGGGGATCGCGACAGTCGCGGTCTATTCGGACGCCGACGCGCGCGCGCCCTTTGTTCAGATGGCCGATGAGGCAGTGCATATCGGCGCGTCGCCCGCGTCCGAATCCTATCTGATCGCCGACAAGATCATCGCGGCGTGCAAGGCGACGGGGGCCGAGGCGGTGCACCCCGGCTATGGTTTCCTGTCGGAGCGGACCAGCTTTGCCGAGGCGCTGGCCAAGGAAAACATCGCCTTCATCGGCCCGCCGGTGAATGCGATTGCCGCGATGGGCGACAAGATCGAGTCGAAGAAGCTCGCAAAGGAAGCCGGCGTCAACGTCGTCCCCGGCTTTGTCGGTGAGATCGACGATACCGAACATGCGGTGCGGATTTCAAACGAGATCGGCTATCCGGTGATGATGAAAGCCTCCGCGGGCGGCGGCGGCAAAGGCATGCGCCTCGCCTATGACGAAAAGGACGTGCGCGAGGGCTTTGAGGCGACCAAGCGCGAGGGGCTCAACAGCTTTGGCGACGACCGCGTATTCATCGAGAAGTTCATCCTCAACCCGCGCCACATCGAAATCCAGATCCTCGGCGACCAGCACGGCAATGTGCTGTACCTCAACGAGCGCGAATGCAGCATCCAGCGCCGCCACCAGAAGGTCGTTGAGGAAGCGCCGTCGCCTTTCGTGACCGAAACGATGCGCAAGGCGATGGGCGAACAGTGCGTCGCTTTGTCGAAGGCGGTCGGCTATTACAGCGCCGGCACCGTCGAACTCATCGTGTCGGGCGCCGATCCGACAGGCGAGAGCTTCTATTTCCTCGAAATGAACACCCGCCTGCAAGTCGAGCATCCCGTAACCGAAGCGATCACTGGTATCGACCTCGTCGAGCAGATGATCCGCGTCGCCGCGGGCGAAAAGCTTGAAATGACGCAGCACGATATCAAGATCGACGGCTGGGCGATAGAGAACCGCGTTTATGCCGAAGATCCGTATCGCGGCTTCCTGCCCTCGACAGGGCGGCTCGTGCGTTACCGCACCCCGGTTCCGGCATGGGAAGGCGAGACACGCGGCGTCGATGGCGTGCGCGTCGATGCCGGGGTCGAGGAGGGCGGCGAAGTGTCGATCTTCTACGACCCGATGATCGCCAAGCTGGTGACCTGGGGCGCAACGCGCGACGAAGCCGCCGACCTGCAGATCGCGGCGCTCGACCGCTTCGAGATCGAGGGGCTCGGCCACAATATCGATTTCGTCTCGGCGATCATGCAGCATCCGCGCTTCCGCTCGGGCGAGCTGACCACAGGCTTCATCGCCGAGGAATATCCCGAAGGCTTTCACGGCGCGCAAACCGACGACAACGTCATTCGCGCGCTGGCGGCGATCGCGGGCTTCATGGCCAGCGCCGAAGCCGATCGGGCGCGCCGCACCGACGGCCAGCTCGGCGACCGGCTCGATCCGCCCGCTAAATGGCAGGTCACCGTCGGTGGTGTCGAGCACAAGGTGAAGCTCGGACAGAAACACATCAGGGTCGATGACGACAAGATCGACATTGCGCTCGAATATACCCCCGGCGATCGACTGATCGTGGCGGAGATCGACGAGACCGAACTCGCGGTCAAGGTCGCGAAGACGCGCACCGGCTGGCGCATGACGACGCGCGGGCGCATCCATGATGTCCGCGTGCTGCCCTGGCATATCGCGTCGCTGACCCAGCATATGATCGAAAAGATCCCGCCCGACCTCTCGAAATTCCTCATCTGCCCGATGCCCGGCCTGCTCGTTACGCTGCACGTCGGCGAAGGCGACAAGGTCGAGGCCGGGCAACCGCTAGCAACCGTCGAGGCAATGAAGATGGAAAACATCCTCCGCGCCGAAAAATCGGGAACGGTGAAGAGCGTCAACGCCGCGCAGGGCGACAGCCTCGCGGTCGATGCGGTGATCCTCGAGATGGAATGACGCGATGCACGTCCATCACGATCAGGTCTCTCCTGCGGCGGCGGAAATTGGCTTCGACGATTTCCTCCGCGTCGATATCCGCATCGGAACGATCATCGAGGCCGAGCCCTTTCCCGAGGCGCGCAAACCCGCGTTCAAGCTGAAGATCGACTTCGGCCCCGCGATTGGGATCAAGAAAAGCAGCGCGCAGATCGTCGACCGCTATACGCTCGAAGACCTCGCGGGGCGGCAGGTGGCGGCGGTCGTCAACTTCCCGCCGCGCCAGATCGGCAAATATATGTCCGAAGTGCTGACGCTCGGCTTCGCCGATGAGGAGGGCGCGGTGATTCTCTTCGCGCCTGATCGCAAAGTTCCCGACGGGTCGCGCCTCTTCTAACCTTTCCCGCGCCCGACATCGCGGCTAGTCTCGCGGAGGGAAACAGGGGAGAGGGCTCATGACATTACCCGTAACCGCGTTCGTGGCCGCCGTCTGCGCCTTGCTGCTGCTCGTCACCGCGATCGACACGGTGCGCCAGCGACTGCGCGTGAAGGCCGCTTTCGGCGACCATGGCGATGCCAAACTGATCAGCGCCAGCCGTGCGCACGGCAATCTCGCCGAATATGCACCGATCACGATCATCCTGCTCGGGCTGCTGGAGACGGCACGCGCCAATCATATGGGCCTGATGATCATCGGCGCGATCTTCCTCATCGGCCGCGTCGCACATGTGATCGGGCTCTATACACCGTCGGAGCCGGGGAAGGCGCCGCTCGGCCGACAGGTCGGCGTCCTTGCGACCTTCGGGGCGTTGCTGGTGCTGGCCGGCTGGACGCTATGGATTTTGGCGACGACCAACCTTTAGTCGACCAGCGCCACCGCGCGGATCCATCCCGCGCTCGCGCGCTCGATCTTTACCGGGAAGCAGCTGAAGGTGAAACCCGTCGCGGGGATCGCGGCAAGATTGGTCAGCTTCTCGATCTGGTAATAGGGCCGGATGCGTCCCGCTTTATGCCCTTCCCAGATGATCGACGGATCGCGTGTTTCGGCCCAGCGCTTCGCAGTGTGACTGAACGGCGCATCCCAGCTCCACGCGTCGGTGCCGACGACCTGCACGCCCCGTTCGGTGAGGTACAGCGTCGCCTCGGCGCCCATGCCGCAACCCTGGTCGGTGAAATTATCGGTGCCATAGACGGCGCCCGACTGGACGAGCACGATGTCGAGCGGCTGGAGGTCGTGCCCGATCCGCGCGAGTTCGGCCTCGACCTCGGCGGCGCTCACGACATGGCCATGCGGGCGATCCGAGAAGTCGAGCTTGATCCCCGGGCGAAAGAACAGGTCGAGCGGCGCTTCGTCGATTGACGGCGCGGGCGAGGCGCCGCTGTCGGTCGTCGAATGATAATGCCAGGGCGCATCCATATGCGTGCCGTTGTGCGTGCTGAGGGACAGCATTTCCACCGCCCAGCCTTCGCCGTCAGGCAGATCCTCTTTCGTCAGACCCGGAAAGAACATCGCGATCTGCTCCCACGTATTTTCGTGGGTCATATAGGTGATGTTCGGCCGCATCACCGGCGGGTCGGACACGACGTCGTTGGTGATCGGGATCGAAAGGTCGATGAACTGCATCGGCATATACTGCCACCGGAATGACGCCGCGCCAAGAAGGCTTGCGCGACGGCGCTTGCCCGGTAGAGATGGGCAAAAGCCCCATGCAATCCGGGGCGGGGGAGAGTGTATGACCGACAGTGTCGCCGTCGCCGGTCAGGGCGCGGCTTATCAGCCGAGCAAGAAGGAAATTCGCATGGTCATCGCCGCCTCGTCGGCGGGAACGGTGTTCGAATGGTATGATTTCTTCATTTACGGCACGCTTGCGGCGATCATCGGCAAAGCCTTTTTCCCCAGCGACAATGCGACGCTCGAGACGTTGCTCGTCTGGGCGGGTTTCGCGGTCGGTTTCGGCTTCCGCCCGCTCGGCGCCGTGCTGTTCGGTTTCCTCGGCGACCGGCTCGGCCGCAAATATACGTTCCTCGTAACCGTCACCTTGATGGGCATCGCGACCGCCGGTGTCGGCATGATCCCGTCGGCCGCGACGATCGGCATCGCGGCGCCGATCATCGTCATCCTGCTCCGCATCCTGCAGGGGCTGGCGCTCGGCGGCGAATATGGCGGCGCGGCGGTCTATGTCGCCGAGCATTCGCCGCCCGGAAAGCGCGGTTTCTACACCAGCTTCATCCAGGCGAGCGTCGTCGGAGGCTTCGTACTCAGCCTGATCGTCGTGCTGGGTTGCAAGGCGCTGATGTCCGACGCGGTGTGGGAGAGCTGGGGCTGGCGCGTCCCCTTCCTCCTCTCGCTGATCCTGCTCGCGATATCGCTCTGGATGCGCCTAAAACTGTCTGAAAGCCCGGTGTTCCAGGCGATGAAGCAGCAAGGCGAGCTGGCAAAGAATCCGCTGAAGGAAAGCTTCACCTATCCGGGTAACCCGCGCCGCATCTTTATCGCGTTGTTCGGCATCGCCGCCGGCCTGACGGTCATCTGGTACACCGCGATGTTCTCGGGCCTCGCTTTCCTCAAGGGGCCGATGAAGGTCGAGGATACCGCCGCCGAAATCATCGTCGGCTGCGCCGCTGCGGTCGGGATGGGCTTCTTCCTCTGGGCTGGCAGCCTGTCCGACCGCATCGGGCGCAAGAAGCCGATCGTCTGGGGCTATGCCGCAACGCTTGTTCTGCTCTTTCCGCTGTTCTGGTTGATGGGCAGCGTCGGCAATCCCGCGCTGAGCGCGGCGGCCGGGCGCGCACCGGTGACCGTCGCCGGATCGCAGTGCAGTTTCGACCCCTTCGCGCAAAAACAGGAAACCGCGTGCGGCCGCACGCTCGGCGAACTGACCAGGCTCGGCGTTCCCTATACGGTTGCCGCAACCGACAGCGGCTTCGACAGCGTCAAAATTCGCATTGGCGACCGCGAAGTCGCGAGCGAGGATCCCGCGCTGTTGCAACCCGCGCTCGAGGCAATGGGCTATGACTTCGCGAAGCAGATACCCGGCGTCGGCGGCATCGTCGTCATCTTCCTCGCGCTGCTCGGACTCAGCGCGCTGTCAGGATTCACCTATGGCCCGGTCGCGGCCTTGCTCTCCGAAATGTTCCCACCGCATGTCCGCTATTCATCGCTGTCGATCCCCTATCATCTTGGCACCGGCTATTTCGGGGGCTTCCTGCCGCTGATCGCCAGCTTCATCATCGCAAAGACCGGCAACGCCTATGCGGGGCTGTGGTATACATGGGGTGTCGTGCTCGTCGCGTTCCTCGTTGCCGCTTTCATGCTCAAGGATCCGGTCGAGGGACAGTGGGACAAGCCAGCGCCCGCAGCCTGATCACCCCATTGGCGCGGCCCGCCAACCCGTATAGGGGCGAGGCATGATCGAAGTCCCGTCGCCGCTCCGCCTCCGTCTCGACAGCGATGCCCTCATCGCCAACTGGCGCTGGCTGGCGACGCAAAGCGGCGCAGCCGCGTGCGGTGCTGCGATCAAGGCCAACGGCTATGGCCTCGGCGCGCGCGACGTCGTGCGATCTCTTGCCGCGGCGGGATGCCGTGACTTTTTCGTCGCGACCTGGGCCGAGGCAGCCGCGCTGATGCCCTTGCCTGAAGGCATATCGCTGTCGGTGCTCCACGGTGTCGGTGTCAGCGATATGGTCGCGGCGCGTACGCTGCCTGCACGGCCCGTTCTCAACAGCCTTGCCCAGGTCGCGCGCTGGCGTGAAACCGGGGAAGGGCGGGTGTGCGACGTGATGGTCGATACCGGAATGAACCGACTTGGCCTGCGCATCGAGGAGGCGAAGGCCGGCGCGCTCGAAGGACTGAATATCGAGACACTGCTCAGCCATCTCGCCTCCGCCGACGAGGAGAGCGAACAGAATGCGCGGCAACTGGCTGCCTTCCACGATATCCGGCATGCGATCCCCGCCCGGCGATACAGCCTGTCGAACAGCGCGGGGATTTGCCTCGGCACCGACTACGCCTTCGACCTCACGCGCCCGGGCATCGCACTATATGGCGGCACGCCGCGCGGCGAAGCGCAGGGCCATATTCGCCAGGTCGTCTTTCCCGAGGCCCGCCTGTTGCAGGTTCGCACTGTCCGCGCGGGCGAAACGCTGGGTTATGGGGCGACCTGGACCGCGAACCGGGACAGCCGGGTCGCGACCGTGAATATTGGTTATGCCGATGGCTATCTGCGTTGCCATGCGGAAACGGGGGCGGGGGCGACATGGCGAACGCACACACTGCCATTGATCGGCCGCGTATCGATGGACCTCACCGCATTCGATGCCAGCGACGCGGGTGCGATCGAGGAGGGCGACTGGCTCGCGCTCGACTATGATTTGCCGTCGACGGCAGCGCGCACCGGCCTGTCGCAATATGAGTTGCTGACGGGGCTCGGTGCCCGGTTTGAACGCGTTTGGGTTTAGGTCCCTGGACGATAGGTCCATGGGTCATAGGCAGCTTGGCGGATCCACCGCGTCGCGATCCATTTGACGCCCCTCGTAACGGGCAGGCCAGCATGCCGCGAGACGGGATCGGATGATCCATCGTCTTTCACATTGTCGAAGACGATGGCATCGCCCTGCTGCCCGGCAATTTTCGGTCCTTGCTCGAACAGCGTTTCGCCGCCTTTATAGCCATGGTTCAGATAGATGATCGCAGTCTTGATCCGCTGATTTTCCGTGCCCGGCAGCGCGTCGACATGCATGCGATATTGCTGTGAAATGTCATAGCGCATGACCGACAGCGGTTCGCCCTGTTCGGTCGCAGTGCCTGTGATCGCAGCAAGGCGATGGTTGATCGCGCGAACTACAAGATCCTCTTTGGCAGGGCCGATGACGGCGGCCATCGAGGTCCGGACGGGATGCGGGCGAAGCGTTCCGGTGGATGGATCGACAATCGCGGACGGTTCCAGCATCGGCCCGGCCACTGCCGCAATGTGCGCGCATTCGTTGGGTGAGAGCAGCGCGGGATAGCGAACGACATGTGGCGCTTCAGAAAGCAGTTCAGCGCGCGGCATCGCTTTAGGCCGACCTTCCGCATCGATGCGCATGCGTTCGACGAGCGCCATCTGCTCGGCGGCGACCGGATCGCCGCGCGCGGCCTGCCGCAACAAGGTCAACGCGCCGCTCCAATCCTCATGCGCCTGTCCAGATCCGTTGGCGACCAACGCGATTTCCATCAACGCACCGTCGACATGGCCGATTTCGACCGCTCGGCGCAGCCATTGGCGACCTCGGCGGAGATCACGCGCGCCGTGGCGTCCGGCGAAATCGAGGACGGCCAATTGCATCAGCGCATCAACATTTCCTTCGTTCGCGGCATGCGTCAGCAGCGTCATTCCCTCGGCGATGCGTCTTTGGGCAAAGAGCCGGTTGGCTTGTTCGATGGGCGACCCGTGCAGCATGGACGGATTGTAGCGGCGTTCACGGCAAAAAAAAGGGGGCCGGATCGCTCTGGCCCCCAATAAAGCTGTTCTGATCCGCGATCAGAATTTGGCGACGATACCAGCATAGAAATACTGGCCACGGTTGTCGTAAATCCCCGAACCACCACCGACGCCCGTAAGGGCGAACGGCGGCTTGCGGTTGAAGACGTTATCCACGCCAGCGTAGAAGTTGAAACCTTCCGAAACATCGACCTGCGCGCGCAGATCGATATACGCAACCGACGGATACTTCTGCACCGAAGCATAGTCGAGGTTCTGCGGCGGCAGACCGTTCAGTTCGTTGAAGTCTTCGTAGGTGTTCAGGTACATTTTGTCGATCCAGCGGAACTGGTAACCGACCGTAACGCTCTTGTACTTCGCGCTGACGTTCACGTTGACCTGGTTCTTCGGATCACCCAGTTCGCCCAGAATGCGGTTCTTGAAGTCCGGGCTTGCCGGGTTCAGGAACTCGTCACGCTGCAGAACGCGCGTGTAAAGACCGCCAAGGGTGAAGGTCCAGTCGCCATCGGTGTAACGGTAATCGATTTGCGCATCGATACCGCGAGCCTTCAGCTTCGCGTAGTTCTGGCTGAGCTGGATCAGCGAGTTACCATTACCTTCCAGGATCTGGAAGGGGACATAATCCACCGGAATCGGGTTGCCGTTGACGCCGGCACGCTGGAACAGGCCACAGAACGCATTGTTCAGATCGGGAAGATCGTAGCAGGCGTTCGCGATCTGCTGCGCCGACGGAGCGGTGATCACGTCATCAACGGTGATGGTGTAATAGTCGGCCGAGAACGACAGACCGGGGATGAACCGCGGCTGCAGCAGAACACCAACGGTGTACGAGTCCGACTTTTCTGCTTTCAGGTCTTCATTGCCACCGCTCAGGATTTCCAGCGATGAGCTGTAGCGGAAATCATAACCCGCCGGACGACCAGCAGCCGTGCAATTGGCAAGGCGGTTAGCCGAGCCCGTCGCGAGGTTGACGGCCGAGCAGGGGTCTCCGAAGCCCGGAGCGAAGTTCTGACCCTGCGCCGAATAAAGATCGGCGAGGTTCGGGGCGCGGACCGAGCGGGCATAGGTACCGCGGAATCCGATGTCTTCGATCGGCTTCCACATGATTTCACCACCATAGGTATAGGTGGTACCGGCCTTGCCCTTATAGTCGGAGATACGACCGTTGGCGCGCAGCGTCAGCTCGTGGAAGAACGGGGTATCGCGCAACAGCGGAAGCTGAATTTCGCCGTAGACTTCCTTCACTTCGAACGCAGGCGAGTCGAAACTCGGGATTGCGTTGTAGAAGGCGTATCCTTCCTGGGTCAGATCGTCGAGATCATAGTCCAGCGTTTCACGACGATATTCGGCACCCAGCGAGAAGGCGACAGGGCCGCCCGGCAGGTTGAAAAATTCGCTCGTGTCGCCGGCAACGAAACCGCCAATGTTGAGCTGCGTGATCTTTCCGGTAGCCAGCGAGTCAACGAGCACATAATTGCGCGCCGCATCGGTGACCGAGCCTTCGCCGAACGGATTGATCGGAACGCAGGCCGCGACGTCGGCGGCGAGGCGCGGATCGTCACCGGCGCTGAGCGGCGTGCCGGTGATGTACGACAACGGATCCGCATTAGGAAGCTTCGAACGGCAGACGATGTTGCCGTTCACATCGCGAGCGGTGTCAATACCCAGCAGATAGCGCTGGATGTTGACGTTGCCCTTGATCAGGTTCTTTTCCTTGTGCTCGCCATAGTTGACGAAGACTTCATAGTTCCAGTCGTCGTTGAAGTCACCGCGTGCGCCAATCACAGCGCGATAGGTTTCGCGGGTGATTTCCTCATCGCGGGTACCGAAGTCGGTCCAGTTGCGACGCAGGCTGAAACGGAAAGTGCCTGCGCTGATCTGCGCGCGCTGGGCGGCCAGCTTTTGTGCGGCGGTAACCGTAACAACACCATTAACGACCGTGTCGGTAAAGCCTGCACCCGTGTTCGGATTAACCGTCGAACCCAAAAACGTGTTGGTCAGCAGCGTGCGCGCCTGAGCCGTCATATAGGGGTTGTCGAGGCGGATGCGCTCGCGGCCACCCGGGTCACCGAGCGTCGCGCCCTGCGAGAAGAAGGGACCGCTCTGCGAACCCTGAGCTTCCGAACGAACATATTTCGCTTCGATGAACGGAACGAACGCCGGCGAAACTTCAAAATGCGCGATCAGGTTGGCCGAATAACGCTGAAGCGTCGGCGAAAGGGCAATCAGCTTGCCTTCGCGGCCGGTCATCCCGTTGCCACCGAGGAACGGACCCGTCGGGCCGAGGCCGGCGCGGCTTCCGGTCTGGGCCGCAAGACTGCCGTCCGGCTGGAACAGGAAAGCGCAGGTATATGCCGTGCCGCCACCGCGGCCGCAGGGTGCGGTCGTCGGGTTCTGATAGGCTGCGACCATGCCGCCGAGGCTGATCGTCGTCGAACGAATGTCGCGGACGAAATAGCGGTCGAAACCGCCAGCCGCGCCGTTCGGCGAGCCGGGAGCGTCAGCTTCGACAATCAGGAACGCGTCGTTCGAGTCGAGATAGGGACGGCCCGAAGCATAAAAGTCCGAGCTGCGCGCATATTCGAGGTTGACCGCGACGTTGCCACGGCCATCGGCGAAGTTCTTGCCCGCCGTCAGCGAGACGAACTGGTTGCCGGCATCGCCATAACGCGAAACGCCGCTCTGCCCACGGAGCTGAACGCCATCAAAGTCGTCCTTGAGGATGAAGTTCACGACGCCCGAGATCGCGTCCGAACCATAAACGGCCGATGCGCCGCCGGTCACGATGTCGATACGCTCGATCAGATCCGAAGGAATGGTGTTGGTGTCGACCGAGACGCCGTTCGACAGCACGTCCGAACCGACATGACGGCGGCCGTTGACCAGCACCAGCGTGCGCTGCGTGCCGAGGCCGCGAAGGTCGAGCAGGTTGAGGCCGCGCGTTCCGAGGAAGCGCGTCGAGTTCTGCTGGCTGAACGTGCTGCGCAGCTGCGGCAGTTCGTTGAGCAGATCGCCGACCGAAATGCCGCCGGTTTCAAAGATTTCGGCGCCGGTGACGACCGCGATCGGGTTGGCCGATTCAAGGTTCGGCTGGCGGATGCGCGAGCCGGTCACAACAATCGTGCCTTCGCCAGCGGCGTCCGCTGCATCGTCCGCGGGAGCGGCGTCGCTCTGTGCCATCGCCGGCATGGCGCTGAACAAAGCAAGAGTCAGGGCGGAGCCCCGAACTAGCAGGCTAGTCTTCTTCATGATGTATTTCCCCGGTTGCCGTTCAAAAAATTGGGAGTGAACGGATTGCCCCTTAGAAAGACAGAAATTTTCGGCGGCACAAGCCTTTGATGTAAATTTTCTGACAGTCGAGGGACTCGGATGTGGCGCTGTGGCATTTTCGCAACAGGGCAAGGCGGGGCTGCCGATACATCGGTTGGAATCAAAATGCCCGTCGACGAAACGAACAACCTCGATAAACGCATAGGCACGAGAAAAATGCCACAGAATTGATATCCCGTGAAACTAAGTTACGTTTGCCGTTTAGAGCTCGCTAAGCTGGAGAATCCGACTTCCTGTTTGGCAGCGCGCCCCTCAGCGACCCTTCGCGCCCTGTCCGGCAGATTCCGAATCGCGCCAGCGCCGTGTTGACGACCCGACCAGCGCATGTTGCGATGCATCATATTTTGATGCTAATGCGATATCCGGATGGCCGGGCGGCGCGTCGCCATTGCACCGGAACACAAGGAGCGCGGGTAAAGATGGCGAAGTCCAGGGCGACGGCGGAAGATGGCGTCGTCACGATCAAGAAATACGCCAACAGGCGACTCTATGATACCGAACGAAGCTGCTACATCACGCTCGAGGATCTCGGCACGATGGTCCGCGACGGCCGCGATTTCCGTGTCGTCGATGCCAAGAGCGGCGACGACATCACGCATAATGTCCTCACGCAGATCATCATGGACGAAGAAACGCGCGGCGAAACGCTGCTGCCGGTCAATTTCCTGCGCCATCTGATCGGCATGTACGGCGACAAGATGCAGTCGATGGTGCCGCAGTATCTCGAAGCCTCGATGACAGCATTTCGCAAGAACCAGCAGGATGTCCGTTCGGCACTTGAGGGCGCGCTGGGATCCAACCCGCTCGCCGAATTGACCCGCCGCAACATGGAAATGTTCCAGCAGGCGGCAGGCGCCTTCATCCCCGGCGCGGGCGGAGGCAAGGCAAAGGATGCCGAGATCGCCGCGCTCCAGGCCGAAGTCGCCGAACTCAAGGCCGAGCTTGCCAAGAAGAATTAATCGGGTCCGCTCCGGCGCCCCAATGACGGAAAAAAACTAAATATCATGGTCAAACATGCGCTCAGCGTAACCCGGCAGGCCGATTTTGCGGCCTGGTATCAGGATGTCATTGCCGAAGCCGATCTTGCGGAAGAATCGGGCGTGCGCGGCTGCATGGTCATCAAGCCGTGGGGCTATGGTATCTGGGAGCGTATCCAGACCGTGATGGACGCGGCGATCAAGGATGCCGGGGTCCAGAACTGCTATTTTCCGCTCTTCATCCCCTTGAGCTTCTTTGAGAAGGAAGCTGACCATGTCGATGGTTTTGCAAAAGAAATGGCGGTCGTTACGCATCACCGCCTGATCGCCGACGGCAAGGGCAAGCTCGTCCCCGATCCCGAAGCGAAACTCGAAGAGCCGCTGATCGTTCGGCCGACCTCGGAAACGGTGATCGGCGCCGCGATGAGCCGCTGGGTGCAGAGCTGGCGCGACCTTCCGCTCAAGGTCAATCAATGGGCCAACGTCGTGCGCTGGGAGATGCGCACGCGCATGTTCCTGCGCACCAGCGAATTCCTGTGGCAGGAAGGCCATACCGCGCACGCCGACAAGACCGACGCGATGGTCGAGACGCTGCGCGCTCTCGAAATGTACCGCGCCTTTGCGGAAGATGTTCTCGCGATGCCGGTAATCGCGGGCGAAAAGCCCGAAAATGAGCGCTTTCCGGGCGCCGTCGCGACCTATTCGATTGAGGCGATGATGCAGGACGGCAAGGCGCTGCAGGCCGGCACCTCGCATTATCTCGGCACCGGCTTCGCCGAGGCCGCAGGCATCCGCTATCAGGACAAGGACGGCGGCCACAGCCTCTGCCACACGACAAGCTGGGGCACCTCGACCCGCATGATCGGCGGCGTCATCATGACGCATGGCGACGACGATGGCCTGCGCTGCCCGCCGCGCATCGCGCCGCACCAGATCGTCATCGTACCGATGCTGCGCGACAATGAGGAGGATCAGGCGATCCTCGACTATTGCGCGTCGTTGCAGTCCGAGCTGAAGGCGCTCGACGCCTTCCGCGAACCGCTGCGCGTCCATCTCGATGCGGGCGCCAACAAAGCGCAGACGAAACGCTGGGGCTGGGTGAAAAAGGGTGCACCGATCATCCTCGAAATCGGTCCGCGCGACGTCGCGGGCGGCAATGTCGCGGTTATCCGCCGCGACCGGCTCTACAGGGACGATGGCAAGCTCAATACCGCCTTCGTTGCCAAGGGCGATTTCGTGGGCGAAGCGGTTGCGACGCTCGAGGACATCCAGTCGAGCTTGCATGCCGAGGCCAAGGAAAGACTTCACGCGAACATTCGCCGCGACATTACTGATTTGAAAGCCCATTTCGCCGGCGACGACAAGTTCGTCGGCTGGGTCGAGGTGCAATGGTCACGCCCGACCGGCGCAGCGCTCGACGCCATCGTCGAACAGCTCAAGGCGCTGAAGCTGACGATGCGCAACACGCCGCTCAACGCTTCCCCTGCGGATGGCGCCTGCTTCTTCACCGGCGAGCCCGCGGTCGAACGCGTGCTGATCGGCCGGACTTACTAGAACTGCGATTGCTGGCGCGGTTAGCGCCCGATCAATCCTGAAAGCCGTTCGCGGGCGATCATATTTCTGATACGCAGGCGGCGCAGGGAGTCGTCTTTTGGGGCTCGCCCGCTGGCGATAGCCGCCGCAGATCGCTTATCTGCATTTCATTCAGCAGGGGACGGATCGTGAAACGACAATTTATTGCCTCGACCGCTATTTTTGCGCTGCTCTTCGGCGCGACCGCACCCGCATTCGCCAAGCCGCCGTCCGACGTGTCCGACCTCGTCGGCGCACGGGCGCCGGGCGGCGAAACGCAGATGCAAAGCCGCGGCTATACAATGGAGAAATTCAAGGGCGGCGCGCAATATTGGTGGAACCGCGGGACGAAAACCTGCGCCCGCGTCGTCGTTGCGAACGGTCGCTATGCCAGCGTCGACAAGACCGATGCGAGCGATTGCGGCCACGGTGACAGCAGCGGCTCGTCCGCCGGGGCGGCGATAGCGGGCGTCGCGGCGATCGGCCTGATCGCCGCGCTTGCCAGCCACAAGAAGAAGCATGGGAGCGACCAGGGTGGCGATCACGACAGCGAATATGGCCGCGGCTACAACGACGGTCTCTATGGCGGCCGATATGACCGCCACGACAGCGAGGCCTATCACGACGGCTTCATGGCGGGCGAGGCCGAGGCGTCAAACCGCCGCGCCGCCAATCGCCCCTACGCACGTGGCGGCCCCGATGCGGCGCGCGCGGCCTGCGAGCGGCGCGGCGACGAATATCAGAATGCACCGGGCGGCAGCAGCGTCGCGGTGAGCCAGCGCGGCGACGGCGCGGGCAATTATATCTTCACTGTCGCGACAGGCCACTATCGATCGCAATGCACGGCGACCGCGAGCGGGCGGATTCTCGACATCTCGCCCTATTGAGGTTGCATTGGGGGTGACGGCCAGCCCGTTACCCCCTATCCGCCGATGATGGCCCGCAAACAATATACCGGACTGCCGACACCCGAGCAGATCCTTCGCTTCATCGAAGAGAGCAAGGAGGCCGTCGGCAAGCGCGAGATTGCGAAATATTTCGCGCTGCACGGCAACGACAAAATCGCACTGAAAGCGCTGCTCAAGGACATGACCGACGAAGGGCTTGTCGATCTTGCGCCGGGTCGCGCGTTTCACAAGCACGGCGGGCTACCGCGCGTCACCGTGCTGCGCGTCGCGGCGATCGAGGGCAGCAATGTCTGGGCGGTGCCCGAACGCTGGGAGGCCGCCACGCCGGCACCGCGCCTCCGCGTGATCGAGCAGGGTCGCAAGGGCGCACTCGGCATCGGCGACCGCATCCTGGCGCGCACCGAGGAACGCGGGAGCGGCCATGTCGCCCATCCGATGAAACGGCTCGAAGCCGGCGGCGAGACCGTGATCGGCGTACTCGTCGAGGATATGGGGCCTGGCGGCAAGCCGATTCTGTGGCTGCGTCCCGCCGACAAACGCGCGCGCTACGACTTCGCCGTCGCCGACAAGGGCGATGGCAATGTCGGCGATCTCGTCCGCGCTGAACTGACCGGGCGCGGCCCGGCGATCAAGGCAAAGGTCATTGAGCGCCTCGGCGATCCCTTTGCGCCTCGCGCCTTGAGCATGATCGCGATCGCGCGGCATGAAATTCCGCATGTTTTCGGGGCCGAACCGCTCGCCGAAGCGGAGGTTGCGGCAAAGCTTCCGCTCACCCCCGAAGGTCGCGAGGATTTGCGCGACCTGCCGATCGTCGCGATCGATCCAATCGACGCGCGCGACCATGACGATGCGGTATGGGCCATTCCCGACGACGACACGACCAACAAGGGCGGTTTCCGTGCGATCGTCGCGATCGCCGATGTCAGCTATTATGTCCGGCCCGACGGCGAGATCGACCATGAGGCGCGGCGGCGCGGCAACAGCGTCTATTTCCCCGACCAGGTCGTCCCGATGCTACCCGAAACACTGTCGGCGGGCGTCTGCTCTCTGAAAGCCGGGCAGGACCGGGCGGCGATGGCATGCCATCTGGTGATCGACAAGCACGGCAAGGTGACGTCATGGCGCTTCACTCGCGCGCTCGTCCGATTGCGCGCGAACATCGCCTATGAGCATGCGCAGGCGGCCTATGATGCCGATGCGCCGCGCGACGAATGGGACGCCGATGTGCTCCCGACGCTCAAACAACTATGGGCCTGCTGGGCGCTACTCGCCAAGGCGCGCGCGGCCCGGGCTCCGCTCGATCTCGACCTGCCCGAACGACAGGTCATCCTCGACGAAGCAGGCGGCATCGCCGAAATTCGTATCCGCCCGCGGCTGGATTCGATGCGGCTGATCGAGGATTATATGATCGCCGCGAACGTGGCCGCCGCAAAGGCCCTCGAGGCGAAGAAGTCGCCGGTCATGTACCGCATCCACGAACCGCCCAGCCGCGAGAAACTCGTCAGCCTGAAAGACTATCTCGAAACCTTCGAACAAAGCTTCGCGCTGGGTCAGGTGATCACCCCTGCGGTGTTTAACCGCCTGATCGACGGCTTTTCGGAAGACGACCGGCTGCCCGAGATCATGCAGGCAATCCTGCGCAGCCAGACGCAGGCCTATTATGGCCCCGCCAACGCGGGCCATTTCGGCCTCGCGCTCGGCAGCTACGCCCATTTCACCTCGCCGATCCGCCGCTACGCCGATCTGATCGTCCATCGGGCACTCGTCGACAGCTACAAGCTCGAAGTGCCGGGCAAGCCGAAGGGGCTTCCGGAACGCACCGGGCTGGGCGAGGCCGACGCCAAGGGACTGTCGCATATCGGCGAAGCGATCAGCGCGCTGGAGCGCCGCGCGATGGAAGCCGAACGCGAAACCGTCGATCGCTATGTCGCTGCGTATCTTTCAAACAAAAAGGGCGAGATCGTTCAGGCCCGGATCACCGGGGTACAGCCCTTCGGCTTTTTCGCGACCGTCGACGGGCTCGGCGGCGACGGATTGGTGCCGGTATCGACGCTGGGCAACGAGCGCTTCTTCTATGACGAAGCCGCTCGCAGTCTCGACAGCGAGCATGGCCGGATCGGCTTCACGACCGGTCAGCGGCTCGACCTGCGACTGGTCGATGCCAATCCGATCAGCGGCGCCTTACGCTTCGAATTGCCCGACGCCCCCGAAGGCGGCTTCCGCAATCGTCCGCCGCGCCGCGACGGCGTCAAGGACAAGGCTGGCAAACATGTCGTCGGCAAACGCGGTCGCCCCGCGAACATCAAGCACAAGGGCAAGCGACGCTAATCGGTTCGCATTATCGCGATGCCAGCTTCTGTAACAAAACCGCGCTCTCGGCATCGGCAGGGAAGAAAGCTTCGATCGCCAGCTCCGACAGCGTGATATCGACGGGAGTCCCGAAGATCGTCACCGTCGACACGAACGAAATCCGCCCCGCAACTGTGTCAAGGATCAACGGCACCGCGATGCCATTCGCACGGCCTCCATCATTGTCGTTCGCCTCGACCGCATAGCCCGCCAATTCCTCGCGCAGCGCGATCAGCCCTGCGTCGGCGCTTGCCTCGATCTGCAAGTCGAGCCGGTGGAGGATATGCGCCCGCCATTCGCCGAGATTGACGATCTGCGGCGCCAAGCCCTCAGGATGCAGCGCGATGCGCAATACATTGACCGGCGGCGCGAGAAGGGCGGGGGACACCTGCTCGATCAGGATCGCGATGGCCTCGTTCGCTGCAACCATGTTCCAATGGCGGTCGACCGCCAGCGCGGGATAGGGCTCATGCCCCCTCAGCACATGCTCGACGATCGCGCGCATTCCGGCCATTTCGGCGCTGTCGAGCGGCCGCTCCTGATAATCGGGCGCATAGCCCGCCGCGAGCAGCATTGCATTGCGCGCGCGGTGTGGCACGTCGAGGCAGTCGGCGATCCGCGCAAGCATCGCGGCGCTCGGCTTCGATCGCCCCGTCTCGATAAAGCTCAGGTGGCGCGTCGATATCTCGGTATCGAGCGCGAGGTCCATCTGACTCATCCGGCGGCGGGTGCGCCATTCGCGCAATTGCTCGCCCAGCGTCGCGACTTGCATCATCATCTCCCTTGTCCGGAGAGCTATACCTCCGCCTTCCTGTTTTCCATTACCTCTGGCGTAATCGACCAGCCGCATTTTCGGGACCAGATGAGACGGGCATTCGAAAGGAGAAACATCATGTCCATCTTCAATCTCAAGAACACCCTGATTATCGACGCTGTAACCTGCACGGCGTTGTTCGTCCTGTGTGTGTTTGCGACCGCGACGGTCGCTGCGCTGCTCGGCCTCCCCTCCGATGTGGTGACCGTCGCGGGTTGGATCGGCCTGCCGTCCGCGCTGTTGATGCTGTTCGTCGCCCATCAGAAGGCGCCGAGCAAGGGCCTTGCGAACCTGATTGCGGTGGGTAACCTCGGGTGGGTCGCGGCGAGCTTTGCGGTTCTTACGATCTTCGCAAGTCAGATGACGTGGCTTGGCATTGCGGTCGTCGCGATCCAGGCCGTCGTGGTCCTGGATCTCGCGATTTTCGAGGCGAAGGGCGCCGCCGCCCTTCCGCGGCTCGCGCCAGCCTGACGCTCCGTTAACTCAGCGCATCGAGCCGGGCGATATCGATCCCGCCCGGCACCAGCATCACCGGACAGGGAAGCGTACCCGCATCCTGTCCGGTGAAATGCGTGACCAGCGGCCCCGGCGCGCCGCTCGCCGCAGTGGCGAGCACAAGCGCTGCGACTTCGTCGCTCGCACCGATGACTTCGCGCACCACTTCGGCGGGCTTGCCCGCCTTGATCATGGTCTGCGGCGTAACGCCTTCTTGCACCACCGCGTCGGCCGCTGCCGCCACCAGTTCCTCGGCGTGCTCGCGCGCTTCGGCTTCGATCGTCGCCTGGACCCCGCCGAACGCGACGAAATCCTGCGGCGGGATGATCGCCAGCACAATGACGCCGCCGCCCGTCCGTGCGGCACGCCGCGCCGCAAAACGCAGCGCCAGCGACGCCTCCGGACTGTCGTCGATCACCACCAGATATGTCCGCATCACCCCGACCCCTCGTGTTTTTGCTTGGGGTAAAGAGTGCGTCACATTCGTATGAAACGCAAGTTGGCCCGCTAGACCTTGACCGACGCAAGGCTTAAGGCGAGGAACAAACCGTAGCGGCAGGCGACGCCTGCGAGACTGACGCCCAAAGTTCAAGGGGACACGCCTTACCATGCCAATCGAACTCAAAATGCCCGCCCTCTCGCCAACGATGGAGGAAGGCACCCTTGCCAAATGGCTGGTCAAGGAAGGCGATACGGTCAAATCGGGCGACCTGCTCGCCGAAATCGAAACCGACAAGGCGACGATGGAATTCGAAGCGATCGACGAAGGCGTCGTCAGCCAGATTCTCGTCGCCGAGGGGACGGACAATGTGAAGGTCGGCACCGTGATCGCAGTGATCGCGGGCGAGGGGGAAGACGCCGGGAGCGCGAAGGCCGCTCCTGCGCTGGCCCCGGCTGCAGCTCCCGCCGCTGAACCGAAGGCCGAAGCGCAAGCCCCCGCCGCAGCGCCTGCACCGACGCCCGCACCGGCTCCGGCAACCCCTCCCACCGCATCGGGCGAGCGCATCAAGGCCAGCCCGCTCGCCAAGCGCCTCGCCGCCGAACAGGGCATCGATCTCAAGAGCTTGACGGGCACCGGCCCGGGCGGCCGTATCGTGAAGGCCGATCTCGAGGGCGCGCCCGCTGGCGCCGCAGCCCCCGCTGCAACCGCCGCGCCGGCTCCCGCAGCCTCTGCCCCGGCGGCAACTGCCCCCGCGCCGGCCACCGCTGGCTCTATCCCCGATTTCGGAATCCCGCACGAAGACGAAAAACTGTCGGGCATGCGCAAGACGATCGCGCGCCGCCTGACCGAGTCGATGCAGCAATCGCCACACATCTACCTGACCGTCGACATCCGGCTCGACGCGCTGCTCAAGCTGCGCGGCGAACTCAACGCCAGCCTCGAAAGCCGCGGCGTCAAGCTCAGCGTCAACGACATGCTGATCAAGGCGCTCGCGGTCGCACTCGAACGTGTGCCTGCGTGCAACGTTAGCTTCGGCGGCGACGTCATGCGCCAATACAAGCGCGCCGACATCTCGGTCGCGGTCAGCATCCCTGGCGGGCTGATCACCCCGATCATCACCGACGCCGGCGGCAAATCGATGTCG
Organism: Sphingopyxis sp. Soil_C_28; assembly: GCF_057657055.1. Taxonomy (NCBI): domain Bacteria; kingdom Pseudomonadati; phylum Pseudomonadota; class Alphaproteobacteria; order Sphingomonadales; family Sphingopyxidaceae; genus Sphingopyxis; species Sphingopyxis sp. Soil_C_28. Next base: position 1,222,045 of record NZ_JBDGJE010000001.1, read on the forward strand.
AAAATCTCGACCGAAATGTCCGAACTCGCGGCGAAGGCGAAGGAGGGCAAGCTCCAGCCCAGCGAATATCAGGGCGGTACCGCCTCGATCTCGAACATGGGCATGATGGGGATCAAGCAGTTCACCGCGGTGATCAACCCGCCGCAGGGCATGATCATGGCGATCGGCGCGGGCGAGAAGCGCCCCTATATCGTCGACGATGCGCTTGCGATCGCAACCGTCATGTCGGCCACCGGCAGCTTCGACCATCGCGCGATCGACGGCGCCGACGGCGCGCTGTTGATGAAGACCTTCAAGGAACTTGTCGAAAGCCCGCTGGGACTGGTGGCATAAGATGACTGACACCAACTACGACCTCATCGTCCTCGGCTCGGGACCCGGCGGCTATGTCGCAGCGATCCGCGCGGCGCAGCTTGGGCTGAAAACCGCGATCGTCGAGCGCGAGAATCTGGGCGGCATCTGCCTCAACTGGGGCTGCATCCCGACCAAAGCGCTGCTGCGCTCGGCCGAAATCTATCATTATATGCAGCATGCCGGTGATTACGGCCTGATCGCGCAGCAGATCAGCGCCGATATCGACGCCGTCGTGAAGCGTTCGCGCGGCGTCGCAAAACAGCTCAGTCAAGGCGTCGCCTTCCTGATGAAGAAGCACAAGATCACCGTCCATATGGGCGAGGGCAAACTCACCGCGCCGGGCAAGCTCGAGGTGAAAGGCGAGAAGGGGATCGAAACCCTCACCGCCAAGAACATCATCGTCGCGACCGGCGCCCGCGCCCGCGACCTGCCGTTCGCGCCCGCCGACGGCAAGCGCATCTGGACCTATCGCCACGCGCTCGTCCCGCCCGAAATGCCAACGAGGCTGCTCGTTATCGGATCAGGCGCGATCGGGATCGAGTTCGCGAGCTTCTACAGCGACATGGGCTGCGACGTGACCGTGGTCGAAATGCTCGACCGCCTCGTCCCCGTCGAGGATGCCGACGTGTCGGCCTTCCTTGAAAAGCAGCTCAAGAAGCAGGGTATGACGATCTTAACCGGCGCCGGCGTCGAGGAACTGAAGGCGACCGCCAACGGCGTCACCGCGAAGATCAAGACCAAGGACGGCAAGACCGAAAGCGCCGAATTCAGCCACGCGATCGTCGCGATCGGCATCGTCCCGAATACCGAGAATATCGGGCTCGAAGCGCTCGGCGTGAAGACGACCAAGGGCCATATCGACACCGACGCGATGTGCCGCACCAACGTCCCCGGAATCTGGGCGATCGGCGACGTCACCGCACCGCCGTGGCTCGCGCACAAGGCAATGCACGAATCGGTGATTTCGGTCGAAGCGATCGCGGGCAATCACCCGCACGCGATGGACCCGCGAAACATCCCCGGCTGCACCTATTGCCGACCGCAGATCGCGAGCGTTGGCCTGACCGAAGCGAAGGCCAAGGAGCTCGGTTACGAGGTCAAGGCGGGCACCTTCCCCTTCATCGGCAACGGCAAGGCGATCGCGCTTGGCGAATCCGAGGGCTTTACCAAGACCGTGTTCGACGCGAAGACCGGCGAGCTGCTCGGCGCGCACATGATCGGCGCCGAGGTCACCGAACTGATTCAGGGCTATACAATCGGCAAGACCGCCGAACTGGTCGAGGATGATTTCATCGGCACCGTCTTCCCGCATCCGACGCTCAGCGAAACGATGCACGAAGGCGTACTCGCCGCATTTGGGCGCTCGCTGCACATCTAGGGCGGGCCGCTTGAACCCGTCGATCCTGCATTTCTCCCGGACGGGCAGCGCCATCAAGGCGCTGTTCTTCCTGGCGGGCGCGGCGATCGCCTTTATGGTCGCGAACCTGATGTACGCAGAGCGGGAGGCGCCGGAGCGAACCATTCGCCTGCCCGACATCGAACTGCCCGCCCCGGCACCACGCCACGACCCGCTCGCGCCGTTCAAGATCCCGCTTCTGATCATCAGCGGATGCATATGCCTTTTCTATGTCGGCAGGCATGGTCTGCGCGGAGTGACCCGATCGGTCGCCGCGAAGATCGAAAACGGCCACCTCCATTTTCACTCGAGCTATGGTGCGGCGATCACCCCCTTGCCCGTCGACAGGGTCACCGGGACGGTCTTCGATCGCGCCGATCGCCTGCCGGGCGGATTGTCGGGCTCTGCACGGTTCGGCGCCCGGTTTCGGCACGGCCTCCATCTTCGCTATCATGCCGAAGGGGCGTCGGGCGAAGTTCGACTGATCGACAACGACATCGACGGCGGCACCGAACAGCTGCGCCGCTTTGCCGCTCATCTGGACAGCTGGCGCCAGTCGGCGGCCCGCACGGCACAGCGGGACTAGGCCACTGTAGATGACTGGAAAACCAACATATATTTTGACGGCATTGGCACTGATTGCAGCAGTCATTCTGCTCGGCCTTGCGGTCGGCGCGGGGTGGACGCAGGCGACCGACTGGCGGGTGTCGCACGCGCTCGCGCTCCGCGTCGACGAAAGCGACCCGAACTTCATCGCCTTCATGCAATGGGCGAGCTGGATCGGTGGTGGGACACCGCGATGGATCATCGTCATCCTGCTCTGCGCACTCGTCTGGCACTGGTGCGGCCCGCGCTGCGCAGTTGCACTCGGCGGAACCTCGCTGCTCGCCAATCTCGCTTCCAGCCTGATGAAGCTCGGCTTCGGTCGCACGCGCCCCGATGTGATCGACCACCTCGACCATCAGACGAGCTTTTCCTACCCCAGCGGCCATGCGACGAGCGCCGCCACCGTCTATCTGCTCCTCGCCTCGCTTGCACCACCGCGCTGGCGGCCGTTCGCCTGGACGCTCGCGGTGGCGATGATCGTCCTAAACGGCTTTTCGCGCATCATGCTCGGCGTTCACTGGGCGAGCGATATTTTGGGCGGCACAATGCTCGGCGCCGCTTTCGCGCTGCTCGGGGCGTGGTGGGTGAGCCTTCCCTCTCGACAGGCAGGCACAAGCAGCTAACGTCGCCGCATGGCTCAAGGCACCCACGACTTCGTCCCCGACCCGCGCAACGACGCGATCCTTATCAATGTCAACGGTGACCTCGTCCCCCGCGCGCAAGCAAGCGTGTCGGTGTTCGACAGCGGCTTCATGCTCGGCGACGGGGTGTGGGAGGGCATCCGCGTCCACAAGGGGCGCATGGCCTTCCTCGACCAGCATCTCGACCGCTTGTGGGAAGGGGCAAAGGCGATTGCGATGGATATCGGGATCACGCGGGACGCGCTGGAACAGCGCCTTTACGCGACGATCGACGCCAACGACATGGACGCGTGCCATATCCGGCTGATGGTCACCCGCGGCATCCGCTCCACCCCCTATCAGGACCCGCGCGTCGTCATCTCGCCCGCGACGATCGTCATCATCGCAGAGCATAAGGATCCGCTACCCGTGACGGTCGAAAAGGGCCTCTCGCTCTTCACCGTCCACGTACGCCGCGGCGATCCGGCGGTGCAGGACCCCAAGCTCAATTCCCACAGCAAGCTCAATTGCATTACCGCCTGTATCCAGGCGGCCCAGGCCGGCGCCGACGAGGCGCTGATGCTCGACCCGCACGGCTTCGTCGCGACGTGCAACTCGACCCATTTCTTCATCATCCGCAGGGGCGAGGTCTGGACGTCGAGCGGCGATTATTGCCTCGGCGGGATCACCCGCGCCAACGTCATCATGCTGTGCCGCGAGAATGACATTCCGGTCCATGAGAAGAATTTCTCGCTCACCGATGTCTATGGCGCCGACGAGGCATTCGTCACCGGCACATTCGCCGGGGTGGTCCCCGCGCATACGGTCGACGGCCGCAAGCTGACCGAGGGCAGGGGACCGATGGTCGAGCGATTGCAGGGGTTCTACAAGGCGCTCATCGAACGCGACATCGCCGGGCGTTCGCGGCCGTGAGCGACGGCGTGCGCATCGCGATGTGGTCGGGGCCGCGCAACCTGTCCACCGCGATGATGCGCAGCTTCGGCAGCCGCGCCGACAGCTTCGTCAGCGACGAACCCTTTTATGGCGCGTATCTCAAGCAAACCGGCGACCCGCAGCCGATGATGGATGCGGTGATGGCGTCGATGGATTGCGAATGGCACGGCGTCGCACGGACAATGACCGGACCTTGCCCGACCGGCGCGCCGGTCTGGTACCAGAAACATATGGCGCATCACATGGTCGGCCCGATCGCGCACGACGACCTGCCGGGGCTGCGCCATGCCTTCCTGATCCGCGACCCCGCGCGCGTCGTCGCCAGCTACGCCGCGAAGCGCGTGTCGGTGCGCCCCGACCATCTCGGCACCGACAAGCAGGTCGAATTTTTCGATCGCGAAGCCGATCGGCTCGGCCACGCGCCACCGGTGATCGACAGCGCCGACATCTTGCGCGACCCTCCCGCGATGCTGCAAAAATTGTGCGCCGCGCTCGACATCGCTTGGGATGCAGCAATGTTGCACTGGGAGACCGGATTGCACCCGACGGACGGCATCTGGGGATCGCATTGGTACGACGCGGTCGTATCGAGCACGGGCTTCGGCGTCCCCGACAAGCCGGTGCCCGACCTGACGGGCGACGAGCAAGCGGTCGCCGACGCCTGCCGCCCCGACTATGACTATCTCGCGCGGCACAAGATCACCGCCTGACGCATTTTCCGCTGTCCTATTTTACGCCGGTTTGCCATCTGGTTTAAGGGCACCAACAGCAGGCGAGGTAAACATGCAATCGCGAATGAAGTTCGGCAGTTTTCTGCGGGGAATCGCTTTGGGCTCGACGGCGTTTTTTGGCGCTGCAACCGCGATGGCGCAGGCGCAGGAAACGACCGGACAGACGGTCATTACCGCCGCGCGCTACATCGACGTGCTGACCGGCAAGACGGTCGAGTTTCCCGCAATCTTCGTCGGCGCCGACGGCCGCATCACGGGCATTGCCGATGCGCGCACCGTGCGCTGGGGATCGAACGTCAAACATATCGATCTTGGTGACAAGACGCTGCTGCCCGGCCTGATCGACATGCACGTCCATCTCGACGGCCCGGCCGATATCGGCGGCTATCGCGGGCTCGAATTCACCGACAGTTTCTGGGGCATGACGGCGGTCAAAAATGCCAACGACATGCTGGGCGCGGGCTTCACCACCGTCCGCAACGTTGGATCGAGCGACCGAAACGACATCGGCCTGAAACAGGCGATCGACGCGGGCTATGCAACCGGCCCGCGCATCGTCCCGGCGGGCTACGCCCTCGGCGCCACCGGCGGCCATTGCGACAGCACCTTTCTGCCGCCCAGCCTCGAGAAGAAGGACGGAAAGGAAGAGGGTATCGGCGATACGCCCGAGGAACTGCGCTATCAGGTCCGGCGCCAGCGCAAATATGGCGCTGAAGTGATCAAGGTCTGCGCAACCGGCGGCGTCTTCTCGCGCAACACCGAACCGGGCCAGTTGCAGGTTTCCGAAAAGGAACTCGCCGCGATCGCCGACGAGGCGCATCAATGGGGCCTGCGTGTCGCCGCGCATGCGCATGGCGCGGCGGGCATTCGCGCCGCGATTGCCGCCGGGATCGACACGATCGAGCATGTCAGCCTGGTCGATGACGAGGGCATCCGCATGGCGCTCGCACGCAAGCAGCCGGTATGGTTCTCGATGGATATCTACAACACCGAATATACGCAGGCCGAAGGTGCAAAAAATGGCGTGCTCGAGGACAATCTGCGCAAGGATCGCGAGATCGCACAAATCCAGCGCGATAATTTCCGCAAGGCGGTGAAGGCGGGCGTGCGGATGGTGTTCGGCTCCGACGCGGGCGTCATGCCGCACGGGCAGGTCGGTGGTCAGTTCCGCGTCATGGTCGAATATGGGATGACCCCGTTGCAGGCGATCCAGGCTGCGACGAAAAACGCTGCCGAAGCGCTCGGCCGCGAAAAGGATGTCGGCGCGATTGCAGTCGGCCGCTACGCCGACATCGTCGCGGTCGACGGCAATCCGTTGACCGATGTGCGCCAGCTCGAAGGCGTCGACGCGGTGGTGAAGGGCGGGGTGCTTGTCCGGGGCAATTAAACCCCGTCAGGTCACCACCAGCTTGTCGGTTAGCGACTCGCGCATTTCGGGAGTGAAGTTCAACACCGACTCGGCGTAGGTTGCGACGTCGCCATGATCGCGGCGCACCGTGGCCAGCGCCGCGTCGAGGAAGATCGGGTTGACCGACATCAGGGTACGGATCGCATCGTCGTGTATCTCTGCGCCATAGCGTGCGCGGATGACGTCGCCGCCCTGCGCGATACGCTCCTCGATCTTGCCCGCGGTGTTAGTGAGCAGATAATCCTGCATAAGATCGTCCTCGTGCACCCCCAGAAGGCGGTGGACGACGGCAACGGCAAAACCCGTACGGTCCTTGCCCGCAACGCAATGCACCAGGCTCGGCGCTTCATATTCGGCGAGCGCCGACAGATAGAGGCGCAGCGTGTTCACCAGCACCGGACGATAGGGCATGCTGGCATAGACATCGACCATCCGCGACCGCGCGGTGTCATTGTCGATCGTCCCGCCGGCAGCCTGCAAATGCGGCGCAAGTCCCGCGGTGTTGCCATCGGCAAACAGAACCCGCGCCGAGAAACCCGTCGACCGCCTGCACGGATGCGCTGCGCGCTCGTCGTCGCCGCGCAGGTCGACGATCGTCTCGATGCCCAGATTGTCGACGACGGTCAGGTCGTCGTCGGTTGCGTCCTGATGATGCGCCGACCGCCACAGCATGCCGTTGCGCAGGCGGCCGCCGCCTTCGACAGCATAACCGCCATAATCGCGGAAATTGTGGATGCCGGCCAGTGGCAGGACTCGCTCGGCAATCATCTTCATTCTCCTGTAAACACCGGGGGGCGCTTTTCGACGAAGGCATTGATCGCCTCGCGGTTATCCGCGGTTTCATGAACGATCGCCTGATAGGCTGCACTGAGTTCCAAAATATCGCTCATCCGGCTGTGCTGCGCCTCGCGGAGCAGGCGTTTCGTCAGACGCAGCGCGCGCGGCGGATTGCAGACGATCCGCTCGGCAACGGCGATAGCCCGGTCGAGCAGTTCGGCATCGGGCACGACGTCCGTAACCAGACCATATTCCTTTGCCTGGGCCGCGTCAAAGCGGTCGCCAGTCAGGAAGAGTTCGGCCGCACGCGGATATCCTAGCACCTTCTGAAGCAACCAGGCACCGCCGTCCCCAGGGACGATCCCGACCTTGATAAAGCTGCAGGCGAACTTCGCGCTCTCGGCGGCGATCCGGATATCGCAGGTACAGGCAAGGTCGCAGCCGAGCCCGATCGCATGGCCGTTGACCGCGGCAATCATCGGCACTTCGCAGTCCATCAACGCGCGGATCACCGCCTGCACGCCCTTGCGGTAATTGGCGCGAGTCGAATCGGGCTGGTCGAGTACGCCGATTCCAGTGCGATCCTGCATGCCTTTCAAATTGCCGCCGGCGCTGAATGCCTTACCGCTGCCGGTCAAGATGATCGCGCTGACGCCGCGGTCGTCGCCAAGGTCGCGCAATGTGTCGATGATGTCCTGGCAATCTTCGTGCGTGCCGATCGCGTTCATGCTCTCGGGCTTGATCATCGTCAGGATCGCGATCTTGCCCCGCCGCTCGACACTCAAAAATTCGCCCATGTTCAAAATTCCTTTGCTGTTGCGGAAAGCTATTGCATGGCGGTGGCGACATGCAAGGCTTTGCACTCTATCCTTTTGATCCGCCAGGCGACGTTGCCGCACTACGCGCCGATTTGCGGGCATGGCTGGCGGCGAACCAGCCGCAAGGCGATGTTGTGAAGCGCGCCAATTGCTGGGCGAGCTTCGATCAGGATTTCAGCCGGGCGCTCGGCGCTGCGGGATATATCGGCATGACGCTGCCGTTACGATATGGCGGCGGCGACCGGCACCCGCTCGAACGCTATGTGGTGATCGAGGAACTACTGGCGGCGGGTGCTCCCGTCGGCGCACACTGGATCGCCGATCGTCAGACCGGCCCATTGATCTTGCGCTATGGCAGCGAAGAACAACGCGAGCGCTATCTTCCCGGCATCGCGAAGGGCGCGCTTTACGCCTGCATCGGCCTGTCTGAACCGGGCGCCGGGTCGGACCTCGCCGCTGTCCGGACGGCAGCGCGCGAAACAACCGAAGGCTGGCGGGTCAATGGCCAGAAAATATGGACCACCGGCGCGCATTTTTCGCACATCATGCTGACGCTGGTACGGACCGAGGAAGGCAGCGAGCGCAACGCGGGCCTCAGCCAGCTGTTGATCGACCTCGATACGCCCGGCATTACTATCCGCCCGATCATCGACATGGCGGGCAACCATGATTTCAACGAAGTATTCTTCGACGATGTGCTTGTGCCCAACGGCGCGCTGGTCGGCGAGCGCGGGCAGGGGTGGAAACAGGTCACCGCCGAACTCGGCCTCGAACGCTCAGGGCCCGAACGCTATCTGTCGAGCCATGCGCTTTTCGCCGCGCTAATCGATGCGGCGGCCCCCGATCCCGACCCCGCGGTCGTGGCGCTGATCGGCGAACTCGCCGCCGAGATGTGGACGCTGCGCCAGCTCTCGATGTCGACCGCGGCTAAGCTGGCGGCGGGCGAGGACCCAATGGTCGACGCCTCGGTCGTCAAGGAGCTCGGCAATGCCTTCGAACAGGATATGCCGCGCCGCGTTCAGGCGATCCTCGCCTGCGACTGGAACGGTGAAAGCGATCTGGCACGTCTGCTCCGAGCGCTCCTCATCGCATCGCCCAGTTTCTCGCTGCGCGGCGGCACGCGCGAGGTGATCCGCGGGATCATCGCGCGCGGATTGGGCCTGCGATGAGCGCGGCCCGCGACATGCTCTGCGACACCGCACGCACGGTATTCGCCGGCGCAGGCGACATCGCGTCGGTCGAAGAGGCGGGATTTGCCTTGCTGCTCGTGCCCGAAGAAAAGGACGGCTTCGGCGGCGACTGGGGCGACCTCGATGCTGTCCTGCATATAGCGGGGGTCGCCGCCCCCGATCTGCCGATTGGGGAGCTGATCCTCTCAGGCCTTGGCCATGCTCCGATGCCACTGCGCGCCGCCGCGACCGTCAGCCTGATGGCCGGCGCGATGGGGCAGGCGCTGGCACTCTCGATCGAGCATGTGAACATGCGCCGGCAATTCGGTCGCCCGCTCGGGAAATTTCAGGCGGTACAGCAATCGCTCGCCGTCATGGCGTGCGAAGTTGCCGCAGTCGATGCCGCTGCGGCTGCGATGGCTACCCGGCTCGATGCGACCAGGCTCGATGCGGACGCCGCCGGTTTCGAGATTGCCGCCGCGAAGTTGCGCGCCAACCGCGCCGTTGGTATCGTCACGGCCATTGCGCATCAGGTCCATGGCGCGATCGGTTTCACGCGCGAATATGACCTCCAGCGCGTCACCGTCCCGCTGATGCGCTGGCGCGGCGCGCATGGAAATGATGCCCACTGGGCGCAGATCCTCGGGCGTCAGGTTGCGGGGTTCGGCGGGCGCGGCCTGTGGGAAGCGATGACCGCGCGCACCGACTGATCCGTCAGCGCACCGCGCCGCCTTCGCGAACGGCGGCAATCCTGTTCGCGTCATAGCCCAGACCCGCCAGCACGGCGTCGCTGTCAGCCCCAACGGCAGGTGCGGGGCGCGGCGTGTCGTTGACCGTCGCCGAATAGCGCGGCGCAGGTGCGGGCTGGACCGCGCCGCCGACCGTCAAGAAGGTTTCCCGCTCGACATTATGCGGATGCTGCGGTGCTTCGCTGAGCGACAGGATCGGCGCAAAGCAGACATCGCTCATCTCCATGATCGCGCACCATTCGTCGCGGGTCTTGGTCGCGAACAAAGCGGTGAGCTTGCCCTTCAACGGACCCCATTGCGTAGGGTCCATCTGCGCGTCGAAATCGGGGTCGTCAGTCAGCCCGGTTTTTTCGCGGAGCAGCGCATAGAATTGCGGTTCGATCGACCCGATCGAGATGAACTTGCCGTCAGAGCAGGCATAGCTGTCATAGAAATGCGCGCCGCCGTCGAGCATGTTCACGCCGGCCTGATCCTGTAGCCGACCGGCAGCGTGGAACCACCAGCTCATCCCGGCGAGCAGCGCCGACCCGTCGGTCATCGCGCAATCTATCACCTGACCCTCGCCGGTTCGCGCGGCGTGGACGAGCGCGCTCGACATGCCGAAGGCAAGCATCATCCCGCCACCGCCGAAATCGCCTACATAATTTGCAGGCGGCACCGGCTTTTCGCCCGCGCGGCCGATGCCGTGAAGCACGCCCGACAGCGAAATATAGTTGATGTCGTGCCCCGCCGCCTGCGCATAGGGGCCAAACTGACCCCAGCCGGTCATGCGCCCGTAGACGAGCTTCGGATTGTCCGCGAGCAGCACCTCGGGCCCAAGTCCGAGCCGTTCCATCACGCCCGGCCGATAGCCCTCGATGATCCCGTCGGCGCTTTTGCAAAGATCGCGTGCAATCTGCACCGCCTCCGGCTTCTTCATGTCGAGTATAATCGACCTGCGGTTGCGGCTCAGCGGGTCGCGCGGGTCCATGAAACCGCCGGGGCGGTCGATACGGGTCACCTCGGCGCCATGATCGGCGAGCATCATGCCGCAGAAGGGACCGGGACCGATACCCGCAAATTCGATGATCCTGATACCCTTCAGCGGCCCGGTCATGTGTGTCTCCTGTTCGTCAGATACGTTCGATGATGATCGCGGGCGCCATGCCGCCGGCGGCGCACATGGTGACAAGACCATAGCGACCGCCCGAACGTTCGAGTTCGTCGAGCGCCGTGCCGATCAGGATCGATCCGGTGGCACCGATCGGATGGCCTAGCGCCATCGCGCCGCCGTTGATGTTCACCTTTTCACGGTCGAGATCGAGGTCGCGGATGAATTTTTCGGCGACGACCGAAAAGGCTTCGTTGATTTCCCAGACGTCGATGTCGTTCTTCGTCAGCCCTGCCTTTTCCAGCACCTTCTTCGCCGCCGGAACCGGCGCATTGAGCATGAGCGTCGGATCGTCGCCGATATTGGCATAGGCAACGACGCGGCCGCGCGGCTTCAGACCATGCTTGTCGGCATATTCCTTCGACGTCAGCAGGATCGCCGCGGCGCCATCGACGACGCCCGACGAGTTTCCGGCATGATGGAAATGCTGGATTTCGACGTCGGGGTAGCGGCGGTTGACCTGCTTGCGGAAGGTGAAGCCGCCACCGAGGTCGAAATCGGCCAGGCCGGTGAAGGCGGGCTTCAGCGACGCGAGGCCTTCGGCGGTTGTTTCGGGTCGCGGGAATTCCTCATGGTCGAGCGCGACGCTGCCATCGGTGTTGAGGACCGGCACGACCGACTTGTTGAAACGGCCTTCCTTGATCGCACGGTCAGCGCGCTGTTGGCTAACGAGCGCGAGGGCGTCTAGCGCCTCACGGCTGATGCCTTCGATCGTCGCGATGGCATCGCCGCACACACCCTGATGCGACTGCGGGTGCAGTTCGTCGAGCGCTTCGTGTCCCGCCCCCATCAGACGCTGGGGCAAGCCGGCATTGGCCTGTTCGGCGGCGTAGGCGGTCGTGTAGCTCATCATCTCGGTGCCGCCCGCGATCACGCAATCTTCCATGCCGCTCATCACGCTGGCGGCGGCCAGATTGACGGAGGTTATGCCGCCACCGCAGAAGCGGTCGAGTGTCGTGCCGCTGGCCTTGGTGTCATAACCCGCCGACAGCGCCGCCATGCGGCCAAGGTCGCCGCCCTGCTTGCCATTCTGGCTCGACGTCGACCAGATGATATCGTCGACCGTCGCGGTGTCGAGATTGTTGCGGTCGCGGATCGCTGCGAGCACTGTCGCGGCGAGGTGCTGCGGGTGAAGATGCGACAGCGCGCCCTTGCCGGGTTTGCCGACCCCGCGGGGGGTACGGACGGCGTCGATGATATAGGCCTCGGCCATGGTTGATATCCTTTCGTGGAAGAGCTTCGAAGATCGTCGGTTGATTGAAAAGCTAAATGGCGGGGAGTCTAACGGGGGGCCATGCGGATCGCCCCGTCGAGGCGGACTGCCTGACCATTGAAATAGGTGTTGCGAACCATCTCCATTGCGAGGCTCGCATATTCCTCGGCCTTGCCGAGGCGCTTGGGGAAGGGAACCGATGCTTCGAGGCTCTCCTTCACCTTCGGGTTCATATTGCCGAGCAGCGGGGTTCCGAAGACGCCGGGCATGATCGAATTGACGCGGATGCCAAGGTCCATCAGGTCGCGCGCCATTGGCAGGACAAGCCCATTCACCCCGGCCTTGGCCGACCCATAAATGACCTGTCCGATCTGCGCGTCCTGCGCCGCGACCGAAGCAGTGAAGATGATAGCGCCGCGTTCGCCGTCTTCCATCTCCGGAAGCGTCGCCATGCCTTCTGCAGCGATCGACCCGATGCGATAGCTCGCGGTCAGGATACCGGCGACGCCATAGGCATAATCTTCGGTCGACGTGCGGCGGAACGTTCTAGTTTCCTTGTCATAGGCGAGCGTCTTGCCACGCCGCGAGGTCATCGCGCAATGGACGCAAATACGTTCCTGTCCATGCGCCGCGCGCGCCTTCGCATAGCCATCTAAAACCGATTGCTCGTCGGTGATGTCGACCTTGCAGAAAAGGCCGCCGATCGATGCCGCGACCTCTTCGCCCAACGCCTCGTTGATATCGAAAATCGCGACCTTCACGCCCGAGGCGGCGAGCGCCTCCGCGGTGGCGCGGCCGAGGCCCGACGCCCCGCCGGTCACGACGGCTGCGGTGTTGGAATCGAATTTCATAGGCGCGCCTCCTCAGGCCGGGATCTGGTTAAAGGGGATGCCCTTATCGGGGCGATGGTCCTGCGGCAGGCCGAGGACCTTTTCGGCGATGGTGTTGAGCAAGGTCTCGTCCGATCCACCCGCGATGCGGCCGGTCGGAGCGTTGATCCAGCTCGACGCCCAATCCTCCTTTTGCGACGCATGTTCGTCGAACAGGAAACCGTCGCTGCCCTGCAGGTCGATCGCAAGCTCGGACAGTTTCTGGCGCGACCTCACCGCGACCAGCTTGTTCAGCGATCCTTCGGGGCCTGGCATCATGCCCGCCTGCATCATCAAACGTGCACGCACATTGATCGAATCGAGCCCCGACCGCATCGCATAGTTTCGCGCGATCTGTTGCCGGATGCGCCCATCCTCTATCGCCGGACGACCATTGAGCTGGATATCTTTCGCCAGCTCGACGAACAGGTCGAGGTGCGGTCCGAAACCCGCGCTATCGGTCGCGACATAGCGTTCGATCATCAACGTCGCGATCGCGACCGCAAAGCCGCCACCGACCGGTGACATGCGATGATCGTCGGTGATCTTCACATCGTCGAAGAACACTTCGTTGACGTGGCTGTCGCCGCCCGCGAGCTTGATCGGGCGCACCGTGACGCCCGGCGCTTTCATATCGACCCAGAAATAGGTCAGCCCCTTGTGCTTCGGCACATTGGGATCGGTGCGAACAACGATCACGCCATAGTCGCTATAATGCGCCCAGCTCGTCCACACCTTCTGCCCGTTGATCTTCCAGCCATTGCCGTCGGGTTCCGCCTTGGTGCGAAGTCCCGCGAGGTCCGAACCACCCGCGGGCTCGGAAAAGAGCTGGCACCAGATTTCTTCGCCTTGCAGTGCCTTCAGCACACGCTCTTTGACGAACTCCTTGTCGCTGCCGAACTGCATCAGCACCGGCACCGGCATGCCGAGCGAAATGCCGAAATAGAAATTCGGGAAGCCGTGCTTCATTTCCTCGGCGTCGAAGGTGACTTTTTCGAGATGACCAAGCCCCTGGCCGCCATATTCGGTTGGCCAATTGATCCCGGCATAGCCCGCATCGAACTTCGCTTTCTGATAGCGGCGGCCGAGAGCCAGATCATCGGCTTCGGACAGGCCCTTGCGCGCATCGCGGCCAAAGGTCGGCGCGATTGATGCAAGCCAGGCCGCAGCCTTGTCGCGATAGACTTCAAGATCGCTCATGCCGCTTCTCCCGCAAGTTGATCGACGAGGACATCTTCCCAAAACAGGCTGCTGCCCTGTTCGATCGCGAGGCTGCGGGCGCGGCGCATATGGAGGTGCAGACCGATCTCCCAAGTTACCCCGATGCCACCATGGATCTGGATGCAATCGCGCGCCGCGGTGTCATAGGCTTCGGTCGCCGAGAGCCGTGCAGCGGCCGCGGCAGTAATGAAATTGGCTTCGCCCTCACGCGCCGCCGCGTGGATGCAATTCGCGCGCGCTAGCTCAACGAGGCCATAGAGTTCGGCGATACGATGCTTCACCGACTGAAAGGCGCCGATCGGCTGGCCAAAGGCCTTGCGTGTCAGAGCATAATCACGCGCGATTTCCATCAACGCCTCGGCGCCGCCGGTCTGCTCATGGGCGGTAACGACCGCTTGCAGCGCCAATATGTGCAGCGCCGCATCACGCGCCGTGCTGCCAACGACGAGCGCTTCGGCCGGTGTCGCCGAAAAGCTCAGGTCGGCCACGAGGCGACTATTGTCGAAGCTCGAAACTGAGGAGCGCGGGGCTCCGGCGAGATCGACGACCGAGAGCACCGGCATGTCTGGACCATTCGCAAAGACGACTGCAACATCGGCGGCAAGACCAGCCGAAACGCCACGTGCCGTGCCGTCGAGCCGGTCGCCCGTAAAGGTCACATCGGGACGGGCGGGAAGGGCGTCAGGACCGGCGGCAAAAGCGATGGCCCCAATGGCTTCACCGCTTGCGAGCCTGGGCAGCCAGCGCGCCTTTTGCGCCGCGGAGCCGAACAGCTCGATCGCCTTCGCCGCACCAAAACTCGAGGTCAGGAACGGCGCGCCGCTGATGCTGCGCCCCGCCTGATGCGCAATCAGCCCCAGTTCGATCAGGCCAAGCCCCAAACCTCCATCGGCTTCGGGGAGGGCGAGCGCGGTCCATCCCTGCTCCTTTGCGGTGTCCCAGAACGGCCGATAATATTCGCCGACGGTTTCAAGCAAGGGCAGCAGCGCGTCCCTGCCGATCCGTGCCTCGAGAACGCGCCGCGACTCGGTCGCGATCGCCTGCTGGCCTTCGTCATAGAGGATGGTCATGCGCGCACCCGTCCTTCTCCCAATTATCTTGTTCGGCCAGTCAACCGGACGTTGACGTAAACGTCAAGCACTTTGACGCTACGCTTTTCGGCCCGCAACTGGCGACCATGTCAGGCCAGCCCGGCTTTCCAGTCACGACGGATCTTCTTCGCGAGGCTCCATTTATGGACCTCGGTCGGACCGTCATAGATGCGGAAGGCGCGAACTTCGCGGAACACTTGCTCGACGATCGTCTTGTCGGTGACCCCGGTGCCGCCCATGACCTGAACGCAGCGATCGGCGATGCGCATCAAAGCTTCGGAGACAGCGACCTTTGCCATCGAGCTTTCGACGGTGCCAAGCGATCCGGTGTCGAGCACCGACGCACACCAATCGATCATCAGCTCGGCCTGTTTCAGATCGATCATACTCTCGGCCAGCATGAAGCCGACGCCTTCATGGTCGATCAGCGGCTTGCCGAACGCCTCGCGGCGGTTGGCATAGTCGGTCGCGATTTCGTGCGCGCGGATGCACGCGCCCAACCAGCGCATGCAGTGCGAAAGGCGGGCAGGGGAGAGACGCACCTGCGCGTAACGAAACCCCTCGCCGGCCTCGCCCAGCATCTGGTCGGCAGGGATGCGCAGATTGTCAATCGTCAGCGTCGCATGGCCGCCGGGCATCGAGCTGTCGATCGTGTTCGGCACATTGTCGATGCGAATTGCGGGGTCGGGCAGGTCGACGAGGAACATGCACGCGCCCTGCTCGGACTTCGCCATCACGATCCCGACCCGCGCGCCGAGCGCACCGGTGATGAAGGTCTTGCGGCCATTGACGACCCAATGATTGCCGTCGAGGTGGCACGTCGTTTTCATCATCGACGGGTCGGACCCGGCGCCGCCCTCTTCGGCCGGCTCGGTCATGAAGAAGGCTGAGCGGACGCGGCCTTCGACCATCGGCTTCAGGAAGCGCTCCTTGAGTTCAGGGCTGCCTTCCTTGCCGAGCAGATACATATTGCCCTCGTCGGGCGCCATCGTGTTGCAAGCAAGCGGGCCGAGAGGCGACAGCCCGCTCTTGATGAGGACAACCGCGGTTTCGCGCTGGTTCAAATGATCGCCATCGCCCAAGATGTGCGGGGTCAGGACCCCGGCGGCGCGGGCATGTTCGCGCATCTCCATCACCAGCTCGTCGGTCGGCGCGCCATGATGGTCGCGGCGCGGGTCTCTTTCGAAGGGGACAACAGTTTCGCGGACGAAGGTTTCGACCTTTGCGGCAATCGCTAGCGCCCGATCCGATATGCCTTCGCGCGCCGTCATTCCGATTCCCTTCGTTGCCTAACTACCCACCTAATCAACCCGACGTTGACGTAAGCGTCAAGTTAATTCATGGGCCGGAGCGAAGATGCCGTAAGGGCAGCACCGTCAAGGAAGGATCGAGAATGGCTTTCAAGACACGCATCACCGAAATGCTGGGTATCAAGCATCCGATCGTCCAGGGCGGCATGCAGAGCGTCGGCTATGCCGAACTCGCGGCTGCGGTGTCGAACGCCGGCGGGCTGGGCATATTGACCGCGCTCACCCAGCCGACGCCCGCCGCGCTGAGCGCCGAGATCGAGCGTTGCCGCGCGATGACCGACAAGCCGTTTGGCGTTAACATGACCGTGTTCCCGACGATCAATGCGCCCGATTACAAGGCCTATGCCCAAGCCATCATCGACGGCCGAATCAAGATCGTCGAGACCGCAGGCACGCCGGCGGTGCGCGAAATCTGGGAGATGCTGAAACCCCATGGCGTAACTATCCTGCACAAATGCACCGCGGTGCGCCACGCGCTGTCGGCCGAACGCGCCGGCTGCGATATCATTTCGATCGACGGATTCGAATGTGCCGGTCACCCGGGCGAGGATGATATCCCGGGCCTGATCCTGATCCCCGCCGCCGCAGACAAGGTGAAAATCCCGATGCTCGCGTCGGGCGGCTTTGGCGACGGCCGCGGCCTCGTTGCCGCGCTGACGCTCGGCGCCGAAGGCATCAACATGGGCACGCGCTTCTGCGCCACGGTAGAGGCGCCGATCCACGACAATGTGAAGCAGGCCTATATCGAGAATGACGAACGCGGCAGCTTTCTGATTTTCCGCAGTCTCAAGAACACCGCTCGCGTCGGCAAGAGCGCGGTGAGCGAGGAGGTTGTGCGCCGCCTCGCGGTGCCCGACGCCACCTTTGCGGATGTCGCAGAACTGGTGAATGGCAAGGCGGGCCGCGAGTTGCTGGAAACCGGGGACCTGACGAAGGGCGTGTTCTGGGCTGGCATGGTGCAGGGGCTGATCCACGACATTCCCACCTGTAAAGAGCTCATCGACCGGATCATCGCCGACGCTGACGCAATCGTCGACCAGCGGCTCGCATTGATGCGCGCGTAATTTACGCGGCACGCTGGCGCCGCGTGTCGGCTTTCGATATGATCCGATTCATTACAATTTAGTCATATCGAACGCTGTCGGCGTCAGCCTGCCGGCGCGGCAAGGGGGATTTTTGAGCCTCATCGAATATAAGGGTTTCGGCGGCGTCGCTCTGTCGGCCGACATGCTCGGCGACGAGAATGACCCCGCCGTCCTCCTGCTCCCCGACGTCGGCCAAAGCCGCGTTGCATGGCGCGAGGTTGCCGACGCCTTGGTGGTATCTGGCCGTCGCGTCGTTAATCTCGACCTGCGCGAAGCGGTAAAAGAGGACGGGCTCGCGCCGCAAATCGAGGATTTACGCGCTGTACTCGCGCAAATGGGCTCGCGCCCGGTCGTCGTCGCGGCAGGCCGTGGCGGCTGGATCGCAACGCGCGCGCTGGCTCTCGACGGGACACATCTGGCCGCCGGACTGGTCCTCGTCGACATGCCCGTCGACGAGGACGCCATTCATAACGGCGTTGCCGCCCAATTGGCTTTGCCGACGCTTGTCGTGCGCGGCGGCTTTTCGCCCGCGCAAGGCAGCGCGGTCAGCGACGTATTCGCTTCCTCCCTACCGATCGGTCAGACTGCCGACATCAACGAGTGCGACCTCGAACTGGCAGCGGACCGGAAAGAAGCCCTGCTCGGCCAGCTGCTCGAATTTCTTGAGCGGCGCCAACCGCGCGAGGCGATGGAGTTCAAGGCGGGGTCGGACCCGCGTACGCTGCGCGACGCAATGGGCTGTTTTGCTACCGGCATTACGATCGTTACGGCACTCGATGCCGAAGGAACGCCGGTCGGCCTGACTGCCAACAGCTTCACCTCGGTGTCGCTCGAACCGCCGCTCCTCTTGGTGTGCATAGCCAACACCGCGGGCACCGCGCCCGTGCTGCGCGATGCAGTACATTTCGGAGTAAATGTGCTCCAAATCGGCCAACAGCCGACATCAAACCGATTTGCATCAAGGGGCGAAGATCGATTTGCTAACCAGCCATGGGCGCCCGGCGAGACGGGTGTACCGCTCCTCGGCAGTTCGCTCGTGTCGTTTGAATGCCAACGCGAATCGCTGCACGAAGCAGGCGATCACTTCATCTTGGTCGGCCGGGTGGTACGCGCGCAGTTCGAGCCGCACCGTGATCCCTTGCTCTATTTCCGCGGCAAATACCGGCGGCTGCATTTTGCGTAGTTGGTGACACAGGAGAGGTGGGAAGGGGCGTTGGCGGAAGAGGTGGGATTCGAACCCACGGATAGGTTTCCCCATCGCTGGTTTTCAAGACCAGTTCCTTAAACCACTCGGACACTCTTCCAATGCCCGTCGCCATAGCGATTGAAGGCTTTGCGGCAAGCAAAACCTTATACGCTCAGCCCGCCCCACGAATGACTCGCTTTGTCCCGCCACAGCCTAGCCAAGCCGCTCGCATCTATGCGAGACACGCTTTATGGTGGGGATATGATGCACGCTATACGTTTCAGAATCGGGCGCCTTTTCAAGTTTGCTACCGCTTTCTTGTCGGCCTGGATGCTAACGGCCTCGACTCCGCTCCATGCACAGAGTGCCGATGCCAGCTTCGACACCTATGTCCAGTCGCTATGGCCCAAGGCGCAGGCACGCGGGGTATCGCGGACGACCTTCGATCGGGTGACCGCGGGACTGGCCTATAATCCTCGCGTCGTCGCGCTCGATCGCGATAATCTCGGTACCCCGCCAAGCTCCAACACGCCGATTCCGTCGTTCGCGCCGTATAAGGCCAAGCATGTCGATGCCGCGCGCATCGGCGGCGGCCGCCGCGTCCACGATCGGCTGCTTCCACTCCTGTCGCGTATCGAGGCTCGCACTGGCGTTCCGACCAGCATCATGATCGCTATTTACGGTCATGAAACCGCTTATGGTCAGGTGACCGGCAATTTCGACTTGCCTGAGGCGCTGGCTACGCTGGCGTATGAGGGCCGCCGCCGCAGCCTGTTCGAGCCCGAGTTGATTGCAACGATGGTGATGGTCGAGCGCGGCGTGCCGCGCAGCGCGCTGAAGGGCAGTTGGGCCGGCGCTTTCGGCTATCCGCAATTTCTGCCGTCGGTCTATTTGCAGGTTGCCGAGGATGGCGACGGCGACGGGCGCGCGAGCATCTGGTCGAGCGAGGCCGACGCGATCGAATCGATCGGTTCCTACCTTCGCCGCGCAGGATGGCGCGCAGGGCAGCCTTGGGGTGTTGCCGTGACCGTGCCTTCCGGCTTCGACCGCAGCCGCGTTGCCAACCGCCTGACCCCCACGCGCTGTCCGCGCGTTTTCGATCGCCACAGCCGCTGGCGTTCGATGGCCGAATGGCGCGCAGACGGCATCGCGCCGCTCAGCGGCCGCTGGCCCGACTCCAATGTTCAGGCGACGCTTCTCGAGCCCGATGGTCCCGGTCGAACGGCCTATTTGCTGACCGGTAACTATCGTGCGATATTGGACTATAATTGTTCCAATTTTTACGCATTATCTGTGGGGTTGCTGGCGGATGAAATCGATCGTTAGGGGCGCGGGCCTGATGGCGGGGGCGGCGTTGCTGCTCTCCGGCTGTGGTAGTTTCGATGGCAAGCGCGAGGGCGGCCCGACGGCTAGTCCGACGCCAACCGCTACGGTCGTGGCCGATGGACCGGTAAAGGTAGGCGATCCCTACGCCATCGCCGGCGTAACCTACACGCCTGCCGATATCCCCGATTATGACGATGTCGGCTATGCGAGCTGGTACGGCGAGGAACTCGCGGGCCAACCAACCGCCAATGGCGAGATTTTCGATCCCGCGGGCATTTCGGCGGCGCACAAGACGCTGCCGCTGCCCAGCTATGTGGAAGTGACCGCGCTCGATACCGGACGGACGATCCTCGTGCGCGTCAACGACCGCGGTCCGATGGTCGGCGACCGCTTGATCGACCTGTCGCGCGGCGCGGCCGAGCAGCTGGGCCTGACCGACGGCGTTGCGGCGGTGCGGGTGCGCCGGACAAATCCGCCCGTCGCCGAACGCGCACAGCTTCGCGCCGGAAAGCCGGTCCCGGAACGGATCGCGACACCGGACTCGCTGCTCGCCATCCTTCGCGGCAAGGCCAAGAGCCTGCCGGTACCGAAGGGCAAAGCCATTGCCATGCCGGTCGCCCAGCCGGCCGCTCCCATTGCTTCGGGCACTGCAAAGCCCGGCGACGACCGCTTCGTCGTCGAGGGGGCCGCCACGACCAGGCCCAAGCCCGCACCAGAGACCAAACCGGCCGTCGCCGCAGTTGCCGGTGGCAAATATGTCGTCCAGGTCGGAGCTTTCAGTGCCGAAAGCCGCGCAAACGCAGCCGCGAAGTCAGTCGGGGGCCATGTCGCCAAAGCGGGCAACCTCTGGCGCGTTCGCATCGGTCCCTTCGCCACCGATGCCGATGCGCGTGGCGCGCTTGGCAAAGCGAAAGCCAAGGGCTTCCGCGACGCGCTGGTCCAGCGCGACCGCTGACGGCGCGGCGCGTGGAGAAGCCAGCGATCATTGCGAAAGGCGGCGCGGCGCTCCTGACTGCGCTGGCGCTAACAGTCGCTTTCCCCGCGGCATCCGCTGGCGATGCGCGTCCGAAAACTGCTCCGGTCAGCCGCCCGCTCTATATCACTCAAGCACCGATCGTGTTGCTCAAGGATCTGGATTCGGGCGCGATCCTGTTTTCGCGCGGCGCCGAGAAACGCTTCGCTCCAGCATCGATGGCAAAGGTGATGACCGCCTATGTCGTCCTCGACCTGATAAAAAAGGGAGACCTCGCGCGCGACAAGCAATTCACCGTCGGCGAGGCGACGTGGAAGAAATGGAACGGCAGCACCGGCGGCTCGACGATGTTCCTGCGGCCGAACGAAAAGGTCTCGGTCGATGAATTGCTCAAGGGGCTGATCACCGTTTCGGGAAATGATGCCGCGGCGGTACTCGCGGTTGGAATCGATGGCAGTGAGGCCACATTCGTCAAGAGAATGAACGCGGTAGCTGCTAAAATTGGTATGGCGTCGAGCCAATTTGGAACGCCGAATGGTTGGCCCGACGGCGGCGTCACCAAGGTGAGTGCCGCCGATCTTGTCACATTGGCCGACCGCCTGATCCGGGAACATCCTGACGGTTATAGTCGCTATTTCTCGTTGCTGAAGCTCCAGCATGGCAAATCGCCCGACGGCAAGCCGATCATCCAGCCCAACCGCAACCCCATTCTCGGACGCTTCGAGGGCGCCGACGGCCTGAAAACCGGCCACACCGCCGAGGCGGGTTACTGCTTCCTCGGCTCGGCCAAACGGAACGGCCGCCGCCTGATCATGGTCGTTGCGGGAATGAGCAGCGAAAAGGCGCGGCGCGACGAGGCTGAGCGCCTGATGAAATGGGGCTTTGACGAATGGGAGGGGCGCGAGCTCGTCCCCGCGGGAGCCAGCCTCGGCGGCGTCGATGTCAGAAAAGGCGCCGTTCCCGTGGTTGCGACCCAGGCTGGCATCGCGGTTCGGATGACGGTTCCCAAGGGCTATAGCGGCGGCTATCGCGCGGTGATGCGCACCCGAGCCCCCATCGCCGCGCCGCTCACCCGCGGGACGCCCGTCGCCGACTTGGTGGTCACGCCCGACGGATTACCGCCGCAAACGACCCCGCTGATTGCCGCCGCCGATGTGAGAAAAGGCGGATGGTGGGCGCGTGCACGGACGGGTTTTTACCGGCTCACCGGGCTGTGAAGGGTCGATTCATCACGCTGGAAGGCGGGGAGGGGGTGGGAAAGTCCACGCAGATCCGCGCCCTGGCCGCCGCACTGGAAACGCGCGGCATTGAAATCGTTGCGACGCGTGAACCCGGCGGCAGCACCGGCGCGGAAGCGATCCGCACGCTCTTGATGGTGGGCAGCGACGATCGCTGGGATGCGCGGAGCGAAGCGTTGCTGTTCGCCGCGGCGCGCGCCGACCATGTTGCCCGGACGATCCGTCCCGCGCTGGATTCTGGAAAATGGGTGCTCTGCGACCGCTTCGTCGATTCGAGCCGCGCCTATCAGGGCGGCGGTGGCGGGATTACCGACACCGATATTTTGGGGCTTCACGGCTTTGGCTCGCAGGGCCTGCTACCCGATCGCACCTTCCTGCTCACCGTCAGCACGGCCGAGGCCGCGCGGCGCCTGACCGAACGCGGCGGCAGCGACCGGATGGGAAGCAAACCGGCTGACTATCAGGCGCGCCTCGCCGCCCGCTTCGTCGAAATGGCTGCAGCCGAACCGGAGCGCTGGCGGATCGTCAATGCCGACGCCCCGGCGGAAGAAGTAACTGCCCGGATTCTTAGCGAACTTGTGGAATGGCTGCCATGATCGGGCATCAGGATGCCGAGTCCGTGTTTCTGGAAGCATGGCAGGCGGAGCGTCTCCATCATGCGTGGCTGTTCGCAGGCCCCGAAGGCATGGGGAAGAGGGCTTTCGCGGAACGGGTTGCCCGTTTCCTTGTCACGCATGGCGGTACCGGGGATGGGCACGTGCTTACACTCGACGATCCCGGCGACACCGCAGCGGGCAGGTTGGTCGAGGCGGGAAACCATCCCGAGATCCTTCGCCTCGCGCGTCAGGCAAAGGACAAAGCGAAGGACCTCGCACGCAACATCACGATCGAACAGGTGCGCGAACTAAAAACCCGGCTTCATTTTTCGCTGTCGCTCGGCGAATGGCGCGTGATCATCGTCGACGCGATCGACGACATGGAGCCTTCGGCATCCAACGCCCTGCTCAAGACACTCGAGGAACCGCCAGCCAAGACGCTCTTCCTGCTCGTCAGCCACTCGCCGGGACGGTTGTTGCCTACGATCCGGTCGCGATGCAGAACGCTACGTTTTCAGCCGGTTGATCGTGACGTCATGGCAGCATGGCTGCACGAATTACGCCCGATGCTCGATATGGCCGAGGTGCGCGCGATCGTGGCGACGTCGGGCGGGGTCCCGGGCAAGGCACTCGCGTTGATCGACAGCGACGTCGCGGCGATTGAAAAGAAGCTGCTCGCCATCGCGACAAGCGGCGATCCCGAGAACCGCCTGCGCGAAGCCCTCGCCCGCGAAGTCGGCGGCACCAGCAATCGTGCCCGGCTGGAACTGGTGATCGATATCGTTCCCGGCCTTCTCGCCCGTATCGCGCGTGAACGCCCGGTCGCCGAGATCGCGCCGATCCTCGCGCAATGGGACCGCGTGCAGCGCACCGTACGCGATGCCGTACGCGGCTCTTACGACGGAGCGATGGTCGGATTCGAAATCGGCAATTGCCTCGCCGAACTGGCACCGCGGCAGGGCCAGGCAGCACGCTGACGCTTTCCCTCGTGCGCGCCAGCGGCTAAGGCGCGCGCATGTCCGAACAAACCGAACCTTTCTACATCACCACCGCGATCAGCTACCCCAATGGCCGCCCGCATATCGGCCACGCCTATGAAGCGATCGCAACCGATGTCATGGCGCGCTTCCAGCGCGCGCGCGGTCGCGACGTCCGCCTGATAACGGGCACTGACGAGCACGGACTGAAGATGTTCCAGACCGCGCGCGACCAGAGGCGCGCGACAATCGATCTTGCCGATGAAATGTCGGGATATTTCCGTGAGATGTATGCCAAGCTGAATATCAGCTACGATAATTTCATGCGCACGTCCGACGCGGCGCATCACGCGGCGTCGCAGGCAATCTGGAAGGCGATGGAGGCCAATGACGACCTTTATCTTGACCGCTATGAAGGCTGGTATTCGGTCCGCGACGAGGCATTTTATGACGAAAGCGAGCTGACTGACGGAGAAGGGGGCGCCCGTCTGTCCCCGCAGGGCACGCCCGTCGAATGGACCGTCGAGGAAAGCTGGTTCTTCAAACTATCGAAATATCAGGACAAGCTGCTGGCGCTCTACAACGACCAGCCCGATTTCATCCGCCCGGAAAGCCGCCGCAACGAGGTCATGCGTTTTGTAGAAGGCGGGCTCAAGGATCTCAGCGTTTCGCGCACCAGCTTCGATTGGGGCGTGCCCGTGCCCGGTTCGCCGGGGCATGTGATGTATGTGTGGGTCGACGCGCTCACGACCTATCTCTCGGGGATAGGCTATCCCGATCTTGACGGCGATTTCGGTAAATTCTGGCCGGCGAATATCCATATGATCGGCAAAGATATCGTTCGTTTTCATGCGGTTTACTGGCCGGCTTTCTTAATGAGCGCCAATTTGCCACTGCCGAAACAAATATTCGGTCATGGCTTCCTGCTCAATCGCGGCGAGAAGATGTCGAAATCGCTCGGCAACGTCGTCGACCCGATGGCGCTCGCCGAACAATTCGGCGTCGATCCGTTGCGCTATTATCTGCTGCGCGAGGTCAGCTTCGGTCAGGACGGCACCTATTCGGCCGAGGCTATCGTGCGCACGGCAAATGCCGATCTCGCGAACAGCTTCGGCAATCTCGCACAGCGCAGTTTATCGATGATTTTCAAAAATCTGGATGGCGTTCTTTCTACGGACCATGTGTCTGCGCAGGACGATACCGCGCTGTTATCCGATCTGCACGCCATGGCGACCGAACGCCTGCCGCACGAGTTCGATCAGCTCGCCTTCTCGATCGGAATAGAGGACTGGATCCGCGCGGTTTTCGCCTGCAACCAATATGTCGACGCGCAAGCGCCCTGGGCGCTCCGCAAGACTGACCCCGAGCGAATGCGCGCTGTATTGATGACACTGTTCCGCGCTGTTCGAACGCTCGCGATTGCTATCCGGCCCATCGTGCCCGCATCAGCCGACAAACTGCTTGATCAGATGGGCATCGCCGCCGATGCGCGCGATTTCGACGCGCTGGACGACAACGACTGGCTTGCGAAGCTCGTCGCCAGCGGCTTCGTCGTCGGTCAGCCCGTTCCGCTCTTCCCGCGCCTTGAACTGCCTGAGGGTATGAATGAAGGGGAAGGGGAGGCCTGATGCTCGTCGATTCGCATTGCCACCTCAACTACAAGGGCCTTGCCGAGCAGCAGGATGAGGTGCTGGCCCGTGCGCGGGAACACGGCGTAACCGCGATGCTCAACATCGCGACGCGCGAAAGCGAATGGGACGAAGTGCTTGCTGCGGCCGAGACGCACGACGATGTGTGGGCCAGCGTCGGCATCCATCCGCACGACGCCGACCATCATCCCGATGTCGATACCGCGAAGCTTGTCGGCCGCGCCGCGCACGACCGTGTGATCGGCATCGGCGAAACCGGACTCGACTATTATTACGACAAGAGCGACCGGGCGCGGCAGCAGGACAGCTTCCGCCGCCACATCCATGCTTCACAACAGACCGGACTTCCTATTATCGTCCACACACGCGATGCCGAAGGAGATACGCTGAGGCTGCTCGGAGAGGAGATGGGCAGGGCGGCTTTCCCGGGCGTGATCCATTGCTTCACGGCAAGCGACGATTTTGCACGGCGCGCGCTCGATCTCGGCCTGTACATTTCCATCTCGGGTATCGTGACGTTCAAGAACGCCGCCGATCTTCAGGCAACCGCCAAATGGCTGCCTCAGGATCGACTGCTGATCGAAACCGACGCCCCCTTCCTTGCGCCGGTCCCACACCGCGGCAAGACGGGTGAGCCGGCGTTCGTGGCAGATACGCTCGCGTTCCTGGCAAGTCTGCGCGACGAGGACCGAGACACACTTGCGGCGGCGACAGGTGCCAATTTCTATAAACTTTTCAACAAGGCGACGCCATGACGTCACGTGCGTTATGAAGCTCAGAATTCTCGGGTGCGGGACATCTTCGGGGGTCCCGCGGATCGGCAATGACTGGGGGCAATGCGATCCCGACAATCCGCGCAACCTGCGCAGCAGGGCGTCGATCCTGGTATCGCTCGGCGGCTTTCGTATCCTCGTCGACACCAGCCCCGATATGCGGCTGCAACTGCTCGATGCCGAGATCGGCGATATCGATGCCGTGATCTGGACGCACGAACATGCTGACCATACGCACGGGCTCGACGATCTGCGCCAGGTGATGCACCTGCGCCGGTCGGCGGTGCCCGTTTATGCTCGCGATCATGTGCTCGATATTCTCAAATGGCGTTTCACTTATGCATTTGCCGGCAACGCCGGCTACCCGGCGTCGGTCGATCCGATCGACCTGCACGATCATCAATCGATCGGCCCCGTTGAAGTCTCCGCGATCGAAATGCCGCACGGGCCGATAAAGGCCACCGGGCTGATCTTTAGTGACGGTGCGCACAAGATCGCCTATGCAACTGATTTTTCTAAATTTACTGACGAAATGGTCGATTTCTTTCAAGGCGTCGATCTGTTCGTGATCGATGCGCTGCGCCGTTATCCGCATCCGACGCATCCGCATCTGGCGATGACGCTCGAAGGACTGGCCAAGGTGGGCAACCCGCGCGCGATCATCACACATATGGACAATACGATGGATTATGACGACCTCGCGGGCGAATTGCCGCCGGGCGTCGAGCCAGGGTATGATGGATTGGAGGTGCAGCTATGACCGGAGACACGACCGTCCAGATTCTCTGGTTCGCCGGCGCATTTGCGATGGTGCTAAGCTCGCTGATTGCGCGGCGCTTGCCGATGGCGGACTGGCTCAAGATGGCATTGGCGTGGGTGGCGATCTTTGGACTGGTTTTTCTGGTCATTCGCACATGGCAGGTGGTGACATAACGGAACGCCTTCCCCTTCGATGCTGAATGACATTTAACATAATATATATTATCGGATAAATATATGGCCGAAGCGGCAACGCCATCCCCCATCGACCGCCTGCTCGCGATCATGCGTCAGCTACGCAATCCCAATGGCGGCTGCGAATGGGATCTGGCGCAGAATTTCTCGACGATCGCGCCTTACACGATTGAGGAAGCCTATGAGGTTGCCGATGCGATCGCCGGCGGCGACCCGGCAGCGATCTGCGACGAGCTTGGCGATCTGTTGCTCCAGGTCGTCTTTCACAGCCAGATCGCGACCGACGGCGGCCTGTTTGGCTTCGACGATGTCGCGAACGCCATCGGTGACAAGATGGAACGCCGCCACCCGCATATTTTCGGTGACGGCAAGACGGATGACGTTCGTCAGCAATGGGAGCAGATCAAGGCGGCCGAGCGCGCCGCTGACGGCCCGACCGGCGCGCTTGCCGGAGTCGCATTGTCATTGCCGGCGCTGCTACGCGCGCAAAAACTTCAGGGCCGCGCGGGGCGTGTCGGTTTTGACTGGCCCGACGCCGACGGACCGCGCGACAAGATCGCCGAAGAACTCGCCGAGGTCGCGGCTGCAACCGATGATGACGCGCGTCACGAAGAGATCGGCGATCTGCTGTTCGCGGTCGTCAACTATGCGCGGCACCTTGGCGTCGATGCGGAAAGTGCGCTGCGCGATGCCAACGCCAAATTTTCGCGCCGGTTTGCTGCCATGGAAGATCGCGCCGGCGGCAGTCTGTCGGGATTGTCGCTCGAGGCACAGGAAAGTCATTGGCTGGCGGTCAAGGCGTCGGAACGTCCTTAGCGGGCCAGAGCCGCTCGAATCGTGCGCTGTCGGCCGGATCGAGCCGAACCGTAAGCACATGGCCTTCTGCCTCGGGTTCGTCCGCGAGCACCTCGCCGCGCGCGTGAAGCCACGCCGCCGCTTCGCCCTCGCCATAGGTCAGATAGATGCGTTGCACCTTGTGCAGCGCCGTCAATTGTGACGCCATCAGGATACGCGCCGCCTCGACGCCTTCACCCGTCACCGCCGACATTACCGCGACGTCGGAGCGTCGCGCCGCCATTTCTTCGATGTCCGAACGGCGCTCGCTGCCCGCCGTATCGATTTTGTTCCAGATTTCGATCTGCTGAATCGCGGGCGGCGCATCCCCTTCCCCGCCATCCTGCGGCCCGTTGACGCCGAGCGAGTCCAATATGGCCCGAACGTCGTCATATTGCGCTTCGCTGTCGGGATGGACGATGTCGCGGACATGGACGATCAGGTCGGCGGTCGTAACCTCCTCCAGCGTCGCGCGGAAAGCCGCAACGAGCTCGGTCGGCAAATCGGACACGAAACCCACCGTATCCGACAGAATTGCCTTGTCGATGCCGGGCAACCGGATTTCGCGCATCGTCGGATCGAGCGTCGCAAACAGCATGTCTTCCGCCATGACGTCACTTCCCGTCAGGCGATTGAAAAACGTAGA
Source organism: Sphingopyxis sp. Soil_C_28 (assembly GCF_057657055.1). NCBI lineage: Bacteria > Pseudomonadati > Pseudomonadota > Alphaproteobacteria > Sphingomonadales > Sphingopyxidaceae > Sphingopyxis > Sphingopyxis sp. Soil_C_28. The sequence goes on from NZ_JBDGJE010000001.1 coordinate 1,250,718, forward strand.
TTTTCCGGCGTTCGTATAGCCGACGAGTGCAACGACAGGCCACGGCGCACGCTGGCGTTTCGATCGTTGCAGCTGACGTGTACGGCGCGCATCCTCGAGGCTACGCCGAATACGCGCCATGCGGTTTCGGATCATCCGGCGGTCGGCTTCGATCTGCGTTTCGCCGGGGCCTCCGAGGAAGCCGAAACCACCGCGCTGGCGTTCGAGGTGGGTCCAGCTGCGGACCAGCCGCCCCGCCTGATAATCCAGATGCGCAAGTTCGACCTGAAGCCGCCCTTCGGCGGTCGCCGCTCGCTCGCCAAAGATTTCGAGGATCAGGCCGGTACGATCGATGACCTTGGTGCCGAACGTAGTTTCGAGATTGCGCTGCTGGATCGGGCTGAGCGCGGCATCCACAACCACCAGTTGCACGCCGCGCGCGGCAATATCGGGCGTGATCGCTTCAATCTGGCCGACACCGAGCAATGTCGCTGCGCGCGTCTGCCGCAGCCGCAGCGTGTGCACCGCAACAACGTCGAGTCCGATTGCGAGCGCTAGGCCCCTCGCCTCCTCGGCGCGTGCGTCGAGGTCGCGTGCTAGGCGCTGGCTATGCCATTCGGGCACGACGATAAGCGCGGCGGCGCCGCGCGTTACCTCGTCTTCATTGTCGATTATCGGGTCGATCAGGCGTTGTCCGCTTCGGCGTCCGGCTCGCTGTCGGTCAGGTTGATCGGGCCGTTCGGCTGCACGGTCGAAATCGCGTGTTTATAGACGAGCTGCACCTGGCGCTCCCGCTCAAGCAACATGCAGAACAAGTCGAATGCCACAATATCGCCTTGCAACATCACCCCGTTGACGAGGAACATCGTTACCGACTCGTCCGACTTGCGCACAGCGTTGAGGAATACGTCCTGCAACGCCTTGCCCTTGCTGGCCGGCGCATCGCGCAGATTGCCGCCGAGCAGTGACAAGTCAAAGTCGTGCGACGGCATCACCGTAGAGATCGCATGCTTGTACACCAGCTGTGACTGACCGTCGCGGCGAAGCAGCAACGAGAAATTGTCGAACCAGGTGATGATGCCCTGCAGTTTGACGCCCTTGACCAGGAACATGGTCACCGGGGTCTTACTCTTGCGAAGGGCGTTGAGGAAAATATCCTGGAGATTCTGGTTCTTATCGGACACATTTGCCTCCTGTTTTTGGCGGTATAACCGCGGGTATGGCACCGGTTTTCCGGCTTTTAAGACCTTCTTCGCGCATGCAATATGCGGCAAAGGAAGCAGAAGGTCTAGCGCAAAGCCGCTATCCCTCGCCCTCCGAACTCTCGGTAAGCCCCAAAAGTTTCAGCTTACGATGCAGCGCCGAGCGCTCCATGCCGATAAAGGTCGCGGTGCGGGAGATATTACCCGAAAACCGATTGATCTGGATACGCAAATATTCGCGTTCGAAATTCTCGCGGGCTTCTTTCAGCGGGATCGCGGTGATCGATTCCGAATTGGGCAGAATATCCGTCCCTCCGCGCACCAGTTCGGCGGGCAGCATGTCGGCGTCGATCCGGGCCAGCCGATCGCTGGGGGCCAGGATCATCACGCGCTCGATCACGTTGCGCAATTCGCGGACGTTGCCCGGCCATTCATGCGCCTGCAGCGCCGCCATCGCTTCAGAACTGATCTCCGGCGGCGCAACGCGCCGATCGGCGGCGTAGCGACGGATATAATGATCGCAGAGGCTGACGATGTCGTCGCGCCGCTCGCGAAGCGGCGGGATATGAACCGGCACCACATTCAGCCGGTAATAAAGATCCTCGCGGAACCGGTTTTCGGCGATTTCGGTCATCAGATCGCGCGCCGCCCCCGAAATGATCCGTACATCGACGCGGATCATCGTACGGCCGCCGACGCGCGTGAAGCTCTGGTCGGTCAGGACGCGCAATATCTTGCCCTGCGTGGTCAGCGGCATGTCGGCGACCTCGTCAAGAAACAGCGTCCCGCCATGCGCCTGCTCGAGCAGCCCGACGCGGATCGAACCATCCTCGGCTTCGGACCCGAACAATTCGGTCTCGACCGTTTCAGGATCCATTCGCGCCGATGAAATCACGCGAAACGGCGCGTTTTGCCTGCCACTCCACCCATGAAGCACGCGCGCGGCGACCTCTTTTCCCACGCCGGGCGCGCCGGTAATCAGTACGCGACTACCGGTCCCTGCCACGCGCTTCAGCGTCGCGCGAACATTGTTGATCGCAGCGCTCGTCCCCGTCAGTTCGTCCGATGGCCCTGCTTTTTCGCGGAGCTGCGCATATTCGAATTTTAGCCGCTCGCTTTCGGTCGCGCGGGCGACAAGATGGAGCAGGCGCGAAGCTTCGAAAGGCTTTTCGATGAAATCGAACGCCCCGCGGCGGATCGCCGCAACCGCTGTGTCGAGCCCGCCATGGCCCGAAATGACGATGATCGGCAGCGTCGGATCAAACGCCTTGATCGCCTCGACCAGTCCGAGACCATCGAGCCGCGACCCCTGCAGCCACACGTCGATCAACGCCAGCGACGGCCGCCGCTGACGGATCGCTTCCAGTGCGGAATCGCTGTCTGACGCGGTGCGCGCCTCATAACCTTCGTCCTCCATGACGCCGGCGACAAGGTCGCAAATGTCGCGTTCGTCATCGACGATCAGAATATCAAGCGCCATGATCTTCTCTGTCTTGCCGGTTCCGGATGCGTCCGGGAACCGATTCACCATGCCCCATATTTGTCTCCCCGCCCTTGCCGGCCAAAGGCCTGAGCCGGTCGGGATGGAGCGTCAGGGTAACGCACGTCCCCTGCCCCGCCGGATTGTCCGAAAACTCCAGTTCGCCATAATGTTGCTCGACGATCTTCTTGACGATCGCCAACCCGAGTCCGGTCCCGCCTTGCCGCGTGGTCATATAGGGCTCCGCAATAGCTTCGCGTGCTTCGGGAAGCCCGATACCATCGTCAGCGACGCGGATCGTCAACTCGCCTTCGATGCTGACGTCAAGTTCGGCATCGATATGGCCTATCGGCACCACATCCGAATTTTTCGATTTTTCTTCAACCGCTTCCACGGCATTTTTGACGATATTTGTCAGAGCTTGCGACAGCAGGCGACGATCGCAGACGAGCGGTTCGATCTCGTCCGGAATAGTGATCGCAAAGGCGATGTCGGGTTTCGCCACTTCGAACAGAAAGACCGCCTGGCGCAGGATATCGCGAACGTCCTCCACTCCGAACGTCGGCTTCGGCATCCGGGCAAAGCTCGAAAATTCGTCGACCATCCGGCGCATGTCGTGAACCTGACGGATCACCGTATCGGTCAATTTACGGAAAGTGGCGGCATCGCCTTCGACCTTGTCGCCAAAGCGCCGCTGGAGCCGTTCCGCCGCAAGCTGGATCGGAGTCAGCGGATTCTTGATCTCGTGCGCAATGCGGCGCGCAACGTCGGACCAGGCGGCGCGCCGCTGATCGAGCAATTGCTGGGTTATATCCTCAAAACTCAGAACAAAGCCGTCGCCCTGCGCCACCGCCTTGGCCGCGAGGGTTGCCGGCTCGGCATCCTTGCGCGAGAGTTGAACGATCGCCTCGCGCTCGTCACTGGTCAGTAGTCCGACCAGTTCGGGCGCGACGTCGGCCAGCGGCCTGCCGGTCAGGCATTCGGCAGACTGACAGATCAACCGCTCCGCCGCCGCATTAGCTAGCAGGATGCGGTGGTCGGCGTCGACCGACACCACGGCGGACGACACGCCGCTCAGCACGGCCTCGATAAAGCTGCGACGCGCCTCGAGTTGCTCGTTCACGCTCACGAGCGCGCCGGTCTGCCCTTCGAGCTGCTCGGTCATGCGATTGAAAGCGCGAGTCAGCACTGCGATCTCGTCGTCGCGGACCGGCGGCGTTACGCGGACCGAAAGGTCGCCGTCGGCTGCGGTTCGCGTTGCGCCGATCAGTGTCCCCAGCGGGCGCACGATACGGTCGGCGACCACGATGGCGGCAAAGACCGCGAGCGCGAGCAGCAGGAGCGAGCCCAGATAGAGCGCGCCGTTGAACTGGAGCTGCAATTGCTGCGACCGTCCGAACAGCGCGTTATAATCGGCCAGTACGCTGCGCGCCCGATTGAACTGCTCCCATCCGAGAATATTGGCATCGCGCGACGCGTAAACATAGGCATTCGATCGCCCCGGAAGGCGGGTCGCGGCTTCGATGCGATCCGACTTCTGCAAGACCACAACCTCTTCACCCCGATTGAGTCTTGCGACCGTTTCCGGAGAAATTCGAGTCTCAGCCGCGCGATTGTCGGGATCGACCATCACCGGCGTGCGGGCAATGCCATCAGGGCCAATCTCGATAATAGCCGACTCGTTGAGCTCGCGGAGCACGACTTGCCGACCATAGGCGTTCTGAAACGTCTCGCTATCGATCGGATAGCGAGACAGATAGACGCCGAGGTCTTTTGCCATCGCTGTCGTGTTCGCGCTAACAGCCTTCTGGCTGTCCTCGTAAAAAGCCTGCGCCATGCTGGCGGCGTTCTCGAACATTCCTCGCGAACGGTCGGAATACCAGAAATTGACGCCGAACTGGAACAGAAGTGACGCGAAAATAACGACCAGCAAGGTCGGCGCGGCCGCAATCAGCGAGAAAAGCGCCACCAGACGAACATGAAGCCGTCCGCTGCTGCCCGTTATCGAGCGCGCCGCACGGCCGCGGGCGACGCGGCTGCCGATCAGCACGATCAACGCCATTGCCGGCACAAGGTTGACGATCATGATCGCCGCCACCAGCGCCGGGGTCAGCAAACGCTCGCTCTGCGCGTCGCCGGTCACGAAAATATAGGTCGCAATGGCGACGCTGATGATGACGGCGAGCGTATAATATTCCGGTGCGCCAAAACGCCAGAAGCCGGAGCGCACCTCCTGACCGTCCGAATCCATGTCGAAGGTCAGGGAGGGAGACTGCGCCATTGTTGCCTCGTTACGACAATCCTGTTGCATAGAAAACACACAATCTGCGTTCGCTTCGCCCAATTGCCCGGATTTCGGGATTATTGCCGCGCGTCACGGATGCGTCGGATCGATATCGAGCTGCCCGAGCCGCTTTCGAAGCGTGTTGCGATTGATACCAAGGCGCCGCGCGGCCTCAAGCTGATTGCCGCGAACATCGCGTAGGACCCGTCGGAACAGCGCCGCCTCGACAATCGCTTCGAGCTGTTCGTGGATATCGCCGTCGCCTGCCGCGCCAGCCATCTGTTCGCGGGCCCAGTCGTCGACTGCGCGGGCGATAAGCGCCGCCGGGTCGACCGCTCCGCCACCCTCGCCATTTTCGTTCAGCACCGTCTCGACGTCGCGCACCGTGACGACCGTGTCGCGCGACAGCACGGCCAGTCGCTGCACCACATTGCCGAGTTCGCGGACGTTCCCCGGCCAGTCGTAACGTTCGAGCCATTGCATCGCGGCGGGCGCGAACTGCCGGTCGGGAAGGCCCGAACCCCGGCCCGTTTCCACAAAATGACTGACCAGTGCCGCGATGTCGCTGCGCCGGTCACGCAGCGGCGGCAATGTCACCGGAATGACGTTGAGGCGGTAGAACAGATCCTCGCGGAACCGACCGTCGGCGACGAGTGTGCGCATGTCACGGTGCGTCGCGGCGACGACACGCACATCCGCGCGGAGCGCCTGACTCCCCCCAACGGTCGAATATTCGTTGCTTTGCAGCACGCGCAGCAGGCGCGTCTGGGCCTCCAACGGCATGTCACCGATTTCGTCGAGAAAGAGCGTACCACCGGCGGCCTGTTCGAACCGGCCGGCATTGCGGCTGTGCGCCCCGGTAAAGGCGCCCTTTTCGTGACCGAACAACTCAGCCTCGATCAATTCGCGCGGGATCGCCGCCATATTGATCGCGACAAAAGGTCCCGTCCGGCGCAACCCCGTCGCGTGGATCGCGCGCGCAACCACCTCCTTGCCCGTCCCCGATTCTCCGAGGATCAGCACGGCAAGGTCGTTCGAGGCAAGCCGGGCTATCGTGCGGTAAACCGCCTGCATCGCCGGCGCGCGGCCGACGAGGCCATGGCTGTCCGCTGGCGTGGCATCCCTCGCGGCGGGTTCGGCCCGCCGTTGCAATGCGGCGCGGACGCTGGCTGTCAATTCATCGAGATCGAATGGCTTGGGCAGGTAATCGTAACTGCCGATGCCCGTCGCACGCACCGCGGTGTCGAGCGTATTCTGCGCCGACAGCACGATTACCGGCGTCGCGGAATCCACCCCGGCGCGCGGTAGCGAGTCGATACCGTCGCCATCGGGCAGGACGACATCGGTAATGACCAGATCGGGACGGTTATCGGCAAGCCAGGCGTTGCGCTCTGCTATGCTCCCGACCGACGCGAAATGACCGCATTCCCCGACGAGCGTTTCGCGAATGATCATCGCGATCGCCGGATCGTCTTCCACCAGCAAGATCGTCTTGCCCTTGCTCATGCTGGCCGTCCCTTTTGCGCGACCGGAAGGTGAACACGGAAGCGTGTCCATTCGCCGTCACGGATATGCTGGGCCGTACCGCCCATATCGCGCGCAAGCTTGGCGACAAGCGCGAGGCCGAGTCCCCGCCCCTCGCGCTTCGTCGTGACGAAAGGATCGAACAGGTCGCCGCGAATATCAGCTGGAACGCCCGGCCCGTTGTCGCTGACGCCGACCTCGATCGGCAGTGCGATACGGCCGCGGCCATCGCCATTGTCGATCGAAAGGCCGTGGCGGTACGCCGTCGTCAACCGCACGACGCCGTCGTCGCGCCCGCCCAGCGCCTCGCAGCCGTTGGTCAGCAGGTTGAGCAATATCTGCACCATGGCGTCATGGTTTCCGTGGACCAGCGGCAGCGACGGATCGAAATCCTCGGTAAAACGTACGCCAGGAAACTGGCGAGCGCGCGCGGTTTCAAGCGCCTGATGGATCGGCTGATAAAGGTTGATCGGCCCACAAGCGATCGGTTGCCCGCGCGAGAAATGCTCCATCTGATCGATCAGCGTCGCAATGCGGTCGACTTCGGCGCAGATCAGCGTTGTGAAGCGCTCTCCGCCAGCATCCGTTTTCCTTGCGAGAAGCTGTGCCGCGCCCTTGATGCCCGCCAGCGGGTTTTTGATCTCGTGCGCCAGCATCGACGCCGCCGCCCCTGCGGCACGGCCTGAGCGGCCTATGGCACCGCCCATCAGTTCAGCGTCGCTTTGCGACGGGACAAGCGCGAGAATACGGTGCCCACTCTGGCCATAAGGGACCATCTGCATATCAACGAAGATCGACCTGCGACCACCCGCCGCAATTTCGGTGCGATGCGCGAATAACGCCGACGTCGCCGTATCGGTCATCCGTTGGCGGTAACTGCGGTCCATATGGATCACGTCATAGACGACGCGCCCGACCATTGCCGAGCGGCTGACGTTGCAAAGCTGTTCGGCCGCGGCGTTGACGAACAGCACGACCCCGCCACCATCGATCAGCAAGGTCGGGACGGGATGCGACTGGATCAGCTCGTCATGGTCGAAGCTCGGAATGCTCGACGTGAGGGCGGTCACGCCGCCGCCTTGCTCAGGAACGGCGTGTAGAACCGCTCGAGCGCGTCGAGGACATCGCGGCTGTTGGGGATCTGGTTGACCTGGTTGCGAAACTCAGCCGAGCCATGCAGGCTCTTGACGTACCAGCCGAGATGCTTGCGCGCCATATTGACGCCGGTGATCTCTCCATAATGGTCGATCATCGCGCGATAATGCGATGTAATGACGTCATATTGTTCGTCGATGCCCGGGTCGGGACGCGGGCTTTCGCCGCGCAGCGCAGCCATCACCTGACCGAGCAGCCAAGGCCGACCATAGGCGCCGCGACCGATCATGACGCCATCGGCGCCGCTTTGCGCAAGCGCGGTGCGGGCGTCGTCGGCCGAACAAATATCACCGTTGACGATGACAGGGATCGCTACTGCGTCCTTGACCGCGCGCACGAACGCCCAGTCGGCCTCGCCGCGGTACATCTGGTTGCGCGTGCGCCCGTGAACGGTGACGAGTTTTGCGCCCAGATCCTCGGCAATATGCGCGAGTTCAGGCGCATTGAGGCTGTCATGGCACCAGCCCATGCGCATCTTGACCGTTACCGGCACAGATACCGCCTTGACGCAGGACTCGATCAACGCGGCAGCAAGTTTCAGATCGCGCATCAATGCCGAGCCAGCATCGCCATTGGTGACCTTGCGCACCGGGCAGCCCATATTGATGTCGATGATCGCGGCGCCGCGATCTTCGTTGAGCCTCGCCGCTTCGCCCATTTCATAGGGCGTGCAACCGACAAGCTGCATCGACACCGGTTCTTCGACCGGATCCCACGCCGCTTTCTGGACCGACTGGCGTGTTTCGCGGATCGCGGCCTGGCTCGCGATCATTTCGGTGACATTGAGCCCCGAACCAAAGCGGCGGACAAGCTTGCGGAACGGAAGATCGGTGACGCCCGTCATCGGCGCGAGGATCACGGGATCTGCGATGGTGATGTTGCCGATCTGGATGGGCTGCAGCGGCGCCATGCGGGGAGCTTTCGTCTGATTGCCTAAAATTTGAGCAGCCCGTACACGCTAAGCGGCTTTCCCGCAAGGCGCGGCTGCGCTAACCGCCGCGCACGATGACCGAGTCCGTCCCCTTCCCTGCGCCGCGCATCGCGGTCGTGCTGCTTGCGGGTGGCCAAGGGACGCGTGCGGGTTTCGAGGTGCCGAAACAGCTCGCTATGCTCGGCGCCAAGCCGGTGCTGCGCTGGAGTCTCGACGCGTTTGCCGAGCATCCAGCGATCGGCGGCGGCGTTCTGGTGGCCAATCATGACGTCGTGGCGGCGGCGGGGATTCTTCCAGCGCGATGGATTTCTGCCCATCCCGGCACGGAACGTCAGCAGTCGGTGGCCAATGCGCTTCGCTCTCTCGCCGATTGGGAGGATGATGCGTTGGTCCTCGTTCATGACTCCGCGCGGCCCGGGGTTACGGCCAGCCTGATCGACCGCCTGCTTGCAGCGCTGGTCGACGCCGAAGCGGTAATCCCCACATTGCCCGTTCCCGATACCTTGGTCGAGCAGACAGCCCATCTGGCCGGCGAGGTTGTCGACCGTAGCGCTCTCGCGCGCGTTCAGACGCCGCAGGCGTTCCGTCTTGGCACATTGCGCCGCGCGCATGCCGAAGCCGTCGAGGCCGCTGCGACCGACGATGCGCAGCTGGTGCGCCGTCTGGGCGTATCGGTGGCAACTGTGCCGGGCGAGGCGCGGCTCCACAAACTGACATATGCCGAGGATATGGCGATCCTCACTGGACTGCTGGGGATCGGAACGATGACGCGCACCGCGGTCGGCTTGGGATATGATGTTCATCGGTTGGTGGCGAACAAGCCGCTGTGGATCGGCGGCATAGAAATCGCACATAGTCATGGTCTTGAAGGCCATAGTGATGCTGACGTCGGACTTCATGCACTGACCGACGCGATCCTCGGGGCACTCGGCGACGGTGATATCGGCGATCATTTCCCGCCCAGCGATCCGCAATGGCGCGGCGCGGCGTCGCATCGTTTTCTCGGCTTTGCCGCCGAACGTGTAACGGCACGCGGGGGGCGCATCGACCATGTCGATCTGACCATCATTGCCGAGGCGCCCAAGATTGGTCCGTACCGCGAAGCGATGCGGACGCGAATATCCGAAATCCTTGCGATTCCGGTTGAACGGGTTAGTGTGAAAGCGACGACGACAGAGCGGCTGGGCTTCACCGGCCGCCGCGAAGGGATAGCGGCGCAAGCCGTCGCTACCCTGCAACTTCCGGAGAATTGAAATCGTGCTGCCCGACGCTGAATCGCGCCTTACCGCGCGCGACGACCTCGCCACGACCGTGCTCGCGAACAATCGCGCCGCGGGACGCAAGGTCGCGGTCGCCGAAAGCTGCACCGGCGGCATGGTCAGCGCGGCGCTGACCGACATTGCCGGAAGTTCCGACGTCTTCTCGGCGGGCTTCATCACCTATTCGGGCCATGCTAAGCAAAGCCAGCTGGGTGTCAGCAGCGAAATCATCGAAACCTTTGGCGAGGTGTCGCTCGCGACCGCCTGGGCGATGGCTGCGGGAGCGCTGGAAAACAGCGATGCCGATGTCGCGGTCGCGATCACCGGAATCGCCGGACCGGGCGGCGGGTCAGAGAAAAAGCCGGTCGGCCAGGTCGTCTTTGCGCGCGCGCTGCGCGGCCAGAATTCCGACGATTACTTCACCCAGCGCGTTAAGTTCGAATCGACCGACCGCGCGGCGATCCGCCACCATGCGACGCTTTTTGCGCTCGACCTGCTTCAGCCCGACAACGACGAGCTGCGGCCATCGGAGGATGTCACCCTCCCCGCCCCGTAAAGTGCGTCGGCGCGCGTTTCGAACGCGGCGATCATCTTGCGCAGCGCCTTGTCGAACATCTGTCCGGCCAGCGCCTCGAACATCCGGCTGCGGAACGAGAAATCGACGAGGAAATCGACGCGGCAGCCTCCACCCTCGGCGGGCTGAAAATGCCATTCATTGTTCAGATGCTTCATCGGCCCGTCGATATAGCTGACGACGACCTCATTTGACCGCTGCTTGTGGACGCGGCAGGAAAAGCTCTCGCGCAATCCCTTGAAGCCGACGATCATGTCGGCAACGGTCTCATGCTCGCTGTCGCTTCGGATGCGAAGCGCGATGACCCAAGGCAGAAACTCGGGATAGCGCTCGATATCGGTGACGAGCGCGAACATCTGCTCGTCGCTGTACGGCAGGATCCGGGTCTCGTGGTGCCGCGGCAAGCGCTGATCAGCCCGCCTTGACGCGCGCCAGTTGCGCCTCGCGCGCGGCGCGCATCCGCTCGAAATCGTCACCGGCGTGATAGCTCGATCGCGTTAGCGGAGATGAGGCGACCTGCAGGAAGCCTTTGGCGCGTGCGATCTGCGCATAGGCGTCGAAGGCCTGAGGCGTCACAAAGTCGATCACCTTGGCATGTTTCGGCGTCGGCTGCAGATACTGGCCCATCGTCATGAAATCGATGTCGGCGCTGCGCATGTCGTCCATCACCTGATGCACCTCCATCCGCTGCTCGCCGAGGCCAAGCATGACGCCCGATTTGGTGAAGATCGACGGGTCGCGGCGCTTGACGCTTTCGAGCAGGCGCAGCGATGCATAATAGCGCGCGCCCGGACGGATTGTCGGATAGAGCCGCGGCACCGTTTCGAGATTATGGTTATAGACGTCGGGCCGGGCATCGATGATCGCGGCCACCGCGCTCTCGGGCTTGTTGCGGAAATCGGGGGTCAGGATTTCGATCGTCGTCTTGGGCGTCTCGCGGCGGAGTGCCTGAATCACCTTCACAAACTGGCTGGCGCCGCCGTCGGGCAAATCGTCGCGATCGACCGAGGTGATGACGATGTGGCTGAGCCCCATCTTCGCCGCGGCGATTGCGGTATGTTCGGGTTCGAGCATATCAACCGCGCGCGGCATGCCGGTCTTGACGTTGCAAAAGGCGCAGGCGCGGGTGCAGGTGTCGCCGAGAATCATCACCGTCGCGTGCTTTTTCGTCCAGCATTCGCCGATGTTCGGGCACGCTGCCTCTTCACAGACCGTGTTGAGGTTCAACTCGCGCATCAGCTTGCGCGTTTCCGCATAACCGGGGCTGGTCGGCGCCTTGACGCGAATCCAGTCGGGCTTGCGCTGGCGCTGGCCAGACGCGAGGGGGCTGGGGGTCGTTTCAGGCTGGGGGACAGGTGAGGCTGGAGCGTTCATGTCGCCCACATAGTCTTGCACGCGCCTCTTCTCAACCTCTCTACCTATGCTAAGGCGCCTCCATGACTCACTTTGCAGATATGATCGAGGGTTACCGTCGTTTCCGTAACGGCGGTTGGCAGCAACAGCGCGAGCGCTGGGAACATCTCGCAGAGGGGCAATCGCCCAAGGTGATGATCATCGCCTGTTCGGACAGTCGATCCGAACCGTCGCAGATTTTCGACACCAATCCCGGCGAAATCTTTGTCGTCCGCAACGTCGCGGCGCTGGTGCCGCCGTTCGAGACGACGCCCGGGCGTCACGGCGTCTCGGCCGCGCTCGAATTTGCGGTCCAGTTCCTGAAGGTCGAAGAAATCGTCGTGATGGGCCACGGCATGTGCGGCGGCTGCCATGCGGCGCTGCACCGAACGATGGCAGGCGCCGAGCCGGGGCGCGGTGGCTTTATCGCCGACTGGATCGCGATGCTCGACGACGCAAGCGAGCAAGTGCGGAGCAGTCACGCCAATATCGACAACCGCGAAGCCGGCCGGGCGATGGAACTGGCGGCAGTTCGCGTAAGCCTTGACAATCTGAGGACTTTTCCCTGCATTCAGGAGAAGGAACGGCGCGGGACATTGACGCTGCGCGGCGCCTTTTTCGCGATCAGCGACGGCGTGCTGCACGTGATGGACGAGGCGACGGGAGAATTTTCTCCTACTTGAACAGGAGGCAATATGAGCAAGAATGCGATGTGGCTGACTCTCATTTTTCTGGGGGCTATCTTTGGCGCGTTCATGGGGCCGTCGCTTGCGCAAACGCTGTCACCCGGAACCTTGCTGGTCCTTTTTGTCCTGCTGATAGGCGGCATCGTCATTTTCTGCATCTGGGCGCTGTCGAGCAACAAAGGCGGGGCGAAGGCCGACACCGCCGCCACCGCCGACGCCCGCACGATGCAGGCTCCCGAAGGCAAAGCGCGTATCTATGTCACGCGCCGCGGCTTTGTTGCCGCCTTGCAGGGCATGGACGTTAGTCTGGAGGGCGTGGCGAAAGGCCAGATCAAATCGGGCCAGATGCTGATGGCCGATGTGCCGCCCGGGACCTATCGTCTCCATGTCGCAACCGCCAAGGCGAAGCTGGCGCGGCCCGCCGATCTGGAGATCGATGTCGGCGCGGGCGGCGTCGTCGTTGTCGATGCGATGATCGAAATGGGGGCACTGAAAGGCGGCGTGAAGCTGACGCGGCTTGATGCCGCAAAGGCGCGCGAGAATGTCCATGCGACCAAACTTATCTTGTGGGAAGCGCCGCCAGCCTGAGCCCACTGCGACGAACCGACGCGGACCTGCGGGCAATCGTGAAACATATCCGCAACAATGGCGTTAACCGAACGTTCTCCCAAAAAGGAGAATTTGATGGCCCTTCGCCAAACCCTCTCGGCTGCGCCGGCGCTTGCTTCTCGTCGGCGTGCCTTTCCCGGCGAAGATGAATCCTACGCCAAAGCCCGCAAATCGCTGCTCGCCGAAGAAATCGATCTTCGCCGTCGGATGACGCGCGTCGCCGAACAGCGGCGCCGGCTGCCGGCGGGACCGTTTATGCAGGGGTACAGGTTCAGGGACGCCAACGGCACCGAACAGGGCCTCGCCGACCTGTTCGGCGACCATGATACGCTGGTCAGCTATTTCTGGATGTATGGCCCCGAACGCGAACGCCCCTGCCCGATGTGCACCAACTGGCTGGGCGCGGTGAACGGCAATGCCAACGATATCAAACAGCGCGTCGCATTGAAGGTTTTCGGCCGCAGCCCTGTCGAGCGTCAAAAAGCCTTTGCGCAGGAACGCGGCTGGCAGGCGCTCGATTTCGTCCAGACCGTCGGAGACGACTATGCGAAGGATTTCCGCCTCCTCAACGCAGACGGCAGTGAAAATCCTGCGCTGGCGGTGTTCAAGCGCAGCGGCGACGGCATCCGCCTGTTCTGGAAGAGCGAAATGACGCGCGAAATGGCCGACCCCGGGCAGGACCCGCGCGATGCACCCGATATCGCCAGCCTGTGGTCGATTCTCGACCTGACGCCCGGCGGGCGTGGGAGCGACTGGTATCCTTCGCTGGAATATTGAGGCTTAAAGCCACAAAAGCCCCGCACGCGCGCATCGAAACTGTGTCTTTTGTGGCCGTTTTCAGACAACCGGCTTAGAGATCATTCAAGGAATAGCGTAGGTCACGTTTGCCTGCCCGACGGGCTTTTCGGCGTCGTCGGTCCAGATGCGGACGTCCATCACCGCAAGCCGCTTGCCGAGGCGCAGCATATGCGCGTCGGCGAAGAGCGGGCCCGGGCGGCATGGGCGGAGGAATTGATAATTGAGCGCACTCGTCACCGCCATCGCGACGGGACCGATATGCGCGAGGAGGAGCGCATAGGCCGCCATGTCGGCGAAACCCATCTGCGTCGGGCCAGAAATCAATCCGCCGGGGCGGAGCGCCTTGTCGGTCGGGTCCATCCGAGCCTGGATAAAGCCCGGTGCGGCGGACACGACGTGGCCGCGCGATCCGGGTTCGGAATGCGGAAAGGCCGCTTTGAGAAAATCGTTGAGCGCATCCGCATCCATGCGGATCGCGCCCGACGAAACCGGATCAGCCTCCCCCGCCATCAGATCAGCGTGTCAGTTTCTTGTACGACGTCGCATGCGGACGTGTCGCATCGTCGCCGAGGCGGCGAATCTTGTCTTCTTCATAGGATTCGAAATTGCCCTCGAACCATTCGACATGGCTGTCACCCTCGAACGCGAGGATATGCGTCGCGAGGCGATCGAGGAAGAAGCGATCATGGCTGATGACCACGGCGCAGCCCGCAAAATTCTCCAGCGCTTCTTCGAGCGCGGCGAGCGTTTCGGTGTCGAGATCGTTGGTCGGTTCGTCGAGCAGCAACACGTTGCCGCCCTGTTTCAGCATCTTCGCCATATGGACGCGGTTGCGTTCGCCGCCCGAGAGCTGGCCAACCTTTTTCTGCTGATCGACGCCCTTGAAGTTGAACGCGCCGACATAAGCGCGCGTCTGCATCTCGTGCTTGCCGATGTTCATCATTTCAGCGCCGCCCGAGATTTCCTGCCAGACATTATTGTCGGGTTTCAGATCGTCGCGGCTCTGGTCGACGAAGCCGAGATGGACGGTGTCGCCGATCGTCACCTTGCCGCTGTCGGGGGTTTCCTGCCCGGTGATCAGCTTGAACAGGGTCGATTTACCCGCGCCGTTCGGACCGATCACGCCGACGATGCCGCCGGGCGGGAGCGAGAAGGAGAGGTTTTCGAACAGCAGCTTGTCGCCAAAGGCTTTCGAGATATTCTCGACCTCGATCACCTTGCCGCCAAGGCGCTGGGGAACCTGAATGACGATCTGCGCCTTGCCGGGGATGCGCTTTTCCTGCGCCTCGACCAGCTGGTCGAAGCTTTTGATACGCGCCTTCGATTTGGCCTGACGCGCTTTCGGCGACTGCCGAATCCACTCGAGCTCGTCCTTGATCGCTTTCTGGCGACCGGCGTCCTCGCGCGATTCCTGCTCGAGGCGCTTGCCCTTCTTTTCGAGATAGGTCGAATAATTGCCCTCGTAGACGAAGTAGCGACCGCGATCGAGTTCGAGGATCCAGTTCACGACATTGTCGAGGAAGTAACGATCGTGAGTGACGAGGATTACGTTCCCCGGATAATCGACGAGATGCTTTTCGAGCCAGGCGACGCTTTCGGCGTCCAAATGGTTGGTCGGTTCGTCGAGCAGCAGGATCGAGGGCTTTTCGAGCAGCAGGCGGGTCAGCGCGATGCGACGCTTTTCACCGCCCGACAGGCTTTCGACGCTCGCATCGCCCGGCGGGCAGCGCAGCGCTTCCATCGCGATTTCGAGCTGGTTGTCGAGCGTCCAGCCATCGACCGCGTCGATCTTTTCCTGAAGCGTGCCCATTTCTTCCATCAACGCGTCGAAATCGGCGTCGGCGGGCGGATCGGCCATCAGCGTGCTGATCTCGTTGAAACGCTCCATCATGTCGGCGACGCCGCGGACGCCGTCCATGACGTTTTCCTTGACCGTCTTGGTCGGGTCGAGCTGCGGCTCCTGCGCGAGATAGCCGACGGTAATGCCGTCGCCCGCCCAGGCCTCACCGGTGAATTCTTTGTCGATCCCGGCCATGATTTTCATCAGCGTCGACTTGCCCGTACCGTTCGGGCCGACAATGCCGATCTTGGCATCGGGATAGAATTGCAGGCTCAGATCCTTGAGCGTCGGCTTTTGCGCGCCGGGATAGGTCTTGTTCAGACCCTTCATCACGAAACTATATTGGGCGGCCATGGAAATGCTCCGGATATGGGCTGGGCCGCGCGCGCGGCCGGGACAGAATGAGTTGCGCGCCGGTTAGCGAATGGGCGCCCGCTTGGCAATCGGCGCTTGCGGCGCGTGCGGGCTCGCCGCATGGAATACACCATGCAAATCATCCGTAGCACCACCCGCCTTGCCGGGCTCGCCGCCCTTATACTCACCACAACCGCCGTTGCGGAGCCAACAGCCGTCGATCTGGCGCAAACCGGCGACGACCCGGCGTGGTCGATTACCAAAGGGCTCACGACCGATATCGGTCCGCGGATGGCGGGCACCGAAGCCGAAGCCGTCGCGCGGCGATGGGCCACCCAGCGGTTGCAGGCGATGGGCTTCCGCAATGTGCGCGAAGAGCCGTTCGATATGCCCGTATGGGTGCGCGGTGTCGAAGAAGCGTGGTTGACCAGCACCCTCCTGCCCCAGAAGCTCGCGATCACCGCGCTCGGCAACAGCGAGTCGACCGGACCGAAGGGGATCGAAGGCGATATCGCCTATTTCGAAAGCTTCGACGCGCTGGCGACCGCCTCCAATGCATCGGTAGAAGGCAAGATCGTCTTCATCGACCATGATATGAAGCCAACACAGGACGGTAGCGGCTATGGCTATTATGGTCGTGGCCGGTTCACCGGACCCAATATCGCCGCGAAAAAAGGCGCGATCGCGATCGTAATCCGCTCAATCGGCACCGACAACCACCGAAACCCGCACACCGGGGTCACCAATTTCGAGGCCGGTGTGAAACCGATCCCGGCCGGCGCAATCTCGAACCCCGACGCCGATCAACTTGTCCGGCAGTGGCAACGCCCGCAACCTGTGCGCTCCGATAAACGGCCGCCGCTCAAGATGAAGCTGATCCTTACCCCGCAGAATCTCGGCACGAAGAAGTCGGGCAATGTTATCGCCGAAGTCACCGGCAGCGATCCGACGGCCAGTCCGGTCATCATCGCCTGCCATCTCGACAGCTGGGACCTGGGCACCGGCGCGATCGACGACGCGGCGGGCTGCGGTATCATCACCGCCGCCGCGAAGCATGTCATGACAGCAGGCCAACCGCGCCGGACGATCCGCATCTTTTGGGCGGGCGCCGAGGAAGTCGGCGTGTTCGGCGGCAAGGCCTATTTCGGCGCGCACGGGAAAGAGAAGCACGCCGTCGCGCTCGAATCCGATTTCGGTGCCGACCGGGTATGGCGGGTCGATTTCAAGCTGCCCGACAGCGCGAAGGCACTTTCGGACCGGATTGCCGCCGCGCTGATGCCGTTCGGAGTGGTACGCGGGAAACAATCCGCGAATGGCGGGGCCGACATCGGCGCGCTCGTCGAGGCGGGTGTTCCGGCGATCGATCTGGCGCAGGATGGGACACGTTATTTCGATATCCACCACACACCCGACGACACACTCGACAAGATCGACCCTGCGCAGTTGCGGCAAAATGTGACAGTTTGGGCAGCGACTCTGGCGATTCTCGCCAACAGCACGAACGAAGAACTCCCCTGAGTATGACGGAGAAATGACAGATTCCCGTCCCCGCCGACCATCTCAATTATTTTTGTTGACGATTCATGCGGAACGGCTAAATCCCGCCGCTCGCGGAACGGGAAAGTTTCCCCAACGCGTTAAGGCATTTTAGGGAGCCCACACATCATGAAGAAATTTGCTGCTATCGCCGTTGCTGCCAGCATGTTCGCCCTCGCCGCTTGCGGTGAAAAGGCTGCTGAAGAAGCCACCACGGAAGCTCCGGCTGCTGAAGCTGTTGCTGAAGAAGGCGCCGACGCCGCTGCTGCTGGCGCTGAAGCCGCTGCCGCTGGTGCCGACGCTGCTGCTGCTGGTGCAGAAGCTGCTGCTCCGGCTGACGCTGCTGCAACCGCTGCTGCTCCGGCTGATGCCGCTGCTGCTCCGGCCGCTGCTGCTCCGGCTGAAGAAAAGAAGTAAGTCGCAGCCCTTCGGGGCGTTGACTGAAACGAGAAACGGGCGGTCTTCCTTCGGGAAGGCCGCCTTTTTCTTTGCCCAGCTTTTTCGTCAGAGCGAGTCCGGGCGGGATAGACTTGTGTCTCTGCCCTGTCTAAGGCGCGGGGCAGTAGTCGGGGAGTAGCGCAGCCCGGTAGCGCGCCTGCTTTGGGAGCAGGATGTCGCAGGTTCGAATCCTGTCTCCCCGACCACTATTTTCCCAACATGATTATCCCGCGGACGTCGCAATCAGCCGCGCATAGAAATCGATCATGCGCTTGAAGCTGTCGATCGTCATATGCTCGTTGGTACCGTGGATCATCGCGGTTTCCTTCAGCGTGAAGTGCATCGGCATGAAGCGGTACACATCCTGTGAAATCGGCTCCATACTGCGGCTGTCGGTTGCTCCGACAACCAGAAAGGGCGCCACGACGGCGTCGGGCGCATCGGCGCGCGCGGCGGCGACGACATATTTCCAGCCCTGCGACGTGCTCGACGACACGCGCGACGGTTCGTTCGGCGGTTTGACCCAGCTCAGTTCAACCGGCGCATCGCCGACCGCGGCCTTCGCGCGCGCCATGACGTCGGCCGAACTGTTCCACGGCGCGATGCGGTAGTTGATCAGCGCCGTCGCCGATTGCGGCAGCACATTCTCCTTCGGGCTTCCCTGAAGCATCGTCGGTGCGATCGTCGTGTGGAAGGCAGCGACCGACGACGGCGATGCCGAGAGCTGTTTTTTCAGGACCGGACCGAGCAGCCACTGGTTCGCAACCGCGAGCTTCGTCGTGCCGCCCTTGTGCGCCGCCAGCGCCTCGACCATAGCCGCGCCGGGACCGCGCATCTCGATCGGGAACGGGCTTTCAGTGATCGCAAGCACTGCACGCGCCAAGGTCGTCACGCCCGTTTCGGCCGGCGGCATCGAACTGTGCCCGCCGGGAGCGTTGGCGGTCACCTTGAGCGTCGCATAGCCCTTCTCGGCAACCCCGATCAGGATCGCCGGACCGTCGATCACCGGCGTATCGCGCAACACGACGCTGCCTTCGTCGAGCGTGTAAAGTGCACGAACGCCTTCGGCTTTCAGCCGGGCGGCAGCAGCCACCGCGCCCGAGCCGCCGGCCTCTTCGTCATGCCCCGACACCAGATAGATGCCGCGCTTCGGCTGGAACCCGTTCGACGCCAGCGCGTCGATCGCTTCGAACAGGCCGATGAGCGAGCCCTTGTCATCGACGGTACCACGGCCCCACACCGCCTTTTCGGCAATCGTCCCGGCAAAGGGAGGATATTTCCAGTCGCCTTCGGTGCCTTCGGTGACCGGGACGACATCCTGGTGCGCCATGACGATGATCGGGGCGAGCGACGCATCGCTGCCCGGCCAATGATAGATGAGCGTGCGGTTCGGCAGGATGGTACGCGCCATGACGCGATGCGTGGCGGGGTAGGTCGCCGCGAGCCAGTCGTGGAGTCGGTCCCATTCGGCAACATCATTCTCCGCCGGATCCTGATGCGAAATCGTCTTGATCTGCGCCGCGGCGCTCAGATGGCCAACCGCCGCATCGAGATCATAGACCGGCACCGCGGCCAGCCTGATGTCGCTGCCATCGACAATGTCCTTGGGCGCGAAGGTCGTGGTCCGCACCGTCGCCGTCCCCGCAACCAGCGCCAAAATCGCAAGACCGCCGAGCAAAACTGTCCGCCGCTTCCCCATGTCCCTCTCCTCCTGCCCACGCAATGAAGAGGTATCGGTTTCGATTTGCAAGGAAAATGGGGAAGGAAGTGGTGGGCCCGGCAGGACTCGAACCCGCAACCTAGCCGTTATGAGCGGCCGGCTCTACCATTGAGCTACAGGCCCCCCTTTTGAAACCCGATGGGGGTGTGCGGGCGATAGCGGAGGCCGCGCTGCGTTGGCAAGCGCCAACGATCAGGATGGCGACGCCGGAGATGCTTTGCGTTCGGCCATCGCGACGATCCCGGCCGCGTTCGTCGCTTCGACACCGCGCCGCGCGAGATGATCGAGCACGATATCCCACCAACGATAGAAGAGGTCGAGGTCGGCAATGCTGCGGACATAGGGGGTATTCCCCGGCTGCAGCGACGGCGAATGAAAGGAGAAGTTGAGTACCGGAAGGCGCGCCGCGATAGCGATATCGATCGCCTTTACGGCGCGTTCGGCGGGAATCCCTTCCGGCGTCAACGCAATCCGCTCGACCAGACCCAGCCGCGCCAGCGCGGCGCCGGCGTGCGTCCCGCCGCGAGCGATACGATGATAGACACCGCGCCCCGCTTTGCCGAACAAGCCGCCAAATACCGTGGTGACCGGCATTTCCAGCACCGCGCCATTTCCGGTGTGAACCCACCATGGGTGGAGCGGAGCGTTGCGGTAGTCGGGGCCATGCCCCGCGCGGTAATCAAATCCTGCGCGCACCGATGTGTCGCAGCGGAAGCCCAGTTCGGCGAGCATCGCCGCCGTGTTGGTCCCCAACCCGTACCGGCCCGCCCGATAGGCGATCGGCGCCACGCCAAACCGATCACGGATCGCATTACGGAGCGCCGTCATTTTCGCGCGCTGCAAACCGTCCGGCAGATTTCCGGTATAGCTGTTGTGCGCGTTCACATCCTCTTCGTGCGGCGGTGTCACCCACGGGTGGAGCTGCGCCCCGATTTCGCAGCGGCCGGCGTCCCGCGCCGCGCCCAGGATCTGGACCGCGCGGTCGTCGGCCACAATCGGCCAATCGACGAGATAGATGGGCTGAACGGCGGCGGCCTCGAAATACGCCTGACATTTGGCGAGCGCCGGAACCGAGGCGAGCCGGTAGCCGGTGCGCGCAAAGGGCGCCTCCCAATCGAAATCCTCTTCGGTATCGATCGTCACCCAGAAGCGCGGCCGTTCACCCGCGTCCAGTTCGATCAGGTCCGATGCGGCCGGATATGCAAAGAAATTGCCCGCAGGCTGCACCATGCTCCCCTTTGCCCCGACCCCCCGGGCCTATTCGCCTTGCTGGGCTTCCAGCTCGACTTCGGCCTTCGAGTTGGCGGAGGGCAGATGCAAGGTCAAGGCGTTATGCCCGATATCGAGACGTCCGCCGCCGCCGCGCGCCAGGCTGTCGACGAGGCGGAGCGAAAAGCCGAGGCTGAGCACCGCCGCGCCGGGTGCCTCCCCTTCTGGACTGAAACCCGGGTCGAGAAGGTCGGCGGCGGTCGCGAAGCGGATCGTCGAGGGGCGAACAATGCGAAGCTGCAACATGTCGTCGTGCCGCGATTCGGTCACCAATTGCCCGACCAATATTGCCCCCGGTTCGGATACATCGACCAGCGCGGTCAGCAGGCGCCCGACCATCCGCCGCGCATCGGCATCGCTGGCAAGTCCCAGAAACGGCCCGCCGACACGTGAAATGCTGAGGTCGACGCGCTGGTCGGCGAGGAGCGGGGCAAGGTCGCTTTCAACCTGCGTCACCACCGCGCCGATATCGACGATTTCGTCGGCCGGCGTAGCCACAACGGCAGTGCTGCTCCGCGCCGCGGTTTCCAGATCGTCGATGATAGACTGTACCGACGCGGCATCGGCGACGATCGTTTCGGCCATCGCGCGATAGCCGTGGCTGACCGGGCCGAACATCTGTCCCGAAATAATCTGCGCGAAACCCGAAATAGCGTTCAGCGGGCTGCGCAGTTCGTGAATCAGCTGACGAATCGAATCGCCCGAATCCTCGGCGGCAGGGCGGCCATAGGGGATTTCATTGCGGTGCGGACGGCGCGCGCTGGCGCGATAGCCACGGAACTGCCCCGTCGCGGGATCGAACCATGGCAAAGCCGAAAAGCGCCATTCCCCCGCATCCGCCGGCGTCCCTTCCAGCAGCATGCGCGCGTTGATGATTTCGGCCCGTTGACGAAAGGCGCCGGCGGCGACGCCATCGGTTCCGGGCTCACCGCCAAAGGCCGCCTCGGCGATCGAGAGCCCGATCACCGCACCACGCGTCACACCCTCGACCCAATGGATCACGCCGTCGGGTCCGGTTTCGAACAGGAAGGCCGCACGCGGCGCGCGGGATTGGGCAGGGTGGCTGCGGGTCGATTGATATTTATCGATCCGGCGCACGAGTTCACTGATCTGGCTCTGAGCGCCTTCGGCCAAAGACTCCGGCACGATTTCCGCCATCGGAACAGGCTCTTCCTGAACCGCCGCTTCGGGCTGCGGCAACGCGACAGATGCGCTGCCAAGGCTTGCGAGCGCGCGGTAAACGCCTTGCGGCAGATCGGACCGGCCCGCCAACACCGAACGCGCCATCGCGCTCGTGGCTGGCAGCAGCGCCAGCCAGTCGGCTTCGGTCAGCCGCGCATCGCGCAGCATGATCGCCGACACCGCAGCGACGTCATTGGCATAAAGCGCCACTAGCGGCGCGAAACGCCCGTGCCGCGAGATCGCCCGCGCGCAGTCGCGACGGATGGATTCGGGGACGCGAGGCCGCAATACCGCGAGTGCATGCAAGCTGCGGCGAATATCGTCATCGTGCAGTTGATTGCCGCGCTGAGCCAGAATATCGGAGAGTTGCCGCCACGCTGTGATGCTCGCGCGGCGATCCGCAGGCGCTTGGCGCAAGATGGTCGCAATCATCGAGTCAGCAGTCACGCGAAGTCAGCCCCAAACCCTCAGTCGTTGGTTACCGTATGCTTACCGGCTAGCGTGAATCATCCGGTCATGAAAGTGCCTTAACCTTCCACGTCGCATTGTGGGACAATTGCAATCGCCTGAAATATTATTATGGTCATCGCAATTTTGGAAAACGGATGTTTCAATGATGGCTAGCCAGAAATTCGATCAGATTGATTTGCAGATACTCGGCGAGTTGCAAAAAAACGGGCGAATGACGAATGTCGAGCTGGCACAGATGGTGGGGCTGACCGCTCCGCCGTGCCTCCGCCGAGTCCGCGCGCTCGAAGAATCGGGAGTCATCCGATCCTATCATGCCGACCTCGACGCAGCGAAACTCGGCTATGGCATTACCGTTTTTGCGATGGTCAGTCTGCGCAGCCAGGCCGAATCCGATCTCAAGGCGTTCGAGGATTATGTCGGCGGGCTCGCCGAGGTGCGCGAATGTTATATGCTGAATGGCGAGATCGACTTTTTGCTCAAGGTGGTCGCGCGCGACCTGCAAAGCTTCCAGTCCTTCCTGACCGCGCACCTGACATCAGCACCCAACGTCACAAGCGTGAAGACGTCGCTCACGATTCGCACCGCAAAGCAGCTGGCTGGAATTCCCGTCGAACCCTGAGCGTTCGTGCCATCGGCGACATGAAAAAGGGCGCCCCTCCATTCCGGAGGGGCGCCCAAATTTTTGGCAACGATCGAAAGGTCAGCTGCCGGTAGCCGGTGCAGCCGGTGTGGGAGCGGCCGGCGCGGCCGAGCCTTCGAGCTTCGCGATCCACAATTGCGCAAGCCGTTTGCGGTTGCCGGTGATCTGCGCAAAATTTGCCTTTGCGCCCGCCGCGTCGCCCGCAAGGGCCTGGGCAACGCCCATACGATAGGTCCACAATTCCTTGTCGCCGCCAGCAGTCAGCGCTGCCTTGTACAGCGGAACGGCATCGGCGTAGCGGCCGTAACCGACCATCGCGTCGCCGGTCGCGCCTGCAACCTTGGGATTCGACAGTGTCGAAGGCTTTTGCGCATAGGCCGTCAGCGTCGATTCCTCGTCACCGATACGGTCACTCTGGCTCTTCACAAGCTCGTCCAGCTTGGGATCGGGGGTCGGGAGAACTTTGCTGGCCCGGCCTGCCTTGATCAACGAGACGACTTCGCCCGGCAACGCCGCCTCGGTCGCGAGCGACGCATATTCGAGATATTCGGGGCGCTGCAGCATCGAATTTGTTGCGCGCATCAGACGCAGAACATCGAGGCCGACTTCCTTGTCCGGATTCGCCTGCAGCAAGCTGAAGAGCGTCTGACGCCACACGGCCGGCTGGTTGTAATCGCGCATCCGCAACGTCATCAGGTCGAGCATCTCGTCGGTCCGTTTTGCGGCCTGCAACGCCTGGATCGGGCGAACATAGAGTTCGTCCGACGGACGTTGCCCGGCAGCGCGGCTCGCATCGATTGCGGCCTTCGCCGTTGCGATGCCCTGATCGACCTGTCCGGCTTTCAGATAGCTATCCATCAGCAGAACGGGGGCGCTGGATTCGGTTGTGCCGGCAGCGCGCGCCGCTTCGAGCCGCTTGATAGCCTTCGGATAATCCTTGGCGCCATAAGCGAAGTTGCCGGAGAAGAAGTTATAGACCGCGAGGCTTTCGGGCGGGGTCAGGCCCGAATCGAGCATCGCGTCGAGCCCCTGCCCCTGCAGCGCCTGATCCTTGTTCAGGATGCCAAGCTGAAGCTGATAAAAGCCGACCAGATATTTGTCGTCGGGCGACGTCGCCGACGACTGCCCTTCGGTCAGCGCAGCCTGCAACGCGACAGCGTCCTTGGCTTTTTGCGCCTCTTCCATCTTTTTCGCGGCGGGAATGAAGCCCTTGCTGACGGAGATTCCGCCACCCTTGGCCTCTTCTCCCTTTTTCGGCTTTTCCTTTTTGGGCTTTTCCTGGGCAGCTGCCGGAATTGCAGTCGTCATCAGCGCGCAGCCCAGCACGGCAGCCATCGCCGTTGCGGGCATCGAGCGGAAACGGTTGAACATCGAAATCTCTCCTCTGAACTCGGCCGCCAGCCCCTATGCATACAGGTCCGGCCACGCGTCACAAACGCGGCTAAACCCGTCACGTTGCCAAGGCAAGACAGCCGGTATCGATATTTCATTGCAGCACCGCGGCTGAACCGGAATTGAACCCGGATCGCCGCCAGCCAAGTCAGGCGGCCGTCCGTCAGGCGATCGCGTCGATGGCCTGATTGATCTGGCGCAGAACCGCAGGATCCCCCGGCGCACCCTCGATCGCCTGTTCGGCAAGCTGGATCAGCGGGATGATGCCAAAAGTCGCGGCGAGCCCCTTAAGACGGGTTGCCGCCATGGCCCAGTTGGCATCACAGCGGGAGCGGCGCATCAGGTCGGAAAGGTCGCGCGCGCTGCCTGTAAACGCCCCGCGCAGGTCCATCGCCATCGCCGGATCGTCACCGAACGCTGCGCTGAGATATCGGTCGAGGGGGCCACTGTCGAAAGACATTCCACAGGATTGACAGCCTGTGGTTAAGTTTCCGTTTCATGGCGGTCATTTGATGCTAAGATGGCAGGATGACGGGGGAAAAGAAAATCGTTGGATTGTGGCGGAATTCCGCGGCAAATCCCGAAGCCGACGACGTTTCGGCGACGCAGGTGCCAGCGCCTGAAACGGCTGCTGCGCCCGATATCGAGGCGCCTGCCGATCGCGATTGGCTCGACATGTCCTCGCTCGACGCCGCACAGATCGACGAAGCGCCGCACACGCTGTCGGCGTGGCGCGAGCGCGTCACCCCCTTGTTGCTCATCCTTCTTGCGATCGGCTGGAGCGGATTCGCTTTGTTCGTCGCAACCGACGGTTTCGCAAAGAGCCCGGCGCTGGCCGAATGGCCCGCGCTCTTGGCGACCATCGCCATGCCGCTGACGCTGCTCGCGGTGCTGTGGATGTCGCTTCTACGGTCGGGCCGATCCGAACAGGCGCGCTTCGCGCGCGTCGCGACCGCGCTCCGCGAAGAGAATTTGGCACTGAACCAATCGATGCATTCGCTCGGCCTGCATCTGGCCGATGCGCAAAAGCAGCTCGGCGATCAGGCGAAGATCGTCCAGCAGCTCGGCCTCGACACCGTGATGCGCCTCAACGAAAGCAGCGATAAGCTCGCCGGCAATGCGTCGGTGATCGCCAATGCGCACGACCAGCTGGCGCGCTCCGGCGATGTCGCGCTGCAACGAATGGACGGCCTGCTCGCCGGTCTCCCACGGATCGACGATGTCGCGCAGCGGCTCGCAGTCAATTTCCGCGAAGCGGGTCTCGTCGCGCATCAACAGGGCGCGAATCTCGAAGCCAGGCTCGCCGCACTCGGAGAGGAAGCCGCGAAGGCTGCGCAGACCGGCGCCGAATCGACCGCGACCATGCTCGAGGCGATCGTCGCGCTGCAGGAACAGACGAAGGAAACCGAAACGGACCTGCTCGCCGCCTCGGCGCAGGTCGCCGACGTGCAAAGCGCGGCGCTTTCGCAGATGAAGACCACGGCCGCCTCCGCGCGTAACGATATGATCTCGACCGTCGCTGCGATGACGGACCAGATGGGCGCGAGCTGGCGGCAATTTCGCGAAGGCATCGACGATGCCGGTGCGCTGATGGAGGCGAAACTCGCCGTTGCGCGCGACGCCGGCATTGCCATGGGCGCGCAGCTTACCGCGCACGCCGACGCAAGCGATGCGCTGGCATCGCGCATCACCGCGCATGTGAACGATGTCGGTCAGCAGCTCGAAGTGCTCGACGTCAGCGTCAGCGCGAGCACGGGGGTTATCGGCCGCGCGATCGAAGATACCAAGGCACAGCTCGGCGCTTTCATGCAGGAAGTGCAAAGCGGGAATGCTTCGGCGCACCAGCTGATCACCCATGCCGAATCGCTGCTGCTCGCGCTTGATGCCGTGACGCGCGAGCTCGACGAGACGCTGCCGCACGCGCTCGACCGCATCACCTCGCATGGCAAGACGACGCAAACCGCGCTGTCGCAGCTCCGCCCCATCCTCGACGCGTCGGAACTCGTCGCGCAGTCGACGATGTCGCACGTCAATGCGGTGCAGGCGACACTCAAGTCCAACGAGGAACAGATGGCGGGTCACGCGACCAGTCAGCAGGAGCTGGTCGACCGCATCAACACGTCGCTCGCCGACGCCGAGACGGCGCTGGCGAAGCTGCGCGACGGCGCCGACGAATTTGCCGAACAGGGCGGCGCGCGGATGATCGCAACGCTCGGCGAAGTCCGTGCCACCGCCGATTCGGCCGCGGACGAGGCGCGGCTGACGCTCGAAAAGCTGGTGTCGGGCGCGCGCGAAGCGATGCAGGCAACCGCGACCGACGCGATCGACGCCGCATTCAAGAACGAGATCATGGCGCAATTGAGCGCGATCGAGGATGCCTCTGCGCGCGCGGTCGCCGCTGCCAACGGCGCCGCGGACCGGCTTATGCGCCAACTGATCACGATCATGGACACCAGCGCCAGCGTCGAACAGCGCGTGAGCGAAGCCGAACAGGCGATCGCCGCGTCCGATCGCGATTCGCTCGCCAAGCAGGTCGGCTTGCTGACCGAGTCGCTGAAATCGACCGCGATCGACGTGACCAAAATTCTGTCGAGCGAGGTCAGCGATACCGCATGGGACGCGTATCTCAAAGGCGATCGCGGCGTGTTCGCGCGGCGTGCGGTCAAGCTGATCGACAATAGCGAAGCCAAGGAAATCCTGCGGATCTATCAGGCCGACGACGGGTTCCACGCGTCGGTGAACCAGTTCATCCACGACTTCGAAGCGATGCTGCGCCTGCTCATCGGCGCGCGCGACGGCTCCGCGATCAGCGTCACCTTGCTGTCGTCGGATATCGGCAAGCTATATGTCGCGCTGGCGCAAGCGATCGACCGCCTGCGGAACTAGGCCCGCTCTTGCAATAGCGGATCAGCGTGGCGGCTTTCGACCGGTTGCAGACATCCAACTCTTTGTCACCCCGGACTTGATCCGGGCCCACGACTTCAGCGCTGCGGCGTATCCCGGATCAGGTGCGGGATGACCAATGGATGGTGGAACCGATTGATAACAGGCCGTCGCCCCTGCGAAGGCGGTGGGCGCTGTCGTTTTACGCAGCAACGCAGTGCAAGGCAGCCAAGGGCCCCCGCCTTCGCGGAGGCGACTGCTATGTGCTACGTCCACTTTCCATCCCCAAGCGGACAGCGTGAACGGCGCTCAGGTCCGCCCGCTGAGCACGTCGGGGTCGGCCCAGCCATTCACATAGGCCACGTAATAGAAAACGAACGCGATCGTCGCGGCGATCGTCATCTGCAGCATGATCCGCTTGGGCCGAACCGTGGCGGGCGCGCCCCGATCCTGCCCCTTGACCAGCGGCGTATCGTCATCGCTTGCACGCCGACCATGGAAGGGCAGCACAAAGAAGGCGCTGAACGCCCAAAACAGCAGATAGATGGCGAGCGCCGATGTCCATTTCATCTTTGCATATCCGTTCAGATTTGGACGAGCATCACATCGACGACGGGCTTTTTGCCCGTCCAGTCGGTCGCCACTCGCCGCACGCTGAGGCGGATGGCCTCGCGCATTTTTTCCTGCTCCCTGGCGGGAGCGGTCGCGGCTTTCTGCGCCGCTTCGCGCATCTCGTCGATGAAGGCCTCGCGCTCATCCTCGACCGGAACGCCGCGATAGCTCACCGCAGCCTCGGTAAAGCGCTTGCCGGTAAAGATGACGGCAACGGTGATATGACCATGGAGCGCGAGCTTGCGCCGCTCATTGATCGTCTCGCCATCGGCGGGCAGAATGACGTCGCCATCGAGGATCAGGCGGCCCGAATGAACGCGCTCTACGATCCTGGCCGGGCCGGGCGCGAGGCGGACGAGGTCGCCATTTTCCTGGATCAAGGCGTCGGGCACGCCGCGTTCGAGCGCAAAACGCGCCTGTTCGTGCATGTGGCGAATCTCGCCATGCACGGGCACGACCAGCTTTGGCCGCAGCCAGCCGTAAAGCGCCGCAAGCTCAGGCTGGCCGGGATGGCCGCTGACATGGATATGGGCCTGTTTCTCGGTGACCGTCAGCACGTCCTTGGCCGCGAGCTGGTTCATGATCCGCCCGATCGCAACCTCATTGCCCGGGATCTGCTTCGACGAGAAGACGACGGTGTCGCCCGCTTCGAGCTTGATCTGGTGACCGTCGGCCGCCATGCGCGCCAGCGCCGCGCGGGGTTCGCCCTGCCCCCCTGTCGCGATCACCATCACCTTGTTTCGCGGTAGCCGCATCGCTTCGTCGAAATCGACCGTCGGCGGGAAATCCTTGAGGTAGCCGACCGAGCGCGCAACGCCGAGGATGCGGTCGAGCGAGCGACCCGCGACGCACAGGGTACGCCCGGTCGCCTTCGCGACTTCGCCAAGCGTCTTCAGCCGCGCCGCATTGGAGGCAAAGGTCGTGACGATCACCCTTCCCTTTGCCGCCCCGACTGCTGTCAACAGACCGTCGAACAGCCCACCTTCGCTGCCCGACGCTTCGGGATTGAAGGCGTTGGTCGAATCGCCGACCAGCACGTCAATCCCTTCGTCACCGAGCTTGGTCAGCGCCGATGCCGACGACGGGGTGCCGAGCACCGGGTCATCGTCGAGTTTCCAATCGCCGGTGTGAAAGACCCGGCCATAGGGCGTATCGATCACCGCCGCACTCATCTCGAGGATCGAGTGCGCGAGCGGCAGGAAGCGGATACCGAACGGGCCGAGCTGGAACTTGGCGTCGATATCGACGACATGAACCTTGACCTGTTTCTCCAGCCCCTCCTCGATCAGCTTGCCGGCGATCAGCCCCGCGGTGAAACGGTTGGCATAAAGCGGCACGCCGAGTTCGGCGGCGAGGTACGGCAGTGCCCCGATATGATCCTCATGCCCATGCGTCAGGACGATGCCGAGCAGATCCTTCTTGCGGTCCTCGATAAATTCGAGGTCGGGCATGATGATGTCGATACCCGGATAATCGTGGGTGCCGAAGGTCACGCCGAGGTCGAGCATGATCCATTTGCCGTCGCAGCCGTAAAGATTGGCGTTCATGCCAATCTCGCCCGACCCGCCGAGCGCGAGGAAGAGCAGCTCCTTGCCCGGCACGGTCATGCTTTTGCACTCCGCTGGTTATAGAGGTGCATCAGGCCGTTGAGCGTCAGGTCGGGTTCGATGCGATCGAACAGATGCGCCTGTTCCTGGAACAACGTCGCGAGGCCGCCCGTCGCGATGACGGTGAGAGGTTTGCCGATTTCGGATTTCATACGCCCTATTAGGCCTTCCATCATGGATACATAGCCCCAATAGACGCCGATCAGCATCTGGCTTTCGGTGGTGCGGCCGATCACGCTGGCCGTCGCGGGGGCTTCGATTGCGATACGCGGGAGTTTCGCGGCAGCGGCGACCAAGGCTTCGAGCGACAGATTGACGCCCGGCGCGATGATGCCGCCGAGGTAGGCGCCGTCGGGCCCGATATGATCGAGTGTCGTCGCGGTGCCAAAGCTGATGACCAGCTTGTCCTTGCCGGGCTCGACGGCCTGCGCGGAGATGGCGTTGACCGCGCGGTCGGCGCCGACGGACTGCGGTTCGTCGACCTTGAGCGCGATTCCCCACGTCACTGGTTCACGCCCCGCGACCAGCGCATCAACGCCGAAATATTTCACAGCGAGCAGTTGGAGATTGTGAAGCGCGCGCGGAACCACTGTCGAGATGATGACCGCTTCGACGCCGGCGCGGTCGTGCCCCTCAATCCGCATCAACTGGTCGAGCCACACCATATATTCGTCGGCGGTACGCCGGTCATCGGTCGCGATGCGCCAGCGCGCGAGCAACTCCGTTCCACGGAAAAGCGCAAATTTGGCGTTGGTGTTGCCGACATCGATCGCGAGCAGCATCTAATTCCCCTCCTCGACCGGGCGGCGTAATTCGACGTCTCCGGCATGCACCAGCATGGTCTCCGCGCCGTCGCGGCGCAAGCGCAGCGCGCCATCGTCGGCAAGGCCGTCGAAGAAGCCGTCGATGCCCTGCTCGGATACGCGAAGAGGCGTGCCGACAGGGTGCGCCTGCGGCAGCCAGGCCCGGACGATACTCGCCACGCCTTCCTGCCGCCACGTCCACAGCGCGTCGATCATTGCGATGCCGAGCGCATTGGAAAAATGATCTCGATCGAGCGCCGCCCCCTTGTCCGCAAGCGTCGCGGTCGGGCGGTCGGGCAGTTCGGGCGCGGCAACCAGGTTGACGCCGATACCGATAACCACCGAATTGCCGGTGCGCTCCATCAAGATGCCCGCGCATTTCGCGCCATCGACCAGCAAGTCGTTCGGCCACTTGAGCTGCGCGCCGAGACCGGGGGCGAGCGCGGCAACGGTCTTTGCGAGCGCGACTCCAGCGACGAGCGCCAGCGTTGCAGCCGACGGATCGCCCACCGTCAGGTGGACGACGGTCGAGCCCATGAAATTGCCCTGCCCGTCGTTCCAGCCGCGGCCAAGGCGCCCGCGCCCGGCGGTCTGGCGGTCGGCGATCAGCCAATGGCCCTCGCCGACATGCTCACCGCTTGCCAGCCGCGCCAGCAGGTCGGCGTTGGTCGAACCTGTCTGCGCTATCCGCTCGATCGGCGGTATCAGAACAGCACCGCGGCGGCGCTGGCCGATACCACCGCCAGCACGGGAATAAAGAGATAGCCGATAACCGAGAGCCAGAGCGCGCTCGCGGTGATCACCGCATCCTCGACGATCACGCCGCCGCTCGCCGGGATTTCCGTATCCGATTTATCGTCGAAATACATCATCTTGATGATCGCGATATAATAGAAGGCGCCGATCACCGAGGCAACGATACCCGCGACCGCCAACGGCACGAGGTTAGCGTTCACCGCGGCCTCGAACACCAGATACTTCGGCCAGAACCCAAATAGCGGTGGGATGCCTGCGAGGCTGAACATGAACACCGCCATCGCCGCGGCCAAGCCGGGGCGAGCCTGCGACAGGCCGGCAAGTGCCGGAATACTCTCGATCTGGTTGCCGTCGGCATCGCGAAGCTGGAGCACGACAAGGAACGCGCCAAGCGTCGTGACGACGTAAACGAGCAGATAGGTCAGCACGCCTTCGACCCCCTGCTGCGTTCCCGCGGCAAGGCCGATCAGCATGAAGCCGACATTGTTGATCGACGAGTAGGCCAGCAGGCGCTTGATATTCTTCTGCCCGATCGCGCCGACCGCACCGAGGATGATCGAGGCGAGCGCCAGGAAGATGATGATCTGCTGCCACGCACCGATCGCGGGGCCCATCGCATCGATCACGACGCGCGTCATCAAAGCCATCGCCGCCACCTTGGGGGCGGTGGCGAAGAAGGTCGTCACCGGGGTCGGCGCACCTTCATAGACGTCAGGGGTCCACATGTGGAACGGCACGGCGCTGATCTTGAAGCCGAGGCCCGCGAGCACGAAAACGATGCCGAAGATCAGCCCGATGTTGAGCTCGCCGCCGAGCACCTTCGCGATACCCGCGAAATCGGTCGTGCCGGTGAAGCCGTAGAGCAGCGAGATGCCGTAGAGCAGCATGCCCGACGCCAGCGCGCCGAGGACGAAATATTTGAGACCGGCTTCGGTCGAGCGCTCGTCGGTCCGCATGAAGCTGGCGAGCACATAGGCGGCCAGGCTGTTGAGCTCGAGGCCCACGTACAGCGTCATCAGGTCGCGCGACGACGCCATGATGCCCATGCCGAGCGCGGCGAACAGAATCAGCGTCGGATATTCGGCGCGCATGCCGCCGGAAAAGAAGCGCGGCGCAATGATGATGCTGACGAAGCTTGCAGCGTAGATCAACAGCTTGGCAAAGCCGCCGAAGTTATCGACCGAGAGCGTGCCCGAAAAAACCGTCGCATCGATGCCGAAGAGCGCGACGACCGCCGCAGCTGCGGCCGCCAGCGTGAGCAGCGCGCCGAGCTGATAGATACCGACCTGACGGTCGCCCAGGAAGGTGCCGAGCATCAGCGTGATGAGCCCACCGATCGTAAGGATCAGTTCGGGCCAGATGAGCGCAAGATCGGCGGTCATTGGATGCCTCCCGCATGGCTCGACCCGTGGGCGGCTTCACCATGCGCCTTGGCGGCCTCTGGCTTGCCGACGGCAAGGTGCGCATCGCCCGCGGGCTTTGCCGGGGCAAGGCGCGCAACGACGGTGGTCACGTCCCCGCGCATCGGGGCAAGGAAGCTTTCGGGATAGACGCCCATCCACAGCGCTACGGCAGCGAGCGGCGTCAGGATCGCCCATTCGCGGCGGTTGAGATCGGGCATTGCCTTCACATCGTCCTTGGTCAGTTCGCCGAACACGACGCGGCGGTAGAGATAGAGCATATAAGCGGCACCAAGGATGATCCCGGTCGTGCAGACAAAGGCGACCCAGCTCGAGGCTTCGTAAATGCCCGCGAGGCTCAGGAATTCGCCGACGAAACCGCTCGTGCCCGGCAGGCCGATCGACGCCATCGTAAACAGCATGAAGAAGACCGCATAGGCCGGCATGTTCACGGCAAGGCCGCCATAACGGTCGATCTCGCGAGTATGCAGCCGGTCGTAGATCACCCCGACGCAGAAGAAGAGCGCGGCCGACACGACACCGTGGCTGAGCATGATGATCAGCGCGCCCTCGATGCCCTGCTGGTTGAACGCGAACAGGCCCGCGGTGACGATCGCCATATGCGCGACCGACGAATAAGCGATCAGTTTCTTCATGTCACTCTGCACCAGCGCGACGAGGCTGGTGTAGACCACCGCGACCATCGACAGCCCAAGCACGAGCCACATCAGCTGTGCTGAGGCGTCGGGGAACATCGGCATCATGAAGCGGATGAAGCCATAGGCGCCGAGCTTCAGCAGCACGCCGGCCAGGATCATCGAGCCCGCGGTCGGCGCCTGCACATGCGCATCGGGAAGCCATGTGTGGACGGGCCACATCGGCATCTTGACCGCAAGGCTGGCGAAGAAGGCAAGCCACAGCCACGTTTGCATCTGAACCGGGAAGTCATAGTTCAACAGCGTCGGGATGTCGGTCGTGCCCGCTTCGGCGATCATCGCGATCATCGCGATCAGCATGAGGACCGAGCCGAGCAGCGTGTAGAGGAAGAATTTGAACGCCGCATATTTGCGGTTCGCACCGCCCCAGATGCCGATGATGAAATACATCGGGATCAGGCCGGCTTCGAAGAAGATGTAAAAGAGCAGCAGATCCTGCGCCATGAAAACGCCGATCATGACGACTTCCATCACAAGGAACATCGACATGTAGAGTCCGACGCGGCTCTTGATCGCGTCCCAGCTGGCGAGGATGCAGAGCGGCATCAGGAAGACGCTGAGCATGATCAGCATCAGCGCCATGCCGTCGATGCCGAGCGCCCACTGGAAGCGGCCGAACAGGTCGGCGCGTTCGGTGAACTGCCACTGCGCGCCACCGATATCGAAGTTCGCCCAGAGGACGCAGCCAAGGACGAAGGTCGCCAGCGTCGCGCCCAGCGCGACCCAGCGCGCCGTCTTGTCGCCGACAAACAGGCAGGCGATGGCGGCGATCGCGGGAACCGCCAGCATCAGCGAAAGAATCGGGAAGCCGCTCACAGGAAATTCACCATGGCCCAGCTGGCGAGGCCGACAAGACCGAGCAGCATCACAAACGCATATCCATAAACATAACCCGATTGCAGCCGGACCGCGAGACGGGTCCCCCCAGCGACGAGCGCGGCGGCGCCATCGGGACCGAAGCGGTCGATGGTGCCTTCATCCCCGCGCTTCCAGAAGAAGCGACCGATCGCGAAGGCGGGCTTCACGAAGAGGATGTTGTAGAGCTCGTCGAAATACCATTTATTGTACAGGAACTGGTGGAGCAGCTTGAACTGCGCCACGAAGCGACCCGGCAACGACGTGTTGCGGATATAGCTGTTCCACGCGAGGAACAGCCCGATCGCCATCACCGTGAACGGCGTCCATTTCACCCACAACGGCACTTCGTGCGCAGCGTGCATCAGATGCTCGTCGAACGCGAGGCTTCCCTTCCAGAATGCCATCCCCTCTTCGGGATAGATGAACTGGTGGTGGAACGCGATGCCCGCAAACACCGCACCGATCGACAGCACGACCAGCGGGATCAGCATCGTGATCGGGCTTTCGTGCGGGTGATAACCCGCGGTGCCGTCACTGTGCGCGTCATGATGATGGTGGTCGTCATGCGCGGCATGGGCGTGCGCATGATCGTCATGGCCGTGGCCGTGATCGTCGTGCACCGCGTGCTGGATATGCTCGCTCTGTTCCCAGCGCGGCTTGCCATAGAAGGTCAGGAAGACGAGGCGCCACGAATAGAAGCTGGTGAGGAATGCCACGAAAATGCCGACCCAGAAGGCCACCACGCCGCCGCCGCCGCTCGCGAAGGCCGCTTCGAGGATGCCGTCCTTCGAATAGAAGCCGGCAAAGCCCGCGACGCCCGCGATGCCGACGCCGGTGATCGCCAGCGTACCGAGCATCATCGCCCAATAGGTGATCGGGATCGATTTCCGCAGATCACCGTAATAGCGCATGTCCTGCTCATGATGCATCGCATGGATAACCGAACCGGCACCGAGGAACAGCAGTGCCTTGAAGAAGGCGTGCGTGAACAGGTGGAACATCGCGGCGCCATAGGCGCCCGCGCCCGCGGCAAAGAACATATAACCAAGCTGCGAACAGGTCGAATAGGCGATGACGCGCTTGATATCCCACTGCGTCGTCGCGACGGTCGCGGCGAAGAAGCAGGTCGCGGCGCCGATAAACATTACCACGCCCTGCGCGACTTCGCTCGTTTCGAACATCGGCGACAGGCGGCAGACCATGAAAACGCCGGCGGTGACCATCGTCGCGGCGTGGATCAGCGCCGACACCGGGGTCGGGCCTTCCATCGCGTCGGGCAGCCATGTGTGCAGCCCAAGCTGCGCCGACTTGCCCATCGCACCGATGAACAGCAGCAGGCAGAGGATCGTCATCGTATCGAGACGCATGCCCATGAAGCCGATCGTCGAACCCGCCATGCCCGGTGCAGCCGCCAGAATCTCGGGGATCGAGACGGTGCCGAAGACGAGGAAGGTACCGAAGATGCCGAGCATGAAGCCAAGGTCGCCGACGCGGTTGACGACGAAGGCCTTGATCGCCGCGGCATTGGCGCTCGGCTTCTTGTACCAGAAACCGATGAGCAGATAGGATGCGAGACCGACGCCTTCCCAGCCGAAGAACATCTGGACGAGGTTGTTCGCGGTCACGAGCATCAGCATCGCGAAGGTGAAGAGCGAGAGATAGGCGAAGAAGCGCGCCTGATCCGGGTCTTCCTCCATATAGCCCCAGCTATAGAGGTGGACGAGTGCCGACACCGTGGTGATCACGACGAGCATGACCGCGGTCAGCGTGTCGACGCGCAATTCCCAATTGAACTGGAGCGCGCCCGACGACACCCAGTGCAGCACCGTCGTCACGCTGGCTTCGCCGCCGCCCGTCACGAACGACAGGAAGATCGGCCAGCTGAGTGCGCAGCTGGTAAACAGCGCGCCCGTAGTCAGGATTTTCGACGCGAACGGGCCGATGGCCCGCTGGCCGAGCCCTGCGATAAGTGCCGCCAAGAGCGGCAGGAAAACGATCGCCTGGATCACCGGCTTATCCCTTCATCCGGTTGGCATCGTCGACGGCAATCGTGCCGCGCCCGCGGAAATAAATAACAAGAATGGCGAGGCCGATGGCGGCCTCACCCGCGGCCACCGTCAACACGAACATCGCGAACACCTGTCCGACCAAGTCGTTCAGCGCGGCGCTGAACGCGACGAGGTTGATGTTCACCGCCAGCAGAATGAGTTCGATCGCCATCAGGATGACAATGATATTCTTGCGGTTGATGAAGATGCCGAGCACGCCAAGCGTGAAGAGCACCGCCGAAACGGCGAGATAATGGCCGACCGAAATCACAGTTCCATCCCCTGCCCTACGCCCGGATCGACCAGCCGCGTCGCGTCCTGCGGGCGGCGCTGGTTCTGATGCGAGATATTCTGGGTGCGCACTCCGCCACGCTGGCGATGCGTCAGCACGATCGCGCCGATCATCGCGACGAG
The DNA here is from genome assembly GCF_057657055.1 of Sphingopyxis sp. Soil_C_28. Classification (NCBI taxonomy): domain Bacteria; kingdom Pseudomonadati; phylum Pseudomonadota; class Alphaproteobacteria; order Sphingomonadales; family Sphingopyxidaceae; genus Sphingopyxis; species Sphingopyxis sp. Soil_C_28. The sequence continues at coordinate 1,287,530 of NZ_JBDGJE010000001.1, forward strand.
CAGGACAATGCCCGCCGCCTCGAACAGGAAGATATAGCGCGTGTAGAGCAGCTCGCCGATCTGCTGGATATTGCTCTTGTCGGTCACCGCCGGCGCAGCGCGCGCAGCGAGGTCGATACCGCCCGCGCTCCACGCTCCGACCGCGAAGATCAGTTCGGCGGCGAGGATGATCGCGACCAGCGCGCCGAGCGGCAGATAGCGGACGAAACCCGCGCGCAGCTCGGCGAAATCGATGTTGAGCATCATCACGACGAACAGGAACAGCACCGCGACCGCACCGACATAGACGATGACAAGCAACATCGCGATGAACTCGGCGCCCGCGAGCAGCATCAGCCCAGCCGCGTTGAAGAAGGCAAGGATCAGCCACATGACGCTGTGGACCGGATTGCGCGCGAAAATCACCATCGCCGCGGAGGCGATGACGAGGGTCGCGAACAGGTAAAAGGCAAAGAGTTGGATCATGTGCGCGCGCCCTTACCGATAGGGCGCGTCGGCGGCAAGATTCGCCGCGATCGCGCGTTCCCATTTGTCGCCATTGGCGAGCAGCTTGGCCTTGTCATAGAGCAGTTCTTCGCGCGTTTCGGTCGCGAATTCGAAGTTCGGCCCCTCGACCACCGCATCGACCGGGCACGCTTCCTGGCAGAAGCCGCAATAGATGCATTTGGTCATGTCGATGTCGTAACGCGTCGTGCGGCGCGAGCCGTCCTCGCGTGGTTCAGCCTCGATCGTGATCGCCTGCGCCGGGCACACCGCTTCGCACAGCTTGCACGCGATGCAGCGTTCCTCGCCGTTCGGATAACGGCGCAGCGCATGCTCGCCGCGGAAACGCGGGCTGAGCGGGTTCTTCTCGAACGGATAGTTGATCGTCGCCTTCGGCTTGAAGAAATATTGCAGCGTGAGGGCGTGCGCCTTCACAAATTCCCAAAGCGTGAAGCTTTTGATCAGGTGGGCGATGGTGCTCATTGGAACTCTTCTCCAGCGCCGTAAAAAAAATTGGTGTCACATATTCCGCTGTATCTGATTGCAGCGGGCGATCCAATGTACGGATTATACCTAATAACGACGCCGCTTTCCCCTCGATCCAAACCAGGTTCATGTAATATCAATGATACAAAGCTCGATTTTTCTGGCTGACCGACAAGATATAGCGAATAAGTCTTTATCCATTCTGCAGAATAAAATGCAGAAAAATTTGGAGTTTCAGTCGATTCAATCTTAACGACTGGATAGAATTCTCCTTGGGGGTTCTTCTTTTTTCCAAGCTTTCCTGAAAACTTCAACTGCTCTCCTTTGGCGTTCGCAACGGTGCAAAGAAAAGTTCCTGTGGAAGGACGGGGCAATGGCGCAGGCGAAACCGTCTGCGCTGCAGCCAGAACGAGAAGCATTACGCTCATGCCCCATACCTCGTCAGCATCAGCCAGCCCGAGATCAGGAAGATCCAGAGAAGCGAGATCGGCAGGAATATCTTCCAACCCAGCCGCATCAGCTGGTCATAGCGGTAGCGCGGCACGGTCGCCTTCACCCAGCTGAAGATGAAGAAGAAGAACAGGATCTTGCCGAACAGCCACACCCAGCCCGGAATGTCGAACCAGGGGATCAGGTCGATGTTGAGCGGCGGCAACCAGCCGCCCCAGAACAGCACCGCGTTGAGCGTGCACATCAACAGCACGTTGGCATATTCGCCGAGCCAGAAGAGCGCGAAGGCCATCGACGAATATTCCGTCTGATAGCCCGCGACGAGCTCGCTTTCGGCTTCGGTCAGGTCGAACGGCGCGCGCGCAGTTTCGGCGAGCGACGAGATCAGGAACATCACCGCGAGCGGGAAGAGCAGCAGATTGAAGCCGAAGGCGTTGACGATGCCGAGCCCGTGCCCCTGCTGCGCTTTCACGATCTCGTTCATGTTGAAGCTGTCGGCAAAGAGCACGACGCCGATCAGGATGAAGCCGATCGAGACTTCATAGCTGATCATCTGCGCCGAGGCGCGCATCGCCGAGAAGAAGGGATATTTCGAGTTCGACGCCCAGCCCGACAGGATCACGCCGTACACACCGAGCGACGAAATCGCGAGGATGTAGAGCAGCCCCACATTGATGTCGGCGAGCACCGCGCCCGAATTGAACGGGATCACCGCCCACGCCATCAGCGCGACGGTGAAGGTGATGATCGGCGCGATCAGGAACAGCCCGCGGTTGGCGCCGGTCGGGATGATCGTTTCCTGCAGGAACACTTTCAGACCGTCGGCGAAGCTTTGGAGCAGGCCGAAAGGACCGACGACGTTCGGACCGCGGCGCAGCGCGATCGCCGCCCAGATCTTGCGGTCGGCATAGATGATCATCGCAACCGCGAGCATCAGCGGCAGCGCGATGAGCAGGATGCCGACGATCGTCGCGACGCCCCACGCCCAATTCGGGTCCATGCCCCAGGAGATGAAGGTCTCGGTCATTTCCGGGTCCCGTCCTGGTTGCGCCAACCGTTATGCGGGCCGGGCTTTTCCGACTTGCGCGGATTGAACCCGCGCCAGACCGAATAGCCCATCCCGACCAGCAGCACGCTGGCAATCGCATGCACCGGGTTCATTCCGCGGCCTCCGCAAAGTCTGCGCCATGGACCAGCTCTTCCGAGCAGCGCTGCATCGTCGGCGACGCGCGGCAGATGGCGTTGGTGAGATAGAAATCCTTGATCGGCGACGGGATCCCGCGCGCTTCGGGCTTGGCGGGCAGCTTCGGTACCGACCAGCCGTAATCGGTAATCCCTTCGACGCCGAGCGCCGGCACCGCGACGATCATCGCCGCGCGGCACTGCGCAAAGCTGTCGAACCCGAGCGACACGCCGAGCGCATCGGCGAGCGCACGGAAAATGCTCCAATCCTCGCGCGCGTCGCCGGGTGCGAACACCGCCTTTTCGCTGCGCTGAACGCGGCCCTCGGTGTTAACCGTGGTGAAGTCCTTTTCAGTCCATGCGGCGGCGGGCAGGATGACGTCGGCGGCATGCGCGCCCTTGTCGCCATGATGCCCGACATAGACCTTGAACGTATCGGGCAGTGCCGCGAAATCGACCTCGTCGGCGCCGAGGAAGAAAGCGAGCTTCGGCTTCGCCGCGATCACATCCTTGATCCCGCCGGGCAGGCCGTAACCGAGCATCAGCGACCCCATGCGCGCGGCCGAGAAATGCACGACATTATAGCCGTTCCAGCCGTCCTTGACCGCGTTCACCGACTTGGCGAGCGCAAGGCCCGCACCGTGGACGCCGGGCACCGACAGCGCGCCGCCGCCGAAGATCAGCATCGGCCGCTCGGCGCCCTTCAGCGCGTCGAGCACCGCTGCAGGCAGCTTCGCGACGAGCGAGGCGTCGTCGCCGAGCCATTCGGTCTTGTACGTCAGGTCGGTTTCGGGGCCGATCGCGAAAACCTTCGCGCCCTTCTTCCACGCCGCCTTGCGGACGCGCGTGTTGATCAGCGGCGCTTCCCAGCGCAGGTTCGTTCCGACGAGCAGGATCACGTCGGCGTTCTCTGCCTCGGCGATGCCAGTGTTGAAATTCACCGCCGACAGGCTGGTGACATCATAGTCGAGCCCGGTCTGACGCCCCTCGAGCAGCGTACCGCCGAGCGCATTGACCAGCGATTTCGCCGCGAACATCGTCTCGCAATCGGACAGGTCGCCCGCGATTGCGGCGACCGACGACCCGGCGTTCACCGCCCTGATCGCCTCAAAGGCTTCGGCCCACGTCGCTTCGACCATCTGGCCGCCCTTGCGGACATAAGGTCGGTCGAGGCGGCGGCGGACGAGGCCGTCGACATGGTGGCGCGTCTTGTCGCTCGCCCATTCCTCATTCACATCGTCGTTGATCCGCGGCAACACGCGCAGCACCTGACGCCCACGGCTGTCGATGCGGACATTGGTGCCGACCGCGTCCATCATATCGATGCCGAGCGTCTTGGTCAGCTCCCACGGCCGCGCTTCGAACGCATAGGGCTTGCTGGTCAGCGCGCCGACCGGGCACAGGTCGACGATATTGCCCGAAAGCTCGCTCGCGACCGCATGTTCGAGGTAGCTGGTGATCTGCATGTTCTCGCCGCGCCCGATCGCGCCGATATCTTCGACGCCCGCGACTTCCTCGGCAAAGCGGACGCAGCGCGTGCACTGTATGCAGCGCGTCATCACCGTCTTGACGATGGGCCCCATATATTTCTCGGTGACCGCGCGCTTATTCTCGTCATAGCGCGTCGCGCCGCGGCCGTAAGCGACAGACTGATCCTGCAAATCGCACTCGCCGCCCTGATCGCAAATCGGGCAGTCGAGCGGGTGGTTGATGAGCAGAAACTCCATCACCCCTTCGCGCGCCTTCTTCACCATCGGGCTGTCGGTCTTGATCACCTGCCCCTCGGCGGTCGGCAGCGCGCACGACGCCTGCGGTTTCGGCGGGCCGGGTGCGACTTCGACAAGGCACATGCGGCAATTGCCGGCGATCGACAGACGTTCATGGTAGCAGAAGCGCGGAATTTCCTTCCCCGCCATCTCGCACGCCTGCAGAACGGTCGCGCCCTGCGGAACGTCGATTTCTACGCCATCTACGGTTACTTTAGGCATTATTCGGCTGCCTCCAGCGCGCCGCCATTCTCGCGAATGCGGCGTTCGATTTCGGGGCGGAAATGTTTGATCAGGCCCTGGATCGGCCAGGCCGCCGCATCGCCGAGCGCGCAGATGGTGTGGCCTTCGACCTGCTTGGTCACGTCGTACAGCGTGTCGATTTCGCTGATGTCGGCATCGCCGGTGCGCAGGCGCTCCATCACGCGCCACATCCAGCCGGTGCCCTCGCGGCACGGTGTGCACTGGCCGCAGCTTTCATGCTTGTAGAAATAGCTGATGCGGCTGATCGCCTGGACGACGTCGGTCGACTTGTCCATCACGATGGCGGCGGCCGTGCCGAGGCCCGATCCGACGGCCTTCAGCCCGTCGAAATCCATCGGCGCGTCCATGATCTCGACCGCAGGGACGAGCGGGACCGACGAGCCACCGGGGATCACCGCAAGCAGATTGTCCCAGCCGCCGCGAATGCCGCCGCAATGCTTGTCGATCAGTTCGCGGAAGGTGATGCCCATCTCTTCCTCGACGACGCACGGGCGCTCGACATGGCCCGAAATCTGGAAGAGCTTGGTGCCCTTGTTATTCTCACGCCCGAAGCTTGCGAACCACGGCGCGCCGCGGCGCAGGATCGTCGGGACGACCGCAATGCTCTCGACATTGTTGACCGTCGTCGGGCAGCCGTAAAGCCCCGCACCCGCCGGGAACGGCGGTTTCAGGCGCGGCTGGCCCTTTTTGCCTTCCAGGCTTTCGATCATCGCGGTTTCTTCGCCGCAGATGTACGCGCCGGCGCCGCGGTGGACAAAGACGTCGAAGTCGTAACCCGACTTGGCGGCGTTCTTGCCGAGCAGGCCGGCATCATACGCCTCCTGCACGGCCGCAAACAATGTCTCGGCCTCGCGGATGAATTCGCCGCGGATATAGATGTAAGCGGCGCGCGCGCGCATCGCGAACCCCGCGATCAGCGCGCCTTCGATCAGCTTGTGCGGATCATGCCGGATAATTTCGCGGTCCTTGCACGACCCCGGCTCGGATTCGTCGGCGTTGATGACGAGGAAGCTCGGGCGGTCGGCGCGCGGCTCCTTCGGCATGAACGACCATTTGAGGCCGGTCGGAAAGCCCGCGCCGCCGCGGCCGCGCAGGCCCGACGCCTTGATCTCTTCGATGATCGCGTCCTGGCCGCGCTTCATCAGATCCTTGGTATTATCCCAGTCACCGCGCGCCTGCGCAGACTTCAAATTCCACGGCTGGAAGCCGTAGAGATTGGTGAAAATGCGATCCTTATCGGCCAGCATGGCTTACCATTCCTTCCGATAGTCGTGGTTCGAAGATACCATTTCCTTCAGCGTCGTCGGTCCGCCGTCGGGCTCGCTCGTGTGGCGGTTCGCAAGCTGCGTCCCCGCCTTCGGCTGCTCACCCGCCGCAAGCGCTTCGAGGATGCGGACGGTGCTGTCGTAATCGAGGTCTTCATAATTATCGTCGTTGATCTGGACCATCGGCGCGTTGGTGCAGGTGCCCATGCACTCGACCTCGGTCAGCGTGAACAGGCCGTCGGGCGTCGTCTTGCCCTTCACCATGCCGCGGTTCTTGCACGCCGCCATCACATCGTCCGACCCGCGCAGCAGGCACGGCGTCGTGCCGCACACCTGCACATGATAGCGGCCGACGGGGACGAGATTATACATCGTGTAAAAGGTCGCGACCTCATAGGCGCGCATGAACGGCATATCGAGCTGGGCGGCGACATATTCGATCACCGGCACGGGCAGCCAGCCCTGCGTCTGCGTCTCGGCGCCGACCTGCCGCTGCGCGAGGTCGAGCAGCGGCATCACCGCCGAACGCTGCCGCCCCGCGGGATAGCGCGCGATGACCGCCTTCGCCTTTTCGGCGTTTTCCGCCGTCCATGCGAAAGCGCCCCAGCGTGCGCGGGTTTCGGCTTCGTCGGGGATTTGGGGTGCGTCGGCCATTAGCGGACAAACTCCACACGCGACACTTGGTCGCCTTCAAAACTATAGATGGTCATAACCTCGAACGGTTCGGCGTCCGGCGAACGCGCGACCTTTTCGTGCAGGACGGCGAAGTCGCCGAGCGCATAACCCGACAGGATCTCGGCGCGGTTCTGCGGGAATTCGGCGAACATCGCCTTCAATCCCGCACGCACGCCTTCCTTGCCATCGCGGACGACTGCGCCGCGATAGCCGGCTTCGGCCGCATCGTCGGTCATCAACGCGACATAGGCATCGGCGTCTTGCGCGTTGTAATGCGCGATCATCGTTTCGGCGATTTCCAGCTTGGTCACCGGTCACACTCCCCGAACACCACGTCGATCGCGCCGATGATCGCAGTCGTATCCGCGAGCATGTGGCCTTTCGACATCATGTCCATCGCCTGCAAATGCGAAAACGCCGTCGGGCGGATCTTGCAGCGGTACGGCTTGTTGGTGCCGTCGCTGACCAGATAGACGCCGAATTCGCCCTTGGGGCTTTCGGTCGCCACGTAAACTTCGCCCGCAGGGACGTGGAAGCCCTCGGTGTAGAGCTTGAAGTGATGGATCAGCGATTCCATCGACTGCTTCATCTCGCCGCGCTTCGGCGGCACGACCTTGCGGTCGAGGCTGGCGATCGGGCCCGTCGGCATATCGCGCAGGCACTGTTTGATGATCTTTGCCGACTGATAGACTTCCTCGACGCGCACCATGAAGCGGTCGTAGCAATCGCCGCGCGTGCCGACGGGAATGTCGAATTCCATCGCCGCATAGGCGTCATAGGGCTGCGACTTGCGCAAATCCCATGCGATGCCGCTGCCGCGGATCATCGGGCCCGAGAAACCCCACGCCAGCGCGTCTTCCTTGCTCACCGTCGCGATGTCGACGTTGCGCTGTTTGAAGATGCGGTTATCGATAACCAGGCTCATCGCATCGCCGAACAGCTTCGGCAGGCGCGTTTCGACCCACTCGCCGATGTCGACGAGCAGCTTTTCGGGAACATCCTGATGGACGCCGCCCGGACGGAAATAGGCCGAGTGCATCCGCGCGCCCGACGCGCGCTCAAAGAAGTTCAGGCAATCCTCGCGCAGCTCGAACACCCACAGGTTGGGGGTCATCGCGCCGACGTCCATGACGTGCGACCCGATGTTGAGCATATGGTTGCAGATGCGCGTCAGCTCGGCGAACAGCACGCGCAGATATTGCGCGCGCGCCGGGACTTCGAGGTCGAGCAGCTTCTCTATCGCGAGCACGTACGAGTGCTCCATCGCGAGCGGCGAACAATAGTCGAGCCGATCAAAATAGGGCAAAGCCTGCAAATAGGTCTTATATTCGATCAGCTTTTCGGTACCGCGGTGAAGCAGCCCGACGTGCGGATCGACGCGCTCGATGATCTCGCCGTCGAGTTCGAGCACCAGACGCAACACGCCGTGCGCCGCCGGATGCTGCGGACCGAAGTTGATCGTGTAGTTGGTGACCGCCTGATCGCCCGCGGTGTTCGCAGTATCGACCGGATAGCCCTCGAACAGGTCGCCGCCATAGTGATTGACATGCGGAGAGTCGGTCATGCGTCACCTCCTGCTTTGGGCTTGCGCGGCGCGCGCGGCTTCGGCGGTGCCTTTTCGGCCTTGGTGGTCGCGGGCGTTTTCGCCTCCTTCGTCGCAACTTTGGATTTTGCGCCGTCGCGGCTCGTCTTCGAAGCGGCCTTATTGACCTTGGCACCCGCACCGGTCTGCGTCGGGCTGTCGGTCGTCTTCGGAGTGGGCGGCGGCGAAGCCTTGGCCTTGTCGTCGGACGCCTTCACTTCCTTTGCCGTCATCGGCGTCGGCGCGCCCTTACCCGGCGCTTCGCCCGTGCCACCAGCCTTTTCATCGCCCGGCAGCACATAGTCGGCGCCTTCCCATGGGCTGAGGAAGTCGAAATTGCGGAAATCCTGCGCCAGCTTCACCGGCTCGTACACGACGCGCTTGTCCTCTTCGGAATAGCGCAGCTCGGTGTAGCCGGTCAGCGGGAAGTCCTTGCGCTGCGGATGCCCCTGAAAACCATAGTCGGTCAGGATGCGGCGCAGGTCGGTGTTGCCGCTGAACAGCACGCCATACATGTCGAACACTTCGCGCTCGAGCCAGCCCGCGTTCGGCCAGACGGGAACGATCGTCGGCACCGGCGTCGCCTCATCGGTCGACACACGGACGCGCAGGCGATGGTTCTTGGTGACGCTGAGCAGATGATAGACCACCTCGAACCGCTCGGCGCGATCGGGATAATCGACCCCCGCGATCTCCATCAGTTGCTGATATTCGAGATTGTCGCGCAGCGCGATCATCACCCCGGCGACGGCTTCGCGGTCGACCGTGATGCTGTCTTCATCGACGGTGAAGACATGCACCAGCAGATCGGTGCCGAGCAGCTTGGTGAGCGCGGCAGCCAGCGCCGGCTGCGGCGCTACGAGAGGAGCAGCATGGGCCATCAGCGTTCGATCGTCCCGGTGCGGCGGATTTTCCGCTGCAGCTGCATCACGCCATAGAGCAAGGCCTCAGCCGTCGGCGGGCAGCCGGGAACATAGATGTCCACGGGCACGATACGGTCGCAGCCGCGCACCACCGAATAGCTATAATGATAATAGCCGCCGCCATTGGCGCAGCTGCCCATCGAGATGACATATTTCGGGTTCGACATCTGGTCGTAAACGCGGCGCAGCGCCGGGGCCATCTTATTGCACAGCGTGCCCGCGACGATCATCACGTCCGACTGACGCGGCGATGCGCGCGGCGCGGCCCCGAACCGCTCCATGTCATAACGCGGCATGTTGACGTGGATCATCTCGACCGCGCAGCATGCGAGGCCAAAGGTCATCCACCAGAGCGAACCAGTACGCGCCCAGTTGAACAGATCCTCGGTCGAGGTGACGAGAAATCCCTTGTCGCCGACCTCGCTGTTGAGGTCGTCGAAAAACGACATGTCGGGGTTCGTCCCCGGGGCAACCGGCATCTGGCCGGGCGGCAGGATGATCGAGCTGCTCATTCCCAGTCCAACGCCCCTTTCTTCCATGCATACACTAGGCCGAGCGTCAGTTCGGCGAGGAAAATCATCATCGTGGCCCAACCCGCCCAGCCGATTTCTTTCAGGCTGACCGCCCATGGAAAGAGGAACGCCGCTTCGAGGTCGAAGATGATGAAGAGGATGGCGACGAGATAGAAGCGAACGTCGAACTGGCTGCGCGCATCCTCGAACGCCGGGAAGCCGCATTCATATTCGGTCAGCTTCGCCGGATCGGGCTTGTGCGCCCCGGTCAGCCGCGCAACCCCCATCGGTAGAAACACGAAGGCGGAAGACAGGCCGATGGCGACGACCAGAAAGATCAGAATCGGCAAATATTGCGTCAGATCGACCATGGGAGCTCGCAGTTCTGTTGTTCATCTATTGGGGTGTCTGAGCACCCTTGTTGCGGGCGCTTTAGGCCAGCGCGCCGCGCCTCGCAACCTCTGCGGGCAGGAATTTCGTAACCCGCGTGACCAAAAGCATAAACGGCGCTGGTGACAGGCCCTATCCCTGTGATACGCCGATAAAAGTGGGTCGTTTCGCTGCGCTTTTTGGCGTCGTTTCGATTTGAGGAGTTTTCATGGGACCAATCACCCTTCGCGCCGCGCTGGCCTTGGGAGCCGCCACGTTTTTCTCGGCTACACCGGCGCATGCCGAATTGATCAACGCGGCGAATCCCGCAACGATCCAGGCGATCGTCGAGTCGCAGGGCTGGCCGGCGACGATCGTCGCCAAGCCGGGCGACGATCCCTATATCGAAAGCAGTCGGGGCGGCCTGAAATTCCTCGTCCTCTTCATGAACTGCGACGAGGGCAAGAAATGCAAGACGCTGCAATATTATATGGGTTTCAGCGATGCCAAGGGCGTCTCGCTCGACAAGCTCAACAAGTGGAACAAGGACAAGCGCTTCGCCCGCGCCTATAAGGACGACGAGGGTGACCCGGTGCTGGAAATGGACGTCGACCTCGATTTCGCGGGCATCCCGCGCGAGAATGTCGGCGAGACGTTCAACACCTGGGCATCGCTGATGGACAGCTTCCGCGAGTATGTCTTCGAGAAGTAGATTGAACGCATAGCTTCACCATCCCGGCCTTCGCCGGGATGGCGGACTGGAAATCAGGCGTTGCGGAGTGCCCCCGCGATCAGTTTCTGCAGCTTCGAATGGACCGCGGCGCTGCCCGCAATAAACTCGCTGCGTTCGATCGCGCGGTCGCCGCCGCGGAAATCGCTGACGAAACCCCCGGCTTCGCGCACGAGCAACATGCCCGCAGCAACGTCCCAGACCTGAAGGTCGCTTTCCCAGAACCCGTCGTAACGGCCCGCCGCGACCCATGCGAGATCGAGGCTGGCGGCGCCGAAGCGGCGAATGCCGGCGACTTCGGGTGCAACAGCGCCGAAAATGCGGCTCCACTGCGCCATATTGCCATGGCCCATGTAGGGGATGCCCGTCGAAACGAGGCATTCGTTGAGGTGGCGGCGCGATGCGACGCGCAGGCGCCGGTCGTGCAACCACGCGCCGCGGCCGCGTTCGGCCCAATAGCTTTCGTCGGTGACCGGCTGATAGATCAGCGCCGCCGTCACGTCGCCCCAGCCGCCGCCCGGCTTCGGTTCCTGCACCGCGATCGAAATCGCGAAATGCGGAATGGCGTGAAGGAAGTTCGAGGTTCCGTCGAGCGGATCGATGATGAAGCGCGGCTTGCCCGGGTCGCCTTCGATGATCCCGCCTTCTTCGAGCACAAAGCCCCAGCCCGGACGGTCGCGGCCGAGTTCGTCGTACAGCGTGCGCTCGGCCGCCTGATCGGCTTTCGACACAAAGTCCGCGGGGCCCTTCTGCGAAACCTGCAGATGCTCGATCTCGCCGAAGTCGCGGCGCAGCTTCGTTCCCGCCTTGCGGGCGGCGCGTTCCATGACGGTGATGATGCCAGATACGGCCACTATACGGATCCCTTACGTTCTACGACCAAAATGCGGGCCTCGCCCACTGGATGCGCCACATGTTCGTCGCCGACCTCGGCCACGAACATGTCGCCGGCGTCGAGGCGCACAACATGCTCCTCGCCCGCCTCTCGATAATGCATGTCGACCATCCCGGCGATGACACAGAAGAGTTCAGCGCCATCGTTGACATGCCATTTATAAGGCTGGTCCGTCCAATGCAGACGGACGCTGGCGCCTTCGATCTCGGCGAGATCGCGCGCCCCCCACGCGCGGTCGGCCCGAAAGCTCCGCGCGTCGGTGACGATCTGTGCCATCAGTCGGCGCGGCGGACATATTCGCGGTCGTACACATGCACGACGATGCGGGTCCCGCTGGTGATATGCGGCGGCACCATCACGCGAACGCCATTGTCGAGGATCGCGGGCTTGTACGACGACGATGCGGTCTGCCCCTTCACCACGGCGTCAGCCTCGACAATCAAGGCCTCGATCGTTTCGGGCAGTTCGACCGAAATCGGGCGCTCTTCCCAAAGCTCGAGCACAACGTCCATGCCGTCCTGCAAAAACTCATGCGCTTCGCCGACGACGTCCTTGGCGATCGTGATCTGCTCGTAGGTGTCCTTGTCCATGAACACCAGGTCGTTGCCCTCGGCATAGAGGAACTGGAAATCCTTGGTGTCGAGGCGGACCTTTTCGACCGTGTCGGCGCTGCGAAAGCGGTTGTTCAGCTTGCGGCCGTCGATCAGATTCTTGGCTTCGACCTGCATATAGGCGCCGCCCTTGCCCGGCTGGGTGTGCTGGATCTTGGTGACCTTCCAGATCCCCTTTTCAAATTCGATAATATTGCCGGGACGGATTTCAACGCCGGTGATTTTCATCGCGCAAGCCTTCTAAGATTGGGGGCACAGTTCAAGGATGGAAAGAGCAAAGCGGCGCCCGCCGGGCACAGCTATCAGGTGCGCGCCTTTAGCCGCGCAAGCGCCGAAGGGCAAGTCAGGGCGTTTCGACGACCATGCGGCGGGTCCGCTTGTAGCTGAGCCAGACGAGCCCTACGAACAGGATGAGCCCGACCCATGGCGCGTAGGGCGCATATCCGTCGCCGAGGACCGCCAGCGGGGCATCGCTGCCGCTCCCCGCGACAACGCCTGCGTAGACGACGCCGAACAGGCTTTCGCCGACAATCATTCCCGTCGCGGTGAGCACACCCATCCGGTGCGCGAAGCCCGCGTTCGGGCGCTTCGCCGCCCAGCGGTCATAGAACCAGCCGCCGACCGCGCCGATGACCACGGGCAGGATCACCGCCATCGGCAGATAGACGCCGATGCCGATCGCCAGCGGCGGAAGCCGAAGCTTGCCCGCACGCCCAAGCATCGCATCGACGATGATGAAGCCGACGCCGGCAAGCGCGCCATAACCCAGCATCGTCCAGTTGAGGTCGCCGCCAAGCACGCCCTGCGCGAGCGACGAGATCAGTCCCGCCTGCGGTGCGGCGAGCGCATTCGGCCCTGCCCCCGGCGCACCGACGAAACCGAGGGTTTCGTTGAGCACGTTCAAAACTGGCGGAACGATGATCGAGCCGAAGATCACGCCGATGATCAGCGCGACCTGCTGCTTCCACGGCGTCGCGCCGACGAGCTGGCCAGTCTTCAGGTCCTGAAGATTGTCGTTCGAAATCGTCGCGATGCCGAACACGAGGCCGGTCACGATCAGCGCATAGGCGACCATCGCGGCGATTTCTTCCTCTCCGCCCCCACGGCCAAGGAGTCCGAGCAGCAGCAGCGACGAGGCAATGATCGCAAGAATCCCGATCCCCGACACCGGCGAGTTCGACGCGCCGATCAGGCCCGCCATATAGCCGGTGACCGACGCGATCATCAGCCCGACGACGATGATGAACAGGATCGCGCCCGCGATCAGGATCATCGACGATCCCGCAAGCGGTCCGCCCGCCAGCACGGTCCAAAGCAGCCAGCCGATCGGCAGCATCAGCGCCAGCGATCCGCCGAAGACCCAGTTGATCGACATATCCTGTTCTTCGATGGCAAGTGTGGCGCCGCCCTGCCGAGCGCGGCTCGCCGCCATCGCCGAGCGGATGCCGCCGATGACCGGTCCGGCGATTTTGATCAGCGTCCAGATCGCGGCGACCGCGATCACGCCGGCGCCAAAGAAGCGGACATCGGCGCGGAACACGGTGTTCGCCAGCGTCTCGGCATCGCCCGTTCCGCCCTGCGTCAGGATCGGCAGCAGCACCCACCAGCCGGTGACCATCCCGACAAGCTGCGCCATGCCGACCGACAGTCCGACAAGATGTCCGACGCCGAACAACGCAAAAGCGAGGCCGCCCGCAATTCCAGTTGCGCCGCTGCCCACAGCGAACCAGCGCGCGACTTCGGCGCCGGCGAGCTTCATCTGGGTGAGCAAGGTAAAGGCGGCCGCAACGATGCTGTTCCACAGCAACGCCGAAAGTCCGGCGCGATTTTCTTCGGCGCCCTCGGCGCTCGCCGCGCCGACTTGCAGCACTTCGGCAGCGGCGCGGCCTTCGGGATAGGGAAGATCCGAATCGACGACGAGCGCACGGCGCAGCGGCACCGAAAAAAGCACGCCCAATATGCCGCCCAGCATCGTGATCGCGGTGGTCTCGATCATCGGGAAACCCTGCCAATAGCCGACCATGACGAGCCCCGGCAGCACGAAGATGATCGCCGCCAGCGTGCCCGCAGCGCTCGCGATCGTCTGGACGATGTTATTTTCGAGGATCGTCGACCCGGCCATATAGCGCAGCAGCGCCATCGAAATCACCGCCGCGGGAATCGAGGTCGCGAAGGTCAGCCCGACCTTCAGCCCCAGATAGACGTTCGCCGCGGTGAACATCAGCGTCAGCAGGCCGCCGAGCAGGACCGCGCGGAGCGTCAATTCGCGTCCGCGTGCAGCCGGTGTCGTGATTTCGGTCATAAACTTCTCCCCGCCCGCTGTGTTGCGACCCCCCGGGCCCAGCGCAAGTCAAAAACAGATGCAAGCCAAAAGGCGACGAACCGAAGCCGATTTGACGCATCGATCCAATATGAGTCGCGACATCGATGCCATATCCGCAGCCATGATGAGTATCGATCTTTCGGACCTTACCCCGCCGCCCCCTCGCGGCAACGCAGCAACTTCGTCGCGCGGGGCTCCTTGCGCCGGCCTGTTTGGCTGGCGCAAGGATGCGGCGGCGCCGCGCGCGCTCAAAGATGGTCCGAAAATGCCGGGGCGCGACTACCCCGCTGGCTGATCGTTCAGGAGCGCGCTGAACGCGCGCACTGCGGCTCCCGGACCCTCGGGATGGGACCAAACACCGCTCGACACCGCAAGAAAATCCGCCCCCGCCTCGACCAACGTCCGCGCATTGTCGACGGTGATCCCGCCGATCGCGACGCAAGGCAGCTCGAACATTCCCTGCCACCATTCCAGTATTTCCGGTTCGGCATGGTGCTCGACGGTCTTGGTGGTCGTAGGGAAGAAGGCGCCAAAGGCCACATAATCCGCCCCCGCTTCGCCCGCTTCCATCGCCATATGGCGGCTGGCGTGACAGGTGACACCGATCTGCGCTTGCGGCCCGAGCTCACGGCGCGCCTCGCGCGGATCGCCATCGTCCTGCCCCAGATGCACGCCATCCGCGCCCAGCCGTTTCGCGAGGGCGATGTCGTCATTGACGATGAACGCCACGTCACGCGCAGCGCAGATTGCTTGCAGCGGTTCGGCGAGCCGCGCCGCTTCATGCTGTTCGAGGTCCTTGACGCGAAACTGGAAGGCCGCGACCGGGCCGGCGTCGAACGCTTCGGTCAGACGGTCCGGAAAATCGCCGCCGACATCGAGCGGCGAGATCAGGTAAAGTTGGCAGGTCGGTGTTTTCATGGCGCGTTCATAGCGGCGCGGTCACAGACGGGCAAATGCAGAACATCTATCGCCTCGCGGCACTCGCTCTCCCCGCTGCACTGGCCCTTTCCGCCTGCGCCACGACGCGCGGCGCGCCGCTGCAGGGCGGCAGCGACGTCGCGCTCGGTCAGAAAGCCTATGTCGATGGCCCGCTCGTCCAGCCCGTCGAGGTGGTCGAGGATAGCCGCTGCCCGATGAATGCCCGTTGCGTTTGGGCGGGCCGCGTCCGCGTGAAAATGCTGTGGATTCGCGGCAATGGCGAAAAGCAGCCGTTCGAAGCGACGCTGGGCGAACCGGTCCAGCTTGCCGACGGCCAGTTCACGCTCGAATCGGTCCGCCCCGAAAAGATGACCAATGTGAAGATCAAGCCGTCGGACTATCGCTTCTCGTTCCGATTCGCGGGCGGACTCTAAAGCACCCGCGCCAACACAAAACCATCCCAACCCTTGGCGCCGACCGTCTGGATGGCGGTCGCGTCGAGGCGAGGATGCGCGTTCAGCATGTCGAAAAGCGCACGCGTGCCGATGATGCGCTCGTCGTTGCTGTTTGCATCCAGCACGCCGCCTTCGCGCACGACATTGTCGACGATGATCGTGGTTCCGGGATGGCCGAGCCGGATCGCCTCTTCGACGTAACGGACATTGTCCTGCTTGTCGGCGTCGATGAAGACAAGGTCGAACGGCGCTTCGTCGGTCATCGCCTCCAGGCTTTCGGCCGCCGGGCCGACACGAATGTCGACAACGTCAGCCAATTCAGCCGTTTTCAGATTCTCTCGCGCAACGCGCGCATGATGCGCTTCGAGTTCCAGCGTCACCAGCGTCCCGCCCTCGGGCAGCGCGCGCGCAAGCCAGATCGTCGAATATCCGCCGAGCGTTCCGACCTCGAGAATGCGCTTCGCCCCCGCCATCTGCGCGAGCAGGAACAGCATCTTCCCCTGCGCCGCAGATACGTCGATCGGCGGCAGGCCCTGGTCGGCATTGTTCGCGAGGGTGGTGGCAAGCGCGCCATCGTCGCCAAGCAATTTGGCGGCGATATAATCGTCAACGGCTTGCCACCGCTCTCCCATCACCTAGGCCACGGAGGCCGCGTGAATTTCCTTGATCGCACCGCCCAGCGAGGCGTTGAACTCGTCGTCGCTCATCTGGTGGCGCAGATCTTCGAGCAAAGCGCGGCTGAAGCTCGCGATGATGCCCGGGTTCTTCGCCAGCTCGACGCAGGCTTCGGGACGCGCAAAGCCGCCCGACAGCGCAACGACGCGCAAAACCTTGGGATGATCGACCAGCGACTGGAACAGGCCGGCTTCGGCTGGCAATGACAGCTTGAGCATCACCGGGGCACCGTCCCAGCTATCGAGCGCCACCGTGATTTCCCGAAGCAGCAGCCGGTCGGCGCCGTCGCGCTCGGTGCTCTTGATATTCACTTCGGGCTCAATAATCGGCACCAATCCGTGCGCCGCGATGCGCTTCGCCTCGGCGAACTGCTGCTCGACGATCGTCTTCACACCCGCCGGATTGGCAAGGTTGACGACACTGCGCATCTTCGTGCCGAACACGCCCTTCGCCACCGCGCGCGCGCAGAGATCGTCGAGGCCCGGGTTAGGCTTCATCAGCTGGACGCCCTCGGCTTCATCTTCGAGACCCTTGTCGACCTTCAGGAACGGGACAACACCGCGTTCCCACAACAGCGTGGGGACCGGCTTGCCGTCGGCCTCGCCGTCCATCGTGCGCTCGAACAGGATCGCGCCGATCACTTTCTCGCCATTGAAGCAGGGCGCAGTGACGATGCGGCTGCGCATCGCGTGAATCAGGCCGAACATTTCCTCGTCGTTAGAGAAAGCGTCTGCTTCGATACCATAGCCCTTCAATGCCTTGGGCGTCGAACCGCCGCTCTGGTCGAGCGCAGCGATAAAGCCCTGTCCCGACTTGATCTGTTCGAGCATTGCGGCATTGGCGGTCGTCATAACGTCTCCGATGGTTGCATACGTATGTGGCGGCGCGCATAGCTACCCCGCGCACGGGATGCAATGCGGCCAGGAAAACTAGGCTTTGAGCGCGTCCACGCCCGGCAGCACTTTGCCTTCCATCCATTCGAGGAAAGCGCCGCCTGCGGTCGATACGAAGGTGAAGTCGGCCGCGACGCCGGCATGGTTGAGCGCGGCGACCGTATCGCCGCCGCCCGCGACCGAGATCAGCGAGCCTTCGCGGGTCAGCGCCGCGGCGGTCTTCGCCAGCGCGACGGTCGCGGTGTCGAACGGCGGCGTCTCGAACGCCCCGAGCGGGCCGTTCCATACGAGTGTCCGGCAGTTTTTGAGAACGTCCGCCAAGGCTTCGACCGCGGCGGGGCCGACATCGAGGATCATCTCGTCGGCCGCGACTTCATGCACGTTGACGGTGCGCGTCGGCGGGTTCGGCGCGAACTGCTTTGCTACCACGACGTCGTACGGCAGGTGGATCGTGCAGCCCGCGGCGTCGGCCGCTTCGAAAATCGCATTGGCGGTATCGACCAGGTCATGCTCGCAGAGCGACTTGCCGACATCGACCCCGCGCGCGGCGAGAAAGGTGTTCGCCATGCCGCCGCCGATGATCAGATGGTCGACCTTGCTCACCAGATGGCGCAGCACGTCGATCTTGCTCGACACCTTGGCGCCGCCGACGACGGCCGCCACCGGATGCGCCGGATTGCCCAGCGCGGCGTCGAGCGCCTTGAGTTCGGCTTCCATCGCGCGGCCGGCATAGGATGGCAACCGGCGAGCAATACCCTCGGTCGAGCCATGCGCGCGGTGCGCCGCCGAAAAGGCGTCGTTGACGTAAAGGTCGCCGATTTCCGCCAGCGCGTCGGCAAAGACCGGATCGTTTGTTTCCTCGCCGGGATTGAAGCGCGTGTTTTCCATCACCGCAACGTCGCCGGCGGCGAGCACCGCGATGCCCGCCTTGGCGCCCTCGCCCACCGCTTCGGGGATGAACATCACCGAATGGCCGAGCACATCTTCCAGGCCGCCCATCACGAGGCTGAGCGACTGGGTCGGGTTCTTCGCCCCCTTCGGGCGCCCGAAATGCGCAAGAAGCAGGACGATGGCGCCCTTGTCCGACAATTCGCGGATCGTCGGCATCGCCGCCTGGATCCGGGTCACGTCGCTGACCGCGCCTTCGATCATCGGGACGTTCAGGTCGACACGCACGAGCACGCGCTTGCCGGTGACGTCACCGATATCGTCGAGGGTTTTGAAAGCGGTCATCGACGTTGCCTTTAAATCAGAGGAACTTGGCGATCACGCCCGCGGTATCGATCATGCGGTTCGAGAAGCCCCATTCATTGTCGTACCAGCTGAGCACGCGCACCAGCTTGCCGTCGATCACAGAGGTTTCGAGGCTGTCAATGGTCGAGCTGGCCGCATTATGGTTGAAGTCGATCGAAACCAGCGGCTCGTCGGTATAGCCGAGCACGCCCTTCAGCGGGCCCTCGGCGGCCGCCTTGAGCAGCGCGTTGACTTCTTCCTTGGTGGTTTCGCGGAGCGGCGTGAAGGTCAGGTCCACCACCGACACATTCGGGGTCGGAACGCGGATCGACGACCCGTCAAGCTTGCCCTTGAGTTCGGGCAGGACCAGGCCGACCGCAGCCGCTGCACCCGTTGAGGTCGGGATCATCGACATCGCGGCGGCGCGGGCACGGCGCGGATCGTCATGGATCTGGTCGAGAATCTTCTGGTCGTTGGTATAGGCATGGATCGTGGTCATCAGGCCGCGCTCGATACCGATCGCTTCATGCAGCACCTTGGCAAAGGGTGCGAGGCAGTTGGTGGTGCACGACGCGTTCGAGATGATCAGGTTGTCAGCCGTGATCTTGTCGTCGTTGACGCCATAGACGACGGTCAGGTCGACTTCCTTGGCGGGGGCCGAGATCAATACGCGCTTGGCGCCGGCATCGAGATGCTTCTGGCCGCCGGCCTTGTTGGTGAAAAAGCCGGTGCATTCCATCACGATGTCGATGCCGTTCGCGGCATGCGGCAGAGCGGCGGGGTCGCGCTCGGCGGTCACCTGGATGCGCTTGCCGTTGATAATCAGGTCGTTGCCGTCGACTTCGACGGTACCGTTGAAGGCACCGTGCACCGAGTCATGGCGGAGCAGACGGGCATTTGCCTTGGCATCGCCAAGGTCGTTGATCGACACCAGTTCGAGATCATGGTCGGTACGCTCCAGAATCGCGCGCGCCACGTTGCGGCCGATGCGTCCGAAACCGTTGATTGCAACCTTCACTGCCATGTCGAAAAAATCCTTTCTGCGTGTGGAGGCTTGGTCGTTAAGCGCCGAGCCGATCCAGGATCTGGGGGGTGATAGCGTCGGCGGTAAGGCCGAAATGCTTGAATAGGTCTTCGATCGGTGCCGAAGCGCCGAAGCTGTCGATGCCGAAGCGCAGCCCGTGACGGCCGGTGTAGCGTTCCCAGCCGAAGGTCGTGCCCGCCTCGATCGAGACGAGAAGCGCATCGTCGGGCAGGATATCGGCTTGATATGCTGCGCTCTGCTCGTCGAAGAGTTCGGTCGAGACCATCGAAACGACGTCGGCGCCGTGACCGGCGGCTTCAAGCTTGTCGGCCACTTCGATCGCGAGCGACACTTCGGACCCCGTCGCAACAAGGACGACCTTGCGTGCCGTCGAAGCCGTGCGAAGGCGGTAACCGCCTTTCAGGCAAAGATTTTCGGTGACGTCATGACGCTGCGGCGGAAGGTTCTGACGCGTTAGCGCGAGCAGCGATGGCCGGCTTTCCTGCGCCAGCGCGAGCGCCCAGCATTCGGCGGTTTCCACCGCGTCGGCGGGACGTAACACGAGCAGGTTCGGCATCGCGCGAAGCGACTGGAGATGCTCGATCGGCTGGTGGGTGGGGCCATCTTCGCCGAGCCCGATGCTGTCGTGCGTCATCACATACACGACGCGCTGCTGCTGGAGCGCCGACAGGCGGATCGCGGCGCGGCAATAATCGGCGAAAACCAGAAAAGTGCCGCCGTAAGGCACGACGCCGCCATGCAGCGCCATGCCGTTCATCGCGGCGGCCATGCCAAATTCGCGAATACCATAATAGAGATAACGGCCCGAATAGTCATTCTTTGTCAGTGGCTTGGTCGACGAAGTTTTGGTGTTGTTTGAACCGGTCAGATCGGCGCTGCCGCCGACAAGCGCCGCGATATCGGCGGTCAACGCGCCCAGCGTGTTCTCCGACGCCTTTCGCGTCGCGACCTTCGGCGGTTCGGCGACCAGCCCGTCGAGATAGGCTTTAAAGGCGTCGCCCGGAACGATCTTGCCGCTCAGACGATTCTCAAATTCCTTTTTGTTCTGGTTGCTTGCGAGGCGATCATTCCATTCGGCATGAAGTGTCGTGCCCCTCTCGCCGAACGCCGCCCATGCCGAAGCGATATCGGCGGGAATGACGAACGGTTCGGCGGTCCAACCGAGTTCCTTGCGCGCGGCGGCAATCTCGTCTGCACCAAGCGGCGCGCCGTGCGTCGCCGAGGTGCCCTGCTTGTTTGGCGCACCAAAGCCGATGATCGTCCGGCACGCGATCAGCGACGGGCGCGGATCGGCAAGCGCGGCGTCGATCGCGCGGCGAATATCGGCAGGATCATGCCCATCGCAGCTTTCGACATGCCAGCCGGTCGCGGAATAGCGCGCCGGAATGTCTTCGCTGGTCGACAGGTCGGTCGATCCGTCGATGGTAATCTTGTTGTCGTCCCACAGGACGGTCAGGCGACCGAGGCCAAGGTGCCCCGCCAGACCGATCGCTTCGTGGTTGATGCCTTCCATCAGGCACCCGTCGCCCGCGATCACCCAGGTGCGATGATCGACGAGATCGTCGCCATAGAGCGCATTCAAATGCCGCTCGGCGATTGCCATGCCGACCGAGGTCGCGAGGCCCTGTCCCAGCGGTCCGGTCGTCGTTTCGACGCCGGCGAGTTCGAAATTCTCGGGATGGCCGGCGCACGGGCTGTGCAGCTGCCGGAAATTGCGGATGTCGTCGATCGTCGGACGTGCGTAACCCGCGAGGTGCAGCGTCGCATAGGCAAGCATCGAGCCATGCCCTGCCGACAGGACGAATCGGTCGCGGTCGGGCCAGTGCGGATCGGTCGCGTCGAATTTCAAATAATCCGAATAAAGGACGGTGGCGACGTCCGCCATGCCCATCGGCATTCCCGGATGGCCGCTGTTTGCGGCCTGTACGGCGTCCATCGCAAGCGCGCGGATGGCGTTGGCGAGCTGGCGTTCGGGCAGTGTCATTGGTCCCCCGGAAATGGCTGAGCTGGTGCCGGACCCAAAAAGACTCTGGGCGTCCGGACTGGATGCGCACAGCCCTTTGCGGTGGTGGGGGCAGGAGTCAACCGCTCGTAACGGAAAATCGGCGCATTTTGGACCGAGAGGACAATTGCACCCCCTCCCCCACGCTGCTAACCCTTCGTCATGGAACTCGATCTCGACGAATCCAGCCTGGCCATCGGCCGTATCGAACGCGCATTGAGCCGCATCGAAAAGGCTCTGACCGACCGCGCTAACCGCCCCGCCGTGGCCGTTGCAGCACCGGCTGCCGACCAGTCGGCGCTGAAGTCCGAAGTCGCCGCCGTGATTGGCGAACTCGACCTGCTGATCGCGGAGGCCAATCGTGGCTGATGTCAAACTGACGGTCGCCGGGCGCCCCTACGACCTGCATTGCGCCGACGGGCAGGAATCGCAGCTACTTCAGCTTGCCGCCGTCGTCGATGAAAAGGCACGCGAAATGCCGGGCGGAACAGAGGTACGACAGCTTCTGTTTGCCGCACTGATGCTTGCCGACGATGCTCAGGAAGCGAAGGGCAAGATCGAAAAGTCCGAGCCTCAGTCCGATTCGCTCCGTGCCGCTGTGGCTCTCGCCGAAAGCCGCGAGGCTGCGGCGCGCGACGAACTGCGCGCGGCGGTTTCCCGCGAGCAGTCCGCGCTCAAGGAGTTGGAGGCGGCACGCCAAAATGCTCCGGTGGCTTCGGTCCCGGCAAGCCCGTCGAACAACCGCGCCCTCCTGCAAATTGCGGACCGCATCGAGGCCTTGGCGGCGAAAGTTGAGCAACTCCCGTAAAGGGGGTTCGGCTTTCGCGTAAAGCCCTTGAGCCGACACGCCCGCCACCCTACATAGGGGGCGGCGGGTACTGCCCGGCACGAGCTTTTGCGAAAATCCCTGAGGCGATACATCATCCTAGGGAGCTGTCCCTGCCCGGACCCTGGTCCGACGTATATGGTTCCCACCTGACGTTACTGGCGTCAGAGGACTTTCCAGCAAACGACCTCGGCGGTCCCGCCAACCGATCCGCTAAACCCAGAGGAGGCGATGACCGACTTGTCCGTCGATCTGGTTCAGCAAAAAAAGAAATTGCGCGAAAAGTTGCGCTTCCGAAGGAAGCACTTCGCTGCGAATCTCGACGGTATGGCGCAACTGGCCGCATTTCGTGCTCTGCCCGCCCCGCTTTCCGAACTGCTCGCCGAGCATGCCATCGTCGGCGCCTATGCGGCGTGGGGCGACGAGCTCGACATCATGCCGATGTTCGCGAACCTCGCCGAGGCGGGCGCGCTCGCTCTGCCCCATCATGCGGGCCGCATAGACGAAATGAGCTTTCGTCGCTGGCGACCGGGCGAACCGCTGGTCAAAGGCCCGTGGAGCACACAGCAGCCGGCCGACGACGCGCTAGCAGCCACACCCGACCTCATCTTCTGCCCCCTCGTCGGCTTTGATCGCCAAGGCGGCAGGATCGGGCAAGGCGGCGGCCACTATGACCGCTATTTCGCCGCGTATCCCGATGCTTTGCGGATCGGAATCGGATGGTCGGTGCAGGAAATCGACGCGACGCCGCGCGAATCGACCGACATTGCGCTCGATGCGATACTAACCGAACAAGAATTCATCCTTTGCGGAGACCGTTTGTGAGCCAGAACCCCGCCGATCCCCAGCCGAGCTGGCGCAAGCCTGCCGGCATGTTCCTGATCCTGACGCTGATTGCCGTATGGACAGTGATCGTCGTCAGCGTTTCGCCATGGGTCGGAACCTGGCCGGTGCTGGTGCAGGCGATTTTTTATCTTGTCGCGGGGATCATCTGGATCCTGCCGCTGAAGCCGCTGCTGCGGTGGATGGAGTTGGGGAAATGGCGCGGCTGAAGCGCCGCGCCATTTTCCGATATTCCAGCGATGGAATGGTCCCAAGACGCGGTGGCCATTCCGTCCGAAAATGGAAGGAATGGCGCGAGTGACGGGGCTCGAACCCGCGACCTCCGGCGTGACAGGCCGGCACTCTAACCAACTGAGCTACACCCGCGTGTGCTTGGGAGCAGCGCCAATATGCGGCGCGCTCCGGCCTGTCAACCGTCGCTTTCCTCGTGCGTGCGATTTAATCGATCGCGCACGTCATCGGGGGTTGTCAGCGTGCCATGCTCGAACAGGAAACCCGCCAGATCGGGCGTTCCGGTCGACGCCAGCACGGTCTGCAAAATCAACAGCAACGGTACAGCCAGCAGCGCGCCCGGCGTTCCCCATACCCATCCCCAAAAGCTCAGCGACACAAGAATCAGCAGCGGATTGATCGTCAGCCGCTTGCCGAGCACCAGCGGGGTGATCAGATTCGCCTCGACCAGATGCACGCCGATAAAGATCAGCGCAGGAAGCAGCGCGAGCCCGACGGCATCGAACGTCATCAACCCGCCAAGCCCGAGCAGGACCGCCGCGACGATCGGCCCCAGATAGGGCACGAAATTGCAGATGCTGACGATCCCGCCCCACATGAAGGGCGACGGCATCCCGAGCGCCCAGAGCAGGAGCGAGACGGTCAGGCCGAGAATCGCATTGATCATCGTGATCGTCGCCAGATAGTCGGCCGTCGCATCGACGACATTCTGGATCACGCGCGCAGTCTGCATCGCGCCATCGAAACTGCCACGCCGCCTGATCGTGCCTTTGCGCAGCCGCGTCCAGCCCGAGAGAAAGAAGAAGATCACGAGCACCGCAAAGAAGAGCTGGATCGCTGCCGCGGGCGCCGATGTGATGAAATAATCGACGACCGACGTCGGCGCGGTCGCCGCGACCGCCTGCGCCGTCGCTTCGGTCCCGCTCGCCACCGACATCAATGTGCGGTCGACAAAGCGTTGCAGCGTCGAATAAAAATCGATCAGCGGCGCCAGGTTGCTCTGGATGCGCGGAATCGAATCGGGAAGCCGCGCGAACCATCCCGTCGCCGGCACCACGATGATCGCCAGCGCGGCGTTGATGATCGCCAGAAAGGTAGCGAGCGCGAGAAAGGCTGCGAGTGCCGAGGGCATGCCGCGCCGCTCGAGCCATTCGAGCAGCGGGACAAGCGCGATGGCGATGACGATCGCGGCGGTCAGCGGCAGGAAGAACTCGGCCCCGGCCTGTAAAGCGAAAGGCAACCCGAGGCAGAAGGCCGCACCGAAGATCAGCGCAAGCGCAGCAAGCAGCCGGTCGCGGCGAAAATCATCAACCTCGATCTGGTGCAGCGGATTGGGACGCGGCGAACGCGTATCCTTGCCGCCCCTTTCGTCCGCCACCCCTGCTCTCCTTGTTAACCGCCTCTTCTTACGCGAGCTTATCTTTTGGCGCCAGTCGCCCCGTTTTGCGACGAATGGAGCGCCCATTCTGTCCCTTTGTGGATCAAAAATTGTCTTTCTCTCTGCTTTTTAACCAGAAATTACCCTTTATCGGCGACTGAAGGCTCCAAGGACCAACCTGTTCGGAGTCAAAATGATGATGAAAGCGCCTGTGGGGGGCGCGAAGCATCAGCTTCTACCCTCTTGTTCACTTCTCGCCTTGCTGGCCGCGCTCGCGCTGCCAATTCAGGCTCAGGCCGCCGGCACTCGTGCCGGCTCGACCATCAGCAACACCGCGAGCGCCAGCTTTGATACCGGCGGCGGTACGACGACGATCGATTCGAACCGCGTAGAACTGCTCGTCGACGAGTTGCTCGACGTCACGGTCGATTCGAGCAATCCCGCCGACGTCCCGACGACGCCGGGCGCGACCAGCCAGGTGCTGACCTTCTCGGTTACCAACAACGGCAACGGCGTCGAAGCCTTCGGGCTCAGCACAATCGCAAACGCAGGCGGCGACAATTACGACCCCGTCGTTACGCAAATCTATATCGACAATGGCGACGGCGTTTTCGACGCCAGCACCGACACGCTCTACACGGCCGGCGCGAACGATCCGTCGCTCAATCCCGACCAGAGCGTCACCGTCTTCGTCCTGGCGACGACGCCCGGCACCGTCGTTGACGGCAATCGCGGCATCGTCAGCCTCGTCGCGGCGGCGAAGACGGGCATCGGTGCACCGGGCACCAGCTTTGCAGGCCAGGGCGAAGGCGGCGGCGATGCCGTTGTTGGCTCTACGGGTGCCGATGGCACGGATGTGGGTGCCTATATTGTGTCGGCCGCGACGGTGACACTCGTCAAATCGGCAGTCGTCACCAATTCGCTCGGCACCGCAGACCCCGTCCCCGGCGCGACGATCACTTATACGATCGTCGCAACCGTTGCGGGCAGCGGTTCGGTCGCCGGCCTTGCAATCACCGATAACATTCCCGCGGACACCAACTATGTCCCCGGATCGATCACACTTGGCGGCACCGCGCTGTCCGACGCGACCGACGCCGACGCGGGCGATTACAACGGCACGCGGGTCAACGTCGCGCTTGGCACCGTCGCCGGCGGCCAGACCCGCACCGTCACCTTCCGCACCACGATTCGATGATGGAGCCCCGTATGCGCACGGCCCTTTTCCTTTTGCTTGCTGCCCTCATGCCGGGCCAGGCTTTCGCCGCGAACCAGGTCGCGCTCGACAACAATGTGTTCGTCGAACGCGTGTCGATCGACGCTCAGGGCAAGCAGCGGATTTTGCTCGAAGAACCAAAGGTCGTCGTTCCCGGCGACCGCCTCGTTTTCGTGCTCAACTATCGCAACGCCGGCGCGCAGCCCGCCGACAAATTCGTGATTACCAACCCGATGCCGTCGGCGGTTCGTTTTGCGGACGCCGGCGACACGCGCCCCTTGGTTTCGGTCGATGGCGGCAAGCAGTGGGGACTGCTTGCCGACCTCTCGGTTCCGATGACCGGCGGCACGCACCGTGCAGCGCAGCCAGCCGACGTCACGCACGTTCGCTGGGCTTTCCAAAAGCCGATTCCGGTCGGTGGCACGGGCAAGCTCATGTTTCGGGGAGTTGTAAAATAGCGAATGAATAAAACCGCTTAACGGTTGCCAGCGGTGGGGAAACGGCAACCAACATAAAGTCCAGGAGCTCAGCTATGACCAGCAAGCTGACTTATATGGGTGTCATCGGTCTGGCGGCGCTTTCGAGCGTCGCCGCCACGCCGGCTTCTGCCGCCGGCACGACCGCAGGCACCACGATTACGAACACCGCCACAGTCGACTATCAGGTCGGTGGCGTCGCACAGGGACAGCAGTCGGCGTCGAACAATTTCACCGTCGACCGCAAGATCAACCTGCTCGTCGAAGAAGTCGGCACCGTCACGACCAATGTCGTGCCGGGGCAGACGAACGCCGTCACGACGTTCCAGCTGACCAACAGCTCGAACGAAACGCTCGACTTCGCGCTCGTGGCAACGCAGATCACGGGCGGTACCGCCGCACATGGCGGAACCGACACGTTCAATGCCAACAATATCCGGATTTACCGCGATAATACGGCAACGGGCACGATCGGTAGCTGGGATGCGGGCGATACGTTGATCACCGCCTATGTCGACGAACTCGTCGTCGATACGGCGATCAGGCTCTTCGTCGTCGCCGACATCCCCGCAGGGCTCGCCAACAATGCCGTCGCGGGCGTGACGCTGCGCGCCACGGCGCGCGAAGGCGGGCTTGCCGGTACCCAGGGTGCGGTCATCACCGAAACCACGGGCGCAAACACCGCGGGCAAGGACACTGTCTTTGCCGATATCGCGGGTGTCGCAGGCGACGTCGCGCGCGACGGATCGCACAGCGACAATGACGACTATACGGTGCAAACCGCGACCCTTGCCGTCACGAAGACCAGCCGTGTCATTTCGGATCCGTTCAACAATACGACGAATCCGAAGCTGATTCCGGGTGCCGTGATCGAATATTGCATCGCGGTGGCCAACACCGGCGGCGCGGCCGCGACCTCGGTCGTGATCAATGACCCGGTTCCGGGGCAGCTAACGTTCAACGCCGGCACGATCCTGCTGGGCGGCACGGTTACCAGCGGCACGTGCGACTTCAACGGCACCGCCGGTGGCAGCTATGCCGCGCCGAACGTGTCGGGCACGATCGCTTCGATCGCTGCGGGCACCGCCAGCACGCTCGTCTTCCGCGCGACCGTCAACTGATCGGGTAACCGATGGAGCAGCGGGTGCGGCCCAAAAACCGTCTCCCGCTGCTCCTTTCGGGGCTGATATGGCACTCCGCACGAAATTTTCCGGCCTTGTGACCGCCCTGGTCGCAGCAGCATTGCTGCCTGCGATACCCACGGCGCAAGCACAGGTGATCACGAACACGGCTTCGGCGCAGTGGACGCATGACGGGCAGCCCGGTCAGGCGCTGTCGAACCGCGTCGATGTGACCGTGACCGCGCGGCCGCCTGAGCGGCCGACGATCACGACCTATCGCCTTACCAATGGCAGCGGCAACAAATCGGTACCACTTGCCCCAACGCAGTGCATCCGCCCGGCGGCCCGCAGCGCGACCAGCACCATCGATTTGAGCGGCGTTTATGAGGGCATCTCGACCGCCCCGGCCTCGCTGCAAAGCACCGACAATTTCCGCGCCGGCGAAGTTCTCGTCGTCGGTGTCACGCTCGCATCGGCGAACACCGATCCGCAGGCGCGCGACACCCTGCCCGTCGTCCTCGAACTGGAGAATGGCGACCGCGAAGCGATCATTCTGACCGAAACCGCGAACAACAGCGGCGAATTCGTCGGCATCATCAACACGATCGGCGTCCCGCCCGCGGTCGTCGCAGGCGATTGCCGCCTCTCGGTCAATCCGGGCGCGCCGCTCGCGCTCCGTGTCACCGATCAGGCCAACGCCAGCCTTGTCGCGCTGGCGACGATCAATTTCCTCGTCGACCCGTTCGGCATTGTATTTGACAGCGGCGACGGCGCGCCCGTGGCCGGTAGCCGTGTAACGATCGTCGACGCCGCGACGGGCCAGCCCGCGCAGGTGTTCGGCGACGATGGCGTCTCCGCCTATCCGTCCAGCGTTGTCACCGGTCAGCCCGTCACCGACTCGGGCGGGACAACCTATAATTTCCCTCCAGGCGACTATCGCTTTCCGTTCGTCGCGCCCGGCACCTATCGCCTGATTGTCGCGCCGCCGGCGCCCTACACCGCACCCTCGACGTCAAGCGCCGTCGCGCTCGCTGGCCTCCGCCGCCCCGACGACGGGCAGCCGTTCGAGATCACCGGCGCGAGCTATGGCAATGCGTTCACACTCAGCAGCCCGGCCCCGGTGCGCGTCGACATTCCGGTCGATCAGCCTGGCCTGCCGTTAATCCTGCGCAAGACCACCTCGACACAGATCGCGGTGCCCGGCGACGTGATCCAGTATCGAATCGAAGTCGCCAACCGCGATACGCGACGCAACACCGGCGCGGTGACCATCCGCGACATGCTGCCCGCCGGAATGCGACTGCGCGCCGATACGGTGCGAGTCGACGGCGTGCGCGTCGATGCCTTGATCCAAGCCAATGGCCGCGAGTTCGCGGTCACCCTGCCCGGCATCGCCGCATCGCGTTCGGCGCTGCTCACCTATCTGGCCGAAGTTATCGTATCGGCGCAGCCGGGTAATGCGCTCAATCGCGCCACCGCGACCGACAATCGCGGTTCGACCAGCAACGTCGCCGAAGCAACGATTTCGATCAAACGCGATCAGCTCGGCGACCGCATGACCATCATCGGCCGCATTACCGACGGCGGTTGCAGCGTCGATCCGAGCAAGTCCAATGGGATCATGGGCGTCCGCGTGATGCTGCAGGATGGCAGCTATACCGCTACGGACGAAGACGGCCGCTATCATTTCGAGGGCGTCCGTCCCGGCCTGCATGTCGTGCAGATTGATCCGTCGACGCTCCCGCTCGACCGCGAGGCGATCGACTGCGCGCGATCAACGCAGAGCGCCGGCAGCGCGATCTCGCGCTTCGTCGAAGGTCGCGGCGGCGCCTTGAAGCGCGCCGACTTCCGTGCGGTCGCCAGCGCGCCGCGTGCCGCGCCGAACAAAACGGCCGTCGAAGCGCCCAAGACTCTAAGCGACCCCGAGGCCGCCGGTTCAGGTCGCGACTGGCTCGCGGGCCAGGCACCGGGAATCGACTGGCTCTTCCCTGACATCGACCATAACCCGCGCGCCAAGGCGATCCGCGCCGCGCTCAAGCATGCTCCGGGCCAGACCGTGTCGCTCCGCGTCAACGGCAAACCCGCCGATGCATTGACCTTCGAAGGCGTGAGCAAGTCGGCCGACGGCAGCGTTGCGGTCAGCCTTTGGCGTGGGCTCGAAATCCGCGAAGGCGAAAACCGACTGATCGCCGAAGTGAAAGATGCAAGCGGTAATCTCATCGAAACGCTCGAGCGCAATGTCCATTATTCGATCACCCCGATGCGCGCCTCGCTGATCCGTGAAAAGTCGGTGCTGGTTGCCGATGGCGTGACGCGCCCTGTGATCGCGGTGCGCCTGACCGACCGCGACGGCAAACCGATCCGCGCCGGCCTGACGGGCGATTTCAGCGTCCCCGCGCCTTATTATCCCGCGGTCGAAGCCGATGCGCAGCAGGCGCGCCAGCTTGCGGGCCTCGAACGCGCACAGCCGGTGTGGAAGATCGATGGCGACGATGGTGTCGCCTATATCGAACTCGAACCGACGACCGCGTCCGGCACGCTCGCGATGGATTTCACCTTCCGCGACGACAAGGTGACGCGCAAGCAGACGATCGAAACCTGGCTCGACCCGGGCAATCGCCCTTGGACCGTCGTCGGCTTTGCAGCGGGGACGCTCGGCTACAACACGCTGGACGACCGGATGGAACCAGCAGCCGAGACTCTCGACGATCTCAACGCCGACGCGCGCCTCGCGCTCTATGCGAAGGGCCGCGTGCGCGGAAAATGGCTGATGACGCTGGCGTATGACAGTGACAAGGACAAGGATGACACCCGGTTCGGCGGCGTGATCGATCCGCGCGCCTATTACACGATCTACGCCGACCGCAACGAGACGCGCTATGACGCCGCGTCGGTGCGCAAGCTCTACCTGCGCCTCGAACGCCCGCAATTCTACGCGATGTTCGGCGATATCGAGACGGGGATTTCAGAACCCGAACTCGCCCGCTACCAGCGCGCGCTTAACGGCGGCAAGGCCGAGTATCGCGGCCGCAATGTTGCCGCGACCGCTTTCGTCGCCGACACGCCGTATCGTTTCCGCCGCGATGAGATCCAGGGCAACGGCCTGACGGGTCCGTACCAGCTCGGCGCGAAGGACATTTTGCCGAACAGCGAACGCATTGTTATCGAGACGCGCGACCGGCTGCACAGCGAGCGCATCGTCGACAGCGTCAGCCTGTCGCGCCATGTCGATTACGATATCGATTATCTGTCGGGCACGATCCGTTTCCGCGAGCCGGTGCTCAGCCGCTCGTCGAACCTTGACCCGCAGTTCATCGTCGCCGAATATGAGGTAGACGGCATCGGCCAGCGTGTGTTGAACGCCGGTGGGCGCGTCAGCTATCAGTCGAATGACGAGAAATTGCGCGTCGGCGCGACCTTCATCCACGACGAAGACGGCAACGCCAAGACCAACCTTGGCGGTATCGACGCGCGTTATCGCCCCACCATCGAGACCGAAGTCCGTGCCGAACTCGCCGTCAGCGATGCCAAGGCGACCAACGGCAGCACGACCGCCAGCGGCACCGCCAAGGCATGGCTGATCGAAGCCGAACATCACAGCAGCAGCGCCGACTTCCTTGCTTATGTTCGCGAGCGCGAGGCGGGATTCGGCACAGGCCAGCTTAACAACAGCGAGGATGGTACGCGCAAATTCGGCTTCGACGCGCGGGTAAAGGCCAGCCGCGGCCTGTCAGTCACCGGCAGCGCGTGGCAGGAAGATTATCTCGACACCAATGCCCGGCGCCGCGCCGCCCGCGCGCTTGTCGAATATGACAATGGCACCAGCGTTGCGCGCGCCGGGCTGACGCATGCCGATGATCGTTTGTCCGATGGCACCCGCAATCGCTCGAACATCGTCCAGCTCGGCGCTACGCAAAGGCTGATGGGCAAACGCCTCGAACTCGACGCGCAGACCGAATTTGCGCTCGGCGGCAAGGACGCCAGCATCGATTTCCCGACACGGCACCGCCTCGGCGCGCGCTATGCCATCAACCGCGACCTCAACCTCGTCGGCAGCTACGAAATCGCCGACGGCGACAGCATCAAGGCGCGCACCGTGCGGTTGGGCTTCGACCTGACGCCCTGGTCGGGCGCGCGGCTGCTCGCGACTGCGAACCAGCAGGAGATCGGCGAATATGGCCCGCGCAGTTTTGCCGCCTATGGCCTGTCGCAGTCGCTGAAGATCGGCGAGCGCTGGTCGATCGATGTGTCGGTTGATGGCAATCGTACGATCGACGGCGTCCGCGCCGGCGATGTGCTCAACGTCGAGCATCCCGTCGCATCGGGCGGCTTCCTTGGCGGCAATGGCACGCTGACCGAAGACTTCCTTGCTATCAGCACCGGCGCCACATATCGCGCCGACCGTTGGACGCTGACAGGCCGCGCCGAATATCGCGATGGCGAGATTGCCAATCGGTACGGCTTGACGCTGGGCGGTCTCCGTCAGCTTGGCGAAGGTCGCGCACTGGGCGCGCTCTTCACTTACGCAAAGGCGAGCGGCGCCGGCACCGCACCGACCACCGAAGTCATCCAGTTCGAAATGAGCTGGGCCCACCGCCCTGCTGATTCGCAGGTTTCGTGGCTCAACAAGAGCGAATTCCGTTCGGACAAGGTGCGTGATGCGATCGCGGGTGAAGCCGGTCCGATCGGAGGCCCGTCGCTGACGATCGACGGCGATGCGACAAGCCGCCGCCTGCTCAACAGCCTGTCGGTGAACTGGACCCCGCTCGGCGACCGCGGGATCGGCAGCGGCGACAGCTGGTACGAGCGCGCCGAAATCGGCTTCTTCTGGGGCACGCGCTATAATTTCGATCG
The DNA here is from genome assembly GCF_057657055.1 of Sphingopyxis sp. Soil_C_28. Lineage (NCBI taxonomy): Bacteria > Pseudomonadati > Pseudomonadota > Alphaproteobacteria > Sphingomonadales > Sphingopyxidaceae > Sphingopyxis > Sphingopyxis sp. Soil_C_28. The sequence continues at coordinate 1,320,212 of NZ_JBDGJE010000001.1, forward strand.
CTTCGGCGCGGACGATGTGAAGGGCTGGTCGAACCTGATCGGCGCCGACTTCCGTTTCAACCTCGGCGAGCATGTCGACGTCGGCGCATCGGGTACCGTGCGGGTCGGCACCGACGCCGATACGGTGAGCTGGGCTGGCGGCCCTACGGTCACGCTTGCGCCGATGACAAACGCGAACATCACCTTCGGCTATAATTTCGCGGGCTTCCACGACCGCGATTTCGAAGATGCGCGTTTCTCGCGCTCCGGGGCTTATGTGACTTTCAAACTGAAATTCGACCAGACGAGTTTCGCGGGGCTGGGACTCTAGTCCACTCGCGTGTAGCGAAGCAATCCGGGGCGAGCGTCCACTGCCCCGGATTGCTTCCCGCTACAGTCTCGAACTCAGTCCGCGAACAGCAGAACCGGCGTCTCGACCAGCTTTTTCAACGCCTGAACATAGCTTGCCGCGTCCCAGCCATCGACGACACGGTGGTCGCAGCTGATCGACAGGTTCATCAGCTTCGCGCGGCGAATCTCGTCACCATCGAATACCGGACGTTCGACGATCTTGTTCGGACCGATGATCGCGACCTCGGGACGGTTGATCACCGGGGTCGTCGCGATCCCGCCCAGCGGGCCGAGCGAGGTTACAGTAAGTGTGCCGCCGGTCAGTTCCTCGACCTTCGCCTTGCCGGTGCGTGCGGCTTCGGCGAGGCGCGTGATTTCGGTCGCCAATTGCCAGACATTCTTGTCCTGCGCATCACGGATGACCGGGACCATCAGCCCCGCGTCAGTCTGCGTCGCCATGCCGAGGTGCACCGCGCCGTAGCGCGTCACTACACCGCCCTCATCATCATAACGGGCGTTGATCATCGGAAACTGCGGGATCGTGCGGCAGATCGCAACGATCAGGAAGGGCAGCATCGTGAGCTTTGGCCGTCCACCGCGATTGGCATTGAGGTCCGCGCGCATCTCTTCGAGCGCGGTGACGTCCATTTCCTCGACATAGGTGAAGTGCGGAATTGCGCGCTTCGACGCCGCCATATTCTCGGCGATCTTGCGGCGCATGCCGATGACCTTGACCGGCTCGTCGGCGCGAGCGCGCGAGGCCCCCGGCGCGCTATATCCCTGCCCGCTGCTGTAGCGGAGGAAGGCGTCGAGATCGGCGTGGCGAATGCGGTCGCCTTCGGCGTGGACCTGACCCAGATCGACACCCAAATCCTTGGCGCGGGCACGAACGGCCGGCGATGCGAGGACCGCACGGCCAGGATCGGCCGCTGCGACGGGCGGGGGTGCCGGCGCTGGTGTCGGCGCGGGAGCGGGAGCCACAACGGGCGCGGGCGGCGCAACCTCAGCGACGGAGATTTCCTCGGCGCCCGGCGTTTCCGCCAAAATTTCCTGCTCGGCGGTCGTATCGGCCGGCGGCGCGTCGACCGTGCCCTCTTCGTCGGTCTCGATCACCGCCAGCGTCGATCCGATCGGGATCAGGTCGCCGACCTCGCCCGCCAGTTCGACGACGATCCCCGACACGGGCGATTCCATTTCGACGGTCGCCTTGTCGGTCATCATGTCGGCAAGCTGCGCGTCTTCCTCGACGCGCTCGCCGATCTTGACGTGCCAGGCGACGATTTCGGCCTCGGCAATGCCTTCGCCGATGTCGGGCAGGCGGAATGAATAACGAGCCATGGCGTCAGTCCTTCAAAATCTTGGTCAGCGCGGTCGCGATGCGCACCGGGCCGGGGAAATAGGCCCATTCGAGGCTATGCGGATAAGGCGTGTCGAACCCGGTCACGCGCTCGACCGGCGCCTCGAGATGATAGAAGCAGCGCTCCTGCACCAGCGCCGCGAGTTCGGCGCCGAAGCCCGAGGTCCGCGTCGCTTCGTGGATGATCAGGCAGCGGCCGGTTTTCTTTACCGACGTCTCGATCGCCTCGATATCAAGCGGCAGCAGCGTGCGAAGATCGATGATCTCGGCATCGATGCCCATTTCTTCGACGATCGTCTTGGTGACATGGACCATCGTGCCATAGGCGAGGATGGTGAGCGCTTCGCCCGAACGCACCGTCGCGGCCTTGCCGAGTTCGATGCGGTAATGGCCTTCGGGCACCGCGCTCGCGTCATGCTTTGACCACGGTTCGACCGGGCGGTCGTAATAACCGCTGAACGGGCCATTATAGATGCGCTTGGGTTCGAGGAAGACGACGGGGTCATTATCCTCGATCGCAGCGATCAGCAGGCCCTTGGCATCATAGGGATTCGACGGGATCACCGTCTTGACGCCGCAGATGTGAGTCATGATGCTTTCGGGCGACTGGCTGTGCGTCTGGCCGCCAAAGATGCCGCCGCCGAACGGGGTGCGCACCGTCATCGGGCAGATGAAATCGCCCGCCGAACGATAGCGAAGGCGTGCCGCTTCGCTGACGAGCTGGTCAAGGCCGGGATAGATATAGTCGGCGAACTGGATTTCGGGGACCGGGCGCAGGCCATAGGCGCCCATGCCGACCGCAACGCCGATGATGCCGCATTCGTTGATCGGCGTGTCGAACACGCGCGTCTTGCCATGCTTTTTCTGCAGGCCTGCCGTCGCGCGGAAAACCCCGCCGAAAAAGCCGACATCTTCGCCCATCACGACCATGTTCGAATCGCGTTCGAGCATGACGTCCATCGCGCTGTTGATCGCCTCGATCATGTTCATCGTCTTGGTGGCGGTTTGCGTGTCGGCGCTCATTATTCGGGCTTCCAATTGGGGCCGAACTTGGCCTCTTGCTCGGCGAGCATCTGCGCGCATTGTTCTTTCAGATGCCAGGGCAGCTCTTCGAACACATCGTCGAACATCGTTTCGAACGGTTGATGCATGCCGTGGCCGAGGATGCCTAGCTTTTCGGATTGTTTCTGGGTCGTCTTGACCAGATCGTCGAGCTCCTTCGCCTGGGCCTCGTGACGGTCGGCATCCCATTCGCCGAGCGCTTCGAGATGCTGGCGGAGGCGGTCGATCGGGTCGCCGAACGGCCAGATCGTCGGCTCTTCGGCGGGACGATAGGCGGTCGGATCGTCCGACGTGCTATGCCCTTCGCTGCGATAGGTGAAATGCTCGATCAGCGTCGGGCCATTGTTCGTGCGCGCCCGGTCCGCCGCCCACTGCGTCGCGGCGTAAACCGCGAGCGGGTCGTTGCCGTCGATCCGCAGCCCGGCGATGCCATAACCGACCGCGCGCGCCGCAAACGTCGTACGTTCACCGCCGGCAAAGCCCGAGAAGCTGGAGATCGCCCACTGGTTGTTCACGACGTTAAAGATCACCGGCGCGTTGTAAACGGTCGCGAAGGTCAGCGCCGAGTGGAAGTCGCCCTCGGCCGACGAGCCTTCACCGCACCAGACGGTCGCGATCCGGCTGTCGCCCTTCGACGCCGAGGCCATCGCCCAGCCCACCGCCTGCGGATATTGCGTGGCAAGGTTACCCGACACGCTGAAGAAGCCATGCTCGGGCGCAGAATACATGATCGGCAGCTGGCGGCCCATCAGGTGATCGCCGCGGTTCGAGTAGATCTGGTTCATCATCTGGATCAGCGGATAGTCGCGCGCGATCAGGATGCCCTGCTGGCGATAGCTCGGAAAGCACATGTCGCCGCGGTCGAGCGCCATCGTCGAGGCGACCGACGTCGCCTCTTCGCCGGTGCACTTCATATAAAAGCTGGTTTTGCCCTGCCGCTGCGCGCGGAACATGCGATCATCGAACGCCCGCACCAGCATCATATAACGCAGCATGACGCGCAGCCGCTCGGGCGTCAGTTTCGGATCCCACTGCCCCTTCGCCTGTCCATCGAAATGGAGCACGCGAACAAGGCCATAGCAGAGCTCGCGCATCGCATCGGGCTTTGTCGCCTCGCTCGGGCGCGGGGTCGCGTCGACGGCGGGAACCACGATGTCGCCGAAGTCGGGCGTATCGCCGGGGCGATAGCGCGGCTCGGGGATATGAAGCGACAGCGGCGGCAGATTGCTCGCCGGGCGCCGATCCGTTTCGGTCATCTCTTCATCCCTTTGAAGGCGCGAATCGCGCCTAGTTATATTTCAACACGGCGACATATTATTACGGTCGCCATACGAATGCAACGCCAGCCGTCAGACCGCGACAGGCGCGGAAATATGCGTTTGCGGTGCATAATCCTCGACCGCGAAATCCTCGAACTCATAGTCAAAAACGCTGTCGGGCCGCCGCAGGATACGCAGCTTTGGGCTTCCTTCGGGCACACGCGACAACTGTTGTTCGACCAGGTCCGCGTGATTGAGGTAGAGGTGCACATCGCCGCCCGTCCACACCAGTTCGTGTGCATGAAGGTCGCATTGCTGTGCAATTAGGCGCGTCAGCAGCGCCGCTTCGAAAATGTTGAAGGCAAAACCGAGGCCAAGGTCGCACGAACGCTGGAACAGCAGGCACGACAGCCCGCCGTCGCTGCGGACATGGAACTGATAGGTCATATGGCATGGCGGCAGCGCCATGCGATCGAGGTCGGCGACGTTCCAGCCGGTAAAGATATGCCGCCGCGACCCCGGATTGGTCCGGAGCGAATCGATCAACGCCGCAATCTGGTTGTACCCTTGTTCGGCGCGGCGAAAGAGTCCTTCACCCGCGAGCTCGTATCGCGGCCAGTTCACCCACTGATGGCCATAGACCGGGCCGAGATCGCCCCACCTCGCGGCGAATTCGTCATCTGCGACTATCCGCGCCTCGAAATCCTGCGCGGCCATATGATCGCCGGTCTCGCGGCGATATTTTTCGAGCGGCCAGTCGGTCCAGATTTTGACCCCCTGCGCCACAAGCGGCTGGATATTGGTGTTGCCCGTCAGGAACCACAGCAACTCGCGGAGCGCCGTTTTCCAATAGACGCGCTTCGTCGTGAGCAATGGGATCGCGTCGTCTTTCAGTGAGAATCGCATCGTCTCGCCGAACAGCGAGCGCGTACCGACCCCTGTGCGGTCGACGCGCTCGTCGCCTTCCACCCAGATACGGCGCATCAGGTCGAGATATTGAAGTTCATAATGGATGGAATCAGACAAGACATTCTCCCGGCTTCGCCTTCTCATTGCTAGGCTCCGCGTCGTCGGCGGACAAGGGACCAACAGGAGCGACGCCACAAAGCCTCCGATGCGGGGCAGTCGGGCGTTGGGAATCGTTGGCAGGGCGCGCATGGGGGCATGAATGACCCTGTCTGAACCCGTGGGCCAAACGCCGGAACCTTCGGCGCTGGCCGGATTTGTGCCATCCCGATCCGAGGATGCGGTGGCGCGCCAGCTGCTACGCCCGATGTTTGATAACGAACGAGAGACGCTGCTTCTCGCCGGATTCGACGCCTTCGACCGTCTCGTTCGGTTGGAACGCGTCGATGGTGACGATGCCGGGCGATGCGTCATCCCGCCGCAATGCTGGCGCGCCTTTCTGGGCGGCGGAATCGTAACCGTCGTCATGGCCCATAACCATCCGTCCGGCGTCGCCTGGCCCAGCGACGCCGACATCGACGCGACCCACGATGCCGCGCTTTTCTTGCGGACCATCGACATCGATCTGGTCGATCATCTGATTTTCGTCGAGCAGGGCCATTTCAGCTTTCGAACTGGCGAAATGCTGTAGTTCGGGCAATCCTGTCCGATGTGCCGATTGGCGCTTGAAGTTCCCAGATTGCACGTCTAGAGGACCGCCCTGCCTTCGCGGCGACCCAGGTCGGCGCGCAGATCGGTCGGGGAGTAGCTCAGCCTGGTAGAGCACTGTCTTCGGGAGGCAGGGGCCGGAGGTTCGAATCCTCTCTCCCCGACCAATTTCTTGCAAATTGCAGATTCTGCACCGTCTCTTCTTGTAAGTCGGCGCACAACATCCTAAATTCGTCTTACGCCGCCATGGTTTTCCCCCTTTCCATCGCGGTGAGTGTCCCGTCAGCATTGACGCGGACGCGTCCTCCCTGGACCCTGGCCACCTCGTACTTCGGTACGAGGTGGTTTTTTATTCAGCGGCTTGTGGAAATATGTCGGCCTCGGGCCGCGCCTGTCCAACCTCCCTCACCAATTCTGAGAACCAGCGCGAAAGCCGCGCGATGCGCTGCGTATCGGGCAAACGATCGGACGTTACGTAAAGCGTGCGGTCGATCTCGATCTGCACCGCGTGGATGGCATCGCCGGGCCGGCCATGCGTCCGGACGATATGGCCGCCGGCATAAGGCTGATTGCGCGACACGGGCTCGCCCAATCGCTCCGCCGCCCCGGTCACCCGATCGACCAGCCATTCGCCCGACGTCGCGCCAAAGCGATCCCCGACGACGATTCGAGCGCCGTACCCCGGCTGCCCCGGAGGAATCGGCGGCATCGAATGCAGGTCGATCAAAATTGCGTGGCCGAACCGACTGCGGGCAGCGGCCAGCGCATCGGCCAGCGCGGTGTGATAGGGTCGATGGAAGGATTCCAGCCGCCAGTGCAGCCCCGCGTGGTCGATCGGCCGTTTCCACAGCGGACCGCAATCCGCGAGCCGCGTTGGCACGACGCCCAGCCCCGCACGCTCCTTGCGCCCGGGTGCCGAAAATTGCGTCCGGAGCGGCAAAGCGACTTCCCCGGGCGCCATTTGACCCTCGGCACGGTTGAGGTCGGCGACCGCGCGGGCCCACACGGCCTGAACGACCGTTGCGCCCGCATCGGCGGCTCCGGCCGCGATCAGATCGCACCAGCTATCCTCCAGCCGTTCGAGTTGCGCCTGATCCACCCGCGCTGCCGCCAGGATTTCCGGCGGATAGATGCGCCCCGCGTGCGGCACCGACACAATGACCGGGCCCGCCACCGCAGGCCGGTTGACAGCGATGGCCGTGGGCGGGATGGTGCGGGATCGCATGAAATATGGGTGGCAAAAAAAGCGGGACAAATCCAGCGCCCGCGTCAATTTGTTAAATCTATGATGCTATGCGGGGCTTTCAGAGGGTGCAGCCGAGCGGAACCGGCCGCATCGAAGGACCAGAGGATTGTTTTCAGCATGATTCGTATTTTGCTGGCCGAAGACGATGACGTGATGCGCGAGTATCTGGCACGGGCGCTGACCAGTGCCGGCTATCACGTCACTGCGGTCGACCGCGGCACCGCCGCCGTACCCTATATCGATTCGGGAACCTTCGACCTTTTGCTGTCGGACATCGTCATGCCCGAAATGGACGGGATCGAACTCGCGCAGCACACGGCAAAGGTCGCACCGCAGACGCAGGTCATGTTCATCACCGGCTTTGCGGCGGTATCGCTCCGCGCCGAGGAGAATGTGCCGCAGGCAAAGCTGCTGTCGAAGCCGTTTCACCTCAAGGATCTGGTGCGCGAAGTCGACAATCTGTTCGGCCGCGCCGACCGGTCGAGCCAACAATAACGACATGACCTCGCGCGAAGGGCTTGCCAAGCCGCGTCGGGGATATTAGGGGCCGCGTCACCCCAAGGGATGGGCGTGTAGCTCAGTGGTAGAGCACTGTGTTGACATCGCAGGGGTCGCAAGTTCAATCCTTGCCACGCCCACCATTAAAAACGCCGCCACCCTATAGGGTTGGCGGCGTTTTTGCTTTCATCGTCGGGCGTCGTCGGCGCCGTTCAGGCCATCCCCCGTGCCACGTCGCCGCGCGACGCATCGCCGATCTGGCTCCCGCCGTCGCAGTCGAGGATCGTGCCGGTGATATATCCCGCCGCCGGCGAGCACAGGAACACCGCCGATTCGGCAACCTCCTCGACCTTGCCCCAGCGTTTCATCGCGATCCGGTCATAGTGCGCCTGCCGGGTCTCGGCATCGGGGGCGAGCCGCTTCATCCCCTCGGTGTCGGCGATCGGCCCTGGCGAGATGCCGTTCACCCGCACCTCGGGGCCCCATTCGAGCGCGAGGACGCGAATCAGCTGGTTGATTCCCGCCTTCGCGGCACAGGCATGGACCTGCAATGCCGACGCATTGACCGCCTGCCCCGCCGTGATCGCGATGAGCGACGCGCCCGGTCGGTTGAGCAGATCATGACAGCCACGGAATACGTTGAAGGTACCGTTGAGGTCGATATCGACCACGGTGCGGAACGCATTTGCCGACATGCCGAGCGCGGGCGCCAGGAAATTGCCCGCCGCGCCCGAGATGACAATGTCCATCGGACCCAGTTCGCCCGCAACCCGCTCCATCACGCCGCGGATCGCCGCATAATCGCGGACGTCGCCCGACAGGCCGAGCGCGCCCTCACCGATGTCCGCCGCCGCACGCGCCGCCTTGTCCGGATCGCGCCCCGCAACCGCAACCTTTGCGCCCAATTCGGCAAAGCGCTTGGCGATGCCAAGGTTGATGCCGCTGGTGCCGCCGGCGACGAAAGCGGTCTTGCCGGCCAGCAGATTATCGCGGAATGTCGTCATGTTTCTCTCCCTTGCGCGTCTCTATTCGTCGATGGCATCGATGCGGGGTTGACGGATCGAAACCAGTCGCCTTTTGAAACTGGAACAGACAGCAAGGATGATCCGATGGCAAGTGCCGGCCCCACCTCGAACAGTTTCATCTCGCAGCGGCTGAAGCTGCATTATGTCGACTGGGGCAATCGCGGGGCGCCACCGCTGCTGCTCGTCCACGGCGGCCGCGACCATTGCCGGAACTGGGACTGGGTCGCCGAAAAGCTGCGCGACCGCTATCATATCATTGCGCCCGATCTGCGCGGCCATGGCGACAGCGCATGGTCTCCCGACGGCAATTACGCGATGGACACGTTTGTCTATGACCTCGCACAGTTGATCCACCAGCTCGACCTTGGCCCGCTGTCGATCGTCGCGCACTCGATGGGGGGCAATATCGCGCTGCGTTATACGGGCCTCTATCCGGAAAACGTCCGCAAGCTCGTCGCGATCGAGGGGCTTGGCCCCTCGCCCAAGGTCATCGCCGAACGCGCGAAAACGGGTTACGCCGAACGCTTTCGCAAATGGATCGACGACAAGCGCCAGGCGGCTGGGCGCACCCCGCGCCGCTATGCGACGCTTGAGGACGCGCTGGCCCGCATGATGGGCGAGAACAGCTATCTCACCGAGGTTCAGGCGCGCCACCTGACGATCCACGGCATCAGCCGGAACGAGGATGGGACCTGGAGCTGGAAGTTCGACAATTATCTGAACGTCTGGCCTGCCTTCGACATGCCACAGGATGATATCGCGGCGCTGTGGAACGCAATCTCCTGCCCTACGCTTTTGCTCTATGGCGCGAACAGCTGGGCCTCGAATCCGGAGGGAGACGGGCGGCTCGTCCATTTTAAGAACGCAAAGGTCATCGAATTCGAAAATGCGGGCCATTGGCTGCACCACGACCAGTTCGACCGGTTCATGTCCACGCTAGACGAATTCCTCTAAACCCGACGCCGGTTGCGCACCTGCGTGCGCGATAAAGGGCGACACGATGGCCTATACGGGGCAGATTTCGGGGCGACAGAAAGCCTTGTCGGGTGGCGCGGCGCTGACCGCGGTCCTCGCGATCGGCCTCGGCCTCGCAAGCGGCCTCGATCTCGGCGTCGTACGCAAGGTCGGCGAAGCCATCACCGCGGTTGCCGTCCCGGCCCCGCCCCCGCGCGAACAGGTTGTGCCGTCGAAGACGCCGAGCGAGAAGGCCAGCGGCAAGACGTCGGCAGCCAATCGACATGCCAAGGCCACGGCGGTCGCAGCACCGCCCCCCAAACTTCCCCCTATCGTCCCGCCGGTCGCGATGGCCCCCAATCCGGGCGCTGGCCATGCCTCGTCGGCCGGCGCGACGCCGAATCCGGGTCCCGGATCGGGGGCAGGTGGCCGCGGCGATGGGACCGGCGCCGGCGGCACGGGCAGCGGAACGGGTGGTGGGACCAAAGCCATATGGCGAAGCGGCACGATCCGCGACCGCGACTATCCCCGCGAAGCGAGCCGGCTCAAGGCCGGCGGCGAGGTCGAGGTGCGATTCACGATCGAGCCGAGCGGCAGGGTCAGCGGATGCCGCGTAACGCGGTCGAGCGGAGATGCTTCGCTGGACAGGACGACGTGCGAGCTGATCGAGGACCGTTTCCGGTTCAAGCCTGCGACCGACGCCTTTGGGGGGCCCATCGCCAGCCAATATGGCTGGCGGCAAAGTTGGTGGCTCGAGCGGCGGCGATAGGAGCAACTTCTCGATCGTTGCGCATAAACGAGAGATATTGCGACAGTATCGCGAACGATTCGCAATATTAATTGACTTTGCAACCGACTCTCAATAGCGGCGCCTCCGAACCAATCAAAAAACAGGGGGTTTACGTGAAGCCATCGACATCCGCCTCATTCCTCGCACTCTCCTGCGTGGGCAGCCTGATCAGCGCGCCGGCCTTCGCCGCAGAAGGCGACGCGGCGCAGGACGCGCCCGGCAGCCGCAGCGACATCGTCGTCAGCGGCACGCTCGCTACCGAGGTGGAATCGCCCAAATCGACGGCACCGCTCGTCGACACGCCACAGACGGTCACCGTCGTGTCGCAGGAACAGATTCGCCAGCAGAACCTGCTGACGCTTCGCGATGCGCTCGCGACAATCCCCGGCATCACCTTTGGCGCGGGTGAAGGCGGCGGCGGTTATGGCGACTCTATCAACCTGCGCGGCTATTCGGCGAACAACGACCTGACCGTGGACGGGGTGCGCGACAGCGCGCAGTACAGCCGCACCGACCCCTTCAACCTGCAGCAGATCGAAGTCTATAACGGCGCGAACTCGGTCTTTAACGGATCGGGCAGCGTCGGCGGCACGATCAACCTCGTCAGCAAAATCCCCTTCGCGCGCAACGCGACGACGGTGCAGGCGGCGGTCGGCACCGACAATTATTATCGGGCATCGGTCGACAGCAACTGGCGTCTGAACGATTTGATCGCCGTGCGTCTGAATGCGATGTATCATGAGAACGACGTCCCGGGCCGCGATGTCGAATCGTACCAGCGCTGGGGCGTCGCACCGTCGATCACGATCGGCGTCGAAAGCGACACCAGCCTGACGCTCGCCTATATCCATCAGGACGACGACAATACGCCGATCTATGGCGTCCCCTTCTTCCTGAGCGGCGTGAACGACGGGCCGCTGGCCGGCGTCGACGACAGCGATTATTTCGGCATCGTCAACCTCGACGAGCAGAAGACGAAGGTCGACCGCCTGACCGCGACCTTCCGCCACGCGTTCAGCGACAATGTCTCGATCCGCAACCTGACCCGCTGGCAGCGCGTCCACCAATATAGCCAGACCAGCGCCCCGCAGGGTGTTTTCTGCCTTGCAAGCGGCGTGCAGCCGATCGGCGGCAGCGCCAATGCGACCGTCGGCACCGCCTGCCCCGCCGGTCAAAACACCCCCGGTTTCTACTATCCCGCCGGACCGCGCGGTCTTGTCCGCGACCAGGTCAACGACCTGATCCACAACCAGACCGATCTGACGGTTGTCAATGGCGCCAAGGGCGGCCTGTTCAACACCCTCGTCATCGGCGCGTCCTATACACAGGAAGATTATTCGATCGAGAATGCGCAGTTGCTGCGCAATCCCGGCGGCGCCTTGCCCAACCCCGCCCAGCCGCCGATCAGCCTGTCGAACCCGAACACCGTGTGGACCGGTCCGGTCAATTATGTCCGCACCGGCAACAGCTATGGCGACACGCGCAACCTTGCCGTTTATGCGTTCGACACGCTTGAAATCTCGCCGATGTTCGAACTGAACGCAGGGGTTCGTTATGAAAGCGTACGGACCATCTTCCGCGCCGATACGGTGACGACGCCAGCGACCGGGGCGGTCTATACGCGCGGCGTCGATCAGACGAGCGACGAGAATCTCTTCTCCTATCGCGTCGGCGCGGTTTTCCACCCGATCGAGAATGTCAGCCTCTATGCGGCCTATGGCAATGCCAAGACGCCGACCTCGGCGACCGTCCGCGCGGGCTGCGGCCTGCCGACGGCGCCGGGCGCCGCCGATCCATGCGCCGTCGCGCCCGAAAAGGCGCGCACATACGAGATCGGGGCGAAGGCCGAGCTGTTCGACAAGAAGCTGTTGCTGACCGCAGCGCTGTTCCGCAACGAGCGCTCCAACTTCCGTACCCCGTCTAACGATCCGGCGCAGCCCAATTCGCTGCAGGTGCTCGACGGCAAGTCGCGCGTCGATGGCGTCGCGCTGGGCATCAGCGGCAACGTGACGCCCGAATGGGCGATCTTTGCGAATTATACCTATCTCGACAGCGAAGTGCGGCAGAGCGTATCGGACTTCTGCCTCGCCACGCCGGGGGCGACGGGCTGCCCCAACAATGCCGCGATCCCCGATCCGCAACGCGGCGACCGGTTGATCCAGACGCCGAAGCATTCGGGCAGCCTGTTCACCACCTATGCCTTTCCGTTCGGGCTCCAGGTTGGTTACGGCCTGACCTATCAGGGCAAGTTCGCCACCAACCAGCGCAATCTGGCGCAGCGGACGCAGTTTATGGTCGACGATTATCTGATCCACCGCGCGTTCGTGTCGTATGACTTCAAGAATGGGCTGGTCGCGCAGTTGAACGTCAGCAACCTGACGAACGAAGATTATTATACCGGCGTCCGAAACAATGTGAACGCGACGACTGGCGCCGTTTCGGGTGGCTGGGCAACCCCCGGCGACGCGCGCTCGGCGGTGTTCAGCCTCTTCTACAACTTCTGATCAACCGGGCGGGCGCGGCGATTGCCGTTCCCGCCCTTTTCGGCCTAGAAGCGGCGCATGATCCGCATCATTCCCGACGTGCTCGACGCCGAAGGTGTCGCAAAGCTCCGGTCGATTCTCGACGCCGCCGACTGGATCGACGGCAACGAGACATCGGGTCCGCAGGCCGCGCTCGCCAAACGCAACCAGCAGCTTCCCGAATTTGGCGAAGCCGCCGCAGACGCGGGGCGCTTCGTGCTCGACGCGCTCGGCCGCAGTCCCTTGTTCATCGCAGCGGCGCTGCCGCTCAAAATCTATCCGCCCTATTTCAATCGCTATGCCGGCGGCGAAAATTTCGGCGACCATATCGACAATGCGATCCGCATGCGCCGCGGCAGCGATTTCCGGATACGAAGCGACCTGTCGGCGACGCTCTTCCTTGCCGATCCCGACAGCTATGAGGGCGGCGGCTTGGTCGTCGAGGGCTTTACCGACGCGCCCGGCCTGAAACCGCCCGCCGGGCATATGGTCCTGTACCCGTCGACCACCGTTCACCGCGTCGAACCGGTGACGTCGGGCGCGCGCGTCGCGAGTTTTATGTGGATCCAGTCGATGGTCCGCGATCAGGGGCAGCGCAACCTGCTGTTCGACCTTGATATGGGCGTGCAAGGCGCGGCGGCCGCGCTCGGCCAGGGCGATCCGACGGTCGTGCGCCTGACCGGGACATATCACAACCTCTTGCGCCGCTGGGCCGACAGCTAGCCCAGCATTTCGCGCCAGGCGCGCGACAGATATTCGCGGTCGCCTGCAACGACGCAGGCGGCGAGCCGCTGTTCGTCGGCGAGCGCGATCGCGGCCTCCGCCCCCAGAACCGTCAACGCGGTCGCCCAGCCGTCGGCGTGCATACAACTGCGATGAATCACCGTCACCGACGCGACGCCGTTGACGATCGGGCGTCCGGTCTTTGGATCGAAGCTGTGGGTATAATGGGTTCCGTCAGCCACAAAGCCACGGCGATAATTGCCCGATGTCGCGACCGACAAATCGTGAAGCGCGATCCGCCAGGGCAGGATCGACGATGTCGGCGGCATCTCGACATCGACCCACCAGGGCTGGCCGTCGGGGCGAATCCCCTCGCCGCGCAGCTCGCCGCCGACTTCGAGCAGGAAATGGCGTAAGCCGTCGGCCAGCAGCCATTCCGCCGCGAGATCGACGCCATAGCCCTTGGCAATTCCCGACAGATCAAGCGCGGCGCCCTCGCCGCGCCGGACGCGGCGGGCCGCCGGATCGAAATCGACGGTGCGGTCCGCGGCGGGATCATCTTTGGGGGCCTGATCGACGGGTCCGGCGCGGCCGAAACCCCAGGCTTCGGTCAGGCGGCCCAGCCCCGGATCGAAAGCCCCGGCGCTCGCCTGCGCTATTGCGAGCGCCGCCTGTATGACGTCAGCGAACTCGGCGGGGATATCGTGCCACGCGCCCGGCGCGGCGCGATTGAAGCGCGCGAGGTCCGATCCGTCGTCCCACTGGCTCATCTGCGCCACAACCAGGTCGAGCGCCGCCTGGACGCCTTCGGTCGTCCCCGCGGGCGGCGACACCGCCTGCAGCGACCAGCCTGTTCCCATGCTCGTCCCGGCGAAGCTTTCGATGACCGCCCCCGCATCGCGCCCGGCAAACGCGGCGGGCGTCAACGCGTGGGGGATCAGGATGCGGTCGGTCAGGGTGCCAGCACTTCCAGCGTCGTGACATAGCTCGCGCGGCGCTGCGGCGTCGCGGGTTCGGGAGCGCCCTCTTCGCGTTCGGTCTGCGGCGTCGTGACATTCAGCCAGTACAGGCCGGGTTCGGCCCAGTTGATCTCGACCTTGCCGTCGGCGCCGGTCTTAAGGTCGATCTGGCCGAGCTGGTCGCGATAGCGGATACCGCCGGGGATCACGGTAACCGGCAGGCCCGCTGCGGGCTGGCCGTCGAGCAGGAACTGGAAGGTCGCCGCCTCGCCCGAGATCAGGTCGTTCGGATGCGTAACGGGAACCAGCTCGATGCCCTTGCCCGTCGGCTTGAATAGCGTGCCCGTCGGTTCACCGACGGTCACGAAAATCTCGTTGCGATTGTTCGATTCGGCGGTCTTCACATTGGTCGCGCCGGCGGGAATGCGCTCGGCGAGGTTCGCGGTGGTGGTTCCGCGCGGCAGGCGCTCGGTCTTGCCGCCCAAAGCATAGCTGCCCATCACGCCGTCGGCGACCGAGGCGATCCGCCACGTGCCCTTCTGCGTCAGATGGACGTCGAACGTGCTGCGATACCGTCCCGTCGACTTGTTCTCGATCGTCGCCTCGGTGCCGTCGGGCGCCCAGGCCTTGAGCGCGTCGAGGCGCATCGGCTGATGCTCGAAATAGAAGAGATCGTTCGACACCGCCGCGTCGACGGTGACCCAGACATCGTCGCCGGACAGCACGGTGGCAGACGGCATCATCCACTGGCGATGCGCGGAGGCCGGAACGGCGACGAGTGCCGCAAGTGCGGCCGTCGCGGCGAAACCCCAAATTCGCTTTTTCATAGTCCTGTCCTTCTTTTTCAAGTTCAGCGGAAGGCGACCGACACGGCGCCCAGTTCAGTCGTTCCAGCAGCGCGTCCGCCTGCCCCGGCCTTCGCCGGCCAGGTGAAGGGAATGCGCAGAATTTCCCGCCCGCCGACTTCGCGCGCTGCCTCGATTATCAAGCTATACTGGCCGGGCGCCGCGGCGCCGAGCTGCGCGCGCGAGAAAGACACCTTGTGCGCGCCGGGCGCGCGCGTCGCGCCGGTGATGCCGTTCGCGGGGAAGGTCATCGAGCGGCCTGCGGCGCGCCACCACTGGCGCACGTCACGCAGCCATTTGGTGCCCTCGTTCGCCTTCATGTCATAATCGTACCAGACCGCGACGGTCTTGGCCTTTGCCCCCGCTTTCTCCACCCAGATCGCGACATAGGGTTTGTGATATTCGGCAACCTTCAGGCGCGGAATGTTGATCGTCACATCCATCGTGCCGAGGTCGGCAGCGAACGCGGGCGCGCCGAGCACGGCACCGAGCCCGATCGTGCCGCCCAGGAAGCGCGCGGGGGTGGAAAGCTGCATGAAGGGTCTCCCTAATGAATGAAGATGACGGCGATGGCGGCCGGGATCGCGAGTCCCAGCCCGACCAGCGGCCAGGTGCTCTTGCGCTTCGCCGAATGAAGCTGGAGCAGGAACAGGCCGGTGAATGCGAAGACGAGGCAGGCGAAAGCGAATATATCGATGAACAGGCTCCATTCGCCGCCCGAATTACGGCCCTTGTGGAGATCGTTCAGATAGGAAATCCAGCCGCGGCTGGTGATCTCGCTCGACGCCTCCCCGGTCGCAAGGTCGATCGCGACCCACGCGTCGCCGCCGGGACGCGGCGCGGGAAGATAGACTTCATCCGCCGACCACTCCGCCACGCTCGATGCCTTGACGGGAAAGCTTTGCTCGACCCATTCGGCGATGGCGGGGGGTAGCGGCGCCTTTTCGGCGTCGGGGACCCCCGCCTTCAGCCGCGTGAGCAGCGCCGGCGGCATTTGCGCCGATTTCTGCGTGATCACCGGCGATCCCTCGATATCGGCGGCATGGTTGAGCGTGAAGCCGGTGATCGCGAACAGCAGCAGGCCGATCAGGCTGACTGCCGAGCTCATCCAGTGCCACATGTGGAGCTGCTTCAGCCAAAAGGCTTTCCGGCTCTTCTTGGTCGCCGGTCGCGAGGGAGTGGGTGCATGCATGTGGGAAAGTTCTACCGTAAGGACGCACCGCCATTATCGAGAACGATTCGCAATTACAATAACTATTCCGGCTTTTGGGCTACGAGACGCCCGGCTCCGGGCGCCGATGGCCCGGAATTTTCGTCGGTCGAAAAGAGTAGTGGCGGAGACGGAGGGATTCGAACCCTCGGTGCCGCATTCACAGCACGACGGTTTAGCAAACCGTTGGTTTCAGCCACTCACCCACGTCTCCGCATGGCCTGCCGCGCTAACGACAGTTGGCCTAGGCGGGTCGCTATAGCCATGCACCTCGCGCCCCGCAACGGCAAAGATTGTGCATTTTTGCGGTCGCGGCAGGCATTTCGTCGCCGGAATGATTCGGTCTGGCGTAATTTCGACTCAGGTCATCGCCCGTTCATTGCTCGACGGCCAAAGCGAGTCATGATTGAAACAGATTTCGGCGCGCTTGTGCCGTTCGATTTTTGGGGGTCCAATATGCGGAAAACGTTCACCAGCCTTGCCCTGGCAGCAATGGCATCGCTCGGCCTCGCGCTGACTCCGCTTCCCGCGGCGGCGCAAATGCGCGAAGTCGATCCCAACAGCACGTCGATCGATGCCGACCTCAACAATCCCCCGCCGCCTCCGACGTCGAGCGATTCGACCGCCGGCACGTCGTACGACAGCGACCTTGCTACCGGCGACCAGCAGACGAGCGATACGCCCGTCGATGGCATCGCGACCAGCGACGATGCTTCGGCGGCAACCGTCACCGCCGCGCCGGGCTCGACCTATAAAAAGGACGATCTGATCGGCGCGGCCGAGGGGGTATTCGGCAAGGGGGCACAGGGCCTTGCCGGCTTGATCGAGGATATTTTGAAAAAGCAGGGCGAACCCAACGCCTATATCATCGGCCGCGAAGCCGGCGGCGCGCTCGTGCTCGGCGTGCGTTACGGTTCGGGAACGCTCCATCACAAGATCGAGGGCGAATTGCCCGCTTACTGGACCGGACCTTCGATTGGCTTCGACGCGGGCGCCAACGCCGGCAACACCTTCGTCCTCGTCTACAACCTCTTCGACAGCGAAGATCTCTACAAGCGCTATCCCGCGGGCGAGGGCGCCGCCTATCTGATCGGCGGCTTCAACGCGAGCTACCTGCGCCGGGGCGACGTCGTGCTGATCCCGATCCGCGTCGGTGTCGGCGCGCGGCTCGGCGCCAACGTCGGCTATATGAAGTTCCGCAAGAAGCAGAATTGGGTTCCCTTCTAAGCACAACCCGTTTGCCACGGGGGCGATAGCCCGCGCTTCGGCGCGGGCTTTTTCTTTGCCGGGATGTTATTATGCCGACGCAGCCGTCAGGGAGATCGACGACATGACATCGCAGCCTGCCAGCGGCCCGCATTATTCACCCTTTACCATCGGCGGAGGCCTTATCTTCGTGTCCGGCCAACTGCCGCTGCGTCCTGGCCGCGATACGTCATTGGCCGACGCGCCGTTCCCGGATCAGGTCGAGCAAACGCTCCAGAACCTGAAGACCGTTCTTCAAGACGCCGGAGTCGACCTGGCACAGGTGATCAAGACGACAGTCTATCTCAGCGACATCGCCGACTGGGACGAACTGGACGAGGTCTATGGCCGATTTTTCGGATCGACGCGGCCATCGCGGAGCGTAGTCCCCACCGGGCCGCTCCACTTCGGATTTCGCATCGAGGTTGAGGCCATCGCCCTTGCGACGAAAGATTCTGACTAGTCGCCGTCGAAGGCGATCAGCGTCTCACAGGTGAGGCCCGCAGCCTCCAGCCGCTGCGACCCGCCGAGGTCGGGCAGGTCGATCACGAACAGCGCCGCGGCGACCTCTGCCCCGACATTGCGCATCAACGCGGCGGTGGCGAGGATCGTACCGCCGGTCGCGAGCAGGTCGTCGACAAGGACGACGCGATGCCCCGGCAAAACCGCGCCTTCGTGCAGTTCCAGCCGGTCGACGCCATATTCGAGTTCATAATCGACGCCGATGGTGACGCCGGGCAGTTTGCCGGCCTTGCGCACCGGGACGAGGCCCAGCCCCATTGCGGTGGCCATCGCGGCGCCGAACAAAAAGCCGCGCGCCTCGACCGCGACGATGAAGTCGGGCCGATGGACGGCGGCCAGAGCGCTCAGGCGGCGCACACTTTCGGCAAAACCGGCGGCGTCGCCGATCAGCGTAGTGATATCGCGGAACTGAATACCCGGCTTGGGAAAGTCGGGGATAGTGCGGACCAGCGACGCAAGGTCGAGGTCGGGCTGAGGCGGGAGGGCGATCATCGAACGGGTCGCCCTCCCCTATGTCCTCAATGCTTCTTGTCGGCCCAGATGTTCCGGTACGACAGATAGGTCAGCACGGTGAAGATCAGCAGGAAGAAGAACACTGCATAACCCACCTGGATGCGCTTGATCAGCTTCGGCTCGGCGGTCCAGACGAGGAATGCCGTGACGTCCTTCGCCATCTGGTCGACGGTTGCCTTGGTGCCATCCGCATATGTCACCTGATTGGGGGCCAGCGGCGGCGCCATCGCGAGGTTGAGGTTCGCGAAATAGGGGTTGTAGTGTAATCCCGTGCTCGGCTGAAGTTCCTTGGGCAGGTTCTTCGGCGGATTCTGGAACCCGGTCAGCAGCGAATAGATATAATCCTTGCCGCCTTCGCGCGCCTTGGTGATCAGCGACAGGTCTGGCGGCAGCGCATTATTGTTCGCAGCGCGTGCAGCGACGTCGTTCGCATAGGGCGACGGGAAGTAATCCGACGAGAGACCATCGCGCGTCGCCGGCTCGCCGGTGTCGGGGTTGACCGACGGAACCTGGAAGCCCTTGGCGAAGGTCTTGATCTGACCATCGGTGTAGCCGAGGTCCGCAATATCGCGAAACGCGACAAGATGGAGGCTGTGGCAGGCCGAGCAGACCTCTTTGTAGACCTGCATCCCGCGCTGCAACTGCGCCTTGTCCCAATGCGGCAGAACGATGCCATCGCTGGCCAGCTTCAGATGCCGGGGGTGTTTGTGAAACTCGTGCGCGACATTGACTTCATTGCTGAGCGGCGTCGTGAAAATCGCGAGCACCAGCGCGGTAATGAAACCGAGACCGACGAGAAAACCGAGCGGACGAACCATGGCTGTATCAGCTCCTATTAAAGTCCGGCGCTCAGGCCGTTGCCGAAGCCGACGAGGTGTCGGTGGCGTGTTTGGCGAGGACCGCTTCGGTGATCGAATTCGGCATCGGAAGCGGGCGTTCGATCCGCGACACGATCGGCAGGATCACCAGGAAGTGAGCGAAATAATAGATCGCGCCGATCTGGCTGAGGATCACCCACGGCTGTTCCGCCGGCTGCATACCGCACCAGCCGAGCAGAAGCACGTCGGCGACCAGGATCCAGAAGAACCAGCGGTACAGCGGACGATAGTTCGACGACTTGATCGGCGAGCTGTCGAGCCAGGGCAGGAAGAACAGCAGCGCAATCGAACCGAACATCGCGATGACGCCCCACAGCTTCGCGTCGATCCACAGGAAGTTGAAGGTGAAGGCCTTCAGGATCGCGTAGAAGGGCAGGAAATACCATTCGGGAACGATGTGCGCCGGGGTCGAAAGCGAGTTCGCCGGGATATAGTTATCGGCGTGGCCGAGCATGTTCGGGCTGAAGAAGGTCAGCGCGACGAAAATCAGCAGGAAGACACCGACGCCGACGCCATCCTTCGCAGTGTAATAGGGGTGGAACGGGACGGTGTCCTGTTCGTCCTTCACCTCGATGCCCGTCGGGTTCGACGAACCCGGGATGTGCAGCGCCCAGATGTGCAGGATGATGACACCCAGGATCACGAACGGCAGCAGATAGTGCAGCGAGAAGAAACGGTTGAGCGTCGCGTTGTCGGGGACGAAGCCGCCGAGCAGCCACTGGCGCACCGGCTCGCCGACGATCGGAATCGCCGAGAAGAAGCCGGTGATCACCTGCGCACCCCAGAAGCTCATCTGGCCCCAAGGCAGCACATAACCCATGAAAGCGGTCGCCATCATCAGGAGGAAGATCACGACGCCGAGCAGCCACACCATTTCGCGCGGCGCCTTGTACGAACCGTAATAAAGACCGCGGAAGATGTGCAGATAGACGACGATGAAGAACATGCTCGCGCCGTTCATATGCGCATAGCGGATGAACCAGCCGGCGTTCACGTCGCGCATGATATGCTCGACCGAATTGAACGCGACGCCCGCATTGGCGGCATAGTGCATCGCCAGAACGATACCGGTGATGATCTGGATCATCAGCGCGGCGCCGGCGAGGACGCCGAAGTTCCAGAAATAGTTGAGGTTGCGCGGGACCGGATATCCGGGGCCCGTGGCATTATAGACGAGGCGCGGAATCGGCAGCTTCTCGTCCATCCACTTCATCAGCGGATGCGTCGGTTCATAGGGTTTGGCCCAGGGAAAGCTCATCTTATCTCGCTCCTCAGCCGATCGTCACGACGGTGTCGCTGTTGAATTCATAGGGCGGCACAACCAGATTCTTGGGTGCCGGGCCCTTACGGATGCGTGCCGCGGTGTCATAATGCGAACCGTGGCACGGGCAGAAATAGCCGCCAAAATCGCCTTTGTTCTCGCCCTCGGCGGCGCCGAGCGGCACGCAGCCCAGATGGGTGCAGACGCCCAGGGTGATCAGCCAGTTTTCCTTGCCGGGCTTGGTGCGCTGGTCGATCGTTTCGGGATCGCGCAGGTCGCCGAGCGGCACCGCCTTCGCTTCGGCGATTTCCTTGGCGACGAGGTTGCGCACGAACACCGGCTGCTTGCGCCAGCTGGTCTTGATCGCCTGGCCGGGCTGGATCGCCGAGATGTCGATTTCGGTCGTCGACAGCGCGAGGACGTCGGCCGACGGGTTCATCTGGTTGACCAGCGGCAGCACCACGGCGACCGCACCGACACCAGCGAAACTCACCGCCGCAATATTGATGAAATCCCGGCGGCGTACGCCATCCTCGATACCGGCGTTGAGTTCAGATTCACTGGCCATTCGACTGCCCTTGCATGGGTGAACTATAAAAGCTCTCGAAGTTCTGGCCGTCCCTGTTGCACGCGCACGAAAGCGCACAACCCGGCGGCCCCTCCGGGAATTGCGGGCCTGATAGCCGCACTGTCCGGGCTTGCCAACAGGCAATTTCCGCTTCTCGCACTGTACCAAGTCGCCGGGCGAAGACCTCTCGATTCAACGCACGCCCGCGGCTATGGGCTGTTTATGGAAATCGCCCTGTTTCAGCCGGATATCGCGGGCAATGTCGGCACGACCTTGCGTACCGCGGCCTGCTTCGGTGTGCCCGCGCATATCATCGAGCCGTGCGGCTTTCCCTTTTCCGACGGTGCGCTGAAACGCGCCGGGATGGACTATGCCGTCAGGGCCAATGTGCGGCGTCACGCCGACTGGACGGGCTTTTGCGCGTGGAGCGCGGAGGCCGGAGGGCGCCTTGTGCTGCTGACGACGGCGGGCGCGACACCCCTGCCCGCCTTCGCATTCCGGCCCGACGACGTCTTGCTGCTCGGCGCCGAATCCTCGGGCGTGCCGCCCCATGTCCATGATGCGGTGGCGGCGCGGGTCGCAATTCCGATGCAGACCGGCTTTCGCTCCTTGAATGTCGCGGTCGCGGCTGGCATCGCGCTCGCCGAAGCGCTCAGGCAAACGAAAGGCTTTCCGGCATGATCTCGCTCGACCCGCAGCAACAGACGGCCCGCACCTGGTTCGAATCGCTCCGCGACCGGATCTGCGCCGAATTCGAGGCGATCGAAGCCGAGGCCGGCAGCGACGCGCGCTTTGCCTATACGCCGTGGGACCGCGAGGCCGACGGGCTGGAGGCAGGCGAAGGCGGCGGCGGGGTGCGAGGCGTGATGACCGGGACCGTTTTCGAAAAGGTCGGCGTCAACGTCTCGACCGTCGGCGGACAGTTCGCGCCCGATTTCGCCGCATCGATTCACGGCGCGGGCGAGGATCCGAGCTTTTTCGCCACGGGAATCAGCCTCGTCGCGCATATGGCGAACCCCCACGTCCCCGCCGTCCATATGAATACCCGCTTCCTTGCGACGACGAAGCGCTGGTTCGGCGGCGGCGCCGATTTGAACCCGCCGATCGAATATGCCGAGGACACCGACGCCTTTCACGCGCGCCTGCGCGCCGCGTGCGCGCCTTTCGGTCCCGACGTCTATGAACGCTATGCCAAATGGGCCGAAGATTATTTCTATATCCCGCATCGCGGCGTCCATCGCGGGGTCGGCGGGATTTTTTACGATCATCTCGAATGCGGCGACGATGCCGAGTTCGACCGCAATTTCCAGCTGACGCAGGCGGTCGGAGAGGCTTTTCTTGACATCTTCCCGCAGATCGTCCGCCGCCGGATGGGGCTGCCCTACACCGACGCCGAGCGCGAGGCGCAGCTGATCTGGCGCGGGCGCTATGCCGAATTCAACCTCGTCTACGATCGCGGCACCCTGTTCGGGCTCAAGACCGGCGGCAATATCGACGCAATCCTGATGAGCCTGCCGCCGCTCGCCAAATGGAGCTGACATAGAAAGGGCGCCTCCGTTTCCGGCGGCGCCCTTTCCATTGCCCTGTACCGTCGATCAGGCGAAGACATCGCCCGATGCGCGCGGCGCGATGGCGCGATACACCCCGACCGGCATCGAGAACGAGATCATGATGATCGGCAGATAGACCACCGCGGCCATGACGATCATCGTCAGGATCGCGCCGACGACCGATCCGCCCATGATCGCGCCAAGAATGCCGCCAAAGATCATCCCGGCGATCAGCGCATAGATGAATATGGCGATCGTGAAGAGCAGATAGAAGCCGACGATCGTCCACTGCGACGGTCCGGTCAGCCGCCACGATTCGGTGAGTCCCGTCATCGGATTGCGCGTCAGGCGATCGGCCATCACGGGACCGGCCACCATGAAGCGGCCCTGCACCCACAGCATGAAGACGATGACCGCGATATAGAGGATGATCATCAGGAAGATCGCTCCTCCGCCCACCGCGCCCGATTCCAGCGCGCCGGGCGACAATCCGCCCATTCCGCCAAGCGCCGCGCCGAAAATCAGCGTCAGGATGAACATGACGATGAAGATCAGGATATAGGCGGCAATCATGACGACGACCATGCCGAAGGCCAGCGCCGGCCCGGCCTGGAACGCCCAGGGAAAATTGGGCGCTTCGCCGGGATGCATGCCGCCGCGCCAGATCAGCATCGACACGCCGTAAAAGATGACGGCGGCGAGCAGCGCGAACACCGCGATCTTGCCAAAGGCACCGAGAATGAGCGACGGGTCGTTCGGTGCCATCGCCATCGCCGAAAATGTCGAACCGAGGAAAAGAAAGCCGAGCAAGCCGACGACGACCAGAGCGCCACCGACCCACAATAGCATTTGCTGCCAATTGGCCTTCAGAAACGCGAAGGTTTCCGAAAAGGCCGCACCGATACTCATTTTCATCATGTCACTTCCCCCTGTTTTCAAACCAGATTCTTACACTCCACCCAAGGTGGGACAAAGCCGGACGGCCTCGTCCCGTTTGCGACACATCATATTATTGGCGGCGGTCCGCATCATTGAAACACATCGGACGACGTTCGGAGCGCAAGCTGGCGATAGGCGGCGGCCGACACCGCGACCGACGCCAGGCTGCCGGCTGCGCCGAACGCGGCCTCGATAAAGCCGCCGACCATCCGCCCGAATCCCGGCTCGGACCCGGCGATGACCGAAACGACGCCGCCGACGATCAGCGCCGCGATCACGATCACGAGCGCGACGAGGAACAGGAAGAAGAAGATTGCCCAGCCATTGTTCCGCGTGAGGTCCCAGCTCGCGCGGATCGCCTCGAACGGATTGAAGAGGCCGCGATCGGCGACGGCGGGCGCCACCAGCGCGAGACGCCCGACAAGATAAAGGCCAGGGACGATCAGCAGGATGAAGCCAAAGCCGATCGCGAAACCGCACAGGATCTGGATCGCCACCATGGTCGGGAAGACGGTGAGCGCGAAGGTCAGCGCTTCGCCAACGCTGGTGCCGGTCCGCGACAGCCACAGCCGCAGGATTCCGGCCGTGCCGATGAGCGTGCAGAGCGCGATAGCCAATTGTCCCGGGATCATCTGGCGAAAGTTTTCGCGAAAACTTTCCATGACCTGATTGAAATCGGCACCCGCCGCGGGCTCGATCGGCAGCGGCCCGAACCATGCGACGGCGAGCGCAGGCAGAAACAGAAACACACCCGCGATCGTCCCGACCAGCGCCGTATGCGATTTCAAAAGCTGCAGCGTGTCGTCCCACGCCGCGCCCATGTCGAATTTTACCATTGATACCCCGTCATTTTTTCGATTTCCCGGTCGCCCCGAAAGTGGCGATCTTCGGCCCTCCTGTCCAGCCCTGTCCGCAATCCGCGCTCTGCCCCTTGCGCGCAGCCTCGCGGCGGGCCAGATAGCCGGCGCGATGAGCCCCCTTGCCCCGCCCGATTGGACCATAAGTCCCGGTCTGACCGACTATGACGTCGCGCTCGCCGCCATGGAGGCGCACGCGGCCGCGATCCATGCCGGTGACGCGGGCGAGCGAATCTGGCTGATCGAGCACCCGCCGCTCTACACGGCCGGGACGAGCGCCGATCCTGCCGAACTGCTCGACCCGCGCTTTCCGGTTTACGACGCGGGCCGCGGCGGGCGCTATACCTATCACGGCCCCGGCCAGCGGGTCGGTTATGTCCAGCTCGACCTGACCCGGCGCGGGCGCGACGTACGCGCCTATGTCTCGGCGCTCGAAGGCTGGGTGATCGATGCGCTCGCGCTGCTCGGCGTCGAAGCGCGCCGTGCCGACGGCCGGATCGGCATCTGGACCGACGCCCCCGACGGCCGCGAAGCCAAGATCGGCGCGATCGGGGTGCGCGTGAAACGCTGGGTGACGCTGCATGGCTTCTCGCTCAACGTCGCGCCCGACCTCACGCATTTCGGCGGCATCGTGCCGTGCGGAATCGCCGAATTTCCCGTCACCAGCCTTGCCGCGCTCGGCCGCACCGCATCGTTTGGCGACGTCGACGCGGCGCTCGCGCAAAGCCTGCCCGCCTTTCTCGACAAGCTTCGACCGAGCGATTAGGAACGGCGCATGACCCGCACCCTCATCGCTTCGCTCCTCCTTCTTTCGCTCGGCGCCTGCGGCGGCAGCGACACTGCAGGCAAATCGACGACCAAGCTCGACGCGGTCGAAGTCCAGCCGGGTTCGGTCAGCGATTCGATGATCATCCTCGACGATGCGGTCAGCGACGGCACCGCGGTCGACAACAGCGTTCCCGACGATGGCACGAAGAAGGATGCGGCGAAGACCGACGACGCGGATAGCGCCGATGAGGCTACCCCCGCAAGCGAAGCCGACGACAACCCCGAAGCGGTCGACATTCCGGTCGCGAAACGGGCGATCACCGCCGATTCCGCTGCCAAAAAGGGCGAATAGCCCCTAACGCAATCCCAGATTCTTGTGCGTCTGTAGCGACAGGCGCCAGCGCGGATCGTCCATCACCAGATCGATGCACGCCTGCACATTGGCGGCGGCATGCGGATCGTCGAGCGGCTGGACGAGACGATGTTTGAAATCGAGCGCGGCGAGCCTTTCGACGTCGCTCCCCGGCTGCGGCCAGACGAGCTTCAGCTCGTCGCCGCCGAGCTGAACCAGCTCGCTGCCCGCCTTCGGGCTCACACAGATCCAGTCGATGCTGCGCGGAATCGGCAGCGTGCCATTGCTTTCGATCGCGATCGTGAAGCCGCGGTCGTGCAGCGCGTCGATCAGCGCGGCATCGACCTGCAGCATCGGTTCGCCGCCGGTCAGCACGACATATCGGTCGTCGCCACCCTCGCCCCAGCTATCGGCGATAACGTCGGCGAGCGCGCTGGCATCGCGATATTTGCCGCCGAGCGTGCCATCGGTCCCGACGAAATCGGTGTCGCAAAACTGGCAGATCGCCTTCGCGCGATCCTTTTCGCGTCCCGTCCACAGATTGCAGCCGGCAAAGCGGCAAAAGACCGCACGGCGGCCCGCCTGCGCGCCCTCGCCCTGAAGGGTAAGGAAAATCTCTTTGACCGCGTATGTCATGGGATCAGGCGTAGCGCGTCGGGTCGGCGAGCCCCGCGTCGGCAAAGCCTTTGCTGCGCAGCCGGCAGCTGTCGCAATAGCCGCAATGCAGCCCGCCGGGTGCCGGATCGTAACACGACCAGCTCATCCCCGCGTCCATGCCGAGCCGCGCCGCTTCGGCAGCGATGTCGGCCTTGGTCATGTGCTGGAGCGGCGCGTGGATGCGGAAATCGACACCCTGATCGCCGTCGCGTGTCGCGAGCCGCGCGAGGTCTTCGAAGCCCGCGATGAATTCGGGGCGGCAGTCGGGATAGCCCGAATAGTCGAGCGCGTTGACGCCGATGACGATGTCCTGCGCGTGCCGCGCCTCGGCCAGCCCCAATGTCAGCGACAGGAAGATAAGATTGCGCGCCGGGACATAGGTGACGGGAACATCGCTTCCGACTCCATCCTTGGGCACGTCGATATCGGCGGTCAGCGCCGAGCCGCCGAAGCGGCGGAGGTCGAGCGGCAGCACGATATGCTCCGCCGCGCCGACATAGTCCGCGATGCGCGCCGCCGACTCCAGTTCGACGCGGTGACGCTGATTATAGTCGATCGTCAACGCGACGATCCGCGCGCCAGCCTCGCGAGCGAGGCCTGCACACACCATCGAGTCGAGGCCACCCGACAAAAGGACGATCAGGGTTTTTCCGGCTAGATCCTGCATCGGCGCCAGATAGGCCCGCGCCGCAGAGCGTGCAAGTGCTGCGGCGCACCAAAAGAACGGGCCGCGAGGCATTTGCCGCACGGCCCAGTTCGGCATGACAGCCGTTAGGGAGAAGGGCACACATCAATATGCCACGCCTCTCCTCTAACGACCGATGGTTAATATAACATTAGCCTAGCAGCCGCCGGTGCGCCGCGCCTCGATCGCTTGCGAGAAAGGCTTGCCGTCGGCGATACCCTGCGTGTCGATCTGGACGAGGCGATTGGTCTCGCTGCGAATGCTCGTCCGGCCATGACCGGCGCCGGGGCAGGTGTAATGGACGGTTACCGAACCCGGCGTGTCCTCGATCACATAGCGCGAGCAGGTAGCGCCCGGATGCTGGATCTGGATCATCCGCCGTGCATCGCCGACGCAAATCGTCTGCAGCACCGCGTCCTTGCCACGTTCGCGAAGCTGCCAGCTGCCCTTTTCGAGCCGGTCGAGCATCGCAAGCGACGGCGCCTGCGCCGGCACTGCCGTCGCGCCCGCAAGCGCGCACGCCGACAAAGACCATCGTATGAAGGGAGAGAAGATCGCCATTTTCACCTATCCATTGGCTGCCCGTGACCGGGCTGAATTGCGACCCCGTTCTCCCCAAGTTAGCGATGCGCGGGTTTGATTTCAACCGCTGGCCGTCAGATCATACCGCTTCGTCGTCGGAATCCGATTGGCGAGAACGCGTCACCTCTTCGAGTGCGATCGGGAAAACGCGCGAGCAAAAGGCACAGTCGACGACGATATTACCCACCTCATCCGCCATGTCGACGCGCTCGGATTCGGGGAATTGCGCGAGCACTCCGGCAAAATAGGCCGTGCTGCACCGACAGCCGCGCGATACCGAGATGCCGGGTTCGACGCGCACCACATCCTCGTGAAACAGCCGCCACGCGAGCGTTTCGAGCGATGTCGCGGGGTCGGTAAGTTCCTCGTCCTTCAGCGTCACGGCGATCGAGCGCGCATGCTCCCATTCGGGAACGTCATGCCGGACGTGCAGCCGGTCGCGGCCCACCTCGCCTTCGGGAAGATGCTGGAGCAGCAGTCCGCCAGCGAGGCATCCCGCCTCGGCATCGTGGCGCGAGGCGATCTTGATCAGGCTCGAAATCTGTTCCGACTGCTCGAAATAATGCTCGGCCGCCTCACCGATCGACGCCCCTTCGAGCGGGACGATGCCCTGATAGCGCTCGGCGGTCGCCGCCTGATCGAATGTGATCGCAAGGAAGCCTTCGCCAAACAGCGCGAACAAGGTCGGGTCGGACCCGACCTCGGCCAGCCGTTCGGCATCGAATTTCAGATATCCGCGCAGTTCGCCGGCGCGATAATCGCAGACGAGCAGTTCGATCGGGCCGCCGCCGGTCTGCGCCTGCAGCGTCATCTGGCCATTCTCGTCCTTCAGCGTCGAACCGAGGAGGACGGTGAGCACGAGCGCCTCGGCGAGCAGCTTTTCGGCGGCCGGCGGATAATTGTGCGCCGCCATGATGGTCTTCAGCGTCGGCCCGAGCCGCACCAGCCGCCCGCGAACATGGCGTTCTGCGATGGTGAACAGCAAGGGCTGGTCGAACCAGGTTTCGATGATGTCACTCACGATATCGAACTCACAATTTTCCGAGCGCCCAGAGCAGAATCGATTTCTGCGCGTGAACGCGGTTTTCA
This sequence comes from Sphingopyxis sp. Soil_C_28, assembly GCF_057657055.1. Lineage (NCBI taxonomy): Bacteria > Pseudomonadati > Pseudomonadota > Alphaproteobacteria > Sphingomonadales > Sphingopyxidaceae > Sphingopyxis > Sphingopyxis sp. Soil_C_28. The sequence continues at coordinate 1,349,072 of NZ_JBDGJE010000001.1, forward strand.
GCCTCGTCCCAGACGCGCGATTGCGGACCGTCGATCACGGCATCGACAACCTCGTCGCCGCGGTGCGCGGGTAGGCAATGAAGGAAGATCGCGTCGCTCTTGGCGCCCGTCATCAGCCGTTCGTCGACCTGATAGGGCGCCATCGCCGCGATCTTGTTGTGCGCATGATCCTGTCCCATCGACACCCAGGTGTCGGTGACGACCAGATCGGCGCCCGCAACGGCTTCGCGCGCGTCGCGCATGATGTCGATGCGGACACCCTTCGCACGCGCCGCCTCGACGAAACGCGTATCGGGTTCATAGCCCTGCGGAACGCCTGCACGGACGTGGAAACCGAACAGCCCGGCTGCCTCGATCAGCGATGCGAGAACATTGTTCCCGTCACCGAGCCATGCAAGCTCCAGCCCCGGCAAGGCCTTGCCGCCCTCGACGATCGTCAGCAGGTCGGCTACGATCTGGCACGGGTGCGACAGGTCGGTCAGACCATTGATCACCGGGACGCTGGCAAATTCCGCAAGTTCTTCGACCTTCGCATGGTCGTCGGTTCGGATCATGATCGCATCGGCGTAACGCGACAGGACGCGCGCGGTGTCGGCGATCGACTCGCCACGCCCGAGCTGGGTCACCCCCGCGTCCATGATCATCGCCGTGCCGCCAAGCTGGCGGATCGCGATGTCGAACGAAGCGCGGGTGCGCGTCGAATTCTTTTCGAACACCATCGCGAGCACATGTCCCGCGAGCGGCGCATCGGCGTCGACCTTGCCCTTCGGCCAGCCCGCACGCGCCGCCTTGCGATCGATCGCGTCGGCAAGCATCGCGGCGACCGCGTCCCCGCCCGCATCGGACAGGTTCAGGAAGTGCCGCATTATGCCCTCCGTTCTACAGGAACGGAAAACATCAAGACTCGGGCGGCGTGTAGCTCGCCGCGCCCGCTGACAATTTCTCAATGAATTCGGCGATATGGCTGTCGTCGATATTGAGCGGCGGCAGCACGCGAACGACATTCTCGCCCGCCGCGACGGTCAGCAACCCGTGATTGTCGCGCAGATGCGCCACAAACGCACGGCTGTCCGAGCTGAGCTTGAGCCCGAGCATCAGGCCGACGCCGCGCACGCTTTCGAACAGCTGGTCGTGATTGGGGATCAGCTGCTCGAGCGCCCCGCGCAGACGCTCGCCGGTCGCCTTGACCGACGCGAGAAAGCCCTCTTCGAGCACGACGTCGAGCACCGCCTGCCCCGCTGCGCACGCGAGCGGGTTGCCGCCATAGGTCGAGCCATGGGTGCCGATCACCATGCCGCGTGCAGCCTTTTCGGTCGCGAGGCACGCACCCATCGGGAAGCCGCCGCCGATACCCTTGGCGCTGGCGAGGATGTCGGGGGTGACGCCATAATGTTCATAGGCGTAAAGATGCCCGGTGCGCGCGACGCCGCACTGGACCTCGTCGAACACCAGCATCAGGTCGCGCTGATCGCAGATGTCGCGAAGCCCCTGCAGGAATGGCTGCGATGCCGGGCGGATACCGCCCTCGCCCTGAATCGGCTCGACGAGGAAGCCCGCCGTATTGTCGTCGACCAGATCGAGCGCGGCGTTGAGATCGTCGAACGGCGCATAGGCGAAGCCGGGCAGCAGCGGGTCGAAACCCTTGCGCAGCTTTTCCTGATTGGTGGCGGAGATGGTGCCGAGCGTGCGGCCGTGGAACGCGTTGTTGAAGGTGATGAGATTATGCTTCTCACCATTGCCCGCGCTCGAATGATAAGCGCGCGCGGTCTTGATCGAACATTCGACCGCCTCGGCGCCCGAGTTGGTCAGGAAGACGGTGTCGGCAAAGGTGTTCTCGACAAGGCGCGCGGCATAGGCCTCACCCTGCGGGCTGCCGTACAGGTTCGACACATGCATCAGCGTCGCGGCCTGCTCCTGAATCGCCTTCGTCAGGTGCGGATGGCCGTGACCGAGCAGGTTGACCGCAATGCCGCTCGCGAAGTCCAGATAGCGCTCGCCTCGCTCGCCGATCAGATAGGCGCCTTCGCCGCGCACCGGACGCACAGCGCACCGGGGGTAAACGGGCATCAGCGGCGTGATCGACATGGGCGTGGCACCTTTCAGGCAAAAGTAAAAAGGCGACCCCGATACGGGCCGCCCTTGGTCGGGCCGCTCCTATACTGCCGCACCCGGAGGTGCGTCAACACGGGGCACGCGCCAGCGCCTAAAGCGCCTTGCCGGCCTCCATGGTCAGCGCGAGCGAATGTTTGCGCGCGTCATGGTCGTACATTGAAGAGGCGATGATCACCTCGTCGACGCCCGTCCGGGCGACAAAGGCCTTCAGCCCCGCAGCGATATCATCAACGGTCCCGACCGCCGAGCATTGCAGAACATGGTCGAGTATCGCGCGCGCATTAGGCGGCAGGCTGTCCTTATAGCCCGGCAGCGGCGGCTGCATCTTGCCGGGATTGCCGGTGCGCAGCGCAACGAAGGCCTGCTGCTGCGAAGAGGCAAGCAGTTCGGCTTCCTCGCGCGTGTCGGCGGCAAAGGCGTTGAAGGCGGCTGCGGCATAGGGTTCGGCAAGCTGCGCCGACGGCTTGAACTGCCGGCGATAGATATCGAGCGCTTCGTCGAGCGCGTCGGGCGCAAAATGGCTGGCGAAGGCATAAGGAAGCCCCAGCATCGCCGCGAGCTGCGCGCCAAAGGTGCTGGAGCCCAGAATCCACAGCGGGATGTGCGTTCCGGCGCCCGGCACCGCGGTGATACCAAGCTGCTCATCGCCGGCCAGAAACGCCTGAAGCTCCAGCACATCCTGCGGAAACTGCCGCTCGTCGCTGGCGAGGGTGCGGCGCAGCGCCCGCGCGACGCGCTGGTCCGATCCGGGTGCGCGGCCCAGGCCCAGATCGATGCGGCCGGGGAACAAGGCTTCGAGCGTACCGAACTGCTCGGCGATGACCATCGGCGCATGATTGGGCAGCATGATGCCGGCCGAGCCGATGCGGATGCTTTGGGTCGCATGCCCGAGATGCGCGAGCACCACTGCCGTCGCAGCACTCGCGATCCCCGTCATGCCATGATGTTCAGCCACCCAATAGCGTTGGTAGCCGAGCGCCTCGGCGTGGCGAGCCAGATCGGCGGCGTTGGCGAGCGACCGGGCGATCGTGCCGGTGTCGGTCACGGGGACGAGGTCGAGGAAAGAGAGTTTCGTCATGAAACCGATATGCGGTGCCGGACGCCGCGGTTCAAGCTCACCCCTTCGCGGGCATGGCGAAGAAAAACTATGCCCGCTCGTCCTTCGGCGAATCCATGAGCACATAGGTGGTGATCGAATGCACCTGCGGCAGCATGCCGAGCACCTCGGTATGGAAATGCTTGTACGCCGCCAGATCCTCGGTCTCGATGCGCAGCAGATATTCGATCGCGCCGGTGATATTGTGGCACTCGCGCACCTCGGGCGCATCCGCCATCGCCGCCTCGAAATCGGCCTGTGCCTTTTTGGTATGGGTCGACAGGCCGACGGTGACATAGGCGAGGAAGGTCAGGCCGAGCTTCGCTGGATCGATCCGCGCGCGATAGCCTGCAATCACCCCGCTGCGTTCCAGCTCCTGCACGCGGCGCAGGCATGCCGATGGCGACAGCCCGACGCGCTCGGCGAGTTCGAGGTTCGAGATTCGCCCGTCGCGCGAAAGTTCGCGCAATATCTTGCGGCCAATGGCATCAATCTTGGTCATAGATTGCGCAATCTATCCGATCGGCGCCAATCTTTGCAATCCATTGCATCGAAAAACGCATTATGTTGCGCGATATGGAACAAACCACCCTTATCGCGCTCTCAGCCTTCGCGCTCGTCTCGTCGATCACGCCGGGGCCGAACAATATGATGTTGATGGCGTCGGGCGCGAATTTCGGCCTGCGCCGGACGATACCGCACGCGCTCGGCGTCGGGTTCGGCTTCACGCTGATGATCGTCCTCGTCGGGGTCGGCCTGATGGGATTGTTCGACCTGTTCCCGGTGTTGAACACCGTGCTCAAGGTGGTGAGCGTTGTCTATCTGCTCTGGCTCGCTTGGAAGATCGCCAATGCCGCCGCGCCGGACACCGAAACGGGTGCCCGCGGCAAGCCGATGACCTTTGTCCAGGCGATGCTGTTCCAGTGGGTCAACCCCAAGGCCTGGTCGATGGCGCTGACCGCGATCGCGCTTTACGCTCCCGACCGCAATTTCGGTGCGGTGCTGCTCGTCGCGGTCGTGTTCGGGATCATCAACCTGCCCTCGACCAGCCTGTGGGCGGTGATGGGCCAGATACTGCGCGGCTGGCTGTCGAGCCCGGCGCGGCTCAAGGCGTTCAACTGGACGATGGCGGCGCTGCTCGTGGGATCACTCGCGCTGCTGATCTGATTGCAAGGTTGCATCGCGCAACCTATGGACAGCGATCCCCTCTTCTGACCGGAGAATAAGAGCATGCAGAGTCGTCGCCTCGGCAAGAGCGCCATCCATGTGTCCGACATCTGCATGGGGACGATGACCTTCGGCAGCCAGACCGACGAAGCCGAGGCGTTTCGCGTCCTCGACCGCTGCTTCGACGCGGGAATCAATTTCTACGACACCGCCGAGGGCTATCCGGTGCCGCCCGACATCAAATGGGTCGGCCGCACCGAGGAGATCGTCGGGCGCTGGATGAAGACCAAGCCGCGCGACGCGATCATCCTTGCGACCAAGGTGTCGGGGCCGAGCCATGTCTGGTTCAAATCACCCTGCCGCAACGGCATGACCGCGCTCGACCGCAAGAATATCTTTCAGGCCGTCGACGACAGCCTGACGCGGCTTCAGACCGACTATATCGACCTCTACCAGACCCACTGGCCCGACCATGATGCGCCGTATGACGAGATGATGGACGCGCTCGACGAGCTTGTTCGTATCGGCAAGGTGCGCATCCTCGGCTGCTCGAACGAGACGAGCTGGGGGCTGATGAAATCGCTTGCGGCGTCGGAGAATCTCGGCGGCGCGCGCTACCATACGATCCAGAATAATTTCAGCCTCAACAACCGCCGCTTCGAAGACGAGCTGGCGCAGGTGTGCCGACAGGAAGGCGTCAGCCTGATCCCCTACTCACCGCTCGCGGGCGGCGTGTTGTCGGGCAAATATCAGGGCGGCGCGAAGCCCGAGGGCGCGCGCTTCTCGCGCTATCTCGGGATGGAGGGACGGCAGGCCGCGATGGGCCGCCGCTTCGTCAACGAAAAGAGCCTCGCCGCGACCGAACGCTATCTGGCCATCGCCGAAGAGGCCGGGCTGCACCCGGTGACGATGGCGACCGCCTGGTCGAAACAGCACGACTTCGTCGCCTCGACGATCGTCGGGGTCAGCGCCGACGATCAGGTCCAGCCGATCCTCGATGCGCTGGACCTCGTGCTGTCTGCCGACGTGATGAAGGCGCTGCACAAGGTCAGCAAGGATATCCTCTACCCGATGGGTTGAGCGGCTTGTCCCGCGGCAATGGCGAATGCTATGCCGCGTGATATAATCTTTGGGAGTTTGCCATGTCGTCCATTCGCCGTTCCTTGCTCGCCCTCGCGCTCCTGACCGGGACCGCGGGCGCTGCGCATGCCGCAAATCCGACGATGTTCCGCGATGCGGGCTGCGGCTGCTGCCTCAAATGGCTCGAACAGGTGAAGGCATCGTTCGGTCAGAAGGCCGTCGTCGTCAATTCGCCCGACATGACCGCGGTGAAGGACAAGCAGGGCGTGCCGCAGGCGCTGCGCAGCTGCCACACCGTGCTCGTCGGCGGCTATGTGATCGAAGGCCATGTTCCGGCCAAAGAGATCACCCGCCTGCTCCGTGAAAAGCCGAAGGGCGTAAAGGGCCTCGCCGTCGCCGGCATGCCGACGGGTTCGCCCGGCATGGAACATGGCAACCACCGCGAGGCGTACAAGGTCATGACCTTCGGCCCCGCCGGGCAGCGCGTCTATGCAAGCTATGCCGCGAGCGGCGGCGCGCACGCGCACTGATCGCGGCGCGCCTCAGGCCAGCTCGGCCTTGAACAGTTCGAGCATCCGTCCCCACGCCTTTTCCGCCGCTGCTTCATTATAGGCGCGGCCGTCGGGCGGGCACCAGCCGTGCATCGCGCCTTCGTAAACTTCGACCTCGTGCCATTGCTTGCGCGGTTCGAGCACGGCCTTGAGCAGCACCTTCTCGTTCGGCGCTTCCTTGTCGTCATTGTCGGCGATCGCGAACAGGTAACCGGCGTTGGTTTTCGGGATCAGCAGATGCGGGCTATCGGGCTTGTCGGTGCCGACGCCGCCGCCGTGGAAGCTCCCCGCCGCGCCGACGCGGTCGGGCTTCAGCGCCGCAGTATAGATCGTCATCGCGCCGCCCATGCAATAGCCGGTCGTGCCAAGCTTGCGCTTGGTATCGACTTCCTTTTGCTCGTCGAGGAATGCCAGATGCGCTTTCGCGTCGGTCTCGACGATCGGACGCGTCAGCTGCTTCAGATAACCGAACAGCTTTTCGCGGATCGCGGGGTCGCTCCAATCATTCGCGGCATCGACCACCGGCGATTTCTGCCAGCGATAGAAGGGATTGACGCAGAGCACCGCATAACCCACGCCCGCCAGCCGGTCGGCCATCTGGCGAAAGGCGGGGCGCAGCCCGCGGATGTCGGGCCAGATCAGCACGCCGGGATGCTTGCCGGTCGCGGGTGCGACGAAATAGGCGTCGGCGGTGCCGTCGTCGGTCTTGATTTCGACATCGCGGCCCTTCACCGGCTTGCCCGCCATCGCCCGCGCGGGCAGCGCCGCGATCAATGCGCCCGCCCCCGCGAGCGCAGCAAAATTGCGCCGCCCGACGGACATACCCGCACGGTCAAGATCGGCTTCGGTGTCCTCGGTGCACATATCTCACTCCATCTAAGCGCGGTTTGAAAAGTCGCGGAAAACTGCGCAACTTCATTCGGGATTCTATTTCCAGTCCCGTCATCGGGATATGAATCTATGCCGAAGCTAATCCAGCCCGCATTTATAGGACAGCGGTTTTTGAGCAGGTTAGCCGGCCACCCCAAGTTAGAGGGCGAGCCCCGCCACCTCGTCGAACGACAGCGCCACATGATGCACGCCAAGGTCGCGCAGCATCGCGGCATGGCCCGCACGGTCGACGATATGCCCTGCCCCGCAAAAGCCGATGACCGTCATCCCCGCCGCGATCGCAGCCTGCGCGCCCGTCGGCGAATCCTCGATCGCAAGGCAGTCGGCCGGACCGATCCCCAGCCCGTTGGCCGCCGCGAGATAGATATCGGGAAACGGTTTGCCGCGCTCCCAGCCGTCGGCGCTGTAGACATGCTCGCCGAAATGATGGCCGAGGCCGAACAGCCCGAGCGCCCAGCCGATATATTCGGCGCGGCTCGACGAAGCTATCGCGCGCGGCAAGAATCCGAGCGCGTCGAGAAAGGCGGCGACGCCGGGGACCGCGTCAAAGCCCTCCATATAGCGCGCCCGCGCGCGTTCGCGGTGCGTCTCGCGGAAATCGGCGGGCAGCGCCCGGCCATAGCGGGCGACGATGCGCCGCTCGGTCTCCTGCCAGTTGTGACCATAATAATCGCGCAGGCAGTCCTCATAAGTCGCGGGCATATCAGCCGCGGTCAGGCTCTCGGCGAGCGACTGGTTCGCGCGCACTTCGCTGTCGGCGACGACGCCGTCGAAATCGAAAATGATCGCTGCGAAGCTCATATGAATCCTACAATCTTCATATTTCCCGCCTAGGGCCTCGATGAACAGGAGACATCCCATGAAATTCATCGAACTCAAGTCGCGCGGCGGCAACTATCTGGTCGTCGCCGAAAATGTCGCCTGGCTCCGCGACTATGAAAACGGCCAGACCCAGGTCGGCATGGTCGGCGGCGCGCCGCTTCTGGTCGCCGGCAAGATCGACGAAATCGCCGCGTCGATTCTGGCGCAGGCGAATGCGGTGGAATAAACGGGCGATAGGCGAGCGGCGAAAGTTTCCCGCTACTCCACCGTCACCGACTTCGCCAGATTGCGCGGCTGGTCGACATCGGTCCCCTTTGCCACCGCAACATGATACGCCAGCAACTGCACCGGCACCGCGTAAACCAGCGGCGCGATCAGCGGGTGGACCTTGGGCATTTCGATCGTTGCCATGCAGCCATCGCCGGCATCGGCGATGCCGTCGGCGTCCGAAATCAGCACGACCTTGCCGCCACGCGCCATGACTTCGTGCATGTTGCTGACGGTCTTTTCGAACAAGGGTCCACTGGGGGCGAGGACGATGACCGGGACCGACTCGTCGATCAGCGCGATCGGCCCGTGCTTCATCTCGCCCGAAGCATAGCCTTCGGCGTGGATATACGAGATTTCCTTGAGCTTCAGCGCGCCTTCGAGCGCGAGCGGATAATCGGGGCCGCGGCCGAGATAGAGCACGTCGCGCGCCGGGGCGACAAGATGCGCCATGCCGGCGATATCCTCGTCATGCGCGAGCGCTGCGTTGAGGGCGGCTGGTGCTTCGATCAGATGCCGCACGATCTCGCGTTCTTCGTCGGCGCTGAGCTTGCCCTTCTTGAGCGCAAGGTGCGCGGCGAGCGCGGCGAGCACCGCGAGCTGGCAGGTGAAGGCCTTGGTCGAGGCGACGCCGATCTCGGGCCCGGCATGGGTCGGGAGCAGAAGGTCGGCCTCGCGCGCCATGCTGCTGGTCGGCACGTTGACGACGACCGCGATCGTCTGTCCGTTCGCCTTGCAATGGCGGAGCGCCGCGAGCGTGTCGGCGGTCTCGCCCGACTGTGAGATGAAGAGCGCGAGCCCCCCGGGTTGGAGCACCGGGTCGCGGTAACGAAACTCCGAAGCGACATCGATATCGACCGGAACGCGCGCGAAGGTCTCGAACCAATATTTCGCGACCATACCCGCGTAGAAGCTGGTGCCGCACGCGACGATCGTGATGCGATCGATCTTGCTGAGGTCGAAATCCATCTGCGGCAGCGCGACCGTCTGTTCGAGCGGGCGGATGTAGGAGGAGAGCGTCTGCGCGACCACCGTCGGCTGCTCGAAAATCTCCTTTTGCATGAAGTGGCGGTAATTGCCCTTCTCGACCGCCGCCGCGGTGACCCCCGACGTCGTGATTTCGCGCGTGACCGGCTTGTTGTCGGCGTCGAAAATCTGCGCACCGTCGCGCGTGATGACGACCCAGTCGCCTTCGTCGAGATAGGCGATCTTCTGCGTCAGTGGCGCGAGCGCGAGCGCGTCGCTGCCAAGATAGGTTTCGCCGTCGCCATAGCCGACGACAAGCGGCGAGCCGAGGCGTGCACCGATCAACAGATCGGGATGCTGACGAAATGCGATCGCGAGCGCGAAGGCACCGCGAAGCTGCGGCAGCACGGCTTTCACCGCATCCTGCGGCGACAGCCCGGCCTCGACCTGTTCGGACACGAGGTGCGCGACGACCTCGGTGTCGGTCTCGCTTTCGAATGTGCGGCCGCGCGCCTGCAGCGCCTCGCGCAGCGGCTTGAAATTCTCGATGATCCCGTTGTGGACCAGCGCGACTTCGCCCGTCGCGTGCGGGTGCGCGTTGCTCGTCGTCGGCGCGCCGTGCGTCGCCCAGCGCGTATGCGCGATGCCGACCGTGCCCGGCGCCGGATTGCCCGCGAGTTCCTTGACCAGATTGCCCAGCTTGCCCTCGGCGCGGCGGCGGATCAGCTGCCCACCCTCGACCGTACACACGCCCGCCGAATCATAGCCGCGATATTCCATGCGCTTCAGCCCGTCGACGAGGCGGTCCGCGACCTGCGCCGTGCCGATGATTCCGATAATTCCGCACATGGATTCTGGCTTTCTTTATAACGTGTAGGGAACGCGAATACCCGGCATTGCGGCCGGGAACACCTTGATATTGCGAGTCACGAGGATGCGACCGCTGATTTGCGCGCTCGCCAGAACAAAGGCATCGGCCAGCGTCAAGCCCTTGCGTTCGGCGCGCAGGGCGGCGGCGCGGCGCGCAACCGCATCGCCGACCTCCTCGACCGCGAAACAGCCGAGAAACGCCTCGACCGCTTTGATCGACGCGGGGTCGGCCGCCGCCATGACTTCGGTCCAGCTGATCCGGCTGATGCTCTTGCGCCCCGCGCGGCGGATTTCGGCGCGCGCCGCCTCGACGCCGTTCAGCGCATCGATCAATATGTCGCTGTCGAATTGCGCGTCGATCATTCGCGCTTGCCCCGCAAGCGGCGCTGATATTTCAGTCCGTCGCCGATATCTTCGCGGCCGCGCCAGATGCCGAACGCATTGTCGATCGCGTCGCCTGACACATCGGCGCGATAAGCGGTTACAGCCCGGCGGACCAGCTCGGCGCGCGACACCCCCTGCTCCGCCGCGAGCGCGTCGAGCCACTGGATATCATCGTCGGGGATGTCGGCAAGAAAGCGCATCGGGGCATGATATCATATCATGATATCAATTCAAGTCCGCTGAAAGCTCCGGTCGACGAAAATATAGGCGAACTGAACCGGATCGGGCGCCTCGCCATGGCCCGCGGCAAAGCGCGCCTTGCCGTCGTTCCAGATTTTCCGGATTTGCGCGGGCAGTTCGGGTCCGAACTTCATCTGCTGCTCGACAATCTGTTGCCAGCTGCCCTTGACGCCAAAGCTCTGCTCGAGCTGAGGCACCATCGCCTTGCAATAGGTTTCGGTTGCCGCGTCGAGATGCCCGATCGCCTCGAGCACCCAGGCGTCGACGAAGCGCAGGAAAGGCTTGTCGGTATAGCGGTCACTCACGTCTGCTTCTCCATCCATTCATCGCGCAACAAGCCGAAAATCAGCGAATCGCGGATGCCGATATGCGTTTCCCATTCGCCGCGCAGCCGGCCCTCGCGCTGGAAACCCAGCCGTTCGAGCAGTCCGATCGAGCCAGGATTTTCCGGGTCGGTGTCGGCAAAGATGCGGCGCAGTCCGAGGTCGCCGAACCCATGATCGATCACCCGAGACACCGCTTCGCGCGCGATGCCGCTGCCCCAGCGATCGCGGCGCAGGATATAGCCGATCTCTTTGACGTCGGGTTTGCCGTCGATCAGGATCACCCAGCCGAGCGCGGTGTCGTCCTTTGCCTCGGTGATCGCCCAGCAGGCATAGCCACTATCCTCGGCCGCATTGCCTTTGACATAGTCCGCGGTCTCGGCGAGCGACTGGTGCGGTCCGCTCGACCACCAGATCATCACGTCCGGATCGGACAGCACGGGAAAAAGCGCGGCGGCGTCGTCCTCGCGCAACTGGCGCAGCACGAGGCGCGCGGTGGTTAGCATTGGCGCGGGCATGACGGTTATTTGCCCGCCTTTTTCTTGCGCATCGCGTCGTGGAAGCGGTCGGCCCAGCCGGGTTTGATCAGCTGCTCGCCGCGCACGAGGCGCAGCTCGCCATCGGCGACGTCGCGCGTCACGGCGCTGCCTGCGGCGACGATCGCGTCGCGCCCGATCTTTACCGGGGCGACAAGCGCGCTGTTCGATCCGATGAAGGCATTTTCGCCGATCTCGGTCTTATATTTGAAATAGCCGTCATAGTTGCAGGTGATCGTCCCCGCCCCGATGTTCGCGCCGGCCCCCACGGTAACGTCGCCGAGATAGGTCAGATGGTTCGCCTTCGCGCCCTTGCCCAACACCGCCTTCTTCGTCTCCACGAAATTGCCGATCTTCGCCTTCTCACCCAAAATGGTGCCCTCGCGCAGCCGTGCAAAGGGGCCGACTTCGCAGCCGGTGCCGATCGCCGCGCCCTCGATATGGCTGTTCGCACGGATCCGTACCTTGTCGGCGACGGTCACGCCGGGGCCGAAAAAGACGTTGGGTTCAATCGTAACGTCACGGCCGAGCTGGGTATCCCACGCGAACCAGACGGTGTCGGGCGCGATCAGGCTGGCGCCGTCGGCCATCGCCACAACGCGGCGCCGCACCTGCCACTCGCCCTCCATCGCGGCGAGCTCGCCGCGGCTGTTGATACCGGCGACGTCATACGGATCGGTGACGACCACCGCGCAGTGCCGCCCGTCGGCGTTCGCGATATTGACGATATCGACGAGATAATATTCCTTGGCCGCATTGTCGTCGGTGACACGCGCGAGCAGCGCGAACAGGTCGGCCGATTTCGCCGCCATCAGCCCCGAATTACAGAGGCGGACCGCGCGCTCGGCCTCGGTCGCGTCCTTGTGCTCGACCATTTTCGTGACGCGGTCGCCTTCGGTGATGACGCGCCCATATTGCTGCGCATCCGCAGGCTCGAACGCAAGCACGACGACCGCGGGCGCATCGGGGGCGTTCAGCCGGTCGATCATCGCCTGCATCGTCGCCGCGGGAACAAAAGGCACATCGCCATAGAGGATCAGCACATCGCCGTCGAAATCCGTCAGAGCGCCCGCACCCTGCTGTACCGCATGGCCGGTGCCGAGCTGCGGCTCCTGCACCGCCAGATCGGCGCTGCCACCAAGCGCGGCTTCGAGCTGGTCGGCCTTGTCGCCGACGATCACGACCTTCTTCGCCGGGTTCAGTTCGTCGACGCTCGCCATCAGGTGCAGCAGCATCGGCCGCCCGGCGATCGGGTGGAGCACCTTGTGGAGGTCGGACTTCATGCGGGTGCCCTTGCCCGCGGCGAGGATGATAGCGGCGATCGGATTGCTCATGCGCGCTGCCATGCCAGCAAATCATTGCGGTTTCCAGAGCATCGCGCCATGCGGCAAGGATGAACGGATTTCCTTTTGCGATCGTCGGCTTCGATCTCGACGGCACGCTTGTCGACACGCTGGGCGACCTGACCGCAGCGGTGAACCATGCCCTGTCGCTGGTCGGCCGCGCGCCGCTGACCGAAATCGAAGTCCGGCCGATGATCGGCCTCGGCGCAAAGCATATGCTCGAACAGGGATTAAAAGCGACGGGCGGCGTGCCGGATGGCTCCATCGAGCGGCTCTATCCCGAGCTGCTCAGCTATTATGAGGCGCATATCCTTGTCCACAGCCGCCCCTTCCCCGCCGTCACAGCGATGCTCGACCAGCTCGACGCTCTGGGGGTTCGAACCGCGGTCGTGACCAACAAGGCCGAGCATCTGGCGCGCAAGCTGCTCGGCGGGCTCGGCCTCGCCGACCGTATGGCGACCATTATCGGCGGCGACACGCTGGGTGTCCGCAAGCCCTCTCCTGCACCGATCCACGCGATGATCGATCAGTGCGGAGGTGGGCCCGCGACCTTTGTCGGCGACAGCATCTACGATGTGATGGCGGCAAAGAATGCCGACGTTCCCAGCGTCGCGGTCAGCTTCGGATTTCTGGACCGGCCCGTCGGCGAGCTCGGCGCCGACCATGTCATCGATCATTATGACGAACTGATCCCGCTGCTCGAAACCCTCTAGCGCTTTCGCCATTTGGTCCACAGATGCCGCGCCAGCAGCAGCGGCGGCATGCGCAGCCAGTGCGAGCGAATATAGAACGCCTGTTCCAGCAGCGGGCGCGTCACCCGGCCCCAATCGTCGCGCGCGAACAGGCGGCGCCGAAACCAGCCGTCGGCCGGATCGGCGCGGTCCCATCCCGCCGGCAATCGCGCTTCGTACAGGTCGCGTGAGAGCCGCGCGGCGCGGTGCACCGCATCCTGCAAGCCGTGAAGCGTGGCGCGCGCATCGAGTTTCCCCCAGAACCCCGGATCGGCGGCGGCGAAGTCGCGAGTCATCGTGTGGAAATCCCACAAATTGCGCAGGCCGCCCTGCAGGTCGCCGTCGGCCAGCACATGTGCGGCGCAATGGCATGCCATATCGGCGGGGTTCAGCACCGCAAATCCGTCCGCACCCATTGCCGCGTCGCTCATCAGCGCGAGCGCATCGGGAGTGATCCGGTGCGTGCGCGGCAAGATTGTGTGGTGGACGTCGATCATCCGGTCGCGCGCCTTGTGGATCAGCGGCGGCAGCTCGTGCATATGTTCGCGGTAATAGGCATCGTCATAGGGATCGGACTTCACCCATTCCCACCCGGCCTTGAGCAGCAAATTCTCGGCGCGGCGGATGTCGGATGCGAGTACCAGAATGTCGAGATCGCCGATCTGCCGTCCTTCGGAGCATGCCATCCCGGTGGCGGCGTAGGCCGCCCCCTTCAGCAACACGAACTCGATCCCCGCAGGAGCGAGCGCGCGCCGTGCCATCTCGGCCTCCCACAAGGCCTGGGTCTGGGCGACCTTCGCCGCGGCGCGCTGGTCGGCGAACAATGCCGCGATGGAAGGCGGCAGGCCCGTACCGTCCACCCGGTGTGCGAGCGTGGCGAGCATCGCTTCGCTGCGCGCAACGCCGATCACGCCATCCCAGTCGCGCGGCGCCAGCGCAGCCGGATTGCGGCGGCCCGCGAGCAGGTCAACGAAGGTCCGCACCGCGCTCATCGGGCGGTTTCCAACCATAATTGCTCGACCAGTGCGATCCCGGCCGCGCTGTCGGGATAGGAAATGCCAAAGGCTGGCGTCTCGCGGACCAGGCGCGTCAGCGCGGCAAAGCCCGCCTCGCCGAGCGCGACATAGTTGGTCGACGCTTCGGTCAGGCGCACAAAGGCTTCACCCTCGCCCATCGGCTCGACCGCAGCCTCGCCGCCGAAGCGCGGGAAGAGGAGCAGCGCGGGGCGCGCGGGTTCGTGCATCGCGGCGATGGCTTCGGGTCGGGGGATCAGGTGCCGAATATCGCCCTTTGGCGTTCCCGCGAGCAACGGCCCCATCCGGGCAGGGTCGACGCGCGCCGCAACCGCGGCGATCGCTTCATTCTTCAGGCTGACCGCACGCGGAAAGGCGAAGGCATCACCGCCGGCTGGATCGATCAACGTGAACTCGTCGCCCATCAAGCGCCAGCCATCCTCGCCCAGCAACGCCGCAAGGGTCGATTTGCCCGACCCCGATTCGCCCGACAGGATGACCGCGCGCCCATCCCGCGCGACCGCGCTCGCGTGGAGCAGCATATGCCGCCGCCATCCGAGCGCGACCTGCAAATTCATTCCCATCTCGGCCGCGAGCAGCCCCATCGACAGCGGCAGTGGCAGCGCGTCGGGAACGACAAAATCGCCGCCGATATGCACCGACGGGCGCAGCCAGCGCCGCCACGGCCGCGCCGCGAACAGCCGCACTGTCGCCTCGGCAGGGCGCGCATCGTCCTGCGGATAGCCCGCGTAAAGCCGTTCGAGCGCCGCGATCGGCTCCGGCCAGTCGCTGCCGATACGGAACTGCACGGGGCCGACCGCGATGCGTATGCTATGCCTCACGCGCGCTCCACCAGCCCCATTTCCGCGAGTTCAACGAGCCGCTCCGCCAGGATCGGCTCTACCGCATTCGCGCCTCCGAGGTCGAAGGCCGTGGCAAGGCGCGCGCCCAGGGTCGCGGCGCTACATGCGTCTTCGCCCATCGCGTCCAGGATCTCGGGCATCGGCGCGACGACAAGATGCGTCTGCATCGAACGCCGGTCGAAAATCGCGGTGAGTTCACCGAGGGGCTCGATGCGCAGCGCGCCGGGCGGCGCGGCGCGATAGACGCGATCAGTCATAATCTTCGGCGGCGGCAGTCAATTTCGCGAGGATGGCCATCAGCGTGGCGCGTTCGTCGGCGCTGATATTCGATTCGAGTTGTGCTTCGCTCGCCAGCGCCGCCGGCACGATCGCGTCGTAAAGCGAGCACCCGGTTTCGGTGAGCTCGAGATGGTGCGACCGGCCATCGGCCGCGTGCGCCTGGCGCGCAATCAGCTGGCGATCGGCCAGCGCCTTTGCCGCGCGGTTCACCGTCACCTTGTCCATGCGCGTCGCCTCGACCAGCTCGCGCTGCGTCTTCGGCTGCCCTTCGCCGAGCACCGCCATCAGCCGCCATTCGGGAATCTTCATGCCGAAACGATTTTCATATTCGGCGGCAATCCGGCTCGACAGGGCATTCGATGCGATGGACAGGCGGTACGGCAGGAAATTATCGAGATTCAGCTTCTTCGCGGCCATGCCTTATCAATCCCCAACGTCCCACCCGGTCGGCGCCATCCTATCGCCTGTTTCGGGCCTGTGAAGGGCGGACCGCCGGATAATCAGAAAGAAACGCGCGCGCCGACCCACAAGGTGCGCGGCGTTGCGCGCTCGACGATCCCCGCCGACGAGATCGCGGCGGGCACCAGTTCGTCGAACAGATTTTCGCCGCGCGCCTCGATGCTGATCGCCTTGGCCAGTTTCCACGAAAGCCCGGCGTCGAGCGTCAGCGCATCGTCCAGCTCGAGCAGGCCGAGGTCATCCTCATTCTGCTTGCCGACATAGCGCAGCGTCGCGAAGCCGCCGAACGGGCCGCTTGCGTTGCTCCGCAGCGACACGCTGCCGCCATGCTTCGCAATCTGCGCCGGGCGGCGGCCGTCGAGCGTCGCGGCGCCACCCGAAGCCTCGGCCTTGGCGTCGGTAAAGGCATAGGTCGCACGCAACGTCGCGGGGCCGATCCGCTGTTCGGCGCTGACCTCGACACCCTTGCTATCGATCGCGTCGAGATTTTGCCGCTGGTTGAGGTTCGGCGCGAGCGTCACATTGGCGATGGCGTTCGTCAGATGATTAACAAAGAGTGTCGCCGACAGCTTCGTGTCGCCGCTGTTCCAGTCGATCCCGACCTCGCCGCCCCACAGCCGTTCGGGCCTCAACATTTCGTTCGCGGTCGTCACCTCGGCGCCGACGCGAAACGGGCGATAGAGTTCGTTGAGCGTCGGCAGACGCCAGCCGCGATAACCCGCGGCGCGTAGCGCGAAGGCGTCGGAGGTCCAGCGTACGCCGGCACGCCCGCTGCCTTCCCAGCCCTGCCGTGCTGCAAAACCGAGGTTCGTGATGACCGGTCCTGCAATATTGCGTTCGAGCCGGTATCCCTCACCCAGCCACCAGCGGTCGACCCGGCCGCTCAGCGTCCAGAGGAAACCATCGGCGGCATCGCCCGACGTCCATTCGGCGAAAGCGCCGACCGTGTTGCTGCTGCCGCCCGCGATCCGGTGGCGGCCGGGGGTCGTGCCGGCAAAGAAGAAATCCTCTTCGGTACGCCCCACCGTCCGCCGCCAGTCGGCGCCGATCCGCAGCGGATTGGCGCCGTCGATCGCCGGGCGCCACTCGAAACGCGCGCCAAGGCCGGTAGCGGGCACGCGCTGAAAGAGCGCCGGCGCCACGCTATTCCGGCCGGCCGCGACGCTGGCGAAACCGCTTTCGAAATCGCGGAGTTGGACGTAGCCGAGCGCGAGCCACTGCGTCTCACCAACGGGATCGTGGACGAAGCGCAGGCTGGCGTCGATCCCGTCGAACTGGCTTTGGGTGAAATCGGTCCCGCGGTCGCGCCGGTCCGAAAAGCCTCGCACGCTTGCCTCAATCCGGCTGTCGTCTCCGGCATCGAAGCGCAGGCGCAGGCCAAGCCCGCCTTGCTCATATGGCGCCGCACGGTCGACCGAACCGCGCTGTCCCTTCGCGACCGGCACGAAGCCGTCGCCGCGACTGTAGCGGCCGTCGAGCGCGATCTGCCCGTTACCGATTTCGCCGCCAACCGATGCCGATGCATCCCAACTGTCGCGGCTGCCGTAAGCGAGACTCGCTTCGGCGCCATCGGTCATTTCCGAATAGAGGCCGACCGTGCCCGCCAGCGCGCCCGGACCATCGACCCCGCTGCCTCCGCCGCGCGTGACGATGATGCCGCCGAGGTTGATCGCGTCGTAGGCGCTCCACGCGACCCAGCCGCCGAACGGATCGGCTTGCGGCACGCCATCGAGCGTAACGAGCGCGCGCGCCGACGCATTGCCGCCAAGCCCGCGCAGCGTGATGCCCTGACTTGTCGGATGCGCCGACCGCCCGTCGGAGCGGCGGAACTGGACAATGCCCGCCTCGTCGCGCAGACGGTTCTCGATGCGCGCTCCCAGACCCTGTTCGGGATAGGCGATCAGGCTGGAGGCCTGGACCGTATCGCTGTCGGCCGGCTGAAGCGCACCGCTCCCCCTCACGACGATGATTTCGGTCGGAATGCGCGGAACCCAGAAGCTGCAGCAGCCGCCAGCTTCTTCGGCGGCCGCCTGGTCGATGGCAACTGCAGCCACTTCGTCGACGGCAGCGCCCTGCGCCATTGCCGCCGCCGGCAACGCCAGCACGGCACCCCCCACCAGAAGCCGGATCACGCTGGCTTGACCGCGTCGGGATGCGCCGTCTGGAACGCTTCAAGCTCCATGCACGCGGCGTCGATCTCAACCAGCCGGGGATAATCGTCCAGCGGAACCTCGAAACGCCGCGCGTTGTAGATTTGCGGCACAAGGCAGCAGTCGGCAATCCCCGGCGTCTCGCCGCCGAGATATTTGCCGTCGCCCGCCATCGCCTCCAATGCCTCGAACCCCTGCGCTATCCAGGTCGCGATCCAGCGATCCTTGGTCTGCTCGTTGAGCCCGAGGTCGCGCGTCAGATATTTGAGCACGCGGAGATTATTGAGCGGGTGGATGTCGCTCGCGATCAGCTGCGCCCGCGCCAGCGCCACGGCGCGCGGCATCGCCTCTTCGGGGATCAGCCGCGGTTCGGGATAGGCGCGGTCGATCCAGTCGATGATTGCCATGCTCTGGATGATCGGCTCGCCATCGACGACGAGCATCGGCACAAAACCCTGCGCATTCTGCTCAAGATAGGCATCGCTGCGCTGGTCGCCCGCGATCAGGCTGACCTCCACGCGTGCGTAATCGAGCCCCTTCAGGTTCATCGCGATGCGAACGCGAAAGCTGGCCGAGGAGCGGAAATAATCGTGAAGGACAAGCTGGGTCATGGCCCGCCTAATGCGATGCTTTCGGCATCTCCGCAATCCATTGCCGCAGCAGCGCCGCGCCCTCCTTATGCACCGTCGAGCGCCCGACCTCTGGCATCGCGATGCCGGGGTCGGTGCTTTCGAGGCGATAAATGAGGAAGCTGTGCGCGGGATCGCCGGGCGCGATGGCGAAATCCATCCCGCCGCTGCCGCGCCCCGCCGCGGTCGGGCGTTTTTCAATGCCGTAATTCACGCCTGCCGGATCATCGGTCCAGCGCAGGAATAGCCCGCTGTTCGACGCGCTGCCCGCCGGATTGTGGCAATGCGCGCAATTGACGTCGAGATAGGCGCGGGCGCGGTCGGTGACGCTGCCGCTTTTGGGATCGTCCCATTGCGGCATCGTCGGTTTGAGCGCGGCGGGGATCTCGAAATAGAGGCTGCGCAGCTTTTCGGATGCCGCCGGGTCGAGGATGAAGTTGCGCGCCTTCGGCCCGATCGGCACGATCTCGCCGTTCAGGCTGTGGCATTCCTTGCACTGGTTCTTGTTCGGCACCGCATAACGGATGCTGTGCGTCTCGCCATCGGGGCTCTTGAAAGTCACCGGCACGCGGCGCCCGCCAAGCGCAAGCGTCGCATCCTTGCCGTCGGCGTCCCAGATATAGGGCAGCGCGGTCCAGCCCGACGCGCGGCGGATCAGCAGCCGGGTTTCGACAGGGCGCCCCTCGTTGACGGCGCTCCAGCCAAAGCTTTTGACGAGCACGGTCCCCACGGGGAAATCGATCACCCCATCCGCGAGAATCTTTGCCTTCTTTCCGGCAGGGATCGAAATGAAACGGTGTTTGTCAGTGTAATCGCTAAACAGCGGCGCGCGGAGCGTATAGCCGATGCCGATCGACGGCGTTTTTGGATCATTGCCGCGAAACAGCCCGAACGCCGACAGTTTCGTCGGCATCGCATCGCCCTCGACCACCGCCTGATCGACCCCCGGCAGCGATCCCGCCGCACCGCCGCTCGCACACAGCAGCGCCGCTCCGACCGCAGCAAATACCCGTCTCACCGGACCTTCGCCTCCATCGCATCGGGCAGCTTAATCGCCGGCAGCGCCGCAGGCGGTGTGCCTTTCGACAGGTCGGCGGGCGATGGCTTCGCCTCGCTCTGCGGCGTTTTCACATCGGGCAGGTTCAGCGACAGTACGCCGACCTTGTCGAGCACCACGGCATCGCCCGCGCCGTCCCACAACACCGGCGGGATGCTGCCGCCCATTGCCGCCGCGATCATGTCGCCGCCCGCGAATTTCGGCGCATAGCCCGCCTTGCCATGCTGATTGTCGCGCACGACGATCTGCCGGGGCAGCGGCTGATATTTCGGATCCTTATGCTCGTAGCGATAACCGACGATCATCACGTTCGCGGTGCCATTGTCGGCGAACACATTGCCGAAAATCTCGACATTGCGGTTCGCCATCACCAGCACGCCCGTCCCGGTCGGCACGCTCGCGACGATATTGCCCTTCGGCGCGAAGTTCGGCGTGCTGTTGTCGTTCACGATATTTTCGAAGACGCGGACATTGTGCCCGCCCTGCATCGGCAGGCTCGGCAGGTCGAACACCAGGATGCCGCCGGTGTTCTTGGTCGCGATATTATCGTGGACGTCGGCGTCATAGCTGTTCTCGATCTCGATCCCCGCGACATTTTCGGTGGCGACCGAATCGCGGACGACGATATTCT
Source organism: Sphingopyxis sp. Soil_C_28 (assembly GCF_057657055.1). Classification (NCBI taxonomy): domain Bacteria; kingdom Pseudomonadati; phylum Pseudomonadota; class Alphaproteobacteria; order Sphingomonadales; family Sphingopyxidaceae; genus Sphingopyxis; species Sphingopyxis sp. Soil_C_28. Next base: position 1,369,532 of record NZ_JBDGJE010000001.1, read on the forward strand.
TCGACTGGCCGACATAGATGCCGGCGTCGGACGCGCCGCGCACGAAAACACTGTCGATCAGCACATCGCTGCTTTCGACCGGATAGATGCCATAGGCGCCGTTGGTTTCCTTCGGCCCCGCGGTCCATTCGACGCGCAGCTTGTGATAGACGATGCGGTCGGCGCCCTTCGACTTGATGCCGTCGCCCTTGGTATTGAGCACCGCGAATGCGGTCAGATACACATCGTCGGAGGTGACGAGCAGCCCCTCGCCCGCGCCCTGTTGTCCGGTAAAATCGAGGATCGACCCGCCCTCGCCCGCCCCGGCACCCCGGATGGTGACATTGGCGACGTCGAGCGACAAGCCGTCGGTCAGCTTCCACACACCCGCGCCCAGCTGCACCACATCGCCGGGCGCCGCGAGGATCAGGGCTTCTTGCAGCTTTTCGTTCGCGTCGGGCGTTGTCGCACTGACGCTGATCACTTTCGCCGCCGCCGGATGGGCGGCAAGAACTGCCACGATGCAAAGCGTCGCCGCGTGGCGCAGGCCATGGAATCGCATATGTCTCTCCCCTTATTTTGGCGGAGCATGGTGCAAGACTTGACGGATGCCAAGCGATGTTGCTGACATATGTGTAGCTAACCGGGGAGAGGTCGCTTTGATTCACAGATACGCATTGGCGCTTGTCGCCTTGATTGCCGTGCCGTCGATGGCGGCGGCGCCCGCGTCGATTACCGGACGCTGGAAAACCGACGACGGCAAGGGTGTCGTCGTGATGGCCGCGTGCGGCAACAAGATGTGCGGGCGTGTCGAACGCCTGCTGATCAAACAGCCGGCCGGGGGCCAGCTCGACGAACGCAATCCGGACAAGGCGAAACGCACCCGCAAGGTCACGGGATTACAGATTTACTGGGATCTCGTGCCCCACGGCGATGGCTGGAAGGGCGAAGGCTATAGCCCGGAGGACGGCCGATATTACAAGGCGCATCTGCGCGCCAATGGCGGCAAGATGACGATGAAAGGCTGCGTCAGCCTGTTTTGTCGCACCGTGACATGGACGAAGATGAGCTAAGCCACATCCCCTCCCGCAAGCGGGAGGGGAGAAGGATCAACCCTCGCCCAAAATCCAGTCGACACCCGCCGCAACATGAATGCGCGTCGTGTCATAGATCGGCAGGACATTGGCGTCGGCGTCGACCAGCATCACCAGTTCGGTGCACGCGAGGACGATCGCCTGGATATCCTGTTTCGCGATGTCGGTGATGAAAGTCTTCATCGTGCGGCGCGAACTTTCGTTCACCTTGCCCAGCATCAGCTCTTCGTAAATGATGCGGTCGATTTCATCGACGCGCGTCGTGTCGTAGGGCGCCAGCGTCAAACCATGCTGGACGAGGCGCTGGCGGAACCAGGGCTCGGTCGTCACATTGCGCGTGCCGATGACCGCGGCGGCCTTGATCCCGTCGGCCTTCATCTTCTCGCCGGTTTCGTCGACGATATGCAGGATCGGGATCGAGATCGCCGCCGCGACATCTTCGGCGACCTTGTGCATCGAATTGGCCGCGATCATCAGCGCGGTCGCGCCCGCGGCCTCGAGCCGCTGCGCCGAGGCGATCAGCACCTCTTTTGCATGCGTCCACCCCTCAGGCGTCGTGATCCGCGACAACTCGCAATAGTTCAGGCTCTCCATCACGATCGGCGCCGAACAGGCGGTGCCGAGGCGCTTTTGCACGCCCTTGTTGAGATGGCGGTAATAAAGCTCGGTCGATGCCCAGCTCATTCCCCCGATCAGGCCGATTTTGCGCAAGATGGTCCTCCAAAAAACAACAGGACCGGGTCGTTGCCGGCCCGGTCCCGCGTATCGCTAGATAAAGTGATGCCCACGGGCAAGGCCGGGGGCAAAACTTTGCGGCAAAGCGTCAGTGTCCGCTGCCGTTCAGCGCCTTGACGATGTCGTCGGCCATCTTCTTGGCATCGCCGAGCAGCATCATCGTCTGGTCCATGTAGAAGACGTCGTTGTCGACGCCGGCATAGCCGACCCCGCCCATCGAGCGTTTCACGAACAATACGGTCTTGGCATTGGCGACATCGAGGATCGGCATGCCATAGATCGGCGACGTCTTGTCGGTCTTGGCCGACGGGTTGGTCACGTCGTTCGCGCCGATGACGAAAGCGACGTCGGCCTGCGCGAATTCGCCGTTGATGTCTTCCAGCTCGAACACCTCGTCATAGGGGACGTTCGCTTCGGCGAGCAGCACGTTCATATGGCCGGGCATACGCCCCGCGACCGGGTGGATCGCATATTTGACCGTCACGCCTTCCTTCTTCAGCTGGTCGGCCATTTCGCGCAGCGCGTGCTGTGCCTGCGCGACCGCCATGCCGTAACCGGGAACGATGATGACGGTATCCGCCTGGCTCATCAGGAAGGCGGCGTCTTCGGCGCTGCCGGGTTTCCACGGACGCTGTTCCTTCGACCCGCCGTCGCTCGGCCCCGCGTCGGCGCCAAAGCCGCCCGCGATGACGCTGATGAAGCTGCGGTTCATTGCGCGGCACATGATGTACGACAGGATCGCACCCGACGAGCCGACGAGCGCGCCGGTGATGATCATCGCGGTGTTACCGAGCGTGAAGCCCATCGCCGCCGCCGCCCAGCCCGAATAGCTGTTCAGCATCGACACGACGACAGGCATGTCGGCGCCGCCGATCGGGATGATCAGCAGGAAGCCGATCGCGAAGCTGAGCCCCGTGACCGTCCAGAACACCCAGGGCGACTGGTCGACGGTGAAATAGGCAACGAGACCGATGATCGCGGCGAGCGTCGCGAGGTTGATGACATGCCGCCCCGGCAGCATGATCGGCGACCCCGACATATTGCCGTTGAGTTTCAGGAAGGCGATGACCGAACCCGAGAAGGTGATCGCACCGATCGCGATGCCCAGACCCATTTCGATCCGGCTGACCGTGAAAATCTGACCCGCCGCGTCGGCGATACCGAACGCCTGCGGATTGAGATAGGCGGCGGCGGCCACAGCGACCGCGGCCAGGCCGACAAGGCTGTGGAAGGCCGCGACGAGCTGCGGCATCGCGGTCATCGCAATGCGGCGCGCCATGACGATGCCGATGACGGCACCGATGCCGATGGCGACGAGAATTTCGATCAGGCCGACCGTATCGAGAGCGCCGTCCATGTTGACGGGCGCGTGGGTCAGCAGCGTGGTGACGACCGCGATCGCCATGCCGGCCATGCCGAAACGGTTGCCGCTCTGCGCCGTCGCCGGGCTCGAAAGTCCGCGAAGCGCGAGAATGAACAGGACGCCCGCTACCAGATAGGCGACGGCCGCCCAGGGATTGACCGCGAGGCCGTGGCCGCCGGTTGCGGCGGAAAGGATCGACTGAAATTCCATCTCAGCGCTCCTTCTTCTTGTACATCGCGAGCATGCGCGCGGTGACGGCAAAGCCGCCGAAGATGTTGATGCTCGCCATCACGACCGCGGCCAGGCCGAGCCATTTCGACGAGGCCGAACCCGCCGCGGCGCTGGCGATCAGCGCGCCGACGATGATGACCGACGAAATGGCGTTGGTGACGCTCATCAGCGGCGTGTGCAGCGCCGGGGTCACCGACCACACGACGAAATAGCCGACAAAACAGGCCAGGACGAAAATCGAAAAAATAGCGATAAAATCCACGGCAAGCTCCCCTGCTGATTCCGCGAGCGCACCTCTTGCCGTGACGATGCCAGCCTGTCGACTCCAAAGCGGTCAAAAAGAAGGGCCCACATTCCGCCAGAGGAGAAAGGCAGGCCCTTTGAGACAGGAAATGTCGTCGGGCCGGGTACGCCGACCCAAAGGATTACATTTTGGGTACGAGCACCGCGTCGATGACGTGGATGATGCCATTCGACTGGCCAACGTCGGCCTGAGTGACCGTCGCCTTGTTGCCGCTCGCGCTGGTCAACAGGATCGAATCGCCGCTCTTCGTCGCTGTCAGGTCCTGCCCATCGGCGGTTTTAAGCATCGCCTTGCCGCCGCCTTCGGTGATCTTGGCAGACAGATCGGCCGCCGTAAACTTGCCGGGGACCACATGATATTTCAGGATTCCGGCAAGAACCTCTTTCTGCGCAGGACGCATCCAGCCGTCGCGCGTGACCGGCGTGACCTGGTTGAAAGCTTCGTCGGTCGGCGCGAAAACCGTGAACGGCCCTGCGCCCGAAAGCGTGTCGACCAGACCCGCCTGCTTTACGGCGGCGACCAGCGTCTTGTGGATCGGCGACGCCGACGCATTTTCAACGATGGTCTTTGTCGGGAACATCTCGGCGCCGCCAACGAGCGGATTGGTGGTCGCCGCTTCGGGCGTTGCCGTTTCACCGCCCGCGACGGTCGTCGTCTCGTTAGGGGTTTCGGTTTTGCTGCCGCAACCCGCCAGCGCGAGCGCAGCCGCTGCGGCCGTCAGTATCAGATGAGTTTGCATGTGCTTATCCTTTCAAAACGACCGCATTGGCCGGGAGTTTAGCCGAGGGTCGGCATCAACACGCCGTTGATGACATGAATGTTACCGTTCGACTGCTCGACGTCGGGCTGGGTGATGAAACCGCTGCTGCCCTGCGTGCCGTCGACCTTGATGTTGCCCTGCACCTCGGTGAAGGTCAGCGTCTCGCCTTCGACGGTGGTCAGCGTCGCCTTGCCGCCGCCGGCCTTGATCTTCGCGAACAGATCCTCGGACGTCACGCTGCCCGGGACGACATGATAGGTCAGCACCTTGGCAAGCGATTCGGTGTTGGACGGGTTCATCAGCCAATCGGTCATCGGCTGCGGCACTGCGGCAAACGCCTGATCGGTCGGGGCAAAGAGGGTGAAAGGCTGTCCGGCGAGCTTCTCGGAAACCCCCGCCGCGGTCAGCGCGGTTGCCAGCGTCTTGTGGTCGGGCTTGGCGGCGATTTCGAGCGCGATGCCGGTCGGCTGGGCGGGCGCAGCCGGCGCGGCAGCTTCAGCCGGCGCCGCAGCATCTACAGCAACGTCAGCAGGCTCGGCCGGCGCGGCCGTGTCCTGCGCATAAACGGGCGAGAGAGTAGCAAGCGCAAGGAGGGGAGTGGCGAAAAGCTTCGCAGACAACATCAATCATTCTCCAGTTGGTTGAACGTCAGGGATGGAAAACCCCGTACGCACCCTAACCGAAGAAAGTTTCATGAAAAGGCCGAAATCGGCCATTTCCACGATGGATTTAGCCCAAAAGGCGCTCGTTGACGACCTTGCCGCCCTGCGTCAGGCGCACCGCATTGCCGATTTCCTCGTCGAGCACGGGCTTGCCCGCTTCCTTGTCCCAGAAGGCCGACAGGAAGTTGAACAGGTTGCGGCTGAACAGCGCGCTGGTGTCGGCGGGCATCAGCGCGGCGATATTGCTCGCGCCGATCACGGTGACGCCATGAATGCGTTTCGCCTCACCCGATACCGAACCTTCGACATTGCCGCCGCTTTCGGCCGCCATGTCGACGATCACGCTGCCGGTGCGCATCGTCGCAAGCTGCGCGTCCGAAATCAGCCGCGGCGCGGGGCGCCCCGGAATCAGCGCGGTGGTGATCACGATGTCCTGCTTGGCGATGTGCGACGACACGAGTTCAGCCTGCGCCGCCTTATATTCGTCGGACATTTCGGTGGCATAGCCGCCCGCGCCCTCGCCCTCGATCCCCGCGACGCTTTCGACGAAGATCGGCTTGGCGCCGAGCGACAGGATCTGTTCCTTGGTCGCGGCGCGCACGTCGGTCGCGCTGACCTGCGCACCCAGACGGCGCGCGGTGGCGATCGCCTGCAGCCCGGCGACGCCGACGCCCATCACGAAGGCTTTCGCGGCGCTGACGGTGCCGGCCGCGGTCATCATCATCGGAAAGGCGCGGCCATAAGCGTTCGCCGCGATCAGCACCGCCTTGTAACCCGCAAGATTCGCCTGGCTCGACAGGATATCCATCGACTGCGCGCGCGTGATGCGCGGCATGAATTCCATCGCCAGCGCTTCGAGTCCCAGCTTCGCATAGGCATCGACGCGCGCGCGCTCGCCAAAAGGATTGAGCCCGGCGGCCAGCCACGCGCCGTCGGCAAAGCCCGAAAGCCCCTTGGGATCGGGCCCCTGAATCGCGAGAATGATGTTCGCGCCCTTCAGCGCATCGGCGCGGCTGCCGACGCTGGCACCCGCGGCGCTATAGTCGGCATCGGCGATCGAGGCCTGCTCGCCTGCTCCCGATTCGACAGCAACTTCGGCACCCAAGCCAATGAATTTCTTCACGGTTTCGGGGGTAGCGGCGACGCGGGTCTCGCCAGCGGCGAGCTCCCTCAGGACAGCGATGCGCATGCGCGAAGCCGGTCAGGACGCGATGAGCAGGACGACGCCGACGGTGACGACCGCGGTGATGATCGACCCGATCTTGAACAGGCTGATGAAACCCGAATAGGTTTCTTCGGCTGCCTTCATTTCCTGCTGTGCCATCGCTTTTCCCCTGTTATCGCCATTGCATATGGGGGAGCGCACGGCGCCCCGCCCAGAATCGGCTTCGCGCCGGTCTTAGCCACGCACCTTGCGATGCTCAAGTGCGGGTTTGGCACCTCTGCGACGCTGTGGCAAAAGACCATTGGCCTTAATCGCCCTTTTACCCCTATCGGATAGATATGCAGCCCTCAGCAGAACAAACCCATAGCAATGTCGGTTCAGGGGGCAGATTCGATACGATGACGAACACGCGCGACACGCGGATGGTGATGATCGTCGACAGCGAGCCTGCTCAGCAGCGCTTTCTGGCGGCACTGGTGTCGCGCGGTGGCTGGCGCAGCGTCATTGCCGCCGATACCGACACCGCCCTCGCCAAGCTTGGCACTCAGGAAGGCATGACGCTCGACGCCGTGCTCGTCGATCAGGGTGCGCCGGGGATGGATATCTCCGAATTCGTCGCCGAACTGCGCCGCTGGCGCCCCGCGCTGCCGCTGGTCGTCATCACGATGCGCAACGGGGTCGAGGTCGCCGTCGGCGCGATGCGCGCCGGGGCCAGCGATTTCGTCCAGAAACCCATCGCGCCCGACCGCCTGCTCGAAGCGCTCGACCGCGTCGTGTCGACCGGCGGGCCGCAGGGCGAACTGCGCCCGCTCACCGAAAAGCTTCGCGCCCCCCTGGCGTTCGAGGAAATCATCGGATCGAGCCCCAATTTCCGCAGCGCGCTCGCGATCGCCGCCAAGGCCGCGCGCGCGCGCGTGCCGGTGATGATCAACGGCAAGCCCGGCACCGGCAAGGAAGTCTTTGCCCGCGCAATCCACAGCGCCAGCCCGCGCGCCCGCGGCCAGCTCGTCATGGTCGATTGCTCGGCGGTCTCGCCCGGCCTGATCGGATCGGGGCTGTTCGGCCACGAACGCGGCGCTTTCGCCGGCGCCTTCGATCGCCAGGTCGGCCGGCTCGTGCAAGCCGACGGCGGCAGCATCATCATCGACCATGTCGAATGTATCCCGCTGGAAACGCAGGCCAAGCTGGTCGAATTCCTGAACAGCGGCGAAGTGCAGATGATCGGCGGCTCGATCCGTCAAAGCGTCGACGTCCGCATCATCGCAACAAGCACCAGCCCGCTCGACAAGCTGATCGAGGCCGGTCACTTCCGCGAGGACCTGTTCTATGCGCTGTCGAGCGCGCAATTCACCCTGCCCTCGCTGTCGGAGCGGCGCGGCGACGTCGGCCCGCTGACCCGCCACCTGCTCACGCGTATCGGCGGCCTGCCCGGCATGGCATCGATCGGCGTCACCGATGACGCGCTGCGCCTGCTCGCCGCCTACGCCTGGCCGGGCAACGTTCGCCAGCTGCAGGATGTGCTGTTCCGCGCCGCGGTGGGCAGCACCACCGACGTCCTCACCAGTGCCGATTTCCGCGCGATCGAGGCGACGCTGGGCGGCGGCAGCATGACCGGCGAAGGTGAAATCGCGATCAATGGCGAGGCCATCGGCGTCACGCTTTACCTCCCCGACGGCAATCTGCGCCCGCTCGAGGAAATCGAGGCCGACGTCATCCGCCTCGCGATCGGCCATTATCGCGGCCGGATGAGCGAAGTCGCCCGCCGCCTCGGCATCGGGCGCTCGACGCTGTATCGCAAGCTCAGCGACCTCGGGATCGACACCGCCGCCTGACCGGGCCAGACCCGGTCAGACGCTATTCGGTGTCAGGCGTTGGCAATCGACTTCAAAATGTCGTCGGTCGATTGACCGGTCAGCGTCTTCGCAATCTCGCCCACCAGCGCGGCTTCGAGCGACTTGTGGTAAAGTTTGCGCATCTCGCCGAGCGTGCTCGGGTCGGCGATCACGACCAGATCCTTGATCTTGTTCGACAACACGGCAGCGTTCAACGCGGTCGCAACCGATGCGGCATGACCCGCTTCCTCATTCTGGCGCGGCGAATCGCCTTGCCCCGCATTATGCGCCGATTCGTCGCTCGTCGGCAGATCGACCGCTTTCAGGCTGGGCTCCTGTTCGGTGCCGCTATTGAGAAACAGTTGGAACTGGGTGCCGTCGGCGACGACGACATGTGAGCCGGTGGGAAGTTGCATAATATCTCCTGTGGGGATCGGCGCCAAGCTGGCGCCATCGGTCCGAGGAGATACGCGGGAGGTCAGCGAGGGTTGCTTCAGGCGGTCAGCGCCGCGTCACGCAGCCCACGCCATATCCGCAGCGCCTGCCGGTTCTCCGCAATGTCATGAACGCGCAGCATCTGCACACCCTGCGTCGCCGCCTGATAGTGCAGCGCGATCGTGCCGCCGAGCCGCTGGCCGGCCGCCGCTTCATTGTCGAGCGCCCCGATCATCCGCTTGCGGCTCGCGCCGAACAGGATCGGGCAGCCCAAAGTGTGGAACAGCGCGAGACCGTTGATGAGCGCCAGATTGTCCGCGACGCTCTTGCCAAAGCCCAGCCCCGGATCGACGATGATTCTGGCGGGATCGATCCCCGCCGCAATGCACGCCGCGACCCGCGCGGCCAGCATGTCGTAAACGTCGAACAGGACATGCGCGTAAGTGCCGCCTTCGTGCGGATCGCTCTTTGCCGACGGCGCGTGCATCAGCACAACCGGGCACCCCGCGTGCACGACCACCTCCATCGCGCGGTCGTCATAGCGCAGCGCCGAAATATCGTTGACGATCCGCGCGCCCGCGGCGAGCGCCGCCTCCATCACCGCGGCTTTGCGCGTGTCGATCGACACCGCGACCCCGCCCCTCGACAGCGCCGCCACGACGCCTTCGATGCGCTTGATCTCGTCGCCTTCCCAGACCAGCGGCGCGCCGGGCCGGGTCGATTCGCCGCCGACATCGACGATCGCGGCGCCCGCCGATCCCATCGCAAAGCCGGCTTCGGCTGCAGCAACGGCATCGACATGTTTGCCGCCGTCCGAAAAGCTGTCGGGCGTGACGTTCAATATGCCCATGAGCTGCGGCTCGTTCAGCCGGATCGTCCGCTCGCCCAGCTGAAGCACCCCGCGCGGGCGGGCGACCCCGGCGCGCTGCGCTGTCGCAGCTTGTGCCAGATGATCGGGCATCGCCGCGATCCAGCCGTCCCATTCGGGAACCGGAACGATCGCCGACCGGACGACCAGATCATCGCGCAGGCTGACGTGCCACGCGGCGAACCAGACCATCGTATCGGCGAGGCGGAGGCAGTCGTCGTCAAGTTCGTGCGGCCGGTCGACGAAACAGGTCGGGCGGCAATAGATTTGCGCATCCGCCGACGCGGCGCCGAGGTCGGGCTTGGTCAGCGGCTGAAACATTACGCCTCGTTCGCCAGCAGCCAGTCCTGCCGCACCGCGTCGATCACGCGCAATTCCTTGCCATTGTCGACATGCCAGAAGGTCCAGCCGTTGCAGCTCGGCGCGCCTTGCAGGCCGGCGCCGACCTTGTGGATCGACCCCGCCGGCTGGCCTTCGCAATCGAGGCTGCCATCGACGCGCACGATCGCCTTCCAGCGCCGCTTGGCATCGGTCAGCACCGTTCCCGGCGCGATCAGTCCGCCTTCGACCAAGGTGCCGAACGCAACGCGCGTCGCAGCCTTCGGCGCCATCATCGTCTTCACCGCGCTTTCGTCGAGCGGCAAAGCCATCTGGATACGTTCTTTTGCCGCCGCGATATAATCATCCTCGCGCTCGATCCCGATATAGTGGCGCCCCAAACGCTTCGCGACCGCGCCGGTGGTGCCGGTGCCAAAGAAGGGATCGAGGATCACATCGCCGGGGTTCGAGCAGGCGAGCAGGATGCGATAGAGCAGTGCTTCGGGCTTCTGGGTCGGGTGCACCTTGGTGCCGCCCTTCTTCAACCGCTCCTGACCGCCGCAGATCGGGATCAGCCAGTCGCTGCGCATCTGAAGTTCGTCGTTCAACGTCTTCATCGTGCGATAATTGAAGGTGTAACGCGCTTTTTCGCCCATCGACGCCCATATCAAAGTCTCATGCGCGTTGGTAAAGCGCGTGCCCTTGAAATTGGGCATCGGGTTCGCCTTGCGCCACACGATATCGTTGAGGATCCAATAGCCCTGATCCTGCAGTGCGGTGCCGACCCGGAAAATATTGTGATAGCTGCCGATCACCCAGATATTGCCGCCGGGCTTCAGGATGCGCTTCGCTTCCTTCAGCCACGCATGGGTGAAACGGTCATAGGTCGCGAGGCTGTCGAACTTGTCCCAGTCGTCGTCGACCGCGTCGACCTGACTGCCATCGGGGCGGAGGAGGTCGCCGCCGAGCTGGAGATTATACGGCGGGTCGGCAAAGATCATGTCGATGCTGGCGGACGGAAGCGAGCGCATCATTTCGATGCAATCGCCCTGCAGGATGCTGTCGAGCGGCAGGTCCACGGGCGCGGCTTTCGCCGCGCGCTGCTTCGCCACCGGGGCCTTGACCCGTTCCATAACACCCATGCTTCACCCCGTTCCTTGCTCGTAAGAAGGCCCTGATGAGTCAGGCGGAGTCCGCCGTCAAGCGCAGGAGTCTAGGGAATCCGCCTCTCTAACTGGTTAACGCGATGAGAACGAAAGGAGTCTGACACACCATATGGAGTCGCGCGCGACTCGAAGACTCAACCACTGGTGGTGTGGCGATGAGGACTCACTGGCGAAAAAAATTCGCGCTGCAGGTCAAAGACCCGGATCGATGCCCGTCAGTTCGACCGAACGCGCCCACAGCTCGCGGCCCAGCTTCGGATCGCGCGCATCGCGTGTCGCGCGCGCCGGGCCCGATCGCCCGGATACCTCGCCCAGCCCCTGCGGCCCCAGATAGTCGCCGCCCTGAACCCGCGCCCCGGTCGCCGCCTGCAAGGTCGGCCATGCGCCCTGTGCCGCGCTGTTGAAAAAAGGCGCCGCCAGCGGCGTCATCGTGCGCAGCGGCAGCGGCAAATGCCGTGTCAATTCGGTGAGAGCCACGCCGGGGTGGCATCCGATCGCCTGCGTCGCCCGCCCCGCGGCGCTCAGCCGCCGGTCGAGTTCGAACATATGGACAAGGTTCGCGAGCTTGCTCATCTGATAGCGTTGCCAATTGTGATAGCTGCGCGATGCCGACAGGTCGCTGTAATCCATTTCTCCGCTCTTGTGCGCGATGCTGGATGTAATGACGATCCGGTCGTCGACATGGCCGTGGACCAGCCCGGTGAACGCGAACGTGCCCAGATGATTGACCCCGAATTGCAGTTCGAAACCCTGTTTCGTCAGCGTTTTGGGCGGGATCATCACCCCGGCATTGTTGACCAGCACATCGATCCGCGGCCCCGCGAGCACCGCCTTTGCTGCATCCTTCACCTGATCGAGATCGGCGAGGTCGAGCGGCTGGAACGACAGTTCGGCGGCGGGAACATCGACACGGATACGGTTCATCGCCGCCTCCGCCCGGTCGGCATCGCGGCATGCCAGGATGACATGCGCACCGCGCGCCGCCAGAATTTTCGTGGCTTCGAACCCGATCCCGGCATTGGCACCGGTGACAAGGAAGGTGCGGCCGGTCTGGGCCGACACATCGTCGGCCGTGAATCCCCTGCTCATCGCGCTCTCCCTCGGCTTCAGACCAGTTGCATTTGTGCGACCGGGGCAAAACTGGTCCGATGATGCGGCGTGGGGCCATGCTGGCGCAGCGCCGCGAGATGCTGCGCGGTACCATAACCCATGTTGGTTTCCCAGCCAAAGCCCGGAAAATCGCGCGCCATCGAGACCATGAACCGGTCGCGATGCTCCTTCGCGATGATGCTCGCCGCCGAAATGCACGGGTGCAGCGCGTCGCCGCCGACGATCGCCCGCGCGGTGTAGCGCCAGCGCGGCAGCCGGTTGCCGTCGACCAGTATCTCGGCGGGCTCGAACCCCAGCGCCTCGACCGCGCGCGTCATCGCGAGGAAGGTCGCCTGCAATATGTTGATGCGGTCGATTTCCGCGACACTCGCCTCGCCGACGCCCCAGCGGCAGCGCGCCTTGATCTGCGCTTCGAGTTCGGCGCGGCGCTTCGCGCTGAGTTTCTTGCTATCGTCGAGCCCGGGGATCCCGCCCTCGCAGAGGAGCACCGCCGCCGCGACCACCGGCCCCGCGAGCGGTCCGCGTCCGGCCTCGTCGACGCCGACGATCATATGCGCCACGGCGGATAACGCCGATACTCACCCGCCTGATACAGGCACAGGCGGTTGCCCGCCGGATCGGCCAGCCGCGCCTCGCGCCAGCCCCATTCCTCATCCTTCGGCATCTGCTCGAACCGCACCCCGCGCCGCGCGAGATAGGCGACCCACGCGTCGAGCGCACCGCTCTCCAGATAGGTCGTGGCGCCGCCCGCCGTGCCATCGCCGACATGGATCGACAGCGTCAGCCCGTTCGCGGCCTCGAACCGCGCATAACCATTGTCGGGGCTGTCGACGATCTGCGTCAGACCCATTTGTTTATAGAATGCCACCGACGCCGCATAATCGCTGGCAGGTAGCGTAATCTGATTGAGCGCAGGTCCGGTGAACAGCCCGTCATTGCGCACATATTGCTGCCCCATCGGGCCATGTCCCTGCCCCAGCCCGGGCGCATCGAGCAGCGACAGGCGCACGAAGTCGCGCGCGCGCGCTATCGCGGGCTCCAGCGGCATGCCTTGCGCCAAACCGCACGCGATCGCGCTCGCCAGCGTGCATCCGGTGCCATGGCTGTGCGGCGTGTCGATGCGCGGCGCTTCCCAGCGTGCGACCTCGCCCTCGCCCGTCTCGAGCAGGCGGTCGATCACCGTCTCGCCCTCGGCATGGCCGCCCTTGATCAGCAACGAGCAGCCATGCGCGAGAACCGCATCCTCGCCGCCGAGTGCGTCGAGTTCGGGCAGATTGGGTGTCGCCACCATCGCGCGATCAAGCAGCGCGCGAAACGCATCGATCGTCGCGCTGTCCGCGAGCACCGACCCGCTCGTCGCGACCATAACCGGATCGAATACCAGCGCGGCCTGCGCGAGGTCGGGCTGCGAAAGCCGCTCGGCGACCGCAGCGGCGGTTTCGGCGCTGCCGATCATCCCGATCTTGACGGCGTCAACACCGATATCCGACGCCACGCTGTCGATCTGCGCGATCACCATCGCGGTCGGCACCGGGTGCACCGCCTGCACCCCCAGCGTATTCTGCGCGGTGATTGCGGTGATCGCGGTCATCGCATGGCCGCCCAGCATCGTTACCGCCTTGATGTCGGCCTGGATGCCTGCACCGCCGCCGCTATCGGACCCTGCAATAATCAGGACGCGCGCGGTCACCCCTTATGCTTTCGCTCCGTCGAAGCCGGATATTTCGCGAGGATCGCGCCCTCGCGGAGCGGACGGTCGAGCAGATCGCCGCCGCAATTGGGGCAGATTTCGTCGAGCTTGTCGGCGCAGTTCGCGCAAAAGGTGCACTCCATCGAACAAATGAAGGCGCCATGGACATCGGCGGGCAGGTTGCGGCCGCACTTTTCGCAATCGGGTCGCATTTCAAGCATGATCAGTCTCTTTCAGTTCTACAAAAATGGATTGGTTATGCCGTCGCGGTGCGGACCGCGTCGCAGATCATGTCGACGACGCGCTCCACCTGTCCGGCGTCGTCACCCTCGGCCATCACGCGGATCAGGGGTTCGGTGCCCGACGGACGAATGACGAGGCGGCCCCGTCCCTGGAGCGCGGCTTCGCCCTCGGCGATCGCGGCCTGGACATGCACGTCGTCGAGCGGCTGGCCGCCGGCAAAGCGGACATTCTTCAAAAGCTGCGGTACCGGATCGAACTGGTGCAGCAATTCGCTCGCGGGCTTGCCAGCGGTAACCAGTTCAGCGAGCAGCTGGAGCGCAGCCAGCGTGCCGTCGCCGGTCGTCGCATAGTCGGACAGGATCATATGTCCCGACTGTTCGCCGCCGACGTTGAAGCCGCCCTCCTTCATCCGTTCGAGCACATAGCGGTCGCCGACCTTGGTCCGCTCGAGCCGCAGCCCCTCGCCTTCGAGGAAGCGTTCGAGCCCGAGGTTCGACATGACCGTCGCGACGACGCCGCCGCCCTTCAATCGCCCCTGCCGCGCCCAGCTCGCGCCGATCAGGCCCATGATCTGGTCGCCATCGACGATCGCGCCCTTTTCATCGACCACGATCAGCCGGTCGGCATCGCCGTCGAGCGCGATCCCGATGTCGGCGCCGCTCGCGACGACCGTTTCCTGCAACAGCGCAGGTGCGGTCGAACCGCATTTGTCGTTGATGTTGATACCATTCGGGGTGACCCCGATCGCGACGACGTCGGCGCCGAGTTCCCAGAACACCGTCGGCGCGCTGTTGTACGCGGCGCCATTCGCGCAATCGAGTACGATGCGTAAGCCGTCGAAGCGAACCGATTCGGGCAGGCTCTGCTTCACCGCATGAATATAGCGGCCGCGCGCGTCGTCGATGCGCTTCGCGCGCCCTATATGCGTCGCGTCGGCCAGCTTCGGATCCTGCGTCAGCAGATGTTCAATCTGCGCCTCATCCTCGTCGGACAATTTATATCCGTCGGGACCGAACAGCTTGATCCCGTTATCGTAATAGGGATTGTGGCTTGCCGACAGCATGACCCCCAGGTCGGCACGCATCGACCGTGTCAGCATCGCGATCGCCGGGGTCGGCATCGGGCCGACCTGAACCACGTCCATCCCGACGCTGGTGAAGCCCGCAACCAGTGCGTTTTCGAGCATATAGCCCGACAATCGCGTGTCCTTGCCGATCACGACGCGGTGCTTGTGATCGCCGCGCAGGAAGTGCGCGCCCGCGGCCATGCCGACGCGCATCGCGACTTCCGCCGTCATCGGAACCTGATTGGTCAGACCGCGAATCCCGTCGGTTCCGAAAAACTTGCGCATGACACCTCTTGCTACTTACGCCGATGGTCGGGCAATCGCCTGCCCCGGCACTCACAGGATGGCCCCCAAGGAGCATTTCCCGGCCCAAAAACCGGTTCCCGTTTCTTCCGGGAGGTGCTCTAAGTCACCCTCTTTTGCTTGGCAAGCAGGCCAGAATAATCGCCGGGAGAATCCGTCTTGAAATCCGCTTGGTTCATCTTGTCCTCTCTGGTCGCCGGCATGTTACTCGGGATTGGCGTCGAGATGATTTCGGTCCCGTGGGGAACCGCATCGCTGCCCTATATCGAGTGGATCGGCCTGCTCTGGCTCAACGCCCTCAAAATGACGATCATCCCGCTGATTGTCGCTCTGCTCATCACCGGGATCACCGCGACGGCCGACGCCGCGCGCGCGGGCAAGCTGGCGGGCCGCGCGGTCGCGATCTTCGTTGGCGCGAATCTGGTCGCGGGCCTGATGACCTTGCTGGTGTTGCCGCTTTTGCTGCAAGCGTTTCCGATGTCCGCCGCGGCGGCGGCCGGATTGCGCCATGGGCTCGGCGGGTCGACCGAAGCCATACCATCGCCCACCTTCACCGATTTCGTCCTCGGCCTCATTCCGACCAACCCGATCGCTGCGGCGGCCGAGACCAAGATCCTGCCGCTGATCGTCTTCACGACCATCTTCGCCTTCGCGATCAGCCGCATCGGCAGCGCCGAACGCGCAACGCTGTCGGGCTTTTTCAAGGCATTGGGCGATGCGATGCTCGTCGTCATCGGCTGGGTGCTCGCGCTCGCCCCGATCGGGGTCTTCGCGCTCGGCTATGCGCTCGCGATCAAGGCGGGCGTCGCGGCGTTCGGCGGGCTGGTCCATTATGTGCTGATGCTGTCGGCGATCGGCGTCTGCACGATCATCCTCGGCCTGGCACTGGCGGTCTTCGTCGTCGGCGTCCCGCTGCCGCGCTTCGTCCGCGCGATGGTTCCGACCTTCGCGGTCGCGATCAGCACGCAAAGCTCGCTCGCCAGCTTGCCCGCGATGCTCAAATCCTCCGAGGAACTCGGGGTCGACCCGAAAAAGGCCGACGTCGTCCTGCCGCTTGCGGTCGCCTTGTTCCGTTTCACCAGCCCGGCGATGAACCTCGCGGTGGTCGTCTATGTCGCCTGGCTGTTCGGGGTCGAGCTGACGCCGTGGGAGATGGCGGTCGGGCTCTTGGTCGCGCTGGCGGCTGCGCTAAGCTCGGTCAGCCTGCCCGGCTCGATCAGCTTCGTGACCTCGATCGCGCCGATCGCGATTGCGATGGGGGTGCCCGTTGCCCCGCTCGGCCTGCTCGTGGCCGTCGAAACCTTCCCCGACATCTTCCGGACGCTCGGCAATGTCGTCGGCGACGTCGCCGCGACCAAATATGCCGCCGATGGTATAGAGAACGATGTTCCCCCAGCAGGAGTCGCACCATGAAATATCGCAAGCTCGGCCACGGCCTCACCGTCTCGGCGATCGGCATCGGCTGCATGCCTATGATCAAGGGCGGCAATATCCTGTATGGCGAAGCCGCCGACCTCGACGAATCCACCGCGACGATCCACCGCGCGATCGACCTTGGCGTCACTTTTTTCGACACGGCGCAAATCTATGGCCCGTTCAGCAACGAGGAACTGCTCGGCGCCGCGATCAAGGGCAAGCGCGACGGGCTCGTCATTGCGACCAAATTCGGCTTCAAATTCGACGGCAACCAGATCGTCGGGGTCGACGGCTCGCCCGCCAACGCGCGGGCGGCGTGCGAAGGCTCGCTCCAGCGGCTGGGCATCGACACGATCGACCTGTTCTACCAGCACCGCGTCGATCCCTCGATCCCGATCGAGGAGGTCGTCGGCGGCATGATGGAGCTGGTGAACGAAGGCAAGGTCCGCCACATCGCGCTCTCCGAAGCCGGCGCCGACACGATCCGGCGCGCCGCGAAAGCCGCGCCGATCACCGCATTGCAGAGCGAATATTCGATCTGGGAGCGCGACGTCGAGGACGATATCCTTAGCGCGTGCCGCGAAAACGGCGTCGGCTTCGTCCCCTATTCGCCGCTCGGCCGCGGCTTCCTCGCGGGCGCGGTGCGCAGCCGCAACGAGCTTCCCGAAAATGACTGGCGGCGGAACGATCCGCGCTATTCGGACGAACACCTCCCCGCCAACCTCGCGATCGTCGATGCGATCGGCGCGGTTGCCGACAAGCATGGCGTCTCAAAGGCGCAGGTCGCGCTCGCCTGGCTGCTCGCGCAGGGCGACGATATCGTCCCGATCCCCGGCACCAAGCGCCGCGCGACAATGGAAGATAGCGTCGGCGCGGCGGAGGTTACGCTGACCGCTGACGATCTCGCGGCGATAGACGCGGCAGCGCCGAAGGGCGGGACGAGCGGGCCGCGCTACGGCGAGATGGGAATGCGGATGGTGCGGCTTTAGTCGCACTATCGATGGGGCAGGAATCGACAGATAGCTGACAGGTGGAGAACGCACTATGATGTGGCGATGCAGCTTCGAATCATTATCGCGCTCCTGTCGCTTCTCAATGTCGGCCCAGCACTCGCTTGTTCGCGACCCGATGGTGCGCCCATACTTTCCAATGAGGAAATTGTTAAAATAACGAAGGAACGAATTTCGCGGGCCAATGCGATAGTTGATGGCATTGTGATTGAAGAGAAAGATGACAGAGTCTTTTTGAAACCAATCAAGGTTTGGAAAGGTAAGCCTCTTCGCCGTTATTACATCGAGAATTCCGGCTGCGGCGTCTTTTTGTCAGCTGGAACTAAAATCCGGGCGTTGCTGGAGGGTGAATCAATTGGACTGATGATGATGGCCCCACTTGGTGAAAATCGGCTCAAAACGCAGTTATATGATAGCCTCATAGATGCGTACTTGGGCCAAGTTCGTCCGGCCGATTTTGAGAACGGCGGCTTGCCCTACCCGCCGCTGCCCTGACTCGTGGCGGGACTGTCTCGCATCTCCAAGGAGGGCATCGACCGCAGTCCTTTGCCTACCCCTTAACTTCCATCCGCTCGCAAAGCGCATCGACCTTCCCCGCCAGCTCATGAATCCGCATCTGGTCGATCTTCTCGTGCAGCCGCATGATTTCCAGCTCGGCGCGCAGGTTGATTTCATAATCGAGCCCCGCCGCGATCCGGTCTTTTGCCGAGGCGCGGTTCTGGCTCATCATGATGATCGGCGCCTGCACCGCCGCCAGCGTCGACAGCATCAGGTTCAGGAAAATGAACGGATAGGGATCGAACGCCATCCCCCAGCGCTCGAGCACCGCTGAATTGAGCAGCATCCAGCCCACCAGCACGACGGTGAACAGGATGATAAATCCCCAAGAGCCGCCGACCTTGGCAACCTTGTCTGACAACCGCGCGCCAAAGCTCGCCTCGGCATCGTCCATATCGGCGGCGTCGCGACTGATCAGGCGCCGCTCGGCGATTGCGTCGAGAACGCGGCGTTCGTCATCGTCGAGCTCGTCAAGCGGGCGCCCGAGCAGGCGAAGCGACAGGTCGGCGGTCGTCGTCGCGTCGTGCATTATGTCACCCCATCCAGCGCCAGATGCCGGCAACCATATAGCCCAGCGCGCCATGCGCCCAGGTCGCCACAAACCAAAGCACGGTCCCGCCGAGCAATGCATGCGACCGCGGGATCGTATCGCCCCATGGCGCCGCGCCGCCCAGCTGCCGCGCAAACGGTAAAAAGCTCGTCCGCGCCGCCCAATGCCGCCAGGCGTCGCCCATCAGCCGCGCCTTCTTCGCATCCTGTCCCGCCGAACCGACGAGCGCGAGGAATATGATCGTGCCCGACAATATGATCTGCGCACCCGTCGGCATCACCATCGCATGCGCAACCGCCCACAAAGTAAAGCCCCACATCATCGGGTGACGCGTGACCGCGAACACGCCGCGCGGCGCAGTCTGCGCCGCCTTCGCCGCTCCCGGCGCGGGCAAGGCCGGATTGCCGATCAGCGATCCCATGAACAGGATGCTGGCGAACAGCACGAGCGCCGACGCAACGATCCACAACCCGTCGCCGACGCCCCACAAAGGCGTTTCGGGCGGCATCCCGCGCCACGCCTGCACGACCATGATCAGGGTCGCGATCGCGACGACCGAATAGACGATCTGGAACCCCCGCTCACCCATCCGCCCCGCGAGCCCGTCGCGGAGAGGATGCGATAACGCGAGGTGCGAGCCGACGAACAGCGCGCAGGTCGTGATCAAAAGCGACATCGGTTGCATGGAAGCCTCTCCCTCTCCCCTTCGCCGCCTTGGATCAGGTGCGGCTTTACCTGTCGTAAGCCTTGGGCAAGGCCCCTTCCTGCGGGGTCGCATAGCGGTCGCGCAGGCGATCCTGCCGCGTCGTCAGCGACTGTGCCTTGCCGTCGATCCAGACTGCCGTCGGGCGGCTGCCGAGTTCGAGCGGGTCATTGTCCCAGATCACGACGTCGCCGACGCGGCCCGGGCGCAGCGATCCGATGCTGCCCTCCATACCGACTGCGCGCGCGGGAACGCTGCTGATCGAGGCGAAGGCCTGATCCCAGCTCAGCCCGCTTGCGCCCGACACCCGCGTCAGCCCGACGAGGTTTCCGGCATATTGCGTCGCATAGCCCATCTTGTGCGCGTCATCGTCGTCGAACACGCCGACCGACACGTCGACGCCGGCTGCCTTGAGGCGGCCCGCGTTCGACTGCGTCGCGCCAAGCTGTTCGAAGCTCGACGGCAAATCGGTGAGCGGCGAGACGAGTACGGGCACCTTCGCCGCCGCGATATCGCGCGCGACGAGCCAGCCTTCGGTGACCCCGACCAACACCAGCTTCAGCGCGGGAAATTCGCCCTTCAGCTTCAGTACATTGACGATGTCGACCGCGCGATCGACGCGCACGAACAACGGCGTCGTGCCGTCGATCACGCGCACCAGCGCATCGGCATCGGCGCGCTGGATCATCGCGTCATTGCCCCATTCGGCGAGCGTCGCGGGGTTGCGCGCATAGCTGCGTGCCGCCAGCAATTGTTCGCGGAACAGCAGGAACAGCGCCGCGCGGCTGCCCCCCGCCTTCGCCGAGCCATCCTCGCCGAACGCCACATATTGCAGCGCGCGCGGTCTGGTCACCATGTCCATATCGTCGGCCAGATCCACCACCGCGCCCTGCCCGGCGAACAGATTGCTGCTGCCCCCCGGCGCGACGATCGCACGGGTGACGCCCGAGGCGCGATTGACCGCGACGGGCGAGCCCATCGGGTTCAGCGCCGGAGCAATGTCGAGCCCGGCCGAGAAGCGGGTACGCGGCGCATTGCGATCGTTGGTACCGGTCACCGCATCGACTTCGGTCAGGCCGACGCGACTGAACGCCGCGACGATGCCCGGCGTCACATATCGGCCCTGCGCATCGACGCGCTCGACGCCTGCGGGCACGGCAACGCCGGCGCCTGCCGCCACGACCTTGCCGCCGCGCACGACGACGGTGCCGCCCTCGATCGGCGCACTGCCATCGCCGATGACGAGCCTGGCATTGACGATAGCAATATCCTGCGCTGCGGCCGGAACAGCGATCAGCGCCGCAGCGGAAAGAAGAAGGGCGCGCATCATTTCACGTCTCCTTCGCCCGGCTGGCCCAGCTCGAAATCGCTCACCGGACGCCGCTTCGGATCCTGTGCGTCGAACATCAAAGCCCCGTCGATCCAGACCTTTTCGGGCCGCGTGTATGCGCTGAACGGATTGCCGTTCCACAGCACGACGTCGGCCATCTTGCCGGGCTTCAGACTGCCGGTGCGATCACCGATGCCCAGCGCCTTGGCGGGATTATACGACAGCCAGGTCCACGCCTGTTCGTCGCTGACGTCGATGCCGATACGGCGGCCCGCGGCGCGCGCTTTCGCAGCTTCCTGATTCAGGCGCTGAATCTGGTTCGCGTCGTCCGAATGGACGATCGTGCACGCACCGGCCTTGTAGACGAGCGGGATATTCTCGTTGACCGAGTCATAGGCTTCCATCTTGAAGCCCCACCAGTCGGCCCACATCGCCGAGCAGATGCCTTCTTTGGCAAGGATATCGGCGATCTTGTAGCTTTCGACCGCATGGTGGAAGGTCGACACCTTATAGCCGAATTCCTTCGACATATCGATGACGAGCGCCATTTCGTCGGCGCGGTAGCAATGATTGTGGACGAGGATTTCGCCCGACAGCACGCCCGCGAGCGTTTCCATCGCCAGATCGCGGTCGACGGCTTTCCCGTCGTCCATCTTCTTCTTGTACGCCGCCGCCTTCTGCCAGGTCGCGCGGTTCACCGCGAAATTGCCCATGCGGGTCGAAGGCGCGCGACCCTTGCCGCCATAAACGCGCTTCGGATTCTCGCCGCACGCCATCTTAAGGCCATAGGGCGCGCCGGGGAATTTCATGCCCTGCACCGTGCGCGAGGGCACATTTTTCAGCGTGATCGAGCGTCCGCCCATCAGGTTAGCGCTGCCCGGCAGGATCTGCAGACTGGTCACCCCGCCATTGGCGAGCGCGCGGCTGAACCCCGGGTCCTGCGGCCAGACGCTATGTTCGGACCAGACTTCGGGGGTCGTCGGCGACGTCGCTTCATTGCCGTCCGAATGGGCATCGACGCTGGGCGAGGGATAATCGCCAAGGTGGCTATGGATGTCGATGACGCCGGGGGTCAGATACTTGCCGGTGCCGTCGATCACGTCAGCATCGGTCGGCAAGTCCATGTCGGGTCCGCCGATCCGATCGACCTTGCCGCTCGTCATCACGATCGACCCATTGTCGATCCGTCCGCCCTCGCCGTCGAAGATCGTGACACCCTTCACCACCGTCAGGCGGGTCGGATATCCCTTGTACGTCGACGGATAGGGATCCTTGTTGAACTTGGCTGGCTTTTCGGCGGGGGCGGGTTTATCGCCCGCCGAAGCCGTTTCCCCCTTGCTCGCCGCACAGCCGACGAGCGCCAGCGACACCGCAGCCAGCAGGCTGCCCTTCACACCCCGGATCATAGTTTACGCCCCCTTGGATTCGGGATGGATGCCAGCCGCTTGCGGTTCGGCGAGTTCGTTCTGGCCGGCAAGACCGTCGGCATCGCTAAGCGTGTCGAGGTGCATCAGCTTCTTGATCAGCGGAGACACGATAATCACGAGGATGCCGAACCCGACCGCCCACAGGCCGATCGTCTGATAGACGTCGAGCACGAGCGCCTTGCCCGCCCCCTCACCGCTCGCCTTTTCAGACCCCGTCGCCGCCGCGATCAGGCCCGCGGCGAAATTGCCGGTTGCCGATGCGAAGAACCAGGTGCCCATGATCAGCGAGGCCATATGCGCCGGAGCCAGACGGTTCATCGCGCTGAGACCGACGGGCGACAGGCAAAGCTCGCCGGTCGTGTGAAGCAGGTAGATCAGGAAGATGAACAGAACGGGCGTCGCATTTTCCATGCCAGCGGCCTCGGCGCCCCATTTGAGGACGAAAAAGCCAAGACCGAGCTGGAGCATCGCGAGACCGAATTTGGCGGGCGCCGAAGGCTCCCACCCGCGGCGGCCGAGCCAGGTCCACAGCGCCGCGAACAGCGGCGCGAACAGGACGATATAACCGGCGTTGAGCGACTGGAAGACCGATGCAGGAACCCCCGCGCGATCAACATAGCGATCGGCGAACAGATTCAGCGACGAACCGGCCTGTTCGAACAAGGCCCAGAAAAGGATCGAACCGAGGATCAGGAACAAGGCGGCAAAGATGCGGTCGCGGTCCTGCGGCGGCAGTTTCACGACGGCGGTGAAAACGACATAGGCGACGAGGGCGGCGCCCGCGACGCCGAGGAAGGTCCCGACCAGCGCCTGATTCTGCACCATCCACCAGCAAACGCCGACGGCAAGCAGGCCGACGATGTAGAGCAGCCATTCGAACTTGATGCCCATGACGGGCTGCGCCAGCTTCTCCGGATTTTCGGGTTCGCCGCGGCCGAGCAGCAACGGCTTGCCCCAGATGAAGACGATCAGGCCGAGCAGCATGCCGAAGCCAGCGGCACCAAAGCCATAGGACCAGCCATAGGTTTCGCCCAGATAGCCGCAGAGCAGCGAGCCGAGGAACGCGCCGAGGTTAATCCCCATATAAAAGATGGTGTAAGCGCCATCGCGGCGCACGTCGGTGCGCGGATAGAGCTGGCCGACGATCACCGAGATATTGGCCTTCAGGAAACCCGAGCCGACGATGATGAAGGCGAGCGCCAGCCAGAAGATGCTGAGGCTGGCCGGATCCTGTCCGCCGTCGCCCTCGAACCCCATGATGAAATGGCCGAACGTCAGCAAGATGGCGCCGTAAGTAACCGCTTTTCGCTGCCCCAGCCATCGGTCGGCCAGATAGCCGCCGAGCACCGGCGTGATGTAAACAAGCGCGGTATAGGCACCGTAGATGACGCCCGATTCCCCGTCGGAGAACAGCCAGTGCTTGGTGAGGTAGAAAATCAGGAGTGCGCGCATCCCATAATAGGAAAAACGCTCCCACATTTCGGCGAAAAACAGGACAAAAAGGCCCTTCGGGTGGCCGAGAAACGTCCCGGCGGCATCCCCGTGCTGGGCATAGGCTTTGGTCATGGCGACCCTTCCCTGAATATGGTTGTTGGCCCTCGAAACGGGGCAGATGGCCGTAACACTAGCGTCAAAATTGCGTATGGGAAGAATCTAATTGCGCTTGAAACCACCGCAATCGGGCCGAAATTTATTGCGAATGGCTCGCAACACTTGCGCAAAGGCGCGCAAAAGGCCACATGACGGCCCATGTTCAACGACACCTCCTCGCTCCTCGCCCATCTCGCCACCCGCCGTTCGGGCAAGGCCCGCGATATGATCGCCCCCGGCCCCGATGCCCCGACGCTGCGCGAGATTATCGCGCTCGCGCTCCGCACGCCCGATCATGGCAAACTCGCCCCCTGGCGCATCGTCACGATCGCCGACGACCAGCGCGAGGCGTTTGCGGCGCTGCTGAAACAGGCATGGATCGCCGACAATCCCGGCGCGGCCGGTATGGACCTGTCCGCGCTCGACCAGTTCGCGCATCAGGCGCCGACCCTGCTCATACTCGTCTCGACTCCCGTTCCGGGCAGCAAGATCCCCGTCTGGGAACAACAGATGTCCGCAGGCGCGGTGGGCATGAACCTGCTGCACGCTGCCCACGCGCACGGCTTCGTTGGCAGCTGGCTGACCGGCTGGGCGGCGTTCAGCCCACAGGTCGCCGCCGCTTTTGGTGCCGGCGAGGGCGACCGGATCGTCGGCTATTTCTTCCTCGGCACCGCAGCGCGCGAACTCGATGAACGCCCCCGACCCGAATATGATGATGTCGTTCGAAACTGGGAAATTTAGTTACGCGACACGCGAAACATTTGTAACAATCGGAATTTGACTGTGCTGCTGTCTTATGGCATTAAGGCGGCATGCTCGATCAGTCCAAACCCGTGTATCAGCGTCTGCGCGATGTCATCGCCAACGCCATCCTCGACGGCCAGTTTCGCGATGGCGACATGTTGCCGTCGGTCCGATCGCTCGCCGCCGAAGAGGGCGCGAACCCGCTGACGGTGGCGAAGGCCTATCAGACCTTTCAGGACGAGGGGCTGGTTACGGTCAAACGCGGCGTCGGTATGTTCGTCGCCGAGGGCGCGACCGAACGCCTCCGCGACCTGATGCGCGCCGATTTTCTCGCCAATGTCTGGCCGCCGGTCGCGCAACAGATGCGCCGCATTGGCCTCGACGCGCGAACTTTGCTGGATCTGGCAGAAGCCTGAGCCTTAACGCCCGATCTGGCTCGCCTTGTCGCGCAAGTCGATTGCCGCCTGCTTATTGCCGCGGCGTTCGAGCAGGTCGGCGTAAAACGCCATGATCCCGGCATTCAGCGGCTGTAATCGATACGCCCTGTCGATCAGCGGCAGCGCGCGTTCGTCCTCCCCCTTTGCCGCCCACGCGCGCGCCAGTTCGCGCAGGATGACGACGTCGCGGTTGCCGATCCGGCTGCGCACATGTTCGAACTGCGCGATCGCCTGATCCCAATGCTCGAGATCCATCGCAAGGTGTCCCGCCAGCCGGTCGGCGGCGATGCTCGACGGCTGGCTGTCGCGCAGCGCAAGGATTGCCGCGCCCGATCCGGCGGCATCGCCCGCGCGGAACAGCGCATTGGCGAGCCGCAACGTCGTGCGCTCGCTCGCGTCGAGATCACGCGCGGCGCGGTAGGCCTGAACCGCCAGATCATAGCGGCCGCCGGCAAGCGCCGCATCGCCGAGCAGGATATGCGCATCGGCAACGCCGCGGTTGGCGTCGCGCAGCCGTATCGCGCGGGCAATCGCGCGCGCGCTGTTGCCGGCCGATAGATCCGCGGAAATCGCGGGGATCGCCTTGGCGGGATCGAGCGGGTCGGAATCGGCCGCCATCGTCAGAAGCCCATAATCATCGTCGGCGGCAAAAGGCACCGCTTCGCCCCGCGCCAGCGTTGCCGCGCGCCCCAGATAATCGGCCGATTCGATCCGGCGACCCAGCTCCGCCGCCGCGCGCGCGGCAAGCAGCAGCGACCAGCTGTCGGCGTCGGGACGCTGGACCAGCGGCAACAGCGCCTCGAGCGCGCCGTCGGCGTCGCCATCGGCCCAGTCGGCCGCGGCGAGGATGCGGCGCGCGGTAAAATTCTCCGGCTGCTCGGCCAGCAACCGGTCAGTCCAGGTCGCCGCGACCGCTTCGCCGCCCAGCTTGAGTTCGACGATCGCGCTCAGCAGCATGAACGACGGCTGTGCGTCGAGTTCGCCGCGCGTGCGCTGAAGCAGGCTGCGCGCGAGCCGGTAATTGTCGGCGCGCGCCGCGAGCACGGCTTGCAGATAATAGAGGCGCGGATCGCGCGGAACGATCGTCGCGGCGTGGCGCAGCGCGGTCAGCATGTCGCGATAGCGCCCCAGATCGCCCAGCGTCGCCGCCTGTTCGATCAGCGCGTCGGCGTTGTCGGGATCGGCCGCGAGCGCATCGTCGTACCAGGCGAGCGAGGCGCTCAGCCCGTCCGCGGTCCGCACCAGATTCGCCTTGAACGCCAGCGCGGCACTGTTCGCCTTGTCCAGCTCGATCGCATAATCGACCGCGTCGCGGGCGCCGAGCACATCGGCATTGGCATCGCGGAACCGTGCGACATCGACCCACAATCCGGAACTGCGCGGCAGCTCGTGCACCGCGCGATCATAGGCTTCGCGCGCCGCGCCCATATCACCATTGCTCAGGTGGACGTCGCCCGCGACCCATGCCGCCTCGCCGATCATCTCGGGAATGACCGGCCCGTCGTCGAGCGTTGCGAGCGCGCGGCCGCCTTCGCCCTGCATGGCATAGGCGCGGGCGAGCAACGGCCGCAGCGCCGCGTCGTTGGCGCCGGCCGCCAGGGCCCCTTTTACCGCAGCCTCGGCACCGACGCCGTCGCCCAGCCGGATGGCGACGCGCGCCAGTTCGACGCGCCGGGCGATGTCTTTGGGATCGCTGGCGATCGCTTCCTGCAACGCGGCGCGGCGCGCCTCATACGCCTTGCGCGGTGCGCCGGGCGCGCCGTCACATGCCCCCAGCAGCAGCGTCGCCAGCAGCAGCGCGCCGGTCCAGACGCGGCGAAAATCCATTCAGGCCTGCATCCGATATTGCTTGAGCAGATCGTACAGCGTCGGTCGGCTGATCCCGAGCAGCTTCGCGGCGAGCGAAATATTGCCCTCGCTCTGCATCATCGCGCGGCGGATCGCGACGCGGTCGGCGGCCTCGCGCGCGCTGCGCAGGTTCAGCCACGCCTTCTCGCTCCCGGCCCCATTGGCGCCTTCGCCGCCCGCCATATCCAGATCCTCGCGCATCACCAGCTTGCCGTCGGCCATGATAACGGCGCGCTTGATGCGGTTTTCAAGCTCGCGGACATTGCCGGGCCAGCGCCCCTCGTCGATCGCGTGCAGCGCATCGGGTGCGAAACCGCGCACGCCGGGGTTCATCTCGGGCGCATATTGATGGAGAAAATGCCGCGCGAGCAGCACCGCATCGCCCGGCCGTTCGGCGAGCGAGGGGATTTTCACGACCATCTCGGCGAGACGGTAATACAGATCGTCGCGAAAGCTCTGCTGCGCGATCATTGCGTCGAGGTCGCGATGGGTCGCGCACACGATCCGCGTATCGACCGCGATCGCCTTGCGCCCGCCGATGCGCTCGATCGTGCGCTCCTGCAAAAAGCGGAGCAGCTTGACCTGCAGCAGCAGCGGAATGTCGCCGACCTCGTCGAGGAACAAGGTGCCACCATGCGCCAGCTCGATCTTGCCTTCGGTCGTCTTCACCGCGCCGGTGAACGCGCCCTTTTCGTGCCCGAACAGCTCGCTTTCGAGCAGATTCTCGGGGATCGCGGCGCAGTTGATCGCGACGAAGGCGCCGTCGCGCCGCCCGCTCGCCTCGTGCAGCCCGCGTGCGAGCAACTCCTTGCCGGTCCCGCTCGCGCCAAGCAGCATCACACTGACGTCGAGGTTCGCGACGCGTTCGATCGTCCGCGCGACCTTCAGCATCTCGGGCGCGCCGGTGATCATCCCGCCGAGGACGCGATTGTCGCTGCTGCCCTGCCCGGCAAGGCGCGCATTTTCGACCTCGAGCTCACGGACGTGAAAGGCGCGGGCAACGATCAGCCCCAGTTCGTCGATGTCGATCGGCTTCTGATAAAAATCCCACGCGCCGCTCGCGATCGCGGTCAGCGCGCTCGCGCGTTCGCCATGCCCCGACACGACAATCACCTTGGTGTCGGGCTTGACCTCAAGGATCGTCTTCAGCGTCCGGAACCCTTCGCGCGTGCCGTCGGGGTCGGGCGGCAGGCCAAGGTCGAGCGTCACCACATCGGGTTCCTCGGCGCGCAACAACTCGATCGCCGCGTCATGGTCGCCCGCGACGAATAGCTGATAATCCTCATACGCCCATTTGAGCTGCGTCTGCAGCCCGGCGTCGTCCTCGACCACCAGCAGCTTGCGCAGATAGGCCCCGCTTTCGCTCATTTCGATCCCACTTTCATCACGCTCGCATCGACGCCCGCGTCGCCGCGCGTATCGGCCAGCGGCAACCACAGGGTGAAGCTGCTCCCGTGACCGGGCTCGCTCACCACCTCGATCGCGCCACCCATCGCCTGCGCAATCTGCAACGCTTCGAACGCGCCCAGCCCGAAGCCCGATTCCTTCGTCGACACAAAGGGCTTGAACAACTCGTCGCGGATGAAGTCGCGCGTCATGCCGCTGCCCTGGTCGATCACGTCGATCCGCACGCGCCCCTGTTCGGCGACCGCAACGACTTGCACCGACGTCCCGGGATCGGACGCATCGATCGCATTGGCGACAAGATGCCCGACGATCTGCCGGATCGCCCCCGCATCGCCCCATGCCGACAATCCGGCCTGACAGCCGATGAACAGCGCGCGGCGGGGCCGCACCTCGGCCGCGACATCGTTCAGCACGGGTTCGACCAGCGTACGCCCGGCCTCCGCCGCGGGGCCACGCTCGCGCGGCGACAGACGAACGAGCAGGTCGCTGAGCCGTCCCGCCGAAATCTTGAGCGTCTCGACCATGTCGGCGCGAAAATCGGGCTTGTCGGCATGGCGCTCGGCGTTGCGCGCGAGCAGCCCGATCTGGCTCGCCAGATTTTTGATGTCGTGCATGATGAACGCGAAGCGCCGGTTGAATTCGTCGAATCGCCGCGCCTCCGACAGCGCCTGCTGGCTCTGTGATTCGGCAAGATAACTCGCCGCCTGCTGCCCCGCGATGCGCAGCACGTCGAGGTCTTCCCAATCGAGCGCGCGCGAAACCGCGGGGCGGTGCAGCACGACGATCGCGATCATCCGCTGGAAATGCAGCACCGGCACGACGACCCACGCGCGCGTATCGGCGATCAGCCAGTCGGGGATCGCCAGATCCGCGACCGCCTGCCCGCGCCGCTCGGCGTCGAGGTCGACGATATGCTGCGTCTCCTGCAGCATGAAGGCGGATCGCAGCGACAGCGTCGCCTCCTCACCCGCGCCGTCGGGCCAGTGCCATTGCTCGGCAATGCGAAAGCCACCCGCGGCGCCCGGCGTCATCAGCAACGCGGCCGGGCTGCCCGTCAGTTCGGCGAGCGCCTTGGCGACGCGGCGATAAAGATTGCGGTCATCCTCGCCCCCGTCGCCTTTGGCGCCTTGCCCCAGCGTCGCGGTGAAGCGCATCCACTCGGCGCGATAGTCATAGCGATGCTCGAAGAAATGCTTGGAGATCATCACCGACAGCCACGCCCGCGACCGCGATGATGCGAGCATCAATCCGCCGGCGCCGAGCGCGACCGATAGGGAAATCGCCTGCGCCAGCTCGGCATAATCGCCGCCGACCGCGCGCGCCACCGCGCCGGCCAGCGCGATGACGATCAGATAGGCCGCGCCGCCGAGCAGGATCAGCGTGCGCATCGCCGCTGTGCGCGACAGGCGCATCCGCTCGCGCCCGACATCCATCGCCGCGATGACATAAAGCGGCAGGGTCAGCAGCACGACGGCGGGCAGCAGGGCGATCAATGTCGACGCCTTCTGCCCGGTCAGCGCCCCGATCAGTTGGACATTGAGTTCATAGGCCCACAGCATCGCAAAGCCGCCGGCGACCGCCATCACCGGCATCCGCTGCCCCGCGCTCGCATGGCGAACACCGCCGTCGATGATCAGCAGCCCGCCGACCGCCACGACCACCGCGGCGAAACCCAGCGTCGGCGTCATCCACGATTCGGCCGCCGCGCCGGCACGCAAATGCGCCGCCGCGCCGAGGAGCAGCGTCAGCACACAGATCGTCACGAGCATACGCAAGATCAGGCGCAGCGGCCGCGACATCGGGGCGCGGGGTGACCAGAAGGTCGCGCCAAGCCAGATGAGCATCGCCAGATCGCGCAAGGTCTGGACGACCAGCGACTGCGACGATCCGGGCGAGTAGAGGAAGATGGCCATGCACCACAGCGCGGTCGCCGCGGCGGTCGCGGTGAGCAGGCGCGGCGCGGACACCAAGGCCGCCATCCGTGCGCGCGGCCGCATCAGCAGCCACAGCGTGACGCCGGCAAAGCCCGCCAGTGCAAGACCGGACAGGATTTGCGACAGGCCTGCAAACGCGCCCACGGCTACCGCGCACCCTCCGGCCACAGCACGACACGCACGGTCTGGAGCAGGATCAACAGGTCGAGGAAGGGCGAGTAATTCTTGGCGTAGTAGAGGTCATATTCCAGCTTCACGCGCGCATCCTCGACCGATGCGCCATAGGGATAATTGATCTGGGCCCAACCGGTCAGGCCGGGTTTGACCATGTGGCGCTCGGCGTAATAGGGCAGCTTCTTTTCGAGTTCCTCGACGAAGCTCGGCCGTTCGGGACGCGGCCCGACAAAGCTCATGTCGCCCTTCAGCACGCACCAGGTCTGCGGCAGTTCGTCGATGCGCAGCTTGCGGATCACCCGGCCGACGCGCGTGACGCGCGGATCATTCTCACTCGCCCACACCGCCTTGCCCTCGGCTTCGGCGTCGGTGCGCATCGAACGAATCTTGAAGATGTCATAAGGTTCGCCGAACAGGCCGACGCGCGGCTGGCGATAGAAAACCGGCCCGCGGCTATCGAACATCACGGCGATGCCCGCGATGATGATCAGCGGCAGGCCGACCACCAGCACAAGCAGGCTCGCGACAATATCGAACAGCCGCTTGCTGACCTTTGAAATCCGCTGCCCTGCCGAAAAGCCGTCGGAAAAGATCAGCCCGCTGGGGTTGGTCGTCGCCAGGTCGACGCGCCCCGTCTCGCGTTCGATGAAGCTCGCGATGTCGTTGACATGGACCCCCGTCGTCTTGACCCGCAGCAGGTCGTTCAGCGGCAGCGCATTGCGCCGTTCCTCCAGCGCGAGCACCACTTCGCCCGCCCGCAGCGTCACGACATGGTCCGACAGATTGTCGAGCTGTTCGCGCGGTATGGCGCCTGCCACGGTCTTTTCGGCCGCACTCATCGCAACGAAGCCGACCATCTCTAGCCCGCTTCCGGGCGCGTCGGCCAGGGCCGCCAATCGCGCGGCGCGCGGCCCGGCGCCCAGCACTAGGATACGGCGCCGAAAGGCCTCGGCGCCCCCCGACTGGGTCAGCGCGAGCCGGATCACGAACAGGACCGCGATGGCAAGGACCATCGCATACAGGCTGTTGGCGCGCCACAGTGTCGCGGTCGGCAACAGAAAACCGAGCACCGACAGGAAGATGACGCCAAGCGAAATCGCGGCGAGCAGGCGCGCGGTCGCAAAGCGCATCGAACGCAGCCCCTCGTTCCCGTACATTCCGGTCGCCATCATCGCGAGCGAATTGGAAAGCCCGAAGGTCATGAGCGGCAGCCAGCGGCCCGCGAGCGGTCCGGCGTCGAACCCCGCCTGATGCGCGTAAAGATGCCACGCCCCCTCGGCCGAACCGAGCAGCGCGAAAAATTCGATCAACGCCAGCCAGACGACCGCGTGCGGAACATAATGTTTAAACAGCCGGAACATGGAAAATCGCTGACCCTTTCGACGCGGCGATACTACAGCCGAGGCGTCAACTGTCGGTTAATTTTACACTCGTCCCGGCCCAAATCAAATGATGACCGGCAGCATCCAACGCGATAGACCCCGCTTCTATGACGCTGATGATCCAGCCTGTTATCCTGTGCGGCGGCGCCGGCACCCGCCTCTGGCCCGAATCGCGCGGGACCCGTGCCAAGCAATTCCTGTTGCTGCACGGCGAACGCAGCCTGTTCCGCCAGACGGTCGAGCGCGTCCCCGCGGGCCCCGATTTCCTGCCGCCGATCATATTGTGCGGCGACGGGCATGTCGCGATGGTTCGCGAACAGATGCGCGACCGCGAGGAAACGCTTCTCGTCGAACCGATGCCGCGCAACACCGCCGCCGCGATCGCGCTGGCCGTGGCGCGGGCCGACGCCGACACGCTGCTGCTCGTGATGCCGAGCGATCATGTCATCGCCGATGTTCCCGCGTTTCATGCCGCGATCGCCAGGGGCGTCCGCCTCGCGCAGCAGGACTGGCTCGTTACCTTCGGCATCGCCCCCGACGGCCCCGAAACCGGGTTCGGTTATATCGCCGCGGGCACCGCGCTCGGCGAAGACGGCTTCGTCGTCGACCGGTTCGTCGAAAAGCCACCGCTCGCCGATGCCGAGGCGATGCTCGCGGACGGCGGCTATAGCTGGAACGCCGGGATTTTCCTGTTTCGCGCGGCGCGAATGCGCGACGCGATGCTCACCCATTGCCGCGAAATCTTCGAGGCCGCCGACCGCGCAGTCGCAGCGGGCATGTACGACGGCGACGCGCTTTACGCCGACGCCATCGCGTTCGCAAAGGCGCCCTCGGTTTCGATCGACTATGCCGTGATGGAAAAGGACGACCGCGTCGCCGTCGTTCCCGTGGCAATGGGCTGGTCCGACCTCGGCAGCTGGCACACCATCCACGCGCTCGCCGAAAAGGACGATGCCGACAATGCCGTCACCGGCGACGCCTTCCTCCACGACAGCCACGGAAATCTGGTGCGCGCGGGCGACAAGCGGATCTCGATCCTCGGCATGGACAATATTGCCGTCATCGTCGACGGCGACGATATCTTGATCATCCCGCTCGAACGGTCGCAAGAGGTCCGCGCGGCCGCCAGGGCGCGCGAATAGGCGCCATGGCATCGCTGCCCTGCTTCGCCGATGCCCCGCTCGGGCTGCTCGACCATGGCCCCGGCGAGTTGCGCGACCGGCATCGCCACGAGCATGCGTTTGTCGCGGTCGTGCTCGAAGGCGGCTATCAGGAAGCCGGCGACGAAGGCCGCTGGAACGTCCGCCCCGGCGACGCCCTCATCCACCACGCTTATGAATCGCACCTCGACCGTTTCGAGGCGAAGGGCGCACGCGTTCTCGTCCTGTCGCTGCCGGACGGCCTCGCCGCGACGACGGATCTCCGCGGCCAGGTCTCCGATCCCGACCGCCTCGTTCGCCTTGCCGAACGCGACGGCCGCGCCGCGTCGGCGCATTTCGCCGAGCTGTTCGTCGCCGCCGCACCGGCGGCGCTCGACTGGCCCGACCTGCTCGCCGACGACCTGCGCCGTCTCGATCCCTTCGCGCTTTCGCGCTGGGCCGAGGAAAAGGGCGTCCGCGCCGAAACGCTCAGCCGCGGCTTTCGATCGGCTTATGGTTGCACGCCGAAATCCTATCGCGCGGGCGTCCGCGCCCGTGCGGCCTTTGCCGCGGCGCGCATGGGCGACGAGCCTTTCGCCGAGATCGCGCACCGTCTCCACTTCACCGATCAGGCGCATATGACGCATGCGGTCGCGAGCCTGACCGGGGCGCCCCCCGGTTGGTGGCGACGACATCAAATGGATACAAGACAGCGCTGAACTCGCCGTTATAGTCGAGCAATACACACTGATGGAGACCTCCCCATGCTCGACCGCCGTACCCTGCTCGCCACGCTCGCCGCGACCTCTGCCATTGCCGGAGTCCGCTCGCCCGCGCGCGCGATGCTCGCCGACGCGCCCGCCGGCGAAGGCGCAAAGCTCACCGCGATCTATGAGCGCATCTACGACATGCTCGTCGATCAGGACCCGGAGTTCGCGACCGCGCTCGGCCTCGACAAGGGCGACAATGTTGCCGCCAAATCCAAACTCGCCGACCGCTCGCCCGCGGGCATCAAGCGCGGCCATGATCTTTATCGTACCGGCCTTGCCGAGCTCAAAAAGATCGACGTGTCGAAGCTGTCGGGCATGGATCTCGTCAATTATGAAACCTTCCGCGGCCCGTGGGAGGATTATGTCAAAGCCTATGACACATTCACCTACGGCCTCCACAGCTGGCCCGAACCGCATCCGGTGACCCAGCTCAGCGGCGCCTACCGCTCGATCCCCGACTTCCTGATCAACCAGCACAGCATCGCGAACGCCGCCGATGCCGAGGCGTATCTCGCGCGCTGCAACGATTTCGCGGCCCAGCTCGACAACGAGACCGGACGGGTCAAGGCCGACCATGCCGCCGGCATCATCCCACCCGACTTCGTCATCGACCGCACACTTGGCCAGTTCGACCGCATCTGGGCTCCCGCGCCCGACGCCAACGGCCTCACCACCAACCTCGCCGCCAGGACGAAGGATATCCCGGGCGACTGGTCCGCGCGCTGCGCCGCGATCGTCAAGGATCGCATCTATCCCGCGATGCGCCGTCAGGCCGACGCGTTGCGTGCCGTGCGGCCCAAGGCGACGCACGACGCCGGCGTCTGGCGCCTGCCCAAGGGCGATGAATATTATGCCTATGCGCTGCGCTTCGCGACGACGACGGGGATGACGGCAGAGGAAGTCCACAAGCTCGGGCTCGACCGCGTCGCCGAACTCAGCGCCCGCGCCGATGCGATCTTCAAGGCGCAGGGCATGACCAAGGGAAGTGTCGCCGAACGCCTGCGCGCGCTCGGCAAGGACCCGCGTTTCCTTTATCCGAACACCGACGCGGGCAAGGAAAAGCTGATCGCCGAACTCAACGCCCAGATGCAGGCGATCCAGGCACGGCTGCCCGAAACCTTCGGCCGCCTTCCCAAGGCAAAGGTCGAGATCCGCCGCGTCCCTGCGGACATCGAGGATGGCGCGACCGGCGGCTATTACCAGATCCCGGCGCTCGACGGCTCGCGCCCGGGCGCTTATTATATCAACCTGCGCGATACCGCCGAAAATCCCAGCTGGACGCTGCCAACGCTGACCTATCACGAAGCATCGCCGGGCCATCACCACCAGATCGCGCTCGCACAGGAGGCGACCGGTATTCCGCGCCTCCGCCGCCTGCCCGCTTACTCGGTTTATACCGAAGGCTGGGGCCTCTACGCCGAACAGCTCGCTGACGAGATGGGCGTGTATGAAAGCGACCCATGGGGCCGGCTCGGCTATCTGCAAAGCTATATGTTCCGCGCCGCACGCCTCGTCGCCGACACCGGGCTCCACCACTTCCGCTGGACCCGCGAGAAGGCGATTGCCTATTATAACGAGACGCTCGGAACCCCCGAGCCGTCGAATGTGACCGAGATCGAGCGCTATTGCGTCTGGCCGGGCCAGGCGACGAGCTACATGGTCGGGCAGACGAGCTGGGTCCGCATCCGCGAAAAGGCGAAGGCGACGCTTGGCGACAAGTTCGACCTGCGCGGTTTCCACGACACCGCTTTGTCGGCGGGTGCGATGCCGATCTCGGTGCTCGCGTCGGTTATGGAACGCTGGACCGCGGCGCAAAAGGCTTGATGGCGAACCCTTCGCCCGGTTCGCAGGCGAAGGGTTTCCGGCTCAATCTGGCGGCCGGCGGACGGACGCCGGTCAGCTCTGGGCGCCCCGCGGACCGATCGGCTGATCGGGGTCGCGGTCGGCAACGGCCTCGGCACCACCCGCCAGAATCCGGTGCCGCAGCACGTCCCAGTCATGGAAACGCCAAAAGCCGGGACTGTCGCGCCCGATAATCCGCGGATGCTCGGCCGACGGCGCAACCGCCCGGTCGATCGGCTCGATCTCGCTCAGCGTTTCGCAGTCGAAAAAGGCGCGGACGACCACATCCTCGGCCGCCTCGCCGCCGCTTCCGATTACAACGCCCAGCTCGCCGGTCGACAGCCGCACCAATGTCCCGACCGGAAAGATGCCCAGGCTGTCGGCAAAGCGGTCGAGCAGAGCCGGGTCGAAATGCCCCGCCCATTTTTGCATCGCGGTTAACGCCTCACACGGCGTCCACGCGGTCTTGTACGGGCGGTTCGACGTCACGGCGTCATAGACATCGCAAATCGCGCCCATGCGCGCCGCGAGCGACAGTTCGTCACCTTTCAGGCCGCCTGGATACCCCGACCCGTCGATCTTTTCATGATGCCGCAGACACAGCTCGAGTACCAGATCGGGCGCGCCAGGCGAGCTTGCGAGCAGGCGATGACCGGCAACCGGATGTGTTCGCACCGACCGCATTTCGCCTTTCGACAGCGCGCCGGGCTTGTTCAATATCTCGTCCGAAACCGCGACCTTGCCGACGTCGTGGAGCAACCCCGCCACGCCCAGATCCTCGATCTCTTGCGAATCGAGGCTCAGGTGGCGTGCGAAATTGATCATCAACGCGCAGACCGCGACCGAATGGAGATAGGTATATTCGTCCTTTTCCTTCAACCGGACGAGATTGATCAACGCCTTGGAATCGCGCTCGATCGACGCGCCGATCGACGCGGCAAGCTTGACCATGCGCCGTACCTCGACCGCCCGGCCAAGCCGCGCGGCGTCGAACATGTCGACCACAGCCTCGCGCGTCCGGTCGATCGCGCGCCTGGCGCGGCGGCATTCGCCCGCATAACCGCGACGGCGGCGCGGCGCGTCGCGCGCGGGGGTCTGCGGGGGAGCGAAGGTCGGCGCGGGGCGGAACGACATCGCATCGCCCCACGGGCGCTCCGATGTGGGCGGCTGTTTCGCGCGCACATTTTTGGCGGGCGGTTTTTCCTCGGCTTCGGCCTCGGGCAAATCCTCGGTCGGACCGAGACCGCGCTCGGCGTCGATCACGATGCCATCGATGCCCGAATGGCGAATACGCTGCAGCTGATCCTGCGTTTCGACCGAGAAATAGCGGCGCCAGAACGGGTGATCGAACCACGACCCTTCAAAGGCGTGGATGAACATGCCGATCTCGACGTCTTCTGGCCTTATTCGAACAAGCATTTTTGGTCCCGTCGCGGCCGATCACCGCGCCTGTTCTCAATACGGCACGCCGCGTGCCACTTTAAGCGGACTTTGCGCCGAACGGAGAATCAGTCGCCCGCGAAATCGAACGCGCTGACACCGCGCTCGCCCTCGCGGAAGCGCAACGGGCGGCCAAGCGGCGGCATCGACCGTTGGACGCAGCCGGTGCGCGTACAGCGCCGGCACCCAAGCCCGATCGGCGTCGCGGGACTGCGCATCAGGTCGATCCCGCGCGCCGCGATCAGCGGCGCGGCGACCTTCGCGTCAACCCCGACACATACGGCGAAGCGTGCCGGCGTGCCGCTGCCGGTCGAACCGGGGGCGGCCACGTTGCGCGACTGAGTGAACCAGCGCGACCCGTCCTCCAGCTCGACCAGGTCGGCGATCACTTCGCCCGGCCGCGCAAAGGCTTCGTGAACGCCCCACAAAGGACAGCGTGTGTCGCCATCGACCAGCGGCGACTGGCTCGCCCCGGCATAACGCTTCGACCCCTGCCCCGCGCGGTCGATCCGCAGCATGAAGAAAGGCAGCCCGCGCGCCCCGACGCGCTGAAGCGTCGTCAGCCGATGCGCGACCTGTTCATAGCCCGCGCCGAAACGCCGCTGGAGCAGCAGCAGATCATATCCCGTCGCGTCGCACGCCCGCAGGAAACGGCTGTACGGCATCATCAGCGCCGCGGCGAAATACTGGATCAGGTGGCGCTCAAACAGCTTGGCCGCCGCCGTCTCGGCGAATTCCGCGCCCGCGACGAGCGCATCGATCTCGGCCTTCGCCTCGATCTGCGCCAGCGTCGCCGCCGCCTGAAAGGTCCGCGATGCAGGGCGCAGCAATTCGTTGAGCATCAATTGCCGCGCGTGCCAGTCGAGCCAGCGCAGCCGGTCGGGCATCACATCGCTCGGCAGGATGCGGATGCCGAGCTGGTGCCGCGTGCGCAACCGCTCGGAAATCGTGCCGTACAGGTCACCGCCCGCAAGCCGCAGCTCGTCGGCCAGTTCCTCGGCGCGCGCGTCGAGATCGGGGAAATGGTTGCGCCATTTTTCGATCGCGCGGCGCACTGCGGCAACTTCGGGCGCATCGCCTTCACCTTCCGCGCGCCCTTCAGGCGCCTCGTCGAACAGTCGCGCAAAGGCGGCGGCAGTCGCCGGCGCGGTCTGCAGCCACTCCTCGACCTCCTGCGCCCCGATCCCCAGGTCGGCAAAGCGTGGATCGCCCAGCCGCCGCCGCAGCCCCGCAAGCCCGCCCGGCACATCCTCGGCACCCAGCTTCGCCGCGTCGAAACCGAAGCGTTCGGCCAGCTTGACGATCACCGTGGCGCTCAGCGGCCGCTGGCCATGCTCGATCAGATTGAGATAGCTCGGCGAGATGGCAAGCGCCTCGGCCATCGCCGCCTGCGTCATGCCGGCTTCGCGCCGCACTTTGCGCACCGCCGGCCCTGCAAACACTCGCCGCTCCGCCATTTTGTAACTTTCTTTACTAATTTACAGCCTGATTTACACCTATCGGCCATATTTCACAAATATTATTGACAAAGCTTTTCACTTTCCGCGACACTTTCGCCAACTTCCACCCATCACCTCCGCACAAGGATAAGACGATGGGTTATCAGGAAGACATGGCGCAGGCAGGCCGCCTCATCCGCGACTACGACGGCACATGGGATGGCATCAGCGGCGAAAGCATCGCCCGCATGCGCGCCCAGAACAAGTTCAAGACCGGCCTCGACGTCGCCCGTTACACCGCGCGCATCATGCGCGCCGACATGGCCGCCTATGACGCCGATCCCGCGAACTACACCCAGTCCTTGGGCTGCTGGCATGGCTTCATCGCGCAGCAGAAGATGATTTCGATCAAGAAGCATTTCGGCACCGTCAAGGGCCGCTATATCTACCTCTCGGGCTGGATGATCGCCGCGCTGCGCAGCGAATTCGGTCCGCTGCCCGACCAGTCGATGCACGAAAAGACCAGCGTCCCGGCGCTGATCGAGGAAATCTACACCTTCCTCCGCCAGGCCGATGCCCGTGAACTCGGCATGCTGTTCCGCGATCTCGACGCCGCGCGCGCCGAAGGCGACGAACTCAAGGCGAAGCAGATCCAGTCGACGATCGACAATCATGAAACGCACGTCGTGCCGATCATCGCCGACATCGACGCAGGCTTCGGCAATGCCGAGGCGACCTATCTGCTCGCCAAGAAGATGATCGAAGCTGGCGCCTGCGCGCTCCAGATCGAGAATCAGGTCTCGGACGAAAAGCAGTGCGGCCATCAGGACGGCAAGGTCACCGTGCCGCACGAGGATTTCATCGCGAAGATCCGCGCCTGCCGCTACGCGTTCATGGAACTCGGCGTCGAGGACGGCATCATCGTGACGCGCACCGACAGCCTTGGCGCTGGCCTGACCAAGCAGATCGCCTTTTCGAAGGAAGCCGGCGACCTCGGCGACCAGTATAACAGCTTCCTCGATTGCGAAGAAGTCGAGGGCGCGGGGAACCCCGGCGATGTCCTGATCAACCGCGACGGCAAGCTGGTGCGTCCGAAGCGCCTGCCCTCGAACCTCTACCAGTTCCGCGCCGGAACCGGCGAAGACCGCTGCGTCATGGATTGCATTGCGTCCTTGCAGAACGGCGCCGACCTGCTGTGGATCGAGACCGAAAAGCCGCACATCGAACAGATCGCCTCCATGGTCGACCGCATCCGCGAAGTCGTCCCCAATGCAAAGCTCGCGTACAACAACTCGCCAAGCTTCAACTGGACGCTGAACTTCCGCCAGCAGGTGTTCGACGCATGGGAGAAGGACGGCAAGGACGTCAGCGCCTATGACCGCGCCAAGCTGATGAGCGTCGATTATGACGGCACCGCGCTGGGCGACGAAGCCGACAACCGTATCCGCACCTTCCAGCGCGATTCGGCGAAGCGGGCCGGGATCTTCCATCACCTGATCACGCTGCCGACCTATCACACCGCAGCGCTGTCGACCGACAATCTCGCCAAGGAATATTTCGGCGACGAAGCGATGCTCGGTTACGTCAAGGGCGTCCAGCGCGCCGAGATCCGCCAGGGCATCGCCTGCGTCAAGCACCAGAATATGTCGGGCAGCGACCTTGGCGACGATCATAAAGAGTATTTCGCCGGCGAAGCGGCCCTCAAGGCCGCAGGCAAAGACAATACGATGAATCAGTTCGCCGCTTAACACACGAGCTTGGCGCGGGGCCCCGTTGCAACCCCCGCGCCTTCCCTCTTGGCGCGGGGCGCCTTGCACAGATCGCCCCGCGCCACCCGAGCTTTCCTGGGGAGGAAAGCCTGTCCGTCGGAAGCCGCAAGGCCTCCGGCGGACATTTTTTATTGCGGCAACGCCGCGCCCTCTTCGCGCGTCTTGACCAGCGACCAGATGATCCCGCCTGCGATCAAGGCCACGGTGACACCTAGGCTGACGAGAGGCGGGAACTTCGCGCCGTCCAGAACGAAGTCGGCGACGAAGATCTTCGACCCGATGAAGATGAGCACCAGCGCGAGCGCATATTTGAGATAATGGAAACGGTGTACCATCGCCGACAGCGCGAAATAGAGCGCACGCAGGCCAAGGATCGCCATGATGTTCGACGTGTAGACGATGAAGGTGTCGGTTGTGATCGCGAAGATCGCAGGCACGCTGTCGACCGCGAAGACGAGGTCGGCGAGGTTGATGACGACGAGCGCGAGGAAGAGCGGCGTCGCGGCCAGCACGATCTTTCCGGTCTTCGTATCGGGCACCCGGACGAAGAATTTCTCGCCGTGCAATTTCTCTGTGATCGGCATTCGGCGCGACAACCATTTGACCACCGGGTTGCCCTTCACGTCCATCGGCTTTTCGCTCGCGAACAGCATCTTCACGCCGGTAAACACAAGGAACGCCGCGAAAATATAGAGCAGCCAGCCATATTCGGTGACCAGCGCCGCGCCGCCCGCTATCATGATGCCACGCAGCACGATCACCGCGACGATGCCCCAAAGGAGCGCGCGATACTGATAGCGCGGCGGGATCGCGAAGGTTGTGAAGATCAGCGAGATGACGAAGATGTTGTCGATCGACAGCGCCTTCTCGATGAAGAAGCCGGTATAATATTGAAGACCCGCCTCGCCGCCTTTGGCGGCCCACACCCAAGCGCCGAACGCGGTCGCGATACCGATATAAAGCGCCGAGAGCTTCAGGCTCTCGCCAATCCCCATCTCCTTGTTTTCCTTGTTGAGGATGCCAAGGTCGAAGGCGGTGAGCGCGATCACGAGCGCGATGAAGGACAGCCAGAACCAGGCCGGGGTGCCCAGCCAGTCGGCAAACAGAAATTCCATGATATCTATTCCCTGGATATGCCGAGCGCGCCGCCTTTCGGCAGCGCACTCGATTTTCGATTATGTCGGATTAGCGAGCGAGCGCCGGTCGCAGCGCGGGCCGCAACGTCAAGGCTGCGAGCCGTTCCTTCACCACGAGCTTGAGCGCTTTCAGCCGCAGCAGACGGAATGGATCGGCACCGCGACGGCGC
Organism: Sphingopyxis sp. Soil_C_28; assembly: GCF_057657055.1. NCBI lineage: Bacteria > Pseudomonadati > Pseudomonadota > Alphaproteobacteria > Sphingomonadales > Sphingopyxidaceae > Sphingopyxis > Sphingopyxis sp. Soil_C_28. The sequence goes on from NZ_JBDGJE010000001.1 coordinate 1,411,071, forward strand.
ACCTCGCGGCGTTCGGCATCGTCGAGTTGACGATGCAGGACAGTCAGACGGTAGAGATTGGGATTGAGTGTCATTGAAATGGGCCTCCTGATCGAGAAATCAAGCAGGTGACGCCAATGCCGCAACCCCGGAAACAGGGGGGAGATAGGGCCAGAGCATCGGGGTCACCCGATGCGGTCCGACATCACGTGGCGAGAAATATCTCGCCGACGCCAGAGGGGCCCGGCCCGCATTTCTTTTATTTAGGACGCCGCCCCGTCGCTTGCAAGTCCCCCGACGTCCCGGCACGCTGCGATGAACGAAAGAGGAGGGTTCGAATGAGCGTACTAATCGAAAGCGATGGCCCCGTAACGATCGTCACCATCGACCGCCCTCACCGCCGCAACGCCGTCGATCCCGATACCGCCGTCGCCCTGCGGAACGCCTTTGCAGCCTTCGCCGCCGACGAAAATGCACGCGTCGCGATCCTGACTGGCAGCGACAGCCATTTTTGCGCCGGCTTCGACCTCAACGCCGTCGGCACCTCGCGCTACGACCCCGACGCCCCCGGCCCGATGGGGCCGACGCGCATGCTGCTCGAAAAGCCGGTGATCGCCGCGGTCGAAGGGCATGCCGTCGCCGGCGGGCTGGAGCTGGCGCTCTGGTGCGACCTGCGCGTTGCCGCCGCCAGCGCGATATTCGGAGTCTATTGCCGCCGTTGGGGCGTACCGCTGATCGACGGCGGCACCGTCCGCCTGCCGCGCATCGTCGGTCAAGGCCGCGCGCTCGACATGATCCTGACCGGCCGGTCGGTTACCGCTGACGAAGCGCAGCGCATCGGCCTTGCCGACCGTATCGTTCCCGATGGCGAAGCGCTCGGTGCGGCGATCAAACTGGCAAAGCAGATCGCCGCCTTTCCGCAAATCTGCATGAACAGCGACCGGATGAGCGCCTATCGCCAGTGGGATTTCGATTTCGAGGGCGCGCTCGCGCACGAAGCGCACGCCGGGATCGCCCCCTTGCGCGATGGCGCGGCGGCGGGAGCCAAGCGCTTTACCGAAGGCGCGGGCCGCGGCGGCAGCTTCGCCGCCTTCAAGGGGGAGTGAGGACGAAGATATGCATTGCGGCGCGGCTCTTTTCCGCATGGAAAAAAGGGACAAGGCGGCCCCCCGGGGGCAAGCCCGGGGAGCCGAAGTGGGAGGGGCATATCGGCGGGCGTGTGACGCCCATACTTCGCGGAACGCGCGGAGCGTCAAGGCGAGTGAGTATGTTAGCGCCAGGCGATCCGGCGGTGGAAGCTGACCTGCGATCAATCAATTCGATTGAAATGCGTCGTTTCCAGTTTTTGACGATTGTCGGCAGACCAGACAATCGTTTCGGTCATGGATTTCAGATCCTTGGCGACGGTATAGACGCGCGTCGAAACCCGCGCTCCCGCCTTGCCCAGCGTCATGACCAATGTGTCCGGCGCCGGCTGACGCAGAGCAACACTGTCGATAAAATCCATATTGCCGGTGATCGGTACGGGGACGCCATCGAGAGCCGCGGTCGATTCCGAATGTTTGCTGGAGCCGTCCGGCGCGACGATTTCCACGCGCGTTGTCCATTTTCCGTCCTGCGATGGATGGAACGTCATCGTGACCCGTTGAGGGCGTTCTTTTTCGGGCATGAGCGATGCGTCGAGCGACCAGCTTCCGACCAGCGGCAGCTGCCTGGATGCGGCGCTGTAAACGGCGTTCGATGTTCCGGCCTGATCGGCGGAAGGAGCAGCTGCGACCATTAATCCAGCGGCGGCCATGGGTATTGCAATGAGCATGACGATCATTCCTTTCGAACCGCGAACCCCGACGGCTGCGGTGTGCACCAAGTCCTTCCCGTTGGGGCGCTGTCTCGAAAGATCGATATTTTCGTCACAAATTTTTTGGAGGTCCAGAAGGCGCGCCAATTCGCGGCTGCTGCCCACGCCCGTCTTGCGGCGGGCGGAGCGCAAACGTTCGTTAATCGAGGTTTCCGAACGGCCCAGGCGCGCTGCGATGGTCTTCACAGTATGTCCGGCGACCAACAGACGCAGAATTTCCATTTCCCGGTCGGTGAGGCATGCGGTCAAGCCGAGAGCAGGATCATTGGACGACATGTCTCTTGCTCACCACAGCCTCACGAACAGGTCCATCCCAATTTATTTGGGAAATGCCAGCGCGCTACGGTAATGACTGCGGGGCTGGTCGTCCCAGGCGGTTTCCGCGTCTCCGGCTACTTCTTCGCCATCAGCTTCATCGTCATCGCCGTCAGCGCCTCGGTCGCGGTCGAGATGACGGCGGGCGCATCGGGTGCCCAGAAGGGCGAATGGAGGCTCGGCAAGGTGCGCCCTTCCTTCTTCGCCGCATCATATTCGGCCTGAGGCACCCCGCCGACCCAGACGATAAGACTCTTGATGCTCTTGTCCTCGCGCCAGAAGCGGCTGAAATCCTCGCCGCCCATCACCGGCGGCATCTGCACGACGCGTGTCTCGCCGAAGCTCGTTTTCAGATACGCCGCCATCTCCTCGGTGAATTCGGGCGTGTTGAAGGTCGACGGCGTATATTCATTCTTGTCGACGCTCACGACCGGCATCTTGTCGTCAGGCATCCCTGCAGCGATGGCTTCGCCCTTTGCGATGCGCGCAATGCCATCGAGCAGATGGTCACGCACTTCATCGCTATAGCTGCGAACGGTCAGTTGAAGCTTCGCTTCGTCCGAAATGATATTGTGCTTCGCGCCGGCGTGGAAGCTGCCGACGGTCACCACCGCGCTGTCGAGCGGGCTGATCTCGCGCGAGACGAGCGTCTGGAGCGCGCCGACGATGCGGCTCGCGAGCACGATCGGATCCTTGGTCGTCTGCGGATAGGCGCCGTGACCGCCGACCCCTTTTACCAATATGTCAACACTGTCTACATTGGCAAGCGCATAGCCTGGCGTATAGCCGATCTTGCCAGCGGGGAACTGCGCGGCGTCGTGGAAGGCGAGCGCATATTGCGGCTTGGGAAAACGGGTGTACAGGCCATCGGCGAGCATCATCCGCGCGCCCGCGCCGCGTTCCTCGGCGGGCTGGCCGATCATCACCAGCGTGCCCGACCATTTCGCCTTGTTCGCCGCCATCAGCCGCGCAACACCGACCCATGCGGTCATATGCGTGTCGTGGCCGCACGCGTGCATCACTCCGGTTTCGACGCCCTCTTTCGTAGTCACGCGTATCTTCGATGCGCCGGGCAGGCCCGTCTGCTCGGTGACCGGCAGGCCGTCCATATCGGCGCGCACCAGAACCACCGGACCGGGACCGTTTTCCATCACGGCCACGATACCCGTCCCGCCGACCTTTTCGGTGACCTTGAACCCCAGCTTGCGCGCCTCGGCGGCGAGAATGCCAGCTGAACGCACTTCCATAAAGCTGAGTTCGGGATTGGCGTGGAGGTCCTTGTAGATCGCCATCAGCGACGGCATCTGCTTCTCGACCTCGCCGCCGAGCGTCTGCGCGGCTGCAGGCATGGCGCCCAAAGCGCCAAGGGCCAGCGCTGCCGCGCCCGTCCGCAAAATTCGCATTCGTCGTTCCCCTGTTTTCTCGTTAGCTCGCCGGGACCAGTTCGATCACGTCGAGCAAGGATTCATAGGCGGGCGCAGGCAATACGAGCCGCCAGCGATTGTCCCCGATCCGCTCGACCAGTCCCGCCATGTCGCGCATCCGGTCGCTGCCGTAATTGACCGCCATCTTTTCGTCGCCGAGTTCGAGGGTGCCGAGAAAAACCTGCCGCTTCAGATTGTCGGGAAAGATCAGACCGACGGGGCGCTGCGACCCCGTGATCTTGGTCAGGCTGGACAGCCCCTGTTCGGGCGCGACGCGGCACCGAAACCAGCCATAGCCGACATAGCCCAGACCCGCGCGTCCCTGCGCGCCAAGCTTGACCGTCCTGCACCGATAATCGCCTGCGGGAAGATGCGGATTCGGCAGCGCAGCCATCGGCTGCAGCAGCACCCCTTCGCGGTCGATGTCGGCACCATTGCCCTTTGCCCGCGCATCGGCGAGCGCGGTCTGCCAGCTGCTGTACCAGCCGCGAATCCGCTCCTGATCCTGGACGGTCGCGGTGCCGCGCCAGGTGCCGGTCTCGGGCGGCGCGTCGGCCACAGAAGGCGGTATCGGCGGCACCGTACGGCACGCACCGACGGTCGAGCCCAACATCAGGGCTAAAATAAACTTGGTACGACCCCTCATTCTCCGTCACTCCCCGGTCCGGTTGCGTTAACCTTAGGAGGGCAAAAGAGATTGCTCAAGGCCGCAGCGCATCACCCGGCGGTCCAGCCGCCGTCGACACTCAGATTTGCACCGGTAATATTCGCCGCCTCGTCGCGCGTCAGGAAGGATGCGATCGCCGCGACCTGTTCGACCGTGACGAATTGCTTCGTCGGCTGGCCGGCGAGCAGCACATCATTGATCACCTGCTCGCGCGTCATATTACGCGCCTTCATCGTGTCCGGAATCTGATTTTCCACGAGCGGCGTCCAGACATAGCCCGGACTGATGCAGTTTACCGTGATCCCCGCATCGGCAACTTCCAGCGCGACCGTCTTGGTCAGGCCGGCCAGACCGTGCTTCGCGGTGACATAGGCCGATTTAAACGGCGAGGCGACGAGCGAGTGCGCTGAAGCCGTGGCGATAATCCGCCCCCATTTCTTCTTGCGCATCCCGGGCACGGCATGACGGATCGTGTGGAACGCCGCGGTCAGGTTGAGCGCGATGATCATGTCCCATTTTTCGGGCGGGAAATCCTCGACCGGCGACACGAACTGCATCCCCGCATTGTTGACGAGGATATCGACGCCTCCGAAATCCGCATCGGCGCGTTGGAACATCGCCTCGATCTGCTCGGGCTTCGTCAGGTCGGCGCCGTCATAAGCGGCTGTGCCGCCGCTGATAGCCTCCAGTCCGTTGCGCTCGGTTTCGATCGCATCGGCGTCGCCAAAGCCGTTGATGATGATGTTCGCGCCTTCGGCAGCAAATATCTTCGCGATGCCGAGCCCGATCCCGGAAGTCGATCCGGTGACAAGGGCGGTCTTTCCTGTGAGGCGCATGGATTGGGTCCTTTCGGTGGGGGAGAGTCAGGAAACGTCGGGGATGATCTTTGGTCGCAATGCATTCGATTGCACCGCAAAACTGTCCGACCGCCCCTCGGCGATGCTGTCGGCGAGCAGGTGGCCGTCCTTCATCGCCGCCTCGACCGCATCGCGGCCGAGGGCCCAATTGACCTCCATCGTCGATCGCGAGAATTCGAAATCGCGCGCGCCCGTCTGCCACGCCGGCGGCTGGTGGACCAACTGCACGACGTTGAGTGCCTTGCTGTCGACCATTTTGCGCACGGCCTTGGCCTCGGGCAGGTCGGAAAACTCCGGTGGCAGCTTCTTGAGCAACCGGTCGATCAGCCGATGTTCCTTGCGCCGGCGCACCAGACCATCCGAAATCCGGCGCGTGCGGCTGGAGTAGCGGATGTCCTTCTCGCGCGACCATGCCTCTTCCATATCGTGCGGTCGTTCCCCGCGCGCGGGGAACAGGTCGACCTGGAACACCAGCATATCCTCTTTCCCCGCCTCGACGACATGTTCGAGCGGGGTGTTCGACACGAGCCCCCCGTCCCAATACCAGGTACCGTCGATCTCGACCGGCGGCAGGCCGGGCGGCAGCGCGCCAGAGGCGAGGATGTGCCGCGCGTCGATCGTATCGGATTGCGTATCGAAATAGCGGAAATTTCCTGTCTCGACCGCAACCGCACCGACCGATAGCCGCACCTTGCCGTTATTCACCCGGTCCCAGTCGATCAGCCGGTTCAGCGTCTCGACCAGCGGCGCGGTGTCGTAAAAGCTGACAGCCTCGGGCGTCTGCCGCGTCGCGAAGGCGGGTGGCGGAAAGCGCGGGGTGAAAAAGCCGGGCACGCCGAACGCCGTCACCTGCGCCGCCGCCGCCATATGCGTCCACTCGCGCGCCCAGTCGTTGTCGATGGTCGGCAGCGAGGGCAGCGCCGACGACACGCCTTGCCAGAAGGTCCGCATCTTTCCGACCGCCTGGTCACGCTCGTTGCCGGCGATGATGGCCGCGTTCACTGCACCGATCGAAATCCCCGCGACCCAATCGAGTTCGATACCAAGCTCGATCATCGCCTCATACACGCCGGCCTGAAACGCACCGAGCGCACCGCCGCCCTGAAGAACAAGGACGACGAGGTCGGGCAAGGGCAATGCGGCACGGGCAGCGCGACGGGGCATGGACTCGGGAAAACCTCAAATTGGCGGAGAGCGATTTGTGCACTGCAACACAGCCTATTGCAATGGCTCGATTATATGCGAAGCCCCTTCCAATTGCCCGGCGCTGCTGTAACTATCGGGGCGAAACGACGATTTACCGGTGGAGAAGCCCCATGCGCCTCGACGATTATGATCCCGGCGACGACATTCGCGATCTGGGCCGGAGCGGCGGAGGTTTCGGTGGCGGCGGAGGCGGCGGACTCGGCGGGCTGCTGATCGGTTTTCTTCCGATGCTGCTCGGGCGTAAAATGGGCTGCGGCACAATTCTGCTGATTGGCGCGGTCGCCTTTTTCCTTCTCGGCCCCGGCGCGAACATGCTGAGCAGCGGAAGCGGCACGGCAGATCCGGCTGCCGATAGCCGCGGCGGTGCGAATGTGGCGTGCGATACCGAATCCGAGCGATTTGCCTGCAACGTGTTTGGATCGACGCACACCGTTTGGGGCGGGCTGATCAATGGATATCAAAAGCCGACGCTCAATTTCTTCACCGAATCCAACCGGTCTGGCTGCGGCGCGGCGCAATCAGCGATGGGTCCCTTCTACTGCCCCGCCGATCAGGGCGTCTATCTGGACACCAGCTTCTTCCGTGAGCTCGACCAGAAGTTCGGCGCCGCTGGCGACGCGGCGCAGGCCTATGTGATCGCGCATGAAGTCGGCCATCATATCCAGACGGTCAGCGGAATTTCCGACCAGGTTCGCCGCGCCCAGCAGCGCGCCTCGCAAGCCGAGGGCAATGCGTTGCAGGTTCGCATGGAGCTTCAGGCCGATTGCTATGCCGGGGTGTGGGCCGCGCGCGCCAAGAACAGCGCCGGCCAGCCCGTTATGGAGGCCGGCGATATGGAAGAAGCGATGCGCGCCGCCAATGCGATCGGCGACGATACGCTGATGCGTTCGGCGGGCCAGCGTCCGGTCCCCGAAAGCTTTACCCATGGAACAAGCGAGCAGCGCATGAACTGGCTGCGCCGCGGCCTGCAATCGGGGGATCCACGCCAGTGCGACGCGTTCGCCGCGGCCAACTGATCGCGGCGATCGCGGCGGCGCTCGCCGCGGCGCCTGCATCGGCCGAAACGCTCTATATCGAAGCCGGCCGGCTGATCGACGGCGTCTCCAGCGACGTGCGCACCGGGCAGTGCATCACGGTCGTCGCCGAACGCGTCAAGGCGGTCGGGCCATGCGGAGCAACGCCCGAGGGCGCGACGCGGCTCGACTGGTCGGATTTCACGGTCCTGCCCGGTCTGATCGACCTCCACACCCACCTCGCCGACCTTGGCCAGAGCGCCGATCTCGCCGCGCCGATGAAGGCCTCGCCCGCCGAAACCGCGCTCGTCGGCGCGCGCAACGCGCGGGTCACGCTCGATGCCGGTTTCACCAGCGTTCGCGACGTCGGTACCTATCGGGGCCTCACCGACGTGACGCTGCGTAACGCGATCGAGCGCGGCGACGTGCCGGGACCGCGCATGTGGGTCGCTGGCGCTTATGTCACGATCCCAAAGGGCGGCGGCGAATTGAACGGCGTCGTCCCGAACGAGCAGTTGCCGCCCGACATGCGCCTCGGCGTTGCAGCTACGCCCGAAGAGGCGGCGCAGAAAACCGCCTATCTGCTCGACCATGGCGCCGATTTCATCAAGACGATTGCCACCGGCGCGGTGCTCGCGATCGGCACCGAACCCGGTGCGGTCGAGCTGAGCGAGGATTATCTACGTGCGGTCGTCAAGGTCGCACACGCCCGCGGCAAGCGCGTCACTGCGCACGCGCATGGCGCCGAGGGCATAAAGAATGCGATCCGCGCCGGGGTCGACAGTATCGAGCATGCGAGCCTCGCCGACGAAGAGTCGCTGCAACTTGCGAAGAAGCACGGCACCTGGCTCGCGATGGATATTTATAACGGCACCTATATCGACGATGTCGGCACCAAAGAGGGCTGGCCCGAGGAATATCTGCGAAAGAACCGCGAGACGACCGATACCCAGCGCGCCGCCTTCCGCCGTGCGGTCGAGCTTGGGGTGAGCATCGGCTATGCGACCGACGCGGGGGTCTATCCGCATGGCCTCAACGCGCGCCAGTTCCGCAATATGGTCAAATATGGAATGACCCCGATGCAGGCGATCCAGTCGGCCACCGGCCGCGCGGCAGTCGAAATGGGTCGCGACGATATCGGCGCGATCGTTCCCGGCCGCTATGCAGACTTTGTCGCGGTGAAGGCCGATCCGCTCGCCGACATCGGCGTGCTCGAAAAGATCGACCATGTGATGAAGGGCGGCGCGCTGGTGCGATAGGCTTGCTATTGCTTTTTGCTTCGCTCGGTCGCGTGAAGCTCAGCACGCTCCAGCAGCAGCGCGAGATCCTCACGGCTGATGTCAAAGGTTTCGCCTAGGTCGTCGAGCGCCTTGTCGATATCGCCCATCAGCAGCCCCGAAGAGGGTGCCGTAGCAAGCGCCTTGCCTTCGACGGGCTTGGCGCGGTGCGGATAGGAGTGGCCGGAAAAACGGTGGAATATCAACCCGATCGCGACGAGCAGCAGCGAATTGACGAGCACGACGATCAGAAAATCGACCACATGCGCCGAAAACAACGCGTAACCGCCGAGCACTGCACTGAGTGCCGCAGCACCGCCCGGCGGATGCAGGCAGCGAAGCAGCGACATAGTCAGGATCGCGCCCGCAACGGCCACCGCGGCGGCAATCGCCGGGTCGGGAATGATTTGCGCGACCACAGCGCCCACGATCGCCGAGACGACATTGCCGCCGGCGATCGACCACGGTTGCGCAAGCGGGCTGGCGGGGACGGCGAACAGCAGCACCGCCGATGCGCCCATCGGCGCGACGATCCAGGGGATCGACGAGGGGAATAGCGCGACGCAGAGCACGCCGACAAAGCCGATCCCGAGCACGGCCCCGATGCTGGCGATCACGCGATCGCGGAGACTCGCCCCTGCCAGCAGTGGTACGAACAAGCGGCTTCTGTTCAATATGGTCCGAAACATGCGCAATCTTCTCGCTTCACGATGAGCGCGATGCGACCTTTGGAGCCGCGCAGCCAGAGAGGTTTAATTGCGGGTCCGCAAGCCAGATTGTTGCCCGCCCCCGAACCGGCTCGCGTTCGCGCTTGAACGTGCGCGCGGCATCGCTAAACCGCTTTCATGCGAAACCAATTCCTTTGCAGCGCGATCGCGCTCGCCACCGCCCTTTCGACCCCCGCTTTCGCCCGGCCGATGACCGAAGTCGACCTTGCGACGCTGAAGCGCGTTGCTGCGCCGACTGCGTCGCCCGACGGCCGCTGGGTCGTATTTCAGATGACCGAGACCGAGGGTGAGACGTACAAACGCTCGACCGGCCTGTGGCTCGTCGACCGCAATGCAAAGGACGGAAAGCCGGTCGCGATCGCCGACACCGCGGGCAAGAATGAGACCGCACCCGCGTTCGACAAGGACGGCAATCTCTTCTTTATCTCGAACGCATCGGGCGGCGACCAGGTCTGGTGCATCGATCTGAAAGCGAATACTGCCGCAACGCAGGTCACCAGCGCAAAAGCCGAGGTCGCCGGTTTCAAAATCTCGCCCGACGGCACAAAGCTGCTCGTCTGGGGCGACGTGCCGCGCGAATGCACCAGCTTCGGCTGCGATGCCAAGGACAAGGGCGCGCTGACGGGCCCCGGCAGCGGCCGTCTCTACAAGGATGGTGCGGGCTTCGTCCGTCATTGGGATAGCTGGGAAACCCCCGGCACCTACAGCCGCCCCTTCGTCTTCAATCTGGTGGACGGCAAGGCGACAATGGACCGCGCCGTCGATGCCGGCCTGACCGGCGACAGCCCGTCGAAGCCTTTCGGCGACGGCAGCGAACTCGCCTGGGGCGCCGACAGCCGCACCGTCTTCTTCACCCTGCGCAAGGCCGACAAGAACGAGCCGACCTCGACGAACCTCGATATCTATAGCTGGCTGGTCGACAGCCGGATGATGCCGACCAATCTGACGCAGGACAATCAGGCGACCGACACCCTGCCCACCCCGTCCGCCGACGGGAAATGGCTCGCCTATGCCGCGATGGCGCGGCCGGGTTATGAGGCCGACCGGCAGGTGTTGATGCTACGCAACCTCGAAAGCGGCGAAACGAAGAAGCTGACTGACGCGTGGGACCGCTCGGTCGCCTCGATCGCTTGGGCGGCTGACGGCAAGTCGCTGCTCGTCACCGCGCAGGATACGCTGGAGCATCCGGTGTTCCGCGTCGATACCGCCACCGGGAAGGTCGAGAAGCTCAAAGCCACGACCGAGGCGTTCGAAGGCAATATCGGCGACGTTACCCCGCTTGCCGGCGGCGGACTTCTCTATTCGCGCAACACCGCACTTGCGCCGACCGATCTTTTCGTTCGCGATGCCAAGGGCAAGGTGAAGCAAATCACCGCGATCAATGCCGCGAAGCTTGCCGAATTCGACGCCGTCGAACTCGACCGCATCCAGTTCGCCGGTGCGAACGGCGACAAGGTCTGGGGCATGATCCTGAAACCCGTCAGCCCGGTCCAGAAGCTGCCGGTCGCCTTCATCGTCCACGGCGGACCGCAGGGCAGCTTCGGCAACAGCTGGTCGACGCGCTGGAATCCACGTCTGTTCGCGCAGCAAGGCTATGGCGTCGTCACCGTCGATTTCCACGGCTCGACCGGATATGGTCAGGCCTTCACCGACAGCATCAACAAGGATTGGGGCGGGAAACCGCTCGAAGACCTCAAGCTCGGCCTCGCCGCGGCGGGCAAGCAGGATCCCCAGCTCGACCTGAACAACGCCTGCGCGCTCGGCGCGTCGTACGGCGGTTATATGATGAACTGGATCGCGGGCCAGTGGACCGACGGCTTCAAATGCCTCGTCCAGCACGACGGCGTTTTCGACCTTCGCGCGATGGCGTTCGAAACCGAGGAATTGTGGTTCGACGAATGGGATCATGGCGGCCCCTGGTGGGAGCGCACCGATCCCGAAAAGTGGAACCCGGTCAATCATGTGACGAAGTGGAAGACCCCGATGCTGGTCATCACCAGCGAAAAGGATTTCCGCATACCCTACAGCCAGGGCCTCGCCGCCTTCACCGCGCTCCAGCGCCGCGGCGTCGAGAGCCAGCTTCTCGTCTTCCCCGACGAAAATCATTGGGTGCTCAAGGGCGCGAACAGTGTCCAGTGGCACCAGACGGTGTTCAGCTGGATGGGCAGCCACCTGAAGAAATAAGCGGCTTTCCTCTCGTTCGTCACCCCGGACTTGATCCGGGGTCCATCTCTGCGACCGCGGAATGGATGCCGGATCAAGTCCGGCATGACGAACGAGGGATGGGTTCCCCCTTGCCGCCTCGCCCCCCGGCTGGCAAAGGCGCCCGGCTATGCCGATGGAAAAAACATTCGATCCCGCCGCTATCGAGGCGAAATGGGCCCATGAGTGGGAAAGCCGCGGGCTGTTTCGCCCGTCGCGTCCCGACGCGACACCCTTCACGATCGTCAACCCGCCGCCGAACGTCACCGGCGCGCTGCACATCGGCCACGCGCTCGACAACACGTTGCAGGACGTCCTCGTCCGCTACGAACGGCTGCGCGGCAAGGACGCGCTGTGGGTCGTCGGCATGGACCATGCCGGCATCGCGACGCAGATGGTCGTCGAGCGCCAGCTGGAGGCGCGGCAGGACAAGCGCACCAATTACAGCCGCGAAGATTTCATCGACAAGGTGTGGCAGTGGAAGGCCGAAAGCGGCGGCCAGATCACCGGCCAGCTCCGCCGCCTCGGCTGCTCGATGGACTGGAGCCGCGAACAGTTCACGATGGACCCGCATTTCACCGCCGCGGTGGTCAAGGTGTTCGTCGACCTCCACAAAAAGGGCCTGATCTACCGCGACAAGCGCCTCGTGAACTGGGATCCGAAGCTCAAGACCGCGATCTCGGATCTCGAGGTCGAGACGCACGAGATCCAAGGCGGCTTCTGGCACTTCAAATATCCGCTCGCCGACGGCGTGACGCTGGATGACGGGCGCGATTATATCGAGGTCGCGACGACGCGCCCCGAAACGATGCTCGCCGACATGGCGGTCGCAGTGAACGCCGATGATGCGCGCTATCAAAGCGTCATCGGCAAGTTTGTGACCTTGCCGATCACCGGACGCCGCGTCCCGATCGTCGCCGACGAACACGCAGATCCCGAACTCGGCTCGGGCGCGGTGAAAATCACGCCTGGCCATGATTTCAACGACTTCGACGTCGGCAAGCGCGCGGGCTTCAAGGCTGGCGAGATGCTCAACATGCTGGATGGCGACGCGAATGTCATCCAGACCGCCGACGGGCTGATCCCCGCGGAATATCTCGACCTCCACCGCTTCAAGCGCGACGGCACGGACGGCGCACGCGAACTCGTCGTCACGCGGATGAAGGAAGCGGGCTTCCTGATCCCGCACACCGACAAGGACGGCGGCGAGCATGACGCCGAGCCGCGCACGATCCAGACGCCGTTTGGCGATCGCGGCGGCGTGGTGATCGAGCCCTGGCTGACCGATCAATGGTATGTCGACGCCGAAACGCTCGCGCAGCCGCCGATGGCTGCGGTGCGCGACGGGCGGATCAATATCGTCCCCAAGACGTGGGAAAAGACCTTCTTCAACTGGATGGAGAATATCCAGCCCTGGTGCGTCTCGCGCCAGCTCTGGTGGGGGCACCGGATTCCGGCATGGTATGCCGAAGACGGCCGCATCTTCGTCGCCGAGACTGAAGAGGAAGCACAGGCAGAAGCCGGTGCAGGCGTCATGCTCAAACGTGACGAAGACGTCCTCGACACCTGGTTCTCCTCCGCCCTCTGGCCCTTCGCGACGCTCGGCTGGCCCGAGGACAGCGACCTCGTCAAACGCCACTATCCCAACGACGTCCTCATCTCGGGCTTCGACATCCTCTTCTTCTGGGATGCGCGCATGGCGATGCAGGGGATGGAGTTCATGGGCGATGTGCCGTGGAAGACGCTGTATCTCCACGGCCTCGTCCGCGCGCCCGATGGCGCGAAGATGTCGAAGTCGAAGGGCAATGTCGTCGACCCGCTCGGGCTGATCGACCAATATGGCGCCGACGCGCTGCGCTTTTTCATGGCGGCGATGGAAAGCCAGGGCCGCGACATCAAGATGGATGACGCGCGCCTTGCGGGTTATCGCAATTTCGCGACGAAGCTGTGGAACGCCGCGCGCTTCTGCGAAGCCAATGGCATTTCGGCTTCGACCAGCTTCGAAGCCCCAACCGCAACGTTGCCGGTCAACCGCTGGATCATCGGCGAGGTCGCCGCGACCGTCGCCGCGATGGACAAGTCGCTTGCGGATTATCGTTTCGACGAAGCCGCGAATGCGATCTACAGTTTCGCGTGGGACCGCTTCTGCGACTGGTATCTCGAGCTGATCAAGGGCGCGATCGACGACGAGACCAAGGCCGTCGCCGGCTGGGTGCTCGACCAGATCCTTGTCATGCTGCACCCCTTCATGCCCTTCATCACCGAAGAGCTGTGGACGGGCCTTGGCGACCGCGCAGACTATCCGCTGATCACCGCGAAATGGCCCGAATCGGCAGCGACGCAGACTGTCGAGCCACCGCTTTTGGATAATGCGAACAAGTTTTTCTCGCCAACGGTGACCCAAGAGGCCGTTGAAGATGTAAATTGGTTAATCAAGCTGGTCAGCGAGCTGCGCACGGCGAAAGCCGAACTCGGCTTGCCACCGGGTGCACGCCTGACCGCGCATTTTCCGGCTTCGCTCAAAGGCCGCGCCGATAAGCTCGCAGCGCAGCTCGACCGCCTCGCGCGTCTCGAAGCGATCAGCTTCGATCCCGCACCCGCGGGCGCCTCGGCGCAGCTCGTCGTCGAGGGCGAGACGATCACCGTGCCGCTCGAAGGCGTGATCGACATCGCCGCCGAGCGTGACCGCCTGACCAAGGCGCTCGCCGCCGCGGCGAAGGAGCGCGACGGCCTTGCCGGACGCCTGAACAACCCGTCGTTCGTCGAGCGCGCCAAGCCCGAAGCCGTCGAAAAGGCACGCGCCGACCATGCGGCCAAGGAAGCCGAGGCCGATCGACTGACCGCCGCGTTGGCGCGGCTGGGATGATCTCACGCTGGCAGGCCCCGATTGCGGCAATGGCGATGCTTATCGCCGCGCCACTCGCGGCCAAGCCAGCGACCCCATATACTCCCGCGGTTGGCAGCGCCGAACGCACGGCCGTCATTCGGGCGTTGCGGTGGCACCCGGATGCGCGCTTCACTTTTCGCCATCTCCGGATATGGCACAGCGGCGACCGCGCCATCGCTTACGCCGAGGGAGACAATGGCCTTATCGGCGGTTTCAAGATCATCCTGACCCGCGATGGAAAATCCGGCTGGCGCGAAGTCTGGGCCGAAGGCGATGGCGGCAGCGACAGTTGCGTCGCCGGCGCGCGTCATTATGGATGGGCGTTGAAGCTGATCCAAACCTATCAAATCGCGCCCGACGCTCTTGTTCCGGGCATTACAAAACAGACCGCCGCACTCGATCGCATGGCAACGAAGGACCCGGAACTCCAATGTGTCGGCGATCTCAGCGGGGGTCCGACATGAGCGAAGAAATCCCCGTCACGCCAACGCCGGTTGCGGCTGCCGCCGATCCGGCGGCCGGACCTGTCTTGCCACGCCAGACCGCGCGCGACGGCGGGCGGATGGATCTGACCAGCGGGCCGATCACCAAGACGCTGATCATCTTCGCGCTGCCGACGCTCGCGTCGAACATCCTCCAGACGCTGTCGGGATCGGTAAACTCGATCTGGGTCGGGCAATTCCTCGGCGAAGGCGCGCTCGCCGCAACCGCCAATGCGAACATCATCATGTTCCTGATGTTCGGTGCCTTCTTCGGTTTCGGCATGGCGGCAACCGTGCTGATCGGGCAGTCGATGGGCCGCGGCGATATCGATGCGGCGCGCCGCGCGACGGGTGGCGTGATCGGCCTTGCGCTGATTTTCTCGGTCATCATCGCAATCCTCGGCTGGTTCGCGTCGGATCAGATCCTGCGCTGGCTCGAAACCCCGACCGAAGCGTTCGCGCTCGCGCATGATTATCTCCGCGTCACCTTCCTCGCCGTGCCCGCTTCGATGCTGTCGGTCACGCTGATGATGGCCTCGCGCGGCGCTGGCGATGCGGTGACGCCGCTACGCTTCATGATCCTCGCGGTCGTGCTCGATATCGTGTTCAACCCCGTCCTGATCCTCGGCCTCGGCCCCTTCCCGCGCCTCGGTATCGCGGGCAGCGCGCTCGCCACCGCAGTCGCCGGCACGATCAGCCTCGCAGGCATGATCGCCTGGTTCTATGCCAAAAACCATGTGCTGCGCCTGCGCGGTCATGAACTGTCTTACCTCGTTCCCAAATGGAGCGAGCTTCGCTTCATCATCGGCCGCGGCCTGCCGATGGGCGCGCAGATGCTCGTCATCTCGGGCGCCGGGCTTGTCATGGTCGGGCTGGTCAACCGGGAGGGGCTGGTGACCGCCGCGGCTTATGGCGCGACATTGCAGCTCTGGAACTACATCCAGATGCCCGCGCTCGCGATCGGCGCCGCGGTAAGTTCGATGGCGGCGCAAAATATCGGCGCCGGGCGCTGGGATCGTGTGTCGTCGGTGACGAACAGCGGCGTCGCGATCAACCTCGCGATGACCGGCATTCTCATCGGCCTCCTCCTCCTGTTCGACCGCGCCGCGCTCGCGCTGTTCCTCGGCGGCGCCAGCCCGGCGATCGACGTCGCGCGCAACATCCAGTTGATTGCGACCTGGACCTTCCTGCCTTTCGGCACGACGATCGTCCTGATCAGCACGCTACGCGCGAACGGCTCGGTCGTGCCGCCGCTGGTCATCCTGTTCCTGTCGATGTTCCCGATCCGCCTCGGCATTTATTATTTCGGTTATCCGGTGATCGGCAGCGATATCCTCTGGTGGAGCTTTCCGCTGTCGTCGCTCGCTTCGCTGGCGATGGCGTGGGCGATATACAAACGCGGCAACTGGCGCCGCGCGCTGCCCGAACCTGCGCGGTAGCCGGCGCCGGATTTCGACCAAGGCGCGCGCAGCTTCGACTGGCGGCCCGGTGCCCGCTAGCCTTGACGCCGCCTTTCGCGTTAAAGCAGCGCCAATGAACATGACAAACCGCAAGGATGCGCTGCGTGACCAGCGTGCAAAAATGCTGGCTGCGGCGCCCGACTGGCGCGCCTCCGACGCTCGCGTCAATCCGCGCGTAGCGATCGGATCGATCATCGCCATGTGGGTCATCTATTTCCTGATCACCTCGGGGCTTGCGATGTTGACCGGCGTCGCCGAACAATGGCCTTCCGCCGGACGCCGTGCGATCGTCGTGGTCGCAGGCATCTTGTGCACCTTCGTCCTCTATCAGCTTCTCCAGCGCGCCCAGCCGCAAAGCTTTGGCGCCCGGTTGGCGGCGGCTCTTGGCGCCGCGGTCCCGCTCGTCATCGTCTACGCGACCGTCAATTTGCTGGTTTTCTACTATTGGTTTCCCGTCTCCGACAGCGCCAAGATCATCGAGGAGATGCAGTCGAAATATCCGGTCGCGTGGGAGACGATGCTGATCCTCGACAGCTCGATCCGCTGGTATTTCTTCTTCGCCGTATGGGCCGCGCTTTATGTGGCGTTCGGTTATGCCAACGAGATGCGCGCACTCGAACGGCGCGCCAATCATTTCCGGATGGAAGCGAAGAATGCCCAGCTTCGCGCGCTGCATTATCAGGTCAACCCGCACTTCCTGTTCAATACGCTCAATTCGCTTTCGACGCTGGTGCTCAAGGGGTCGAAGAGCGAAGCCGAAACGATGATCATGAACCTGTCGTCGTTCCTCCGCTCGAGCCTCGCCGTCGATCCGGAACAGCTCGTCAGCCTCGACGAGGAAATCGCGCTACAACGTCTCTATCTCGATATCGAGCAGACGCGCTTCCCCGACCGGCTGCAGGTCGAGGTGACGATGCCAAAGGAACTCGAAAACGCCTGCGTCCCGGTCCTGATCCTGCAACCGATCATCGAAAATGCGATCAAATATGGCGTGGCGCCCAGCAAGGGGAAGATCGCGATCCGCCTGCACGCCAGCGCAGAATACGGCCTGCTGGTGCTGCGTATCGAGAACGACATCGACCCCAAAGCGCCGGCTCCCGCTTCGGGCACCGGCCTTGGCCTCGGCAATGTCCGCGAACGTCTTCTGACACGCTATGGACCCGCCGCCGGATGCGAATGGGGCAAATCAGACAGCGGCGGCTTCGTGGTGTCGCTGTGGCTGCCACAGGCACGGGAGGCCTGCTGAACGATGATCCAGACGCTTCGCACCCTGATCGTGGACGATGAGCCACTGGCGATCGAGCGATTGCAGATATTGACCGGACAGCAGGACGGCGTCTCGCTGGTCGGCACCGCCAGCGACGGCGCCTCGGCACTTCGCATGGTCGATGCGCTCGCACCCGACCTTGTGCTCTGCGACATCGCGATGCCCGGCCTCAACGGGCTGGAGGTTGCTGCAGCGATCGAGCGGCTCGACAATCCGCCCGCCGTCGTCTTCGTCACCGCCTTCGATCGCTATGCCGTGGCCGCATTCGATGTCGCCGCGGTCGATTATCTGCTCAAACCCGTCTCACCCGATCGCCTCGCCCGCGCCCTTGCCCGCGTGCGCGAGTGGCGCGCAACCGAGCGCGCGCCGGCCCAAAAAAGCAAGTGGATCAATGAATTCTGGGTCCAGAACCGCGGTGAGATGCTGCGTATCGATGCGGGTCAGGTTGATCTGATTGAGGCGGAACGCGACTATATGCGCCTGCATGTCGGCGGCCGCAGCTGGCTGATCCACCAGACGATCAAGTCGCTCGAGGCGCGTATGAACCCCGACCAGTTCATGCGCATCCACCGATCGAAAATGATCCGCCGGGAAGGCATCGTCGGGCTGAAGCACCATGGCGACGGGGCCTGGAGCGTCGATCTGGGCGAGGGCGGAGTGCACCGTATCGGCCGCACCTATCTGCACGATGTAAAGGCGATCATGCACGCCTGACGAAAAGGCGGCCATGCCGCCGGGGCATGACCGCCTTTTGGGCGACCGGATCGGCGCGTCGTCAGGGAGCGGCGACGATGACGATCCTGCCGCGATCGGCCAGCCGGGCGACATCGCCATTGAACAGCCCGGCCAGTTTTACATCGGCATCGGCCAGCGTCGCTTTTTTGCAGCGTTGCGCAACTGAGCGTTCGGACAACGGCTGCCGGTAAAGCGCGCGACTGCCGCACACTTTCTGCACTGCCGTCCTGACCCGCGTGGTGAGCCGCTCGCGGCCATCGACGCTTGCCAGGTTCAGATCATGATATCGCACGACAACGCTACGCCGTTCGCTATCGTCCTCGGCCGCAACCGGTACGGCAAAGCCGACGAGGGCCATCGGCGTCGCCAGCAGCAAGGAAAATTTCGTCATGGGGGAGTCCTCTTCATTACAAGGATGCGGAATACCGGACGGCGGACCGGGGAGACCGTCGTCCGATATCCCGCAAGGTGGTGATATCCCCTAGACGTCATGAGAATCGCCATTGGATCGATCGGCGCGAACCATCGCTCGATTTACGGACGAAAGCCGTTGATCCGCCGACCAATGGCCGACCGGCGGGCAATATCGCGGCGCCAGACTTGCATCGGACGATCCGTCGTGGCCAAATCCACCAATGGTGAGGAAATTAGCTGTCGCCGCGAGTCGAAACGCGGGCGTGCGACTGTTCCGCTGGTCGGTGTTCTTGCTCGCGGGTGTCACCGGCGGGATGATGCTCGGTGAAATGGCTGTCGGAACCAGTCTGGGCCGCGCGACTGGCGAACCGGTGACCTATTCGCACCTGAGTGCGAATCCGGGCGCGCTTGCGCCGGAGGGCGACGCATCGTTACCCTGCCGTGACTGCCTGGACAGCTATGGAGTCGCCGTGCGGCTGCGCGCGCATCGCGAAGACCGGATGAACGATCAATTTCGCGCGCTGGGCGCGGTGAACCCCGACCCTGTCCTGCCGGACGATCTGGGCGACGCTTACCGGTTTGGCGGCCGGTTTCCCGATCCTGGGCCGTCGACCGCGACCGCGACCGCGAACGTCGGCGAAGAAATACCCGCCGAGCCCGCGGGTGGCGCCCCGTTCGATGAGAACGAGGCACCACCAGCCGGCGAATATTGAGGGCTCAGCGTGGCGGCGTTGCCGGCGCAGCGCAGCGGGTCGTGTCGCCGCTCTTGCATGCCGCGACATCGGCCTCCCACTTCATCCGCTCTTCGGCCGACATAGCAGCAACGCGAGCCTTCTCGGCCTCATAGGCCGCCGTTTCCTCTGTGAACACGGTCTGATCGTGCACGACCTGCTGCTGGGCCGCGGACACTTCCTGCTCATAGGTCGTGTTGTCTGCCTTCGCGCGTGAGGCCTGTTCGGCGTTGAGCCGCGCGGTATTCGACCGTTCCTCGGTCGTGGTACCGTCCCTGACCGGTTTCTGCGCGGCCGCCGCGTCGGTGGGCGTCTGGAAGGCTCCAGCCGGACCCGAGGCGAGCAGCGCGAATGCAGCGGTGGCTGCCAATATGCTTCTGGTCATCAAAGCTTCTCCTTCAATCCATTTTTTAACTGCCGCTCCAACGCTTGGCCCGGAGTCCCGTTCCCGCGACGTTTGACCTGATGCAGGGCACGCGGCATGCTGAACATCCTCCTCATGTCCGATCGGCCGATCATTTGCCAGCACCACCGAAGCATCCGCTCAATCGTCCGGTATTTTTCACGCCCCTCGGGGTCCTTCTCGCCGCCGTCATCCTCAGCCTGTGGCAAGGCGCCTCGGTCGTCGCAGCCGAGACGGCGATCAACGACTGGATCCTGAGCAATTTCTCGCCGCTGTTCGCCTGGGCCGGGATCGGCTTTCTGGTGCTCCTTGCGGGCATCGCGCTGTCGCCGCTCGGCGGGCGAATCATCGGTGGGCGCGATGCCAAACCGATTCTCACGCGCTGGCGCTGGTTCGCGGTGACGCTCTGCACGACGATCGCCACCGGAATCCTGTTCTGGGGCGCCGCCGAGCCCCTTTTTCACCTGAACGATCCGCCTGCGATGCTCGGGTTGGAACCGGGCAGCGACGCCGCGGCGACCTTCGCGATGTCGACGATGTTCCTGCATTGGACGCTGACGCCCTATGCCATCTACACCGTCGCCGGGCTCGCCTTCGCGCTCGTTTATTACAACCGCCGCGAACCCTTCAGCCTGTCGTCGCTCTTCGTGCCGCTGATCGGCCAGCGCGCGCACGGGCCGGTCGGGACGGGCATCGACATCATCTGCCTTTACGCGCTGGTCGCGGGCATGGCGGCATCGCTCGGCGCCGGCCTGCTCGCACTCGCGGGCGGGATCGAGGGGATCGGCGGGTTTGAAGGCGGCGCCGCGCTGCGCTGGGGAATCGCTGGGGCCATCGTCGCGAGCTTCCTGATTTCAGCCGCGACGGGCCTTCAGAAAGGCATCGCTGGCCTTTCGGTGCTCAACACCTGGCTGTTCTTCGCGATCATCGCCTTTGTTTTGATCGCGGGTCCGACCGCGCACATGCTCGGCCTGTCGCTGCGCGGCGCGGCCGATTATTTCCAGACCTTCGTTCCGCGCAATCTGGGCCTCGATGTCGATACCGACTGGCATCGGCAATGGACGATCTTCAACTGGGCCAACTGGTTTGCCTGGGCGCCGGTAACCGCTCTGTTCCTTGGCCGGCTCGCGGTCGGCTACAGCGTTCGCGCCTTCATTCTCTACAATCTGATCCTGCCGTCGCTGTTCGGTGCCGTGTGGATGACGGCAATCGCGGGTGCGACGATCGCGCTCGACCAGCAAAGCGGCGCCAGCCTCTACGCCATATTGACGGCGCAAGGGCCCGATCCCGTGCTGTTCCGGCTGTTCAGCGCGCTCGGTGGCGGTCCCGTCGTCGCCGGAATCGTGCTGTTCGCAATTTTCCTGTCTTATGTCGCGGGCGCCGATGCGAACGTCTCGGCGATGAGCGCGTTATCGACGCGCGGCATATCGCCCGACGCGCCCGAGGCGCCGCTCTGGGTTCAGGCGGTGTGGGGAATCACCGTCGGACTGGTTGCGATCGTTCTGGTCGCGGGCGGCGGCATCGACGGTATCCGCATGATGTCGGTGCTCGGCGGCTTCCCCGCGCTGTTCGTCATTGTCGGCGCCGCACTGTCGCTGGCGGTGATGGCGATACGGGGACGGCACGAAGCCGCCCCCGCCCAATCCTGAGAAAGGGGTCTCAGGACTACCAGATCCGCGTGCGGTCCTCGGGCTTCAGATAATATTTGGCGCCCGCGGCGACGCTGAATGCCTTGTACCACGCATCGACGTTGCGCACAGGCCCGATGATGCGCCAGCGCGCCGGGCTGTGCGGATCGCTCGCCACCTGCTGCTTGATCGCATCCTCACGCTGCTTGGTCCGCCATGCCTGCGCAAAGGCGAGGAAGAAGCGCTGATCGCCGGTCAGCCCGTCGATCACCGGCGCGGGCTTGCCCCCGAGCGAGCGGCGATAGGCGTCATAGGAAACCTCCAGTCCCGCCAGATCGGCGATATTCTCACCCATCGTCAGGTCGGGGTTAATGAAGGAGCCCGGCGCCGCCTCATAGGTCGCATATTGCGCGCCGAACGCCTTGGCCTGCGCATCGAAGCGTGCCGCATCTTCGGCAGTCCACCAGTCGCGCACCGCGCCTTCGGCATCGATCTTGCGACCCTGGTCGTCGAAGCCATGGGTGATCTCGTGACCGATCACCGCACCAATCGCGCCATAATTAACCGCATCGTCGACGCTTTCGCTGAAATAGGGCGCCTGCAAGATGCCGGCCGGGAACACGATCTTGTTCTCCAGCCCGCCGTTATAGGCGTTGACCTCCTGCGGGTTCATCGACCATTTTTTGCGATCGACGGGTTTGTTGAGGTCGGACAGCGCATAGGCATATTCGAACGCAGCGCTGCGCTTCACATTGCCATAGAGATCGACGGGATCGATCTTCAGCCCCGAATAGTCGCGCCATTTGTCGGGATAGCCGACCATGACGTCCATCTTCGCGAGCTTGGCCAGCGCGGCTTCCTTTGTCGCGGGGGCCATCCAGCTGTTGTTCCGGATGCGGTCGCCCATCGCGAGCTTCAGGTTGGTGACGAGCACCTCCATCTTCGCCTTCGCACTCGCCGGAAAATATTGCTTCGAATAGGTCTCGCCGACCAGTTCGCCAAGGCTCCCGTCGACCAAGGTCAGCCCGCGCTTCCAGCGCGGGCGCAGCTCGCCGACCCCGCTCAGCGCCTTGGTATATTCGAACCGGCTGTCGACAAACGCTTTCGACAGATAAGGCGCGGCGTTGTCGGCAACGTGGAACTGCTGCCACAGCTTGATCGTGTCGAGCGGGGTCTTGGCATAAAGCGCGGCAATATCGCGAACCGCCGTCTTTTCGTTGACGATGATGCGCTTTTGCGGCGCGATGCCCGATCCCGCGAACCAGGCATTCCAGTCGAGGCCGGGCGCATAGGCCGCGAGTTCTTCCGCCGACATCGGGTTATTGATCTTGCCGATATCGCGGCGTTCGGCAATCGCCCAGCTGACTTTCGCGATCTCGGTCTCGAACGCCATGATCGCATCGGCCGCCTTTTCGGGGTCGGCATTGCCCGCCATCTTCATCGTCCGCGCGATATAGGCGCGGTACGCGTCACGCTGCGGCTTGAAGCTGTCGTTGAGATAATAGTCGCGTTCGGGAAGCCCGATCCCCGCCTGCCCCAGCCACAGCACGTTGACGGTCGGATCGGCGGTGTCGGCATAGGGACCGCCGCTGACGATGGTCGAGCCGAACGTCCCCTGCGTGCCCCCCATGAAGCGCGCCATTTCACTCTTGTCCTTGATCGCCGCGACCGCGGCGATGTCGGCCATCAGAGGCTTGGCGGCAAGCGCTTCGACGCGCGCCTCGTCCATGAAGCTTTGATAAAGCCCGCCGACCTGGCTTGCCGCCGGCGCGCCCGCAACCACGGCGCGCAGCTGGCGCTGGGTCAGGTTATAGACGTCGTAATCGACGCCGGCTGACGCCTGATCCGGAGGAATTTCGGTGCGCGCGAACCAGCCGCCATTGGCATAGCGGTCGAAATCGTCGCCCGGCTTCACCGACGGATCGCGCGCGTCGAGATCGACCCCCCATTTGCCGAAGGTGAGCGCCTTGAGCGATCCCTCCGAAGCGGCGCCCTCGTCGGCCGCCTTCGCGACGAGCGTCGCGTTCGTACCGGCGTCGCTCGCGATGGCAGGCGCGGCGGTCAGCGCGGCGGCGATAGCCATCCCCGCAACGCTCGAATAAAAGCTCTTCATTCCCCAGTCTCCCGATTGTCTGCGCCATCGGGTCGAGACGGCGCACATGGCCATTCTTGTCCGCCGGTGACGCCAAGCGGTCAAGCGAGCGATACGACGCTTGGTCGAAGCGCTTGGTATGTTGGTGGAAAGACCACAGGCGCCGCCTCGCATTGCGGTGTGCCTCCGCCCACCCTATCTAGGGCCCAACCGCGCAAAACCGCACTTGCGCCGATAGAACAAATCTGGAACACACCTCTCCCATGAGTCTCACCCACATTAAAGTGCGCGGCGCGCGCGAGCATAATCTCAAGGGCGTCGACGTCGATCTGCCGCGCGATGCGCTGATCGTCATCACCGGCCTGTCGGGCAGCGGCAAATCGTCGCTCGCCTTCGACACAATCTATGCCGAGGGGCAGCGGCGCTATGTCGAGAGCCTGTCGGCTTACGCGCGCCAGTTCCTCGAGATGATGCAAAAGCCCGATGTCGAGCATATCGACGGGCTGTCGCCGGCGATCAGCATCGAGCAGAAGACGACGAGCCGCAATCCGCGCTCGACCGTCGCGACGGTCACCGAGATCTATGATTACATGCGCCTGCTGTGGGCGCGCGTCGGCATCCCCTATTCGCCCACAACCGGCGAGCCGATCAGCGCGCAGACGGTCACTGACATGGTCGATCGCGTGATGGAATTGCCCGAGGGGACGCGTGCCTATCTGCTCGCCCCTGTCGTGCGCGGGCGCAAGGGCGAGTATAAGAAAGAACTCGCGCAGTGGCAGAAGGACGGCTTCACGCGCGTTCGCATTGATGGCGAATTCTACGAGATCGGCGAGGCGCCGGCACTCGACAAGAAATATAAACATGACATCGAAGTCGTCGTCGACCGTATCGCGGTGCGCGAAGGTCTCGGCACGCGGCTCGCCGACAGTTTCGAGACTGCGCTGAAGCTCGCCGAAGGCCTAGCCTATATCGACCTCGCCGACGGGCCGGTGCCGGGACGCGAGGAGGAAGACACCGGCGGCGCGATGAAAGGCGCGGGCATCCCCGCGAACCGGCTGATCTTCTCCGAAAAATTCGCCTGCCCCGTCTCGGGCTTTACGATCGCCGAAATCGAACCGCGCCTGTTCAGCTTCAACGCGCCGCAGGGCGCGTGCCCCGCCTGCGACGGGCTAGGCGAACGGCAGGAGTTCGACCCCGACCTCGTCGTCCCCAACCATGCACTCAGCCTGAAAAAAGGCGCGGTCGTGCCGTGGGCGAAATCGAACCCGCCCTCGCCTTATTATATGCAGGTGCTCGAAAGCCTCGGCAAAGCCTATGGTTTCGACCTCACGACCCCGTGGCAGGATTTGCCCGGCGAGGTGCAACTGATCATCCTTTATGGCAGCGGCGGCAAGCCTGTCGAGCTGACCTTCAAGGACGGACGCCGCAGCTACACGACGCACAAGCCGTTCGAGGGCGTGATCGGCAATCTCAACCGCCGCCTGCTCCAGACCGAAAGCGCGTGGATGCGCGAGGAACTGAGCAAATATCAGGCGCCGCACCCGTGCGAGACCTGCCACGGCGCGCGCCTGCGCCCCGAACCGCTCGCGGTGAAGATCGCGGGCGAGGATATCAGCATGTCGGCGCAGCGCAGCGTCGCCGACGCGCTCGGCTGGTTCAGCACGCTCGAAGAGAAGCTCAACGACACACAGAAACAGATTGCCAAGGCGATCCTGAAAGAGATTAACGAACGCCTCGGCTTCCTCAACAATGTCGGGCTCGACTATCTCAACCTCAACCGCACCTCGGGCACGCTCAGCGGCGGCGAGAGCCAGCGCATCCGCCTCGCGTCGCAGATCGGTTCGGGACTGTCGGGCGTGCTCTACGTCCTCGACGAACCGAGCATCGGGCTGCACCAGCGCGACAATGACCGGTTGCTCGCGACGCTCAAGCGCCTCCGCGACCTCGGCAACACCGTGATCGTCGTCGAGCATGACGAGGATGCGATCCGCCATGCCGATTATGTCGTCGACATGGGTCCGGGCGCGGGTCTGCACGGCGGCGAGATCGTCGCCGAGGGCACGCTCGAACAGGTGCTGGCGAACAAGAACAGCCTGACCGCAGCCTATCTGACCGGCGCGAAGAAGATCGAGATTCCGAAGACCCGCCGCAAGGGCAATGGCTTCGACCTCGTGCTCAAGGGTGCGCGCGCGAACAACCTCCAGAATGTCACCGCGAAGATTCCGCTCGGCACCTTCACCTGCGTCACCGGCCTGTCGGGCAGCGGCAAGTCGAGCCTGATCATCGACACGCTCTATGCCAGCGCGGCGCGCGTGCTCAACGGCGCGCGGATGATCGCGGGACCGCACGACAGCCTGAAGGGGCTGGAGCATTGCGACAAGGTCATCGACATCGACCAGTCGCCGATCGGCCGCACCCCGCGCTCGAACCCCGCCACTTACACGGGCGCCTTCACGATCATCCGCGACTGGTTCGCGGGGCTGCCCGAAAGCCAGGCGCGCGGTTACAAGCCCGGGCGTTTCAGCTTCAACGTCAAGGGCGGGCGCTGCGAGACCTGCACCGGCGACGGGCTGATCAAGATCGAGATGCATTTCCTGCCCGACGTCTATGTGACGTGCGAGACGTGCCACGGCAAACGCTACAACCGCGAAACGCTCGAGGTGAAGTTCAAGGGCCACAGCATCGCCGATGTGCTCGACATGACGGTCGAGGATGCGGCGGAGTTCTTCAAGGCGGTGCCGTCGATCCGCGAGAAGATGGCGATGCTCGTCCGCGTCGGCCTTGGCTATATCAAGGTCGGGCAACAGGCGACGACGCTGTCGGGTGGCGAGGCGCAGCGCGTCAAGCTCGCCAAGGAATTGTCGCGGCGTTCGACCGGGCAGACGCTCTACATCCTCGACGAACCGACCACCGGGCTGCATTTCGAGGACGTCCGCAAGCTGCTCGAGGTGCTGCAGGCGCTGGTCGATCAGGGCAACAGCGTCGTGGTGATCGAGCATAATCTCGATGTCATCAAGACCGCCGATTACATCCTCGACCTCGGCCCCGAGGGCGGGGTCAAGGGCGGCGAGATCGTCGCGGCGGGGACGCCCGAACAGGTGGTGAAGGAAAAGCGCAGCTTCACCGGGCAGTATCTGGCGCCATTGTTGAAGTAATTGCCGATCCGCCAAATATCGGTTGAATTGACAAGCCACTTACAGCCTTGCAAGTTGCTCCCGGCTGCACTCTGCAGCTTGGGGGAAAATAGATGTCTTACCTGAGGGGCGCGTCCGCTTTTGCGGTCTCTTTCGCTATGCTTTCGATTTCAGTTCAGGCGCAGGAAGGCGCGGCACCGACCGCCGCCGCCGAACCCGCTGTTGTCACGGAAACGGCCGCTGCACCGGCTGCGGTGCCGGCGGTTGCCGCGCTTGCCATCGCGGCGCCGGCGCCCGGCCTGATGTTGCCTTCCTACACCGAAATTATCCTGACGCCCGATGCCGAGGCGAGCAGCAAGAAATTGCGCGAGGGGCACACCGTGCCGATGCACACGGTGTTCGACGTGATGCACAATGGCGTCGTCGTGATCCCGAAGGGAACGCGCGGGCTTGGCACGGTGACGTGGCGCACGGGCAAGGGCGCGTTCGGCAAGTCGGCGAAGATGGAGATCACCTTCAATGAGCTTACGCTGCCGAACGGCCACCGCCTGCCGCTGTCCGGCATGCACCGGCAGGAGGGTCAGGGCAACACCGGTGCCGCGGTCGGCGCGGCGATCGCGGTCGGCGTGTTCGGCGCCTTTGTAACCGGCAAGTCGGCGATCATCCCGACTGGCCAGCATCTGACGGCGCGGACCAACGAAACGCTGGCTTACAGCATTCCGGCGGGCACGGTGATCGTCCCGACCGCACAGCTTGCGCCCGCCGCGCCGGTCGCAGTGGTGACGCCTGCCGCCGCGACGGCGGAGGCCGCACCCGCAGCACGCGCCGAACCGGTCGCGGCCACGAAGCCGACCGAAGGCTAAGAAATCCGGGCCCCGGACGCGATCCGGGGCCCATCACCTTTCCCCGCCCGTCATGCTGACCCCGGACCGGGCCCGGGGCAACGACAGGTGGTGCAGCTCCTCGGCAACATGACCTAGTACATTGCCTGCGGTTCCTGCGGTCGCCGCGCGCCGTTACGCTGGCCGCCTTTGCGCAAAGGAACGGATCCCCATGGCGGCTGGCAAATCGATATTCGGCAAGGCGATCGGCTTTGCCGCGGGTCTGGTGGGCGCAGGAGCCGGTCCGGTCGCGGCGCAGACCACCGATGAAACCACCGCAAGAGCCCAGGCCGAAACCGAGCATGAGCGCATATTGCGCAGCCTGCGGCTCGTAATCCGCGAAGCCGGTTCGACGGCTTATCGGAACAAAATTCTGGTCGAACACGGGGCCAACGCCGACGATGTCATCTTTACCACCCCTTATGCCGAGGGGCTGGAGCTGATCCTGGTCGCCGACCAGC
The DNA here is from genome assembly GCF_057657055.1 of Sphingopyxis sp. Soil_C_28. NCBI lineage: Bacteria > Pseudomonadati > Pseudomonadota > Alphaproteobacteria > Sphingomonadales > Sphingopyxidaceae > Sphingopyxis > Sphingopyxis sp. Soil_C_28. The sequence continues at coordinate 1,439,172 of NZ_JBDGJE010000001.1, forward strand.
CGACCACCAGCAAGCCGTGGATGCAGCGTGACCTCAACCTGTACAAGGTCACGCAGGACGAGATCATGGCGCTCGGACGCCGTCAGGTGCTGGCGATCCTGCCGTCGCTGCCGCCCGCGGAGGCGGTTGCGGGCGGTGTCGTGATGGTCCCCAAGATGGACTATCTGGCCAGTTTGATGCTCGCGGACGGGTGGGACGATCTCGACGCAGCGCTCGGCGGCAATCTGCTGGTCGCGGTGCCGTCGGACGATGTACTGATCGTCGCCGACGGCGGATTTGCCGATACGCGCGTCAAGCTGCCCGACTTTGTCAAAGCGCAGTTCGACGACGCCAACCGGTCGGTGTCGCCGCTGGTATACCGGCGGCAGGGCGGCGCGTGGGTGGCGGTGGAGTGAGCATGGCTTGCCGCCCCTCTCCTTCCCCATCCTTACCCCGCACTTGACCCGGGGTGATGGAGGGGTGGTGGGTGAGCCACCCTCGCCGGATCAATGCCACACCGCCGACAGCGGGTAGAGCGCGATCAGCCAGACGAGGCAGGCGATCACGACGCGCCGGTCCTTCGCCGCGATCGCCAGCAACGCGACGGGGAAGAAGGACCAGCTCAGTACGATCGCCCGCAGGTCGCCGGCCTTTGGCAGCCCGGTGAACCACGCGACAATGGCGATCAGCATGACGTTGCACAGGAAGATCCCGCCCAGCACCTTGCGATAATGCTGGTCGAAATGCGCGTTGAGGTCGCTCCATCCCTCGGGATCGTCGGGGAAGACGAGCGACGCGGCGACATAATAGATCGCGCAGACGATAAAGCCGCCGAACATCACCGGCCAGCCGAGCGGCAGCAGGTCGCGGATCGCCCAGCCGTACATCCAGAAGGTGACGACGTCGCACGACACGAACAGCCCGAGCAGCGCGGTCGGCCAGCCGATCCGCACGCGGTGGCTGGCCTTCAGCGCGCGCGCCAGTCCGCCCAGCCCCTCGGCGAGCGCGAGGCCGAGGATCAGCCCGAACAGCGAAAAGATGAATTCGAACCCGCTCATATGCCCCCGCAATCAAGCTGTTGTCGTGCCCGGTGCGATCCGCGGCCGATCACCCTGCCCTAACGATCCCGCGACGCCGATCAAGCCCAGCGCCGGGGGCGCGCCCGCGCAACAATATTCCGAAGTTCACAAAGGTCACGCTCCCCTAGGGTAGAATGATACCCGCCGCACGGCGCGCGTCCGAAAAAACGGTGAGGAAGCCGACGATGCGAAAGAGCGGCGGCGACGCTGACACGGTGCGATAATGTAGGACAGATGTTTTTTGCGGAGCCCGACCCGTCGTCATGTCGGTCTCGACCCGGCATCCATTGCCGCGGCGTCGATGACCCCGGATCAGGTCCGGGGCGACGAGGTGGGGAAAAGCCCGTCGCGCAAGCGCGAGGGCCATATCACCCCATCAGCTTCGCGGTGATATCCTCGGCGGCATAGATGCGGATCACCGGCGGCTGCGGCGAGAGGGCGCGCATGTCGGCGACGAAGCCGCGCGCGGCGGGCACCGCGAAATGGGCGCGCACCGCGGCGATATCCGCCCACTCCTCGATAAAGACGAGGCGGTCGGGCTGTTCGACATCGACATGGCAGCGATGCCCCAGACACCCCGCCTCGCCGCGCGACCGCGCGCTATGCTCGGCGCCGAGCGCGATCATGCGCTCGCGATGCTCGGGGGCGAGGAGGACGTGGCCGGTGATGAGGATCATGCTATCGTCGGCCCAACCTACGAAAGCACTTGAGATAATAAAACCCAAAGTCCAGTTGCGATCAAAGAAGCAAAAATTCCGCCTACAAATCCGATAATTCTCTCGACATTCTTGCTTCCGATTCCTGCCATTTCTTGAAATCCAGAAATTTCCTCGGCCTTCATTCTCTTAATCGATTCGAGCTTATTAGCTTCGTTCTGCTGTTTGAATTTTACATCCTTTAGCTTCTCTAAAAGTGCCTCCAAATCAGATTTTCTTTTACTTGCTTCTTCCTTCATTTCGTTCAATGCGGAAAGTGCTGAGGCTAAACTCTGTCGAGCCGTGTCGATGTGAGCAATCCTCTCATCCACCGACGGAGGAAGGAAGGGACCGAAGGCTTTAGGGAACCGCCGATAAAGAGTTGGCGCCAAGACTGTGAACAAGTCCTCTATCGGAGCGAAGTATGCTCTTAATAGTTTAGTGAATGCGGCTGCCAATGCTGCCGCGATACCTGATTCAAAGGACATCTGTGTTCGACCTTAATCTTCAATAGGATTCACATCGATCACGATTATCCGCAAGGGAACGAGAGCCGTGCTTCGAACGATATAACAATCCACGGAAACTCCATTTAACCTCATAGAAGCTACCAATTCTTGACGTAACTCATCAAGAATATCGGCAGGGACTGAAAAAGAAGCCAACCCCTCCCATTCCTCGTTTCGGAACTTGCCCCATCCGTTTTCTTTGTTGAATTGAACGACATTGATATCGATGGTCGTAACATGCCTATCCACAACCGCAACGTCGACCTCATCGGTCATCCGCTTATCGGCATATAGAAGCCTGCGCGCTCGTCCGTCGACAACCGAAGAGACTGAAACATGCGAAGCACTTCGCCGGAGAGGAACATTCATTTCCTTGAGCAGTGGGGCCGACATGGTAACCAGATCCGCACGCTGCTCCTCAGTCATCCTTCGCAGTACATCTCGCTCGCCCTGAACAAGTAAGCGACGCTCCTGTTCTGCAAGCAGACGTTCATACAAATCTTTGTTTTCTTGAGACAATTCACGATCATGCGCCAGTTCATCTCTAAGAAGATCGAGCGTTCTTGTTATCGTGTCATCGCGCCCTCGTATCGCTTCATCAAACGTCTCCGCAAGCTGACGTTGAGTAGCCAGTGCGTCGCGGATTACATCGTCATCCGCGCTCTTGAATACTCTATCAACTACATATGAGAATATCGCCGAAACTGAAGCTTCGAAAACGGCCGGGCCAGCGGCCAGCAAGGCCGGTATCAAAATTTCGATACCAAAACTTCCTTGCTGGAAAGCGCGAATTTGGATGTCATGAATATTTTTTGAAGAAATTTTAGAAGGAAATGATCCAGTTCGCCGGAAATTATCTATTTTAACCAATAACCTAGATGCAGAATATTGAAATCTCGCAGATTCGTAAAACTCCATCCTATGCATTGATGCCAGCTTGCCATCGAAAACGAACTTCATTTGTTCCATGCCAGCCCCCAAGCGTTTATCTTATCCTTTATTAGGTAAAGCGCTCGGACTGTCAAAGCCCACCGTGAATGACACTTATATGACACTCCCTGTCACATACACGTCACACAACTCCCCCAAATGGCCCTCAGCGAGTCGCCGCGGGGGTGGTGGCTTGGATCGGTAACGACCCCCACCACAGGATTTTCCCATGTTGCAGAAATTCGCTCTTATCGCTGGCGCCGCGACGTGCGCGCTCGCGCTTTCCGCGTGCCAGGATCAGGCGTCTTCGGGCGGCGGCGCGCGCGATTATATCAGCGCGGTTGGCTCCTCGACCGTCTATCCCTTTGCCACCGCGGTCGGCGAGAAGTTCGCCGAAGCGACGGGCAACAAGACCCCCAAGATCGACAGCACGGGCACCGGCGGCGGTTTCGAGCGCTTCTGCGCCGGCGTCGGCGGCGACACCCCCGACATCGCGAACGCATCGCGCCGCATCAAGAAGAAGGAATTCGACACCTGCGTCAAAAATGGCGTGAAGGACATCGTCGAAGTCCAGATCGGCATCGACGGCATCGCGCTGGGCGAAGCGACGCGCGGCCCCGGCTTCAAGCTGTCGGAAGAAGATGTCTACAAGGCGCTGGCCGCCAACCCCTATGGCAAGCCGAACACCGCAAAGACGTGGAAGGACGTGAACCCCGCGCTTCCCGCGGTCGCGATCTCGGTATTCGGCCCGCCGTCGACCAGCGGCACCTATGACGCGTTCAAGGAACTGATCCTCGGCAAGGGCTGCGACGCCAATCCCGAGATGAAGGCGCTGAAGGACAGCGACAAGGACAAGCATGAGGCGGTCTGCACCGCGTTGCGCGGTGCGCCCTTCTATGTCGAGCAGGGCGAGAATGATAACCTCATCATCTCGAAGCTCGACAAGAACCCGACCAGCCTCGGCATCTTCGGCTTCAGCTATCTCGATGCGAACAAGGACAAGATCAAGGCGGTCCCGGTGCAGGGCGTCGCCCCGACCTATGCCGCGATCGCCGACGGCAGCTATCCCGGTTCGCGTCCGCTGTTCATCTATATCAAGAAGGCGCATGTCGGCGTCGTCCCCGGTCTCGCCGAATATGTCGCCGAGTTCCTGAAGGGCGCGGGCGAAGGCGGCTATCTGAACGCCAAGGGCCTGATCGTGTCGCCGAAGGCAATTGCGGACACCGCGGCGGCCAATGGCAAGGGCATGACCGCGCTCGACGGTTCGGCGCTGAAATAAGTTTCCTCCCGCTGGTGGCCGGGCGGGTTCGCCCCTTCCGGCCACCGTCTTTTTGATTGTTGCAGGACGGATATCGCGACGTGACCTTTAACGCCGCCGCCCTTTTGCTTTTGATTGCGGGTCTCGCGCTGATCGGCTGGCTGGCCGGTCGCGCACGGTCGAACCTGCTTGGGGGCCGTTCGGGCACCAAGCTGCATTCGCGCCCGCAATATCATGGCTGGTATGTCGCGCTGTGGCTGTTCGCCCCCGCCGCGCTGTTTCTTGCGGTGTGGGCGAGCGTATCGCCCGCGCTGATCACCAATCAGGTGCTGTCGAGCGAGGCGGCGCAGAGCCTGCCCTCCTTCGGCTTCGAGCGCGGCGCGATCCTGTCCGACGCGCGCAATGTCGCGCTGGGCGGCCAGGACAAGGTGCGCCTGCCCGCCGCGGCGGGGCTGGTGAAGCCCTATGCCGACGCGAGCCACAAATATGCGTGGATCGGCATTGCCGCGATGCTGGCGCTGGCGCTGGCCGGGGGGCTTTATGCCTTCACGCGCATCCGCCCCGATTTCCGCGCGCGGACGCGGGTCGAAAAGATCGTGATGCTGCTGTTGCTGCTGGCGTCGCTCGTCGCGATCCTGACGACGTTCGGCATCGTCTTGTCGCTGCTGTTTGAATCGATCCGCTTCTTCCGCCTCGTCTCGCCCGCCGAGCTGTTGTTCGGGACGACATGGGCGCCGCAGAGCGGGGCGCCGCAGCCCGACACCTTCGGCGGCATTCCCCTGTTCTGGGGCACGGTGCTGATCGGCGCGATCATCGCGATGATCGTTGCCATTCCCATCGGCATGATGACCGCGGTCTACCTCACCCAATATGCCGCGCCGGTCGTGCGCAAATGGGTGAAGCCGATCCTCGAGATTCTCGCGGGCGTGCCGACGGTCGTTTACGGCTATTTCGCCGCGCTGACCGTGGCGCCCGCGCTGCGCGAATTTGCGGTGATGCTGGGTATTCCCAACGCATCGACCGAAAGCGCGCTCGCCGCGGGTATCGTGATGGGGGTGATGATCATCCCGTTCGTCTCCTCGATGGCTGACGACAGCATCAACGCGGTGCCGCAGGCGATGCGCGACGGATCGCTCGCACTCGGCGCGACGCCGAACGAGACGATCCGCCAGGTGCTGATCCCCGCCGCGCTTCCGGGCGTGATGGGCGGCATATTGCTCGCGGTCAGCCGCGCGATCGGCGAGACGATGATCGTGGTGATGGCGGCAGGCCTGTCAGCCAACATGACCGCCAACCCCTTTGCCAGCGTCACCACGGTGACCGCACAGATCGTCAAGCTGCTCACCGGCGATCAGGAGTTCGACAGCGCGAAAACGCTCGCCGCCTTTGCGCTCGGCCTCGTCCTGTTCATCGTCACGCTGTTGCTCAACATCGTCGCGCTGCGGATCGTCAAAAAATATCGGGAAGCATATGAATAGGCAGACCGCCCCGACCGACTGGAAAGGCTCCGTGATGCAATCGCGCATCGCGAAGCGCTATGCCGCCGAACGCCGCTTCAAGCTGTTCGGGCTGGGCGCGGTGCTGCTCTCGGGCGCTTTCCTCGCTTTCCTGCTGTTCGTGATGGTCGGCAACGGCGCACGCGGCTTTACCTATACGCATGTCGCGGTGCCGGTCGATTTCAAGGCGATGCCGCTGACGATCGACACGGCGCGGCTCGGCGATGCCGACGCCGACCAGGTGATAGCGAACGCCGGGTTGGCCGACATCGTCGCCTTTGCCGCCGACGAGGCGCTGGGCAGCGGCGGATCGGAGCTGATTTCCGAGAATGCGTGGAAAGAGGTGCGTTCGCAGATCAAGGATGATCCCGAATTGCTGAACGGCAAGACGGTGTTCGAACTGCCAGCCTCCTCCGCGGTCGACATTGCCGCCAAGGAAGGTGCCAAGGGCGCGCTCGGCGCAAAGGTCGATGCGCTGGAGAAGGACGGCAAGCTGTCGACCGGCATCCACTGGCCCTTCTTCAAGAATGCCGATGCCACCGATCCCGCGGTCGCGGGCATCTGGGGCGCGCTCAAGGGATCGGTGCTGACGATCTTTATCGCCTTCCTGATCGCCTTCCCGACCGGCGTGCTCGCGGCGCTGTATCTGGAAGAATATGCGGCGAAGAACCGCTGGACCGACCTGATCGAAGTGTCGATCAACAACCTTGCCGCAGTGCCGTCGATCATCTTTGGCCTGCTCGCGCTCGCGGTGTTCATCAACTGGTTCGGATTGTGCCAGGCGAGCCCGCTCGTCGGCGGCTTGACGCTCGCGCTGATGACGATGCCGGTGATCGTGATCGCCAGCCGCAACGCGATCAAGTCGGTGCCGCCGTCGATCCGCGACGCCGCTTTGGGTGTGGGCGCCAGCCCGGTGCAGGTGGTGTTCCACCACGTCCTGCCGCTCGCGCTCCCCGGCATCCTGACCGGCACGATCATCGGCATGGCGCGCGCGCTGGGCGAGACCGCGCCGCTGCTCCTCGTCGGCATGCGCGCCTTCATCGGCGACGTTCCGGGCGGCATCTGTTCGCCGTCCACCGTGCTGCCGATGCAGATTTTCCTCTGGTCGGACGAAGTCGACCGGGGCTTTGTCGAGAAAACCTCCGCCGCGATCATCGTGCTGCTTATCGTGCTGCTGTCGATGAACGCCTTTGCGATCTATCTTCGCAACAAATTCGAAAAACGCTGGTGACCCCCATGACCCAAGACGATCTTACCATCGCCGACCCCAAGATGAAGGCGCACGGCGTCAATGTCTTCTATGGCGAGAAACAGGCGATCAACAACGTGTCGATCGACGTCGGCACCGACCTCGTCACCGCCTTCATCGGCCCGTCGGGCTGCGGCAAGTCGACCTTCCTGCGCTCGCTGAACCGCATGAACGATACCGTCGCGAGCGCGAAGGTGACCGGCCAGATCGAGCTCGACGGCGAGGATATCTATGCGCCGTCGATGGACGTCGTGCAGTTGCGCGCACGCGTCGGTATGGTGTTCCAGAAACCGAACCCCTTCCCCAAGTCGATCTATGACAATGTCGGCTATGGCCCGCGCATCCACGGCCTAGCACCGAGCAAGGCCGACCTTGATGTGGTTGTCGAGCGCGCGCTTGTCCGCGCCGGCCTGTGGGACGAGGTCAAGGACCGGTTGGCCGAAAGCGGCACCGCGCTGTCGGGCGGCCAGCAGCAGCGCCTGTGCATCGCGCGCGCGATCGCGGTCGACCCCGAAGTCATCCTGATGGACGAGCCCTGCTCGGCGCTCGACCCGATCGCGACCGCGAAGATCGAGGAGCTGATCCACGAATTGCGCGGAAAATATGCTATCGTGATCGTCACGCACAATATGCAGCAGGCGGCCCGCGTGTCGCAGCGCACCGCCTTTTTCCACCTCGGGACGTTGGTCGAATATGGCAAGACCACCGATATCTTCACCAACCCGAAGCAGGAACGCACCAAGGACTATATCACCGGCCGCTACGGTTGATCCGTAGCCGCGAAAGGACAGAGTGATGGCACTAACGAACGATCATACCGTCAAGGCTTTCGACGAAGATCTCAACCGCCTGCGCGGCCTGATCAGCGAAATGGGCGGTCGCGCCGAACAGGCGCTGCTCCAGGCGATGACCGCGCTCAACAAGGGCGACCTAGACCTCGCCGCACAGGTCGTTCGCGACGACAAGAAGATCGACGCGCTCGAAAGCGAAGTCGAGCAGCTCGCGGTGCAAACGATCGCCCTGCGTGCGCCGATGGCCGACGATCTGCGCGAGATGATCGCGGCGCTCAAGATCGTGTCGGTGGTCGAGCGGATCGGCGATTATGGCAAGAATATCGCCAAGCGCGTCGCGCTGATGGACCAGACGCGGTCGATCGAGGCGATCCCGCTGTTGATGTCGATGTCGTCGATCGTCGCCGAGCTGATCCATGATGCGCTCGACAGCTTCGCCGCACGCGACGCCGAACTCGCGGTGCGGGTGACGGTGCGCGACAAGAATGTCGACGATTTCTACAACAGCATCTTTCGCACGCTCGTCACCTTCATGATGGAAAATCCGAAATATATCTCGGAAAGCGCACATCTGTTGTTCGTCGCCAAGAACCTCGAGCGCATGGGCGACCATGCGACGAACATCGCCGAGATGGTCTATTATGTCGTGACCGGCGAACGGATGGAGGAACGCGAGCGCGGCGAACAGCCCGAAGATGGCGCCGCGGAACAGGAGCAAGGCTGATGCCGCAGCCCGACCTGCTGCTCATCGAAGATGACGAGGCAATCGCCGAGCTCATCGTCTGGCATTTCGCCCGCGAAGGTTTCTCGGTCCGCCAAACCCCCGACGGCGAACAGGCGCTCGTCCTCGTCGAGGAGCGCGTTCCCGACATCGTCCTGCTCGACTGGATGATCGAAAGCCTGCCCGGCATCGAAGTGTGCCGACGCCTGCGCCGCAACCCGAAATCGGCGAACGTCCCGATCATCATGCTCACCGCGCGCGGCGAGGAAGAGGATCGCATTCGCGGGCTGGAAACCGGCGCCGACGATTATGTCACCAAGCCGTTCAGCCCCCGCGAACTGGTTGCGCGCGTATCGGCGGTGCTCCGCCGTCTACGCCCGGCGCTCGCCGGCGAAATGCTGACCTATGCCGACATCGAACTGGATTCGGTCGCGCACAAGGTCGTGCGCGCGGGCCAGATCGTCGCGATGGGACCGACCGAATTTCGCCTGCTCCGCCATTTCATGGAGCATCCGGGCCGCGTCTTTTCGCGCGGACAATTGCTCGACAGCGTCTGGGGCCAGGACAGCGACATCGAGCTGCGTACCGTCGACGTCCATATCCGCCGCCTGCGCAAGGCGATCAACCTGCCAGGTACGACGGATATCATCCGGACGGTGCGGTCGGCGGGTTATGCGCTGGATTCAGGGAAGAGCGTCTGAGCCGATCGGACGTTATTTTGCGGGCACGGGGAGCAGATATTTCAATCCGTGCGTAAAGCCGCGCGGCGCGACCGTGACGTGATCTTCGTCGTTCAACACCTCGACCTCCATGCGCAGCGACGGATAATTGCGCGACCGCAGGACACGATCCATGGTCCTTGTATCGGTCACCATATCGACGTCTTTGGCATAGCGCGGGTCGCCCGGCCGCATCTCTTCATATTCGCCGACATACATGTAAATGCGTGCGGGCAGGTCGTCGTGCTTGGCGGCATAGGCCTTTTCCCGGTCCGCCATATGATGACGGTCGTACCAGAAGGAGGGACTGCCGAGGATATAGCCGTCAAACAGGCGGGGCTCGCTAAACAATATTTCCGTGCCCAACAGCGCGCCATAGGAATGGCCAAGGAAAAGCCTGCGACGTTCATCGGTTCGATAGCGTCCGGCCACGAAGGGTAAAACCTGATCGCGAACATAGGCGGCATAGGGGGCCGCCTTGCCATGTTCGGCGTCGGCGGGCGCGGTACTGGGTCCGTTCGGTGTCGGCGTATAATCGCGCCGACGACTTTGCATGCCGCCCTCTCCCTTCGCGTAGGAAAGGCCGACCAGAATAAACTCTTCGACGGTGGGCCGCTCGACGTTGAGCCGCCGGCCGATCTGCTTGATCAGCGGGAAGGCATAATCGGCATCGGTGACATAGAGCACCGGATATCGGCGCCCCGGCTGCTCGCGGTACGATGGCGGCAGCGCCACGAAAACCTGATATGCACGCCCCGAAACAGGATCGGGGACATCCCAGACTTCGGTGTCGGAAACTTCATAGGGCAGCCCCTCACCGCGCTGCGCGGGAACAGAGGGCTGGCCCGAAGCGACGGCCTGCCCGTTGGCTGCGTCGGAACAGCTCGCAAGGAGCAGGCTGGCCAAGGCGCCGAACAAGATGCTTTTAATCAATGTCGTGCTCCGTACAGATTATCGGGCTTTTTGCCGATGCCGTCGCCACGCCTCGGCAGATAGGACCGAATATCCATAATCTGGCGGCACGCCGAAGGAAGAAGATTCTTGCACCGGTTCGGCGTTGTGTGGCGATTATTTCCCGGAGCGGGGTGCGCATGATTCCGAAGCGAGAATGGCCGGAATTGATCGATTACCGCCAATCCTGGTTCGACGCCCCCCGTCTGCTTAAAAGTCGACCTGCGTGCGCAGCCCGAACGTATCCGCCGAATAGCTGCGGTCGCCGGTCGCTGTCGCGATCCGCGCGTCGTCGAGCCACACTTTGCCATAGTTGGCGGTGATGCGGATATAGTCGATCGGTGCCCAGACGAGCCCGATCAGTGCCGTCCTTTGCTGGCCGCCGACGATGCCGGCGTCGTTGAGATCAAGATAGTCGTAGCGTGCGTTGACCTCAATCGCACCGATCCCGCCGGCGGTGATCGGCTTCGACGGCTTGAGACGATCGAATGCGCCGTCCTTGTAGCCACGCGTGTCACCGCCGGTCAGCACCATTCCGACCTCGGCATAGCCGCCGAAGAAGGTAGGATCGCCGGCGGTGCTGCGCTTGACAGTCTGCCAGAAAGCTTCGCCGGCCGCGTGGAAGGGCCCCGCAAGCACCGCGCCCTCAAGGCCGAGGCCACGCTCGCTGGATATGTCAATCAGTCCGGTATCCACCAGCCGGACATCGGTCGTGTGAACGAACGGTCGCGCGCGATAACGGTTCGTGGCCGCAGGATCATTGGGGTCGCGGTAATGGGCTGACGCCCCAAGGTGCAACTGCGTGTCGCCGAGCTTCGGCATCCAGACGACGCGTCCGTCGACGCTCATGCTGTGGTTGGCGTCGCTGAGCAGGTCGCGTGCATTGTCGCCAAATACGCCGCCCTGCACGAGCAGGGCTTTGCCCTTATATTGCGCCGACAGGCCCACGCGGCGCTCGAATCCGAACGCCTGTGTGAATGCAGCCCGCTCGGTGAAGCTGGTGAACAGGTCGCTGGTCATGTCGTCGAGCGACCAGAAGGGTTTGATCTGGCCCGCGGTGACCGACAGCGGTCCGGTCCCATAGGTCATATAGATGTCGGTCAGTTCGACCTCGCTGTTCGCGATATCAGCCTCGACCCGATAGGAGAAACCCCCGGGAATCTTGCCGTCGACGCCCAGATAGACGCGTCGGAACTCGGTCGCGGTGCCGCCGCGAATGCCCGTTACGCCAGCCGGCGCATCGATGCTTGCGACGTCGAGCTGGATGCGGCCGCGCGGCTTGAAGCTCCAGCCGTCGGCGGTCTTGATCTCGGGTGCGCCCTTCCAGCTGATGTCGGTCGCAGGCTTTGCCGTCACCGAGGGCGGCGGCAGTACGGGAGCCGGAGCGGGCGCCGGTTGCGCGGTCGCCGCATCGAGCCGGGTTTCAAGCGTCTGCACCTGCGCTTTCAGCGCGGCGAGTTCGGCACGGAGCTGCGCCGCCTCTTGGGCGGTCATCGCCTGAGCGTGCGCCGCGGTCGGCAGGCTGAACATTGATGTGGCCAGCAAGGCGGCGGTCAGGGCGTGGCGCATGAGGGATTTGCTCCGTTGCGAAAGGTTACAATCTGACGGCGCTGCTATGACGCTTAAGTGACAGATGCACGTCAATTTCATGACATTTTTGTTGCATCCGTCGATTTTCACACCCTCTTGCCAGCGAGGTGCGAACGGCTAAGGACGTTCCAGTTTTTTCGGGCAACCTTTTCTCGGGGAGGCCCTTTCGGGAGACCATCATGACGATCAAGTTTGACGGACGTGTTGCAATTGTTACCGGCGCCGGCGGCGGCCTCGGCCGTGCCTATGCGCTCGAACTCGCGCGCCGCGGCGCCAAGGTGGTCGTCAACGACCTCGGCGGATCGCGCGATGGCACCGGCCATTCGGACGCCGCACTGCAAGTCGTCGAGGAAATCCGCGCCGCGGGCGGCACCGCGATGTCGAATGGCGGCAGCGTCACCGAATATGATCAGATGGTCGAAATGGTCGCCAAGGCGAAGGAAGAATGGGGCGGCGTCCACATCGTCATCAACAACGCCGGCATCCTGCGCGACAAAAGCTTCGCCAAGATGGAGCCCGCCGATTTCGACCTGGTGCTGAAGGTGCATGTGAGCGGTAGCGCCAACGTCACCAAGGCAGTGTGGGACACCATGCGCGAGCAGGCTTATGGTCGCCTGCTGATGACCGCATCGTCGACCGGCCTTTACGGCAATTTCGGCCAGGCCAATTATGGCGCGGCAAAGCTCGGCCTCGCGGGCCTGACCAAAACGCTGCATCTCGAGGGCGCGAAGTACAACATCCGCTGCAACACGATCGCGCCGGTCGCGGGCACCCGCATGACCGAGGACATCTTCCCCGCCGAACTGTTCGAAAAGTTCACGCCCGAGAATGTCGTTCCGGCCGCATTGTATCTCGTCAGTGAAGACGCGCCGACCAACATGATCGTCGGCGCGGGCGCGGGCGCATTCCACGCCGCTTTTGTCACGATGACCCCCGGCGTCGCGCTGCCCGAAGGCGAGCGCACGCCCGAAGGCGTCGCCGCCGCGTGGGAGAAGATCATCGACCGCAATGGCGAGACCGTTCCGCAGTCGGGCAGCGAGCAGTCGATGAATGTCATGAAGGCATTGATGGCGCTGGGCTGAAGCTTATACATCTTACCGCACTGGGACGCCGGGGCGGCGTTCCTGTGCGGGGGGATGATATGGCGGAGATGGGGCTGGCAGAAGGTATCGACCTTCTTCAACGCCGCGCAAAGATCGTCAAAGCGATGCTCTTCGGCAACTTGGTGCTGACCGTCGCTATGCTGGTCGGCGAGATTGCCGAATTGCAGGGCGTGATAGACCTCGACAATGCCGCCGAGCTGACAAGTCTCGATGGCCTTTACGTCATGGTTCTGCTCGCCAATTGGCTGTTGCTCATCGCCACCTATGTCGTCTTCGGCATGTGGATATATCGCGCCGCTGCCAATGTGGCTGCGGCGATGGTGCCGGGGTTCGACTACACCCCGGGCTGGGCCGTCGGCTGGTATTTTGTTCCATTCGCCAATCTGTTCAAACCATTTGCGGTGATGCGACAGATCTGGAACGCGAGCCATACCGGCGGTAGCGATCTGGATCGCGGCGAACCCCTGCTCGTTTACTGGTGGGGAATATGGACGCTCACCAACATAGCCTCCTACGCGGCCCTCCGGTTCGGCCTCAATCCCAGGAATGCGGCCGATGCCCGAAGCGCGCTGGAAATCGAGACCTTCTCGTCGGCGCTGTGTCTCGCGCTCTATCCCCTCGCCTATTTTCTCGTCGATCGTGTCACGCGCGCGCAGAAGGAACGGCTGACCTCGGCGCAAATCTTTGCCTGACTTATTGTGTTGCATCACCAATACAGCGATGCTAAAAGCGCTGCGGGGCAAGGGGATCGGACAGAAGGACGACCCCGATGTATAGTGAAACCGACCTGCAAGCCGCGGTCGATGCAAAGGTACTGACGCCGGAGGCCGCGCTGGCTTTCCGCTCGCATATCGCATCGGTGCGTGCCGCCCCCGGAGCGGATGAGGAATCATTCCGCCTTATCACCGGCTTCAACGATATTTTCGTCAGCATCGCGGCGGTGATCCTGCTCGTCGCGGTGGCGTGGATCGGCGCCTCGATCCATCCCGCGCTCGGCGGCGCGTTCGTCGCCGCCTCGGCGTGGTTCCTCGCCGAATATTTCACCCGCCAACGCCGCATGGCGCTACCCAGCATCGTGCTTGTCCTCGCCTTTTCGGGCGGCGTCTTTGCGACGATGGTCGGCTTTCTTGTCGAGCATGGCGAATCCATCTTCGGAAGCGATCTCGGCGAAACGACCGGCGCGATCGTGGTCGGATCGATGGCGGCGGTTACCGCCGGAGCGACATGGCTTCACTGGAAGCGCTTCATGGTACCGATCACCGTCGCTGCCGGCACCGCCGCGCTCGCTGCCACAGCGGTGGCGCTGGTGCTCGCGATCACTGGAATGCCCAGCCACGACGGCACGCTGCCGATGATATTGGTGCTCATCGCCGGGCTCGGTGTGTTCACCCTCGCCATGTGGTGGGACCGCAGCGACAGGGTCCGCCAGACGCGCCGCAGCGACGTCGCCTTCTGGCTCCACCTGCTCGCCGCCCCGATGATCGCGCATCCGATCTTCCACCTGCTCGGCGTCACGCGCGGCGACGATATCGGCAGCGCGGCAGCGGTGATGGTAATCGGCGTCTATATCCTGTTCGGGCTGATCGCGCTTGCGATCGACCGCCGCGCCCTGCTCGTCTCCGCCCTCGCCTATGTGCTGTTCGCGATGACGCAGTTGTTCAACACCTTTGGTGCGGTCGAACTCAATGTCGCGCTGACGGCGTTCGTGATCGGTTCGGCGTTGCTGCTGCTCTCGGCCTTCTGGCAGAATGCGCGGGCGATGGTGGTCGGCTTCCTGCCCGACAATCTGGCGAACCAGCTGCCCGCGACGATCCGTCCGGTCAGTCCGATACCAGCTTCATAAGCTTGCGTTCGACGGGGGCGAGCACATTGGAAAGCTCGTCCCCGCGCTTCAAAATCGCCCCGGCTTCGGAGACAAGGGCCCACATGCCCTGCCTGCTCCGCAAGGCGGGGCGTTTTTCTATGCGATATTCGGGGCGCTCGGCCGCACGGCGGAAGGCCGAGAATATCGCGGCATCGCGGTGGAAATCCATCGCATAATCGCGCCAGTGCCCCGCGGCGACCATCCTGCCATAAAGGTCGAGGATGCGCATCAACTCGGGGCGCTCGAAACCGGTCTGCTGCGGGAGCGCCCTGTTCGCGAACGGCAGGGGCGTGACGGTTCCCATCAGGCTCTGGTCCGGCTCCCTTTGCGCGGCGGGGCTTCATCCGCGGCAACCGCGTCGCGTTCGGCGATCAACTGGGCGAGTTGCTTCTGCATCTGCTCTAGCTGGCACTGGAGCAGCTCGACCTTTTGCGTCGACGGATCGAAAGTCTCGTTGCAAGTGCCATAAGGCACAAATTCGCGCGCATATTCAGCGGCATCGACCAGCGTCGAGCGCGCCGGGATGCCGACCATCACCGCCCCTTCGGGCACGTCCTTGGTCACCACCGCATTGGCGCCGATGCGCGCGCGGGGGTTGACGGTGATCGGGCCAAGGATCTGCGCGCCCGATCCGACAATGACGTCATCGGCCAGCGTCGGATGGCGTTTGCCCGCAATGCCGTTCGCGGGATCGGTCCCGCCCAGCGTCACGCACTGATAGATGGTGACATTGTCGCCGATCTCGGCGGTTTCACCGATGACGGTAAAGCCGTGATCGATGAACAAATGGCGGCCAATCCTGGCGCCCGGATGAATGTCGATCGCGGTCATCCAGCGCGACAGATGGTTGACGAAGCGGGCGAGAAAGAACAGGCGCGCCTCGAACAGCCAATGCGCGATACGGTGCATTCCGACCGCAACAATGCCCGGATAAAGAAGGATTTCCCAACGCGACCGCGGCGCCGGATCGCGCGCCTTGATCGAATCGAGATAGGCGATCAGCCCGTTGAACATGCAGATGTCCCCTGCGACCCTATTTTATACCGGACAAGATAGATGTTTGGTCGCGGCATTTCCACCCCCGGCGCGCTTTTATCGTCAGCGTCCAAATAAACCGACGCGGAACAGCAGCATTCCCTCGCTACGCCAGCGCCGCTCGCCATCGTTTTGCGCAATCGCGCCAGCCCAGCGATCAAGCATCAAAAGCGCCCGATTTCCGGTAAAAAGGCTTCGCGGCGGCGCGTCGACCTTGGCGTCGGCGAGCAACCGCCGTGCTTCGGGCTCGCTCGCGTCGACACCGGCGCCCCATAGCAATCCCCAGCGTTTCCCGCCGGCCGGATCGCCGCCCGACAGCGCGAACAGCCGCATCCCGAAGCTTGTCGACGCGGAACGGCGGTCGTCGGGGTTTTCGGCGAGCAGCATCGCTTCGGCGGCGTCGACGAGCGCGTCGAGACCGCCCTGCCCGGCCCACGTCGCCTGAAGCTCGGCAAGCAGCGGTTCGCCCTTTGGCAAAGCCGCGGGATCACTCGCCAGCATCGCCGCCATGTCGCGCCACCAGGCAAGCTTGATCTGGCCGATCAGCGGTTCGCGCGCGTCGATCAGCAGCTTGGTCAGCCGCGCCGCCAGTCCCCACAGCGCCGTCACGGCCGCGCGCCGCGCGTGCGGTACCGAGACCATCACGCGCGGATCGCGCATATCGGGGTAGAACGCCGCCTCCGGGTCGTCAGGCGCGATTGCGAACCGCCTTCACCGCCGCGACGACGCGCGGCGTGTCGATCAGTGCCAGTTTTTCGAGATTGTGCGCATAGGGCAGCGGCACATCCTCGTTGCACACGCGCATCACGGGTGCATCGAGATCGTCGAAACCTTGCTCCATCGCGACCATCGCGAGTTCGCTGGCGATCGAACAGGTGGGCCAGCCTTCCTCGACGATGACGAGGTGGTTCGTCTTCTTGAGGCTCGCGAGCACCGTCGCGGTGTCGAGCGGACGGAGCGTGCGCAGATCGATGACCTCGGCGTCGATGCCCTCGGCCGCCAGCTGGTCGGCCGCCTCGAGCGCCAGCCCGACGCCGATCGAGTAGCTGACGATCGTCACATCGCTGCCCGCCCGCATGATCCGCGCCTTGCCGATCGGCAGGACGAAATCATCGACCTCGGGCACGTCGAAGCTGCGGCCGTAGAGCAGTTCGTTTTCGAGGAAGACGACGGGATCCTCGGTGCGGATCGCGGCCTTCATCAGCCCCTTCGCATCGGCGGCGTCATAGGGCGCGATCACGATCAGGCCGGGGACGCTGGCGTACCAGGGCGCGAAATTCTGGCTGTGCTGCGCGCCGACGCGCGCCGCGGCGCCGTTCGGTCCGCGGAACACGATCGGGCAGCGCATCTGGCCGCCCGACATATAGTTGGTCTTCGCCGCCGAGTTGATGATGTGGTCGATCGCCTGCATCGCGAAGTTGAAGGTCATGAACTCGATGATCGGACGCAGCCCGCCCATCGCCGCCCCGGTGCCAAGACCGGCGAACCCATATTCGGTGATCGGCGTGTCGACGACGCGCTGGGCACCGAATTCCTGGAGCAGGCCCTGTGTGACCTTGTACGCGCCCTGATATTCGGCGACTTCCTCGCCCATCACGAACACGCGGTCGTCCTTGCGCATTTCCTCAGCCATCGCATCGCGCAGGGCTTCGCGGACCGTCAGGCGGACCATCGCGGTGCCTTCGGGGATCGCAGGGTCGGAGGCACGTTCGGCGGCAGCGGGGGCCACAACCGCAGCCGGCTCGGCGGCAGCGGGTGCCGGAGCAGGCGCCGGCGTTTCGGCCTTCGGTTCAGGCGCGGCGGCGGGCGCAGACGCCGGAGCAGCCGCTTCGTCACCCTCGCCCGTGATTGTTGCGATGACGGTGCCGACCTTCACATTGTCGGTGCCTTCTGCCACGAGGATCTGGCCGATCGTGCCCTCGTCGATCGCCTCGAATTCCATCGTCGCCTTGTCGGTTTCGATCTCGGCGAGGATGTCGCCCGATTTGACCGTGTCGCCTTCCTTGACGAGCCACTTGGCGAGCGTGCCTTCTTCCATCGTCGGCGACAGTGCCGGCATTTTCAATTCGATGGCCATCTCAATATTGCTCCACCAGCACGTCGGTATAAAGTTCGTGAAGTTCGGGTTCGGGCGCGCTTTCCGCAAAGTCGGCGGACTCGGCGACGATCGCGCGAATTTCCTTGTCGATATCCTTGAACTTGTCCTCTGTGATGCCCGCGTCGGTCATCAGCTTTTTCAGATGTTCAATGGCGTCGGACTTGTCGCGTACCGCCTGCACTTCTTCGCGGCTGCGATATTTGGCGGGGTCGGACATCGAATGGCCGCGATAGCGATAGGTCTTGAGCTCCATCAGCACCGGCCCCTTGCCCGCGCGCACCCATTCTAGTGCCGCTTCGGCGGCGCCGCGCACCGCGAGCACGTCCATGCCATCGACCTGCATCCCCGGAATGCGGAAACTTTCGCCGCGGCGATAAAGCTGGTCCTCGGCCGACGAGCGGTTGACCGAGGTGCCCATCGCATATTGGTTATTCTCGATCACGAAGATGATCGGCAGCTTCCACAGCTCGGCCATGTTGAAGCTTTCGTACACCTGGCCCTGGTTCGATGCGCCGTCGCCGAAATAGGCCATCGCCACCCCGCCATCGCCGCGATATTTGTGCCCGAACGCCAGCCCGGTGCCGAGCGAAACCTGCGCGCCGACGATGCCGTGGCCGCCGTAAAATTTCTTCTCGACGCTGAACATGTGCATCGAACCGCCCTTGCCGCGCGAGATCCCCGCGGCGCGGCCCGTCAGTTCGGCCATGATGACCTTGGGATCGATGCCGTAAGCGAGCATATGGCCATGATCGCGGTAACCCGTGATGACGCTGTCCTTGTCGCCGTCGAGCGCCGACTGCAGGCCGACCGCCACCGCTTCCTGTCCGATGTAGAGGTGACAGAAACCGCCGATCAGGCCGAGACCGTAAAGCTGACCCGCCTTTTCTTCGAAGCGGCGGATGAGCAGCATTTCGCGATAGAATTTTTCCAGCTCTTCGGGCGTCGCGTCATAAGAAACGGGATCGCGCGGTTGCTCGCGATTGTTCGCGGGGGCCGGAGTGGATGCAGTCTTTTTTGGCGCGGGGGAGGTGCGCGCAGGTGCTTTGGCCAAGACGGGTTCCTTTGCATTTAGCCGTTACGGCAAGCCGCCATATAGGAGAGCCGCGCCGCACTTGGCAACGCCCACCGTGGAACGGGGCTGGGCCCACTTACGTATGCAGCATGGGTGCAGCAAAGCTGCGGCAGAAGCTCAGGGCTTCGCGGCCTTGTCCATCGGGATGATATATTCGTCCTGATGATATGCGCCGAGTTTCTCGCGCACATATTCTTCGGCCAGATCGGGATCGACGCTTCGCCGGTCGAGCAGGTTGACGCGGTTCTGAAGCTCACTCTGCTTTTTGCTCAACTCGCTCAACTCGACGCGCTTTTTCTCGACCGACTGACCATAATCGCCCCAGGCATAAAGCCCGGTCGGACCGAAAATAATATAGCCGATCATCGCCAGCACCACCATCACCGCGATGGCGGGACCGGCGGCCCGGTTCATCGATTTACGGAATTTGTGGCGCTGCGTCATTCCGGCCCTTGAATCAGAGTTGATTCGTGGCGTCAAGGCATCAGGTCACAGTTTTCCGCAGCTTTGCGCTCAACCGAAAATCGTCGCGCCCGGGTAACGCGCCATGTCGCCCAGCTCTTCCTCGATGCGGATGAGCTGGTTGTATTTCGCGAGCCGGTCGGAACGCGCGAGGCTGCCGGTCTTGATCTGGCCGCAGTTGGTCGCGACCGCGAGGTCGGCGATCGTCGAGTCTTCGGTTTCGCCCGAGCGGTGCGACATCACCGCGGTGTAGCGCGCGCGGTGCGCCATATCGACCGCGTCGAGCGTTTCGGACAGCGTGCCGATCTGGTTGACCTTGACGAGCAGCGAGTTGGCGAGGCCGTCCTTGATTCCCTGCTCCAGCCGCAGCGGGTTGGTAACGAAGAGATCGTCGCCGACGAGTTGGCACTTGTCGCCAACGAGGTCGGTGAGCGCCTTCCAGCCCGTGAAATCATCTTCGCTCATGCCGTCCTCGATCGACTTGATCGGGTAATCCTTGACGAGCGCGGCGAGATATTCGGCCATCTGTTCGGGGCTGAGCGACAGACCTTCGCCGCTGATCTCGTACTTGCCGTTCTTGAAAAATTCGGTCGCGGCACAATCGAGCGCGAGAACGACGTCGGTGCCGAGCTTGAAGCCCGCCTGATCGACCGACGCGGCAATGAAGTCGAGCGCGGCGCGCGTCGACGCGAGGTTCGGGGCGAAGCCGCCCTCATCGCCAACTGCGGTTGCGAGGCCCTTCGCCGACAGACCTTTCTTCAGCGTGTGAAAAATCTCGCTGCCCCAGCGCACCGCTTCCGCGATGCTGCCGGCGCCGACGGGCATGATCATGAATTCCTGCACGTCGATCGGGTTGTCGGCATGCTCGCCGCCGTTGATGATGTTCATCATCGGCACCGGCAAGGTGCGCGCCGACACGCCGCCGACATAGCGATAGAGTGGCAGGCCGCGCGCGTCGGCGGCAGCCTTGGCGGCGGCAAGGCTGACGCCGAGGATCGCGTTCGCGCCGAGGCGGCTCTTGTTCGGCGTGCCGTCGAGGTCGATCATCGCCTGATCGAGTTCGCGCTGGTCCTCGGCATCGAGGCCGATCAGCGTTTCGGCGATATCGCCGTTCACCGCAGCCACAGCTTTGATCACACCCTTGCCAAGGTAGCGGCTGTTGTCGCCGTCGCGCAGTTCGACCGCTTCATGCGCGCCGGTCGAGGCGCCCGACGGCACGGCAGCGCGGCCGAAGCTGCCGTCTTCAAGCAGGACATCGACTTCGACAGTCGGGTTGCCACGGCTGTCGAGGATTTCGCGGCCGTGGATGTCGATGATGGCGGTCATGAGTTTTGTCCTGCTGGCGGCCAGCGACGGGCCGGTAGGGAAAGGCGCCCGCCTGTTATCGGCGGGGTGCCCTTAGTGCAACCACTGCATAGGAATTTTGCTGGCCTATGGAACCATTGGGCCCGCTTTGCTATATATTGAGGCAGGACCAAAGGGATGCGCGCTCATGCGGCACCCGAAATAAAAGAAGAGGACAACGCCGATGGCCAAAGCCGCTACTCCCGCGACGAAGAAAGTTGCCGCTCCCCGTCCCAAGGCGCCTGCAAAGGCCGCCGCAACCAAGGCTGCGCCTGCGCGCAAGCCCGCGACCGTGAAGGCCGCCAAGGATCATCCGATCCGCGACCAGATCGCCGCCACCCGCGACACCATCAAATCCGAAGCATCGAAGAAGGCCGCTTCGCTGAAGCAGGAAGCCTCGACGCTGAAGAATCAGGCCTCGGTCAAGGCGCGCGACGCCGCGACCAAGGGCAAGGACAAGGCCGCCGAAGCCGTCGGCAGCCTCGCCAAGCTGCTCGAAGACAGCGCCGGCACCGTCGATACCAAGTTCGGCAAGCAATATGGCGACTATGCGCGTTCGGCCGCGACGACCGTTGCCGGCCTTGCCACGACGCTCGACAAGAAGGATCTCGACGAACTCGCGGCATCGACCCGCGACATGGTGAAGAAGAATCCGGCGATTGCCGTCGGCGCCGCCACGGTGATCGGCTTCGTGCTCGCCCGGATGCTCAAGGGCAGCTCGAACGATTGACAGGGCGTTGGCATCTTCAGATCCAAACATCCCGTCGACGTCCGACGAGCGCAGCTTTGATGGCATAAGTCATGGCTATGCGCCCGACGGACGGCCGGTCACGCCTCCGCCCGTTCCGCTCGAAAAGATTGTCGGCGACGTCGTCGACAATCTTTCGGCGACGGCGAGGGCTGAGCTTGCACTGATCGAGGCACGCGGCGAACTGGCGCTGCACGGTGCCAGTCGGGCCACGATATGGGGCGGGGTAGCCGCTACCGCCGCCGGCGTGGCTTTGCTGGCGCTGGCGTTCGGCGCGATATTGGCGTTGTCGCCGCATCTCGGGCCGCTTCTGGCGACGTTGATCGTGGTCGGGTTCTTGCTTGCCATCGCCGCTTTGGCAGGGTGGCGCGCGCACCTCAGCTATGGCGACATTCGCACCGCGCTGCGGCGCGACCTGACCAACGAAGGAATCGATACCGATGCCGCGGACGCGTAATCGCCTGATCGCCGCCGCGCGCCGTTCGATGCTGCAGCGTGCCGAATTGCACCGTCGGCTCGACGTCGCCAAAGCTGCGCTCAAGCCCGGCGCGCTCGTCGATCGAGGCAAATACCGGGTTGGCGAAAAAGTCGACGATGCCGCGCATGCCGTGCGCGAACAGTTTCGCAACAATCGCCTGCCGATCGCGATTGCCGCGGCAGCAGGGATCGTCTGGCTGCTGCGCGAACCGATCAAGGAACAAGCGCCCGCGCTGGTGAGCAAGATTCAGGACCTGGCGGCGCGTGTCGCCGATCATTTTCATTCCGCCGATGTGGCGGAGGAAGATGAAATCGAAAATGTGGAGGAACAAGATAATGAAGCCGTTCGGTGAAACTGCCCGCGAGACCCGTGCAAAAGCGAGTGAACTTGCAGAGAAAACCGCCGAAAATGCGCGCCTGACCGCCGAGGCGGCGAAGGCGCGGATTCAGGACGGCTATGGCCGCGCTCGCGCCGCGACCGGCGACCTTGCCGCAAAGGCGAGCGAACAGGCCGAGGTCGCCCGCGAGGCAGCCGGACAGGCGTTCGAAAAGGGCAAGGCGCAGGCGAAGCGCGCGAACGGCAAGCTCAAGGACGCCGCCGAGAAGCAGCCGCTGGTCCTCGTCGCCGGCGCCGTTGCGATTGGTGCGCTGCTCGGCTCGCTGCTGCCCAAGGGCCGCAAAGAAGACCCCGACGGCTGAAAGACAGCTTACTTGCTTATTGGCCCGTTGCGGAATAGGGGGCTGCGCGTCCCCTCCCCAAGACTTTTACCGGCAGGAATCCGAAGATGAGCAAGCTTCACCTGGTTTTCGGCGGACGCGTCAGCGATCCGCAGGGCCTAGACTTTACCGACCTTCACAACCTCGACGTCGTCGGCCTCTATCCCGATTATAAGTCGGCTGAAAAGGCGTGGCGCAGCGCCGCGCAGCGCACGGTCGACGATGCCGAAATGAAATATGTCGTCGTCCACCTGCACAAGCTGTTGCAGCCCGACAGCGAAGCCTGATGTCGACGGCCCTTCGGGGCCGTCCTTTTATCAGCGGAAATTGTCGGCGTAGGCCTGTATCTTGAGCGTCCGCACGGGGGGCGCGGTCACTTCGACCTCGATACCATTGCGCGCGGCATAGGCGATTGCCTCTTCCTGACTGGCGAAGCCCAGTCGCAGCTGCCGCTGCGTGTCGCCACTGCCCGCCCAACCCATCAGCGGATCAGCCTTGCGCGCTTCGGCGGGGGCGAACTCCAGCATCCAGCGTTGCGTTCCGGCACGCCCCGACTGCATGGCATTTTTGGGCTTCTGGAAAATACGCGCTGTCATGGGGGTCGTCCTGTAGTGGTGCCTGTACCGCCGCCTTAGCGCCTTGGCGCTTCGCCGGAAAGAGGGCTATTGCGCGTCACGCCGGGCCTGCGCCGCTTTGGTCATCAACGTCGGGCGCGCGTTCGCCGGATCGTCGGGCCAGCTGTGTTTCGGATAGCGGCCGCGCATCTCGCGCGCGACATCGTGCCAGCTGCCGCCCCAGAAAGACGCAAGATCACGCGTCGTCTGGATCGGCCGGTGCGCAGGCGAGGTCAGCGCGAGCACCAGCGGCACCGGCGGATCGCCGATCGTCGGATGCCGCGCCAGCCCAAACAATTCCTGCACCCGCACGCTGACCGTCGGCCCGCCGTCGGCGCCATAGTCGATGGGATGCCGGCTACCGACGGGTGTGGCATAGTCGGCCGGCGCATGTTTTTCGAGCAATTGGCGTGCCGGCCAGTCGAGCAGCGCGGTCAGCGCATCGGTGAGCTTGCGGTCGCCGATATCGCGCAGCCCGCGGCATCCCGCCAGCAGCGGTTCGAGCCAGATTTCAATACTGTCGGCGAGCGCGCCCGTCGACAGGGCATCGAGGCCCGCGAAGGATGCGCGCTGACGCAATGCCTGCGACGCGGGGCCCCAGCCGATCAACCCCAACCCCTTGCTGCGCACCGCCGCCATCCGCACCGCGACGTCGTCATCGGCATTTTCGGTGCGCCCCGCCTGCCCGCTGGTCAGTGCAATCGCGCCGAGCCGCCGTTCGCGGCGATGGTCCACGCGGTCGTTCGCAGCGTCGTAGCTGCTGGCCGAATGCTGGGCGATGCGGTCGGCAAAAAGCGCCTCGACCTCTGCCTGATCGATCGGCGCCGCGGCGAGGATGCGCACACCCGCAGCATGCCCCTGCGCGTCGGCGATCGCCAGCCATTCGCTTCCCGCCAGCGCATCGACCGCATCGATGCGATAGGCGCGGCCACCGACGCTTAGATATTCGCCGCGCTGCCCCGCGCGCTGCCGAGCGACGCGATCGGGCCAAGCCGTCGCGATCCAGCCACCGATCGAGCGCGGTTCGACGCCGTCGGTCCCGGCCGCCAATTTTTCCCCGATTGTGGCCAGTCTTCGCGCGAGCCGCCAGGCCCCTTCACTGCGGTCGTTACGCTGGCCGCGCCAGCGTCCCAGCCGCGCCTCGACATCGACGCCGCGTCCGCCAAGCCCCGGTTCGGTGAGCAGAACCGCCAGCCGCCCTGCCATCTCCGCCTCGCCTGCGCGCGCCGCATCGAGCAGCATATGCGCGAGCGGCACGGGGAGCGGGATCGCAGCGAGCGCCTTGCCGTGCGCGGTGATACGGCCGTCGCCGGTCAGCGCATCGATTGCCTGCAGCCGCGTCTTCGCTTCCGAAATCGCGGCGGGTGACGGCGGGTCCAGCCAGCCGAGCTGGCGCGGATCGACGATGCCCCAGCTTGCACAGTCGAGCACAACGGGCATCAGGTCATTTTCATGAATTTCGGGCGGATCGAAGGGCGGCATCCCCGCGGTCGCCGCAGCTTCCCACAATCGGTACGCGACCCCCGGCCCCTGCCGCGCGGCGCGGCCAGCGCGCTGCGTCGCCGACGCCTGGCTGGCGCGTTCGGTGACGAGCCGTGCGATGCCCGCCGCCTTGTCGAAGCGCGGACGGCGCGACAGGCCTGCGTCGATCACGATCCGCACCCCCTCGATCGTCAGGCTGGTCTCGGCGATGCTCGTCGCGAGGATCAGTTTGCGCCGCCCGTCGGCGTCCCGAACGAGCGCTTTGCGTTGCAGCGCCGGGTCGATCTGTCCGTGCAGCCTGTGGACGGCGAGCGGCAGGCGCGCCTCCTCTACCGCAGTGGCGGCTCGCTCAATATCGGCCGCGCCCGGAAGGAAGGCGAGCATGTCGCCCTCGACCTCGTCGGTCAGCGCCTGCCGCACCGCCGCAAGTATCGACGCTTCCAGCCTGTCCTCCGGCCGTCGCCCGATATGGCGCAGATCGAGCGGCCAGATCTTGCCCTCGCTTTTCACCACCGGCGCGTTGCCGAGCAGCGCGCCGAAACGTGCGCCGTCCAATGTCGCCGACATGGCGAGGAGGCGCAGATCGTCACGCAAGCCCTGTTGCGCGTCGATCGCGAGCGCGAGGGCGAAATCGCCATCGAGGCTGCGTTCGTGCACTTCGTCGAACAGCACCGCCGACACGCCCGCAAGTTCGGGATCGGCGAGGATGCGATTACGGAACAGACCCGGCGTCATCACCAGCAGGCGTGTCGCCGCCGATTGTTTGCTGTCGAGGCGCGTTGCGTAACCGACACGTCCGCCGACCGCTTCGCCCATCTCCTCGGCGATCCGTTCGGCAGCGCCGCGCGCCGCAAGCCGTCGCGGCGACAACAGCCACACCGCGCCGTTGCACCACGGCTGGTCGAGGATCGCGGGAGCGACGCGCGTGGTCTTACCCGCGCCCGGCGGCGCAATGACGACGGCGTTGGGCTTTAGTGCCAGCGCGGCCATGATATCGGGCAGCACCGCATCGATCGGTAGCGACTGTATCATGCGCGCGCCGCGGGATTGCCCAGTTCGGCATTGAGGTGAAAGGCTTCGGCGGCGAGTTTTTCGACGGTCCCGGGCGACACCTCGGTCGCCTCGATCATCACCAGATTACCGAGCTCATATTTGCCACTCGCCTTGATCCGCGGCTCCAGCTCGCGCAGTCTCTTTCCGCGCCAGAAACCAAGCAGGACGCGATGCTCTTCTGCGCGGATCAGGATCGATGGGCCGTTCGCCATGAAGACGAGGTTCGTCCATTTGATCGTTTCTTCGAAGGGCGCCGCGCGCAGGATCGCGGCGCGCATCATCTCGGCGCGTTCGCGCTGCCAGCCCGACAGCGCGGCGATATAGGCGTCGGGGCTTTCTGCCGCTGGGCCCATCATCGCCATAGGAGGCTCAATAGGCGCGCGCGACGGCGAAGGCGACCGCTTCGGTCAGCGCCGATTTCGCCTGGCTGGCGCGGAAGCCACCGATCGCATCGACAGCGCGCTGCCCATAATGACGCGCGCGTGCCAGCGTGTCGGCGATCGTGTCGTGCTTGCGGAGCAAGCTCGTCGCATAGGCAAGATCTTCGTCGGACGTCTTGTGGCCGGTGATCGCCAGTTTCCAGAACTCGCGCTCTTCGGCGCTGCCGCGCGCATAGGCGAGGATGACAGGCAAGGTGACCTTGCCGTCGCGAAAATCGTCGCCGACGCCCTTGCCCATCGTTTCGGCGTCCGAAACATAGTCGATCGCATCGTCGACGAGCTGAAACGCAATGCCGAGATTGCGGCCATAGGCGTCGAGAGCGGCTTCGGTGGTATCGTCGCGTTCGGCAACGACCGCAGCGATCTTGCACGCGGCGGCGAACAATTCCGCGGTCTTGGCATTGATGATCGCGAGATACTGGTCTTCGCTCGTTTCGATCCGGCGCTGCGCCGAGAGCTGGTTCACCTCGCCCTCGGCGATCACCGCCGACGCGCGCGAGAGAATCTTGAGTACCTTGAGCGACCCATCCTCGACCATCACCTCGAACGCCCGGCTGAACAGGAAATCGCCAACGAGCACCGACGCGCTGTTGCCCCAGATGAGGTTCGCGGTCTTGCGGCCGCGGCGAAGGTCCGATTTGTCGACGACGTCGTCATGGAGCAGGGTCGCAGTGTGGATGAACTCAACCGCCGCCGCGAGCTTGCAATGGCGGCGCCCGGGATAATCGAGCAGCTTTCCGCACGCGAGCGTCAGCATCGGCCGCATCCGTTTTCCGCCGCCCGCAATCAAATGCCCCGCGAGTTCGGGGATCAGCGGGACTTCGGACTGCATGCGGTCGAGGATGACCGCGTTGACCTCGTTCATGTCGGCGGCGACAAGCGCCATCATCGGGTCGAGCGAGGGCGGCGTCTGCCCATGAAGCTGGTGGATTTCGGCAGTCATAACGGGGGGAGCCTTGGCGCCGCGGTCGCGATTTTGCAATGACTTTCGGCTTGCATGACGCCCCTGCCCGGTGCCAAGCGTGCCGGACATCAGAGGAGCCGCGCATGGACGATCAGCTAAGCCATTACCGCCAGAGCATCGACAATATCGACGCGGCGCTCGTCTATATGCTGGCCGAACGGTTCAAGGTGACCAAGGCGGTCGGCGAACTCAAGGCGCGCGACGGCCTGCCTCCCGCCGACCCCAGTCGCGAGGAGCGCCAGATCGAACGGCTGCGCAGCCTGGCCCGGGACGCCGATCTCGACCCCGACTTCACCGAGAAATTCCTGCGCTTCATCATTGACGAGGTGATCCGCCATCACCAGCAGGCGAAGCGGGAGCAAAGCGCATGACTCTGTCCCATCCCGTTTTTTCGCGCTGGCCCGCACAGCATCCCGATCGGCTCCAGCTCTTTTCAGCACCGACGCCGAACGGCGTGAAGGTGGGCATCATGCTCGAGGAAACGGGTGTGGCCTATGAGGCCCACCGGGTCGATATCATGGCGAACGAAAGCCACGATCCAGCGTTTCTCGCACTCAATCCCAATGGCAAGATTCCGGCGATCTATGATCCCGATGGCCCGAGCGGAACGCCGCTCGCGCTGTTCGAATCGGGCGCTATCCTGCTCTATCTTGCGGACAAGAGCGGGAAGCTGCTCTCCGCCGATCCCAACACGCGTTATGAAACGATCCAGTGGGTGATGTGGCAGATGGGCGGCGTCGGGCCGATTTTCGGCCAGCTCGGCTTCTTCCACAAGTTCGCCGGCCGAGACTATGAGGACAAGCGTCCGCGCGACCGATACGCCGCCGAATCGACGCGGTTGCTGGGCGTTCTCGACGCCCGGCTCGCCGAGCGGGCATGGATAATGGGTGCCGATTACAGCATCGCCGATGTCTCGCTGCTCGGTTGGGTCCGCAACCTGATCGGCTTCTATGACGCACGCGAAATCGTCGGCTTCGATCGTTTCACCCACGTTCAGCGCTGGCTCGACGCGGGTCTGGCCCGACCGGGGGTCCAGCGGGGGCTCGAAGTCACCGCCGCCTAGGCCGCGGGCAGCCTCAAACGCACCAGAAGACCGCCCAAATCCTCGCTCTCTTCAAGCGTGATGCTGCCGCCATAGATTTCGGCGACGTCGCGGACGATCGCCAGGCCCAGCCCGGTTCCCGGCTTGCCGCTGTCGAGGCGGACGCCGCGATCGAAAATACGCGTACGATCGGCCGGTGAAATACCGGCGCCGTCATCCTCGATCAGGATTTCGGCCATCCCGTCCGCGCGTTGAACCGTGACGAAGACGCTGCCCCCGCCATATTTTGCCGCGTTTTCGAGCAGATTGCCGACGAGCTCGTCGAGGTCCTGCCGCTCGACCCGGACAATCACCGCCTTGTCGCCTTCGGCATCGAGCCGCGCGTTCGGATAGAGCGCCGCGACGGCGCGCGACACGCTGTTGACGCTGTCCCAGACGACGGCGCGTGCCTGCGCCGCGCCGCGACGCCCGACGGCGCGTGCACGCGCAAGGTGATGATCGACCTGACGCTGCATCGTCGCCGCCTCGCGCCGCACCGTTTCGGCGAGCTCCGAATCCGAGCTCGTTGCGCTGTTCACAAGCACCGTGAGCGGCGTCTTCAACGCATGCGCGAGATTGCCCGCGTGCAACCGCGCCTCTTCGGCCTGCTTCTCATTATGCGCGAGCAGCGCATTAAGCTCGTCGACCATCGGTTGCACCTCGAGCGGCAATGGCGCGTCGACACGGCGGTTCTGCCCGCCGCGCATCGCTGCGATCGCGCGCCGGATATGGCGGAGCGGCCACAGACCGTAGAAGGTCTGGAGCGCAGCGAGGATGATCAGGCCGAGGCCCAGCAATGCCAGGCTGGGGATCAGCGTCGCGCGTACCGCGCTATTCTGGGTATCGAGTGCCTCGCGCGACTGCGCGATCTGAAACCGCCAGCTGGTCTTGCTTCCCGGCAGGATGACATTGCGCTCGAGCACGCGCAGCTCCTCTTCGGGGAACTGGTTGCTGTCATAGATATGGATCTGGTTGTCGATATGCGGCGTCGGCGCCTTCAGCGAGCGCTCCCACAAAGAGCGCGAGCGATACGGCTCCTGATCGCCGCCGCTGATCTGCCAGTAAAGCCCACTATAGGGCTCAAGGAAACGCTGGTCACCGAGCGGCTCGACCAATCGGACCTCGCCATCGGGGCCGATTTCCGACGAGCGGATCATCGCGATCAGCACATATTCGAGGCTCGAATCGAAATTGCGCGTGATCGCACCGGTCAGCACCCGGTCGAGCGCAAAACCGCCGCCGATCAACAGCACCGAAATCCATAGCGCCGCGATCGCAATCATGCGCCGCGCCAGCGAACCGGTGATGCGGCTGGTCAGCGCCTCCGGTTTTTCCGCCGCATCCGGGTTCACTTCGACCGCCGGGGCGACGTCGGCCTCTGCCATAAGTTACTGCGGATCGTCGAGCTGGTAACCGAGCCCGCGGATCGTCGTGATGATGTCGGCGCCAAGTTTCTTGCGGATTCGCGTCACGAACACCTCGATCGTGTTCGAATCGCGGTCGAAATCCTGATCGTAAATATGCTCGATCAACTCGGTGCGCGACACGACCTTGCCCTTATGGTGGAGCAGATACGACAAAAGCTTATATTCCTGCGCGGTCAGCTTGACCGGTGCGCCATCGAGCGTCACGCGGCCCGACCGCGTATCGAGCCGCACGCTGCCCGCGATGAGTTCGCTCGACGCATTGCCGGCGGCGCGCCGGATCAACGCGCGCAAACGGGCGATCAATTCTTCGGTCTGGAACGGCTTGGCCAGATAGTCGTCGGCGCCGGCATCGAGCCCCGCCACCTTGTCCGACCAGCTGTCGCGTGCGGTGAGGACGAGCACCGGGAAGTTCCGCTTTTCGCGGCGCCAGCGATCGAGCACCGTCAGCCCGTCGATTTCGGGCAAGCCGAGATCGAGGATCGCCGCGTCGTAATTTTCGGTCGCGCCAAGGAAATGGCCGTCCTCGCCATCGGTCGCAAGATCAACGGCATAGCCGGCGCCTTCCAGCGTCGCCTTGAGCTGCGGGCCCAGCGTCGGTTCGTCTTCTACAATCAAGATCCGCATTCAGGCGCCTTTCCTTTGCGTACCGGACACGCCGGCCGCATGTTTCGACTGTGTATCAAGTCCGGACGATCATCGCAAAATCTCGTTGCGAGAAAACGCCGGTTCAATGGAATGTCAGGGTTTGCGTCCGACGATCCGCCCGGTTCGGGCATCGACATAGACGACAACCACCTGGCTGCCATCCATGAATTTCAGCGCATAGATCATACGTCCCGCGTCGAACTGCGGGCCGCCCAGATAGGTCATTTCATTATAGGGCGGTCGCGAGCGGACATCGGCAATCAACCGATTGAGCGGGATCACCTGTCCCTGCGCCGCGGCTTCGCGCAGATTATCCTGATCGCGATCACCGCGCGCGATCGCAGGCACGCCTGCCGACAACAGCAGGGCGGAAACGAGGGAAAGGGTCAGTGTACGGATCATGGCCCGTGCTTTAACGCGAAAGCATTGAATAGGCGATGAATGGCCGGGTCAGCCCCGGTTCGGTTCCGGCCATGACCAAGGAGGCCATGGTGGGCGCGACAGGGATTGAACCTGTGACCCCACCCGTGTGAAGGGTGTGCTCTACCGCTGAGCTACGCGCCCGTTCGGGAGCGGACCGAAGTCCGGCGTCCGAAAGCTGGACGTCCATAGCTGCTGCGACGATGATTGCAACGGGCATTTGCTCAATCTTCACGCACAAACCACCTTGGCATATACAAATCGGGCCGCGGCTTTCGCCGCGGCCCGATGTATTCACCAGAAGGTGCCTGTCAACTTAGTTGACGGCGTCCTTGAGGGCCTTGCCGGCCTTGAACTTGGGCTGGTTCGACGCCGCGATGGTCATCGTTTCGCCGGTGCGCGGGTTGCGACCGGTCGATGCCTTACGCTTGCTGACCGCGAAGGTGCCGAAGCCAACGAGACGGACTTCGCCGCCCTTCTTCAGCGAACCGGTGATTGCATCAAAAACCGCCTCAACGGCTTTGCTCGCATCACCCTTGGTCAGGCCGCTCGAGTCAGCGACGGCGGCGATCAGGTCTTGTTTGTTCATGCCTAAGGAACCCCTGCGTTATGGTTGGTTTAAATTGATTCTCATGGCCCGAAGCCATGGCGCGCCACTAACGATGTTTCGCCCTGCCTTGTCAAAGCAAAAAAGGGCGCAAAACGCCCCAAAACGTCGATTTTGCGACGAATTCGGGGCGAAATGCGGTCCGGTGACGACGACTTAGTGTCGAATCGTCGTTTCGGGATCACTTCCAGGCGCAATTGGCGGCGAAGCGGCAAGTTCATCGGCCTCGGTCCATTCGATCGGCACGATCGGGCTGACCAACGCCACCGCCAACACCTCGTCCACGTGGCTGACCGGGATGATCTTCAGCCCGTTCGTGATATTTGCCGGAATTTCAACGAGGTCCTTCTCATTTTCTTCCGGGATCAGCACCGTGGTGATACCGCCGCGCAGCGCCGCGAGCAGCTTTTCCTTGAGCCCGCCGATGCCGAGCACCCGCCCGCGCAGCGTGACTTCGCCGGTCATCGCGACATCACGGCGCACCGCGATCCCGGTCAGCGTCGAGATCATCGCGGTCACCATGCCGACACCCGCCGACGGGCCGTCCTTTGGCACCGCACCTTCGGGAAGATGGATATGGATATCCTTGCGCGCGAACAGGCTGGGCTTGATGCCATAGCTCGGCGCGCGCGCCTTGACGAACGACAGCGCCGCCTGGACCGACTCGGTCATCACTTCGCCGAGCTTGCCGGTCGTGCGGACCTGGCCCTTGCCGGACGCGGTAACCGCCTCAATCGTCAGCAACTCGCCGCCAACCTCGGTCCACGCCAGCCCCGTCACGGCGCCAATCTGATCCTCCAGATCGCCCATGCCGTGACGGAATTTACGGACGCCGGCAAATTCGTTGAGATTATCCGACGTGACCGTGACGCTTGTCGCCTTGCCTTCGAGAATGCGGCGCAGCGCCTTGCGCGCCAGACGCGCAATCTCGCGCTCGAGCGTACGGACGCCGGCTTCGCGGGTGTAATAGCGGATCAGGTCGCGCAGCCCCTCGTCGGTCAGCTCGAACTCGCCAGCTTTCAGCCCATGCGCCTCGACCTGCTTGGCGATCAGGTGCAGCTTGGCGATCTCGACCTTTTCGTCCTCGGTATAGCCTTCGAGCCGAATGATCTCCATGCGATCGAGCAGCGCCTGCGGCAGGTTGAGCGAGTTCGCAGTGGTGACGAACATGATATCCGACAGGTCGATATCGACCTCCAGATAATGATCCTGGAATTTGCCATTCTGTTCGGGGTCGAGCACTTCGAGCAGCGCCGAGGCCGGATCGCCGCGGAAATCCTGACCCAGCTTGTCGATCTCGTCGAGCAGGAACAGCGGGTTCATCGTGCCGGCCTTTTTCAGGTTCGTCACGATCTTGCCCGGCAGCGAGCCGATATAGGTACGGCGATGGCCGCGAATTTCGGCTTCATCGCGCACGCCGCCAAGCGACTGGCGCACGAACTCGCGGCCCGTCGCCTTCGCGATCGAACGGCCGAGCGAGGTCTTGCCGACGCCCGGAGGGCCGACGAGGCAAAGGATCGGCCCCTTCAGCTTGTTGGTGCGCGCCTGCACCGCCAGATATTCGACGATCCGGTCCTTGACCTTCTCAAGCGCATAATGGTCGTCGTCGAGGACGGCCTGTGCCTTGGCGATATCCTTCTTGAGCTTCGATTTCTTGCCCCACGGCAGGCCGATCAGCGTGTCGAGATAGTTGCGCACCACCGTCGCCTCGGCCGACATTGGCGCCATACCGCGCAGCTTCTTGAGCTCCGCGAGCGCCTTCGCCTTGGCTTCCTTCGACATTTTGAGGCTGTCGATCTTGAGCTGCAACTCGGCCAGGTCGTCACCGCCCTCGCCATTGTCGTTGCCAAGTTCGCGCTGGATCGCCTTCAGTTGCTCGTTCAGATAATATTCGCGCTGGCTCTTTTCCATCTGGCGCTTCACGCGGCCGCGGATCTTCTTTTCGACCTGAAGCACGCCGAGTTCGCCTTCCATGAAGGCGAAGACCATTTCAAGCCGCTTCGACGGGGCGTCTTCAACGAGCAAGGCCTGCTTGTCGGAGACCTTGATATTGAGATTGCCGGCAACGGAGTCGGCGAGACGCGAGGCGTCTTCGATCTGCGACAGCTGCACCGCGGTCTCGGCGGGCATTTTCTTGTTGAGCTTCGCGTAGTTTTCGAACTGATCGACGACCGAACGCATCAGCGCCGCGGTGTCGACGCTGTCGTCGACGGTGTCGCCGACCGGCTTCACGCTGGCCATCACGGTCTTGTCGTTGCTCGTGAGCGCGAGCAGTTTTGCGCGTTCCTTGCCTTCGACCAGCACACGGACGGTGCCGTCGGGCAGCTTGAGCAATTGCAATACGGTGGCGATCACGCCGACATCGTACAGGTCGTCACGCTGCGGGTCGTCCTCGCCCGGGTCGAGCTGCGCAACGAGGAAGATTTCCTTGTCGCTTTCCATCGCAGCTTCGAGCGCGGCGACCGAACGGTCGCGGCCAACGAACAGCGGCACGATCATGTGCGGGAAAACCACGATGTCACGAAGCGGAAGAAGGGGAAAAGATTGCGTCATTACGGCTCCTGGACGGGCGCCGCGACCGGACACACCGCCCTTCTTATAGGGTGTTCATCGCTAATATGGCGTAACTTCGCACGCATTCAATGTCGCTGCGCTGAACAGCGCGGGCAAAGCCGGGCTCAAAACGGCAGCTTGAAGCCCGGAGGGAGCGGCAGGCCGCTCGTCATCTTGCCCATTTCTTCATTGCTCACCCGGTCGGCCTTTTCGCGCGCGTCGTTGAACGCGGCGGCCAGCAGGTCTTCGAGCATCTGCTTGTCAGAGGGGACGATCAGGCTGTCGTCGATGCTGATCGACTTGATCCGGCCTTTCGCGCTGGCAAGGATTTTCACGAGACCACCGCCCGAGACGCCCTCGACCTCGACGCTGTCGAGCTTCGCCTGCGCCTCCTGCATCTGCGCCTGCACCGTGGCGGCGGCTTCCTGCGCCGCCTTCATCATTTCTTCGATCGATTTCATAGGTTGGACTTATGGCGATTGTCGGCTTCATCGACAAGCCTTGCGTCGGGAAAAGCAGCCAAAGCGGCCTTCACCACCGGCAATTCGCGGATTCGCGCGTCATTGTCGGCGAGCGTCGCGGCGCGGATCGTGCCCAAGCTTGGGCGCCCCTCACCCTCGCCCGACCGCACATGCCAGCGGCTACCGGTCTGGGCGAGCAGAGCGTCGCCGAGATCGCGCGCAAACGACGCGCCGAGCGCGCCTGAAGGCGCGAAAACGATACTGCCCGGTTCAAGCTCGATAATTCGCAAATGATCATAAACATCGACTGCAAGTCGATGATTTCCGGTGCTTTCAAGTAGCTGGTGGATCTGCGCGACGGTAAGTGCCGAGGCCGGTGATTCGGTGCTTGCCGAAGCTCGCTGCTCGGCGTCTGATGCAGGGCGAGCTTCGGCCAGTGCGACAGGCTCGACCATCATGCTTTCCTGCGCCGCGGTGACCGCCACCGGCGCGGCGAGCGGCATCGTCGGCACGCCGCCCTTTTCGAGCAGTTTCGCCAGCTCACCCGGATCGGGCATCGACGCGGCATAGATCACCCGCACCAGCAGCATTTCCAGATGTTCGAGCGGATTGTTTGCGCGCAGCACCTCGTCATGGCCCTTGAGCAGCAATTGCCACAGCCGGTTGAGCGGTGCGAAACCAAGCTTTTGCGCCCAGTCGCCGATCCGTTCGCGGTCGGCCTCGGCCAAGGCCGGGTCGTCATGGCGAGACACCTTGGCGAGCGTGATCGCGTGCGTCAGGTCCATCAGCCCGCGCACCATCGCGACGGGTTCGATGCCGAGCGCATATTGCGCTCTAGCAAGGTCGATCGCCGCGCCCGTATCGCCTTCGAGGATCGATGCCATCAGCTGCCCGATAGCCGAGCGGTCGGACAGACCAAGCATCACGCGCACCTGCGCTGCGCCAATCATCCCGCCGCCGTCCAAATCGGCATGCGCGATCGCCTGATCGAGAATCGACAGGCCGTCGCGCACGGATCCTTCGGCGGCATTGGCGATCAGCCAGATCGCCGGCGCTTCGGCCTCGACGCCTTCTTTCTGCAAGATCGAGCTGAAATGGGAAAAAAGCATGTCGGGGGTGATACGGCGCAGATCGAAGCGCTGGCAGCGCGACAGCACCGTCACCGGCACCTTGTTCACTTCCGTGGTCGCGAACAGGAATTTGACGTGCGGCGGCGGCTCTTCAAGCGTCTTCAAAAGCGCATTGAAGGCGTTACGCGACAACATATGCACTTCGTCGATGATGTAGATCTTGTAGCGCGCCGATACCGCGGCATAACGCACCGCCTCGATAATCTCGCGCACATCGTCGACGCCGGTGTTCGACGCAGCGTCCATCTCGATCACGTCGATATGGCGGCCTTCGGTGATCGCGCGGCAAGGTTCGCACACCCCGCACGGATCGATCGTCGGCCCACCCTGCCCGTCCGGGCCGATGCAGTTCAGCGCTTTCGCGATCAGACGCGCGGTCGACGTCTTGCCGACCCCGCGCACACCGGTCATCAGGAACGCATGCGCCAGCCGATCGCGCGCGATCGCGTTGCCGAGCGTACGCACCATCGCATCCTGACCGATCAATTCGGCAAAGGTTTGCGGGCGATATTTGCGGGCAAGGACGCGGTACGGGCCGCTCGACGGTTGCGGGGCCATCTCGGGCAGGTCCATTCCCAGCATCGGGGGTTCGTCGTCGACGGAATCGCTCATGCGCCCGTCTTAGGGGCCACTCGCGTCGTTGTCGAAGGGGGAAATGGGTGGGAGCCGGAACGACCCGCGGCGAATTCGTTGCGGCTGCTTCCTTCCGGACCTGACCGGGTTGGCGAAGACCACGTCCGCCCGACTCCCGCGCCGCATATGGCGGCGGAACAGGCGAAATGCAAGCAGCCTGCTCAGTCGGCCAGATCCGCCGCAACGATGCGCGCCGCGTCGGCGATCACCGCACTTGCGGCGTCACCCTCGACCGTCGGGCGATCGAGATAGATCGCGATCACATATTTCCGCCCGCCCGGCGTCTCGACAAAGGCGACGTCATTATAGGCGGTGCCACACGTGCCGGTCTTGTCGCCCGCAACCCAGCCTTGCGGCAAACCCGCGCGGATGCGTTTCAGTCCGGTCTGACTCTCGATCAGCCAGCCGCGCAATTGCTTGCGGTGTTCAGTCCGCAATCGGTTACCATGGACATAGCCCGCAGCGCTGGTTGCCATCGCGATCGGACTGGTGGTGTCGCGTTCGTCGCCCGGCGCATTTTCGTTCAGCTCGGGTTCTATGCGGTCGAGCCGGGTCACCGCGTCGCCTGTGCGGCGCATCGCGGCGGTGAAAGCGGCGGGGCCGCCGATTTGCTTCAGGATCAGGTTTGCCGCCGCATTGTCGCTGAGCACGACCGCATCGCGCGCCGCGAAGCCAAGCCGTTGCTCGCCCCTGCCATCGGGCCCGATCAGTTTTTCGGTCCCGGGCGAATAGGAGACGAGGTCGGCACGCGTGAAAGATAATGGCGTCCGGAGTGAAATGCCTTTCGCCGCGCGTTCGAGCACCTGTCCTGCGAGCAGCAGTTTGAAGGTCGAGCACATCGCAAAGCGTTCGTCGCCGCGATCGGCCGAAATCAACTGGCCACGCGCATCGACCACGGCGATGCCAAGCCGGCCGCCGCTGCGCTTTTCGATCTCGCGTATCGCCTTGGCAGAGATCACCGAATCACCGAGCGTCTCGCCCGGCGTCGTGGCGCACGCGGATAGTGCCAGTAGCGCAACGGCGGTCAGGACGACCCTCCGCATCAGCGCGGTCCCTGCATATTGCGGCTCTCGGGCGGGATATGCACGGTCAGCCCGTCAAGATCGGGGGTCAGCAGGATTTGGCATGCGAGGCGGCTCGTCCGCCGCACGCCGGCAGCAAGGTCGAGCATATCCTCTTCCATCTCGCTTGCGGGTGGCAGGCGACCGAAATCCTCTTTTGCGACGATGATGTGGCAGGTCGAGCAGGCCATCTGGCCCTCGCAGGTGCCTTCGAGCGGCATCATATGGGCCTGCGCGACGTCGAGAAGGATCGAGCCCGGTTCGGCCTCGGCCTCAGTTCGCGCCTTGCCGTCGGCGTGGATGAAGGTGACGCGCATCAGTTCACACCCTGCAGTCGGGCGGCATCCTTGATGGCAGCGAGGCCGTCACGCAGGTCCTGTTCGCTGGTGTAGCGGCCCCAGCCGAGGCGGATCGAGGCGCGCGCATCGGCCTCGCTGACGCCCATCGCGCGCAGGACGTGGCTGACCTTGCCCGACCCGCTTCCGCACGCGCTGCCAAGCGAAAAGGCAATATGGCGCGCATCGGACATCAGGCGGAGACCGTTCACGCCTTCGCGGCGGACGTTGAGATTGCCATGATAGCGGCGGTCCGCATCGCCGTTGATCGTCCATTCGGGGAGCATGTCCAGCGCGAGCGACCAGAGGCGCTCGACATGCGCCGCATCGGCGTCGAAGCGCTCGGCCGCGAGCGCGGCGGCGGCGCCGAACCCGGCGCAGAGCGCAGGCGACACGGTGCCCGAGCGCATTCCCTGCTCCTGTGCGCCGCCCAGCATGAAGGGCGGCAGGTCAACGCCGTCCCTTACCCACAGCGCGCCGATGCCCATCGGCCCGTGGATCTTGTGCGCCGAGATCGCGATCAGATCGGGGCCGTCAGGGATGGCGACGCGGCCAAAGCCCTGCACGGCGTCGCAAAGCAAAAGGCTGTTTTTTGCGTGCGCCGCCGAGGCGAAATCGGCAACCGGCTGGATCGTCCCGACCTCGTTGTTCACCAGCATGGCGGCAACGATGCCGCCTTCGGGGACGAGCGCGTTTTCCGGCGGCAAAGCGAGGCCCGCGGCATCGACCGGCAGGATCGTCGCATTCAGCCGCTCCAGGCATTGCAGCGACGCGGCATGTTCGATGCTGAGCCCCGCTACACCGCCGGGCATCGCCTCCGCGCCGCGAATCAATGCCCAGTTGAGCGCTTCGGTGGCGCCAGACGTGAAGAACACGCGGCCGCCCGAGGGCAGCAGCGCCGCGACCTGATCGCGCGCGACCTCGACCGCCGCCGCCGCGGCACGCCCCGCCTTGTGCGTGCTCGACGGGTTGCCGAAACCATCGCCCGCGTCATCCAGCCAGCGCAGCATCGCCACGCGCGCCTCCGGGGCGAGCGGCGTCGTGGCTTGGTAATCGAGGTAAATCATCCGGCGGAACCGTCCTTATTGCGAGCGATTCGCAAAAGTTGCAACATGCTACGCAATTTCTATATAGGCGCCATCTTCGCTCCGCCACCCTGCCAGCCCGGCGATTCGGCGGCCAGCCACAAAAGATAAGAGGTGCTCCCATGCCCGACGTGATTTTCCCCGGCCCCGAAGGCCGCATCGAAGGCCGATTCTCGCCCCCGCCGCGTCCGCGCGCACCCGTCGCGCTGATCCTTCACCCGCACCCGCAGGGCGGCGGCACGATGAACGACCGCATCACGCAGGCGATGTACAAGAGCTTCGTCGCGCGCGGTTTCGCCGTGCTGCGCTTCAACTTCCGCGGCGTCGGCCGCAGCCAGGGCACGTTCGACAACGGCATCGGCGAACTGAGCGATGCCGCGTCGGCGCTCGACTGGGTCCAGTCGATCCATCCCGAAGCGCAGACGACGTGGATCGCCGGCTTCAGCTTCGGCGCGTGGATCGGCATGCAGTTGTTGATGCGCCGCCCCGAAATCCGCGGCTTCCTGTCGGTCGCGCCGCCTGCCAACATGTACGACTTCAGCTTCCTCGCCCCCTGCCCCTCGTCGGGCATCATCGTCGCGGGCGGGCAGGACGAGATCGTGCCGCCGGTCGCGGTGCAGAAGCTGGTCGACAAGCTGCGTACGCAAAAGGGCATCACGATCCATCACGACGAGATCCCGCGCGCCAATCACTTCTTCGAGCATGAGCTCGACCAGTTGATGAAGTCGCTCGATAATTATCTGGATATGCGTCTCGCGCCCGATTCGCCGATCCGCTGAACACGCTCCTCCCCGTGGCGCAGCCATGGGGAGGTGGCAGCGGCATGACCGCCTACGGAGGGGCCAATGGCGCGAAGTCGCCGCCCCTCCACCATCGCCTGCGGCGACGGTCCCGCTCCCCATCGCTTCGCGACAGGGAGGAAATTTTGTTATTTCACCGGCACCAGCCAGATCGCGACATTGGCGAACATCACCAGACCCGCAATGAGCATCAGCAGGGCGCGACGGCGATCGCCCTTGCGAAAGACATAGACAGCCCCGCCCGCGAGCAGCGCGCCGGTGAGCATAAGAACAGAGATGATGGTGTCGGACATAGGGCGGCTTTATCGAGGGCGTCACAAATTTGCCACCTCGCTTATGGCCAATCCGCGCGGCTTCGCCTAAAGCGCGCTCATCGATTCCCTGAAGCTTTGCGGGAGCCGCGCCGATGCGCATTGCCATAGCCTCTGATCACGCCGCTTATGAGCTGAAAGCCCTCCTCGCGGACTGGCTTCGCGAGCAAGGCCACGAGGTCGAAGACCTCGGCACCAACGGCCCGGAAAGCGTCGACTATCCCGATTATGGCTACAAGCTCGGCGAAGCGATCGCGGCCGGGCGCGCGGACCGCGGCGTTGCGCTCTGCGGATCGGGCATCGGCATTTCGATTTCGGTCAATCGCAACCCGGCCGCGCGCTGTGCGCTCGTATCAGAGCCATTGTCGGCGAAGCTGTCGCGCGAACATAATGACGCGAATGTCATCGCCATGGGCGCGCGACTGACCGGCATCGACATGGCGAAGGCGTGCCTGGCCGCCTTCCTGACCACAGAATTCGCCGGCGACCGCCACGCGCGCCGCGTCGACAAGCTTTCAAATCCGCCTCAACTGGAGACCAGCCGATGACCACAGACACGCTCGACAAGCCCATCAAATCGGCTGGCTATTTCACGGACGGCGTCGGTACGGTCGACCCCGCCGTTGCGGCGGCGATGAAGCACGAACTCGACCGCGAACAATATCAGATCGAACTGATCGCCAGCGAGAATATCGTCTCGAAGGCGGTGCTCGAAGCACAGGGTTCGGTGTTCACCAACAAATATGCCGAAGGCTATCCCGGTCGGCGTTACTATCAGGGCTGCGCGCCGTCGGACGAGGTCGAAACGCTCGCGATCGACCGCGCCAAGCAACTGTTCGACTGCGGCTATGCCAACGTCCAGCCGCACTCGGGCGCACAGGCGAACGGCGCCGTGATGCTCGCGCTGACCAAGCCCGGTGCGACGATCCTCGGCATGAGCCTCGACGCCGGCGGGCACCTGACCCACGGCGCCCCGCCCGCCATGTCGGGAAAATGGTTCAACGCGGTGCAATATGGGGTGCGTCCCGACGATCATCTTGTCGATTTCGATCAGGTTGAGGCGCTGGCGAAGGAACATCGGCCCGCGCTGATCATCGCGGGCGGCTCGGCCTATCCGCGCACGCTCGACTTCGCGCGCTTTCGCGCGATCGCAGATGACGTGGGCGCGCTGCTGATGGTCGACATGGCGCATTTCGCAGGCCTCGTCGCCGGCGGCGTCCATGCCTCTCCGCTGCCCCACGCCCATGTCGTCACGACGACGACGCACAAGACGTTGCGCGGCCCGCGCGGCGGCATGATCCTGACCAATGACGAGGCGATCGCCAAGCGCATCAATTCGGCGGTCTTTCCGGGATTGCAGGGCGGCCCGCTGATGCACGTCATCGCCGCCAAGGCCGTCGCGTTCGGGGAAGCGCTGCGCCCTGAATTCAAGGACTATGCGAAGGCCACCGTCGCCAACGCACAGGCGCTCGCCGGCCGGCTGAAAGCACGTGGCGCCGACGTCGTCGCGGGCGGCACCGATACGCATCTGGCGCTGATCGACCTTCGTCCGCTTGGCATCACCGGCCGCGATGCGGACGAAGCGCTCGAGCGCAGCGCGATCACCTGCAACAAGAATGGCATCCCCTTCGATCCGCTGCCGCCGGTCAAGACCAGCGGCATT
The DNA here is from genome assembly GCF_057657055.1 of Sphingopyxis sp. Soil_C_28. Lineage (NCBI taxonomy): Bacteria > Pseudomonadati > Pseudomonadota > Alphaproteobacteria > Sphingomonadales > Sphingopyxidaceae > Sphingopyxis > Sphingopyxis sp. Soil_C_28. Next base: position 1,480,824 of record NZ_JBDGJE010000001.1, read on the forward strand.
CGCGTCGGTTCGCCCGCGGGCACGACGCGCGGCTTCGGCATCGCCGAGTTCGAGGAAATCGGCGATATGGTCGCCGACGTGCTCGAAGCGCTGCGCGACAAGGGCGAGCATGGCGACGCCGATGTCGAGGCCAATGTCCGTGGACGCGTCCGCACTTTGTGCGAACGCTTCCCGATCTATCAAGGATAAGCAAATGGCACGGCAGCATCCCGAGGAACCGACGCTGGTCGAAGTGACGATCGAAGAAGTCAAGGCGATGGGCAAGCAAGGCATGGCCCATCCCTCGACCCGTCCGGTGCTCACCGGCGGCGCGGTCGGCGCGGTGGTCGGCGCCGTGCTGCCCGTCGTGTCGTGGCCGCTCGGCCTGCTCGCAGGCGCCGCCATCGTGCTTTACAGCCGGGTGAAACGCTAACCCATGCGTTGCCCCTATTGCGGCCATGAAGACAGCCAGGTGAAGGACAGCCGTCCGACCGAAGACGGCGCCGCGATTCGGCGCCGTCGGCAGTGCGAGGATTGCGGCGCGCGTTTCACGACGTTCGAGCGGATCCAGCTTCGCGAAGTCGCGGTGCTCAAGGCCGATGGCGGGCGCGAACCCTTTGACCGTGAAAAACTGATGCGCAGCGTCCAGATCGCATGCCGCAAACGGCCGATCGACGGCGCGCGCATCGAACGGCTGGTATCGGGTATCCAGCGCCAGTTGGAAACATCGGGCGACAGCGAAGTGCAGGCGGCGCAAATCGGCGCCATGGTCATGGAAGCGCTCAAGGGCTTCGACAGCGTCGCCTATATCCGGTTCGCGAGCGTTTATCGCGAATTCACCGAAGCCAAAGACTTTGAGGAATTTGCCTCTTCGGTCACCGAAGCGGCACACAAAAATTGAGCGCGGCCCCGCCCCCCGTCATCGTTCTCGTTCGTCCGCAACTGGGTGAGAATATCGGCAAGGCGGCGCGCGCGATGCTCAATTTCGGGCTGACCGAACTGCGGCTCGTCACCCCGCGCGACGGCTGGCCCAATCCCGACGCCGGACCGGCATCGGCCGGCGCCGACCTCGTGCTGGCCGAGGCGCAGGTGTTTGCCAGCCTGGCCGACGCCGTCGCCGACTGCACCACCATCTATGCCACCACGGTGCGCAAGCGCGGCGTGATGAAACCCGTGCTGACCCCCGAAGCGGCGGCGCGCGAGGTCCATTCGAGTGCGGGCCGCTCAGCTTATGTCTTCGGTGCCGAACGTTCGGGGCTCGAAACCGACGATGTTGCGCTCGCCCACAATATCGTCACAGTGCCGATTAACCCCGCATTCGCATCGCTCAATCTGGCGCAGGCCGTCATCCTGCTGGCCTATGAATGGTCGAAGGGCGTTGCGCTTGCGAGCCCGCCCGAGGTGCCGCTCGACCCGCCCGCGCCGCACGCCGAACTGGAAGAATTCATCCAGCATCTGGTCCGCGATCTCGATGCGAGCGGCTATTTCGTTCCGCCCCAACGGACCGAAGCGACACTGCGCACTTTGCGCACGGCGCTGACCAAGACGGGATGGTCACACAATGATATCAGGATGATGCACGGGGTCATAACCGCTCTTGGCAGGACGCCGCGGCTGCGATAACGGGAGATATTCCTCCTTGGAGACTATCGATGCTGACTCTCGCCCTTGCCCTTGCCCTCTCTGCCGTCGCACCCGAAGCGGACGCCTCGCCGCCGACAACCAGCGACGCGAAGCCGGTGAAACCCAAGATGGTGTGCAGGGCCAACAAAAGCACCGGATCGCGCCTCAAGGGCCGTATCTGCAAACCGCAAGAAGAATGGGACGGCCAGCAGGGCGATCTTCGCAACGACACGAGGCTCCGGGGCGTCGCCGGCAACTAGTCAGACCGCGTCAGCCGGGCCGGCCGGCCCCGTTTCGGCAGTAACTTTGCCGTGAAAAATCCCTCTGAACGCCGCCTCTTTCATGGAGCGATATCATTATGATCTCTGCGTTACTTACCCTTGCCCTGGCGGCAACGTCCGCGAACATGGCCGGAGATCCCCCCGCCAAGCCCGCCAAACCCAAAAAGGTCTGCGAGCGGATCGAGTCGACCGGCAGTAGCGTTCCCAAACGCGTGTGCCGTACCGTCGTCGAACCCGTGAAGCCGAAGGAAGAGGCGACGCAGGCCGTCGCCGACAAGCCACCAGCCGGCGCGACCAACTAAAGGATCAGCTGTCGGCGCGCAGGCGATCCCAACGCGTCGCCTCATAGGCGATCGATTGTTCGACCAGTTCGTTCCACACGGCCCGCAAACGTTCGGGTTCGAGCCCCGCCGATTTGGCTTCGCGCGCGACATTGTCGATCACCTGCGCCTTGCGCGCTTCGTCGCGGACGGTGCCGCGGTCGGTCTTGATGCGTGCGGCCGCATCCATATAACCGAACCGGCGGACGAGCAGCGCGACCAGTTCGCGATCGACCTGATCGACCCCGGCGCGGACATCGATCATCGTTTCGCAGTCTTCGGGAAGTTTGGCGGACGTCATGCGCGCTGCCTTTAGCGGCTTTTTCGACGCTGTCGAGGCATCGTCAGGCAGACAGGCGACAGAAGGCCCTGCAACGCTTGACTTTGCGCCCCTCGCCGTCTAACCGCGCGCCTTCGCAATGGACCCCGCACCCCGGTGAAGCGGCGGTCGCATATGGCATCTCGTCCATATGGTGCGACCCGGGAACCGCCGAAATCCTTCGGCACACAGCATATTGGAGACGACATATGTCGAAGCGCCAGAGCGCCAAGTATAAACTCGACCGCCGGATGGGTGAAAATATCTGGGGTCGCCCGAAGAGCCCGGTCAACCGCCGCGAATATGGCCCCGGCCAGCACGGTCAGCGCCGCAAGGGCAAGATGTCCGACTTCGGCATTCAGCTCCGCGCGAAGCAGAAGCTGAAGGGCTATTACGGCGACATCACCGAGAAGCAGTTCAAGAAGAACTATTTCGAAGCGTCGCGCATGAAGGGCGACACCGGCCAGAACCTGATCGGCCTGCTCGAGCGCCGCCTCGACGCCGTCGTCTACCGCTCGAAGTTCACGCCGACGATCTTCTCGGCACGCCAGCTCGTCAGCCACGGTCACGTCTATGTGAACGGCGTGAAGTGCAACGTCGCCAGCCGTCTCGTGAAGCCGGGCGACGAAGTCACCCTTGGCAAGAAGGCGCAGGAAATGGCGCTGGTTGCCGAAGCGCAGAGCCTGCCCGAGCGCGACCTTCCCGAATATCTGGCGGTTGACGGCACCAAGTCGACCTACGTCCGCGTTCCAACGCTCGACGAAGTGCCCTATCCGGTGAAAATGGAACCCAATCTGGTCGTCGAATTCTATTCGCGCTGATCGGTTCGATCTCGAAATTCAAAAGGGGCGGTCCGGCGACGGGCCGCCCCTTTTTCATCACTTCGGCAAAAAGGCCGATATCTTACGCAGCATGTCTGTGCGCGCTTCGCCGGTTTCGAGGCTGTGCGCGAGTTCGGGATATTCGATCAGCTCGACCCGCTTGCCCTTCCCCTCGAGCGCGCGCTTCATCGTCCGCGATTGCGAGATGTCGACATTCTGGTCGAAACTGCCGTGGAACATCAGCACGGGTACCTTGATCGCATCGGCATTTTGCGCGGGCGATCCTTCGCGGATGTGCGGGCCGGTGCCGATGAATTTCGCGTTGATCCGTGCCGCACCCGCGCCGGACTCCTCATCCTTCAGCTGCTGCAGGTCGGTGACCGGCGCGATCGCGACGATCGCCTTGAACAGATCGGGCGCCAGGACACCCGATTGCAGCGCCGCATAGCCGCCGTATGACCAGCCAACGATCGACAGTTTTTCCGGATCGGCGCCCTGCCCCGACACCAGCCACCGCCCCCCGTCGGCAATGTCGCCGACCGCGGTCTTCCAAGACTGAAATCCATTGTTCTGATACCATTTGTCGCCATAGCCCGATGATCCGCGAAAATTCGGCTGGAGGACGGCATAGCCGCTTTGCGCAAAATATTGGGCCAGCCAGTCAAAGCCCCACTCGTCACGAGCCGACGGCCCACCGTGCGGCATGACAATGGCTGGCAATCCTTTTGCGTCGCTTCGTCCAGGCGGCAGGGTCAGGTATCCCGGCACCATCGTGCCGTCGCCAGCGGGATAGGTCACTGCTTTCACCGGCGACAATTTCAATTCCGATAGCGGAACGCGCGACACCAGCAGCGGGCGCAGCTCTTTTGCCGCGGGGCTGAAGAGATAATAGACACCAGGATCGGTGTCCGATTCCGCACGGACGAGATAACGGCTTTCGTCGGCCGCGGCGTCTACGATCGCCACCTGCCTGCCACCCAACGCATTCGAAAGCGCGCTGGTCATCTTGGCGATCGCCGAATCGGTCATCACTGCTTCGCGCCGGTCGGTCGCAAAGGAAACTCCAGCAATTCGGCCGTTGCGGCCGATGCGCAGTATCTCGTCAACATCGACCTCCGGATGCGCATAAATCGTGCTGATGGTACCGGTGCCGTCAAGCGCCATCGCCACCGCAGCCTTCCGCCCGTCGATCTTCTGAAAGCCAAAAACCCGATTTGTTGCAGCATCGACCGCAACGGGCTCGAAACCGTCTTCGGAAACCACGTCGGTGCGCGACAACGGTTTCCATGCGCCCCCTTCCTTCGGCCGATAAAAGAAGCGGATTATGGGTTCAAACTGCCAGGTATTCGTCGACAACATCTGTACCGCCATGATGCGGACATTGCCGTTCCCGTCCGAGAGATAATGTATGGCATCGCGATTGGCCGTTTCGACACGCCGCGCCGCGCCGGTCACCGAATCGATCCGGTCGACGCCCAATCCTTCCGCGCGGCTCGCAATCCGTGTGCCGGTATCATTTTCGGGTACGTAGCTGCGCGTCATCAGAAGCGAACCATTGTCCGACGCAGACCAGTCAATGACGCTGCCGCCTCGAAAATCTGCGTAAAGCGAGCGCGAACTGCGGCGGTTGCTGAGTACGCGGAGATTTCCGCCGGCGGCGTCGATGGCGATGATGTTCGTCGCCGCCATGATATCGCCCGCGACATTCCCCCTGGTGAACGTCTGGCAAGCGAGTCGCGCGTTCGTCACCCAACCGCACCAGCTGAGGTTTCCGCCTTCTCCGCCGTCGCTCGAAAGGATCTGACGCGGCACGGCCCCCTCGCTCGTATCGACGACATATAGGCCGCGCTTCCGTTTCCCCGACTGGTCTATAAAGGCCAGACGATTGCCATCGGGCGACAGGCTGACGTCGAGGATGGACTCGAGCGCGCCGAACCGCGCCGCATTATCTTTTTCCTGCGCCCCCGACGCACCAATCGGCGACAACGCCGCCACCAAGGCCAGAGCCGAAACGCCCCGGCCAAACCATTCTGAAATCACTGTGCGCCCCCGCTTTTGTTCATACGCGCCGCCAGAGTGATCGAGGCAGCGAAATTATCAAGCGAATTTGGAACCCTAGCGGTTACGATTACCGGCCCGTCCCGCAAAGTCGCCGCGCCTTGCATCGGCGCCCCGCGGCTGGCACAAGCCCGGCCGTCGCAAATGAAACTTTCCAAGGAATTTCCATGCTTCGCTTCCCCCGAACTGCCGCGGCCTTCGCGGTTCTCTTGACTGCTGCCGCGTGCAACACCTCCGACAAGGCCGCGACTTCGGCCACCGCGATCCCCGATGTCCAGATCCCCGAACTGTCGCTCGCAAGGTTGCAGGAAGTGACCAAGGAACTGTCGTCGGATGCCTATGAAGGCCGCGCGCCGGGCACCCCGGGCGAAGAAAAGACCGTCGCCTATATCATCAAGAAATATGAGGAAGCGGGGCTGAAGCCCGGCAACAATGGCAAGTGGACGCAGGACGTACCGCTGGTCGAGATCACTGCGAAAAACGCCACGCCGCTGAGCTTCACCGGCGGCAGGACGCCGGTCACCGCGCAATATGCGAAGGACTATGTCGCGTTCAGCTATCGCGTTCAGCCCAAGACCGCGGTCAAGGACAGCGACGTCGTCTTCGTCGGCTATGGCATAAACGCGCCCGAAAAGGGCTGGAACGACTACGCCGGGCTCGATGTGAAGGGGAAGACCGTTGTCGTCCTCGTCAACGATCCCGACTGGCAGACCAAGGAAGCCAAGGGCGAATTCAACGGCCGCGCGATGACCTATTACGGCCGCTGGTCGTATAAATATGAAGAAGCCGCGCGGCAGGGCGCCGCCGCCGTGCTGATCGTCCACGACACCGAACCCGCCGCCTATGGCTGGAACGTCGTCGAATCGAGCAACACCGGCACCAATTATCTGGCCGAGACGAAGGACGGCGGCGCGAAAGAAACCCTCGCCAACGGCTGGATTCAGCTGCCCAAAGCGAAGGAACTCTTCGCCAGCGCCGGGCAGGATTTCGACAAGCTGCGCGCCGAGGCGGGCAAAAAGGGGTTCAAGCCCGTCGCGCTGACCGGCGTGAAGGCGTCGTTCGGTTTCGACAATGAAATTTCGAAGAAGATGTCGCGCAATGTCATCGGCGTGTTGCCGGGCGCGAAACGTCCCGACGAATATATCCTCTACACCGGCCACTGGGATCACCTTGGCCGCTGCACGCCGGTTGCCGGCGACGACATCTGCAACGGCGCGGTCGACAATGCGAGCGGCATCGCAGGCCTCGTCACGCTGGCGGAGGCGTTCCACAAGTCGGGCGCACCCGACCGCAGCATCGTCTTCCTGGCCGTGACCGCCGAGGAATCGGGCCTGCTCGGCTCGAAATATTATGCCGAAAACCCGGTGTTTCCGCTCGCGCAGACGGTAGGCGGCGTAAACATGGACGCGCTCAACGCGATCGGCCCCGCGAAGGACATCGTCGTTGTCGGCGGCGGCAAGTCCGAACTCGACGCCTATGTCGAAAAGCTCGCCAAGATGGAGGGCCGCACGGTCAAGGCCGAGCCGACCCCCGAAAAGGGCTTTTACTATCGGTCGGACCACTTCAGCTTTGCCAAGCTCGGCGTGCCGATGTTCAATTTCGGCAGCGGCGACGAACTGGTCGAGGGCGGCGTCGCGGCTGGCGAGAAGGCAGCGGCGGACTATGAAAAGAACCGCTATCACGCGCCTGGCGACGAATATGAGGCGATCACCAACTGGGCCGGCATGATGGCCGACCTGCGCCTCTATTATGCCGCGGGCCGGATGCTGGCGATGACCGAGGCGTGGCCGAACTGGACCCCCGGCGACGAATTCCGCGCCGCCCGCGACAAGTCGCGCAGCGCCGCGAAATAGGGCATCGTCATTGCGAGCGAAGCAAAGCAATCCAGGGCGGTTTACGCCGCGCTGGATTGCCGCGTCGCTTCGCTCCTCGTAATGACGAAGCTGAGCAGGATCGAGACCCCATGACCCTGAAAATGCCCGCCGAATGGGCGCCCCACGAAGCGGTGTGGATCGGCTTCCCCCATCTGGCCGACGAATGGTCGGGACAGATCGACGCCGCGCGGCGCGATGTCGCGGCCTTTGCCAACGCCGTCCATGACGGCGGGCGCGGGGAGACGGTGCATCTGCTCGTGCGTGATCATGCCAACGCCGACGTTGCCGAGACGCTCGTCGATGAAGGCGTGCAGCTGTTTGTCGCTCCCTTCGGCGATATCTGGCTGCGCGACACAGGGCCGATCATCGTCGGTACCGGCACCAGGCGCGAGGCGCGCAATTTCGACTTCAACTGGTGGGGCAACAAGTTCGTGATGCCCGGCGACCGGGAAATCGGCCCGATCCTCACCGCGCACGCGGACCTGCCGACGCGGCACCTCGATTGGGTGCTTGAGGGGGGCGGCATCGACGTCGACGGCACCGGGCTGTGCGTCACCACCGAGGAATGCCTGCTCAACATCAACCGCAATCCCACGCTGACCCGTGATGACATCGCGGAGCGGCTGCACCAGTCGCTCGGTATCGACCGCCTGCTGTGGCTCGGGAACGGATTGGTCGGCGACCACACCGACGGCCATGTCGACAATCTCGCGCGCTTCGTCGGCGAGGGCCGGCTCGCGTTGCCCGTCGCGGCGGGTTCGGACGACCCCAATGCGCAGATCTATGCCGACGCGCGTGCCCGCACAGCAGCATTCGGCGGGGTCGAGATCGTCGATCTGCCCTCGCCTGGCCGCGTCGAGATCGACGGCGAAATCGCCGCCGCGAGCTATATGAACTTCTATATCGGCAACAGCGTCGTGGTCGTGCCAACTTACGGCGTTCCGAACGATCAGGCGGCGGTCGAGACACTCGCCGCGCTCTTCCCCGATCGCCGCGCCGTCGGCGTGCCCGCACGCGGGATCATCGTCGGCGGCGGCAGCTTCCATTGCTCGAGCCAGCAGCTGCCGTCATGATCGCGAGCCTGTTCGCCCTTCCTTTCCTGTTTTCTGGCAGCAGTGCTTACATTGTCCGAATGGAATCCTCGCAAGAGCCGCAGCATTACTTCCGTCTCGCCTATCCGCTTACCGCCTTGCAGACTAATGCTGAAGGCGATGCAAAATTCGAAATATGGGTGGATAAGGAGGGGCGACCTGTAAGCTGCAAAATAACCTCATCGGCGGGGCACCCCGCCCTTGATGCAGAAACATGCAAACTGATGATGACCACAGGGAAATGGCGTCCAATGAGGACGCCGGAAGGCGAGCCAAAAGAATTCGCCTATTCCGATACAGCGCAATGGCGTCTGGATCCGTCGACAGAACCGACCCCGCAAACCCGATATCGACAGGACGTTGAATATCCCCCCGCTGCGTTGGCTCTCGGGATTGAGGGCGTCTCCAAGGTTGAACTCGCGATCGACGCGGTGGGCAGCCCAAAGTCATGCAAGCTACTTCAGTCGGCAGGCCATCCCGATCTCGATCAAGCGGCATGCAACTTCCTGATGGGGATGGCGGGATTTCGGCCCAAGGCCGACACCGACGGCGTGCTCCGACCGCTCATATCGGTACAATCGGTAAGATGGAAAATTCCTCGGCCGGCATACAAAGACAAAACGAGCAAAAGCAGTAGCGAATAAGACCGCGACGGACCCGATTCACTGACTGAGCCTCGTGCTATATTAATAGCGACTTTTCTCGCCGCACCGCGCGTGGCATGAGGCGCCCCATGACCCGCACCATCACCGTCGCCGCGCTTCAGCTTCCCCTGCCCGGCCCCGTCCAGCCGAATATCGAAGCCGTTACCGCGCTCGTCGAGGAAGCGGCGGCGAAGGGCGCGCAGGTCATCCTGCCCCCCGAACTCTTCGAAGGCCCCTATTTTTGCCAGGTCGAGGATGAGGAATTGTTCGCATCGGCGCGCCCGACCGCCGAGCATCCCAGCGTCCTCGCGATGCAGGCGCTCGCAGCGAAGCTGAAGGTCGCAATCCCGACGAGTTATTTCGAAAAGGACGGGCCGCATTATTACAATACGCTGGCGATGATCGGTCCCGACGGCGCGGTCATGGGAACGTATCGCAAAAGCCACATCCCCGATGGCCCTGGCTATGAAGAAAAATATTATTTTCGCCCGGGCAACACCGGCTTCAAGGTTTGGGATGTCTTCGGGACGCGGATCGGCGTCGGCGTCTGCTGGGACCAATGGTATCCCGAATGCGCGCGAGCGATGGCGCTGATGGGCGCCGAACTGCTTTTCTATCCGACCGCGATCGGCAGCGAGCCCTATGACGCCGAGCTCGACACCAGCCGCATGTGGCGCCGCGCGATGCACGGGCACGCCGTGTCGAACTGTATGCCCGTGATTGCCGCAAACCGCATCGGCGCCGAGGGCGACGCCAATTTCTATGGCCACAGCTTCATCACCGATGAATGGGGCGACATGACGCAGGCGTTCGGCGCGACCGAAACCGGGGTTCTGATCGAGACGATCGATCTCGACCGTGCCGCCAAGCATCGTGCGGGCATGGGCTTCTTCCGCGACCGCCGGCCGCAGCTTTATGGACGGCTGGTCGAAGATATCTGAACACTGCTGGGGGCGAGCAATGCAACTACCTGACGATATTTTTACCGAGCCCGAGGATGTCGATCCCGAAACGCTCGCGAACCTCGGCCCGCTTCGCCGCCTTGCTGGAATCTGGGAAGGCCAGCGCGGCGTCGACGTCAATCCAAAGGCCGACGGCCCCGAGACGCGCCAATATTACGAGCGGATCGCGATGCAGCCGATCGACCCGCAAGCGAACGGCCCGCAGCTATTCTATGGGTTGCGTTATCATCAGCACGTCAACACGCGCGAGGAAGAGATCAGCTTCCACGACCAGGTCGGTTACTGGCTTTATGAAGTATCGACCGGGCTGATCCTGCAGACGCTGGCGATCCCGCGCGGGCAGATCGCGATTGCGGCGGGGCATGCCGAACCCGATGCGAAGAGGCTGGTGTTGAAAGCGACGCGCGGCGACACCGAATATGGTATCTGCTCGACGAGTTTTCTCGATCTCGCATTCCGGACCGACGCTTACCAGATCAGTGTCGATTTTCATGATGACGGATCGTGGAGCTATATTTCCGACACGACGCTCGTCGTCAAAGGCCGCGAAGAGCCCTTCCTGCATCGCGACCGCAACACGCTGGTGAAGATAGCCGAACCCGACCTCAATCCATGGGCGAAAATCGCCCGCGGCACCTGATCTCAGCTTTCGAAGCGGCGGATGCTTTCGAGGTCGGTACGGTCAAGCGGCTGAGTGAGCCACAAGCCGCCGCGACCAGCACGCGACCAGCGCACAATTGCGCGACGCTTGACCCCGCCCGCGAGGACGAGGTCGAGTTCCTTGCCGACCTCCAGGTGGCCGTCGTGGACGAAACCGGCGCCATTCTGCGAAAGATCGACCAGTTCGATGCTGGTCGTGCCATCGTCGGTCACCGCCTGTGCCTGTGTCCGCACCGGCAGGCGCGGCTGGCGATAGCCGGTGGCGCGTTGTTCGGCCGCCAATTGCTTGAGTACATCGGCGACATCGACTTCTTTATCGAAAGACACGCCGCACCGTCCGGCATCGGACCACACGACTTCGCCCCGCAACACCACGGTATCGGACAGCGCGATCTCGAGTTTCTCGCCGATCGCGATGGGAACCTCGGCCGCAAGCATCATTCCCTTATCGGAAATATTGCGTACCCGCCATAAACCCGCGTCGCCATTGCGCATCACCTTGGCGATGCGCCAAACGGTGCGATAGCGGTCCCCGCCACGACGATCGCCGTCGGCTCCGCTTTGCTGCTCCTCTACCGGATCGGAGAGGCGACGTTGGGTCATGTCATCTACCTTATCGAAACAGCGCCAAACGGAAGCATAACTTCCTATCAATACTGCGTAATACTCAAAATCATTTCGCTACAATACTGGAATTACGCTTAAAATTCAATCATATTGCGGATCATAGTTAACGTCACGTCGGTCAATAAATGCGAAAGCACTCGGATCAGCTGGTTATCGACGGCGAAGTTTTCGCATTTTACATAATTTACGGTGCGAGCGCGCCGGGATTAAGTGTCAAAATGACGGGTTCGACAAAGCCGTCACCGGACCGACCGAACCCAGCGATGCTTTGCGGCATGAAAGCGAAACTACGCTTGACGGCGATATATCTACCGATCAAGTTGAGTTACCGGTTTGATCCCGACCGGCGCAGACGTGTTTTTTCCGGGATCCGCGGCTTTTGACCGGGAAGCAGCTTGCTCCGCGTTACCAACAGCTAAAGCGCGCGATGCTCGGGCGACAGCGCCAGGTATCGTGTTCCCCTCTGCAAAGCATGAGGCGATACGATGCACACATCTACCGAATGATATCATCGCGCGCGCAAAACCACCGCGCCGAACTATTTCACGCCTGACCCAGAAACAGAGGCGGTCTCCCATGAAACTCTCCCTGATACCGCTGCGCGCGTTCGCAGCCGGCGCGCTCCTGTCGCTTGCAGCCTGCGGGGGACCAGCCGATAGCGGCACGACGCTCAAGATCGGCGACCAACTCCACGCGCTCAAATCGTCGCTCGATGTGTCGGGCGAAGGCCAGCCGACCGACTATAAGATCGAATGGGCCAATTTCGTCGGCGGGCCGCCGATCATCGCGGCGCAGACGGGCGGATCGCTCGATGTTGGCTGGATGGCCGAAACCCCGCTGATCTTCGCGCAGGCGGCGGGAAGCCCGGTGAAGGTCGTCGCGGTGAACAAGACGGTCGATGGCGGCGGCTCTCCCTATGCGCTCGTCGTCAAACCCAACTCCCCGATCCGCAGCATCGCCGACCTCAAGGGCAAGTCGGTGTCGTTCATGAAGGGCACGGTTCTCCACTATTTCGTCGCGCGCCTGCTCGACAAGCAGGGGCTGTCGCTGAACGACATCCAGCCGGTGCAGGCCACCGGCTTTGGCACCGGACTGCTCGACAAGGGGGCGGCCGACGCGATCACGATCGGCGAGCCTTATCTGACGCAGGCGCTTGATGCCGGGAAGGTCCGCGTCCTGGCCAGCGGGGCGCCGCCAAACACGCCGGGGTTCTTCTACCTCGTCGCATCGGACGCGGCACTCGCCGATCCTGTGAAGGCGAAGGCGATCGGCGACCTGGTCGCGCGCGCGGCGCGCGCGACGCGCTGGCAGCGCGAGAACTCCGCCAAGGCCGCTCCCGCGCTGGCGAAGCGCTATAATGTCGATGCGGCGATCGCCCAAAAGATCATCACGCGCGCGCCCGCCAGCTATGCGCCGATCAGCGACGCCATCATCGCGGCGCATCAGGACGAGGCCGATCTCTTCTTCAAGGAAGGGCTGATCCGCAAGAAGCTCGACGCATCGCAAATCTTCGACAAGCGCTATGACGACATCGTCGCGGCGCAGGAGGCTCGGAAGTGAACGCGCTGACGCCCATCACGGCCTCGGGCGATCCCGGGCTGCTCGTCCAGCCGATCGTCCGCAAGACGGGAAACCGGTCGGAGCGCTTCTCCTTCGCGCGCCGCGCTACGGGGCCGCTGATCATCGTCGCGCTGTGGGCGATTTCGACGAGCGCGGGATGGATCGATCCGTCAATCCTCCCCTCGCCCGCCGGGCTCGTCGCCGGGTGGCAGCAATTGTGGACCGAACAGGCGCTCGCCTCGCAGATTGCGACTTCGCTCACGCGCGCGCTGGTCGGCGGGACGGTTGGGATCATCTTCGGGCTGATCCTCGGTACCATCGCCGGGCTGTCGAAGCTTGGCGAGGAATTGTTCGACGCCTTGCTCCAGATGCTGCGTACCATTCCGTTTCTCGCGCTCGTCCCCTTGTTCATCGTCTGGTTCGGGATCGGAGAGGCGCCGAAGCTGCTGCTCATCGCGCTCGCGACGATGTTCCCGATGTATCTCAACACCTATGCCGGGGTGCGCAACGTTGATCGCAAGGTGATCGAAGCGATGCGCAGCTTTGGCCTAGGCGGCCGCCGCCTGATCCTCGAGGTCGTGCTACCGCTCGCATTGCCGCAGATTTTCACAGGGCTGCGCTTCGCCCTCGGCGTCTCGGTTCTCGTGCTGATCGCGGCCGAACAGATCAACGCCTCGGCGGGGCTCGGCTACCTGCTCAACAGCGCGCAAATGTACCAGCAGGTCGACGTCATCCTGATCTGCATCGCCATCTATGCCGTGCTCGGCCTCGGCGCCGACCTGATCGTCCGCTCGCTAGAACGGCTGTTCATGCCGTGGCGCGCTGGCATCGCCATCCGATAGGAGATTTATCGATGACCGCCGTCCTTTCGAGCGACTTCGCCGCCGCCGAGCGCGTCGCCGCTCCTGACTTTTCGCACCCCCCGGTCGCGGTCGAGGTCACCGACGTCAGCCGCAATTTCACCGGCGCCAATGTCCTCGACCGCCTGAACCTGACGATCCACAGCGGCGAGTTCGTCGCGCTGCTTGGCGCATCGGGTAGCGGCAAAACGACCCTGCTGCGTATCCTTGCGGGGCTCGATGCCCCCGACAGCGGCGAAGCGTGGGTGCCCGAGGCGCGCACCGTGGTCTTTCAGGAACCGCGCCTCGTCCAGTCGAAGAGCGTCTGGAAAAATGTCGTGATCGGCCTGTCGGGCAAGGACGCGTGGCGTGAACGCGCCGCGGCAGCGCTCGCCGAGGTCGGCCTCGACCATCGCACCGATGCATGGCCCGCGACATTGTCGGGCGGCGAGGCCCAGCGTGCGGCGCTCGCACGTGCCTTGGTGCGTGAACCGCGCCTGCTTCTGCTCGACGAGCCCTTTGCCGCGCTCGATGCGCTGACGCGGCTCAATATGCAGCGACTGATCGGCGAGCTGTGTCAGGCGCATGGCCCCGCCACCCTGCTCGTCACGCACGATGTCGAGGAAGCCATCCTGCTCGCCGACCGCATCCTTGTCCTCAAGGAAGGCCAGATCGGCTTCGACATCCGCGTCCGCCTGCCGCACCCGCGCCGCGCCGGCGGCGAGGAATTCGACGCGCTGCGCGATACGCTGCTCGCCGAACTCGGCGTGCCGCAGGCGCACTAGCGCCCCTTCAACCTACCGCGGCAAAGGCTTTGACCGCCCCGGCATGCATCGGCATGCTGGGGTCAGGGGGATTTCGACTCATGGTAATTTCGCGCGCGCGGGCCTGGGCCACGCGCATGCCCGGATCGGGCTGGATGATCGTCGCGCTTGTTGTCGGCTTTACGATCGGCACCTTCGTCGCTGAATCCTCGCCTGCGGTCGAGGCGGCGCAGCTGGTCGGCGGCATCTGGCTCGACGGCCTTCGCATGACGATCGTCCCGCTGATCTTCGCGCTCGTCGCGACGGGCGTCGCCAGCCTCGGCATGGGCGACCATCACGAAGCCGCACGGCTAGGGCGGCGCTTGCCGCTCGTGCTGATCGGCCTGCTGATCGTCTCGGCGGTCATCGGCGCCTTGATGGTCCCGCCGCTGCTCGGCGCTGTCACAATCGCGCCCGCAGATATCGCCGCGCTGCGCAGCCTCTTCCCTGCCCCGGCTGCGCCGGCGGTCCCCGGCGCGGCTGAAACGGTGCGCGCGATGATCCCGACCAATGTCGTCGCGTCGGCCGCCGAAGGCGCGGTTCTGCCGCTCGTCATCTTCGCCCTCATACTCGGCCTCGCGGTCGGCAAGATCGACCGCGACCGTGCCGAGGCGGTGATCCAGCCGCTGCGCGGGCTCGCCGACGCGATGATCGTTGTCGTCGGCTGGGTGCTGCGCGTCGCCCCTGTCGGCATCTTTGCGCTCGCGCTGGCGATCGGCGCTACCGTCGGCACCGCGGTGCTCGCGATCCTCGCCCAATATCTTGCGATCTCGATCGCCGTCACGCTGGTGCTGATTGTCCTCGGCTATGCGATTGCGCGTTTCGCCGGGGGCGTTCCGCTCGGACGCTTTGCCCGCGCCATGGCGCCGGCGCAGGCGATTGCAGCGAGCACCCAATCGTCGATCGCAACGCTGCCCGCGATGATGGTGAGCGCGGACCGGATCGGCATCGAGGAGCGCAACGCCGCGGCCATCCTGCCAATGGCGGTTGCGACCTTCAAGATCACCGCCCCGTCGAACACGGTGATGATGGCGCTGGCGCTCGCTTGGATGGCGGGAAACGAAATTTCGCCGCTGCAGCTCGCGGTGGCGCTGCCACTCGCGGTCCTCTCGTCGCTCGCGATCCTGGGCATGCCGGGGCAGATCAGCTTCTATGCGTCGGTGGCGCCGACCGCGATCGCAATCGGCGCGCCGATCGAACTGTTGCCGATCCTGTTGGCTATTGACGTCATCCCCGACATGGTCCGCACGGTCGCGAATGTGACGCACGATGTCGCCGCAGCGGCGGCGATCACACCGCCCGCCGCCGTCGATCAATAGCGGCCCGACAGCAGCGCCCCGGCGCCCGGAACTTCGGTCGATAGCCCCAATCGCGTCAGCATCTGGTGGGCGGTACAGATCGCCGCCGACACCACCGGAAGTCCGATCGCATCCTCGATCTTCTGCACCGACGGCAACGACGGCATCTGGACGCACGCCGAGAGGACGAGCGCGTCGATGCCGGTCAGGTCGAGCCTTTTGTAATGGTCGAGCAAGTTGGCGGGATCCTGCGCCGCAACCTCCAGATTATCAGGAATTTCAAGGGCTAGCCAGTCGCTTACCTCTATACCTTCATTCTGAATGTAGGAAACGACCATCTGCGTCAGCGGCTTCATATAGGGGGCGACGAGCGCGATGCGCTTCGCCTTGAGCGCCGCCAGCCCTTCGATCAGCGCACCTGCGCTGGTCACGACAGGCGCGGCGCGGCCGTTCTCGACCGTGCGCTGGTGCAGCCGCGACTCCGACACGCGATGATAGCCCTCGCCCATGCTCATGATCGCAACGAGGCAGGCATAGCCGAGCACGTCGACCGCGGCATCGGACAGTTCGAACGCGCAGCGGTCGGAATCGGCGTCCATCGCCGCGAGTTCTTCCTTCGTCACCTTCTTCATCCGCATCCGCGACGAGTGAAAGGTGAACCGTTCGGGCGCGATGCTCTCCCGCGCGCGGAGCAGCGCGGGGATCTCGGTCTCCATCGTGACGTTCGAGCTGGGCACGATCTGCCCGATGCGGATGGGTCGTGTCATGTTGCGCGCCTCAGACCGCGATGATCGGGTTGCGCAGCGTGCCGATGCCCTCGACGGTGCATTCGACAACATCTCCGGGCCACATGAACTCCTGCGGCGTGCGTCCCGCGCCGACGCCCGCAGGCGTACCCGTGGCGATGATGTCGCCGGGTTCGAGCGTCATCACGCTCGAAATGTCGGCGATCAACTGATTGATATTGAACAGCAGGAAGCGCGTGTTGCTGTTCTGCTTCTCGACCCCGTTCACATGCGTCAGGATGTTGAGATTGTGCGGATCGCCGATTTCGTCGGCGGTGACGATGCACGGCCCCATCGGCGCAAAGCTGTCCTGCCCCTTCGACACAATCCACTGCCCCGCGCGGCGGCAATCGCGCGCCGACACATCGTTGATCACGGTGTAGCCGAACACATGATTCAGCGCATCGGCTTCGGCGACATGCCGCGCGGTGCTGCCGATGATCACCGCGAGTTCGGTTTCCCAATCGAGCTGCTGCGTCACCTTCGCATTGTGGCGGATCGGATCGTTCCACGCGACGACCGCGGTCGGCGGTTTCGAGAAGATCACCGGCTGTTGTGGCAGGTCGTTCGACGTGTCGAGTGATCGCGCTGATTCAGCAACATGCTCGGTATAATTGAGACCAATTCCAAAGATATTCTTGCGCGGGCGCGGGATCGGGGCGAGCAAGCTGACATTGCCCTCGGGCAACGAAGTGCCGATCAGGTCGGCGGTGGTCGCCGCCGCGACGGCTTCCTGCAGGAAGCGCAGCGCAATCGGCCCGAGGTCGATGAAATCGAGCATCGTCGAGGGCAGGTCATGCCCGATCGCATCGCCGAAATATTCGACGTCGATCATAAGCCCGTCGTGGATGAGGCCGAGCCGCGGTTCGGTTTCGACCGTGCGATATGTCACGAAACGCATAGATAGTCCTGTCTGGTCAGGCGGGCTGGTGGCCGCCATTTTCGGAATAGGGTTCCTCGATCCGGACGCCGAGCGCCTCCATCACGGGGAAATCGTTGAACGAGAAGAGGAAGGCCTCTTCGGAAGGATCGAGGTTGATATGCTCGTGCCAGGTCCACGCAGGCACGCAGAAAATATCGTGCGTTCCCCAGTCGAAGCGCTCGCCGCCGATGATCGAATAGCCGCGCCCGCCGGCGACATTATAGACGACATTGCCGGTGTGGCGGTGCGCCTTGCCGCGAAAACCGGGTTCGAGCATCTGCATATGCGCACCCATCGTCTGGAGCGCCCAGCCGCCGGTCAGCGGGTTCGAATAGCGCACCATATGCCCGTCGAACGGCGTGCCGTCGGACACTTTGGCGAGATTCCACAGCGCGTCGCGCGTCGCTTCCCAGCGATAGACCATCACCGGCGACCAGGGCTTATCCCACGCGCCGATGCCTTCGGGCCGAAACGCGCCCCCTCCATAGCTCAACGGCAGGTCGTCGGTCGGAAAGGCGGCTGTCTGCGCTGGCTGGTCATAGACCGCGTAAAAATTGGTCTCGAGGCTGTTCATCAGCGGGATGTCGAGCCCGTCCTGCCAGATCGACATCTCACCGTCGGCGACAACGCCATGGTCGTGCCAGCAGCCCCCCGGCGTCAACACATAATCATTGGCGCCCAAGGTGATGTGGTGCCCATCGACAACGGTATAGGCGCCCTTTCCTTCCATGATGAAGCGATGCGCCGAGGCGGTATGGCGGTGCGCGGGGGTGATCTCGCCGGGGCGCATCGCCTGCATCCCGCTGAACAGCCAGCCGCAGACCGCGGTGTTCTCGCGTCCCGCGTCGCTGTCGTTGAGCAGGGTCACGACGCGGCGCCCGGCTTCCTCGGGCTTCACCAGCTCCAACGCGCGCAGGCACATGTCGCGCATGTCGGCGTAGCGCCAGAGCGTCGGGCGATAGCGCGTTTCGGGCTCCCACGGCTCGATCGCATTGGCGCGCTTCCAGAAGGCGCCTGCATTACGCCCCGCAAGTTCTTGATAAAAGGCTTCGAGTTCGGGCGTATCGGTAACGCGGGCGCGGCCGAGCACATCGTCGCGCGGATCGATGATCGAGCTGTTGTCTGCCATCATGGCATCTCCTCGTCGGAATCGACGGGCTGCGGCTCGTCGACAAACAGGGCCGACGCGCGGGGAGTCCGGTCGACCGTCAGGTTGAAGATGTCGAAGCGGTTATAGCCGCCGATGATGTCGTGCATCAGCTTGGGACGGATACAGTCGCCCAGATCGATATCGGCATAGACGATGCCCTCGTCGTCGATCAGCGCCTCGCCCACCAGATTGCCGTGCGGGTCGATCACCCCCGAAAAGGCGCTGTTCGGGCGCGAGAGCAGCTCGCGGTTCTGCGGGCGCCCGTCGGACATCGCCGCAATGATCTCCTCGCTCACCGCCGAACAGGCGACGATCGTAAAGACCTTGCCCTCGAAGCTGTGCGCGGTCGCGCGGATCTTGATCGCCTCGGCCATATTATAGGCCGCGGGCGCGACGGGCAGCGCGATATAATTGGCGACATGCACCAGCTCGCCCTGCGAAAGTAGCGCAAAGCGCGCGAGCGTATTGGTGTTCTCGCCGCACGCGAGGGTACCGAGCGGCCCGACGGGCGTGTCGTAGACGCGGATCGAGCTGCCGTCGCCGCCGGCCCATGTCAGCTTCTCGGCCCAGGTCGGGACGAGTTTGCGGTGCCGCCCGAGCAGCGTCCCGTCAGCGCCGATAATCAGATTGGTGTTGTAGAGCGTGCCGACGCTCACCGGATCGCGCTCGTTGATGCCGATGACGACGGTGCAGCCATGGTCGCGTGCGGCGTTGCACAGCGCGGCGACCTCCGGCCCGTCGATCAACAGCGAGGCGCGATAGAGGCGCTCGTGCCACTCGGCGCCCTCGATCGGTGTCATCAGCCAGTTCCAATAAGGATAGGCGGAAACGAACACCTCGGGGAAGGCGACAAGCTGCGCGCCGTTTCCCGCCGCCTCCGCGATCAGGGCGCATGCCTTGTCGACGGTGCGTGCGGTGTCGAGAAAGACCGGCGCGGCCTGCACCGCCGCTACGCGCGATTTGGGCAGGAAGGGTGCCGACACCTCGCTCATGTCACCGCCGCCCGCTGGTGATATTGCGGCTTGTCCCACGCGCGCGTTGCGCAGACCTTTTCCAGCCGCTCGACCGTTTCGACAATGTCCTGATAGCGCAAGTAAAGCGGCGTCAGTCCGAAGCGCAAGATGTCGGGCGCGCGGAAATCGGCGATCACGTCAAATTCCTTGAGCGCCTGCACGATCTGATAGCCTTGGCGATGCGCATAGGCGATCTGGCTACCCCGCTCGGCGTGTGCCTGCGTGCTCACCAGTTCGAAGCCATATGCGTCGCACAAAGGCCGCATATGCTCGATAAACAGGTCACCGAGCGCGAGCGACTTGCGGCGCAGTTCGGCCATGTCGGCTTCGAGGATCAGGTCAACGCCCACCTCGAGCGCGGCGAGGCCGAGCACCGGCGGCGTGCCGCACTGGAAACGCTCGATCCCGGCGGCCGGGTCATAGTCCTCCTCGAATTCGAAGGGTCGCGCGTGACCGAACCAGCCCGACAGCACGGGCGTGGCGGCATGGTGCCGCGCGGCAGCGAACAGATAGGCGGGCGCGCCGGGGCCGCCGTTGAGAAACTTATATCCGCAGCCGATCGCAAAATCGGCGTCCGCTCCATTGAGGTCGACCGGGATCGCGCCCGCGCTGTGGCTCAGATCCCAGACGATAAGCGCGCCGACTTCGTGCGCCATCTTGGTTATCGCCGCCATGTCGCGGACACGGCCCGACTTGTAATGGACCTGCGTGAGCAACAGCACCGCGACGTCTTCGTTCAGCGCGTCGACGATGACATCGGGTGCCACGGTCACCGCCTTCACCCGTCCGCACGAAAACGCCTCGATGCCCTGCATCATATAGACGTCGGTCGGGAAGTTCGTCGCTTCCGACAGGATCACACCCCGCTCACGCCGCAACGAAAGTGCAGCCGTCAAAGCCTTGAAAATATTCACCGATGTCGAATCGGTCGCGACGATCTCGCCAGGGTTAGCGCCGATCAGTCGTCCAATCTTGTCGCCAATGCGCCGCGGCGCAGTCGACCATTCGGCGCCAAGCCACGAGGTGATCAGCCCCTCACCCCACTCACTGCCGACAACCTCGGTGAGCCGGTCGCCCGTCGCCTTCGGCAGCGCGCCGAGCGAATTGCCGTCGAGATAGATCAGGCCATCGCGCAGATGGAAACGATCGCGAAACGGCGCCAGCGGGTCGGCGGCATCGAGCGCCGACACATCGGCGGCAAACATCGTGTCGGTCATGCGATTTCCCTCAAGATGGCGCGCACCGGGCTGGCGTCGGCGCCGACAATACGGAGCGGCAGCGCGACGAGTTCGTACCGGCCGGGCGGCACATCATCGAGCACCAGGCCTTCCAATATCCGCATGTCGGCCGCCTTGACCGCATGGTGCGCGTCGAGCGTCTTCGACTGTTCGGGATCGAGCGAGGCGGCGTCGGTGCCAATCAGGCGCACGCCCATTTTACCGAGCCGCGCGATCACATCGCTGGCGATGGCGGTGAAATCGCTATCCCATTGCTCGTGCGGAAATTGCTCATAGGTCCGCAGCAAAACGCGCTCGCTGCCCTCGATCGCACCCCAGTCCACGTCGCCAATCTCGACCCGGCCGCGCGCATGATGGACATCGAGCAGCACGCACGGCCCGATATAGGCATCGAGCTCGCAGTCGGCTGACGAAGCGCCATCATTGGCATAGTGCAGCGGCGCATCGCCATGCGTCCCCGCGTGCAGTGGCGTGAACATTCCGCCGACGTTGACCGGGCAGCCATCGCCGATCACCGCATGGCTGTGCAGCGCGAAAGCTGGCTCTCCCGGCCACACCGGCACCGCGGCGTGCAGCGGCTGCGAAATGTCCCAGATGCGGCTCATGCGCCCTTCCCCGCGGCATAATCGCCGCCCCCATAATCGCCGCCTTCGCGTGGTGCCGCCATGCGCGTGCGCATCGACCAGAGTTCGGGAAAGAAGCTGAGGTCCAGCGCCTTGACGAGATAATTGACCCCCGACGAGCCGCCGGTTCCGGGCTTGTGCCCGATCACGCGCGCGACGGTCTTCATGTGCTTGAAGCGCCATTCCTGGAAATAATATTCGAGCGCGGTGATCTTCTCGGCGAGCATGTAGAGATCCCAATGCGCGTCGACGTCGGTGTAGATTTTGAGCCACGCGTCCTCGACCGCCTCCGACGCCGCATAAGGCTTGGTCCAGTCGCGCTCCAGATGATCGGCCGGGATCGCGAAACCGCGTCGCGCGAGCAGGCGCAGCAGTTCGTCGTACAGCGAAGGTGCTTCGAACGTCGCGCGTAGCCTTTCAGTTGCTTGCGGGTCGTCCTTGTGGACGATCATCATATCTTCGCGCTTGTTGCCAAGCAGATATTCGAGCTCGCGATATTGCTGCGACTGGAATCCCGACGCGCGGCGCAGGAAGCCGCGGAAGGTCAGGAAGTCGTGCGGGGTCAGCGTCGCGAGCACTTCCCAGCTGTGGATCATGTGCCGCTGGATCGTCGCGATGCGGTCGAGCCCCTTGCCCGCCGCGGCGAGGCGATCGGTACGGATCGCGTCAAGGACCAGCCGCCCTTCGTGCAGCACCAGCTTGATCCACAGCTCCATCGTCTGGTGCATGATGATGAAGAGCATCTCGTCGGGCTTGTCCGACACAGGCACCTGCGCCGAAAGCAACTGCGCGGTCTGCAGGTGCCGCGCATAGGTCAGGCCATTGTCCCACTGGATCGTCTCGCCGTCGATTTCGGTCTCGAAAATATCGGTACCGCCGTCGCTCGTTTGCCTGATCATAGGAATGCCTCTCCGCTTGCCGGTCCCGGTCGAGCGAGCGGCAGGCGCCCCTCATAGGCCAGATCGCCCGGATAGACATCTCCGGGCTCAAGCGCGCGCGCATCTGCGATCTTGCGATAGACGCTCGCGAAATCGGTTTCCTCGGTCGCGCGCAGCAAGTCCTCGAAACCCGCCACGACGAAATAAATCTGCTGAAATTCGTCGAAATTATACCGTGTGCGCATCACCCGCTCGATATCGAGCCAGATGCGCTGCGGTTCGGTCGCGGTCAGCGCCGAGAGCGTTTCGGCAAAGCTCGACATCAGGCCGCCGCCAAAGGCGCGCAATTCGCCGTCCTCGACAATCAGACCAAATTCGACGGTGTAGAGCCAGAGCCGCCCGAGAAAGTCAGAAGCGCCCAGCTTCTCGGCCCGCAGGCCGGCTTCCCCATAAGCGACGAGGAAATCGGAAAAGGCCGGATCGGTGAGCATCGGGATATGGCCGAAAATGTCGTGAAACATATCGGGCTCTTCGCTGTAGGCGATCTGCTCGGGCGGGCGGACGAAGTTCGCGGCGGGAAAGCGCTTGTTCGCGAGATGCTCGAAAAAAGGCTGGTTCGGGATCCAGCCGGGCACCGCGACGACTTCCCAGCCGGAAGCGGGCTTCAGCAGCGCGTTGAGTTCGGCGAAATCGGGAACCCCGGGTTTCAACCGGCGAAGGATGTCGAGACCTTCGAGAAACGACCGGCACGCATAGCCATCGAGCGCCACCGCTTGCCGGTCGAACAAGATCCGCCAGGTTTCGTGCTGCCGCGGTGTGAATGCGGCCCAGTTTTGCGGCATCGTCCAGTCGGCCGCGACACCTTCGGGCGGTGCATCGAATATATGTGTTGCGGCCATCGGTCTCTCTCCAAACCTTCGATGCGAGACATAGCGCGGGCGCGAGCGAACATTGTCCGCTTTTTGCGCCCCGACGACGGCGAAAATTCTCAATCGTTCTTTCTATCATGATATTTGCAGGACTATGTTCTTTCGATTACGTTCATGGCCTCAAATTTATGTAGAAACCTGATTCAAGGCAGAACGCATGGACAAGCTCGACTGGAAAATCGTCGCCGCACTCGAACGCGACGGCCGGCAATCCTATGCCGACCTCGGCGAGCAGGTCGGACTGTCCAAATCGCCTTGCTGGTCGCGGGTGAAAAACCTTGAGGAAAGCGGCGTCATCGAGGGCTATGCCGCGCGGCTCGACCCGATCGCGATCGGGCTTGCGGTACAGAGTTTCGTCGAGGTCCAGATCCGCTTCGACGCGCACACCGAATTCGAAGCCGCCGTGCTCGCGCATCCGGCCGTCGTCGAGTGCCACACAACGGCGGGCGAAAGCGACTATCTGCTCAAAATCTTCTCGCGGTCGGCGGATCATCTCGACGAACTGCTCCGCCACAATCTGTCGAAGCTGCCGGGCGTCCAGCGGCTCAAGACCGTGGTCTGCCTCAAGACGATCAAGCGACACGGTCACCTCGCCGAGTGGGCGCGGACGACCGAGAGTCGCGGGCGCGTCGACTAGGGCGGTTGCGGTCACGCCACCCTCGCCTTACGCCCACCATATGACCGAGATTCTCTTGCACGGCTTCTGGCGATCGAGCGCCGCCTATCGCGTCCGCATCGCGCTCGCGCTCAAGGGGCTTGCTTACCGCCAGCAACCGCTCGACCTGATCGCGGGCGAGCAGCACAGCGATGCCTATGTCGGGATTGCGCCCCACCATCTCGTCCCCGCGCTCGAATATGACGGCCGGATATTGATCGAGAGCCCCGCGATCCTCGAATGGATAGACGCCAAATGGCCGGCACCGCCGCTGCTCCCCGCGAATATCGACGAAGCAGCGATCGTTCGTGGCATGGCGGCGCTCATCGCGTGCGACATCCACCCGCTCAACAATCTGCGCGTGTTGAGCGCGATCCGCGGCGATTTCGAGGCGACGAACCCGCAAGTGAAAGCGTGGATCGCCCGCTGGATCACGCAGGGCTTCGCCGCGCTCGAAGTGCTGGTGGCGCGCCATGGCGGCCGCTTTGCCTTTGGCGATACGCCGACGCTCGCCGACTGCTATCTGGTCCCGCAACTCGACAGCGCCGAGCGATACAAGGTCGACCTGACCGCCTTCCCGCGGATCTGCGCCACCGGCGCGGCGGCGCGGGCGCTCCCCGAGATAGCGGCCGCCCGCCCCGAATTGCAGGACGGCGCCCCGGACCAAACGGCGAGAGAATAGCGCCGGCCGCTCAGGGCGCCGCCGGCGGGATTCCGGTCGGGATCAGGAACAATGGCAAGATACGCGCGATCAGGTCGCGCATCGCGTCCTCGGGTTGATCGAGCATCTCGCGCACATGCGGACCGATCAGCGCATCGCCGAACGCCGTGACCGCCATCATCAGCACCGCCGCGCGCACGCGGTCCGGCGCGGCATCGTCGGTCGACTGGCCGACGATCGCCTCGACCAGCCCACGGACCGCGTTGCGGACGGGTTCGAGATGCGCGACATCGCCCGACAGGATGATCCACGCCGCGAGCTGGCCTGCGCCGCCCTTGTCGAACGCATCGAATACCCGGTCGGCAACGGTGCGCGGTGCCGCAGCGTCGGTCTTGAGCAGTTCGACGACATTGTCGAGTGCGATAGTGAGGTCGGTGATCATCGATCCCATCAGCGCCGACTGCAATCCCGCCGCCGATCCGAAATGATGCAATACATTCGCGTGCGACATGCCGATTTCCTGGCCGACGCTGGCGAGCGTCACCGCCGCGGGTCCGCCGCCGAGGAGCAGACCGCGCGCGGCCGCCAGCCCCTCTTCGCGCACCTCGGCACCCGAGCGCTTGCGCCGCTTCTGGTGCGGTCGCGCTTGCTTGTACATGCGATCATCCTTTGCGGCCGCCGCGCCCCGCGACGGCCTTCTGGTAAAAGCCTTACCCGAAAGCCGCCGATTGTCATCCATCCATCCGATCTTGCGCGCTGTCCGGGACGATGATATAAACATTGATGTTAATGTAACTTGATTCACTGAAAGGTTGCACGATGTCCACGCCCCTGCGCACGCCTGATGATATCCGCATTGAAAAGCGCGATCTCAAATTCGGTCGCGATCGGCCGCCGCCACGCTGGTGGCACAGCGGCGATCCCGGCCGCACCGCCTTTTTCAACGCGCTGTCCTCGACCTTCCCCGTGGGCGAGAAATTCTTCATGACCGCGGTGCGCCATTATCGCGAAGGAACCCCGCAGCCGCTGCGCGGCCAGATCGACGATTTTCTCTATCAGGAATCGATGCACACCCGCGAACATGTCGTGTTCAACCGCCAGGCCGAGGACGCCGGTTTCGACATCGCATCGGCCGAAGATCGCGCCCGCCGGACGATCGCCTGGGCGAAGCGTCGGTCGCCGATCCAGCAGCTCGCCGCGACCTGCGCGCTCGAACATTTCACCGCGACGCTCGCGCACGACGCGCTGGCAAACCCCGATCATCTGGGAGGGGCGACCGAGGAGGCCGGGCAGCTGTGGCGCTGGCACGCGATCGAGGAAATCGAGCATAAGGCCGTAGCGTTCGATACCTATCTCCACGCCGCGCGGACAATGACCCCGCTGCGACGCTGGCTCAAGCGCAGCACGGTGATGTGCGTCACGACGATGCGGTTTCACTATGTCATTTTTCGGAACACCGCCGATCTGCTGCGGCAGGACGGCCGCAACGACTGGGCAACGTGGAAGATACTGCTCGCATGGCTCTATGGCCGCCAGGGCCTGATGCGCGCGCTGCTGCGCGGTGTATTCACCTATATGAAGCCGGGATTCCATCCCTGGCAGATCGACGACCGCGCGTTGCTCGGCAATGCGCTCCGGCTGCTCGAAGCCGCCAAGCCGAGGGAATTGGCGGCATGAAGCGGGTCGCTCTCACCCTCGCGGCGGGCGCCGCTTTGGCCATGCCTGCCGCGGTATCGGCTGCTGATATCACCGGGATATGGGCGACGGGCACCGAAGGCGGACGTGTCGAAATCTATCGGTGCGGCAAGGCTCTGTGCGGCCGGATCATCGATGCCAGCCGGCTGCGTGCCAACCCCGACCTGCGCGACATTCGCAATTCGGATGCGAAGCTGCGCCAGCGCAAGTTGAAAGGACTCGTCGTCCTGAACGGCTTCACTGGCGGACCGCGCGAATGGAAAGGCGGCCCGGTCTATGATCCCGAAACCGGCGACGGCGCACCCAGCGGACAGCTGAAACTGCTCGCGAACGGCAAGCTCGAACTCAAGGGCTGTGTCGCCTTTTTCTGCCGCACCAAGCTCTGGAGCCGCGTGAGCTAGCGCGGAATATTGGCAAAACACGCTATTCTGGGCCTTCGCGATGCGCCGCGTCTAAAAGCCCCGGAACGTCGGAACCGGCTCGAACATCAGCGCGAGGAAGCCATAGGCGCTGGCGAGCAGCAACAGCACCCCTGCAGCACCGACCAGCCAGTCGGCGCGCAAGCGGCGGACCAGCAAGGCGCCGATCGGCGCAGCGATAACGCCGCCGATGATCAAGCCAATCGCCGCGGTGCTGAAGCTTTGCCAGCCCATCGTTCCGATAAAGCCGGCGGCGATGGTCACGGTGACGAAAAATTCGGACGCGCTCACCGTGCCGATCACGGTGCGCGGTTCGGCACCCTGCGCCAGCAAATTGGCGCTGACGATCGGTCCCCAGCCTCCGCCGCCTGATCCGTCGGCGATCCCGCCGACCAGTCCGAGCGGCCCGACGAATTTGATGCTGCGATAGGTTTGCGGACGCCGCGCGCCGCGCCAGAGCAGGTAGATGCCGACCGCGCCGAGATAGGCGAGCACGACCGGCCGCGCGATGCTGTTATCGATGTTGGTGAGAATCCACACCCCGATCAGACCACCCACGATCCCGGGCACGACAAGTCGGCGGAACAGCCGCCAGTCGACGTTGCGCTGCATCGCATGCGCCAGTCCCGATACGCCGCCGGTAAAGCTCTCGGCGACATGCACGGCGGCCGACGCCGAAACGGGCGGCAATCCCAGCACGAGCAGCAACGCGGTGCCGATGACGCCGAACGCCATGCCGAGCGCGCTATCGATCAGCTGCGCGGCGAATCCGACAACGATGAAGGGTAGCAGCGCCCAAAGCGTCAGCCCGTCGAATATCGTCACGGGGCGGCCCGCCGGGTGCGCCGGGTTTTGGTCGTGCGACGCGTGAAAAGAAACACGGCCGGAAAACAGAGCGCGATCAGCGACAGCGCGCCGGCGAACACCGGCTCGCCTCCCGCCAGCCATGGCAGTACCGCCGCCCAGATCGACACGCCGAGCACGGTAAGCAGCGTCTGCTCCTGATCGATATCGGTGGCGACCGCCAGCGGGGCGCCGCGGGCGTCGGCGCGCAGCGCCTCGAGACGGCGCGCAACGGGGCTATGCGGCGCCGCGCGCGGACCCGGCATCAGCGAAGACAGGACGGAGCCAAGCCCTGCTCCGACCAGCCGGACACCGACCGCGCGCGCAAAGGCCCGCGGATCTTCCAGTCAGTCGCCCACCGCGCGCAGGCTGAGCCGTCCCCCGAAAACCAGATCGATCAGTGCCTCACCGGTCACCGCCTTGATCGGCCGGTCCTGAACCTCGTGGCTCGCCTCGATCCAGTCGAAGATCGCGTTTGGCACATCGATACTGCAAGCCCGCTCGAGCCCCTGAAATCCGGGCGCGCTATTGGCTTCGCAGATCCGGTATCCTTCATCGTCGAACAGGATATCGATTCCGGCGACCTCCAGGCCCAGCGTGTCGGCGGCGCGCGCCGCAAGGTCGGCCATTTCGCCGGTCGGTGTGTACGCGATGCCGACCCCGCCCAGCGAAACATTGGATTTGAAATGGCCCGCCGGCGAGCGCCGCTCCATCGCCGCGATCACCCGGCCACCAATGACAAGGACACGCACGTCGCGGCCATGGCTCGACCGCACATAATGCTGGAACAGGAAATCGGCCTTGGCGTCGGCGCTTTCGAGCAGGCCCGCGAGATCTTCGAACTGTGTCCGGTCCTCGCATTTGAGGACGCCCGTGCCGCGCGTGCCGCGCAGCGTCTTCACGATCAGCGGGAAGCCCAGCTCGTCCTCGACGATATCGACGCCCATCGGGAACTTGCCCAGGATCGTCGCGGGAATGGGCAATCCGGCGCGCGCGAGCCGCTGCATCGTATGAAGCTTGTCGGCGACAAGGTCGATCGCTTCGGGGCCGTTGATCAGCCGCACGCCGCGACGTTCGAAATGCCGCAGCACCGCAAGGGTGAAATAATCGGTTTCGGCGCCCGTTCGGCACAGGATGAAGTCGGGTCGGGCGAGCGAATGACCTTCATAATGCACCGACCAGCCGTCGACGGGCGCCGCCACGATGTCGAAATTATGGGGCTTCAGGACGTGCAGTTCGATTCCACGCGCCGTTGCGGATTCCTGAAACCGCAGGATTTCTGGCACCTCCGGCAACGCGGGGTCGAGATCCCGTCCAAAGAAAATCCAGCCCAGCAACGATCGCTCCTTCGCTAACCTTCCACTCAGTGCCAGAGAAGGTGCCGCTTGCGCAATCGTTCAAGCGGAAAGCCGCGATAAGCTGTTGTTTTGACGGTTCGATTGCGGTGATCGCTTCATAGCGGACTTAATTAATCCTGCTGATGCGCCTCGCCTAGCCTTAAATCTCGCTTTCGCGGCTCGTTAAATGTCGCATGACCACCAAAGCGACACAATCGAACGAGCCGGTAGGACGGCTTCTGGGTTGGCTGGGGCTTCGCCATTCTCGCGGCGCCCCCCCCGAAGGCGGCCATGCGCCGCCCGACCTTGCGCGGCAGGCGCGATACGAGCTCGCCGCGTCGATCACATCCTTTCTCGTCGACAATGATCTCGACGTCTCGCCGGCCAATCTGCTGCTCGCGCATGGAGCCTTCTCGGGCGGCAATCCCCGGCTCGCACGCCAGATCGTCGCGCAGGCGCAATCGGCCGAAGGCATCAATCAGAAATGGCTCGACGAACTGGGCGAGCAGCAAAGCGGCCAGCCCGACCGGGTCGAACTCGACCGGCTGATGACTCGACTTGAAACCAATCTCGAAGCCTTTCACGCAAATACCAAGGAAGCCCGGACCGCCACCAGCGACTATGGGACCGAACTCGAACAGCATGTCGTCGACCTTGAACAATTGCAGAAAACCGGCCGCATCGTGTCCAGCCTCGCCGACCTCGCCAAGGTCATGCTCGACCGCACGCGCAAGGCGGAGGACGACATGCGCAAGAGCGAGGATGAGGCAAAGGCGCTCCGCCGCAGCCTCGATCGCGCCAAGCGCGACGCCGAACTCGACTATCTGACCGGCCTGCCCAACCGCCGCGCCTTCGAAATCCTGCTCGACCGACATTACAAGGAAGCGCGCGCCGCGGTCGAACCGCTCAGCATCGCCTTTTGCGACATCGACGAGTTCAAGAAGGTCAACGATCTCCACGGTCACGAAGCCGGCGACCGCGTCATCAAAGCGATCGCCGACACGCTGGCACGCATTTCGAACGATCATTGTCATGTCGCACGCCACGGCGGCGAGGAATTCGTCATGCTGTTCCGCGGCCTGACTCCGACACAGGCGGCCGAAAAGCTCGACGATGCGCGCGAAGCGCTCGCCGACCGGCGGCTGATCAATCGCAAGACCGATGAGCCGTTCGGCCAGATCACCTTCTCGGGCGGGGTGGCCGACGTCTTTGGCTATGGCGACACGCGCGCGGCGCTGAAAGCCGCCGACGAAGCGCTCTACAAGGCGAAGGCCGGCGGCCGGAACCGCGTCGAACTGGCCAGCCCGGCTTAAGAAACAAAATTCCCGCGAGGGGGCGGGAGAGCCGCGGACGGTCGCGTACCAGAGCGCGACCGTCCGCGGCTTTATTCATCAGGCTGCGGGTCGCCGTGCGTAAATGCCGAAAGCCGCGATGACCGCATAGCAGAGCGCAGGAAGCAGCAAGGCGATCGCGAGACTGCCCGTCAGGTCGGCGAGCGCGCCTGTCGCCAGCGGCACGACCGCCCCACCGAATATCGCGATGTTGATGATCCCCGATCCATCCGCAGCGCGGCCGCCCAGCTTTTCGGAAGCGAGGCTGAAGATCGTCGGGAACATGATCGCGTTCATCAGCCCGATTGCGAGCAGCGAATAGGCCGCAACATTGCCCGTTGAATTGGCAGAAATCGTGATCAACATAATGGCGCCCACCGCGACGCAGGCCAGCATCTTGCCGGGGCTGATGCGGAGGTACATGAGCAGCGACCCGATGAAGCGCCCGATCATCGCGCCGCCCCAATAGAGCCCTATCATCCAGCCGACCACCGACTCAGGCTGGCCAAGGACGCGGTCCAGCGCAAGATAATTGATGATTAGCGAGCCAATCGAAACTTCCGCGCCGACATAGAGGAAAATGCACAAAGCGCCGAACGCGAAGCGCTTGCGGGTGAGCAGGTCGAAACCGGCAAGGCCGGTGCTCGCCTCATGCCGCTCTCCCTTCAAACGATTGCGGAACAGCCAGACCGCTCCCGCGACCACGGCCAGCGCCACGGCAAGACCAAGATAGGTGTGCAGGATCACCGCGGACTCAGCCGTTCGATACGCATCGAGTGCGGGGCCCGAAAGGTCCGCAGCCTTGACGTTCTGGAGTGACCCCAAGATCAGGCCCGCACCCACAGTCGGAAAAATCCAGGTACCGAGCGAGTTGAACGCCTGCGCAAAGGTCAGGCGGCTGTGCGCGGTCTCGGGCTTGCCGAGCAGCGAGATCAACGGATTGGCGACGACCTGGACGATCACCACCCCGCTCGCGAGCACGAACAGCGCGAACAGGAACAGGCCGTAAACCGCGTTCTGCGACGCCGGAATGAACAGCAGGCAGCCGATCATCATCGTCAGCAAACCCGCCACTGCGCCGCGCATATAGCCGATCTTTTTGACCAGCTTCGCGCCCGGAATGCCGATCACCAGATAGGCGGTGAAAAAGCAGAACTGCACCAGCATTGCCTGCGTGTAATTGAGCGTGAACAGCTCTTTGAGCTTGGGAATGATGACGTCGTTCAGCGACGTGATACCGCCGAAGATGAAGAAAAGCCCCATCACGAACAGCCGCAGTTCGGGCGCGTCGACATGCGTCCCCTGCCCCTCGCCGGCGACCCGATCGCCGCTCGACGCGATATCCGGCGCTAATGCCATTATGTCTCTCCCCAACCTCGTCTCAGGCTAACCCATGCGCCGGTCTTGTCATTTTACGGCGGGCGGGCAAGGCAGATTTTCGCCGACCGCTTCGACATTCGTATTCAGCAGCGTCGCGGCGAAACCCTTGTCGCTCTGGATCGTCGCGGCATAGTCGACCTGCCGCAGATTGGCGCCGGCATCGGCGAAGCAGCGGAGCGGCACCTTAATCGTCGAAACCTGACCATTTGGTGCCGCCTTGACCGCCGCCGAGATGTCGAACGCCTTGCCGCCGAGCGCTATACTGACCGGCGCGCTTCCGACCGCATCGATCCGCCAGTCGACGCGCAGCGCGAAGCTGTTGTTGAGCTGGCGCGACAGATCGGCATAGGGGCCGCTGAGGTGCAGCGCGGCGGGACCGGTCCAGACAAAGGATTTGCCGTCCTCTTGCGCGCGAACATCGACAGAGCGCGTGGCGATCAGCCCGCTCGGGCTCGAAACCGGCCCGGATTCCACCGGCCGAGCGCCACCCGCATCGCTGACCGTCAGCACCCACGGCGCCCGCGCGCGGCCGCCCGAGAAGAAATTCTCGACGTTCAGCGCCGCCGTAATATCGACGCCCAATTCTTCCGATAGCTGCGGCACATTGGTGTTCGTGCCATATTTCAATCCGTAACCGACCGCGAACTGCGGCTTTTCAATCGGTGAGCGTGCGTTAGCGGGCCACGCGAAAGGCAGCGTCCCGGTGAAAGCACGTGCTGTCTTGCCGTCCTTGCCCGCGACCAGTACGTCGGCGACGCCCGCGCCCTGTGAGCCCGGCAGCCAGCCCGCGACGAACGCGTCGGCGGCGTTGATTTCGGGGTTGGTGAACATCGGGCGTCCCGACAGGAACAAGGCGACCACCGGAATGCCCGCCGCTTTCAGCTTCTTGAGCGTCGCGAGGTCGGTCGCTTCGGTCGGCTGATAGTCGAGCGTTGCGACGTCACCCTGGAATTCGGCATAGGGCGGCTCGCCGAACACGACGATCGCAACGTCGGGTTTTTCCTTATACACGCCGCCACCGGACAAAGTCGCGACGCCCCCGGCATCGCGCACCGATTTGTCCAGCGCTTCCCAGATCGTCTGGCCGTTCGGGAAATCCGAACGCACGACGTCGGTGCCCTGCCAGCTGATCGTCCAGCCGCCCGACTGGATCGCCATGCTGTCGGCCGCGGGACCGGTGACGAGCACGCGCGCGCCAGCCTTGATCGGCAAAACGCTGCCGTTGTTTTTGAGCAGGACGAGCGACTTGGCGACCGCTTCGCGCGCGACCGCCAGATGTTCCGGCGTGCCGACCGCTTTCACGACGCTGCGGTCGACATGGCCTTCGGGGAACAGACCGAGCTTGTATTTCACCCGCAAGATACGGCGCACCGCATCGTCGAGCCGCGCGGCCGGGATCGTGCCGTCCTTCGCATGTTTCAGCGCGCTGTCGTACAGCCCCTTCCAGCTGTCGGGCGCCATGAACATGTCGAGCCCGGCGTTGATCGACTGCGCGCAATCGGTGACGCTGCATCCCGCGACCTGCCCATGCCCGTTCCAGTCGCCGACGACAAAGCCCGCAAAGCCCATCCTGTCTTTGAGCGCGTCGGTCAGGAGTCCCCTGTTGCCATGATGCTTGACGCCCTGCCAGCTCGAAAAGCTGGCCATCACGGTCAGCGCGCCCGCATCAATCGCGGCGGGATATCCCATCGCATGTTTCGCGATCAGTTCCTTTTCGTCGACCTTGGCATCGCCTTGATCCTTGCCCTCGAACGTCCCGCCATCGGCGAGGAAATGCTTGGCCGTCGCCGCAACATGCTGCGGCCCAACCGTCTTGCCTGCGACCAGAGGCCCTTGCAGCCCGATCACCATCGCCTTCGCATAGTCTGCAATCAGCTTTGGATCGGACGCATAGCCCTCATAGCTCCGCCCCCAGCGCAGATCCTGCGGCACTGCGAGCGTCGGCGCGAAGGTCCATTCGATGCCGCTACCGGCAATTTCGGCTGCAGTGACCGCGCCGATGCGCTGGATCAGTTCGGGATCGCGCGCGGCGCCAAGACCGATATTGTGCGGAAACAGCGTCGCGCCGGGGATATTGTTATGCCCATGGACGGCGTCGACACCAAAGATGATAGGGATCGCGATGCCGTTCGCCTGCGGACGCAACGACACCGCGCGGAAATCACCGACGAGCTTGGCCCAGTCGGCCGCGCTCGAACGCTCATTGCCACCCGGGCCGCTGTTACCACCCGCGAGGATCGACCCCAGCGGATAGGTTTCGAGATCTTTTGGCGCGATCGTGCTGATATCGGCCTGCACCAGCTGGCCGACCTTTTGCTCGACCGTCATTTTCCTGATCAGCGCATCGATGCGCGCCTCGGTTTTGGGATCGGAAATCGCCGCCGGGCTTTTTGCCGACGGCCACAGGTCCGGATGAACCGTCGCCGCGTCGGTTCCCGAATGTTCCGGTGCCGCCATAGCGGTTCCTGCCAAAAGCATCGCGGTCGCCATGACCATTGCCTGTCGGCGCATCGTCTCTCCCATCCCTCTAATGTGAACGTTATCAAGTTTCATGTCGCATAGCGATGGGATGAAATCAAGCGATGTCTTTCAAAGGAGTTCGGCGCGCGCGCGGCATCGTCGCAAGCAGCAGCACCGCGACGGCGGTCAATCCCGCCAACAGCAGGAAAAGCGCATCGAAACCGAAGCCCGGGACGAGCGAGATCGTCAGCCACGGCATGATCAACGAGGGCACGGTGTTGGTGAGGTTGAAGATGCCCAGATCGCGCCCACGCCGGTCCGAACGCGGCAGGATGCGCAGCGTCTGGCTGGAATGGAGGGAGAGGAAGACCGTCGTCGCGATGCCGAACACCAGATAACTCGCCTTCGCCGCATCGAGCCCCGTGGCGAGCGCCATGCCGACCATCCCAGTCCCCGAAACCGCGGCGCTGACGACGAGGGGCAGAAAGGGCCGGTCGTTACGGTCGGCCCATCGCCCACTCGCCAGTGCGATCGGAATCGCCAGCGACAGCGCCATGCCGAACAGCCGCGCCTTTTCATTGTCGTGCATGTCCGGATCGATCGAGCGGAACCAGAAATAGAGATAGGCGAACAGCGCCGCCTCGGCAATCTGAACGAGGAGGCGAGCAAGCCACATCCGGACCGCAGGACCGCTCGGCCGCGGTGCGGGTTCGCCCAAAGCGCGAGCAGGCGGCGGCGCGACAAGGTCGGCGAAGGCGCGCGGCCGACCGAGCAGCAGCACCGGCAGAACGGCGGTCGCGACGAGCAGCGCGATGACCATCAGCCGCGCCTCGGCGGTTATCAGCCCGGGCCAGGTAACGAGCGCGCCCGACCAGGCACCGAGTGCGGGCGAAAAGGCGAGCAGCCCGCCCAGAAGCCCCTTCTGCTCGTCGGGAACGCAATCCCCCGCCCACGCCGCGAGCGGTCCGAGCATCATGTTGAGCGTCAATTGCCAAGCGACGATAATCGCGACCAGCGACCAGATATCGTGCGCGAGCGGCACCAGCAGCAGCAAGCCGATCGTCAGCACCAACCCCGTCAAGACCCAGCCGCGCCGGTTGCCGGTCCGATCGCTGAGCCAGCCGAACCCGATTCCGCCGATACTCGCGGCAATCGCGCCGAAGAAGGTGACATATCCCAGCATCTGCACATCGGCCGACCCCGCCAGCTGGGTCATTCGCGACGGCAACCAGATCGTCAGGAACGGGACATAGGCGATCGCGCCGCCGGCCGAAGCGAGCGCGTAGAGCAGAAGGAAAGCAGTCGACTGGCGGCGCGGTGCGCCGGTTTCAGCCACCGACGGCAGCCGGCGGCGCCGCGGTCGATCCCCGCTCGGCAAGCCCGCCCTGTACCCGCGTCGGCTCGGTCGGGCGCGGCGCCCCGCGCTGCGCCGCAATGATCAGTTCGACCGCGCGCGATGCGGTTTCGGCAACCGGCTGGTCGACCGCGGTCAGCGCCGGCTGGGTAAAGCGCACCACCGGGGTGTTGTCGAAGCTGACGATCGACAATTGCCCCGGCACATCGAGGCCAAGATCACGGGCGACCTCCAGCGTCGCCAGCGCCATCTGGTCGCTGCTCGCGATGATCGCGGTGGGCGGATTGGGGCGGCACAGCAACTGCCGGGCCGCTGCCGCGCCGGACGCGTAGGTAAAATCGCCTTCTGCGAGCAGCCCGTCAGGCGACAGGCCCGCCGCCGCCATTTCGCTTTCCCAGCCATCGATGCGCCAGCGGCTGAGGCTGTATTCGGGCGATCCCGCGATGAAGCCGATCCGTTCATGCCCCAGGTCGATCAGGTGCCGCGTTGCGCGCCGCGCCGACCCTTCGTCATCCATCGTCAGCGCGATCCCCGCGGCACCGCCGCGCGAGCCGATGCGCGCAAAGGGTATTTTCTGCTGGTCGAGCAGGCCGACGATCAGCGGGTTGTCCGAATGCGGCGGCGTCAGGATCACGCCGTCGGGTTGCAGCGCCGCGATCGCCGCGCGCAGTTCGCGCTCGACATGGTCATTGTGCGTGTCGACGAGCTCGAAGATCATGCGATAGCCGAACTCGGCACATTTCAGCATGCCGCCGAGCAGCATCTGATCGACCCAGTCGACCCCCTGCCGCCCGCGCCAGTCGGCAATCGTGCGTTCGCGGTCGTTTATCGCGAGGATCAGATAGGATCGCGACCCGCTCATCCGCTGCGCCGCGATCGATGGCACATAGCCCAGCTTGTCGATCGACGCCTGGACGCGTTCCTTCATTTCGGGGCGGACATTGGGCTCATTGTTGATGACACGGCTCACCGTCTGCAGCGACACACCCGCATCGGCTGCAACATGCTTGATCGTAACCGACTGCCGCCGACGCCCCATTATGCCCCCTGGCCCACTATCTTGCCGCAAGCGCTAACCGCATCGCCGCGACAATGCCAGCCGCGAACCCGTTCTGCTTCCACAATTTGCCGACATCCGGGGTTGTCGATGCTCATGCCGCCTTCGGTTCTTCGGCGCCGCAATAGCGCGCGACATAGGCGTGATGCTCCGGCAGCGTAGCGACGGTCTGGGCGATATTGTCGCGGATTGACTGGAACAGCCTCTCAACCTCGTCGTCGCGCAGCTTTTCCGCGATGGGGTGATAGCTCTGCGGCTCGATCCCCTGCCCCATCATCACCTGCACCCAGCTGTTCTCGGCGAACAGCTCCTCATATTTGCGGAACACGCGCCCGGTCTCGCGGAACAGCTCGATCTTTTGCTGCAACGAGTCCGGAACCGGCATGTTCGCGACATGGCGCCAGAACGGGCTGTCTCGGCGATTGGTCGCCTTGTAATGCAGCACGACAAAGTCGCGGATCTGTTCGATATCGACGCGCTGCTGGTCGTTGAACTCGGCGGCGTCGCGTTCGCTGACGCGTCCGTTCGGCATCATGCGGATGAAGCGCAGCACCGCACGCTGGATCAGGTGAACCGTCGTCGCCTCAAGCGGTTCGACGAAGCCACCCGCCAGCCCGACCGCAACGCAGTTGCGGAACCATTGCTTGCGTCGCACTCCGCCCCTGAACTTGATGTCGAACGGCTCGATCAGCGGCTCGCCGACGCTGCTCATCAACCGGTCATAGGCTTCGTCGCGCGACAGATAGCCACTCGAATAAACGATCCCCGCGCCCATGCGATGCTGCAGCGGGATGCGCCATTGCCAGCCGGCATCGTGCGCGATCGCCTGCGTATAGGGTTGCGGCGGCCCCAGATGCTTCGACTGCACCGCGATCGCGCTGTCGTTGGGCAGCCAGTGGCTCCAGTCCTCGAACCCCGCATGCAGCGCGCCGTCGATCAGCAGCCCGCGAAAGCCGGTGCAGTCGACGAACATATCGCCCTCGACGCGCCGGTCGCCGTCGAGATGCAACGCGGCAATATCGCCATTTTCACCGTTCAGTTCGACGCGTGCGATCTTGCCCTCGACACGCTTGCAGCCATCGGCCTCGGCCAGCTTGCGCAGGAAGCGGCCATAGAGCGTCGCATCGACGTGATAGGCATAGTTCATGCGTTCTTCGGGCAGGTGCGCGAACTTGCCCTCCATCCCGGCCACAAGCTCAAGGCAATAATCGCTGTACGGCTGTTCGAGCCCGCGTTCGCGCGCGTTCAGCCAGAAATGCTGGAACCCCGCCGACCAATGATCCTTCCCCGACAGGCCGAAACTGTGGAAATAGCTGTCGCCGTCATGCTTCCAATTGTCGAACAGGATGCCGAGTTTGAAGGTTGCCTGTGTCGCGCGCATGAATTCGGGTTCGGGAATGCCGAGGATGCGGTTGAAATTGACCAGCGGCGGGATGGTCGACTCGCCGACGCCGATCGTCCCGATCTGTTCGGATTCGACGAGCGTCAGGTCTATGGTCTTGCCCATCGTGCGCGCGATCGCCGACGCCATCATCCAGCCGGCGGTGCCGCCGCCCGCGATGACGACACGCTGGACAGGTTTCTTGTCGCTCATTTACTCAAAGCCCTCAGCAAGAAGGCGCGCAGCCGGCCCGCCGTCTCGGACGTGAGCGGGGCAAGGATGCTGCGCGCGGTTTCGGGAATATGGTCGGTGACGCGGTCGTCGTTGTCGAAGACATAATGGTCGAACTGATCGCGCCAGATCGCCTTGTCCTCGGGTGGCAGATCGCGGATCGCCAGGATCGCGTGGTTCAGCGCCGCCTGCGGCTGACCGAGCCAGGCGGGTGTGCGGCGCCACCAGTAATTGATCAAAATGTTGAAATCGGCGAGCCCCTCGACATGATGCCACCACATCGACGGGATGAAGATCGCATCGCCGGGTTCGAGGTCGACGGTCAGCGCCTCCGCCATCGCATCGACGAAGCGCGGATGCGCGGCCAGATCGGGCGCGTCGAAATCGACCATGCTGACGACACGACCCGCAGGCGTGTTGTCAATCGGCCCCAGATAGAGGTTGCGGAACGCACTCGGCGGAAACAGCGTGAAGCGGCGGCGGCCCACGGCGCAGCACGCCAGATTGTCGGGAAAATCATTATGCGCGGCGATCTTGGTGCGCGTCCCGATCCAGATGCTCTTGAGCGGATCGCGGTCGCCAAGGCCTATGGGGTTCGCTTCGTCGAGCCCGTCGAAATGCGACGGGATATCGATCGAGGCGAGATAGACGGTGCGATTTTCACCCAGTTCCTCCGCGGTATCGATGCCGGCGAAAATGTCGGCGAGCTTGCCCGTGCCGATGCGGAAATTCATTTCCATTTCGGCGTCGTAGAACAGCCGGCCGTCGTGGCCTGGCGGGCCGATCGATACCTTGAACGGACGCTCGCGCGCATGATCGAGCAAATAGCGCCGCGCCTCACGTGCCGAGCGTTTGCCCGCTTCGACGAGCGGCCAGTCGGCGACAAGGCCGCGGAGGACAAAAGGTTTGCGCGCACCTTCCAGCAACGCATCGAGCCCTGCCCCCTTGTTCCAATCGCGTTCGGGCACCCGCGCCAAACGGTCGGTAAAGGCGCCGTCCTGTTCAGCCACCGCCAAGCCTGCGGTTCTTCCGCGCGACGAGCACCGACAGCTGCGACAGCGAGGCGAGCGCCATGAACATCGGCATCAGGTGCCCCGCCGCGTGCAGCGCGCCCAGCGCCTCGGCGTCGAGCGCGCGCAGCTTCGCCTCGTCGATGATGTGAAAGCCGACAAGCGAATGGATCGACCCATCGTCGAGCGTTACTTCGAGGCTGAAAGGTTCGAGTAGGTCATAGGCAAGCAGTGCGTCGTAAAAGGCGCCGCTCTCGCGATAGCCTTCGTCGAGGTCGCCCAGCCGCTCGGCGATCTCGTCGAGATAAGGGGTCGCGTTGCCATCGGCGTCGAACAGCCGCACCCCTTCGCTCGCTGCCGCAATGCGCGGGTGGTCCATGTCGATATGGACCTGCGCCGGGCCGTCGCCGTTCGCCGGGCGACCGATCAGGAACGGCTGGATCGCGACCGACAGCGGGCGATAACGCGCGTCCCAACGATCACCGTCGAGGAACAGATTCTCGCCATTCTGGAACCCGAACATCGCCAGCGCCGAAAAATCCTCGCGCCCGATTTCGCGGCGGAAGAGGATCGGGAAATGCGCCTGCACGCGGCGAAATTCGGTCGGCACGGTCAGCGTCGCCATAATGTCGTCGCCCAGTTCGGCCCCCGCATCGGTGCGTATGCGCAGGTCGCGGTGGGTATTGTTGTCGAGGACGGCGTGACGAGGCATTAAATTCCTTTCCTATCGCGCGGCGTCGGCGCTGACGCCGGGTTGCAGCGCGTCGAGATAATCGCGACTGGCGGGAAGCGCCGCGGCGAGCGAACGCGCGCGCTGGCGCGTATCGGCGAGCAACCCCGCCGCCCGATCGCTCACGGTCAGGTTGGCAGGCAGCGGATAGCCCATGCCATAGAGGATATATTGGTGGCTTTCGGCCGAGAAAATTTCGTCGACGCGCGGAAAATCCCACATCGACGGCGGCTGATCGCGCCACAGCGCCAGCATCTCGGCCAGCCGCGGCGGAACATGCGCGGGGTCGCGCTGCGCGCGCCAATAGGGCTCCGATCGCCGGCTCAGCGCATAATGGAGCTTGAGGAACTCGACGATGCGGTCCCAGCGGTAGCGGAACAATTCGTTGAAGCGATCGGCGTGGATCGGCATCGCGGCGCGGCTCGCCGGAAAATTGTCGATCAGTGCATTGAGCGACAATTCGATCAGCACGATCGCGGACGCTTCGAGCGGTTCGATGAAGCCCGCCGACAGGCCGATGGCGATACAATTGCCCTGCCAGAACCGCTCCCGATGTCCCGTCGGGAAGCTCAGGCGGCGCACCGGCACCTCGGGCGCGCCCGGCAGGACGCGCGCGATATAGGCGCGCAGCGTCGTCTCGGCCGCATCGTCATCCATGAACCGGCTGGCATAGACGCAGCCGATGCCGCGGCGCGCCGGCAGGCCGATATCCCAGATCCAGCCCGCCGCATGCGCAGTCGATACCGTCTGCGACGCAATCGGGCTGCCCGGCGCGACGGGCACCTGCGCCGCGAGCGCGCGGTCGTTGAACAGGGTGTCGCTGCGGTCGATCCACGCGACGCCCAGATGATTGCCGATCAGCAGCGAGGCATGCCCGCTGCAATCGATGAACAAATCGCCCGCGATATCGCCATTTGCGCGCGTCGCGACCGAGGCGATGCCGCCCTCGACATCGCGCGCGACCGCGACAACATGATCCGAAATGTGCCGAACGCCCAGCTTCTGAACCGCGTGCGATGCGAGCAGCGCCGCAAACTTCCCCGCATCGAGATGATAGGCGTAATTCGCCGCGCCCTGATAGTCGGGCATCGCGCGCTGGCGCGGCGCGAGGTCAAGGTCGCAGACATGCGCTTGCGCGGTCATCGCCGCCGCGAACGGCAGATCGGGCGCACCCGCCTGCCATGCGGCGAGAAGTTCGCCCGTCGGCGCCGCTGGCGGTGAGGTGAACGGGTGGAGATAGCGATCGCCCGCTTCGCCCGTCACCCAGCCGTCGAACCGCGACCCCTGTTTGAACGAGCCATCGCAGGCCGCCAGAAATTCGCCCTCGCCGATCCCGATGGCAGCGAGTGTTGCGCGCATCGTCGGCCAGGTCCCCTCGCCGACGCCGATGGTCGGAATATCGGGCGCCTCGATCAGGGTGACCGAAAGTCGGCCAGCCGCCGCGCGGGTCGAACTGGCGAGACGCGACGCCGCGAGCCAGCCGGCGGTGCCGCCGCCCACGATGACAATCCTCTCGATCGCTTCTTTCATTGCCGTCGATCCTAAGCCAGCTTGCCGCCATCGTCACGCAAAAGAGCCGCGCCCCTAAAAGGCACGACCCTCTTGCCTGCGACCCGGCGGAAGCGGCCCACCCGCTTTAGAAGCTGAACCTGACCCCCGCCGCATAGCGCGCGAAACCGGGCGACACGAAGGTCACATTATTCTCGTGCCTCAGATGTTTGCGTTGCCCTTCGCCCGTCAGGTTGATCGCCTCGACAAAGGCTGTGAGCCCGGGGATGAACTCAAAGCTCGCGCTGGCGTCGATCTGCCAATAGGCCTCGGTGTAGGTCGGATTGGGGCCCGTCCCCGAAAGGAATTTGTCGCGCCAGTTCCACGCGACGCGCGCCTGAAACGGGCCCTTGTCGTAAAAGGCGACCGCGTTGGCCGTGTCGCTGAGGCCGACCAGCGCGAACTGTGCCACCGTCGAGGGCTGCGTGTTGTCGTACGTCGCATCGCCGTTGACGATGGTATAGTTCAGGATCACGCCAAAGCCCGTATCCCAGAAGCTGTGCTGAAGCGCGAACTCCCAACCGTTGAGCGAGGCGGTCTGGTCGCTGTTGACCGGCGTCGTGATCTCGAAATTGACCAGCGGATCGCCCGGCGCGGCATTGATGATATTGCCGGTCACCGTGCTGGGGAAGTTGGTGATGATATATTGGCGGATTTGCGCCACGGTCGCATTGGCACCCAGTGCAGCCAGGGCGGCGTTCCAGCGCGGACCTTCCACCGGCGTAGTCAATCCGAAGGCACTGCTATCGATGCGCGTCGAGGATATGAAGTTGCTCACATCCTTGTGGAAATAGCCCGCCGAAATATAGCTGTCGCGGGCGTAATACCATTCGGCCGACAGGTCGATATTCTTC
The DNA here is from genome assembly GCF_057657055.1 of Sphingopyxis sp. Soil_C_28. Taxonomy (NCBI): domain Bacteria; kingdom Pseudomonadati; phylum Pseudomonadota; class Alphaproteobacteria; order Sphingomonadales; family Sphingopyxidaceae; genus Sphingopyxis; species Sphingopyxis sp. Soil_C_28. Next base: position 1,523,067 of record NZ_JBDGJE010000001.1, read on the forward strand.
GACTTATAGGGGATCAGCCCGGGGTTGCCCTGCGCGCCGCCACCGCCGCCAACGCGGAACAATGTGTCGATCGTGCGCCCGCCCTGCATCAGGTCATAGCTGGGACGCGCGATCGTGTGGCTGTACGACGCGCGCAGCTTGACGTCTTCCATCGGCGAGATGTCGAAATCGACCGCGGGAAGCCAATTGTCATAGGATCCCTTGAAGCGCGTGAAATCGCTGTCGCCCGAAAAGACGACGTTGAATTCATTGTCACCCACCCAGGTGGTGGTGACGGGAACCGGCACCAGCGCCGCCGATGAAATGTCGGTCGTTTCATACCGAATACCTGCAACAAGGTGCGCCGGATTTTCGAACAGGTCGAATACCGTCGCCACCTGCAGATAGGGCGCCAGCGTCTTTTCGGAGATGCGCCGGTCGGTGTTGAAATTCGCAAGGCACGTGCCCGGCTGGGCGGAGCCCGTTGCCGGATTGCTGCAGGTCTGGAAATTCTGCTCGACGAGGTCGGCCATCCGCTCGAAATCGAAGGTATAGAAGCTTCCGATCATCCCCTGCTTCGCCAGCCCCGGGAATTTGTCGGGGAGCGTCACGAGCTTGAAAATGTCGTCGGGAATGCTCGACGCCGGCCCCGCGCCGCCCCAAGTGTCGTCGTTCTGGATCGTACCGAACGCCGAACGCACCTTGCTGTCGACGTAGGACACGCCGAAATCGATGCTGTCGAGGAAGCCGACTTCATGGTCATATTGACCGCGCAACTGGACCTGGTTGATCCGGTTACGGAAAACGGCGTTTCGGAAGGCATTGCCGGTCGGCGTGATCAGTGAGGTATTCAGCGGATCGATGCCCGGATACATTCCGTAGGAAATGACCGGCAGGTCGTTCTCGAAATTGATCGTCTGATTCTGGACGCCGAATACCGCGTTGCCCAGCGACATGCTCGACCCGAAACGATTGACCGGATTGACCGCCGCCGTCGAATGATGGCCGTCGAGTTCGAACGTGACGCCGCCCGGCCCGTTCCATTCCAGGTTCACGCCGAGCGACTTGTTCTCCGCCCGGTTTTCGGCCAGCGCGCCGCTGTACGACAGATCCTTACCGCCATAGAGTGCGTTCGGTCCGGGGGTCCCGGCGGGCGCCGCAAAACGCTCGGTATAGAACAACGGCCCGGCAACGGGGCCATCGGTCCACGCGCTCGACGTATCTTCATGGTTAAACCACACGCCGACATTGCTGTTTCGCGTTTCGACCGTGTTGCGCGCGTATGTATAATCGATCGTCGCGGTGAACGCGTCGCTCGGACGGAATTGCAGGACGGCTTGCCCGTTGATGCGCTCACGATTGACGTCGTTGAGGTCATAGGATGCGTTTTGCGGGACCTGATACACATCGGTCGGGTCGGGCCGGTTCGTGATGTTCGCCGCACGCGGCGTGCCCGGCTGCGCGAGCGAACCCCAATTATTCTCGCTACCCAGATAGCCGTCGCGCCAGCCGACATTGGCGTTATTCTCACTCGATTTGCGCTTCTGGTACGAACCCGTGACCAGGATCCCGATCGTGTCGTTGGCGAAGGTCGTGCTGAGAATGCCCGACACTTCGGGCGTGATCGGCTTGCCGTCGTTGCGTGACGAATCATACACGCCCTTGACCGCAAGGCTGCCGCGCAGCCCCGGCTTGTCGAGCGGGCGCGGCGTCCGGAGATTGATGATCGAGCCAATGCCGCCCGATTCCATCGTGACGCGGCCGCTCTTGTAAACCTCGACTCCGGCAATGCCTTCGGAAGCGATGTTGTCGAAGTCGAACGAGCGCGAAGACGGGGCATTGTCGCCGCCGCCGATCAGCGCGGTCGGCATCTGGCGGCCGTTCAGCGTTACGAGGTTGAATTCGGGGCCGAAGCCGCGAACGGTGACCAGCGAGCCTTCGCCGTTCGAACGGTCGATCGACACGCCGGTGATGCGTTGCAGCGATTCAGCAAGGTTGGTGTCGGGGAATTTTCCGATATCTTCGGCGGAGATCGCATCGACGACGCCCTGCGCCTCGCGCTTGATGTCGGCCGACGCCGCAAGGCTGGCGCGAATGCCGGTGACGATGATTTCGTCGCCGTTCACTTCGCCCTCGGCCGGCGCTTCCTGCGCCACCGCCACCTGCGCCATGCCCATCAAGGACAGTGCCGAAGTACCGACCAGAAATTTGGCAAGCCACTGCTTTTGAGACGCCCGCATCCCCATTCCTCCCAATTCAGCCGCTCTTGTAATGGCGGCATTCGCTTAATGTGAACGTTATCTAAATGGGAACGTTATCATTGTCAACGCGCCGACCGTTACATTTGGGTCACAATGTTGCGGTTTTTTGCGCAGCAAACGTATGCAGCAAAAGCCTATGGCTGAAAGCTCAACGGCTCCAGCGCGCAAAAATCGCAGTCGGGAGAAGCAATCCCCGTGCCTCTTCGCGCACCGCAAGCTCGCCGCATTCGACCTTGCCCGGCAGGTCGGCAAAGAGCTGGGCCAGCAGTTCGCCGATGGCGAGCGCCGACATGCGCACGGCGTAGACGGTGAGGAACAGCGCACGGCTGTCGGCGTCGAGCAACTGGCGGCAGTCGGTGAGCAAGGGCGCCAGCCCTTCCTCGAGCTGCCAGCGTTCGCCGGTCGGGCCGCGGCCGAATTTGGGCGGATCGAGCAGGATCGCGTCATAGCGTTTCTCGCGCCGGACCTCGCGCGCGGTGAACTTGCCCGCATCGTCGAGGATCCAGCGGACAGGCTTGTCGGCCATATCTGCCAGAGCGGCATTCTCACGCGCCTGCCCCACCGACTTCTTCGACGCATCGACATGGGTGACCGAGGCGCCCACCGCGGCGAGCGCCTGGCTGCCGACACCGGTATAGCCGAACAGGTTCAGGAAGGCGGGGTCGGGCTTGTCGGCGACGCGGTCGCGCAGCCAATCCCACACCGGCGCCATGTCCGGAAAAAAGCCGAGATGACGAAAGGGCGTGCACTGCGCGGTGAAGCGCGTTTCGCGCCACGCGAGCGGCCAGCCCTCGGCGGGCACCGGCCCGTTATAATACCAGCGCCCGCCGCCATCGTCGTCCGATGCGGGAATAAATTCACCATCGGCCGCCTCCCATTCGGCGGCGGACAGCGCGGGCGCCCACATCGCCTGCGGTTCGGGGCGGATGAAACGATAGCGACCATAGCGTTCGAGCTTGCGCCCGTTCCCGCTGTCGACCAGCCCATAATCGTCCCACGGCTCACCGACGAGCGTGACGAGAGGCAGAAGATCAGCCACGCGCCGCTTCCGCCAGCACAAAGGCCTTCACCGTGTCATAGTCGCCTGGAAGGCGCGTGTAGCGTTCTTCGCGGTCGAAGAGATTGCCGAGCCGCGCCGGGAGCGGCGGACGAACGCCAGTCGCACGCTCGACCGCTTCGCGGAACTTGGCGGGATGCGCGGTCGCCAGCGTGACGATGGGAATGTCTGCATCGATGTCGAGCGCGCGCGCCGCGGCGAGGCCGACCGCACTGTGCGGATCGATGATCTGCCCGCCATGCTCCTGCGCCCAGCGCAGCGCGAGCGCCATCGCATCGCCGTCGATGCTCGCGCTCGAAAACAATCCGCGTGCGCCGGCGAGCATATCGGCGGGGATCGTCATCGCGCGGTTCGCGTCGAATTCGCCCATCATGCCCATGATCGCCGCGCCGTCACGGCCCGACAGGTCGAACAACAATCGTTCGAAATTGCTGCTGACCTGGATGTCCATGCTGGGGGTCGCGGTCGCGGTGACCGTGCCCGCGCTATAATCGCCGCTGGTCAGCGCGCGGTGCAGGATGTCGTTGACGTTCGTCGCGACGACGAGCTTTGCAATCGGCAGCCCCATCTGCGCCGCAACATAGCCCGCGAATACGTCGCCAAAATTGCCCGTCGGCACGCTGAACGCAATCGGGCGGTCGGGACCGCCGAGCCGGACAGCGGCATAGAAATAATAGACGACTTGCGCCATCAACCGCGCCCAGTTGATGCTGTTCACCGCCGACAGCGTGACCTGGCTGCGCGCCTCTTCGTCGCCGAACAACCGCTTCACCATCGCCTGCGCGTCGTCGAAGCTGCCGTCGATCGCAATGTTATGGACATTGGGCGCGAGCACGGTCGTCATCTGGCGGCGCTGTACGTCGCTAACGCGGCCTTCGGGATGCAGCATGAAGATCTGGATATGCTCGCGCCCCGCGACCGCCTCGATCGCCGCCGACCCGGTGTCGCCCGACGTTGCGCCGACGATCGTGATGTTGGTGTCGCCACCCGCAAGAAACTTCTCGAACAGCTGTCCGAGCAATTGCAGCGCAACGTCCTTGAACGCGAGCGTCGGGCCGTGGAACAGTTCGAGCAGCCAGTGGCGATGGTCGAGCTGGACGAGCGGGGTCACTGCATCATGGCTGAATCGGCCATAAGCGGCGCGGCACAGCTCGCGCAGCTCGTCTTCGGTCAGCACGCCCTCGACGAAGGGCCGCATGATGCGCACCGCGGTTTCGGCATAGTCCAGTCCCGCAAGCGCTCGAACCTCCTCGGCCGACATCTGCGGCCATTTCGCCGGCAGATAGAGGCCGCCATCGCTGGCGAGGCCCGCAAGCGTTGCGGCACGAAAGTCGAGGGTCGGCGCAGAGCCGCGGGTGCTGATATATTCCATGGCGGCCCAGCGCCTAGCGGGCCGACGTCAAGGCCGCAAGCGGCGACGGACGGCCAATATATAGATGACGAGCGCCGCCGCAGCGAACAGGAACCATTGCCCCGCATAAGCGAGGTGGTTGTTCGGCGTGTTTTCAGCCGACGGCACGGCGCTGGCACGAAGGCCAGTGACGGGCGTATCGGCAATCAGCATCGCGCGTGCGGGCGTGGCTTTGCCCATCGCGCGCTCCATCACCGTTGGCTGGTCGGGGCCTGGGACGATCGTTCCTTGCACGGTGCCGCCCTTCCATTTGGGAGGGGCAAAATCATCACCGATGCCAATATCGACCAGCACGCCCGGCCCCTCGGCGCCGGTCCGGCAGTCGGCGATCATGCGAATGCCTGCCGTCCCCTTCCGGTCGGTGCCGCTGCGCGGGTCCCAGCGGACGGGTTCGAGGCAGACGATGCTGCTTTTGCGAAAGAGAAAGGCGTCGGGAACAGGCGGCAGTTCGGGATATGTCACCAACGACGACATCGCGGTGTTGCGCTGGAAGAGCGCGATCAGCGCTTCCTTTTCGGTCTTGCGCTGCAGTTGCCAGACGCCGAGCCCGATCATCACCGCGACCGCAACGAGCACGAGGATCGTCGGGATCAGCGGCCAGCGTTTCGTTGCAGCTTCAGTCATTTTTCTCGTCCACCTCTCGGCCCTCGGCGGCCTGACGCTGGTGCTCGCTTGCCAGCAGCGCGCCTTTGCCGATGCGCAGGCCATAGACAATCGCCGCGGCGGTCAGCGGCACCCACAGGATGACATGCACCCACAAAGGCGGCCGCACGAGGGAATCGAGCGTCAACGCGAGCGCAATAAGCAGCGCGCCGACAATGAGCGTGAGAAAAGCCGCGGGACCATCGCCGACATTATAGCGACTATAATCGAGACCGCAGCTGTCGCATTTTGCCCGGAACTTCACCGGCCCGTCGAACAACGTCGAAGCGCCGCATTCGGGACAGAGACCAAAAAGGGCAGCGCGCCATAACGGCGGCTGCCCCTTTTGAATTTGATCGCCAGCGGGCAATTTAGTGCGCGGCGACCGGCGCGCCCCAGCCGCCCCAGACATAGACGATGATGAAGAGAAACAGCCACACGACGTCGACGAAGTGCCAGTACCATGCAGCGGCCTCGAAACCGAAATGCTGAGTCGGGGTGAAGTGACCCTTATAGGTGCGGACGAGGCAGACGATCAGGAAGATTGTACCGACGAGCACGTGGAAGCCGTGGAAGCCGGTCGCCATGTAGAAGGCCGAGCTATAGTTGCTCTGCCCGAAGCCCCACGGCGCGTGCATATATTCATAAGCCTGGATGGTCGAGAAGACCGCGCCGAGGATGATCGTCAGCCACAAGCCCTTCTTCAGCCCTTCGCGGTCGCCGTGGATCAGCGCATGGTGTGCCCAGGTGATCGTCGTGCCCGAGCAGAGCAGGATCAGCGTGTTGAGCAAAGGCAGCGAGAAGGGGTCGATGACTTCGATGCCCTTCGGCGGCCACATGGTGATCGCCGCAGCGCCGTCCTGGCCGAACAGCGAAGTTACCGCGCCGTCGACATATTCGATCGGGACCGGGAACAGCGAGAAATCGAACCATGCCCAGAACCAGCCGACGAAGAACATGACTTCGGACGCGATGAACAGGATCATGCCGTAACGCAGATGGAGCTGGACGACCGGGGTGTGGTCGCCGGCATGCGCTTCGTTGATGACGTCCGACCACCAGCTGAAGAAGGTGGCGATGACGCCCATGAAGCCAAGGCCGAGGACCCATTTGCCGATCCCGCCGAAATAGTCGGCGTGCATCGCCATGACGAGTCCGAAGAACATCACGAGCGCAGCGACCGAGCCGATGAGCGGCCAGACGCTGGGATTTACGAGGTGGTAGTCATGATGTTTCGCACCGGACATGGCGTTTTTCCCGTTTTTAGCAGCCCCAGCATGACGATTCCCCATCATCTGCCGGTCTTGTTAGACTCTTGTTCGCGGCCTTAGCTCGCCTTTTTACCCTCGTCTACAGGGTGGAAGGTGTAGCTGAGGGTGATTTCCTGCACGTCGCGCGCGTCGGGGTCGTCCATGATCTTTGGATCGACGAAGAACAACACCGGCATGCGCATCTGCTGCCCCGGCTCCAGCCGTTGCTGTGTGAAGCAGAAGCACTGGATCTTGGTAAAATATTTGCCGGCCTGATCGGGCGTGACGTTGAAACTGGCGGTCCCGACGACCGGGTGCGCCGAATTATTCTCGGCGATAAAGATCGCCATGTCGCGCGCGCCGACGCTGACCGTGTCGGTCGGATGCTCGGGATAGAATTTCCACGGCAGGTTCGGCGAGACATTCGCGTCGAAGCGTACCGAGATCGTGTTCGACAGGATTTGCGGCTCGGCCGCCGCGGCGACCGGGTCGTAACGCTGCGTCGTGCCACCGAAACCGGTCACGCGGCAAAACAGATCGTAAAGCGGCACCGCCGCGAACCCGAGCCCGGTCATCGCCAGCGCCAGCAGCGCGGCAAAGCTTGCGGTCTTCGCATTAGGGGACATCCGCCCGATCATGAGAAAATCTGCATCTTTGCGATAGTGATGAAGAAAAAGAGGATCGCGAGCGCGCCGAGCATCCACGCCATCATATTGGCACGGCTGCGTTGGCGGCGGCGATATTCGGCCTCATCGAAGGGTTCGAGATTCGGGTCTTCGGTCATAAGGGCCACCAATGGTCGGCGACGACGGCGCCGAACAGAATGAAAAGATAGGCGATCGAATAGGCGAACAGGCGCTTTTCGGGCTGCATCAGATCGCCCTCACCCGTTGCGCGCGTGCCGACCTGGACCGACAGCGCCACAAACAGCGCCGACAGGATCACCGCGGTCCAGCCATAGAGCGCGCCGGTGTAACCAAGCGGCCATGGCGCAATCGCCGCAACCGCCATGATTACCGCATAGAACAGAATCTGGCGCCGCGTCGATTTCTCGCCCGCGACGACCGGCATCATCGGGATACCCGCAGCGGCGTAATCCGAGCGCATGAACAGCGCGAGCGCCCAGAAATGCGGCGGCGTCCACAGGAAGATGAGCAGAAAGAGCAGCACCGGCAGCGGCGCGATCGATCCCGTCGCCGCAACCCAGCCGATCAGCGGCGGAAAAGCGCCTGCCGCACCGCCGATAACGATATTCTGCGGCGTCCGGGGCTTCAGCCACATGGTGTAGATGAAAACGTAGAAGAGGATCGAGCCGGCAAGCAGCAGCGTCGCCTGCCAGTTCGACGCGAACAGCATCAGGAACAGCGAAAAAGCTGCCAGGCCGACGCCGAATTGCAGCGCGGTCTGCGGGTCGAGACGTCCGGCAGGGAGCGGCCGGCCCGCGGTCCGCTTCATCTTTGCGTCGAGCCCCGCCTCATACCACTGGTTGAGCGCACCCGAAGCCCCTGCCCCAAGCGCAATGGCAAGAATCGAGGAGAAAGCGAGCACCGGAGGCACATTGCCCGGCGCCGCGAGCAAGCCGCACAGCGCGGTGAACACCACGAGAGACATGACGCGCGGCTTCGTCAGCGCGAACAGGTCGCGCCAATCGGCGGGTAGCGCCGTGTCGGCTTGAGTCAGGCTTTGCGCCATGGTTACTCCGGCCCGATGATCATGCGCCCCCTGCCGACAATCGGCAGGGGGAAGCACAAATCAGGCGATACGCGGCAGTTCGTTGAACTGGTGGAACGGCGGCGGGCTCGACAGCGTCCATTCGAGCGTCGTCGCGCCTTCGCCCCACGGATTGTCGGCGGCCTTCTTGCCCGCGAACAGCGAGTAGCCGATGTTCAGGAAGAAGAAGAGCATGCCGACGCCCATGATCACATAGCCGTACGACGAGATCAGATGCCAATGCGCATAGGCTTCCGCATAGTCGGGGTAACGGCGCGGCATGCCCTGCTGTCCCAGGAAGTGCTGGGGGAAGAACATGACGTTCACGCCGATGAAGAAGACCCAGAAGTGCAGCTGGCCCAAGGCTTCGCTGTACATCCGGCCCGACATCTTCGGGAACCAGTAATAGAAGCCGGCGAAGAGCGAGAAGACCGCGCCCAGCGACAGCACATAGTGGAAGTGCGCGACGACATAATAGGTGTCGTGCAGGTTGGTGTCGACGCCGCCATTGGCGAGCACGACGCCGGTCACGCCGCCAACGGTGAACATGAAGATGAAGCCGAGCGACCACATCATCGGCGTCTTGAACGTCATCGAGCCGCCCCACATGGTAGCGATCCAGCTGAAGATCTTGATGCCCGTCGGGACCGCGATGACCATCGTCGCGGCGGTGAAATACATTTTCAGGTTCACGCTCATGCCGACCGTGAACATGTGGTGCGCCCACACGATGAAGCCGACGACGCCGATCGCGACCATGGCGTACGCCATGCCGAGATAACCGAACACCGGCTTCTTGCTGAAGGTCGAGATGATCTGGCTGACGATGCCGAAGCCCGGCAGGATCATGATGTACACTTCGGGATGGCCGAAGAACCAGAAGAGATGCTGGTAGAGAACGGGGTCGCCGCCGCCTGCCGCATCATAGAAGGTGGTGCCGAAGTTACGGTCGGTCAGCAGCATGGTGATCGCAGCGGCCAGAACCGGCAGTGCGAGCAACAGCAGGAAGGCGGTGACCAGCACCGACCACACGAACAGCGGCATCTTGTGCAGGGTCATGCCCGGCGCGCGCATGTTGAAGATGGTGGTGATAAAGTTGATCGCACCCAGGATCGACGCCGCGCCAGCGAGGTGAAGCGAGAAGATCGCCATATCGACCGCGGGGCCAACCGAACCGCTGGTCGACAGCGGGGCATAGACCGTCCAGCCGGTGCCCGCGCCATTGCCGCTGCCGCCCGGAACGAACAGCGAGCCCATCAACATGACGAACGCGACGGCGGTCAGCCAGAAGCTGACATTGTTCATGCGCGGGAACGCCATGTCGGGCGCGCCGATCATCAGCGGGACGAACCAGTTGCCGAAACCGCCGATCATGGCGGGCATGACCATGAAGAACACCATGATCAGGCCGTGCGCCGTGATCATCACGTTCCAGAAATGCTTGGCCGCGGTCAGATCCTGCGCGCCGCCGAGCGCCTGCGCCCAGGTGCCCAGATACTGGACGCCGGGATGCGCGAGTTCGAGGCGCATCATACCCGAAAGCGCGCCGCCGACGATGCCGGCGATGATCGCGAAGATCAGATAGAGCGTTCCGATGTCCTTGTGGTTCGTCGACATGAACCAGCGGACGAAAAAGCCCGGCGTGTCGTGGTCATGGTCGTCATGCGCGTGATCGGCATGGCCATGGGCGGGTGCAGTTGCAGCGATATCGGTCATCTGTCGGACCCCTTATTAATTCTTGGCGGCCGGGACGGCGGCAGGCGCCGCTGCGGGTGCAGCTGCGGTCGGCGTTGCGGCAGGCGCCGCTGCCGGATCGGCGGCGGCAGGTGCCGGAGCAGCCGCAGCGGGTGTCGCGGCGACCGGGCCAGCCGGATTGCCGCCCTTCGAGCGAACCCATGCTTCCCACTTTTCGACCGGGAGCACTTCGACCGCGATAGGCATATAGCCGTGATCGACGCCGCAAAGTTCAGAACACTGGCCGTAATAAACGCCGACCTTGTTCGCGGTGAACGTCGCTTCGTTGGCGCGGCCGGGGACCGCGTCCATCTTGGTCCAGAAGGCGGGAACCGCGAAGCTGTGGATCACGTCGGCGCCGGTGATGATCAGTTTCACCTGACGGCCGACCGGAACGACCATGCGGTTGTCAACGGCGAGATGATAGGGCTCGCCCGCGGCGATCGCCTTGTCCTCGGGCAGGATCTTCGAGACATATTCGCCGATGCCCTGGTCGGGATAGGCATAGCCCCAATACCATTGGTAGCCCGTCACCTTGATCGTCAGCGCGTCTTTCGACGGCGGCTCATATTGCTGGGCCAGAAGCCGGATCGACGGCACCGCGATCACCGCGAGGATCAGCACCGGAATGGCGGTCCAGATGATTTCGATGAAGGTGTTGTGCGTCGTCTTCGACGGAATCGGGTTCGCCTTGGCGCGGAACCGGAACATCACCCAGAGCAGAAGGCCCAGAACAAGCAGCGTGATAAAGGTGATCACCGGCAGCAGGATGACGTGGTTGAACCAGTAAGCCTGTTCGCCGACCGGGCTGACCTGCGGCTGGAAATCGATGCCCGCATCGATCGGCTGGCCGACCCCGGGGGTCGGCTTCATCGGGACGTAAGTTGCATCGCCAGCCGGAACGGCGGCGGTCGTCGCCACCGGCGCTGCTGCCGGAGCAGCCGCATCGGCGACGGCCGGAGCCGGATTCGCCGGAGCCGTTGCAGCAGGTGCTTCGGCCGGAGCCGTCGCGGGTGCCTGCGCATGGCTGACGCCCACTGCGCCAAGCGACAAAGCCGCCGCAATTACAAGGGTTTTCAAGCTCTTCATAAGGATAGTGCCGCCCGTTGCCTGTTGTTCTTATTGATGCCCCTTCCCCCCTGCAGCAGCGGCCGGACACGCGTCACGGCAGCCGGCGGAAGGGCTGAAACTCGCGGGCGCTATAGACCCGCTTGCCGCTTGCCTCAAGCATCTCTAACACTATTTTACGGCTGGATAATCTTCACCGCCAAAACCCGGTCGCCTGCCATGGGCGACGCACTGGACAAAAGAACAATTCTCCCATGACCGATGATGAAATCCTGGCCGAATTCCGCGCCGCCGACGCCTTGCTGCAGGGCCACTTCCTGCTCTCCTCCGGCCGCCACAGCGAATATTATCTGCAGTGCGCGCGCGTGCTGATGGACACCGAACGCGCCGGACGGCTCGCGGTCGCGCTTGCCGCCAAACTGCCGCGCGACCTGAAACAGGCGATCGACATCGTCGTCTCGCCTGCAATGGGCGGCGTCATCATCGGTCATGAAATGGGCCGCGCGCTCGGCAAGCCGGCGCTTTTCGTCGAGCGGCCGACGGGCACCTTCGAACTGCGGCGCGGCTTTACCATCGACCCCGGAGCCAAGGTGCTGATGGTCGAGGATGTCGTGACCACCGGCCTGTCGTCGCGCGAAGCGATGGCCTGTATCGCGGCGGCGGGCGGCGAAGTCATTGCCGAAGCAGCGCTGGTCGATCGCTCGGCAGGCAATGTCGACCTCGGCATTCCCTTCTATCCGCTCGTGGCCATCAATTTCCCGACCTATGCCGAAGACGCGCTGCCGCCCGAACTCGCGGCGACCCAGGCGATCAAGCCGGGGAGCCGCGCGAATTGAGCCCGTCGCAGCCCGGCCGCCTTCGCCTCGGCGTCAATATCGACCATGTCGCGACGATCCGTAACGCGCGCGGCGGCGAGCATCCTGACCCGGTGCGCGCGGCCGAGATCGTCGCGGCGGTCGGCGGCGACGGCATCACCGCGCATCTGCGCGAAGACCGGCGCCATATCCGCGACGATGATCTGGCGCGCATTCAGGCCGCGACCGACCTGCCGCTGAACCTCGAAATGGCGGCGACCGACGAAATGGTCGAGATCGCGCTGCGCCACAATCCGCACGCCGCGTGCATCGTCCCCGAAAAGCGCGAGGAACGCACGACCGAGGGCGGGCTCGACGCCGCGGGGCAGCACAACCACCTCGCGCCGATTGTCGCGCGGCTGAACGATGCGGGCATCCGCGTCAGCCTGTTCATCGAACCCGATCCGCGTCAGATCGAGGCGGCAATGCGCCTCCGCGCCCCGGTCGTCGAATTCCACACGGGCCGCTATGCGCATGTCGAAGGCGAAGAACGCGCCATCGAACTGCGCCGCCTCGCCGACGCCGCCGCTCTCGCGTGGAAAAATGGCATCGAACCGCATGCGGGTCACGGCTTGACCTATGAAAATGTCGTTCCGGTCGCCGCGATTCCGCAGCTGGCCGAACTCAACATCGGTCATTATCTGATTGGCGAGGCGATCTTTACCGGGCTTGAGGATGCGGTGCGCCGGATGCGCGCGTTGATGGACGAGGCGCGAGGCGCGCTGTGATCATCGGCCTCGGTTCCGACCTCTGTAATATCAAGCGAATCCAGAACTCGCTCGATCGCTTTGGCGAGCGGTTCGAAAATCGCGTTTTCACCGATATCGAGCGCGCCAAGGCCGCGCGGCGGCCGTTCACCCGCGCCGGCACTTACGCCAAGCGCTTCGCGGCGAAGGAAGCCTTTTCGAAAGCCGTCGGCACCGGGTTCAAGCGCGGGGTGTTCATGAAGGACATCGGCGTCGTCAACGCGCCGTCGGGGGCGCCGACGCTCGCGCTGACCGGCGGGGCGGCCGAGCGGCTCGCACAGATGACACCTGCGGGCCACACGGCGCACATCCATTTGACGCTGACCGACGACCATCCGTGGGCGCAGGCGTTCGTCATCATCGAAGCAATCAAGGACTGAAATCGACATGGCGAAGAACAAGGCGCAGGACGAAGGCGGCTGGGGCAAGCTGATCCGCGACATCGTGGTGATCCTGCTGCTCGTGCTGGGCATCCACAGCTGCGTCGCCAAGCCTTTCTATATCCCGTCCGATTCGATGATGCCCGTGCTGCGCAACGGCGATCGCCTGATCGTCAGCAAATATCCCTATGGCTGGTCCTATTCGTCGGTCAGCTTTCACCTCGCGCCCAAAACCGCCGGCCGCTGGTTCGGCAAGCTGCCCGAGCGCGGCGATATCGTCGTGCTTGAACACCCGGTGTCGCGGATCGACTATATCAAGCGCGTGATCGGGCTGCCCGGCGATACGATCCAGCTCCGCAACGGCGAACTCAGCATCAACGGTAAGCCGGTGAAGCGTGAAGTTCAGCCGATGCTGGCGATTCCGGTCGACCCGAACCTGCCCGGCCCCGACAGCAGTCTGAACCGTTTCGTCACCCGCGGCGCCGACGGGAAAGCGGCGCTGGAGCTTCCCATCGTCCGTGAGACGCTGCCCGGCGGGGCGACGTTCGACACGATCGACATGGGCCCCGGCTACACCACCGACGATTATGGCCCGGTGACCGTGCCCGCCGACCATCTGTTCCTGATGGGCGACAACCGCGACGGCAGCGCCGACAGCCGGGTCGGCACCGACCAGAAGGGGCTGGGCGGCCCCGTTCCGTTCGACGCCATCGCGGGGCGCGCCGAGATCATCAGCTTTTCGACCGATGGAACGGCTGAGTGGTATAACCCGCTCAGCTGGTTCAATGCCTTGCGTTCGGGCCGCGCGGGAACCGACCTGCGCCCCGAACGTGACACCAAAGCAAAATAGGGAATAAGGGCATGGCGGCGACGACGACCAGAAAAACCGGCGGAGCGCGCGCCGCAAAACCTGCCGATGGGCATACCGAAGCCCCCGGCCCGACCGAAATCCGCAGCGAGCCGGTCCGGACCGAATTGCTGAAGGCTGGCGTATGGCTCGGCCTCGCACTGTTGATCGGCCTCTGCATCATATTGATCCAGCCGATCCTGTTGATCTTTGCCGGTATCGTGATGGCCTCGATGCTCGACGGCGGAACCCGCCTGCTGGGCCGGGTGCTTCCGATTGCGCGCGGATGGCGGCTCTTGATCGTCTGCCTGTCCCTCCTCGCTTTTATGGTGTGGACGGCGATGTTCGCAGGCTCGCAGATCGCCGACCAGGCCGCCACCCTGCAAACGGTCGTAATGGGTCAGGTTGAGCGGATCGCGGCATGGGCGAGCGACCATGGCATGGGCAATTTCCAGCTCGATACCAAAACCATTTCGGACAATCTTGCCGGCACATTCGGCCGTGTCACTGCGGCAGTGGGCACGGTCCTCGGCGGCCTGACCAGCCTCGTCATGATCCTTGTCCTGGGCATCTTCATCGCGATCGAGCCGCGGCTTTACGAGCGCGGCGTCGCGTGGATGCTGCCGATGAAAAGCCGCGAGAATTTCTACATCACCACTGCGCGCATGGGCTTCACCCTCCGCCGTCTGATGGCGGGACGCCTGCTCGGCATGCTCGTCGAGGGCATCGGCACCTGGCTCGCCTGTCTCGTCGTCGGCATCCCGATGGCGGCGCTGATGGGCCTTCTGACCGGCTTGCTGGCCTTCATTCCCAATATCGGCGCGATCGTTTCGGGCGTGCTGCTCGTGCTCGTCGGCTTTTCGGCGGGAACCGACACCGGCCTTTGGGCGATCGCGATCTATTTCGTCGTCCAGACGGTCGATGGCTATCTGATCGTCCCGATGGTCGCGAAGAAGACCGTCGACCTTGCGCCCGCACTCGTGCTTGGCGCGCAGATCCTGTTCGGCGCGCTGCTCGGCCTCATGGGCCTGTTCCTCGCCGACCCGATCGTTGCGATGATCAAGGTAGCGCTGGAACGCGAAGCCGAGCGGAATGCCGGCGGCGCTAAAACGAAAACGGCGGCGGACTCCTGAGCCCACCGCCGTTTGAATTTGGTTTAAGCGGCGCGCTTACGGCTGCGGCGCGCCGGGCGGCGGACCGGCCTGACCACCCGGAGCGCCGCCGGGGGCGCCCTGCATCATCTGTTGCTGCTGCATCATCTGCTGCTGTTGCTGCATCTGCTGCTGCATCGCGCGAACCTCGGCTTCCGACCGGAAGTCGAGCAGGGTCACGTCGAAATGAAGCGTGCTGCCCGCGGGGATCGGCCCGGTGGCACGGTCGCCATAACCGAGCTGTGCGGGAATGGTGATCTTGTACTCACCGCCCTTTTTCATCCGGACCAGCGCTTCCGAGAAGCCCGGAACGACCTGAGCCACCTGCATCGGCGCCTGTTCATTGGCATCGAAGACGGTGCCATCGTCGAGCTTGCCTTCATATTTCACCAGCACGACGTCGGCCTTGGTCGGGCTTGGACCCGTGCCTTCCTTGACGACTTCAAAGCCGATGCGGGGAGTCATATGCCAGGCAAAGGCTGCGCCAGCGACGAGCAGCGCCGCAAGGCCGAACCACATCAGCCACAGGCCGCCCTTGTTCACCGGGCGCAGTGGAACCGTCGTTACGCTCATTTTAGCTGATCCTTCCGCAAGCGCCCGCGGGCGCGAATATTGGCGAGGCCTATAGGCGGTGCGGCGCGGGGCGGTCCAGAGGCAATATGCCTGCGTCGGACGCACAAAAAAGGCGCTGCGTTGCCGCAGCGCCTTTTTCACGATCGGATCCCGAACGGAAAACGGGTCTTACTTGATCCCGTCGCGTTCCATCCGCTTGCGCTCCATCTTGCGGGCGCGGCGGACAGCTGCGGCGTGCTCACGCGCGCGCTTTTCGCTGGGCTTCTCGTAATGACGGCGCAGCTTCATTTCGCGATACACGCCCTCACGCTGCAGCTTCTTCTTGAGCGCGCGAAGGGCCTGGTCGACATTATTGTCGCGAACGATGATCTGCATGTGCCGTGTCGTCTCCGGTTCGTCCAACGATGAACGGCCACCGGATATCCGGTCCGCCATAAATCGCCGATATGAGGGCAATAAAAGAAGCGCCGCGAAGCCGCGACCTTCCGATGGCTGGGCCACTAAAAGGATTCGCGGCGAAATGCAAGCCCCCCGCGGTAAACCGGGCTTGTCGCGCTATCGAACCGCCCTGCCCGCTCGGGATTGTGTCGCTCCCTATCCTTATGGCATAGGTAGCAGGACGCAACTAACATCATAATGAGGGACAGGCCATGGCGACCCAGCTCAAGCGCAACAGCAAATATAGCGAAGCCGAATGGACGGCGCGGCAGGAACTTGCCGCCTGCTACCGTATCTTCGCGATGATGGGCTGGGACGAGATGATCTTCAACCATATCACGGTGAAGATTCCCGACGAGGACGGCAGCTATCTGATCAATCCCTATGGCATGCATTTCAGCGAAGTGACCGCCTCGACGCTGATCAAGATCGACATCGACGGCAACAAGGTCGATGAGGACAATCCCTGGCACGTCAACAAGGCGGGCTTTGTCCAGCACAGCCTGTTCCACCGCGTCCTGCCCGACGCGCACGCGATCATCCACACCCACACCACCGCGACGGTCGCGGTCTGCGCGCTCGAAGGCGGGCTGCAGCCTGTGAACTTCTATGCCTGCAATTTTGCCGGCCAGCTCGCCTATCATGATTTCGAGGGTGTCACCGTGCGCGAAGAGGAAGGCGAGCGCCTCGTCCAGAACCTCGGCGACAAGCGCATCCTGATGCTCAAGAATCACGGTCCCGTCGTGATGGGCAAGACGCTGACCGAAGCTTTCATCAAATATTGGGCGCTCCAGCGCGCGTGCGAGATCCAGCTTGCGACGATGAGCATGGGCAAGCCGATCACCGTTCCGCAGGAAGTCATTGCGGTCCACCAGCGCGACCTGTTCATGGCCTCGATCCCCGGACAGGCGGGCAAGGCCGAATTCGACGCGATGGTGCGCAAGGTCGACAAGATCGACGCAAGCTGGCGTGATTGAGGCATCCAACAGGCTGGGCACCAATAAATAGGGACAGTCCCTATTTAATTGCGCAGTTTCGATTGCGCATAATGCCGTCCCGATTAAATAGGGACAGTCCCTATTTATTGGTGTTGCGCAGCGCATGACGCGATTCTCGGTCAACGACCGCCCGGTCGAATATCGCATGGAACCCGAAACGCCCCTGCTGTGGGCGCTGCGCGACGCGTCGAACCTGACGGGCACCAAATATGGCTGCGGCACCGGCGAGTGCGGCGCGTGCACTGTCGATATCGACGGCGAAGCGATTCGCAGCTGCATGGTCACGATCGCCGAATGCGAGGGCCGCTTCGTCACGACGATCGAGGGGCTGGCCCGAGATCGCAGCCATCCGGTCCAGCAGGCATGGGTCGCCGAACAGGTCCCCCAATGCGGGTTTTGCCAGTCCGGGATGATCATGGCCGCCGCCGCCCTCCTCCGGACGAACAGCAATCCCAGCGATGCCGAAATCGACGCGGCGATGACCAACATCTGCCGCTGCGGCACCTATCCGCGCATTCGCACCGCGATCCGGCTTGCCGGTCGCGTCGTGCGCGGCGAGGAACGCATTGCCGCCGCGCCGCCGCCGGGTATCCGCCCCGAAGATGCGGCGCGCGCCGTCCCTGCGCTTCGCTTGCCCCCCGGCACCTGAACCTCTTCGTTCATGTAGCTGAACCGCAGGCAACAGACCGGTCAGCCATCGATCATCTTGCAAGGCGTAAGAATCACACCATCATCCCGGCTGGCGTCTCCAGCAAGCGGGACATGAGTTGGAGAATGGCGAGATGAAGAAGATGTTCGGAGGGTTGCTCATCGCTGCAACGATCCTGACCCCGATCGCCCCGGCCGCCGCACAGGCGTCGGGCGAGCGGGTACAGATCGCGCAGCGCGGCGACCGGGGAGACCGCGGACCGCGCGGTCCCGAAGTGCGCCGCGGTGGTGGCGAAGCACGGCCTCAGCGCCAGCAAAGCGAGCAGCCGCGGGTCGAGCGCCAGCAGCGCAGCGACGTGCGTCAGCAACAACGGCAGCAACGCGGCAATGACCAGCAGCGGCAGGCTCAGCGTCAGCAGTGGCAGCAGCAGCGTGGGAACGACGCGCAACGTGGGAACGATCAGCAGCGCCAGCAATGGCAACGGCAGAACGAGCAACGCCAGACCCAGCAGGTCCAGCGCCAGCGCGGCGGCACCTATGATCGCAACAACGACGGCCGCATCGACCGCCAGTGGGATCGCAATCGCAACGGTCAGGTCGATCAGCGTTACGATCGAAACGACAACAACCGCGTCGATCGCCGCTACGATCGCAATCGCAACGGCGATCTCGACCGCCGCTGGGATCGCAACAACAATAACCGCATCGACCAGCGCGACGGTCGTTACGATCGCAATCGCGATGGCCAGATCGATCGCCGGTACGACCGCAACAACAACAACCGCGTCGATCGCCGGTATAACGACAATCGCAGGAACAGCTGGAACCGCGACTGGCGCAACGACCGCCGTTACGACTGGCGCAGCTATCGCAACCAGAACCGCAGCCACTACCGGATGCCGCGCTATTACAACCCGTATCGCGGTTACGGATATACGCGCTTCAGCATCGGTTTCAGCCTGAACTCGCTCTTCTATAGCTCGCGCTACTGGATCAACGACCCCGGCTATTACCGTCTGCCGCCGGCTTACGGCGGCACCCGCTGGATCCGCTATTATGACGACGCGCTTCTGGTCGACACCTATTCGGGCGAAGTGATCGACGTGATCCACGATTTCTTCTGGTAATATTCCTTTCGGTTATCAGATGACAAACTGAGGGGCTGGTTCGCCAGCCCCTCTTTTTATGCGCTTGCCCTCCCCCGCCCGCCGCGCCACGGTGGCGGAAACAAACAGGGGAGATTTCATGCGTAAACTGGGAATGGTCGCAGCGGCTACGCTCGCGCTGCTCGGCACGACGGCATATGCGAAAACCACCATCGTCTATGCGGGTCGCGTCATCACCGACGCCAGCAAGCCGGCGCAGGGCCCCTCGACGATCACCATCACCGACGACCGCATAACCTCGATCACGCCCGGCCGCGCCGCAGCGCCCGCCGACGCCGAAGTCGTCGATCTCGGCGACAAGACGCTGCTTCCCGGCCTCATCGACCTCC
Source organism: Sphingopyxis sp. Soil_C_28 (assembly GCF_057657055.1). Taxonomy (NCBI): domain Bacteria; kingdom Pseudomonadati; phylum Pseudomonadota; class Alphaproteobacteria; order Sphingomonadales; family Sphingopyxidaceae; genus Sphingopyxis; species Sphingopyxis sp. Soil_C_28. The sequence continues at coordinate 1,542,309 of NZ_JBDGJE010000001.1, forward strand.
ACGTCCACCTGACCGGCGACCCCGGCGACGATTATCGCGCCGCGGCGGTCGATCCCAATGAATGGGGCGTCGTCGTCGGGGCGAAGAACGCCGGAATCACGCTGCGCGCGGGCTTCACGACAGTGCGCGAAGCGGGTTCGGCGCAATATACCGCATACGCGCTCCGTCGCGGCACCGCGAATGGCTTTATCGAAGGGCCGCGTATCATTGCTGCCGGTCCCGCCCTGTCGATCATCGGCGGGCACGGAGACGTGACGGGCTTTCGCGAGGATATTCATGCCGTCCTCGATGAAGGCTATACCTGCACCGGCGCGGTCGAATGCGCCGAAAAGGTCCGCAAGGCCTCGCGCGCGGGCGCCGACGTCATCAAGATTACCGCAACCGGCGGCGTGCTGTCGCAACAGGCACGCGGGCTCGAAGGCCATTTCACCAGCCCCGAGTTGCAGAGCATCGCCGACACCGCCCACTCGCTGGGCCTGAAAGTCATGGCGCATGCGCATGGCGCGGGCGGGATCACCTCGTCCGCCGCAGCGGGTATCGACAGCATCGAACATGGCACTTTCGCCGATGATGCGACGCTGCGGGTCATGAAGGCCAAGGGCACCTATCTCGTCCCGACGCTGATGGCGTTCGAGGGCATTCGCGAACGGCTCGGCAAGGGTATCTACACCCCGACGGTCGAGAACAAGGTGCGCATGACGCTCGGCGACGTCGGCAAGGCCGTGATCCGCGCCAAGGCGCTTGGCGTGCCGGTCGCGTTCGGTACCGACGCCGGGGTGTTCGAACATGGGCGCAATGCCGGCGAGTTCGCGCTGCTCGTCAAATATGGGCTGACCCCGCGCGAGGCGCTGGCGAGCGCGACGACGGTCGCGGCGACGCTCTTGTCGATGGATAATGAAATCGGCCGCATCGCACCGGGCATGTCGGCTGACATGATCGCGGTGACGGGCGACCCGCTGACCGATGTCACCGTGCTCGAAAAGGTCGACTGGGTAATGGCGCGCGGCCGGATCGCCGACTGATCGAAGCCGTCAGGCGGCGCGGCGGACCCGTCCCCGCGCCGGCGGCACGATCTTCGGGCCGATCAGCTCGTCGATATCGACCGCGACCGCGAACTGGACCCCGACGCGGTTGCCCGCCGACCAGCGCGCCTCGGCATCGAGCAGCTGGTCGGCGCCGAATTCGAGCGTCAGCGGGGTTCCGGGCGGAACATTCCACAATCCTTCGACCAGCGCGCCGCGCGACGACATGTTGCGGACGATCGCCTCATAGCGGTAACCGCCGCTGCCGATGTGAATCGTACGGAAGGTCGTCAGCCGCGGGGCACGCGCGCTTTTATATCCCTTCGCCTCGGCGCGGCCGCCGCCTTCGCGCAGCAACGCCAGAACCTCGACCAGTTCCATCGGCTTGCCATAGATATAGCCCTGAACATGGCTGCACCCGAGCCCGCGGATCAGCGCCAGATCGTCGTGCGTCTCAACCCCTTCGGCAGTGGTTTCCATCTTGAGTGCGGTCGCGAGGCCGACGATCGACGAGATGATCGCAGCGTTCATGCTGCTGGGATCGGCGGCGCCGAGGACAAAGCTCTGGTCGATCTTGATCTTGTCGAACGGCGCCTTCTTCAGATAGCCGAGCGCCGAATAGCCGGTCCCGAAATCGTCGAGCGCCAGCCGCACGCCGGTGCGCTTCAATTTCTGGAACATCGCCAGATTTTCCGGACTTTCGTCGAGGAAGACGCCTTCGGTAATCTCGAGTTCAAGCTGGTCGGGGCGAATCCCCGCCGCCGACACCGCGCTCATGATCGTCGCGGGCAGCTTTTCGTTGGCGAACTGGCGGGGCGAGACGTTGACCGCGACACGATAATCGGAACCAAGGCGTGCGATCGTCGCGCAGGCGGTGCGGATGATCCATTCGCCGATCGGCACGATCAGGTTCGATTCTTCGGCGATAGGTATGAACTTCGACGGGCTGATCAGGCCGTCGGTTGCATGGTGCCAGCGGATCAGCGCCTCGAACCCCGAAATCCGTTCGCTGCCGACATCGACGATCGGCTGATAGAGCAGCTTCAGCTCGTCCTTCGCGAGCGCATCGCGCAGCGCATCCTCGATCGCCTTTCGCTCGCTCGCCTGATTGTGCATCGCATCGGCATAGAAGCGATACACCCCGCGCCCGGCGTCTTTCGCCGCGTACAAGGCCAGATCGGCGTTGCGGACGAGTGCCGACGCGCTCACCCCATGCCCGTCCGACACCGCGATGCCGAGCGACGATCCGATGCGGACCTGCTCGCCTTCGATCGCGAATGGTTTGGCAAGGCTGAGGATGATCGCATTGGCGATGCCGGCAAGCTTTTCGGGCTGGCTCATTTGCGGCACGACGATCTGGAATTCGTCGCCGCCGAGCCGCCCGACCTGCCCCTTGTCGCCGACGATCTGCGTCAGCCGTCCGGCGACCTGTTGCAACAACTGATCGCCGACCGGATGCCCCAGCGTGTCGTTCACCGCCTTGAACCGGTCGAGGTCCATCAACAGCAGCGCGCACGGCTGCGGCTGGCCGCTATGGCTCTTGAGCGCGCGTTCGAGCAGGTCCGTGATGTGACGCCGGTTCGCAAGGCCGGTGAGCGTGTCGTAGCGCGCGAGCTGATTGATCTCGCGCTCCGACCTCTTCTTGTCGGTCAGGTCGGTACCGCTGCCCCGAAATCCCTGAAAATTGCCGAGCTCGTTGCTGATCGGATGGCCCGAGATCGACCACCAGCGCTCCTCGCCCGGCACCGCCGCCTGCACCGTCAGCTCCTTGAACGGCGTACGCGACGACAGGCTGAACCCCAATGTGCGCTCTTCGCTTTCGTCGTTACCGATCCGCTTGCGGATGATGTCGGTAAAGGGGTGGCCGAGCAGGTCCGACAACGGTCGTTCGATCCGCGCTGCCACGGTTGGCGAGATATAGACGAGTTGCCCATAGCGGTCGGTTTCCCAGAACCAGCCGCGCCCTGCTCGCTCGAAATCGCGCATCAGGTTCAGCGCCCGCTGCTGGTCGCTGACGCCCAGCCGCGCGGTGCGCGTGGCGCGGCGCTGATGGCGGATATCCTCGCGCATCATCACGATCAGAAGGCCCAGAAAAACAAAGCCTGCGACCGCGAACGGCCACGAGGCGATGCCAATGGCGCCGCCCAGCGCCGTCGCACCCGCAAAGGCGAAGAAAGCGGGCCGCACGACCGCCACCGCCGATGCGGCGACAAGGAGCGAGCCGATGTGGATCGCGGTAAAGGCGTCGAAATGGCGGCTGCCGTCGGGGACCGCGATCGCATCGAACGTCGCCGCCGCGTTAAGCAGCGTCCCGAGCGCGATCAGCGCCATGCACAGCATCGCCATCGCCCGCACATGCCGATGCGCGATCGGTCGCGGCTTGCGCATCGCCTGCCCGATCACCGTCAGCACAATGTCGCACAGCAGGCCGACCGCCATCACCAGCCAGTGCGAGGGGTGATCGAGGAAACCGGCGACGCCCGGCAGGAAAGCAAAGGTCAGAAACGCGAGGACGCGGCCGATCAGCACATAGTGCCACAGCTTCGCCACCCGCATCAGACGGGTGACGAACTCGGGCGAATCGAACAGCGATTCGTCGGATGACGACTCGCCGATCCCCGGCCTGATTATGCTGCGCCGAACCCCCAATTTCCCGATATTCCCCGCTTGTCTGGTCGGGGCAATCAGTGGCCGGGAAAGGGTTGCCAAATCCTTACCTTAACGTCGTGATTTCCGCCGATATTGTGCCAAAACGGAAGGGGTTTGGTTTCGGTTCCGGGCTTGTTATAGAGGGGCATGCCAGCCGTCCGCTCATTCCCTCCCGACCGATTTTTCGACCGCAGCGAATGGTCGGCGATCACCCGCGCCTCGTCATGGCGCGGTATCTGGCTCGTCGCCCACGCATGGATCGTCAGCATCGCGCTCGTCGGCGTCGCCGCCTGGTCGCAGAACCCCGCCCTGTGGCTGCTCGCCATCGTCTTTGTCGGCGGGCGCCAGCTCGGGCTCGCCATCCTGATGCACGATGCCGCGCACGGCGCGTTGCATCCGAACCGCAAACTCAACAATTTCCTTGGCCAATGGCTGACGGGCGCCGCGGTCGGATCGGACCTGATCGCCTATCGCACCTATCATCTGCAGCATCATAAATTCACCCAGCAGCCCGAAGACCCAGACCTGTCGCTGTCGAAACCTTTTCCGACCACGCGCGCCAGCCTGTGGCGCAAGATGCTGCGGGACATGACCGGCCAGACCTTCTTCAAACAGCGCCTCGCACAGTTCGGATTCGCGCTGGTCGGCCTCAAGGCCATGCTGCGCGGCGAAAAAGTCGAGAAGGGCGCAAAGAGCACCAAGGCCGGGACGCCGTTCAACAAGCAGTCCGACGATGGCATGACGTCACCGACGGTCGATGTCGCTGGCGCAATGGCGGTGGCGCGCGCGGTGGGCCGCTTTCTCGTCGCCCAAGCGATACTGTTGGCGGCCTCGCTCGCGCTTTATGGATGGACGCCGTACCTGCTCTGGCTCGCCGGGCTTGCGACGACCTTTCAGCTTTACCTGCGCGTCCGCAACATCGCCGAACATGCGTGCACGACCACCGGCAGCGACGATCCCTTCAGCCATGCGCGGACGACCAACGCCGGCTGGCTGGCGCGCGCGACGGTTGCTCCATATTGGGTGAATTATCACGCCGAACATCATCTGTTCATGGGGGTGCCCTGCTATCGGTTGCCGCAGGTGCATGCTGCGCTCGGCCGCGCGGGCAAGCATGATTCGATGACGATTGCGCCGGGCTACGCCGCGGTGCTGCGGCAGGTCACCGCCAAAGGCTGATCAGCCTTCCTGAACGAAACGCGCGCCAGCGCGGTCCTTGACCGTCTTTTCGGGGTCGAAAATCATCCCGTTCATCGCGACATAGACGCCCGGCGGCAGCGTCTGTGCCGCCGCCAGCGCGAAGCCGACGTTGAATTCGGCATCGCTCGCGCGCACCGACGCGGGCTGCATCGCTCCCGTCATCACGATCGTCTTGCCCGCGATCCCCGCAAGCACCCGGCCGGTGACGACCATCGTATCGGTTCCGTGTGTGACGAGGATGCGCGTGGCATCGCTCGCGGCGACCGCAGCGCGGATCGTCTCGCGATCGGCATCATCCAGTTCGAGGCTGTCCTTGCGCATTAATTGCGTCACGCGGTGCGGAACATGGACATTATTCTCGCGCAGCAGGTCGGGAATCGCCGCAGGGCCGATCTGGAATTCGGACAGGGCATCGAAATAGACTTTGTCGATCGTCCCGCCGGTCGTGAAAATCTCGATCATATCGGTCATGCACACTCGTCCCGGACCGGCAGCGCCGGGGTGCCGTCGGGCGCGGCGAACGGCCGCTTGAAGGTGAAGGCGTCGGCCGACGGCCCGTTCGCGGCGAGCCGCGCAATCGCCGCCATGCCCTCGGCGACGGTCGGGCGATGCCCCGCGGGGACCCACCACAGCGCCTGGAACATGGCAATATGGTCGAACCACTCCTTGCGTCGCCGCATGATCGCGAGGTGCTCGGGATTGCGATAGACATAGGCGGCGAGCGCATCGACGTCGCGCCACACCGACATGTTGGCGATGACGTGCGGGTCGTCGGTCACCGCGACATCGGTCGCATCATTGCCATCGCCTGTGAGGCGCCAGACGAAACCGTCGGACGCCTCTGCGAGCGCGTTCACAGGATCGAGCGCATCCATGAAGTCGCGGTTGGCGACATGCTCGGCCGGCAGGCGAAAGCGTGCGACGTTGATCTGTGCGAGTTCATAGTCCGCCATGCCCCGCTCCTCAGTCCAAAGCCTCGGCGATCAACCGCCGCGTGTTGTCGATTCCGAACAACGCGATGAAGCTGCCCATACGCGGCCCGGCACTCGAACCGAGCAGCGTTTCATACAGCGCCTTGAACCAATCACGCAGATTTTCAAAGCCATAGGCCTCGTTCTTTCCGATCTCATAGACGATATTCTGGATATCGTCGGCGCCGGCGTCGGCGGGCAACTTAGCCAATCTGTCGTCGAGTTCGCGCAGCGCCGCGACCTCGCCGCCTTGCGGCTTGCGGCGATTGAGCGTCGGCGCGACATAGTCGCGATTATACGCCATCGCATTGTCGATCAGCCGGTCGAGTTCGGGCCAGGTCGCGGCGTCGGCGCCATCGACATATCGGCCGAGGTAGCGCCAGATCTGATCCTTCGACGCATCGGCGCCCATCACCGCGACGAGATTGAGCAGCAACCCGAAGGTCACGGGTAGCTCAGCCGCGGGAATATCCTCGGCGCGCGCGACATGGACGTGGTGCACGGGGTTGCCGAGGCGCTTGTCGGCCTCCTGCGCCGGATAGCTGCCGCGCATTTGCAGATATTCGTCGATCGCCTTCGGGATCACGCCGATGTGCAGCTGCTTCGCAGCCTTCGGTTCGCGATAGGCGAAAAAGGCGAGGCTTTCCTCGCTGCCATAGTCGAGCCACTGCTCGAGGCTCAGGCCATTACCCTTCGACTTCGAGATCTTCTCGCCCTTTTCGTCGAGGAACATCTCGTAGATCAGCCCCTCGGGCTTGCGCCCGCCGAGCGCCTTGGCAATCTTGCCCGACTGGACGCCGCTGTCGGTCAAATCCTTGCCGTACATCTCGTAATCGACGCCGAGTGCGACCCAGCGCATCGCCCAGTCGACCTTCCACTGCAGCTTGGCGCCGCCGCCAAGGATGCTGTGCGTGATCGTCTCGCCCGCGTCCTCGAACGACACCAACCCCTTGTCGGCATCGACGACGGTCACCGGCACTTGCAGCACGATCCCCGATGTCGGGCTGACCGGCAGGATGGGCGAATAGGTCGCCGCGCGCTCGGCGCGCAGCGTCGGCAGCATGATGTCGAGAATGTCCTGGTTGTGGCGCAGGACATTCTTCAGCGCGTCGTCGAACGCGCCCGCCTTGTACCGCTCGGTCGAACTGACGAATTCATATTCGAAGCCAAAGCGGTCGAGAAACTCGCGCAGCATCGCATTGTTATGATGTGCGAAACTCTCGAACTTTCCGAACGGATCGGGAATCGCGGTGAGCGGCTTGCCGAGATATTCGCGCAGCATGTCGCCGTTCGGCACATTGTCGGGAACCTTGCGCAGCCCGTCCATGTCGTCGCTGAACGCGACAAGGCGCGTCGGTGCGCCGCCGGTCAGCGCCTCATAGGCGCGGCGAACCATCGTCGTGCGCAGCACTTCGTTGAAGGTGCCGATATGCGGCAGGCCCGAGGGGCCATAGCCCGTCTCGAAGATGATCGCCTCGCCGCCGGGCTTGCCATCCGGATAGCGTTTGACCAGCTTGCGCGCTTCCTCGAACGGCCAGGCCTTGGACGTTTGCGCGGGTTCGCGCAGCGAAGGATGAAGGTGCAGGTCAGTCATGCCGCGCCCATAGCGGCAAGAAGAGGGAATGGGAAGAAGACCGGACGCACCGGCCTTCTTCCTTCGATCACCCGCGCGGCTGGATTGCGGGCAGGAAGCTGCTCTTGCGCAGCAGCAGCGCCGATACGATCGACACCAGCAGCGCGACCGGCAATATCTCCGTCAGGGTCAGCGCCATGCGGAACAGCGGGTTCTTATACTGCTCCGCCATTGCCCCCATCTCGGCCGAAAACGCCGCGATCTCGGCCGCCGGTTTGCCCGCGGCGCGCATATCCTCGACGCTTGTGGCGATATAGTCGGCCATGAAGGTCCCCCCGGTTTGCCACATATAAAATTCCCAGCCGAGGATATAGAATAGCGACGCAACAAGCCCGATCCCGAACCCGACGCCCAGCGCCTTCCAGAAGGTGATGACCCCGCCCAGATTGACGTCGCGATAGCGCTTCACGCCGATGAAGACGAACAGCAGCGCGACCAGCATCGACAGATAGCCGGCGACCATCCCCATCGCGCCATGATCGGCAACGAAGGTGATGCTGATGAACATTCCGATGATGACGATGACGCCCGCGATGGCGCCGTAGACTGCAATGATCCTGCCCATGATATTCTCCCCAAATGGTGGATGCCACCCGGGATGGGACGAAACAACGAGCGAAATCCATCGCCCAAACGGGTGATTTGACGTTGTCGCCCGAATTTACGGCAGGATATCGAGCGTCCGTGCCTTTTGCACCGCCTGCGTCCGGCTGGCGACCGCCAGCTTCTCATAAACCCGCGCGACATGCGTCTTCACCGTGTTGGGCGAGATATCGAGCTGACGCGCGATGACCTTGTTGGCGTGCCCTGCCGCGAGCATTTCCAGCACCTCGCATTCGCGCGCGCTGAGGCCGAGCGCCGCGACCGCAGCGTCGTTGCGCACAAAGGCCTGACGTGGCCGCGCGGTGAGCCGGTTGCCGGCCCAGATTCCGAGCGCGACGAACAGGATCGCGATGCACGCGATGTAGAATTCGGTCGACCAGCGGTGCACGACATGTTTGTAATTCAGCCACTCAAGCAAAAAAGCCGCTGCGGCAAGGGCTGTGCCATAGAGGATGATCGGACGGGCCATGATCGGCGTAGATCATTGTCGGCCGCGGCTTGCAACACTGTCCCGGCGCAAGCCAACATCGTTACCGGAAAATTTACCATGCTGGCGTAGCGTCCGATCCATGGACAATTTTCGCACCCCCACGGCCCGCACCCACAAGCGCACCCCGGTATCGATCGACGTCACCGTCAACGGCGTACTGAATTTCATCGACGGCCGGATCACCGACTTGTCGGAAGGCGGCGCACGGATCGACGGGGCGAGCATGCCCGCGCGTTCGCGTTGCGAAATCCATTATGGCGGACAGGTGACCTATGCGGTCGTGATGTGGTCGGAATATGACCGCATGGGCGTACGCTTTCCTTATGAGCTGACGCACGGCGCGCTGTATAACGCCCTGAAAATCGCGCGCGACGCATCGATGGTCGAGCCCGCGCAGATTTTCCAGACGGCGCGTCCGATCAGCTTCGGACGTCGCGGACTTTCCTGATCGATCCACCGCGGCCGGCTTGCCGCGTTCGCCTTTTGTCCCTAGCTAGGGGGAGATGGCTCCCGACCCGCTCACCCTGCCCGCGATCCATGCGAGTCATATCGGCATCTGGATCGCCGACACGCATGGCCGCGTGCAGCGCGTCGGGCGCGGCGAGGCGATCGCTGCGGTCGCCGCAACGCCGCATTTGCTGCTCAACGCGACACTGACGGGCGACCGGCTTGGCTATCCTGAGCTGTCGGGACTCGACCTGCTCGAACTCTTCGCTTTCCTCTATCCCGCGCGCTTCGCAGTGCCGACCCCGGCGGGAATCGCCGCCGCCATCAGCCTGACGCCGCCGAAGAGCGAGGAAGACATAGCCGCCTTCCTGCCGAAAGCGGCCGCGGCGATGCTCGGCAGCCTCGATGATCCCGACTGGCCCGAGCGCGAAGGCGCATGGCACGGCGTGCAGGCGCTGGTCCGCCAGCGCTGGTCGTGGTCGCCGCTCGTCCAGCCACGTCTTTCGGCGCCGGAAGGCAATGATCGCTGGCTGTTTGCGCGCCTGCCCGAATGGGAGGAAACGCCGCCGCGCGGAGCGCCACGGCAAGTCAAGATCAACGTCGAGGACGTCAGCGCGCGCCTCGACCGGCTGACCGGCGATGGCGCCGAGCGCCGTCCGGGCCAGCAGGATTATGCCCGCGCAACCGCGGCAATCTTCGAACCGCGCGATCGCAAGGACACGCCGCAGATGCTCGTCGCCGAGGCAGGGACCGGGATTGGCAAGACGCTGGGCTACCTCGCGCCCGCCAAGCAATGGATCGACCAGTCGGCAGGCAGCGTCTGCATCTCGACCTTTACCAAGGCGTTGCAACGCCAATTGTCGCGCGAGACCGAAAAGCTCTATCCCGACCCCGAAACGCACCGCGAAAAGGTCGTCGTGCGCAAGGGGCGCGAAAATTACCTGTGCCTCCTCAACCTGGAGGATGCGTTGCAGGGCGGCTTTTCAGGCCGCGCCGCGATCCTCGCGCAACTTGTCGCGCGCTGGGCAGCGTATAGCCGCGACGGCGACATGATCGGCGGCGACCTGCCCGGCTGGCTCCCTGCCCTGTTCCGCCGCAACGGCACCACCGCGCTGACCGACCGTCGCGGCGAGTGCATCTATGCGGGCTGCCCGCATTTCCGCAAATGCTTCATCGAACGCTCGGCGCGCGCTGCGACGCAGGCCGACATCATCATCGCGAACCATGCGCTGACGATGGTGCAGGCTGCGCGCCCGCGTGACGGCGGGGCGCCAGCGACGCGGCTGATCTTCGACGAAGGCCATCATTTGTGGGACGCCGCCGACAGCATGTTCGCCGCGGCGCTCACGGGGCAGGAAGCCGTCGAAATCCGCCGCTGGGTGCTCGGCCCCGAGGGCAAGTCGCGTGGCCGCCGTCGCGGCCTCGCCGCGCGCCTTGCCGATGTCGCGAGTTATGACGAGGCGGGCGACCGCGCGATTCAGGCGGCGATCGCCGCCGCTGCCGAATTGCCCGGCGACGGCTGGCTCGGGCGATTGTCCGAGAATGCGCCGTGGGGCGCGATCGAACAATTGCTCGTCGCGGTGCGCGGGCAGGTTTATGCCCGCGCGGTCGACACGCGGACCGCCGACGCGGGCTATGGCCTCGAAACCGAACTCGCCGACCCCGATTCCGACCTTGTGACGGCTGCCGCGGCAGCGAGCGATGCAGTCGAGGCGTTGCTTCGCCCGCTGATGGCACTCGGCAAGCGACTCGACGCACTCGTCGACGATCCGCCAGACTGGCTCGACGGACAGGCTCGAGCACGCGTAGACGGCGCGCGGCACAGCCTTGGCACCCGCATCGACACATTGGGCGGCTGGCTCTCGCTGCTTGGGCGTGTCGGCGGCCCCGCCGATCCCGATTTCGTCGACTGGCTCGCGGTGGACCGCTACGATGGGCGCGAATTCGATACCGGACTGCATCGCCACTGGCTCGACCCGGCCAAGCCGATCGCCGAGGTCGTCTATCGCCCGGCACAGGGCGTGCTCGTGACCTCCGCAACGCTGCGGAACGGCGGCCATGGCAGCGGCGGCTGGGCCGACGCCGACATCCGCACCGGCGCGCGCCACATGGACGGCGGGGTGCAGCATTTCGCCGTCCCCAGTCCGTTCGACTATGCACGCCAGTCGGAGGTGCTGATCGTTACCGACATCGCGCGCGGCGACCTGCCCGCGCTCGCTGGCGCGTATAGCCGGTTAATCGAGGCGTCCGGCGGCGGCGCGCTCGGACTGTTCAGCGCGATCCGGCGGCTGCGTATCGTCCATTCGCGTATCGCCGACCGTCTCGCGCGCGCCGGGCTGCCGCTTTATGCCCAGCATGTCGACCCGCTCGACACCGGGACGCTTGTCGATATCTTCCGCGCCGACCCGCACGCTTCGCTGCTCGGCACCGATGCGCTGAGGGACGGCGTCGATGTACCGGGCGAATCGCTGCGACTGGTCGTGATGGAGGGCGTGCCCTGGCCGCGCCCGACGATCCTGCACGCGGCGCGGCGCGCGGCACAGGGGGGCAGCGCCTATGACGACATGGTCATCCGCGGGCGCATCGGTCAGGCGTTCGGTCGCCTGATCCGCCGCGCCGACGATTTCGGCCAGTTCGTGATGCTCTCCCCCAGTTTCCCGTCGCGCCTGCTCAGCGGTTTCCCCGAAGGCACGCCGATCCGCCGCCTGCCGCTCGACGAAGCGGTCAACCATGTCGCCGCTGCGAATGTCGAAAGGCGAAAAAGCGCCTATGCCGCCTTTTCACCGTCATGAGTTTGCGGCACAAGGCAGCGAATTTTCGGGGATAGCGCAGCGGCGCGGGGAGAAATTTTGAAGACTTTGACCATATTGCGCCATGCCAAATCGGGTTGGGACGTACAGGTCGAGCGCGATTTCGACCGCCCGATCAACAAACGCGGCGCGCGCGGCGCCGATCTGATCGGGCAATGGCTGAAAAGGCAAAAGCTGCCGGTCGATCGCATCATCGCCTCGCCTGCGGTGCGCGTAACCGAAACCCTCGATATCTTTCAGCCCGCCGCCGACTTGGGCACCATCGAGCCGCACTGGGACCGGCGCATCTATCTCGCTTCCGCCGCGACGCTGATCGACGTCATCCGCGACACGGGTCGCGACGCCGACCATCTGCTGATCTCGGGTCACAATCCCGGGCTGGAAGATCTGATCCTGATGCTCGTGCCCGAATCGGCGGACGATGAATTACGCGCGAAGGTCGAGGAAAAGCTGCCGACCTCGGCGCTGGCGCGGCTCGAACTCGATATCGACGACTGGCACGCCCTCGACGTGAACATGGCGCGGTTCGCCGGCTTCATTCGTCCGCGCGATCTCGACCCGAGCCTCGCGCCAGCGATGGATAACGACTAAAATTTAGTCGAGCGCGGCGACAAGCCTCTGGCGGAGGGCGACCAGTGCTTCGACCGGAACGCCAGCCGCGGTTCGCACCGGCCCCGCACTATCGAGCACCTCGCGCGTCAATGGCGTACGCGCCGTGGGCGCCGCCCCCGGTTCGGACAGCGCCTTGCGCGCACCCTCGACGGTAAAACCCTGCACGTGCAGCAGATGATGGATCCGCTCAGCCAGCGCGACGTCTTCGGTCCGGTAATAGCGGCGGCGACCCGAACGCTGGAGCGGCGTCAATTGGGGAAAACGCGTCTCCCAATAGCGCAGGACATGCGTCGGCACGCCGATGCGGACCGCAAGTTCGCCGATGGCGAGCATGGCGCCCGATGCCTTGCCGCCATCGTCGGACATGTCAAAATCCGACATGGGTCATATCCGGTCTATTTGCCGGCAACGCGCGCTCGCATCGTCTGGCTGGCGCGAAAGGTCATCACGCGCCGCGGCAGGATCGGCACTTCGATGCCGGTCTTTGGGTTGCGACCGACCCGCTGCGCCTTGTCGCGCAGCACGAAGGTGCCAAAGCCCGAAATTTTCACATTCTGCCCGCCGGCAAGCGCGTCGGACATATGATCGAGAATCGATTCGACGATCGAGGCCGATTCATTGCGCGACAGCCCGATCTGCTGGTTGATCCGCGTCGCAATGTCGGCTCGTGTAAGAGTCCCTGCGGTCATGTTGATCCCTTCCCCCTCTGAAGCGAAATGCAAGATTGGTTCCCGGACAGCCCCCACCGTCACGAGTCCCTTCAGCATGTGTAACAAATAGGAATTAATCCGCCAAACTGAAACGGATGGAGCGAGAAGTTCACGCGCCGGAGCGAAACGTCAGACGCGCAGGACTGCGGCGCCCCATGTGAAGCCGCCGCCCATCGCCTCGAGGACCACCAGATCGCCGCGCTTGATGCGCCCGTCGCGCACCGCGAGATCGAGCGCGAGTGGTACCGAAGCGGCAGACGTATTGGCATGCTGATCGACCGTCAGCACAACGCGTTCGGCCGGCAAACCCAGCTTTTTGGCGGTTGCGTCGATGATCCGCTTGTTCGCCTGATGCGGCACGACCCAGTCGATCGCATCGGGTGACAGGCCGACATCGGCCATCACCTCGCCCAGCACCGACGCAAGGTTGGTGACGGCATGGCGGAATACTTCGCGTCCCTGCATGCGGACATGACCGACCGTTCCGGTCGTCGACGGCCCGCCGTCGACATAGAGCATGCCTGCGTATTTTCCCTCGGCATGAAGGCGGGTCGCCAATATGCCGCGGTCGTCATCGACATCCTCGGCCGACAGGACGATCGCGCCCGCGCCGTCGCCAAACAGGACGCAGGTCGTGCGGTCTTCCCAGTCGAGGATACGGCTGAAGGTTTCGCTGCCGATCACCAGCGCATGCTTTGCTGCGCCGGTGCGCAGCATCGAGTCGGCAACCGACACCGCATAGAGGAAGCCCGAACAGACCGCCGCGACGTCGAAGGCGATGCAGTCGGGCGTACCAAGAAGCGCCTGCACCTTCGTCGCGCTGGCCGGAAACGTATTATCCGGGGTCGCGGTGGCGAGGATGATCAGGCCGATGTCGGATGGCTCGAGCCCGGCTGCTGCCAGCGCTTGCTGCGCAGCCGCAGCGCCCAGCGTTGCCGTCGTCTCGTCCGGTTCGGCGATATGGCGAAAGCGGATGCCGGTACGCTCGACGATCCATTCGTCGCTGGTGTCGACACGCTCTGCCAGGTCGGCGTTCGACACCCGGGTGCGCGGCAGGGCCGAGCCGGTGCCAGCCAGGATCGCGCGCAGCGTCATGCCGCGTCGCCGCTACGGAAATTCGCGAGATCCTCGGTCACCTGGCGCGTGATATCCTTCTCGATCAGCTCGGCGCAAAGGTGGACGCAGTTCGCGACCCCCTTTGCATCGGCGCTGCCGTGGCTTTTGAGCACGACGCCGTTCAAACCGAGGAACACCGCGCCATTGTGATTGTTGGGATCGAGATGATGTTTGAGCAGCTCGGTCGCGGGGCGTGAGATCAGGAAACCGATCTTCGAGCGCGTCGAACTGGTGAAGGCGCGGCGGAGCAGGTCGGTGACGAAGCGCGCAGTGCCCTCGATCGTCTTCAACGCGATATTGCCCGAAAAACCGTCATGGACGATGACATCGACTTCGCCGCGCGACAATTTGTCGCCTTCGATGAATCCGGTGAATTCCATCGGCAGGCCATGCGCCTCGCGCAGCCGCGCCGCGGCATCGCGAATCTCGTCGGTGCCCTTGAGTTCCTCGGTGCCGATATTGAGCAGCGCGACGCGCGGCCGCTGAAGCCCCATCGCGGTGCGTGCGTAGGCGGCGCCCATCACGGCGAACTGGATCAGATTGTTGGCATCGCAATCGGTGTTGGCGCCAAGGTCGAGCATGACGACATCGTTATCGCCCAGCGTCGGCAGCAGCGCCGCGAGCGCCGGCCGGTCGATCCCCGGCATCGTGCGCAGCGCCAGTTTGGACATCGCCATCAGCGCGCCAGTGTTGCCCGCCGACACGGCGCCGCCGGCATCGCCGCGCTTCACCGCGTCGATCGCCAGCCCCATCGAGGTGCTTTTCGCTTTGCGCAGCGCCTGGCTCGGCTTGTCCGAACCCGACACCACGCCGTCGGTGTGGATGATATCCGATGCCGCGCGCAGATTGGGGTGGTTTTCAAGCGCCGCCTTGATCTGCACCTCATCACCGACGAGGATGAAGCGGAGGCCGTCGTGCTTGTGGCGCGCCATGGCGGCGCCGGCGAGCATCATCTGCACGCCGACGTCACCGCCCATCGCATCGATTGCGATTCGCGGTGTCAGTGCCATTTTAGCGCCCTCCGGCTAAATTCTTACGCGCCGACCGACACCACTTCGCGGCCATTATAATGGCCGCAAGAGTTGCAAAGATTGTGCGGGCGCTTCAGCTCGCCACAGTTCGGGCATTCCTGAAAGGCTTCGACCTTCAGGCTGTCGTGGCTGCGACGCATGCCGCGCTTCGAGGGCGAGGTTTTTCGCTTGGGAACGGCCATGATATTTCCTGCATTCTTAAAGTGTGTGTCACGAATCGGCTACCCGGATTTGTCACCCCGTTGCCGGAAATGACTGGCCCGCCCGCCACGCCGAAGCCTGTTCCTGGCTATATAAGCCGGGAAAAATCTTCCGCCGGAGGGTGCCTCAACGCCAGATGGTGTCGGGTGCCGGATCGGGCGGGGCTATAGCGTTTTTGCCCGCAAAGGCAAGCCCATTGCATCCACAATTGCGCGGGCTTGCCGCTCCGGTCCGGGGATGCCACAGCGATACAGTCCGATCACGGCAATGTGGCGGCAAACAATGGGGGAAGCCAAATGATAATCTTGCCGATCAGCCTGACGATCGCCGCCGGCGCGGCGCTGCTCAACCTGTGGCTCTCGGTCCGCGTTGGCCGGGTGCGCACGAAAGAAAAGGTGTTCATCGGCGACGGCGGCAACGACCTGCTGACGCGGCGCATGCGCGCGCACAGCAATTTCGTCGAGAACACCGCTTTCGTGCTGATACTGCTCGCGCTGGTCGAACTCGGCCTCGGGTCGTCGCTTTGGCTGTGGGGTGTCGGCGCGCTCTATCTCGTCGGCCGCATCCTGCACGCGCTGGGTATGGACGGGCTGATGTGGGGCCGGATGGTCGGCACCATTATCACCATGCTCACCCAGCTCGGCCTCGCGCTGGGCGCGCTCGCGATCGTCTATCTGACGCCGACGGGCATCACGACGACGGCGATCGAGGAAACCACGGTCGCGGCGCCGCGATAATCCTTCTCCCCTCCCGCTTGCGGGAGGGGTTCAGCCCGCCGCCCCCAGCGCCATGTCGCTGACGAAGGGATTGGTGCGCCGTTCGTGCGCAAAATTGCTGTGCGCGCCGTGCCCGGGCAGGAATGTCGTGTCGCCGCCCAGCGGCCAAAGCTTCTGCGTGATCGAATCGAGCAATTGCTGGTGATTGCCGCGCGGGAAGTCGGTACGGCCGATCGATCCTTGAAAGATCACGTCGCCGACAATCGCCAGCTTCGACGGTCCGTGATGGAAAACGACGTGGCCGGGGGTGTGGCCGGGGCAATGGATGACATCGATCGTGAGGTTACCGACGGTCACCGTGTCGCCATCGACCAGCCAGCGATCGGGCTCGAACACCTCGCCGACCATGCCGAACCGTGCGCCGTCTTCGGCAAAGGCCTCGATCCAGAAGCGGTCGTCCTCATGCGGTCCCTCGATCGGCACGCCCAGCTCTTTCGCGAGCATGCCAGCCTGGCCGCAATGATCCATATGGCCGTGGGTGACGAGGATCTTTTCGACCTCGACCCCGGTCTGCCGGGCTGCGTCCTTCAGCTTGTCGAGGTCGCCGCCGGGATCGACAAAGGCCGCCTTGTTGGTTTCGGTGCACCACAAAAGCGTACAATTCTGCTGGAAGGCGGTGACGGGTACGATCGCGGCGCGGAGCGGAGGATTGGGAGCGTTCATGCCCCGCGATGTGGGCAAGATGACGCAATTTGGCAAGCCCGCGCCGCTTAGCGCAGCGTCATCGTGTCGCCTTCGACGTTCACCGCGGCCAATCTCGAAAGGAAGCTTTGCCCGAGCAGCGATATGCCCATATCGGAGTCGATCACCGCCGCCTGCACGTCGCGCACCTCGACCCCGTCGACCTCGACACTGTCGAGCATGACCATTCGCATCGGCACGACGCCGCCTGCGGTGCTGGCGGAGCCACCGACGGGAAGGTCGTCGACGTTAATCCCGATCGCCTCGGCATCGCTGCGCGTCAGCGCCACGATCGACGCACCGCTGTCCACCAGCATGCGAATATTTCGCCCGTCGATCTCGGTATCGGCGTAGAAATGCGAATCGCCCGAACGCTCGAGCAGAACCTCGCGCGACGAGCGCGAATCGCCGCTGGCCGCCGCCGCGGCCAAAGACTTGTCCTTACGAAGCTTGTGCGTCGTCCAATTGTCGTGATTGCCCGAAACGGCAGCTGGCGTTTCCACGGCGACATGGGACGAAGACCGGCTGGCGACCCCCGCCAAGCCGACCGCCACCGCCGCGATACCGACGGCCAATCCAATAACACGCCCCAACATGAGACGGCTTTTCCCGGAAAAGGGTTGGAGATTGGTTAAACGGGTTCGCGCCGTTCGATGAACGCCCGCCAGGTCGGCGTGTCGCCGCGAATGCTGTAGGCGATCCGCGCGCAGGCATAGGGTGTCCCCGGCCTGTTGTCGGCATCGACGGCCGTGGCCGGCCACGGCCCCTCGCCCTTGCCACCGGCGGACCAGCAAACCAGCGCCTCGGCCTCCTGCCCTGTCTCGATCGCCGCGCGCTCGTCGGCGTTCAACGATGGCGGCGCCGTCCATCCGAATATCGCATGCTGCGTCGCGTCACTGGAAAACAGGGCGTGAAGGAACGGGCTCGCCGGGTCGCGAAGCAGGCTATGGACGAGATCGCGGTCGGCTGCCGCCAGCCATTGTCCGCCGAGCAGCGGCCCCCACTGCGCCTCGTCGCGCGACCGAAGCGCCGCTGCCAATTGGCTTGCCGCGGCTTCGAAGCGCGGCGTCCATGCCGAATCAGCGGCGAATGGAGCAAGTCTGGAGGGCGACGGGGCAGCATCCGGGGCGACCGGCAACAACGAAACGGGGGCTCCGTCGTCGCTCGATTCGGTTGCCATGACCGGCATGGCGGCGAAAACGGCGACCAGCGCCGATGCAATCAGGAAAGCGCGCATGCCCGGGTCATAGCAGAAATTGCCGCGCCTGTCAGGCGCCCGCCGGCACCAGTGCACCGCGCATCCACAGCGGCGCAGCCGACGGATCGATGCCCTCGACCCGACGATGCTCGACCGACCAGCCAAGTTCGGGATAGGCGACGACCTGTCGCTTCTCGTCGGCCGCGCCGATCGGCACGACGACGAGCCGCCGGTTGACCTTTTGCCGCCAGTTCATCCGTGCGGTATTTTCCTGCCCGACGTAACAGCCCTTGGTAAAGCTGACCCCGTTCAGTTCGGCGGCATTGCATTCGAGCCACAGCGTCGTGCCGTCGCCAAGCTCGCCGCGCCCTTCGGTGACGCCGAGCGCCAGGCGATGCGCGCGCCATGCCGCGTCGGCGCCCTCGCCTTCGCCCGGGGGCGCAAGCCAGCGCTGGCCAAGTTCGGAAAGCCGGGGATCGACAACGCCGAGGTCGCCTTCGGGTGCCCAATGGACCGCCAGACCGGGTTCGACCGCAATCGTGATGGCGCGGCGAAGACGATAGAGCGTCAAGCGCTTCGCGAGCGCCTCGGCGGCATCGCGTTCGCAATCGATCAGGACGTCGTCTTCGTCGCCCCAGATCAGGAAATCGAACAGCGCCTTGCCCTGCGCGGTCAGCAGCGCCGCCCATACCGGCAGATTGCCCGACGTGTCGCTGGTCACCAGCCCTTGCAGGAAGCCGCGGACATCCTCCCCAGACAGACGGATGAGGGCGCGGTCGATGAGGGTGGTATTGGCCATGACGATAATTTAGGGGCAGAACAGCCAAAACCAAGCACCCTTTTCTTCGCGAGACCCGCATGACCGACCGCCTGACGATCCGCCGCCCCGACGACTGGCACGTCCACCTGCGCGATGGCGCGATGCTGGACCATGTCGCGCCCTATACCGCGCGCCAGTTTGCCCGGGCGATCGTGATGCCGAACCTGTCGCCGCCGGTGACGACCGCCGAAGAGGGCCGCGCCTATCGCGACCGGATCAACGCCGCGGTCCCGGCCGACCTCGAGTTCACCCCGCTGATCGTCGCCTACCTCACCGACCATAGCAGCGCCGACGAAATGGCGCGCGGCCATGCAGAAGGCGTGTTCACCGCGGCCAAACTCTATCCCGCAAACGCGACCACGGGCAGCGCGCACGGCGTCACCGACATCGCTAAGATCATGCCGGTGCTCGAACGCATGGCAGGCATCGGCATGCCGCTGCTGATCCACGGCGAGGTTACCGACCATGACGTCGACATCTTCGACCGCGAGGCGGTGTTTATCGAACGCACGCTCGAACCGCTGGTCCGCGCCCTCCCCGCGCTCAAGATCGTGTTCGAACATATTACGACGGCCGAGGCCGCGCAGTTCGTTGCCGACGCGCCCGTCAATGTCGCCGCGACGATCACGCCGCAGCACCTGCACATCAATCGCAATGCGATGCTCGTCGGCGGCATCCGGCCGCACGCCTATTGCCTGCCCGTCGCCAAACGCGAACATCACCGGCTTGCGGTGCGAAAAGCCGCCACGTCGGGGTCGCCGAAATTCTTCCTCGGCACCGACAGCGCCCCGCATGCGGTGCATACGAAAGAAGCTTCGTGCGGCTGCGCCGGGATTTTCAACGCGCCCTATGCGCTCGAAAGCTATGCGACCGCGTTTGACCAGGACGGTGCGCTGGGCAATTTCGAAGGCTTTGCCAGCGAACATGGACCGCGCTTCTATGGGCTTCCGCTCAACACCGGCACGGTGACGCTCGAACGCGCCGAGGTCGTCGTGCCCGATCGCGTTGGCGAGGTCGTCCCGTTCCACGCCGGTGAAACGCTCGGCTGGCGCATCGCCTCTTAAGCCGCCGGCATCATCCGGTCGGCGCGCATCTTGCGCCACATGTCGAAACTGAACACCGCGATGCTGACCCAGATCAGCAGGAAACAGACGAGTTGCGCGGGCTTCAGTGGTTCATGAAAAACGAAGAGGCTGAGCAGAAAAGCAATGCTCGGCGCGAGATATTGGACGAAGCCGAGCGCCGCATAGCTCATCCGGCGCGCCGCGGTCGCGAACAGCAAAAGCGGCACTGCTGTAACGACCCCGCCCGCCGCGAGCAGCCAGCTGATCCCAGCTTCCGATCCGAAACCGCGCCCGTCGCCGAGCCAGATATAATATGCCGCGCCGGCAATCGCCAAAGGCAACAGCAATGTCGTCTCGATCGCAAGGCCGGGCAGCGATCCGACCGGCACGATCTTGCGGATCAAGCCATAGGTGCCGAAACTGAACGCCAGCGTAAGACTGATCCACAATGTGTCGAGCGCGCCCGCCAGCAGGATCGCGACGCCGATGCCCGCGATGACCACGGCCAGCCCCTGAAGCCGGCTCAGCCTTTCGCCGAGGAAGATCATCCCGAGCATCACATTGACCAGCGGGTTGAGATAATAGCCGAGACTGGCCGCGAGCACATGGTCGGTGAAGATCGAATAGATATACACCAGCCAGTTGAGCGCGATCAGCACCGAACTGACCAGCAGCAAGCGCAGCACGCGCCAATCGCGAAGCGCCGTCAGATAGTCGCCGATCTGGCGCCGGAACGCCATGATCAGGAAGCAGAGCGGCAGAGACCAGACGATCCGCTGCGCCAGCACCTCGGCGGGCGGTACGCTCGATAACAGCTTGAAGAAGAGCGGAACGAAGCCCCAGATCAGATAGGCACCGAGCGCGAAGGGCAAGCCGCCCTGATTGCTCCCCGAGGGGGCCGCTGGCTGATTCATGATCGAAAGCTGCCTTCCGGCCGAAGATTCAGATGATGCCGCCGCCCAGCATCAGGCGGATAACGCCGATGACGATGACAACGATGTTCAGATTGCGCCCGCTCGTCTTGTCGGACATCGCGCCGAGCGCGAGGCCGATTACGGCAAAGGGCACGATCACCCAGTTTGCCCAACCCAGCAGCGGGATGAACGCAAAAACGGCCAGAACCAAGGCGATGGCGCCAATGACGAGCGATCCGATATTCAACATATCCGGATTGTCGCACGCCGCTGACGACGCGGCAAGGCCCTTTCGGTTCGTCGATGGAACAGGGCATTTCGTCTTGTTGCCTTGGGTTAATGCAACGGGTTTGCGACCCGGCTCGTTTTCCGGTCGAAGCGCCCGGTCTTGTGCAAGCGAGACGAGGCGCAGAACCAGGAAAGGACTTTAACATGCGTAATTTCACCAAGGGCCTGATGGGCGCGTTTGCCGCCGCCAGCGTCGCCCTGACCGCGCCGGCCTATGCAGGCATCGCGGCTCCGGCGAAGGCCGATGGTTTCCATCAGCTCGACCAGTCGTCTAACTTCTACAAGAAGCGCAAAGATCGCCGCTATTATGCCCGCGACGAACGCATCAATTCGAACACCCGCGTGTGGCGCGACAATGACGGCCGTTATCGCTGCAAGAAGGACAATGGCACGACCGGCCTTCTGATCGGCGGCGCCGTCGGCGGCCTCGCGGGTCATGAGATCGCAGGCGGCGGCGACAAACTGCTCGGTACCGTGCTCGGTGCCGCCGGTGGCGCCCTTTTGGGCCGCGAGATCGACCGCGACAAATATCGCTGCCGCTAAGCGATAGCTAACCGTCTCGAGTGCGGGTTCGGACCCCTCCAATCCGTACGCGCTGATGGCGAAGGCACCGGGCTAAACCCCGGTGCCTTCAAGCGTATGCGCTTGCCGAATGCGCCCTCTTGCCGCAGAAGCGTCGACCAATCGCCGCGGGAGAGACTTTATGCTGAACGGCCCCCTGCTCGTTACCGAGCGACTGATCCTCCGCCCGCCCGCGACCGAGGATTTCGACGGCTTCGCCGAAATGTGCACCGAAGAAGAAACGATGCGCTTCATCGGCGGCACCTGCCCGCGCTCGCAAGCCTGGCGCGCCTGGTGCACGCTTGCCGGCGCGTGGCATATCCGCGGCTTTTCGATGTTTTCGGTGATCGAACGCGCGACCGGTGAATGGGTCGGACGCCTCGGCCCGTGGGAACCCGACGGCTGGCCGGCACCCGAGATCGGCTATGGCGTGCGCGCCAAATTCGCCGGCAAGGGCTATGCGCTCGAAGGCAGCGTCGCGGCGTGCGACTTCGCAGTCGAATTTCTGAAATGGCCCGAACTGATGCACAGCATCGACCCGGACAATATCCGGTCGCAGGCGCTGGCAAAACGGCTCGGCGCCACGAACAGCGGCCCCACCCGCCTTCCCGCCCCTTTCGAGGATGCGCCGGTCGATGCGTGGACGCAGAGCGCCGATGCGTGGCGGGCAAAGCGCAAGGAATTCCTGCCCGGAGCGTGAACCAACGAGCGAAAACGTCTCGCTTCGGGACGGTTTTCGGCTAACAAACCCCTGCCCGTTAACGCATTTTATTTGGGCCTTTTTGACCAGGATCGGGCATTCCCGGTAAAGGATAAGGGAGTGTTAGCGATGATGTTGCGCGGAAAATGGCTGGTTACCGGCTTGCTGATGGCGGCGGCGCCGCTTGCCGGCTGCCGGGATAATCCCGAAGCCAAAGCCGAACTCTCGCCGCTCGACGACGGGCTGACCAATGCCGATCCGGCAATCAAGGGTTCGCTCGAAGACAAGATCATGGTCGACCCCAAATTGGCTGGCCAGTCGAACAAGAACGCCGTGGGCCCGGGCAACAAGCCCGTCGACGGCGGGGTTCCGGGCTTGGCGGGCGGCAAGGCCGCGACCGCCGCCGAAGCCGCCGCGGCGCAGGCGGCGGGCAAATTGCTCACCGCCCCGAAAGCTCTGCCGTTTGAAGCGGGATGCGACGGCTGCGAGGCGCAGAAACGCCCTGTCACGATCGGCGCGCTCGCGCGCGACCAGCAAAAGGGCAGCTGCGACGCCAAGCTCACCTATGGCAATGGCTGGGCCGACCGTCTTCCCGCCGCGTTCAAAGTCTATCCACGGGCGACGCTGCGCGAAGCCGCGGGCATCGCCGGTGGCAAGTGCAACATTCGCGTCGTCAATTTCCAGACCGCGGCGTCGATGCAGGCGGTGCTTGATTATTATCACACGATGGCGATCCGCGCCGGCTATACCAGCGACCACCGCGTCAACGGCAGCGAACACATGCTCGGCGGCACGAAGGGCGATCTCGCCTACGTGCTGATGATGCGCCGCGACGGCGGCATGACCGACGTTGATCTGGTCGCGTCCGGGGGCAAATAAGCGCGAGGCAAATAAGCCAATTTTTCGAACGCAATGAAAAGGCCCCGGGGAGAGGGAACCCCGGGGCCTTTGTCATGCTTGCGTGACGAACAAGTCGTCAGATCTTGTCGCCGAGCGCACCTTGGACCTTGCCCTTCACATTCTGGGCTTCGCCCTTGCGCTCCTGCGCCTCGCCTTCGGCGCGGAGGCGTTCATTGTCGGTCGCCTTGCCGATCGCCTGCTTGGTGTTGCCAGCGGCTTCGTTGGCGAGGCCTTTGGCTTTTTCGGTGAATTCACCCATGATGTATCTCCTTTGATTGCAGGGAGAGGCCGAGCGACCTCTTACTGTATCAACGTGGAGCGACGGGCAAGGTTGCG
This sequence comes from Sphingopyxis sp. Soil_C_28, assembly GCF_057657055.1. Classification (NCBI taxonomy): domain Bacteria; kingdom Pseudomonadati; phylum Pseudomonadota; class Alphaproteobacteria; order Sphingomonadales; family Sphingopyxidaceae; genus Sphingopyxis; species Sphingopyxis sp. Soil_C_28. The sequence continues at coordinate 1,566,042 of NZ_JBDGJE010000001.1, forward strand.
CATTTTGCGACTAACCGCTTGTCGTAAAATGATTTTTTTATCGGAACATCTGCGACTAGCGGCGCGTTGATGTTCAAATCAGTCCCGCCAGCGGGCTCGACGGATCGGCATAGCGCCTGAGCCCCATCCGCCCCGACAGATAGGCATCGCGCCCCGCTTCGACCGCCAGCTTCATCGCCCGCGCCATGCGGATCGGGTCTTTCGCCTCGGCAATCGCGGTGTTCATCAGCACGCCATCGCAGCCCAGTTCCATCGCAACCGCGGCATCGCTCGCGGTCCCCACGCCCGCATCGACGAGCACCGGCACCGACGCGCCTTCGACGATCAGGCGGATGGTAACGCGGTTCTGGATACCCAGCCCCGATCCGATCGGCGCGCCGAGCGGCATCACCGCCACCGCACCCGCATCCTCGAGCTGCTTCGCCGCGATCGGATCGTCGACGCAATAGACCATCGGCAGAAAGCCTTCCTTGGCGAGCACTTCGGTCGCCTCGAGCGTCTCGCGCATATTCGGATAGAGCGTCTTCGCCTCACCGAGCACCTCGAGCTTCACCAGGTCCCAGCCGCCCGCCTCGCGCGCCAGCCGCAGCGTGCGGATCGCATCATCGGCGTTGAAGCAACCCGCGGTGTTGGGCAGGTAGGTGATCTTCCTGGGATCGATATAGTCGGTGAGCATCGGCGCATTCGGATCCGACACATTGACGCGGCGCACCGCGACGGTGACGATCTCCGCCCCCGACGCTTCGACCGCGGCGGCATTCTGTTCGAAATCCTTATATTTGCCGGTCCCGACAATCAGCCGCGACGTAAACGTCCGTCCGGCAACGCTCCAAGTGTCGGTCAACAACCGCCTCCCACAAAATGTACGATTTCCAGCGCATCGCCCTCGGCGAGCGCGACGTCGGCGAGCGTCGAGCGCGGCACGATCGTGCGATTGCGCTCGACCGCGACCTTTTTCACATCAAGCCCCAGCGAGGCGACGAGGTCGGCGATGCTGCCTTCGCGCACCTGCCTTTGTTCGCCGTTGAGGATCACAGAAATCACCGCGGGTCCGCCTTGCTTTGCCTTTGCCGAGCAGCCCATATAGGGGGACCGCGCGTCCTCGCAACCGAAAGCCCGACCCTTGACCGACAAGCCCCTGACCATTGAGCGCTCCAACGAGCGGACCGACAAGCCCACCGTCTTTGTCTTTTCCGGCCCCAACCTCAACCTGCTCGGCACGCGCGAGCCCGAGATTTACGGCCATGACACGCTGAACGACATTCATGCGCGGCTCGAGGCGCAGGCCGCCGAGCTGGGTCTGCGCGTCGAATGCCGCCAGACGAACCATGAAGGCGTTCTGATCGACTGGCTGCACGAAGCCTATATCGCGGGCGCGAAAGCGGTACTGCTCAACGCCGGCGGTTATACACATACATCGGTCGCGATCCACGACGCGATCCGGTCGATCAAGGTGCCGGTGATCGAGGTTCATCTGTCGGACCCGATGACCCGCGAAGAATTCCGCCACATCAGCTATGTCGGCATGGCGGCGGTCGACCATTTTGCAGGGCATGGCGCGAACAGCTATACGCTGGCGCTGGACGCCGCCGCCCGTCTCTGACAATAGGGCGCATCAAAAACGGGGTCCGAGCGTCCTTTTAATAGACGCCGCAGCAACAGGAAAATTCTCATGGGTGACCATAAAGACAATGGCATCAACATCGATCCGGCCTATGTGCGCGCGCTCGCCGAGCTGCTCGACGACACCGGATTGTCCGAAATCGAGGTCGAAGACGGCGAACGCAAGATCCGCGTCGCGCGCCAGCTGACCGCCGCCACAGCGCCCGTCGCCTATGCGCCCGCGCCCGTTGCGGCACCGGCTGCGGCCGCGCCGGCAGCTGCCGCAGCTCCCGCCGCCGACAGCTTCGCCGACGCCGTGAAGTCACCGATGGTCGGCACGGTCTATCTTTCGCCCGAACCCGGCGCGCCGAATTTCGCCGCCATCGGTTCGGCGGTGAAGGCCGGCGACACGATCCTGATCATCGAGGCGATGAAGGTCATGAACCCGATCGTCGCGCCTGCCGCGGGCACGCTGAAGGGCGTGCATGTCGAAAACAGCCAGCCGGTCGAATTCGACCAGCCGCTGTTCACCATCGCCTGAGCTTCGCATGGCTATCGAAAAACTCCTGATCGCCAACCGCGGCGAGATCGCGCTGCGCATCCACCGCGCGTGCCACGAAATGGGCATCAAGACCGTCGCGGTGCATTCGACCGCCGACACCGACGCGATGCACGTCCGCTTGGCCGACGAGGCCGTGTGCATCGGCCCGCCGGCGGCGAAGGACAGCTATCTCAACATCCCCGCGATCATCTCGGCAGCCGAAATCACCGGCGCCGACGCGATCCATCCGGGCTATGGCTTCCTGTCCGAAAACGAGCGTTTCGCCGAGATCATCGAAGCGCATGACATGATCTTCGTCGGGCCGAAGCCCGAGCATATCCGCACCATGGGCGACAAGGTCGAGGCAAAGCGCACCGCGGTCGCGCTCGGCCTGCCGGTCGTTCCGGGTTCGCCCGGCGCGGTCACCTATGGCGACGAGGCGCGCAGGATTGCCGAGGGCATCGGCTATCCGGTGCTGATCAAGGCGGCATCGGGCGGCGGCGGACGCGGGATGAAGGTCGTTCCCGATGCCGACAGCCTCGAAAGTCTGATGGGTCAGGCTTCGAGCGAAGCGGCGGCGGCGTTCGGCGATCCGACCGTTTATATGGAAAAATATCTCGGCAATCCGCGCCACATCGAATTTCAGGTGTTTGGCGACGGCCGGGGTACGGCGATCCACCTTGGCGAGCGCGACTGTTCGCTTCAGCGCCGCCACCAGAAAGTGCTCGAAGAAGCCCCCTCGCCGATCATCTCGGCCGACGAGCGAGCGCGTATGGGCAAGGTGTGCGCCGACGCGATGGCGGCAATGCAATATCGCGGCGCCGGCACGATCGAGTTTCTGTGGGAAAATGGCGAGTTCTTCTTCATCGAGATGAACACGCGCATCCAGGTCGAACATCCGGTGACCGAAATGATCACCGGTTTCGACCTCGTCCGCGAACAGATTCGTATCGCCGGCGGCCGCGACCTGTCGGTGAAGCAGGAAGATCTGGAATTTCGCGGTCATGCGATGGAATGCCGCATCAACGCCGAGGACCCGCGCACCTTCATGCCCTCGCCGGGCAAGGTCACCAATTATCACGCCGCGGGCGGCATGCATGTGCGCGTCGATAGCGGGCTTTACGCCGGCTATTCGATCCCGCCCTATTACGACAGCATGATCGGCAAGCTGATCGTTTACGGCCGCACGCGCGAAAGCTGCATGATGCGGATGCGCCGCGCGCTCGAGGAAATGGTGATCGGCGGGGTGAAGACGAATATTCCGCTGCATCAGGCGCTGCTCGCCGATCCCGATGTCATTCACGGCGATTACACGATCAAATGGCTCGAAGAATGGCTGGCGCGGCAGGATGAAGAGGCCAAGGCCTGACAATCCAATAAATAGGGATAGTCCCTATTTAATCGCTTCGGTCGCTCTGATCCAAAGCGCTGCCTCTGGTTAAAGGGGGACTGTCCCTATTTATTGGAGATGCGCCGAACTGTGCGCCACCTCACTTTCACTGTGGATGCTTTTTGGCTATGGGCTTTAACCATGGTCAAAAACTCCCCCTTTTCGGCGCGTCCCGTTGCGGCGCTTCTTCTTCCGCTGAGCCTGCTCGCGGCGCCCGCTTTCGCGCAGCCGGGGGTCAAGGAAGATTCGGTGATCCTCCAGCCCGACAAGGTGAAGGACGACGCGCCTGTCGTCGCGGTCCAGATCGACATGCCGAGTTGGTCGGAAGAGAATGCGACCGCGCTCCTGAGCTTCATCGAAAAGGTCGGCGACGAAGGCCTGTTCGCAAAGGACTATAACCCCGACGGCCTCGCCGCCGCGATCCTTGGCGGTGATCAGGCGAAACTCGACAAGGCTGCGACCGACAGCTTCCTGTTGCTCGCCACGCACCTGCGCGACGGCCGCACGCCCAATGCAGCGCGCAAACAATGGTTCATGGTCGACAGCGACGGCGACAGCGAACCCTTGCTCTCGCTACTCACCGCCGCGCTCGGCGCCGGCACGGTGACAGAAACGCTCGCGACGCTCGACCCTGTGCATCCCGACTTTGCGGCGCTCAAAACGTCGCTCAAGAAAGCGAAGACGCCCGCCGACGCCAACGCGATCCGCGTCAATATGGAACGCTGGCGCTGGATGCCGCGCGCGCTCGGCGAACGCTATGTGGTCAGCAACGTACCCGAATATCTGACCCGCGTCGTCCACGGCGGCACGATCATCGCGACCCACAAGGCCGTGGTAGGCAAGGCGACGACCGCGACGCCGCAACTCAATCCGATGGCAACCGGCATCATCGTCAACCCGACCTGGACGCTGCCACGCAGCATCATCAATGAAGGCATTGGCGCAACCATCGCCAACAACCCGGCATCAGCGCGCGCGCAGGGTTATACCTGGACGGGCAAGGGCAAGACGCTGTCGGTGGTACAAAAGGCCGGACCGAACAACGCGCTCGGCGTGATGAAAATGGAAATGCTCAACGAGCATGCGATCTATTTGCACGACACGCCATCGAAGGGCGCGTTCGCTGCCGCTGCGCGCGCCTTCAGCCACGGCTGTATCCGCACCGAGCGCGCACTGCATTTCTCCGGCCTGATGGCAGTGATGTTCGCGGGCAAAAGCCCCGAAGAGTTTGGCGAGGCAATCGCTAGCGGCGAAACCACGCGCTTCGGCTTCGACCAGCCCTTCCCCGTCTATGTCGCTTATTGGACCGTCATTCCCGATGGCAAGGGCAGCGTGAAGAAACTCGCCGACATCTACGGCCGCGACGCGCCCGTCGTGGCGAGCTTCGCCAAGCCCGGCCGCCCGACCGCAACGATCATCGCACCCAAGCCGCCCGAAGTCGTGCCAACGGTCACCACCGCGCGCGCGACAACGCCGGGGACGAGCGGGATTTATTGAGAAATATCCGGTTTCGACCAAGAGTTGCCGTTGATCCTCCCTGTGGCGAAGCCATGGGGAGGTGGCAGCGCGAAGCGCTGACGGAGGGGCGATGGAGCCGACGTTGCCGCCCCTCCACCATCCGCTTCTCGGACGGTCCCCCTCCCCATCGCTGCGCGACCGGGAGGATGAAAAGGTCCGCTTCCCACCCCAAAGCGGGCGTCGCGATTAATCCGCCGTCTTCGGCAACGGCCCGCTGAACGAACTCGCGCGCCGCAGATTCTCCATCCCCGGCAGCGGATCGGCCGGCGGCAGTTCGAACGGCTTGGGCATCGGCGGCGGCAGGCTGAGCCGATCTGCGAACAGCAGCCGTCCCGGGCCGAGCTTGTAGAGGATCATCGGCAGCAGCTCTTCGCCAAAGACGAAGCAGCCTTCGCTGCGCCCCAGCTTGCCCTGCGTCGCGATCAGCGCCGGATCGGCATACCAGGCGCCATGAACGACGATCGCACGCGAATCGGCCGAATAATTGTCGGGCTCCAGCCCCGCGAGCCGCATCGACGATCCGTTGGCGCCCCAATAATAATCGCTGGTGCGATACGCGCCTCGCGACGTCGCGAGCGATCCCACCCGGTTCGAGAAATTCTTGAGCCAACCGTCATGCTGCGGATCGGACCCGCGGCCATGCGTCACCGGGAACATGTCGACCTTGCCTGCGATCATGTCGACCAGTGCGAAGCGCGGGCGCGAAGACGGCAGGCCGAAATCGACGACGCCGACGCGGTCGCTCTGCGGGATATTGCGTCCCTGCATCGCCAGCTGTTTCCTCGCGACGGCCAGATAATCCACCGGCGGCGGCAAAGGCGCCACCGGCTGCTGAATCCAGTTGGGCAGCTGCGCGCGGGCGGGCACGGCGGCCATGGCCCCCGCTCCTGCCATCGCGGCGAGTAACGCCCTGCGATCGATTAATTCATTCACTTGCAACACAACCCCGCATTGGCCGCCTGTGACGGTCCGTCGACTTTGCATAAGTCGTGTTTCGGCCGCGAAAGGCAAGCAGGTGGTTCCCCTTCATGCGGGAGGATGTGCCATATATGCTATGAATAGCGAGTTTACGCTGCTGTAAGGCTGCGTTAGGGCGGGCGCTATGAACGCGACCATCTGGCACAACCCCGCTTGCGGCACCTCGCGCAAGACGCTGGCGATCCTTCAGGAAACCCCCGGCGTCGAGCTGACCGTCATCGAATATCTGAAAAACCCGTACAGCGCGGACAAGCTGCGCCAGCTGTTCAAGGATGCCGGCCTGACCGCTCGCGACGCGTTGCGCCTGCGCGGCACCGACGCCGAAGAGCGGGGCCTGAAGGACGCGAGCGATGACGAAATCCTCGCCGCGATGGCCGCTAACCCGGCCTATGTCGAACGCCCGATCGTCGAAACCGACAAGGGCGTCCGTCTGTGCCGCCCGCAGGATTTGGTGCGCGAAATCCTCTAACCCGCTGCGATCCGCCCACCGGCGATGCGAAAGCGCGTGACCGGTCCCGGCATCTCGTCGAACAGCGCCGCTTCGGTCCCCGTCAGCCACGCCTGCCCGCCCTGCCCCGCCAGTCGCTCATAGAGTGCACCGCGGCGCAGCGGATCCAGATGCGCCGCAACCTCGTCAAGCAGCAGAACCGGGCGCTGTCCGCGCGCGCGCGCGACGCTATCGCTATGCGCGAGGACGAGCGAGAGCAGCATCGCCTTTTGCTCGCCGGTCGAACAGCGCGCGGCGGCGCGCCCCGTCGCCGCGTGGATGGCCGAGAGATCGTCGCGGTGCGGTCCTGCGGTGGCCCGGCCCGCCGCGGCATCGATCCGGCGGCGCGATGCAAACAGCGTTTTCAACGCTTCGACGTCATGCGGCGCCTGACGCGGCTGCCCATCGCTGTCGATCAGTGTCAGTATCGGGCGCGCAAAGGGCGCGTCGGGCTGCCCCGCGAGTTCGGCGGACAGGCCGGCCAACATCCGCTGCCGCGCGGCATCCATCGCCGCGCCATGTTCGGCAAGCTGCGCCTCAAGGCTTGTAAGCCATTGCTGGTCGACCTGCCCCGGATCGGCCAGCAATTTCCCGCGCGCGCGGAGCGCCGCCTCGTAGCGATTGCTGTGCTGCGCATGCCGCGGATCAAGCGCGAGAACGAGCCGGTCGAGAAAGCGTCGCCGGTTGCCGGCGGTCTCGACGAACAGCCGGTCCATCGCGGGGGTCAGCCACAGCACCGCCAACCACTCGCCGAGCGCGGTCGCAGCCGCCGCCGCGCCATTGACACGCACGATCCGCCGCCCGGGCTGCGCGGCCTCGATCCCGGTCCCCAGCGCTACCGGCGCCAGATCCGCGCCCGCCTGAACCTCGGCAAAGACCGCGAACCCCCCGCTCGCTCCGTCGCGCACCATGTCGGACAGCGCGGCGCGGCGCAGCCCGCGGCCGGGCGCGAGCAGCGAGATCGCTTCCAATATGTTGGTCTTGCCCGCGCCATTATCCCCGTGCAGCGCGACGAGCCCCGGGGCGGCCGCCATGTCCGCGCCGGCGTGATTGCGAAAATCGGTCAACGAAAGGCGGGTCAGCGTCATCTGGCTTTGCGCCTACCTCAGTGCACCGTGCGATTCCAGCCCGGCGCCGCCGAAGGTTGCATTGAAATTTTTCCGACTATCGGTGATTTTCACCATCGCAGCGCATTTTTCGCGCTGAAATAATATGTCGCCAACCCAAAAACCCCGGTTAACCGCCAATGAATGAAATTGGCACGGTCCCTGCAATACTGTTGGCATCCACCGGACAGTCCGGATGGAAGGTTCAAGGAAGGAAAATATCATGGCCCATTTCAATGTCGACTCGTTCAAGAGCTACGCGATCGCCGCAGTTGCTTCGCTTTACTGCTCGATGATGTTCCTCGCTGCCGTCGGTTCGCACGGCCTGGTCGCCTGACCAGCCGCGGCGCTTAATAACGCCGGCCAGGCGGCCGGGATGGAAAGGAAAGAAATGAAACAGGGTTTTCGCAAGAATCGTCGCGATGGTGTGATTTTCGGCGTGTGCGCCGGAATGTCGGACCAGTTCGGCATCGACGTCTTGTGGACGCGCGTCGGCTTTGTTGCCCTGACGCTTTTGGGCTTCGGCCTGCCTCTGCTGCTGTACCTCGCCGTCGCGATCCTCGCGCCCTAGGACAGAGCATAAGGGCCGGACGCTTTCAAAGCGCAATCGCACCGGCCCGCATATCCCAGGACCAAGGGCTCACCGGCCACCCCCGGTGGGCCCTTTTCTATTTCGGCCGCACGGAGAAGCGATAGGGGATGTACAGGAATACCTCGGTCGCGCTCGCCTGCGCCCAGATCAACTGCTCGTTTAGCCCCTGCACCTCGACGCCATAGTCCGCCCCGAAAGCACCCGCCGTCTTGAGCGCCTCGGCCGCAACCAGCTTCACAATCTCCGGGCGATATTGATCGGGGTTGATGATCGTCAGGGTGATACCGCCGCGCCGCTCCATCAACGCGCGACCCTCGGCGGGCACCGCCTTGATAAAATTGTCGATCCGCGATTGTGCGCTACCGACTGATCCGGCGAGCTTCGCTTTCACGAACACCGATATTTCGCTGGTGTCGGGACGGCCGCCGCCCGAAAAAACGAGGTCGCGGAAATTGGCGGCGGTCACCTTCGTCAGTTCGAACTCGCCGGTGACGAGTTCGACCCCCGCAGCCTCGGCGCGGCGGATCGCGGCTTCGATCATCGCGTGGATCTCGCGCTTGCGGACCGCCTCGTCGCGCGAGTCCGAGGTGAACTTTACCGGCTGGATCGCGCTGTCGGCGGGACGCCGCAGTCCGACAACGGTCTGTTCGTCCGAAAGATAATCGGCCGAGGCACGTTGCCCCGTGACCACCACTTCGCCCACGATATTGCTGTTGTCTTGCGCTTGTGCCGGCAGCGCGACCGCCAACAGCGCTGCGCCGATCAGATAGACTCGCATCGCCCGTCTCCCTCCCGTTGAAGCGAGGAAGCTAACAGTTTGGCGCCAAAGAAAAAGCCCCGCCGGATCGCTCCGGCGGGGCTTATCTTTTTCAGGCTGTCACCCGAGAGCGAGAATAGGCTTACGCCTCGTCGCCCTTGATCAGGTAATCGCCGGCATCGGCATCGCTGCCGTGCGTTTCGCCTTCGACAGCGCCCAGCGGATCGTCACCCAGTGCGGCTTCGGGGCCTTGCGCCAGTTCGGCGGCATGCTCTTCGGCTGCGCTCTGCGGCGCGATCAGATGCGCCTGGTTCGCGGCGCGCATGGAGGCACGCAGCGCGGCATCCTTGCTCGACGCGGTAACGCGAACGCGGTTCATGGCAGCGCCGGTACCCGCCGGGATGAGGCGGCCGACGATGACATTTTCCTTGAGGCCCTGCAGCGAGTCGATCTTGCCCTGCACCGAAGCCTCGGTGAGAACGCGGGTCGTCTCCTGGAAGGACGCCGCCGAAACGAAGCTGCGCGTCTGCAGGCTCGCCTTGGTGATGCCCAGCAGAACCGGGCGGCCTTCGGCGTGCTTGCCATTCTTCGGCAGCTTGGCGTTATATTCCATCATCTCCAGATAATCGAGCTGTTCGCCCGGCAGCAACGTCGTGTCGCCGCCTTCGGTGATCTCGACCTTCTGCAGCATTTGGCGAACGATCACTTCGATATGCTTATCGTTGATCTTCACGCCCTGCAGACGGTAAACTTCCTGGATTTCCGCGACGAGATATTCGGCCAGCGCCTCGACGCCCATGACGTCGAGAATGTCGTGCGGGTTCGGCGAACCGCTGATCAGCGCGTCGCCGCGCTTGACCTGGTCGCCTTCCTGCACTTCCAATACCTTCGACTTGGGGATCAGATACTCGACCGTATCGCCTTCTTCCGGAACGATCGCGATCTTGCGCTTCGCCTTGTAATCCTTGACGAATTCAATGCGGCCGCTGATCTTCGCGATAACGCTGTTGTCCTTCGGAATGCGCGCTTCGAACAGCTCGGCAACACGCGGCAGACCGCCGGTGATGTCGCGCGTCTTCGACGCTTCGCGGCTGACACGGGCCAGAACGTCACCCGCCTGGACCGTCTGACCGTCCTCGACCGAAAGCATCGTGCCGACTGCAAGCAGATAGCGTGCCGCTTCACCCGACTGATCGTCGAGCAAGGTCAGGCGCGGCTGAAGGTCTTCCTTCTTGGCGCGGCCCGCCGAGCGATATTCGATCACGACGCGCTGGGCGATGCCCGTCGCTTCGTCGACCTGTTCGATCAGGGTCTTGGTGTCTTCCAGATCCTGATACTTCACGATGCCCTGCTTTTCGGTGATGAGCGGCATGGTGAACGGATCCCATTCGGCAATCCGCTCGCCCTTCTTCACCTTCTCGCCATCCTTGTGCAGGATCTGCGCACCATAAGGCAGCTTGTGCGACGCGCGTTCGCGGCCTTCGCTGTCGATGATCGCGATTTCACCCGAACGCGCGAGCGCCAGACGGCGGCCACGCTGATCGACGATGGTGTGCATTTCGCGATATTCGATCGTGCCGTCCGAAATCGCTTCGGCGTTCGACTGCTCGTTGACCTGCGCCGCACCACCGATGTGGAACGTACGCATCGTCAGCTGCGTGCCCGGCTCACCGATCGACTGCGCAGCGATAACGCCGACAGCTTCACCGATGTTCACCGGGGTACCGCGAGCAAGGTCGCGGCCATAGCATTTGCCGCAAACACCCAGCACCGCTTCGCAAACCAGCGGCGAACGGATCTTGACCGACTGGACTTCGGCATCTTCGATCCGCTGCGTCGTCGGTTCGTCGAGCAAAGTGCCGACGGGCGCGATGATGTTGCCGTCCTTGTCGACCACATCTTCGAGCGTCGTACGGCCGAGGATACGCTCACCCAGCGAGGCGATCGTCGAACCGCCCTGGATGATCGCACGCATTTCCATGCCGCGTTCGGTGCCGCAATCTTCCTCGATCACGACGCAGTCCTGCGACACGTCGACCAGACGGCGGGTCAGATAACCCGAGTTTGCCGTCTTGAGCGCCGTATCGGCCAGGCCCTTACGCGCACCGTGGGTCGAGTTGAAATACTCGAGAACGGTGAGGCCTTCCTTGAAGTTCGAGATGATCGGCGTTTCGATGATCTCGCCCGACGGCTTGGCCATCAGGCCGCGCATGCCGGCAAGCTGCTTCATCTGCGCCTGCGAACCACGAGCACCCGAGTGGGCCATCATATAGATCGAGTTGATCGGGGCGAGACGACCCGTTTTCGGATCCTTCGGCTCGGCCCGAATTTCGTCCATCATCGCGTTTGCGACCTTGTCGCCGCACTGCGACCAGGCGTCGATGGCCTTGTTGTACTTTTCCTGCTGCGTGATCAGGCCGTCCTGATACTGCTGCTCGAAATCCTTCACGAGCGCGCGGGTATCGTTGACCATACCTTCCTTCGAATCGGGGATGATCATGTCATCCTTGCCGAAGGAAATGCCCGCCATGAACGCGTGGCGGAAGCCCAGCGCCATGATGGCATCGGCAAACAGCACGGTCTCTTTCTGGCCGGTGTGACGATAGACCTGATCGATCACGTCGCCGATTTCCTTCTTCGTCAACAGGCGGTTGACGACGTCGAAGGGAACGGTGTGCGATTTGGGCAGGCATTCGGCAATCAGCATACGACCGGGGGTCGTTTCGAAGCGCTGAAAATATTCATTGCCCTTCTCATCGGTCTGCGGAATGCGGCTCGTCACCTTGGTGTGCAGCGTGACCGCACCGATGAACAAGGCCTGGTGCACTTCGGCCATATCGGCCAGCAACATGCCTTCGCCCGGCTCGCCGGGGCGTTCCATCGACAGATAATAGAGACCCAGCACCATGTCCTGCGACGGAACGATGATCGGCTTGCCGTTCGCGGGGCTCAGGATATTGTTCGTCGACATCATCAGGACGCGGCATTCCAGCTGCGCCTCGAGGCTCAGCGGAACGTGCACGGCCATCTGATCGCCGTCGAAATCGGCGTTGAATGCCGAGCAGACCAGCGGGTGAAGCTGGATCGCCTTGCCTTCGATCAGCACGGGCTCGAACGCCTGGATGCCCAGACGGTGAAGCGTCGGAGCGCGGTTCAGCATGACCGGGTGCTCGCGAATGACTTCGTCGAGGATGTCCCAGACTTCCTTGCGTTCCTTTTCGACCCACTTCTTCGCCTGTTTCAGGGTCATCGACAGACCCTTGGCGTCGAGGCGCGCATAGATGAACGGCTTGAACAGTTCGAGCGCCATCTTCTTCGGCAGGCCGCACTGGTGGAGCTTGAGTTCGGGACCGGTCACGATGACCGAACGGCCCGAATAGTCGACGCGCTTGCCGAGCAGGTTCTGACGGAAGCGGCCCTGCTTGCCCTTGAGCATGTCGGACAGCGACTTCAGCGGACGCTTGTTGGCGCCCGTGATCGTGCGGCCGCGACGGCCGTTATCGAACAAGGCGTCGACGGCTTCCTGCAGCATGCGCTTTTCGTTGCGGACGATGATGTCCGGCGCACGCAGTTCCATCAGGCGCTTCAAACGGTTGTTACGGTTGATCACGCGGCGATAGAGATCGTTGAGATCCGACGTCGCGAAACGGCCGCCGTCGAGCGGCACCAGAGGGCGCAGTTCGGGCGGGATCACGGGGACGACTTCGAGGATCATCCATTCGGGGCGGTTGCCGGAATCGATGAACGATTCCACGACCTTGAGGCGCTTGATGATCTTCTTGGGCTTCAGCTCCGACTTGGTCGTCGCCAGATCTTCCATCAGATCGGCACGTTCCTGCTCGAGATCGAGATTCTCGAGGAGCACGCGGATCGCTTCGGCGCCGATGCCGGCCGAAAAAGCGTCCTCGCCATATTCGTCCTGCGCGTCGAGCAGTTCGTCTTCGGTCAGAAGCTGGAACTTCTCGAGCGGCGTCAGGCCGGGCTCAAGAACGATATAGGCTTCGAAATAGAGGACGCGCTCAAGCTGCTTCAGCTGCATGTCGAGCAGCAGGCCGATGCGCGACGGCAGCGACTTCAGGAACCAGATGTGCGCAACCGGCGCGGCGAGCTCGATATGGCCCATGCGCTCGCGGCGGACCTTGGTCACCGTGACTTCGACACCGCATTTTTCGCAGACGATGCCCTTGTATTTCATGCGCTTATACTTGCCGCACAGGCATTCATAATCCTTGATCGGACCAAAGATGCGCGCGCAGAACAGGCCGTCACGCTCGGGCTTGAACGTGCGGTAGTTGATGGTTTCGGGCTTCTTGATCTCGCCGAACGACCACGAACGAATACGCTCGGGGCTCGCGATGCCGATCTTGATCATGTCGAAAGTTTCGGGCTTCGCGACCGGGTTCATGAAGTTGGTAAGCTGGTTCATATTCTAGCTCCACTCTTCCCCCCTCGCGCTAAGCGAAGGGGGTGAGGATAAGATCTTATTCGGCGGCTTCGGGAAGGGCATCCGGGAGATTGTCGGGGTCTTCTTCTGCATAGGAAGACAGTTCGACATTGAGGCCCAGCGAGCGCATTTCCTTGACGAGCACGTTGAAGCTTTCGGGAATGCCGGCCTCGAAGGTGTCGTCGCCCTTGACGATCGCTTCGTAAACCTTGGTGCGGCCGATCACGTCATCGGACTTCACGGTCAGCATTTCCTGAAGCGTGTACGCCGCGCCATAAGCCTGCAGCGCCCACACTTCCATTTCACCGAAGCGCTGGCCACCGAACTGCGCCTTACCGCCCAGCGGCTGCTGGGTAACAAGCGAGTACGGCCCGATCGAACGCGCGTGGATCTTGTCGTCGACCAGGTGATGGAGCTTCAACATATAGATGTAGCCCACGGTCACCTTACGGTCGAAACGATCGCCCGTGCGGCCGTCGTACAGGTCCGACTGACCCGATTCATGCAGACCCGCGAGGGTCAGCATGTTCGTGACGTCGGCTTCCTTCGCGCCATCGAACACCGGGGTCGCGAACGGAACGCCAACGCGCAGGTTGTCGGCCAGTTCGATGATGCTTTCGGCATCGCGTCCCTTGATGTCGTCGGCATATTCGGCGCCATAGACATGCTCGAGGGCGTCACGCACGGCTTCGGGCATCTGCCCGCCGACCGCGTCGGGATTGGCATCGCGCCACTCGTCGAGCGCCGTCGTCACCTGACGACCCAGACCGCGCGAAGCCCAACCAAGGTGGGTTTCAAGGATCTGCCCGACGTTCATGCGCGACGGCACGCCCAGCGGGTTCAGCACGATGTCGACATGCGTGCCGTCTTCGAGGAACGGCATGTCCTCGACCGGCAGCATGCGCGAGATGACGCCCTTATTGCCGTGACGGCCGGCCATTTTGTCGCCCGGCTGCAGCTTGCGCTTCACCGCAACGAAGACCTTGACCATCTTGAGCACGCCCGGGGCGAGTTCGTCGCCGCGCTGCAGCTTTTCGACGCGATCTTCATATTTCGCGTTGATGCGCTTGATCGCGTCGTCATACTGCGCCTTGATCGCTTCGAGAGCGGTCTGGCTGTTGTCTTCGACAACCGCCAGCTTCCACCAATCGGCACGATCGAGTTCGGTCAGCATCTCTTCGGTAACGACGTCGCCCTTCTTCAGGCCCTTCGGAACCGCGCTGGTCGCCTGACCGATCAGGATATCCTTGAGGCTGGAGAAGGTCGCACGGTTGAGGATCGCGCGCTCGTCGTCGGCATCCTGCTTCAGACGCTCGATTTCTTCGCGTTCGATCGCGATCGCACGTTCGTCCTTGTCGATACCATGACGGTTGAAGACGCGGACTTCGACGACCGTGCCCGAAACGCCCGGCGGCAGGCGAAGCGAGGTGTCGCGCACGTCGCTCGCCTTTTCACCGAAGATCGCGCGCAGCAGCTTTTCTTCCGGCGTCATCGGCGATTCACCCTTGGGGGTGATCTTGCCGGCCAGAATGTCGCCCGGGCCGACTTCGGCGCCGATATAGACGATGCCCGCTTCGTCGAGGTTGCGAAGCGCTTCCTCGCCGACGTTCGGGATGTCGCGCGTGATGTCCTCTGGCCCCAGGCGCGTGTCGCGCGCGGTGACTTCGAATTCCTCGATGTGGATCGAGGTGAAGACGTCGTCCTTCACGATGCGTTCGCTGATGAGGATACTATCCTCATAGTTATAGCCGTTCCACGGCATGAACGCGACGAGCACATTCTTGCCGAGCGCCAGTTCGCCCAGTTCGGTCGACGGGCCGTCGGCGATGATATCGCCGGTGCGGACCACTTCGCCCACCTTCACCAGCGGACGCTGGTTGATGCAGGTGTTCTGGTTCGAACGCTGGAACTTCTGGAGGCGATAGATGTCGACGCCCGACTTGCCGGGTTCGACCATATCGGTCGCACGGATAACGATACGCGTCGCATCGACCTGGTCGATCACGCCGCCGCGGCGCGCCGCGATGGCAGCACCGGAGTCACGCGCAACGGTTTCTTCCATGCCGGTGCCGACGACCGGAGCCTCTGCCCGCAGCAGCGGCACAGCCTGACGCTGCATGTTCGAACCCATGAGCGCGCGGTTGGCGTCATCGTTTTCGAGGAACGGGATCAGCGATGCCGCGACCGAAACAAGCTGCTTCGGCGACACGTCCATCAGCGTGATCTGATCGCGCGGGGCCATCAGGAACTCGCCGGCTTCACGCGCCGAGATCAGCTCGTCGATAAAGCTGCCATCGTCGTTGAGATCGGCGTTCGCCTGCGCAACGGTGTGCTTCTGCTCTTCCATCGCCGAGAGGTAGACGACGTCGGTCGTCACCTTGCCGTCGATGATCTTGCGGTACGGGGTTTCGATAAAGCCGTACTTGTTGACGCGCGCAAAGGTCGCGAGCGAGTTAATCAGACCGATGTTCGGGCCTTCCGGCGTTTCGATCGGACAGATACGGCCATAGTGCGTCGGGTGAACGTCGCGGACTTCGAAGCCTGCGCGTTCGCGCGTCAGACCGCCCGGCCCGAGCGCCGAAACGCGGCGCTTGTGCGTCACTTCGGACAGCGGGTTGGTCTGATCCATGAACTGCGAAAGCTGCGACGAGCCGAAGAATTCGCGAACCGCGGCGACGGCCGGCTTTGCGTTGATCAGGTCGTTCGGCATGACGGTCGACACGTCGACCGAACTCATGCGCTCCTTCACCGCGCGCTCCATGCGGAGCAGGCCGACGCGATACTGGTTTTCGAGCAGTTCGCCGACCGAGCGGACACGACGGTTGCCGAGGTTGTCGATATCGTCGATCTCGCCCTTGCCGTCCTTCAGGTTCACCAGCTCCTTGACGACGGCGAGGATGTCGTCGCTGCGCAGCGTGGTGACCGTGTCCTCGGCGTCGAGGCCCAGGCGCATGTTGAGCTTGACGCGGCCCACGGCCGACAGGTCGTAACGCTCGGGGTCAAAGAACAGCCCGCCGAACAAAGCTTCCGCGGTTTCGCGCGTCGGCGGTTCGCCGGGGCGCATGACGCGGTAGATGTCCGACAGCGCCTGATCGCGATCCTCGGCCTTGTCGGCCTTCAGCGTGTTGCGGATCCACGGGCCGGTGTTGTTGTGGTCGATGTCGAGCAGGACGAGCTTGTCGATGCCCGCGGCGTCGATCTTCTCGAGATTCTCGGCGCTCACTTCGTCGCCGGCTTCGATGTAGATCTCGCCGGTCGACTCGTTGATCAGGTCATAGGCGCTGTAACGGCCGAAGATTTCCTCGGTCGGGATCAGCAGCGTGTCGAGACCATCCTTCGCGGCCTTGTTGGCAAGGCGCGGGCTGATCTTGTGGCCGGCGGCAAAGACGACTTCGCCGGTCTTGGCGTCCACGACGTCGAACGCGGGCTTCGAACCGCGCCAGTTTTCGACCATGAAGGGCACGCGCCAGCCGTTTTCGGCGCGCTCGAAGATCAGGCGGTCATAGAAGTGGTTGAGGATTTCCTCGCCCGTCATGCCCAGCGCGTACAGCAGGCTGGTCACCGGCAGCTTGCGCTTGCGGTCGATACGGACGTTGACGATGTCCTTGGCGTCGAATTCGAAGTCGAGCCACGAACCGCGATACGGAATGACGCGAGCAGCGAACAGGAACTTGCCCGACGAGTGGGTCTTGCCGCGGTCATGGTCGAACAGCACACCCGGCGAACGGTGCATCTGCGACACGATGACGCGCTCGGTACCGTTGACGAAGAAGGTACCGTTGCCCGTCATCAGGGGCATGTCGCCCATGTAAACGTCCTGCTCCTTGATATCGAGCACCGAACGCGTGTCGGTTTCGCTGTCGACTTCAAAGACGATCAGACGCAGCGTGACCTTCATCGGCGCCGCATAGGTGATGCCGCGCTGGCGGCATTCGTCGACGTCATATTTGGGCGATTCAAGTTCGTAATGAACGAAGTCGAGCTCGGCGGTGCCGGCGAAATCGCGGATCGGGAACACGCTGCGCAGCGTCTTCTCGAGGCCCGAGACGTAACCGACAGAGGGGTCGGACCGCAGGAACTGTTCATAGGATTCGCGCTGAACCTCGATGAGGTTGGGCATTTCCACGGCTTCGTGGATGTTACCGAACAGCTTGCGGATTCGCTTGGTCGCGGTTGCTTCGAGGGCTTTGCCCACCGACTTCGCCTTGGTCGCCATAAGTGATTGTCTCGCCTGTCAAAAATCAAAATCGCGAGCGCTCCGACGCGAAAAAAGCCGCAGGCAACCGTTGCCGGTTTACCGCAGCTTTCCACGCCTGTCGAAATCCCCGCCGACCTATCCGTACAGCCCGCTGCGCAAAGTCAGGCTCTATCTCGGACGATGGGGTGAGACGGCGATATAGGATTTAGGGCCCTGGGTGTCAATGCGGACCGGCACGTTTCGGGATGCCGCATCAATTCACCGCGCCCTGCGCACGGTTCGTCATTGCGGCATAGCCCTTATCGGCTCCGGTGCGTTCGAAACCCGACCGTTCCATACCAACGCTCGTATAGGAGATCAGATTTAATGCGGAAATTTGCACGCCTTTTCACCAGCCTTTCTCTCGGCGCAGCCGCCATCGCCGTTCCGGCGATCGCCCAGGAAACCCCTGCTGCCGCGCCAACAGCCTCGGCTGCGCCCGCATCCGCAGGATTGACCGCAGGCGCCAAAGTCTTTGATTCCACCGGCGCTGAACTCGGCACCGTCACGAGCATCGATGGCGCAAATGTCGTCGTCGATCTTGGTGAGGGCAAGCAGGTCACGCTCCCAGCTAATAGCTTTGGCATGCTGGAGAAAGGTCCGACGATCGGCGCGACCAAGGCAGTCGTCGTTGCTGCGGTCGATCAGGCTACGGCTGGCGCGGACGCCAAGCTTGCGGCAGCACTGGTCCCCGGCACCGACGTGAAGAGCGCAAAGGGCGCAACAGTCGTCGGCAAGGTGAAACTGGCGGAGGCCGATGGTGTCGTCCTGACCACTCCGACTGGCGACGTGAAGCTGCCGCGCAACGCGTTTTTCGTTGGAGCTCACGGCCTCGCGACGAGCTTCACCGCCGAACAATTCGCCGCGGCCGTCGCACAAGCTTCGCCAGCATCAGCCGCGCAAACGGAAGCAACCGCCCCGGCGGACGCCGTAGCGGAAGAAGCGGCCGAATAAACTGTAATGATGAATGGATAAGGGCGCGGTTTTTCCCGCGCCCTTTTTCATGCGCGCTGCGCGCTAGAAAACACCCTTCAGCAGATTGGCCGGGTTCCGGCGAAGCGCCGCCTCCTCGCCCGCCATATAATGAAAAATGCCTTTCAGCGCCTGTTCGGTCACCGACCGCGTCAGCCCGTCGCGCGTCAATCCGGCCGACGCCATCAGCTGATTGCCCTTCGACAGCTGGTCGAGCTGGCGATAGGCGCCGAAATTTTCGAGCGCCGAACCGATCAGCGGCGATACCTTGGTGAACAGCACGCTCCCTGCGCTCGTCTGAAGATAGCGCGTCGCGCCATCATTCTTCGTCACCAGCGCCGGTGCATCGCTCCAGCGCAGATTGTCGATCGCGGCGCGAAACACTGGCTTGGCCTCGCCCGCCGCCTTGCCGCCGGCATCGTTCAGGCTTTTGGTCAGATTGGTCGTGAGCCCCAGCCTGTCGCCCATGCCGAACAATTTCGAAGCGAGCTTCCCGTTCGCGCCCGGCAACAATATGCGCACCGCGGTATCGGCGTAAAAGGCCCCCGGCTGCGCGAGTTTGTCGAGCGCGCCGTCGGAGGCATTGCCGATCAGCCCCTTCACGCCGCTCTTGGGCAGTTTGGCAAAAGCCCATGGCGCGCCGGCCAGTGCGAACATCCCGGCCATCCCCGCCAGCAACATCCGCCGTGTCGCCCTTGCCTCTTCGGTATCCATGATGTGCCTTCCGCTGCCAATGCTCGCTGCCGAACCCTATCAGCAAACTTGCCGCCACCAAAGCGCGATGAGGCGGGACAGGGTTGGTGAATGGCGCCCGTTACGTGCGCGCGAATGTCGGCTTTGGGGTGGTTAGCTGCCGTTCCCGGCGACGCTCAGTGGCGGGTGCCCGACATTGAGAAGTCGCAAAATCTGTTCACCTTTGTGGGTCAGGTCGATCGAGGTGTTCACCATGATGGTGGGATCAGGAGCATCAACGCCGAACGCCTTGCGCAATAAATTTGACGATTCCTCTTGCGGAACCGGCAGGTGACCTTCTCGCCCGATCGACATTTTGACTAACCCGCGATCCGAGAGGAACAGCAGGCTTTCCAAGAAGGGGTCACGTTCATAGTTGGGGGCCATGTAGCTCAGTTCGAGGAACGAATGGGTTCCATCGCTTAGCTCATCCAAAACATGGATTACCGGGTTCCAGTCGATGTTCACTCGCTCTTGATAGCGAGGGCGTGGCGAACTTCAATGAAGGACCGCAATCGGTCGTTTCCGGTCATTCCTTCCAGATAGACCGCGCACGGCCGAAATGGGGTGGGAAGCGGACTTTTTATCCTCCCTGTCGCGCAGCGATGGGGAGGGGGACCGTCCGCGAAGCGGATGGTGGAGGGGCGGCAACGTCGGCTCCATCGCCCCTCCGTCAGCGCTTCGCGCTGCCACCTCCCCATGGCTTCGCCACAGGGAGGATCAAGGGCAACTCTCGGTCGCTACCCGCCACCAAAAACAGAGAGGCGCGGTCTTGCGACCACGCCCCTCCCCCTATCTCGCGATAATCTTGTCTTAGCGCGACGCGAGCCGCATCGGGCCGGCTTTCGATGCCCACTGGATCGCTTCGCTGCCCCCCATCGCGCGGATGAAACAGGTCTGGCCGTGCGCCTTCAACTCGTTGCAAAGGCTCGTCGCGTCGGCGCGCGTTGCAAGGCCGTTGACCGTCAGGCGATAGAAGGTGCGGCCGTTCACCGTCGCGGCGTGGCTCGACGCCGGGAAATTCGCCAGCGCGCCATTGCGCTTTTTCAGGCTGCCCCATTTTTCCTTGGCGATGCCCAGACTGTCATAGGCGCCGAGCTGAACCGCCCAGCCGTTCGGCTTCTTTGCGTCAAAGCCCATCGCCTTGGGAATCAGCACCGTCGCAAGCTCGATCGCCTGCTTCTGCGCGGGGCGAATACGCCCTTCGCCCTCGACGCGCGGCGCGGCGCGATATGGCGCGGCATCGGCAAGGATCACGTCGCCGGCGGCCTTCGGCTGCGGCAATTCGGTCACCGGAACGACACCGTCGGCGGTGCGCTCGGGCATGGGCAGTTCGACGCTGCGAATGGCGCTGCCCGCGTCGGCAAGAACCGGCGGCGGCGGTGCATAGGTGGCAACCGGCGCCGGATCGGCGCTCGCCAGCTCGACGGCGGGCGCGCCCGCAGCCATCTGCGTATCGCTGAAATTGCTGAGCGCGAGCCGTACCGGCATGCCGGCATCCTGCTGCGCCTTGGTGCCGATCAGGCTTGCGACGCGGATTTGCGAATTCGGCTGTTCGGCCAGCTTCGACCATTCGGCCATCCGCGCCTCGAGCTTGGCGATCGACAGATCCTGCGAAGCGAGAACGCGGGCCTGCACCCAGCGGCCCGACAGGGCAAAGGCGAGCGCCAGATTCTGCCGCGTGCGCGCACCCGCATCGGGCGCCCGCGCCGCTTCGCTCAGCACATAGATCGCGCCTTCGCTGTCACCCGCCAGCGCCAGCGCCAGGCCCAGATCCGATGCCGGCACCGTCTCGCGATGCTGGGTCAGCAGCGCGACCGCATCGGCATTCTTGCCCTGCGCGATCTGCGCCAGCGTCAGCGAAAGGATCGTATTGCTGTCGGTTGCGCCAAGTTCCATGGCCTCGGTCAGCGCCGCCGTCGCCGATGCGAAGCGGCCGTCGTTCAGATAGGCCTGACCCAGCAACGCACGATAGCTGCCATCGCGCGGGCTGCCCGCCACCGCCGTTTCGGCGAGGCTGACGGCCTTGCTGACCTTGCCGGCTTCGAGCGCGACGCGCGCGTCGCTGGCCGATTTGGCAGCGATCGCGGGCTTGCCGGCGGCACGCGACGGTGCGTCGGCCATCTTGCCCATCCCGCTGCAACCCGTGGCTGCACCGAGGACAAAGCCCGATACGGCCAGTTTCATCAGCATCTTGCGGTTCATGTCTGAGTCCCCTGTTCTTCGTTCAGCGCTGCACGCGACGCGGCGGGCGAGCAGCCGGCAGGCGGCTCGCCATCGCGTCGATTTCGGGCAGCGTGGACAGATATTCGTCGAGCAGATCGGTCAGGATGACCTGCGACGACCGGTTCGTCACCGCGCTCGCCAGGCGCAGGCGCAGATGGCGTTCGGCGTCGAGGCGCAGCGTGAACGCCGCCTTTTCGCGAGCGCGCAGTGCGCGCGGCGCCTTTTCCTTCTTCGGCGCAGGCACGGGACGCGCTTCGACCTTGCGGGCCACCGCGGCGACGCGCTCGATCAGCGATTCCTGCTGGCGAACGATTTCGGGAACTTCGGGCGCTTCGGCTTCGAACTGGTCGGCACCATAATCGTCGGTCAATCCGGTCACTTCGCCGGTGAATTCATCCGTCGGTTGCGGCATCAGCTCGTGCCCGACGCTCTCGTCGACCGCCTGTTCGGCCTCGACATTGTGCGCCAGCACCGATCCGGTGAGCAAAGGCTTGAGGTCGAGCATCCGCGCGGGTTCGCCCGACTGGTCGGGATCGACATCATAACCCATGTCGTTCCAGCCGAGGTCGTCATAACCGCCGGCGTTCATGGGTGCGGGGCCGCTACCGAGCGGCTGGCGGCGCATGGCGGGACGCGCTCCGCCCTTGCGGGCAAGCAGTCCGGCGCTCAGCGATGCGAGGGGTTTTGGTTCGCCCATGGTTCCCGAACTCCCCGTCACTGGCCAGCGATGCGGCGGCCGAAGCCACCACCCATCGGGCGAACCGCGCCATAATTGCCCTGTGTCGGCAACGGCGCGGCAAATACGGTCCGGCGGAAATTCTTTTCGAGACGGTCGTTCATATACGTCCACAGCTGGCGGATTTCATCGGCGGAGCGCCCGTTGGGATCGACCTCCATCACGGTGCGGCCGTCGATCATCGACGCCGCATAGTCGGTGCGGTGATGCAGGGTGATCGGGGCGACGGTGCCGTGCTGCGACAGCGCAACCGCGGCTTCGCTGGTGATCTTGGCCTTGGGCGTGGCGCCGTTGACGACGAACACCAGCGGCTTGCCGGCGCGTTCGCACAGGTCGACGGTGGCGCCGACGGCGCGCAGATCGTGCGGGCTCGGCCGGGTCGGAACGACGATCAGTTCGGCGACCGAAATCACGCTCTGGATCGCCATCGTGATCGCCGGCGGCGTGTCGATCACCGCCAGTTTGAAGCCTTGTTGGCGCAGGATTTCGAGGTCGGAGGCAAGCCGCGCGACGGTCGTCTGAGCAAAAGCCGGAAGATCGGTCTCGCGCTCGTTCCACCAGTCTGCGAGCGAGCCTTGCGGATCGATGTCGATCAGAACGACCGGGCCGGCGCCCGCTAGCTGCGCTTGCACCGCAAGATGCCCGGACAGCGTCGTCTTTCCCGACCCGCCCTTCTGTGAAGCCAATGCCAATACGCGCACTGCTGTACCCCCTCGGAAATCCAATAATCGGCGAAGGAATGCCATGCGGGGCGCTAAAATTGAGTTAACGATGATAAAAAGAGGGTGAACGACTTCCTCGCGAATATGGTAAACGACTCCTCAACAAAAACTTGTGCCATAACGGATCAGCTTCGGCAGCGGGTGCATGTCGCTAACGCAGTGTTAGCCATTGCGCGCTATAAGGAACCCGGGGACTGCAGCCGCTTCATGCGGCGCAAGTCATTGGAGAATAAGATGCGTTCATTCCGCACCGCCGTTTCGCTGGCTCTGCCGCTGATCGCGGCATCGATGCTGGCGGCGCCGGCCACTGCTGACGTCAAGGACGGCGTCGATGCCTGGCAGGCGGGCAATTATCAGGGCGCAGTCGCCGAATGGCGCCCGCTCGCGATCGCCGGCGACGCCGACGCACAGTTCAACCTCGGCCAGGCGTACAAGCTGGGCCGCGGTGTTCCCGCCGATCTGGTGCAGGCCGAGGCCTGGTATCGCCGCGCCGCAAAACAGGGGCATTTGCAGGCCGAGGACAACCTCGGCCTCGTGCTCTTCACCGCGAATCGCCGCGCCGATGCGATGCCCTTCATCCTCGCTTCGGCCGCACGCGGCGAACCGCGCGCGCAATATGTTCTGGGCACCGCGCACTTCAACGGCGACCTCGCGGCGCAGGACTGGCCGCGCGCCTATGCGCTGACCAAGCGCGCGAGCGACGCCGGGCTCGGCATCGCTTCGGCACGCCTCGCGCAGCTCGACAGCCTGATCCCGCTCGATCAGCGCCAGCGCGGTCTCGCGATGCTCCCCGAAATCGAAAAGGGCGAACAGCAGGCGCGTCTTGCCGCGGTCAACGCCGCCGCGCCGCCCTCCCCCAAAGCCGCGCCCGCATCGCCGGTGAAGGTGGCCAGCCTGCCCGCGTCGGTCCCCGGCACCAGCTACACACCGCCACCGGCGATCGGCACACCTCCGGCGCCGAAGCCTTCGCCCGAACCGATCCGCAGCGTCGCCGTGCCATCCTCACCCGTCGCGAGCGCAGCGGCAGCCGCCGCTGCCGAAGCGACCGCCGACGCCGTGGCCGCGACGGGCCAGCCGGGCACGACCTATGCGCCGCCGCCCGAGAGCGGCAAGCTCCCGCCGAAGCCCGCGCCGGCAAAGCCCGCCGAACCCACGCCCGCGCCGGTCAAGGCGGCGCCCGTTGCAGCCGCAGCAGCCACGCCCGCGCCCGTCCGCGTCCACAATGGCACCGCAAGCCCCTGGCGCGCGCAGTTCGGCGCATTCGGGGTCGAGGCAAACGCGCGCAACCTCTGGGCTGCGCTCGAAAAGAAGAATCCCGCTTTCGCCGGCCGAACGCCCTATCTGGTCAAGACCGGCAAGCTCACCCGCCTGCAGGCCGGTGGCTTCGCGAACAAGGGCGAGGCCGAAAGCTTCTGCGCGTCGGTGCGCAAAGGCGGCCAGACCTGCCTGGTGGTCGATAAATAGTTAAGCCACGCAAAGAGGCATTCGGATAAACGCGTCCGAATTCAGAAAATCTCTACTCCGCCCTGCTCTTCTGCCATCGCCGGACCGGTGCGGCGTCCCATCGCGAACCGAACCGTTTCGACGCACCCCGTCGCGCCCTGCGGTGACGGCTCGGCGCTCGCGTTCTGGATGATCGTCAATGCCGCCTGACCGAAGTCGGCCGAGGGCTGCGCCGCGACGACCTTCGCATTGCCGATGCCGCCCCACGGCGCGATGTCATAGGTTATGATCGCCCAGCCTTCGATCGAGCGGCGCCGCCAAGGTTCGGGGAACCGCGTTGCCAGCGGCCGTTTCCAACGCGATTTGGCTTGGCAATTGCTGCCCACGGGACGAAAATCCTGTTCGGCGGGGGCCGGCGGCGAGGCCAATGTCCCGGGCGCTTTCCAATAGGGGTAGCGGCACCCCTTCCGCGCACCGCCGGTAAAGCGCGAATTGCCGACCGCCTTCCTTGCTGCGTCATCGAGTGCTTTGTTGCCAGTGCCGAACACTGTCTTCGTCCCGACGGGCGCGCCGGTGCCGTCGGTGTCGTAGCCGACGAGCGACCAGTCCTTCACCCCCGGTGTGCCCGGCAGCTTGTCGAAATCGGGAAAGGCGCGCAGCAGCGGCTGCGGAAAAGGCGCGGTTGTGCAATCTCCCTCACTTTTGATCCGTTCCCACCCCTCCTTCGGCAGCGGGCCGGACGTCGGCGTGATCGAGTAGGACACCAGATCGGCGACCGGCGCTTGGTCGAGCGCGCTGATTTGCGCGACATAGGTGATCCGGCAATTCTGGAGCGCACCGTCGGGGAAACGGCTCGCGGCGAGCGCAGGCGCGACGTCGCTGGAAAAGCCCGTAGATCCCTCGCTGTCACGCGCGATCGAGAGCGGGCGTCCCGAGGCATCGATTTCGAACTTGTAGGAAATCGACGGCGCGGTGATCGTCATGCCCCAGCTCAGCTCGCTCAACGGGCGCCGCAGCGCCACATGCGCCACGGGCATCCCACCGCACTGCACATCGCCAGGCATCCAGCCGAGCAGCATACGCGTCGGCGGCCCTCCGTCGGGTCCAAATCGCGGCGGGGGCATCGAGATATCCATCGTCATTGCCAGCAGGCCAAAGAAAACGCCCGATTTCAGCATATGCAACATCCTCAACCGCGCTTGATCCGGGACCAAACCTAGCGCGATCGCGGCAGCTTACAAGCTTGAAAAGGCGCCGATAACAACGCTATTTTTCACCCGCTTTCTCGTCCGCGAGTCGCTTGGCGAGCAACTTGCGCGAGCGGTCGACATAGGCGCGGCAAGCCCCCGGCTTGTCATTATAGCGCCCTTCGCCCGCATTGTCGGGATGCGCCGAGATCAGGATATCGCACGCGGTCGCGTCCATCTTGCGATAGCTTGCCGCGAACGCCGCGACGATCGGCGCGCTCGCGGGTGCGGTGTAACGATAGTCATCCGCCGACACCGGGTTCAGGCTCGATGCGAAGACGATCGTCTTGCAGACCTTGTCCTCACACGCCTGCCAGCGCCAGCTCATGCTTCCCATCGTATGCCCCGGCGTCGCGATCGCGGCGATCGATATCTTGCCGAGCTTCAGCACCTCGCCATCGCCGATCACGCGCAGCCGCGTCACCGCCGGCCAGCTCCCACCATAGGCGAGCTGCGGATCGTCCTTGGCGTGCCTGCCCGACCGCAGCCCCTCGGCGCCGCGCGCGCTCGCCACTACCGTCGCGCCGGTGTCGCGCGCCAGCGCGGCCAGACCGCCGGCATGGTCGAAATGCGGTTCGGTGCTCAGAATAAATTTGATGTCTTTGGGGTCGAAACCCAGCTTGCGAACATTGGCGAGGATCGCCGGGGCCGCCTGCGGCAGCGCACCGTCGATCAGCACCAGCCCGTCGCCGGTATCGATGAGCGCGACGCTCAGCCCGCCAAAGCCGACGAGATAGCTCGTCCCGAAAATCTTCTCCGGCGGCTGCGGCGCCAGCCATTCGGTTGCACGCGAAACCGCCATCGGCCGCGTCAGCGGATCTTCCGCGCCCGGCGCCACCCCGCCCGCCACCATCTGCGCATTCGCCTCTTGGGCGAGCGGCAGCGGCACATGGCTCGCGCCCGCCAGCCAGGCGGCAATTGTCATCATCACGATCATATCCGTCTCCCTTCCCCGCCGGGATGCCGCGCTCGGGCGCCGCCCACAAAGCATGATTTCTCGACAAAGCCATGAGAATAATTGATGACTGCGCCATGGACCGCGCCCAGCTCCCCTTGAACGCCCTCCGTGCCTTCGAGGCCGCTGCGCGTCACCTCAACTTCACCCGCGCCGCGATCGAATTGTGCGTCAGCCAGGGCGCGGTCAGCCATCAGGTCGCGCAGCTCGAACGCCGTCTCGGCACGCGCCTCTTCCACCGCCTGCCGCGCGGCCTCGCGCTCACCGACGAGGGTCACGCGCTCGTCCCCGTCGTCGCCGATGCGTTCGATCGCGTCGCGGCAACGCTCGACCAATATGCCGATGGCCGGTACCGCGAAGCGCTTAAAGTCGGCGTCGTCGGCACCTTTGCGACCGGCTGGCTGCTCCCCCGCCTCGATGCCTTCGCGCGGGCGCACCCTACGATCGACCTGCGCATATCGACCAACAACAACCGCGTCGATCTGGCCGGCGAGGCGCTCGACTATGCGATCCGCTTTGGCGACGGCGCGTGGCACGGAACGCATGCCGAGCCTTTGCTCGCCGCCCCGATGGCGCCGATCTGCGCGCCCGCGATCGCCGCGCGCCTCAAAAGCCCCGCCGACCTCGTCCCCGAACGCCTGCTCCGTTCGTACCGCGCCGACGAATGGGCGCTGTGGTTCGGCGCCGCGGGCGTTGCGGCCCCGGTTTTCCGCGGCCCGATGTTCGACAGTTCGGCGTTGATGGTGACCGCCGCCGCCGCGGGCCTTGGCGTCGCGCTCGCTCCGCCCGCGATGTTCACTCGCGAACT
The DNA here is from genome assembly GCF_057657055.1 of Sphingopyxis sp. Soil_C_28. Classification (NCBI taxonomy): domain Bacteria; kingdom Pseudomonadati; phylum Pseudomonadota; class Alphaproteobacteria; order Sphingomonadales; family Sphingopyxidaceae; genus Sphingopyxis; species Sphingopyxis sp. Soil_C_28. Next base: position 1,593,535 of record NZ_JBDGJE010000001.1, read on the forward strand.
CGCGTCGGAACTGCTCGTTCAACCTTTCGCGCTCACGATCGACGCCGGGCGCTATTGGCTCACGCGGCTGATGTCGCGCCCCGAAAGCGAGGCGATGCAAAGGTTCCGCGGCTGGCTAGTCGGCGAGCTCGCAGTCGAAGCGCCGCCGGGCTGAGCCGGTTCGCGACCGGCGCCGCACCCGGATCGCCAATATCAGATCGCGGTGCCGGCTGCGTTCGACGCGCAATATGCGGACGACGCGGTCGCCCTGCACCATCAGCAACGCCCCGGTGAGCGCTAGTGGCATCCCGATCAGCACGGCCAGCACCTGCTCCGCGCGCCCGTCGACGACCATGTCGCCGACCAGCGGCACGGCATAGCCCGCCCCCATCGCCAGAAAACCGGCGGCGCGCCACGCGCGGTCGTATCGCCTCATGCGGCCACCCGCCGGCCGCCACGCCGCGCCGATCCGCCGATGACGATGGTCCCCGCGGCAGCGATCGCCGCCGCCATATCGGGCGCGGCGCCATGATCCCCGCTCCACAGCAGGATATCGGCAGGAAAGCCGGATTCTTCCCGCAGGGCGGTCAACAGGTCGCATGGCTCGAACAGCAGCCCGATCGCCGGATCGCGCATCCGCATGGCAATCGCCTGCGCTTCGCGGATCGACGACGGGGCGGCGTCGATCCCGCGCGCTTCGATCGCGGTAAAGCCCAGCGCGCGGGCGTGCCGGGCGGCATGGATCAGCAACCTTCCGTTGCCGCATGCGACATCGACGATGCGCAAACTTCGGCGGCGCCTCAACCAAAGATGATGGAGCGCGGCGGCAACGACCGGCCAGCGCAGATCGACGCCCGAACGCCGAAAGGCAGACGGGCCGGCATCGCGAACCGAAGGTTTGCGCGCGGCATGAACGGCTATATCGATAATCATGCCCCGAATTTAGGAGCGCAGCGCATAAAGTTTCGAGAGCGATTTCAGCGTGCTGCATAAAGTCGGCGTAAAGCCTGCCGGCGCGTTCAAGGGAAAACCGCGCGACAGTGTTTACACTGTAAACTCCACCATTGTCGGCGCAACCCTTATGTTAACATCGAAAACATTGACTGACCCCGCAGCGCGGCGGCGCCCCCGCCGCCGCCCCCTGCTGTGCAGCGGCTGCCATCGCGCCGATCGATTACTGAATGTCGGATAAGAGGTCGAAAGCCGACGCCAACATCGCTAAGCTCTGGCCGTGGATTTCTCGATCATACTTGTCTTTTCATTCAGCGCCTCAATCGCGTTCACGATCCTGATCGGTATTACCCTCGCCAAAAGATCACGGCCGCGATTGGTGTGGCCTTTTGCATTTTCGACGTTTTTGGCTGCGTCTGAGTTTGTAGGCACGCCGGAAATGGCCAGATTGGGGTTCTGGTTTCCTGGACTCGCGCTGGTTGCAATTTGGGCGGCGTTCGGGACCATTTTCGGCGCCTTTGCAGCAAAGCGGACAATCTCTGCGATCCGATGGCTTTCCCGCTGAACGACCGCAATTGGCTGATTGCGCCTGATCCGCAAGATAGCCTAAGGCCCCGACAGTGAACAAAAAGGGGAAAGCAATGGCCGCGTCATTTTCAGTGGACGATCGACGCGAGCATTTTGCTTATTGCGTCCAGCTGTTTGGCGGCACCACTGCATTCTCGCGGCGCCTTGGCATCGACGAGCGGGCGATCCGTCGTTTCATCAATGGCGAGCGGCCACTCGGTGACGGGCTTCTGGAAGACACCGCAAAGGCATTGCGTCTGCTCATTGATGAAGCGACTGCGGCCGAAGCACAAATCGCGGCCACATTGCGCGTTCCGCCGACCGATCCGTCGTAACTGAAATTGGTCGATACCCGCCGTTCCTATGGCAGGCGATATATCTCGGCCGTCACACGAAACAGGCCGCTAAAGACCCTCCACGATACGCCACGCTCACGCCGCCATGCGCAGCCGGTTCCGCCCGTCGCGCTTGGCAACATAAAGTGCCTTGTCGGCGCGGTGCAGCAGCTCTTCGATGTCGGCCTCACCGTCATAGATGGCCAGCCCGACGCTGATCGTCGCTTGCGGCAGTCCTTCCTCGGCAACGGTGCCGGTCTCGACCGCCCGGCGGACGCGCTCGGCGACGATCTCGGCCGCCTGCGCGCTCGACCGCTGCAATATGCACACGAATTCCTCGCCGCCGATGCGGCCCAGCATATCGCTCTCGCGCAACGCTGCATTGGCGCGCTGCGCAACCCGGCGGATGACCTGATCGCCAGTGGCGTGACCATAGGAATCATTGATCCGCTTGAAATGATCGATGTCGAAAACCGCAACCGCAAGCGGCGCGCCATTGTCGCGGGCGCCAGCGAGGGCCTTTTCAAGAAAGGCCAGCGTATGGCGGCGGTTCGGCAGGCCCGTCAGCATGTCGGTGTTGGCGACCCGCTCGGCCGCGCTGCGTGCTGCTTCGAGTATCCGGGCATTTTCGACCGTCTCGGTCACGTCCTGAACGGTCCCGAAAATGCCGACCGCCTTGTTGCCGCGGCCCATTTCGATCGATCCGTGCGATTTGACGTGCCGGATCTCGCCGTCGGTGCGCAGGATCCGCCCCTGAAATTCGAAGGGCTGCCCGGTGCGAACCGCTTCCGCCAGAATCTTTCGTACCGCCAGCCGGTCTTCGGCGACATATTGCTGGACGCTATAGTCGACGTCGACGGCCATCCCGGGCTCCAGCCCGTGAACGCGGTACGTCTGGTCCGACCATTGGATCGTCCAGCCGATCAGATCGACACGCCAATGGCCGACCAGCGCCGCAGCCTCGGCCTGGAGCAGCCAGCGATTGCTTTGCTCCAGACGTTTCGCCAGCCGCTGGCGTCCGATCAGCAGCGAAGCGAGCGGCAAGGTCGTGAACAACAGAACGAGCAGATAGAATTGCAGGAACAAGACCCTTGTCTTCTGCACGCCGTCGATTGCCGCGATCGGGCCATAACCCTGCCCCGTCAGCAGCGATGCGATGATCGTCACGATCAGCATCCCCGCCGCGGCGCCAAAGGGGCCAAGCCGATAGGCGGCGGCCACCACCGCGATACAGGGCAGGAAGGACACCGGAAATTGCGCCTGCGAAAAGGCCAGGATGGTGACCAGCCCGGCGGCGGTCAGGATCGCGGTCGCCTCTGCCTTCATTCTCACGGGCGCGTTGGACAGCGCGTTCGTACCCACCATCCGCGCCAGCATCACGATCGGCGGGGTTACGATCAACATGCCGAGCATCACCGTCGTCAGCCACGAGAGAAAGAAATCGAGCCCCCTTCCCGCGAGCGCCCAGGCGAGGATCGCGCTGACGACACTGGCCGCGAAGGCTGCGGTGCAAAAGCTGACGACCGATCGCGGAACCATGAACGATATTTCGCCGGGCTCGCGGCGGCGGATCAGCCACAGCGCGACCGCCGCCTCGCAACAGTTCGAAATGGTGAACGCAACGCAGGTCCATAGCGGCGCGCCGCCCAGCATATTGGCGGCAAGGCTGGCCCCGACCATCCCGGCGAACGCGACAATGCGCGCACGCGCCGGCATCAACAGCAAAAGCGCAAGAAAATAGCCGCTGGGGGGCCAGACCGCCGCGATATTGTCGGCACCCTTGGTCGCATGCAGCGACAGGTTCGCGAGCAGGAAATATCCTGTTGCGGTCAGGAGGAACCAAAAGACCGCCTCGACTCTGGGGGACAGCGACTGGGCCATGCGACCAATTAACCGAAAAGGGGAAAAGAAACCGCTAATATTATGAAGGAGCTGTCTGATCCCGCCGCATCCCTATATTGCGCGGCGCGTCAGGCCTTTCCACCAAAGGTCAGCCCGACGACCTTCTCGACCATCGCCTCGTCCCACCCGATACGCCGGTCGAGGATCAACATCGCAAGGCCGTGCACCAATGCCCAGGCATGGAGTGCCGCGGTGTCGGGGTCCTCAAGGTGCGGCATCGTCTGCGTGACCCCGGCCCGCAACAAATTATAGCCCACCTCTCCCCCGTCGGCGCCTGGCTCGCAGCGTTCGGACATCTGGCGGGTAAAGCTCAACCGGAACACCGCCGGCTCGTCATAGGCGAAGCGGACGTAGGCGATGCCCGTCGCCTTGAAGCCCGCATGACCGCCGCCCGCCTTCAGCCATGCCTGCGCCTGCAGCGCACCGAGCCGGCGCAGCCCCTCGTCGGCGAGCGCGTCGAGCAGCGCCTCCTTGTCCGGGAAATGCCGGTAAAGCGCGGTCGCACTGACGCCCACGTCGCGCGCCAGCGCCCGCAACCCCAGCTCGGCGCCGTCGCCTTCGCCGAGCCGCTTCAGCCCCGCCGCGATCACCGCCGCGCGCAGGTCGCCATGATGATAAGCGCCCGACGCCTTCGCGCCGCCCCTTTTTATGTTGACACTGTTATCTTTGTTCGCCATCATGTTTTCACTGTAAACATATCGAGTCGTCCGCACAAGCCCCACGCTACGCGGCACTTTCGCCAACATCCGTAAGGAGCAATATCATGGCAAGCAACGTCGAAACCCTGATCCGCGGCGCCGTCGTCAAAGGCATCGGCAAGGTCGCCGATTTCAACCGCAAGCGCCTCCCCCGCCCCACCGATGCCCACCCCTTCCTCACCGGCATCCACCAACCGATGACCGAGGAACTGACGCTCGAAGGCCTCCGCGTCGAAGGCGAGATCCCCGTCGCGCTCACCGGCCGCTATCTGCGCAACGGGCCGAACCCCGCCATCGCCCCCGATCCCGCCAGCTATCACTGGTTCACCGGCGCGGGCATGGTCCACGGCATCCGCATCGAAGGCGGCAAGGCCGACTGGTACCGTAACCGCTGGGTGCGCGGCAGCGAGGCCTGCGAAGTGCTGGGCGAAGCACTGCCACCCGGCCCGCGCGCCGACCGCAACGACGCACCCAACACGAACGTCGTCGGCCTCGCAGGCCGCACCTTCGCGATCGTCGAAGCAGGCGGTAAGCCCGTCGAGCTCGGCTATGAACTGAACACGATCGCACATAACCCGTTCGACGGCACGCTGGTCGGCGCCTACACTGCGCATCCCCACCATGATCCGGTCACCAACGAGGTCCACGCGATCACCTATCGTGGCGACGAGCCGAACAAGGTCTGGCACGTCGTGATGGACAGCGGCGCGCATGTCATCCGCGAAGAGGCGATCGCGGTGAGCGATGGTCCGTCGATCCACGACTGCGCGATCACCGAAAATTACGCGCTGGTGTTCGACCTGCCCGTCACCTTCTCGATGAAGATGCTGCTGTCCGGTTATCGCTTCCCCTATGCATGGAACGACGCGCATCAGGCGCGGGTCGGCCTCCTCCCCAGGAGAGGCGACGGCGACAGCATCATCTGGGTGCCGGTCGAGCCCTGTTATGTCTTCCACCCCGCCAACGCCCACGAAACGGCCGACGGCAAGGTGATCGTCGACGTCGTCGCGCACGAAACCATGTTTGCGGAATCGAAACGCGGCCCCGACAGCCAAAAGTCACGCATGGAACGTTGGACGATCGATCCGGTCGCAGGCACGACGATCCGCGCGGTCATCCACGATCATGCGCAGGAATTTCCGCGCTACGACGAACGACTGACCACACAGGCCTATCGCTATGTTTACAGCGTCGCGATGCCCGACGGCGAAAGCGTCGAATGGGCGATGGCCGACACGCGGCTGTTCCGCCACGATCTGAAGCAGGGCACGACCACGATCCATGATTTCGGTGCCGGTCGGCATCCCGGCGAGTTCGTCTTCGTTCCGCGCAGCCCCGACAGCGCCGAGGATGATGGCTGGCTGATCGGGCTGGTGGTCGACATGAATGACCAGACCACCGACCTGGTCATCCTCAACGCCGATGATTTTACCGGGTCACCGCAAGCTGTCGTTCACCTGCCGCATCGGGTCCCTCCTGGCTTTCACGGCAACTGGGTCGCGGACTGACGATCTCAGGGCGCTTCATCAACGCCTCGGTCACCCATAGCGAGCGTTCGTTGTCGACATCGATCGCGGTCGCCCCGTTGCTCACCAGCAGCGGGGCGACTTCAATTTCCAGATGGCGGGAAATGCGCGCGAAGAGATGGTGGATCGGCCCCAGTCCGAAACGGAAGCGAAGCAGGTTGATCAGGCCGAACGCCTGCATCACGCGCAGCGGCTTCTTGACGAACTGACCACCGCCACGAAAAGCCTCGGCGGCGCGCAACGCATTGGGATGTCCGATCCAATATGCATTGCAGTTCGACACCGCGACGTCGGAAAACTCGTAAAAGCGCCGCTGCCCCTCAGGATGGACCGCGAGCACATCTTCGCGCCGCGCCAGCGCGACGCCGGCTTCGGCGCCCAGCCGCTTCGCCCCAGCCTCGATCTCGGCAATTGTCGCCGGCGTCAGCAGGCAATTGTCGGCGGTCGTGATAAACAGCGGAAACGCCGCTACCCCCGCAACCGCAAGGACCGAGTCCGCAAGATTGTCCGCAGCCGGCACGACGATCAGCCGCTTGCCCAATAATTCCGCCACCGGGTCGTTCAGATCATCCAGCAGCGCCGCGTGGTGCGTGGAAACGAACACCCGCGCCGCCGAACTGTCTGCTGCGCATTCCAGCACATGGGCGATCATCGGCCGCCCCGCGACCGGCACAAGGCATTTGTCAGCGACGCCATGCGCCTTGGCGAGCGGATCGGCGGCACCCGGACGGCGGCCCGCGAGGATCAGGATCGACCCGCTCATGCCGCATCCCGCCGCGCCGCCGCCGGTGCGATCTGGCGGATCATGCTTTCTGCGACGATCGTTTCGATCAGCGTCGAGTGGGTGAAACCCGCCGCGACCGCCGATCGCGAAAACAGCTTCTCGGACCAGAGGTTGCAGTTGAGGTTGACCTCGAGCAGCCGGACGTCGCCCGTCGCCTGATCGACACGAAACTCGAACCGACCATAATCGAACGGGCGGAAGATATCCGCCATCCGCTTTGTATATTCGGTAACACGGCTGGCGATTAGAGGATCGTCAAAGCGCTTAATGCAATATCCGACGTTGCCGATCAGATCGCGCTTTTCCTGATAGGTGCGAAGCTGCGTCGGGTCGTCCTGCTCGAAGATCATCATCGGCAGCATCGCAGGCTCGCCGCGCAGCGTGATCACCGGCACTTCAATATCGCTGCCGTCGATAAAGGGTTCGACCAGCGCGTCATGGTCGAGCGCGTGGATTTCGGCAATCGATTGCGCGAGTTCGATCCGGTCGTGCGCGTCACGCACGCCCCACGAAGCCGAGCTGTTGTTCGGCTTGATCACCCAGCGCCGTGCGGGCGGACAGCGCGACACGTCGACGGGCGCGCCGCGGCGAAACAGAGCCCAGGACGCGGTCGGAACGCCCCGCGCCGCGGCCTCGAGCTTGGTCAGATGCTTGTCGTCGGACAGGCCGCGCACGATCGGCGACGCGCCGAGATATGGCAGGTCATGCTGGTTGCAAAGCAGGGGAAGCAGCATTTCAGAATTGAAGAAGCCACCGCGATTGAGCAGCGGGAAAACGAAATCGGCGGATGGCCGGTCGAACAGCGCGGCATAGCTGTCCGCGATCAACAATTCGATGCCGAGCCCCTCGAGCGTTTCGCGCATCTCGCGGTGATAGAGCGCGTGATTGCCATCGTCGGCATGCAATCCCCCGGTCCAGCGGGCGTGTTTGGCGATAAAGAGAAGCCGCTGCGTTTCGCGCAGATGGCTTGGAAGCCGGGTCGGGGCAAGGTCGGTCGTCTTCATGCGCGGCATTAACCACGCCCAGGTTGCGCGGCGATGACGAATTGGTGACCGGCGCGACGTCAAAGCGCAAGATCTCTGTCATCTTTACATATTCCGCTTTGTAAAAGCAGGCTTCATGAACACCCACGAACGGGTCCGCGGCACCGCTCGGCTGACCCCTAAACTGATCGTCGACCGCGATCAGCGGTACTCGAATCTTCGCCGCGCCGTTCGGCAGCAACGGCTCATCGTGTAAACCGACCCGCAAAGGCAGCACTTTCGCGAGGCGGTTCGTTCGTCTTTCACTATGACGAAAAATATCGCCCTCTCCCGCCCCGCCATGAGCGCGATTGCCGCGTTCCTGGTCCTGTCCACGCCCGGCGCTTTTGCGCAGGAAACCCCCACCGTTACGATGACACCTCCGATTGCTGCGCCGACGCCGCAAACCCCGCCGACGGTGGCCGAGCCGACGACGACGGCACCCGTTGCAACCTCGCAGGTTGCACAGCCGGCCGCATCAACACCGGTGGTTATCCGCGTACCGCTGGATATCGCGCCTGAAACTGCTGCACCGGCGCCCAAGGCTGCCGAACCCGCCACCGCTCCGGCACGTGCCGAGCGAACGGCCCGGCGCGCTAGACCCGCAGCAGCCGCACCAGTTGCCGCGGCTCCCGCCGCCGCAACTCCTGCAGCCGACACGCCGCTGCCCGACGACGCAGCGCCCATCGCGGCACCCCTGACGACGAATATAGAGCCGATTGCCGAACCGGCGGCGCCCGTTGAAATGGCCAGCACGACCCCGACGGGTAATGAATTTCCTTGGGAGCTTGCCGGTGGTGCCGCCGCGCTGCTGATCGTTGGCGGTGCAGGCCTGGCGTTTGCCGTTCGCCGCCGCCGCGTGCACGACGCAGAATCCGCGGCCTATGCGTATGAGCCCCAACCCGTTGCGCCGCCTGCGCCCGCCACAGCAGAAACGCAGCCATGGATCACGCCCGCTTACGCTCCGCGCGAAGAGGTTGCGCCGCGCACAGTGCCCGCATTCGCAGCCGCGCCGAGCGGCAGCATGGGTCGTCACGAAGCCATGGCGATGGCGGGGCCGACGGACGACAATCCGTTTGCAACGCTAAGCAAGCGCCTGAAGCGTGCGCGTTTCCTCGATCGTCAGGAACGCGTTGCCTATGATGAGACGCTCGGAGCCCAGAAGGATATGACCCGCAAACCGGTGAGCGCTTGGGAAATCGCCCAGCGTCCTGCCCCGGCTATGCAGGAACAGGAAGTGCGCCGTCCCGAACCGACGCGTGTCCGCACCTCGACCAGCTTCCGTCCGGGCTATTCGAACAATTGAGCCCGACGATCCGCTGTGGTCCCCTCACCGCATAGAAAAAGGGCGGTGCCTCGCGGCGCCGCCCTTTCTCTTTTTCGCTGGAACCCCGGCCGGATGAACCGGCGGGATTCTCGCAAACTGATTACTTCAGTTCGACGGTGCCGCCAGCGGCGAGGATCTTGGCCTTCAGCTCTTCAGCTTCTGCCTTGTTCACGCCTTCCTTGATGGCCTTCGGCGCACCTTCGACAAGTGCCTTGGCTTCGCCAAGACCCAGGCCGGTGATCGCGCGGACTTCCTTGATGACGTTGATCTTGTTGCCGCCGTCACCCGTCAGAATGACGTCGAATTCGGTCTGCTCTTCAGCAGCCGGGCCAGCAGCCGCAGCAGCCGGAGCGGCAGCAACAGCAGCAGCAGCCGAAACGCCCCACTTTTCTTCGAGCAGCTTCGACAGGTCAGCTGCTTCGAGGACGGTCAGAGCCGACAGTTCTTCAACGATCTTTGCAAGATCAGCCATGTTCATTCTCCATCAGAACCGGGATATCCCGGCAGTAAGTTTAAAGGTTAGTTCGAAATCACGCTGCTTCTTTGGCGGCATATGCGCCAAAAACCCGCGCCAACTGGCCAGCCGGGGCTGCGGCAATCTGCGCAACCTTCGTGGCCGGAGCCTGTACCAGACCGATGATCGTGGCACGAAGCTGGTCGAGCGAGGGAAGCGAAGCCAGCGCCTTCACGCCATTCACGTCGAGGACCACGTCGCCCATGCCGCCACCAACGATTTCAAGTTTGTCGTTGGTCTTGGCAAATTCCACGGCGATCTTTGCAGCCGAGACCGGATCGGTCGAGGTTGCAAGGGCCGTGGGACCGGTCAGCAGGTCGCTGATACCGGCGTAGGACGTGCCATCGAGCGCGATTTTGGCAAGACGGTTCTTCGTGACGCGAAAGTCGGCCCCTGCATCGCGCATTTGCTGGCGCAGCACCGTCGACTGGGCGACGGTCATGCCAAGGTTGCGGACGACCACAACCGAAGCAGCTGACGACAGCGTAGCGTTCAGCGAGGATACGGCTTCGGCCTTTTCCGTACGATCCATGCCTATACTCCACTCATCTGCCCGGATGCCCGCGCGCAGAAACGCACGCACCGCCGGGCGGCTAAAACACGCAAAAACAGACTCGAGCCGAGGCTCGGCTGTATTTGCGCAACGATGTCCGATGGGGTCGGTCAAGACGCGTCGCCTGGATACAGGCGGGCGACCGAAAAAGACTGTTCCCCGTCTCGGCTGGAAATTAAGAAGGGCAAGTCCCCTTCACCAACTGTCTCGGACGGAATTGCCGCGGGCGAACCCGTGGCAACACGGGGGCGCTATTAGCGTTGATGGCCGCAGAGTCAAGGCCGATCGCGGGTCTGGCATCCCCTCGCATGGCTTGCCGGGCCCGAGCTGCATCGGCTAACGTCCCGCCGATGATCCGCATCCGGGAATCCACGCCCGACGATGGCGAGCGCGCTGTCCAGATATGGCGCAATGCCGTCGATGCTACGCACGACTTCCTGACAACCGAAGACCGGGCGGCGATCGAAGTCGAGGTCAGGGGATTCCTGCCCATGGCCCCACTCTGGCTCGCGGTAGATGTCGATGACCGTCCTGTCGGCTTCATGCTACTCGACGGAACGAGCATGGAAGCGCTGTTCATCGACCCCGCGCACCGGGGCCTCGGCATCGGACAGGCGCTGGTCACACATGCGCTGGGACGCTGCCCTTCGCTGACGACCGAAGTGAACGAGCAGAATGCGCAAGCGGTCGGCTTTTACAAACGGCTGGGGTTCGTTGCCACCGGTCGGTCCAAACTGGATGGCCAGGGCCGCGACTATCCGCTGATCCACCTGCGCTTCGGCCCCGCAGCCTGATCGCGTCGAACCGCGCACGGCATGGCCGATGAAGAATCTTTCCAGCGCCCCTTGCGCAAACTATACTACGATATATCTTAGACGCATCCAGAATAGCTCTGAGGAACGATAAATGATTTTTTATGCAAAAATGGATGGCCGCGGATGCGGTGGGCGGCACGCGATGCATCGCGGCGGCGGACGCGGCTTTGGTCATGGCTTCGGGCATGGCTTTGGGGGTGGAGGCCGGCGTGGCGGCGGCCGGGGCGAGCGCGGCGAACGCCGGCGGATGTTCGATGGCGGCGAATTGCGGTTGGTGCTGCTCAAGCTGATCGCCGACGAACCGCGCCACGGTTATGACCTGATCCGCCAGATCGAAGAACTCACCGGCGGCACCTATGCGCCGAGCCCCGGCGTCATCTATCCGACGCTGACGATGCTCGACGACATGGACCTGATCGAAGCGCAGCAGAGCAACGGCGCGAAAAAGCTGTTCGCGATTACCGACGCCGGGCGTGCCGAGCTCGAGGCCAATAGCGAAATCGTCGAAGCCGCAATCGCGCGCCTGACCGCGATCGGCGAAGAAACGCAGCGCACCGACTTGGCGTCGGTCCGCCGCGCGATGGGCAATCTGCGCCAGGTTCTGATGAACCGCCTCGGCGACCGCGACCTCGACAATGCGGCGCGGCACGACATCGTCGCGCTGATCGACGAGGCGGCGCAGAAGATCGAGCGGCTGTAAGGAGCATAGCCATGACGGTTTCAGCAACGGCCAAAGTGCCCACCGCGCACGCGAACAAATATCTCCAGCAATTGTGCAAGCATTGGCAGCATAATCTGGCGGTCGAGTTCACCGCCGAGCACGGCACCGTGACCTTCCCGAAGGATGCGCGCGGAGGCGACTGGCCGGACGATGCGCTGGTCACTTTCGATGCCGCGGCCGACAGTTTGTCGGTCCGCATCGATGCCAGCGTCGGCGAGCAGCTTGAAGGACTGGAGGGCGCCGTCGCCCGCCACCTCGATCGCTTCGCCTTTCGCGAAGCGCCGCTGGCGTTCGACTGGCAGGCCGTTTGAGCCCCTTCCCTTCGTCATCCCGGGCCTGACCCGGGATCCAGAGCACCCTTGATCGGAAGCACAGTGCATGCGGTCATGGACCGCGGATCAAGTTCGGGGTGACGATCAGGGAAATGGGCTTTGCTTGCGCCTGCCGCCTGTCCATATCGTTTTACGATATTATCGATTGACGATAAATATTCGCGCTTATATATCGTTCTTCGATAAACAACCTATCGGAGAACGATATGCCCGTTTCCAACCCTGCCTTGCTCGGCGTGACGCGCGGTCTGCTTTGGCTGATCCTGGGGCTGATCGCCGCGTCGGGGGTGCTGGTCGTCGGCGTCGCGATCGCGCTCATCATCGCCTGGCCCGAAGTCTTGGCCGAATTCCGGAACAGTCCGGAGTTCATCGACGTCACGACGCTTCGCGTCCCGGTCAGCATGCTGATGCTGCTGCTCTTCGCGATCCTCGCTGCCGCCGCCTATATCGTCCGCCAGCTTCAGGCCCTTGTCGCGAGCACGACGAGCGATCCTTTCGTCCCGGCAAACGCCGCGCGGCTGCGCCGCGTCGGCTGGGCGCTGGTGGTGACGCAGTTGCTGGCGATCCCGCTCCAGTGGACCGCGAGCAGCATTGCGAAGGCGGGCAGCGAATTCGGCGGAATGGGCGGCATCTCGCTCGGCAGCCTGCTCGCGATCCTGCTCGCTTTTGTCCTTGCCGCGGTGTTCGAGCGAGGCACAGCGATGCGCGACGAGCTGGAAGGAACCGTGTGATGGCGATCGTCGTGAAACTGGACGATCTGCTTCTTGCAAAGCGGATGACGCTCACCGACCTGTCCGACCGCATCGGCATCACTCTCGCCAATCTGTCGATCCTGAAGACCGGCAAGGCCAAGGCGATGCGCTTTTCGACGCTCGAGGCGATCTGTGCCGAACTCGATTGCCAGCCAGGCGACTTGCTGGCGTACGAAGCCGACAGCTGAATACAGCCCGGCAACCCTCTGCCCCGCTTCGCCTCGCCGGTCGGAGCGGGGCCTTTCTGTATGCGGGAACGCAAACCTGGCGATGGCGCGCCCGTGAAGTCGTCCGGCGCTGAACTGCTGCCTAGCGATCCGTTCGATCGGGCAAGCCGTGAGCGGCCGGGCTATAGCTGGTCAGGCCGGGGCGTGAAACGACCTCATGTGACCATGTCCTCTTCCTCTTCCGCGTCGGGCGAATCGAGCGAGTCCGATTTATTCGATTTCATGCCCGCGACGGTGCTGGCGGCCCAGCCACGCCTGACGGCATCGATCAACCATCGCGGCGCATTCGCCGACTTGCCCCCGGTACCCCACACCGCGCGCGCGCCATATCCGACGTGGATGGTGAGCGGCCCCATATAATCGACCGCAGCGCCGATGCCGGTGGCGCCCAGACGCGCGCACGCCTCGACATATGCTTCGAATATCGCCTGCCCCGCGGGATTCGCGAAGGAAATCGCGGCGCCGTCCTTTTCAAGACGAAGATCGGCCGCATAGCCGAGATCGTGCCGCACCGACCCCGTGCGTTTTCCTCCGGGCGTTCCCAGCTTTGCCTGCCCGCCCGACACGACGCGCACCCGATCGATACCGGCGACGTCGGCCGCCCCGATCAATAAATCCTTGAGTATCTTTTGAATTGGCAGGTCGCGTATCTTGCCCTGCGTATCCTCGATCAAGGTCGCCATAATTCTTCCCCCACTACCGACTCGAAACGAGCGGCGCGGGGAAAGCTTATTCGATCGCTAGTCCAGTTCAACGACCTATTGGATCCAGACTGGCGGAACGCTGACGGGCGTGGCATCCCGACAAAAATATCAGGCGATTATTGCCTTGTTACGTGAGTAGAGAAAATAAACCGCGAGACCGGCGATATTCCAGATGCCGAACCACATCTGCGTCTGCACAGGCAGGCTGAAGAACAGATAAATGCAACCGAATACTGCGATGCCGCCGACCACCCACGGCATCGGCGCACGGAAGGTGCGCGGCGCATCGGGCGCGCGGCGGCGCATGATGAGCATGCAGATCGACACCGCGGTGAAAGCCGCCAGCGTGCCGGCATTGGCGAGCGCGGCGAGTTCGCCGAGCGGAATAAAGCCCGCGAGCACGGCAACGACCAGCGCGGTGAAGATCGTGATCCGCACCGGCGTCCCGCGCGACGACAGCCTGGCGAGGCTGGCGGGGAGCAGACCGTCGCGTGCCATGGTGAAGAAGATGCGGCTCTGGCCATAAAAGAAGGCGAGGATGACCGTCGGCAACGCGATGATCGCCGAGACGGCGAGATATTGCGCCGCGAGCGGGCTGCCGAGTTCGCGCAGGATCAGCGCGAGCGGCTCTGGGCTGTTGGCAAAACGGGTATAGGCGATGGCGCCCACCGCCGCGACTGCCACCGCGATATAGATGACGACGCAGACGAACATCGAACCGACGATCCCGATCTTGAGATCGCGGTCGGGGTTGCGCGTTTCTTCTGCCGCGGTCGCGATCGCATCGAAGCCGTAGAAGGCAAAGAAGATGATCGCCGCAGCCGCCATCACGCCGCGCTCGACGCCGTCCGGGCCCATATGCTTGCTAAAGCCATAGGGGCTGAAGGGTTCGAGATTGGCAGCATTAAATGCCGGAAGTGCTACGGCGACAAAGATGACGAGCGCGACGACTTTCACAAGGACGAGGACGGCGTTGAGCGTTGCGCTTTCGCGCGTGCCGACGAGCAGCAGCCCCGCGACGACGGCGATGATTGCGATGGCCGGCAGGTTGACGATGCCACCAAGTTCGGGCCCCTGCATCAATGCCATCGGGATGCCCGCCCACGCCTCCAGCAACGGCGCCGCATAGCCCGACCAGCCGACCGCGACCGCGCTGACCACGAGCGAATATTCGAGGATCAGGCTCCACCCGACGATCCATGCGAGCAGTTCGCCGATCACCACATAGCTGTAGGTGTAGGCGCTGCCCGACGCCGGGATCATCGTCGCCATTTCGGCATAGGCGAGCGCGGCGCAGGCGCAGATCAGACCCGCGATGCCGAAGGACAGGATGACCGCGGGGCCCGCCTTGTCGGCGCCGACCCCGATGAGGGTGAGAATGCCCGTGCCGACGATCGCACCGACGCCAAGCGCGATCAGGTGCGGCCAGCTCAGCGTCCGCGCAAGTTCTTGCTGACCATCCCGCCGTTCCGGAACGATCGGTTTGCGGCGAA
Organism: Sphingopyxis sp. Soil_C_28; assembly: GCF_057657055.1. NCBI lineage: Bacteria > Pseudomonadati > Pseudomonadota > Alphaproteobacteria > Sphingomonadales > Sphingopyxidaceae > Sphingopyxis > Sphingopyxis sp. Soil_C_28. Next base: position 1,608,737 of record NZ_JBDGJE010000001.1, read on the forward strand.
ACAGGCTGTCGGACATGTGGCAGGCTCCCCTTTGTGCTTTGAGGTGCTTTTAAGGGGGTGGTGGCACAGCGCAAGCCGCGCGGTCGGATAAGTGGGACGGTGGCTTTGGGATGGGAGGCTGACCTTTTTATCCTCCCTGTCGCGCGGCGATGGGGAGGGGGACCGTCCGCGAAGCGGATGGTGGAGGGGCGGCAACGCCGGCTCCATCGCCCCTCCGTCAGCGCTTCGCGCTGCCACCTCCCCATGGCTTCGCCACAGGGAGGATCAACGGCAACTCTCGGTCGCTTCCAGTCACTCGTCATCCCGGATTTGATCCGGGATCCATTGGCGCGACGGCAGCTGTGGACCCCGGATCAAATCCGGGGTGACGATTAAAGGGGATGCTGGCATCAGCCAAAGCCTCTGGCCCTGGCCAAGCCCGTCAGACCAAAGCTTCGATCGCCTCGGCCAGCTTCGCATCGCGTTCCGACAAGCCATCGGCGTCGTGCGTCGTCAGCAGGATGTCGACGCGGTTATAGACGTTCGACCATTCGGGGTGGTGGTCCATCTTTTCGGCGATGATCGCGACGCTCGCCATAAAGCCGAAGGCCTGCGCGAAATCGGCAAATTTGAACTGGCGGGTGATTGCGTCGCGCGTCGGTTCGTGCGTCCATTCGGGGAAGCGGGCGAGCAGCGCGGTGCGGGCGTTTTCGTCGAGTTTCTGGACCATGATTACTCTCCCGCTGGTCAATGTCGTGCGCCCGCCATAAGGAAGGGCGCGATGAGCGACAAGAGTGCCCTGCCCGATTTGACCCCTGAGCTTCCCGGCGGATGGACCGGCGGCGCGCCCGACGCCGATGCGATGTTCGCGATGGCCGAAGCAGCGCTCGAGACCCTGCCCGCGGCGTTCAAACCGCATATCCAGGGCGTCGTGGTCGCGATCGAGGAGTTCGCCGACCACGAGACGCTCGCCTCGCTCGAGATCGAGCATGCCTATGAACTCACCGGCCTTTACGAAGGCCGCCCGCTGACCGAGCGCAGCATCGACCAGAGCGGCGGCATACCCGACCGCGTTACCCTCTATCGCATCCCGATCCTTGTCGAGTGGATCGAAACCGGCGAGCGGCTCGACACGCTGGTCCGCCATGTGCTGATCCACGAAATCGGGCATCATTTCGGCTTTTCCGACGACGATATGCACGCGCTGGAAGACATGGCGTGAGCGTGTTGCTGCGGATCGATCGGCTGGCGTGCATTCGCGGCGACCGGCTGCTCTTCGAAGACCTGTCGCTCTCGCTGACCCGCGGTGACGCGCTGTGGCTGCGCGGCCCGAACGGTGCGGGCAAGTCGAGCCTGATCCGCCTCGCCGCCGGCCTGCTGCGTCCGGCGGCGGGAACGGTCGAATGCCGCGGGCGCATCGCGCTGATCGACGAAGCCGCGGCGCTCGACGCCGAATTGCCGCTGCGCCGCGCGCTCGATTTCTGGGCGCGGGTCGATACCGTCGACGGCCACACGGTCGATCGCGCGATGGACGAGATGGGGTTGGCGCCGCTGGCCGAGGTGCCGGTGTCGATGCTGTCGACCGGGCAGCGCAAGCGCGCCGCGATGGTGCGCGTTATCGCCAGCGGCGCGCCGATCTGGCTGCTCGATGAGCCGGCGAACGGCATGGACGACGCGGCGCAGGCACGGCTGGTCGCAGCCATTGCGAAGCACCGGGCAAATGGCGGCGCGGTCCTGCTCGCGTCGCACTTCGCGCTCGCCATCCCCGACCTCGCCGAACTCGATATGGGGGCGCTCGCTTGACCGCCCTCATTGCGCTCTTCTGGCGCGATCTGCGCCGTGCCTGGGGCAGCGGAGCGCTCTGGCTTCCCGTGCTCTTCTTCCTGCTCGTCGCGACGGCGTTTCCGTTTGCCGTCGGACCCGACGCACCACTTCTTAAACGCGCGGGAGGCGGGATGGTGTGGGTCGCCGCCCTGCTCGCCGCCCTGCTGCCGATCGACCGGCTGGTGCGGCCCGACCGCGAGGCGGGCGTGCTCGACCAGCTTGCGGTGCGCGGGATCGCCGATGAAGTCATCGCGGCGGTGAAGATCGCGGCGCACGCGATTGCGTTTGGGCTGCCGTTGATGATCGCCTTGTTCCCTGCGGCGGCGTTGCTGGCGCAGGACGCGGCGCGGGTTGAGGTGCTGATGGTGGGAATTGCGATTGCGATCCCGGCGCTGGCATCGCTGGCGGTGCTGAGCGCGGCGCTGACCGCGGGAGTCAAGGGCGGCAGCGCGATCGGCGGGCTGCTGGTGCTACCGCTGGCGGTGCCGATGTTGATCTTTGGCGCCGGGATGCTCGATCCGTCGGGGCGCGGGGCGATGAAGTTGCTGGGCGCGACGAGTTTGCTGCTGACGGTCATCGGTCCGTTTGCGGCCGGGGCGGCGCTTCGCGGGCTGCGCGAATGACGCGGCAGTCGCTCGCGCATATCGCGCTCGTCGTTCGCGATTATGACGAGGCGATCACCTTCTACGTCGAGACCTTGGGCTTCACGCTCGTCGCTGACGAGTATCAGCCGGCGCAGGACAAGCGCTGGGTGCTCATCGCGCCGCCGGGCAATCCGCCGGGGGGTGCGACGATCCTGCTGGCGCGTGCCGCTAATGAAGGCCAGGCGAAGTTTATTGGCGACCAAGCGGGCGGGCGCGTCTTCCTGTTCCTGCAGACCGACGATTTATGGCGCGACTATCAGCGGCTGATCGACAAAGGCGTGCGGATCGAGCGCGAGCCGATCGAAGCCGATTACGGCACCGTCGCGGTGTTCCTCGACCTTTATGGCAATAGGTGGGACCTTATCCAGTTCGCCCCGGCGCCCCGCGCATAAGAAAAGGGCCGGAGTTTCCCCCGGCCCTTCCTAAATCATCTGGTGCCTATCAGGCGCCGGTCACGTCGGCCGTATCGACCTTCACGCCGGGGCCCATCGACGACGACAGGGCGATCTTGCGGACATATTTGCCCTTCGCGCCGGCCGGCTTCGCCTTGACGATCGCGTCGACGAAAGCGTCAAAGTTCTGGCGGAGCTTTTCCTCGCCGAACGACAGCTTGCCGAGGCCGGCGTGGATGATCCCGGTCTTTTCGACGCGGAATTCGATCTGACCGCCCTTGGCGGCCTTCACGGCGTCGGCGACGTTCGGGGTCACGGTGCCCAGCTTCGGGTTCGGCATCAGGCCCTTCGGACCCAGCGTCTTGCCGAGGCGGCCGACGATGCCCATCATGTCCGGCGTCGCGATGACGCGGCCATAGTCGAGGTTACCCGCGAGCATGTCTTCCATCAGGTCTTCGGCACCGACCTTGTCGGCGCCGGCGGCCAGCGCCTTGTCGGCATTGTCGCCGCGCGCGAACACGGCAACCTTGACGTCCTTGCCGGTACCTGCGGGGAGCGTTACGACGCCGCGGACCATCTGGTCGGCGTGGCGCGGATCGACACCGAGGTTGATCGCGATTTCCATCGTTTCGTCGAACTTGGCCGAGGCCAGTTCACGCACCGTCTTCAGCGCTTCGTCGACAGCGTGAAGCTTCAGCGCGTCAACCTTGCCCTCGAGGGCCTTCTGCTTCTTGGTCAGCTTTGCCATCGGATCAGCCCTCCGTCACTTCGAGGCCCATCGAGCGCGCGCTGCCCTCGATGATCTTCGTAGCCTGTTCCAGATCGTTCGCGTTGAGATCCTTGAACTTGATTTCGGCGATTTCGGTCAGCTTCGAGCGGGCGATCTTGCCACCGCTGATCTTGCCGGGCTCCTTAGAGCCAGCCTTCAGGTTCGCAGCCTTCTTGATCAGATAAGTCGCCGGGGGCGTCTTCGTCACGAAGGTAAAGCTCTTGTCGGCGAACACGGTGATGATCGTCGGGGTGGGCGTGCCCTTTTCCATGGAATCGGTCGCGGCGTTGAACGCCTTGCAGAATTCCATGATGTTCACGCCGCGCTGGCCGAGTGCCGGCCCGAGCGGCGGCGAGGGGTTTGCGGTCCCTGCCGGAACCTGCAGCTTGATGTAGCCGCTAATCTTCTTAGCCATGATGGCCTCCTGTCTTTCTGTCGGTTCGCCGTTGCCGGTGAACCTCAAAATTAGCGGTCAAGCAGAAGGGCATCACCCCTTCCTCCCGCGCGGAATCACGCCCTTATCTGACGCGAAGCGGCGCGCATAAGCGCAAACGCCGCAGAAAACAAGCCTTATGCCGACGGATCGTGGCGGATCAGCCCTTCCTGCACCGCCGAGGCGATCAACGTGCCGTCGCGCCGATAGATGCGCCCGCGGTTGATCCCGCGCCCGCCGCCGCTCCAGTCGCTGTCCATGACATAGACGAACCATTCGTCGACGCGGATGTCGTCGTGGAACCACATCGCATGGTCGAGGCTGGTCGAGAACAGACCCGGCGTATCCCACGTCATCCCATGCGGCATCAGGGTCGTCGAGAGCAGCCCCATGTCCGAGGCATAGGCCAGCAGAGCGCGGTGGATCAGCGGATCGTCGCCGACGGGCGAGGCAATGCGGAACCATTCATATTGCATCGTCGCCCGCGCGGACGGCGGCGGACGGAAGGCGCGGACCTCGAACGGATGCATGCGCGCCATATGTTCGATGCGCCGGTCGCTGATCTTGGGATCGACCGCGATGAAATCGGCGAAATCCCAGCATTCCTCGGGCGGCAGGATGCCGGTCATCGGAATCTGATGCGACAGGCCCTGTTCGGGCGCCTGGAACGATGCGGTGAGGTTGAAGATCACCTTGTCGTCCTGGCGCACGACAACGCGGCGGTTGGCGAAGCTGCGGCCGTCGAAATCGCGGTGGACCCGAAAATGCAGCGGCTTCGCTTCGTCGCCGCCGCGCAGGAAATAGGCGTGGAGCGAATGGACGCTCTTGTCGGAATCGACGGTGCGCGCCGCCGCGACCATGGCCTGCGCGATCACCTGCCCGCCGAAAATGCGCTGGCGGCGCGGCTTGGTGAAGGCGGGATAGGTAAATTCATCGGGCTCGTCCGCCGCCTCGAGATCGAAGAGGTGGACGATATGCCGGACGAGCCGCTCGCGATCGACGCTGGCGTAAATTTCGCGCGCATGGACGGCACGAGCCTGCATCTCTTCGGGAGTGAGGCTCATGGCGCGTTCCATTCAGTGGGCTTCGCGCGCGCCCGAAGGCGCGCCACGATATTATTTGAAGCGTTCGACCTGTTCGAAGTCGAGCTCGACCGGGGTGGCGCGACCGAAGATCGACACCGACACCTTGACGCGCGCCTTTTCGAAATCGAGTTCCTCGACCAGCCCGTTGAAGCTGGCAAAGGGACCGTCGAGCACCTTGACCTGATCGCCGATTTCGTAGTCGACGCGGATTTCCTGCTTCGGGCGGGCCGCGGCCTCTTCCTTGCTATTCAGAATGCGCGCGGCCTCAGCTTCGCTGATCGCCTGCGGCTTGCCCATCGATCCGAGAAAGCCCGTGACCTTCGGCGTGTTCTTGACGAGGTGATAGACATCGTCGGTCATCGTCAGCTTGGCGAGGACGTAACCCGGGAAGAACTTGCGCTCAGCCTGGACCTTCTTGCCGCGCTTTACCTCGGTGACGGTTTCGACCGGCACTTCGACCGCTTCGACGAAGTCGGTGAGGCCCAAACGTTCCGCGTCGGAAAGCACCGAATCGCGAACCTTGTTTTCGAAACCCGAATAGGCGTGAATGATGTACCAGCGCGCCATAAGTCTAACTATCCTGTCCCTGTAACTGCGGCGATTAGCGCGCGAGCGACGTCAGCCAGCTGACGATCGCGTTGAAAACCGTGTCGACGCCGAAAAAGAACAGCGAAAGGATCGTCATCATGATGAGGACCATGATCGTCGTCTGCACCGTCTCGCGGCTGGTAGGCCACACGATCTTGCGGGCTTCGGCGCGTACCTGATTGATAAACTCAGCCGGGCTGGTCTTCGCCATATTGATCGTCCTGTCCTTTAACGTCTTCGGTTCGGAGCAGATGGGTTGCCGCCCCCGGCGCGTCAAGCGTGCCTTGGGGCAATACTCCGCCCACCCTCCCCGAGAATGTCGGCGAAAGGCGGAAGGAAAACGGCGCATCTGTCCGAATGAAAGCGGCCTTTACTTGCGCCGTGCGGCGATTGCAAGTGCGGGGTCAGGCGCAGCGCGCGAGTCCGCGCTGCATCATCAGCAGCAGGCCGACCATGACGATCCAGCTGACCGTCGGCTGAAGCGCGAACAACAGGTGCAACTCGCGCGCCGCCGAATCGCCGTTTTTCGGATCGAAGCCTACTAGATCGAGCGCGAGGTAGCTGACCGCGATCGCGGCGGCGACGCCGAATTTCTGCATCAGGTTGAGCAGTGCAAACAGAAACGCCGAGCGGCCCCGCCCGCAGCGCACCGCATCGCGCGGGATCAGGTCGGCGAGCATCGAATAGGTGAAAAGCAGCCCGACGAAGCCTGTCCCGAGCATCAGCGAAAAGCCCACCGCCTGCATCAAACCCCGCGGTTGCTGAAACAGGGTTGCGACAAGCAGGCCGGAGATCAGGAGCCCCATCGCCATCATCATTGGCGGCTTGCCGAAACGCCGGGCAAGAAAGGTCCACAGCGGCGACGCAAGGGCCCCACCGATGAAGCTCGCGAAGAGCAATACCGCGCTCTGCCCGTCGAGGTCGAGCACTGCGGCCGCGAAGAAGACGAAGAGCGACGTCAGCGACCCGAAGGCAAAGCTGTTGAGGAATTGGACACCGAGCAGCAGCATCAGCGGCGGGAATGACAGCGAGGCGCGGATCTCGTGCCGCCAGCCGATGCCTGCGTCCGCCACGACGGCGCGCGGCGGGACGAGGCGCATCGCGAAAAGCGCGATTGGCACCATCAGCAGGAAGAGGCTGGCATAAGCCATGATCCTCCCCTGCAGGCTGATCCCGGGGATCAGCAGTTGCGCGGCCGCGGGCGCGGCAAAGGCGAGGATCAGGGCGATCTTCGCAAACCAGTCGCGCATGCCATATAGCAGCGCGCTGTCGGCGGGCGAATGCACCAGCGCGGAACCCCACGACAGCTGCGCGACCTCATAGACGCTGTAACTCGAATAAAAGAGCACCATCATCAGGAACAGCGCCGCGAACGGCAACCGATCGCCGACCGTCACAAGAGTCAGCAGCAGGACGGCCAGCGGACCGATCGCCAGCAGCATCCAGCGCCGATGCGCACCCAGCCCGGTCCGCACGCGGTCGACCATCGTGCCGATCAGGGGATCGACGACGCCGTCCCAAATGGTCGTGAGCGAGAAGAGCAGCCCGACGAGCGCAACCGAAATCACCCCGCCCTCTGCGATATAGGGCGGCAGATAGACGCTGAATGGCAGGCCAAGGATCACCGTCGGCCCCGCGGTCGCGGCGTAAGCGGCAACCGTACGCGGGCGCAACGCCGGGGTTTCGTCGGCCGGGGTGGCCAAAGGCAGGGTTGTACTGGCCAAGGCGTGAGGCTCCCGAAGCAGGCGCTGGCACGCTTTCAGTTATTGACAGTCGTGTCAACAGGCCGCAGCGACCGAAGGGCCCTGCTAACGGATATTGAAATGGGACAGGAAAGGCTGGAGCCGCCAGTCGATCTCTTCCGGGTCGAGCCATTCGTCCTCGATCCCCATCAGTGTGCTCAGCATCGAATCGCCAACGACGATATCGAAAAACAGGCGCGCAGCGGCCTCCGGACGGTCGATGTCCGCCTTGCCCGTTGCCGCCCATTCCGCGAACAGGTCGATCAATTCCTCGAGCGCGGGTACATGCAGGTCGCGGTAAATCTGCATCGCGAATTCGTGGTCACGTAAGCTCTCGGATATCAACATCCGCATCAGGGCAACGGCGTGCGGCGATTCCATCAGCTCGCTTTGGCGATGCGCGTAGCTCTTAAGGATTTCGACCGTCGACAACCCCCGGGTCGCGTCGTCTTCGAGCGATCGCAGCATCGCTTCGTCGCACCAGCGGGTTGCGATCGCGCGAAGCAGCCCCTGCTTGTTGCCGAACAATTCATAGAGCGTCGCGAGCGACCCGCCCGAACGCTTGACGATTTCGGCAAGGCTGGTGCGTTCATAACCCTGCTCGAGGAACAACGACTCCGCCGCGTCGAGAATCGCGCTTTGCCGCCGTTCGCGCGGTGACAGCCTATCTATCTGACATAAATCCGATTCCGGCGTGTTCAATTGCAGTTCCTCTCGCTTGCTCTTTTCTGTAATTTAAATTACATGGCGCGCCAGCGCAAGCTTTTGCGTATATATAAGTCTCGCACAACTGCGATTTTTCAGGGGTCCATATGAGTCGCTTTCGTCTTCCTGGCTGCGCCGCCGGCGCTGCGCTGGCGCTGTTGCTGGCCTCCTGCTCCTCCGAAGCGCCCCCCGCCCCTCCGCCGCCCGAGGTCAATATCGTGACGATCCGCACGCAAGCCGTGCCGAATGTCATCGAGCTGCCGGGCCGCGTCCAGGCTTATCGCACATCCGAAGTGCGCGCGCGCGTCGACGGCATCGTCGAACGGCGCCTGTTCAACGAAGGCAGCTTCGTACGCGCCGGTACCGCGCTATTCCGTATCGATCCGCGACAGCTGACTGCGACGGTCAATGCGGCGCAGGCGCAGCTATCCCGGGCCCAGGCGACCGCCGCCAACGCACGGCAGGTCGTTGGCCGCTATCAGCCGCTGCTCGCCGACCAAGCGATTGGAAAACAGGAATATGACGCCGCGGTCGCCGCGCAGCGCACGGCAGAAGCCGATGTGCAGGCCGCGCAGGCCAATCTGCAATCGGCGCGCCTGAATCTGGGTTATGCATCGGTCACCGCACCGATTTCCGGCCGCGCGCGCCGCGCCGAGGTCACCGAAGGCGCGCTCGTAAGCGCGGGTGCGGGCACGCTGCTCACCACGATCGAGCAGATCGACCGCGTTTATGTGAATTTCGGCCAGTCGAGTTCGGATCTTTTGGCGACGCGCCGCGACATGGGATCGGGCAAGGTCAGCGTGCCGCAGCTCGAACGCGTCGAAGTCCAGCTGATCCTGGAGGACGGCTCGGCCTATCCGGTCGCCGGCCATCTCGATTTCCTCGATCTGTCGATCGACGAGGCGACGGGCACCGCGGCACTGCGGGCTGAATTCCCGAACCCTGCGTCGGCGCTTTTACCCGGTCAGTTCGTTCGTGCCCGCATCTTCGCCGGCAACCGTGCCGACGGCGTGTTGATCCCGCAGCGTGCGGTCAAGCTGGCCGCCGATGCGGCGAGCGTGATGGTGCTCGACGCCAAGAATGTTGCGACGCCGCGCCCGGTGAAGCTGGGCACGATGGTCGCGGGCCAATGGGCGATCCTCGACGGGCTGAAACCCGGCGACCGGGTGATTATCGACGGGCTGCAAAAGGTCCAGCCGGGCCAGCCCGTGCGGGTTGCACAGCCCAAGGGAACCGCATCGACCCCCGCGGCAAAGCGCTGATCTGACATGACCCCCCGCTTTTTCATCGACCGGCCCATCTTTTCCTGGGTCATCGCCATCGGCATCCTGTTGTCGGGCATCATCGCGCTGCGCAGCCTGCCCGTGGAGCAATATCCGACGGTCGCGCCGCCATCGCTGACGATCGGCGTCACCTATCCGGGCGCCGATGCGCGCACGCTTGAACAGAATGTGACGCAGGTCATCGAGCAGGAGCTGAACGGGGTCGAGGGCTTCCTCTACATGGCCTCGACCAGCGAATCGAACGGCACTGCGTCGATCACCCTGACCTTTGAGGCGGGGACCGACATCGATAACGCACAGATGGAGGTCCAGAATCGTCTGCGCCGTGTCGAGCAGCGCCTTCCCGAGGATGTTCGCCGCCAGGGCATTTCGGTTACCGAGGCCAACGCGGGCTTTTTGCTGATCGTCGCGATCACGTCGAAGACCGGCAACACCGATCCGATGGAGATCAACAATTTCGCGAACACGCGCGTGCTCGACGAGCTGCGGCGTGTAAACGGCGTCGGCAACGTCCAGGCTTTTGCGCCGGAATATGCGATGCGCATCTGGCTCGATCCGCAAAAGCTCGCGTCGTTTAATCTTTCGCCGGCCGAAGCGCTCGGCGCGGTGCAGGAACAGAATAGCCAGACCCCGGGCGGGCAGCTGGGCGACCAGCCGATCGCCAAGGGCGCGCAGCTCAACGCCGTCATCACGACGCAGGGCCGCTTCACCAAGCCCGAGCAGTTCGAAAGCATCATCCTGCGCGCGAACCCCGACGGGTCGGCGGTCACGCTGGGCGATGTCGGCCGCGTCGAGCTGGGGGCGGCGAGCTATCTCTTTTCTTCCGAGCTCAACGGCAAGCCGATGGCGGGCCTTGCGGTCCAGCTGACCCCCGGCGCGAACGCCTTGTCGACCGCGGAAGGTATCCGGGCGCGGATGGCCGAACTGTCGAAAGGCTTCCCGCCCGACGTCACCTGGTCGATTCCCTATGACACGACGCCGTTCATCAGCCTGTCGATCGAAGAGGTTGTCGTGACCCTCGCCGAGGCGATGGTTCTCGTCTTCCTCGTGATGTTCCTGTTCCTTCAGAATTGGCGCGCGACGGTCATCCCGACGATCGTCGTGCCGATCGCGCTGGCGGGCGCCTGCCTTGGCCTGTGGATGTTCGGATTCTCGATCAACGTGCTGACCCTGTTCGGCATGGTGCTCGCGATCGGTATTCTCGTCGATGATGCGATCGTCGTGATCGAGAATGTCGAGCGGATCATGAACGAAGAGCATCTGCCGCCCTATGAGGCGACAGTGAAGGCGATGAGCCAGATCACCTCGGCGATCATCGGCATTACACTGGTGCTGATCGCGGTGTTCATTCCGATGGCCTTCTTCCCCGGATCGACCGGCGGCATCTATCGCCAATTCTCGATGACGCTTGCAATCTCGATCGCCTTCTCGGCGTTGCTTGCACTGACGCTGACGCCCGCGCTGTGCGCAACGCTGCTGAAGCCGCACGACCAGACCGAGCGCAAGGGCCGAATCGGGGCGTTTTTCGACCGATTTTTTGGCGGGTTCAATCGCTGGTTCGGGCGCACGACCGACCGCTATCAAAGCGGCGTGGGCAAGATGCTGACAGCGCCGCTTCGCTGGCTCGTTGTGTTTGTGGCGATGGTCGCGATCACCGGACTACTGTTCACCCGCCTGCCCGGCTCCTTCCTGCCGCAGGAAGATCAGGGATACCTGGTGACGGTGATCCAAGCGCCCCCGGGCGCAACGACACAGCGCACCAACGAGGCGACAAAGCAGGTCAAAGCCTTCTTCGCCGAGCAACCTCAAGTCGCCAATGTCGTGTCGGTCAACGGCTTCAGCTTCTTTGGCCAGGGCCAGGCGAACGCGATCATGTTCACCCCGCTGAAGCCATGGGACGAACGCACGGGCGACGGCGACAGCGCCGACGCGATCGCGGGCAAGGCTATGGGCGCTTACGCGAACATCAAGGAGGCGTTTGCCTTCTCGCTGAGCCCGCCGTCGATCCCCGAGCTTGGCACGTCGAGCGGCTTTACTTTCAAGCTGCAGGATCGCGGCGGCAATGGGCGCGATGCGCTGATCGCCGCGCGCAATCAGATGCTGGGCGGCGCGATGCAGAGCAAGCTGCTCGCCAACGTGCGTCCCGAGGGTCAGGAGGATGCGCCGGTCCTGAAGGTCGATATCGACCGGATTCAGGCGCGCGCGCTCGGCCTGTCGATCGGCGACGTCAATGCGACGCTCGCGATCAGCTTCGGTAGCGCTTACGCCAACGACTTCACCCGCGAAGGCCGCGTGCTCCGCGTGCTGCTGCAGGCCGACGCCGCGAGCCGGATGACGCCGCAGGATGTGCTCGAACTGCGCGTGCGCAGCGCGAACGGCGACATGGTGCCGTTCGGATCGTTCAGCAAGGCCGAATGGTCGGCCGAAGCGCCGCAGCTGCAGCGCTATAACGGCTATCCCGCGATGACGATTTCGGGTGAACCCTCGCCCGGCCAGTCGACCGGCGAAGCGATGGCGGAAATGGAACGGCTGGCCGAGACCCTCCCTGCGGGCTTCTCGTTCGAATGGACCGGCATATCCTATGAGGAAAAGCAGTCGGCGGGCCAGATCGGCATGCTGCTCGGCCTGTCGCTCGTCGTCGTCTTCCTGCTCCTCGCGGCGCTTTACGAAAGCTGGGCGGTGCCGGTCGCGGTGCTGCTGGTGGTGCCGTTGGGCGTGCTCGGCGCCGTGCTCTTCTCGATGTTCCGGGGCCTGTCTGCCGACATTTATTTCAATGTCGGACTGATCACGATCATCGGGCTCGCTGCGAAAAACGCGATCCTGATCGTCGAATTCGCGATCGAACAGGAAGCCGAAGGCAAATCGACGCTCGACGCAGTGATGGAAGCGGTGAAGCTGCGCCTGCGGCCGATCATCATGACCAGCCTCGCCTTCATCCTCGGCATGGTGCCGCTCGTCATCGCGAGCGGTGCTGGCGCGGCCAGCCGTATCGCGGTCGGTTCGGGCGTGATGGGCGGGATGATCGCTGCGACCCTACTCGGTATCTTCTTCATCCCGCTATTCTACCTGTCGGTGCGCAAATGGATCAGCCGCAAGCGGCCACCTGCACCGACCGAAAAAGGACATCATGAGGAATTCGGTCATGCGTAATCTGATCGCGCTGCTCGCAGCGACGACGCTCGCCGGATGCGTCAACATGGCGCCGAAGCACGAGCGTCCGGCGCTGGCGACCGCGCCCGACTATCCGGCCGAGTTTGCCGGCGACGTCACGCTGGGCCAGCGCGCGACTGAAGTCGCATGGCGCGATTTCTTCGCTGACCCGCAGCTGGAAGTGTTTATCGCACAGGCGATCGAACGCAACCGCGACCTCGCCGTCGCCGTTGCGCAGATCGAGGAAGCGCGCGGGCTTTACCGCATTCAGGACGCCGACCGTCTGCCAACGGTGGGCGCGAGCGCCGACGCAACGCGCACACGTGGCCCGTCGCTGACCGGCGCGGGAACCGACACGACCAATCGCTATTCGGTCGGGGTCGGCGTGACCTCGTTCGAGCTCGATTTCTGGGGCCGGGTCAAAAACCTGTCCGAGGCCGCGCGCAGCCAGTATCTTGCGACCGAACAGGCCGAGCGCGCCTTTCGTCTCGCGCTCGTTCGCGACATTGCCTCGACCTATTTCTCGTCGCGCGGCGCCGAGGAGCAGATCGAACTCGCCGAAGCGACGGTGACAAGCCGCAAGGAAGGGCTGCGCATTGCGCAGCGCCGCCTTGATGCGGGGGTCACCTCGGCGCTCGACTATCGCCAGTCCGAAACATTGCTGACGCAGGCCGAAACCCAGCTTGCGAGCCTGAAGCTCGGCAAGGCGCAGGCGGACAATTTCCTCGCCGTCCTGACCGGCGGCCCGGTTCCCGGCCCGCTGCCCGCGCCGCTGCCACTCGTCGCGCAAGGCCAGTCACCGACGCTCACCGCTGGCCTGCCGTCCGACCTGCTCGTCGCGCGCCCCGACGTGGTTGCGGCCGAAGAAAGGCTGCGCGCCGCGCGCGCCAATGTCGGCGCCGCGCGTGCCGCCTTTTTCCCTTCGATCTCCCTGACCGGCAACCTTGGCTTCGCCTCGGGTTCACTCGATAATTTGTTCAGCAACGACGGGTTCGGCTGGAGCTTTGGCCCGTCGATCAGCCTGCCGATCTTCGATTTCGGGCGGAACAAGGGCAATCTGACGATCGCCGAGGCGCGCGAGAATATCGCGGTCGCAACCTATGAACGCACCGTGCAGGGTGCCTTCCGCGAAGTGGCCGACGCGCTCGCCGGGCGCCGCTACCTCGCCGACCAGGTCCAGGCGCAGGAGCGCGGGACGCTGGCACAGCGGCGGATCGCCGACCTTGCACGCAAGCGGTATCGCGAGGGGGTTTCAACCTATCTCGAGGTCCTCGACGCCGAACGCAATCTGTTCGCCGCCGAGCAGGCGCTGATCGAACTCAGGCGCGCGCAGGTCGACAATCTGGTGACGCTCTATGTCGCGCTGGGGGGTGGATTGGTCGAGCGTCGCTGAAGCGCGGACGCTAGGCCTTCTTCGAACCGCATGCCTGCAGGAAGCCTGCGGCCATGAACGAGGCCATGCGTGCCTTGATCGCTTCGAAATCCTCCGATTTGCAGAGGCCGCCCGACAGTTTGTCGATGCGTCCGGTACGCGCGAGCGTGACCATCAGCGCACCGGTGACGAAGTGATAGCCCCAGAAAATATCTTCCTCGGCGCAATCGGGCATCGCACGCTTCAACAGGTCGATCAGGCGTAGCACAACCGGATCGAAATGGCTGTCCATCAGCTCGGCGCCCCATTCGGGGGTATTCGCAACCTGCGCGCCGAGCGCGCCGTAATTCTTCCAGCCGTCGCCGCCATGGATGTAGAGATCAAGGTCTGTATCGAGAAAGGCGTGAAGTGCGCCCTCAATCGTCGGCTTACCCGCGGCCATGCGCTCATATTCGTCGAGCGCCTGCATCCGCTTTGTGCTCGTCACGACCGCGCGCCGCGCGAACACCGCGTCGAACAGCTTTTTCTTGTCCTCGAAATAATAGTTGAGCAGCGTGTGATGCACGCCGACGCGTTTTGCGACATCCTTGAGCGTGACGCCGTGCAGCCCGTGCTTCGAGAAGAGATACTCGGCCTCGTCGAGAATCTGCTCGATCGTTTCGGCGCGCTGTTCGGCCTTGGTCGATCGCCGACGCGTTTTTGCCTGATCTGTCACGATATCGGTCTTCAATCCCTGTTCGGCGGCGATTGGGCCGGTGGCATCCCGCACCCGATTAACCCTCGCCATATTCGCCCCGCAGGCGAATCTTATCGATTTTTCCGGTCGGCGCCAGCGGCATGGTATCGAGCCGCACCACCGCATCGGGAATCCACCAGGGCGCGACGCGGCCCTTGAGCGGTGCGAGCAGGTCGGCGTCGCCGATCTCCTCGCCCGCGCGCAGTTCAACGAGGAGTATCGGGCGTTCGCCCCATTTGGCGTCTTCGCGGCCGATCACCGCGGCGAGCGACACCGCGGGCAGCGCGCCGACGACAGCCTCGATCTCGGCCGGATTGATCCATTCGCCGCCCGATTTGATCAGATCCTTGGCGCGGCCGGTGATCACCAGATTGCCCTTGGCATCGATGCGCGCGAGATCACCGGTCACGAACCAGCCGTCGGCATCGGTCGCGGGTTCATCCTGACCGAAATAGCGATCGACAACCGCCGATCCGCGGACGTGCAAATGCCCCTCGCCCCCGCGCTGTTCGGCGAGCGGCGCGCCACCGGCGTCGGTGAGCAACAGGTCGACGCCGATCGCCGGCCGCCCTGATACAGCGGCCGACCGGTGTGGGTCGGCAGGCGGCGCGATGGTGCCGAGCGGCGACAATTCGGTCATGCCCCAGCTTGTCTGGACCGTGACACCGAGCAGCCGCTCGATCCGTTCCATCAGCGCGGGCGCCAGCGGCGCGCCGCCGACGATGATTCGCCCAAGCGACGGCAGCGCGTCGCCGGTTTTTTCGATATGTTCGGCAACGCCGAGCCACACGGTCGGCACGCCAACACCGACAGTCACATTTTCGGCGGCGATCAGGCGGGCGAGGCTCGCGCCATCGGCCTGGCGGCCGGGCAGCACGAGCTTACCGCCGACGGCGGGCAACGCGAAGGGGAGCCCCCAGGCGTTGGCGTGGAACATCGGCACGACTGCGAGTACCGCATCGCGCGCGGTCAACGCCATCACATCGGCCTGCAACGCACGCAGCGTATGAAGGAAGCTTCCGCGGTGGGTGTAGGTGACGCCCTTCGGCGCGCCGGTGGTGCCCGACGTGAAGCAGAGGCCGGCAGGCGACGTTTCGGGGAAATCGCCCCAAGTCGCTTCGCGTCGAGCGTCGGCGATCATCGGCTCGATTTCCAGAAGCGGCGGAGCCGATGCGGGCCAGTCACTGGCAGAACCGTCGATAATCAGCACGCGCTCGATTGCGGGTGCCCGCTCGACGATCAGGCGTGCGAGCGGGAGAAGGTCGGCACTTGCGACAAGTATTTTCGCGCTCGATTGCACCGCCATCGACGCGAGCTGCGTTCCGGTCAGTCGCGGATTGAGCGTGTGGCAGACCGCGCCCATGCCCATCACCGCATACCAGGTTTCGACATGCGCCTGACTGTTCCACGCAAGGGTCGCGATGCGGTCGCCCTTTCCGATGCCGAAGCCGGCGAGCAAGGACGATATCGCGAGGCTGCGGCCGCGCAGTCCGGCGTAATCGACCCGCCCTATGCTGCCATCCTCACGCGCGGTCACGACCTCCGCATCGCCATGCCAGCGCGCCGCATGGTCGAGGAATTTGTTCAGCGTAAGCGGAAAATCCTGAATGCTGCCGTCGATCATGGGCAGTCGGCACCCTTCGCCAGCACCGGAGACATGATGCCGGTGTTCCAGTTCCAAGGCTGCTTGCCTGCGGCGCGGCGGCGGCACACCGCCGCTTCGTGGAGCTCGTACATACCTGGCATCAAGCGTGCACCGGCGCGCGGGATGTCGGCGAAGGCCATGAAGTCCGCGTCCTTGCCGTAGGGGCGCCATGCCGCATGCCCCGCGGCCTCTGGCTTGCCGGTCCTGGCGAACGACACCCAATAATCGCCCATCGCGGCAGCGAAGCGGCGTTCGGCCACCGTGTCGGGAATTTTGGGCCAATAGGGCGGCGTGTCGCTGGCGGTGCCGAACACGAACGGGATTTCGGCGGCGTGGAAACCGTGCAACCCATATTCGCTCGCGGCAGGATAGCCGTGGTCGAAGAGGTAAAGATAGGCGGGCTGGCCGAGCGCGGCCTGTTTGATCGCAAGCCGTTCGGACGTCCAGCCATAGAGCGCGTCGCGCAGCGTAGCGAGGACCGTCTCGCCCAGATCCTTGGCGGGATAGAGTTTGAGCCAGGCATCGGCGAGGTCGCCATATCGTTCACGGATCGCGGTCTCATAAGCTACGGCATTGGCGGGAACCGGCGGCGCAAGCATGCGCAGCGAGCGGATTTCGCCAATGTTGAACCCGGCGATCATCGGAACCGGTGCTTGTTCGCCGCGGTCGAAGATGTCGACGAGTTGGCCGGGCAATATCTTGCCGTCGACGGTTCCCCACGAAAAATAGCCCGCCTTCAGCGCGCCGTCCGAAAGTAAGCTTGCGTCCATCGCGCGGAGCGCTGTCAGATCGGTCGCGCCAAGGGCGGCCGCGATCCGTGCGCCGGTCGCTTCGGCAGCGGGCTCGCCGTGGCGGTATTCCTTCAGCGACGGGGTCGAGATCATATAGGCGCTTTGCGCAATCGTCTTGTGAAACAGGCCTCGCGCCTTTGGCGACGCCATCAGATACATTACGCTGAGCGCGCCCGCGGACTCGCCCGCGATCGTGACATTGGCCGCATCGCCGCCGAACGCGCCGATATTTGCCTTCACCCATTCGAGCGCTGCGATCTGGTCGAGAAGGCCGTAGTTGCCCGAGACGCCGTCGGGAGATTCCGCGCTGAGCGCCGGATGCGCCATATAGCCAAGGACGCCGAGCCGATAGTTGATCGAGACGACGATCGCGCCGCGCGCCGCGAGGTTCGCGCCGTCGTACATGCCTTCATGGCTGTAGCCAGTGGTGAGCGCGCCGCCGTGGATCCATACGATCACCGGCGCATCCTTCGCCTGTTCGGGCGCCCATATGTTGAGCGTCAGGCAATCCTCGGAAATCTTTGCGGGCGGATTGGCGTAGAGGTGTACTGCGGTCGGGCGCGGCTGGATACAGGCGGCGCCAAAACTCTGTGCCTTGCGCACGCCCTGCCACGCTGGCAGCGGCAACGGCGCTTTCCAGCGGAGCGGGCCGACCGGCGGCCGCGCAAAGGGAATGCCCTTGAACTCGCGGACCTTGCCGGCGGTCTTGCCCTCGAGCGTACCGGCGGGCGCTTCGACCACCGGGCTCGCCGCGATTGCGGGCGCCGCCATCAAAAGCCCAGCTACCGATAATGTAGCGCGCAATTTCTTCATGCTGCCAACTCCTGCCGGCTATCCTCTCGGCGGAGGCGCCGCGCTAGCCAGAGGAAAAGTCCGATCGCGATCAGATAGAAGGGCGTTAGCGTGTACAGCGCCGTTTGCAGCCCATGCAGGTCGCCCTGCGCCTTGAACCAGTCGCTGGCAAAACCGACCCATGTCGGCCCCAACCCCAATCCGATGAAATTCATGATGAGCAGCAGCAGGGCGCCCGCGAGCACGCGCTGATTCGGCTTCACTTCCTCCTGAACCAGCGCGACCGAGGCCGAGAGGTAGAAATAGTTGAAGATCATCACAGCGGTGAGCAACGCAAGCGCCAGCGGCCAGCCCGGCGCCCAGACGAAGGCAACATAAAAGGGCATCGCGACCACCAGCGAGAGCGCGGGCGCAATCGCATAGCCGGCCCGCGATTCGCGGACCATGCGGTCGATCACGCGGCCCGAGACGATCATCCCGCCGCCCATGCCGATCAGCAGCACCAGCGCATACCAGATCGCGACGTCACCCAGCACCATCCCCTTTTCACGCATCAGGAACAGCACCGCAAAATTGCCGAGGCCATAGGTCACGAACTGCGTCGCGCCGCTGCCCAGCGCCGCGAGCATCAGGATCGGATGCGACAGGAACATGCGAACCGTGGGCCAGAAGGCCGCCTTGTCCTCAGACAGTGAATTTGCGCGCGAAGCCGCCACATCAGTCGCACCGCGTTTCGGCTCGCGCACCGTCAGCCATACGATTAGCGCCGTGACGATCCCGATTACCCCCACCGCGATGAAGGGGATGCGCCAGCCGAAACGCTCGGCGATCGCGGCGCCGAACGCCACGCCCGCCGCCGCGCCGATCGCCGGGCCGAGATTGAAGATGCCGAGCGCCGCCGCACGCTTGCCGGGCGGATAGGTGTCGGTGATGATCGCATAGGAGGGCGGCACGCCCCCCGCTTCGCCGAAGCCGACGAGCATCCGCGCCATCACCAGCTGCGTATAGTTGGCGGCCATGCCGCACGCGACAGTCGCCCCGCTCCAGATCGCGCACGCGGCCGACAGGACGCCGACGCGGCTGGTGCGGTCGGCGAACCAGCCGACGGGAATCGCGATGAAGCAATAGAACATCGCAAAATAGAGCCCGCTGATCAGCCCGAGCTGGCCGTCGCTGATCTGGAGCGCATCCTGAATCGGCTTCGCGAGGATCGACAGCAACTGCCGGTCGAGGAAGTTCAGGACATAGACGAAGCAGAGCATTCCGAGCACGAACGTGGGATTGCCCCCCGGCCGCGTGGACGCTGCGGCCGGAGAGAGGGAGGCTTCTGCACCCGCCATCGCCTAGAGCCCGTAGCCGAGGCGGATGCCGAAGGTGCGCGGGCGCATCGTCCCGAAGCGGCTGACGAGGAAGGCTTCGGGGTGGATGTAGGTGATCGAATGATCGTCGAAGAGATTTTCGACATAGAACTGCGCCGAAATATCGCCCTTTTTCAAACCCAAGCTGAGATTGACGTTGCTGTAGGCATCGGTCTTTCCGAACGTCGCGAGCGGCACGTTGGGGCGGCCCGGCGTATTCGGGAAGCTGCTGTTATACGACCCGATATGCTGGGCATTGACCGCCAGCATCGCATCGATGTCGCTCGCCAGCTTAAAGCTGTACGACATATAGGCCGAACCCTGGATACGCGGTGCCGACAGGCGGTGGCCGAGCACGGCGCCCGAAATCGCCGCCTCGGCGGGCGACAGCTTGGTGATCTTCGCGTCGTTGTACGCGCCGTTGAAACCGATCGCCCAGCCCGTTGCAGGGATCACGCCGACTTCGAATTCGAAGCCCTTGCTGCGCGCGGCGCCGATGTTGGTCGCAAACTGCACCGAGTCCGATACACGGTTCGCCTGCGCCTGAATGTTGCTCCAGTCGATCTGATAGAAGGCGGCGTTGATGCTGACGCGGCCGCCGAGCCAACGGCCCTTGGCACCGATTTCATAGCTTTTGAGATTGTCCGACGTCGCACCGAAGGGAATGATGAGATCGTTCGGATCGACGAGGCTGGGCCGGTTGGCGAACGCGTTGACGATCGGGGCGCGGAAGCCCGTCGAGAAGGTCGCGTAGGTGGTGAGCGTATCGCTCGGCTTGAAGGTCGCGCTTGCCTTCCACGACGGCTTCGATCCTTTCGCCTTGACGCCCTCGACTGCCGCATAGGGCGTGAAAGTGTTGAAGTTCACCGGAATGCGGAGCAGCGCATAGTCGTAATAGTTGAAACCGCCCGCGGTGGCGAGATAGCCGCCCGCTTCGGTGAAGCCCTGCGCCGAAGTTTCGCCATACCGCATGCCGCCGGTGAGCCAGAACTTGTCCGAGAAGCGATAGGTCAGCTCACCGAAGCCGGCGATTTCCTTGCTGATCTGATGGGTATATTGCTTCTGGAAATATTTGTCGGGAAGACCCGTGATTCCCCGCGCTGCAAGGAATTTCGGGTTCGAACGATAGAAATAATCGACGTCGCGGCGGCGGTTCAAATAGAAGCCACCGACGACGAACTGAAACGGGCCGTCGAGCGTCGACGCAAGCCGCGTTTCCTGGACGAACACCTTGTCATAACCATCGGCATCGAGACCGAAGGCGATCGGCGCGCCGGGGAACGAACCTGCCGGGAAAGTGCCCGCGAGATCGACGTAGAAGCGTTGTTCGAAGTCTGAATAGGTCGACGAGCTGGTGAGCTTGGCAAAGTCGAACTCATAATCGATCGTCGCGTTCGCGATCAACTGCTTGCCGGTAAAGCGATCGGGCTCGTCTGAAATGCGCTTGTTACGCCCGAGCCCGGGGCTGGTCAGCGAGCTGTCCTTCGGATTGCTATATTCATAGGAGCCGAGCAGCTTGATCGACAGGCGATCGGTCGGGCGCCACAGCAAGGTCGCGCGGCCGCCATAATCGATCAGCGTGTTCGAATTCTTCACGCCCGTCCCGACATTGTCGAGATAGCCTTCCTCGTCGCGGTAGAAACCGACGACGCGCAGCGCGAGCTTGTCTTCGACCAGCGGCACATTGACCATCGCATTGTAGCGCTGGCGGATCGAATCCGAGCCGGTCAGCCCGAGATCGACCAGCGCCGAGACGTCGAAATCATTGAGGTCGGGGCTCTTTTGCAAAATGCGCATAGCGCCCGACAGCGAGCCCGAGCCGAACAGCGTTCCCTGCGGCCCGCGCAGGAATTCGACGCGCTCGACGTCGAAAAGGTTGGGATCGACGACGGTGGTATTGCCGATCGTCGAGACGGGAAGCTCGTCGATATAGATCGCGACCGAGCTTTGCAGGTTGGCGTTATAGCCGTTGGTTGCGATACCGCGCGCGGTGAAATTGTTGAAGTTGGCGGTCGGTTTGTTGAGCACGACGCCCGGCGTCTCGCGCCCGATGCCTTCATAACCGACGATGCCCTTTTCGGTCAGCTCTTCCTGCGAAAAGGCCGAGATGCTGATCGGTACGTCCTGAATGCGCTCGGCGCGGCGCGTTGCGGTGACGATGATGTCGTTGCCGTCGTGCGCCTGATCAGCCTGCGGTGCGGTACCGGCGGCATCCTGCGCGGCGGCACCCACCGGAATTGCGAAAAATGCGCCCGCGCATATGGACGCAAACAGCTTTGCCCTCATCTTGCCCTCTCCCATTCATCGCCGCTCGATCGTCGGCATGCGGCATTCATGGCACTGGTTCTGGCGCGAGTCAACATTCACTCTCACGAGTGTGAATGAAATAATCGAGAGTGTCGGGGGGCGGCAAAGGACAAAATTCGACAGCGGCGCGGGATCAAAATCATTCCCCGTCAGCGCCTCTGTGGCTATGCCGGCCGCGACGGCGCGCTTGCCCTGCGCACCGCGACAATCCGGGAACACCGCGATGACGACCGAAACCGCCGCCCCTGCCCTGCTCAAGGATCTTCTCGGCCTGCGGGCGCTGCAGACAATCGCCGATGCGGGGACGGCAGCCTCTCCGCACTTCGACCGGACAGCCTTCCTACGTGCCGCATCGGACGGGCTCGACGCTTTGTCGATCATGGAACGCGTGCGCCATATCGCCGACGCGATCCATGCGGCGCTGCCCGGCAACTATGCGAAGGGGCTCGCCGTTGTCCGCGCGATGGCGCCGCGACTGAACCATGGGTTTCAGGCGATGGCGGTCACCGAATATGTCGCGCGGTACGGGCTCGATGATTTCGACCTGTCGATGGATGCGCTCGCCGACCTGACGCGCTTCGGTTCGGCCGAATTTGCGATCCGTCCGTTCCTGGCGGCCGACACGCCGCGCGCGCTGGCGACGATGACGCGATGGACCGACGCAGAAGACGAGCATGTCCGTCGCCTCGCGAGCGAGGGAGCCCGGCCGCGCCTGCCGTGGGCGGCGCGCGTCCCGGCGTTAAAGGTCGATCCGACGCTGGCGGCACCGATCCTCGAAACACTGAAGGCCGACCCGAGCCTGTACGTCCGCAAATCGGTCGCGAACCATCTGAACGACGTCGCCAAGGACCGGCCTGACTGGTTGCTGGCCCGCCTTGCGGAATGGCCGCAGGACGACGCGCATACGGTATGGATCATCCGCCATGCGCTGCGCACGCTGATCAAGAAGGGCGATCCCGCCGCTCTGGCGCTGATCGGCGTTAGCCATGGCGCCGCAGTGACCATTAGCGAATTCGCTATCGCTCCGGCGGCCGTACGTCTCGGCGACCGGATCGCGATCGCCGCGGATCTTGTTTCGGACTCATCCGACCAACAGCGGCTGGTCGTCGACTACCGAGTCCATTACGCTCGCGCGGGCGGCAAGACTGCCGCCAAGGTCTTCAAGCTGAAGACTTTCGAACTGACTGCGGGCGACACTGTGTCGCTGAACATCAGCCAGACGATCCACGATTTCAGCACACGCCGCCACCATCCGGGGCGGCATGAGGTCGAATTGATCGTAAACGGACAGACGATGGCGACCGCCGCGTTCGAGATTCTGCCAACGAGCTGAAATCAGCCCGCAAATATTTTAGCGCGGCGGTTCCGGCGGCGACGGTGGCTCGGTCGTAACCTCGGGCGGTGGCTGCCCCTCCTGAATTGGCAGGCGCAGGTCGATCCGGCTGCCGTTGATTTCGGTCGAGATCACCGCGTCGCCGCCTTCGATTCCCACGCGCGTGCGGTCGCCGATCGGAATGGCGCCGATATCGGGAATATCGAGCGGCTCGACGGGGCCCGTCGGATCGACAGCTTTTTTGGGCTGCGGCGATGTCTTCTTGCCCGATGCCTCGGTCATGAAATCGCGCCAGATCCGCGCCGGCAACCCGCCGCCCGATATGCCTTGCAGCGGAGTGTTGTCGTCGTTGCCGATCCACACCCCAACGACGAGCCCGTTGGCGTAGCCGACGAACAGCGCGTCGCGATTGTCCTGACTGGTCCCGGTCTTGCCGAAATTGGCTTGCGGCAGTCGCGCTGCACGCCCGGTCCCGCGATTGACCGCGGCGCGCAGCATCTGCTCGATTTCTTCATGCTCGTCGGACCCGAAGCTGCTGGGCCCGGAGATCAGATTTTCGAACCAGCCCTTTTCCTCGGCCTTGAAGGCGCGCGGTTCGACCGGATAGCTGTTCGCCGCGACCGCGGCATAAGCGGCGGTGAGTTCGAGCAGGGTCATGCTCGACGTGCCGAGCGCAAGGCTGGGGTCGCCCTTTTCCATCGGTGCGGTGACGCCAAGGTCGCGCGCCATATCGATGACCTTGTCATCGCCGACCTGACGCAGCAGCCGCACCGCGGCGACATTGCTCGACGAAGCGAACGCGTCTTCGAGCGTGATCGATTTCGAATAGGCGCCGCCGGAATTTTTGGGACGATAGGATCCGGTCTCGATCGCGCTGTTGTCGATGATGTCGTCGGGATCCCAGCCCTCGCGCAGCGCCGCCAGATAGACGAACAGCTTGAAAGTGGACCCCGGCTGGCGCCGCGCCTGCGTCGCGCGATTGAAGGGCGACGCTGCATAATCCTTGCCGCCGATCATCGCGACGACTTCGCCGTTCGGGCGCATCGCGACGAGCGCGACCTGTGCCTTGCCCAGCCCTGCGCGACCGGTCACGCGGCGCGCGACGCCTTGCAATCGCGCATCAAGCGTCGTCGCGATCGTCTGGCGCGAATAGCCGACGTCGCTCAATTTGCGCGCCTCGGGCAGCGCCCAGTCGGCGAAATAGGTTCCGGTCGGCAGCGTGTTGCGGCTGCGCACGTCGATGCGCGGGGTGCGCAGCGCCTTGCGCTCCTCCTCGGTAAGATAGCCCGTCGCGACCATCGCATTCAGCACCAGCCTCATGCGCTTTTCGGCGAGATCGGGGTTTTTGGTCGGCGCGAGCCGCGACGGCGCCTGCACCAGGCCCGCAAGCATCGCGGCCTGCGCCGGGGTCAGTTTTTCGGGCTGGCGATAGAAATAATGGAGCGACGCGGCGCGCAGGCCATAGGTATTGTCGCCGAAATAGGCGTTGGACAGATAGCGTTCGAGAATCTCGTCCTTGCTCAGCCACGCTTCGAGCCAGAAGGCGATCAGCGCTTCGCGCGCCTTGCGGCCGAGCGTGCGTTTGGGCGTGAGGAAGGTGAATTTCGCCAGCTGCTGCGTGATTGTGCTGCCGCCCTGCGTGCGCCCGCCCGTCACATTGCTCCACACCGCGCGCGCGATGCTGCGCGGGTCAACGCCCCAATGCGTATAGAAGCGCCGGTCCTCGATCGCGAGGAAGGCGCCAGTAACATGTTTGGGCAAATCCTTTGCCTTCACGGGCGTATCGACGATCGCCCCGATCCGCGCGATCGGGGTGCCGTCGGATGCGAGCAGGGTGATCTGCGGCGGTGCGATCGGCTCGAGCGATTTCGACAAAGGCGCGGTGAGTGCAAGCCAGCCGACGAGCAGGATGAAGAGGATGCAGAAAATGGCAAAGCCGCGCGAAATCCGGCGCAGCCATTTGCGGCGGCGCGTTTCGGGAACGACGGGAAGCACCGGATCGGTGATAGGGCCACCCGGCATTGCGGCGAGCGCCGGATCGGGGCTGTCGGATTTGCGGAACCATTTCATGCGCGGAGTCCGTATTACAACCCCAACACAGCATAAGCAAATGCGTTATGCGGTGCACCAAATTCCCCGATTCTCTAAGAAGAGCAGCGACTTGATCGCGCTGCAGCGATAAGATGCCACCGAAATGCCCCGCATGTCCAGAGAGCGATGATATGAGCCAAACAGCGACCCGCTATTGCGACCTGGTGATGAAGGGTGGCATCACCAGCGGCATCGTCTATCCCAATGCTGTCCTGGCGCTGGCGCGCGATTTCCGGTTCAAGAATATCGGCGGGACGTCGGCAGGCGCCATCGCTGCGGCGGCGACCGCTGCGGCCGCGCTCGGCGACCGCAAGCATGTCGCGTCGGGATCGAGCGCGCCCTGCCCGGCCACGCTTGGCTTTGCTGGTCTTGAGCGCATCGCGGCACAGCTTTCGTCGCAGGGCTTTATTTTCGGCCTGTTCCAGCCCGCGCGTGGCGCAAGAAATGCCTATCGCCTGATCGTCACACTCGCCGGCAATGCGGGAGGGGTTCGCAAGGCCTGCGTGGCTGCGGTCGCGGTGGTCGCGATCGCGCCGCTCGAGGCGCTGCTTCTGCTC
The DNA here is from genome assembly GCF_057657055.1 of Sphingopyxis sp. Soil_C_28. Classification (NCBI taxonomy): domain Bacteria; kingdom Pseudomonadati; phylum Pseudomonadota; class Alphaproteobacteria; order Sphingomonadales; family Sphingopyxidaceae; genus Sphingopyxis; species Sphingopyxis sp. Soil_C_28. The sequence continues at coordinate 1,634,313 of NZ_JBDGJE010000001.1, forward strand.
GGACTGTTTCTCGCGCTCGGTTACGGGCTTGCAGGACCGGCGGGACTTGCGGCGGTGGCCTTGCCTGCGGCGATTTGCGCCTATCTCGGCGCCGCGATTTGCGCAGTGCTGCGCATCGCGCGCGTCGCGAGGCGCAATCTGCTCGGGCTATGCTCGGGCCTGACGGTGCGCAAGGGCGCGCGCACGCCGGCGCTGACCGAATGGTTGCACGATGTCCTGCAATCCTTGTCGGGCAAGGCATCGTCGGAGCCGCTGTTGTTCGACGACCTGTGGGCGGCGCCGCGCTATCCGGGCGAGCCCCAAACCGAAACCGCGATATCGCTGCAGATGATCACGACCGGCGTGTCGCATCACGAACCGCGCACGCTGCCGTTTACCGATGCGACATTCTGGTTCCTGCGCGAGGAATTCGATCTGCTGTTTCCCGCCGAGGTGGTCGATGCGATGGTCGCGATGGCGGGCCCGCCCGATCGTGTCGGCGACAAACATTATTACCGCTTGCCGGCAAAGGGTCGGATGCCGGTGTTGGTGGCGATGCGGATGAGCCTCAGCTTTCCGCTGCTGATCAGCGCGGTGCCGCTCCACGAACCGGTCGCGAGACGGACCCGCGAGGCCAATATCGAGGGCGAGGCGATCGACGACGGCGAAGAGACCAAAGAGACGTCGCTCAGCCAGAGCACCGACAGTCTGGCGACGGGCGGCGAGGCGCCGGCCTCTTCGATCGAAAGCTTTCGCATCTGCTGGTTTTCCGATGGCGGCGTGGCCAGCAATTTCCCGCTTCACCTGTTCGATGCGCCGCTGCCCCGCTGGCCGACCTTTGCGATCAACCTTGTCTATCCCCAGAGCGGGTATCGGGACTCTCCGGTCGAAAGCCCCGAGCCGCAAAATGCGCGCGACAGGGCCGAAGCCGCGGTGTGGCTTCCGCTTCACAACAACCGCGGCTGGCAACGCAGCTATAGTTCGATCGCGCGGCCGCTCGCGCTGGCCGAGATGTCGGGGTTTGTTTTCGGTATCATCGGCACGATGCAGAACTGGCGCGATTTGCTGCAATCGCGGGCGCCGGGGCAGCGCGACCGGATCGTCCACGTCTCGCTCGATGCGACCGAGGGCGGTATGAACCTCGACATGTCGCAGGACATATTGGACAGCATATCGCTGAAAGGCACAGCGGCCGGCGAGCGGCTCTATCAATTCTCCTTTGACAACCATGTCTGGGTACGGTGGCGCAACGTCGCCTCGGGGTTGCAGCGCTATTCGATACGGATCGCGGCAAGCACGACCACCGCCCCGCCAATCCCCGCCTATGCGGCGGCCTTCGCGACCGTCCGGATGGGAACGCCGCCACCCGTTTCGTACAAATTCCGGTCCGCCGAGGCGCAGGCGGGGGCGCAAAAGCTGTTTGCCGATCTCGTCTCCGACGGCAAGGACTGGGCCGACCTTGGCCCCGACCTCAGCGACGGGACACCGAGGCCGCTCCCGCAGATGCAGATTACACCGATCTACTAATTGGCGGGGCCGTCGCGATCCTGCTGCGGCGATGCCTGATCGTCCTTTTTGATGAAGCTCATCTTGCCCTGCGGTTCGAGGATCGCCCACGCGACATCGGACATCTGGCCAATTCCCGCGAGCCGCATTTCGGACAGGATCTCGTCGCGCGTCAGGCGGTCACGCCGCAGATTGTCCTGCACAATCTCGCCATCGCGAACGACGACACGCGGCGTGCCCTCCAGAAAATCCTTGGCACGCGGGAACAGATAGGCGGTCCAGCTGAGCACCAGCGCCCAGAAGGCGAAGGTACAGATTGCGAGCGTCGCGCCGGTCAGACTGAAGTCATTGTGCGTCACGCCCTGTTGAATCAGATCGCCGAGCACGACGAGTACGACAAATTCGAACGGCGTCATCTGACCCAGTTCGCGCTTTCCGAGCAGGCGGATGAGCAGGAACAGGATGAAGAACATCGCCGTGGCGCGAAAGACGATATCCATCAGGGGAGAACCTTGATGCGAAGCGGCATCGTGCCGATCCGCCGGCTGCCGTCAAAAACCACGACGTCGCCCCTCGTGCCGGCAAACAACGGTGGATTGATCTGGCCGTCGATCTTGACTTGCAAGCGGTCCCCGGCATCGAGCGGGCCGTAGGAGAAATGGAACAGGCCGTCCTCGAAGTTCTCTTCGGCGGGCGCCGGGATCATCGTATTCACGGTCATGTCTTGCCAGAGCGCCGGCGACACCGCGATGATCGCGTCGCCGATCGGCACCCGCGCCGTGAGAGTAATGTCAGTCTCGAAGAATTCGCCATTTCGGATCGTCGTCGGGGTTTTCACGACTAGGCGCACGTCGCCGAAATCCGTGCTTTTGGGCGTGCTCGGATGCCCCCCGGTGAAGCCAAGAAATGCCGCCAGCAAGAGCCCCCCAAGAATCAGGATCGAGATCGGGCTGGCGTGCCGATCCCATATTCGCGTGTGCGATGCTTCGGGATTCAGTCCTTCGAGCGCCTGCATGCAGTCCTCCGATCCGCCGCCCATCGTCACCAGATGACGCGCGGCTTTTCTTCGACGCGTGGCGTCGCGGTTCGTTCCGCTTCCTGCGCTAGGCTGGCGTTTGATCTCCGCTCGGCGAAGGCTCGTCCCATCCGGCCTCGGTCGCCTCGAACCGCGATCCCGTCTCAAGCGTGCGATGCACCGGGCAGCGATCGGCGACGGCGATCAGTTCGGCGTGCTGCGCATCGTCGAGAGTGCCTTCGATCTCGACGCGGCGGCTGAAGACATCGGGCTTTTCTGCGCCCTTTTCTTTCCGGTGCGTCACGCCGGTGCGGATCCGATCGACTGCCCAGCCCTTCCGATCGGCATAGAGGCGCAACGTCATTGTCGTGCACGCGGCCAACGCGGCGGACAGCAGGTTGAACGGCGTCGGGCCCGAGCCCAACCCGCCGGCACTTTCGGGCTCGTCGGCGATGAACGCCGCCTTCCCGGCCCGCATCGCGAGCTGGAATTTACCGAGCCCCGTTTCCTCGGCCTCAGCATCGAACTGGCTGGCCGCGGTCGGCGGCGTTGCAGGCAGATATCGGCCGGCCCAAGCCGAAATCATGTCGGCGGCGAAATCGGCATCGCGCGCGTTGGTCAGCAGATGATCGGCACCGTCCAGCGAGACGAAGCTCTTGGGATGCCTGGCCGCGAGGTACATGCTGGTGACATTTTCGATCCCGACAACCTGATCAATCGGCGAATGCAGAAGCAGCAAGGGCCGTTTCAGCTTTGCGAGGCGCGCGCCCTGATCCTGTTCGCGCAGACTGTCGATGAACGACTTGCTGACGGTGAAGGGCCGGCTCCCGATCGCCACGACCCCGCTGCCTTCGCGCTCGATCTTCTCCAGCCCTTCGGGATCGAACTGATGGAGCGCATGCTCGACGTCGAACGGCGCCGCGATCGTTGCAACGGCATGGATGTCGGGCAGTGATGCCGTTGCCGCGATGACGGCCGCGCCGCCGAGGCTGTGCCCGACAAGCAGCATCGGCGGCATCCCGGCCTCGGCCATCGCCTCGGCGGCGGCGACCAGATCCTGTACATTATGTGCAAAACCCGATGCGCCGAATTCGCCTTCGCTGGTGCCAAGGCCGGTGAAGTCGAACCGCAGGATGCCGATGCCGGCACCGGCAAGGCGGCGCGAAATCCGCACCGCAGCCTTGTTGTCCTTGCCGCATGTGAAGCAGTGCGCGAACAGCGCCCACGCCTTTGTCGAGCCGACGGGCAGTTCGAGCCGGCCCGACAGGCGCTCGCCATGGGCATTGGGGAAGTCGAAAGGACGCGTCGGCATGTCTCTCTCCGGTATCGCAGCGTTGAACCACGGTCACATAACAGAAATTCGGAAAGGACGGGACTGCCGAGGCGCGGGCCTTTACGTGGCCTCCTTTGCGAGCGTATCGCGCGCAACGCGCTGAAGCGCCGCGGCCTGCGCATCCGAAAGGCCCAGTTCGTCGGCGCCCTTTTCCTTGGGGCCAAGCGTCGTCGGATCGACCCCGGTGATCGCGCCGAAGGTCACGAGCGCCGAAAGATAATAGCCCGCAACGCTCGCGTGATAATGGTCGTACGCCCACAGATCGAGCTGGCCATAGCCGATCCCGTCATAGGGATTAGGATCGGCGACGCCTGTCGTCATCGCCCGGTTCCAGGCCTGGCCGACCGGCACGATACCCGCCACGGACGGATTGGCGTTTCGTGCACGGTCGGCGGCGGCGCGGAGGTCATCGGCCATCGCCGTGACCGGCTTTCCGTACCAGGGGCCCTCGGATTTATAGATCTGGTCAGCGCGCGACCAGGTTGCCGCGAGACGGATGTCGACGGCGGGATTACGCGCCTTGAACAGCGCGGCGAGCCGGTCGACGTTGCGCATATAGTCCGCCGGATCGCCGGGCTTTGCGCGGTCGAGCGTGCTGAATTCCTGCAGCACGACGATGTCCCACTTGCCGTCGAACAGCTGGCGCCGCTCGTCATAGTGGAAGCCGAGCGACTTGCCGCCCTGCGTCTCGAGGCTGACGCGATAGTCGAGACCGGCCTGCTCGGCGAACAGCTTGAACAGCGCGGGCACGCCGCCATAACCCGCATTGTTGAGGTCGGTGACCGACCCTGCGCGCCAGTTTCGCGCGGCCGAATGCGCGCCCTGCGTGAAGCTGTTGCCGATGAACAGGATCGTTTTGGGAGCGGCCTTCGGCGGTGCGGGAGGAGTCGCGCCGGCGGCGGTCGGCGCGGGCGCGCTCTCCTTTGCCAGAGCCGCCGGCGCGACGGCGAGCGCGGCAGCGCCGATCAGAAACCAGATGCCGTGCCCGTATTTCATATCAGAACTCCGTAGTGACCGAGGTGTACCAGTAGCGGCCATAGGGGCTGTAGAGCGACCCCAGATAGCCTTCGGACGAAAGCGGCGGCTTTTCGTTCGTGATGTTGCGCACCCCGACGCGCCAGCGCATGTCGCCGCCGAGGTTGCCAGCATCCTTGATCCGCACCTGCGCATAAAGGTTGCCCGTCACCTGCGACTTGACCCGCCACGGGTTGCCGTCGGCATCGACGAACGCCGTCTCGTCGACCGCGCCGGTGTAGCGCGCGAAGGCGCCGACCTGGAACTGGCCGAGCGACCAGGTCAACGACGCCGTACCGCGCCATTTCGGGCGACCATTCGCCTCGATCAGATTCTGTGTTTCGGGCAAGGGCGTCGCGGCGTTGATGTCGCCGGCTGCGGCGGCGGCGACGAGCAGGTCGACGGCATCGCCCGGCGCGCGCGAGAATTTGAGCAGCCGCGTCGTGTTGACCGAGAAATCGAACTTGCCGACATCGGTCTTCGGCGACTGCCAGTAGAAGGCGAAATCGAGCCCGCGAACCGTCTGCGGCAACAGATTGACGAACTGGTCGCGGACGGTCGTGATCCGGCCCACCGGCGCGATGCCCGTCCCCGCGAAGGCCGCGATATCGTCGGCGTTGGCGGCGTCGCGAATGACGTTCGGGTTCGACGATCCCTGCAGACGCATCAGATAGTCGAGCGCGACCGCGGTATCGTTACCGAGAATGCCGACGATGCCCTTTTGCTTGATCGACCAATAGTCGACGGTGAAAGTCATGCGGCCGAGGTCAGCGGGGATGAAACTGGGCTCGAACACCGCACCGAGGTTATAATTGGTGCTTTTTTCGGGTTTGAGGTCTGGATTGCCCGAAACACGGCGAGCGTAGCCGACATTGTTGCCGCATGCGGTGAAAGTGGCGATCCGCCCTGCCCGCAGATCAACTTCGCAGCGCAGGAAATCCTGGCTGGTCGCGAGGCGCGCATATTCGACGGCGTTGACCTGTTCGAGGTTCGGGGCGCGGAAGCCTTGCGAGAAGGAGCCGCGGAAGCGGATGCCGTCGACGACGTCCCACGCCGCTGCGATCTTCGGCCGCGCAACGCTGCCGAAATCGCTGTAATGTTCGTAGCGGCCGGCAAGCTGGATGTCGAAACGCCGGACGAGCGGGATATTCATCTCCTCCGACACCAAAGGCACCGCGAGTTCGGCGTAGGCGGCGGCGACCGTGCGCTTGCCATAGGTATCGGGATTGTCGCTAACCGCCGCGGCATCGCTGATGGTGATCGCACCCGACACCGCATCGACGAAGGGGCTCGATCCGTCGACCGCCGAATCGCGATTGTCGCGCTGCGTCTCGCGCCGAACTTCGAGGCCGAAGGCCATGCCGACGTCGCCGCCGGGCAGAGCGAAGAGGTCGGCGCGCGAGGCGCGGAAATCGCCCATCGTCAGCGTCGTTTTCGACCGGCGCTGAAGCTCGAAGGTGATTGCGTCGAGTGCTGTCTGCGAGCTGGGGGTGCAATCGCCCGAACTCAGGCTGTCGATGCAGCCGCCGTTGAAGGGGTTGTACGCGTCGGGGGTCGCGAGCGCGAGGCTCCGCTGGAGCGCCGAACTGCGCACCGCGAGACTGCGGTCGACCGCCGAAGCTTCGGAATAGACAAAGGCGCTGTCCCATTTGAAACCCGCCGCCTCGCCGCGTACGCCAATCAGACCGCGTAGCTGCTCGCCGGAAACTTTCACCGCCTGCGGCCCCGTGTCAACGAAGCGATAGGTGGTGAGAAGCACCGGCAAGCCCGCGGCGGGCACATTGACGAGGCCCGGGATGCGGTTGGGGTTGGGCAGCCCATTGATCGTCGTCGCACCGAAGGGGTTGTAATAGTTGCTGGCCGGGATCCAGATCTGGTTGAGGTTGATCACCGGCGGTTGGATGCGCGTCGTTTTCGAACGGTAATAGCCGAACTCGCCGAACAGAGTCAGGTCGTCGGTCACGTCATAATGACCGTTGATGAAGGCGTTGTAGCGCTTGACGCTCGGCATCACGGTGGTGCCGACGGCGGTATCGTAGCGCAGGTCGCGGAAAGCATTGTTCGTCGCGAGCGCGGTGTTCACGAGGCAGAGGTCGGCGGTGAGCGCCTGGGAGCATCCGCCGAGGCGTGTCGGGCGAACCGTGAACGCGCCTGCGGCGGTCGTCAGGTTCGTGGTCCCGCGGCGTGGGCGGCCGCCAGTCACCGGAACCATCAGTGCTGGCCATGCACCGCGCGTTGCGCGTGCGTCAGGAACCTGTGAATCGGCGAAATCGGGATCGTCGGCGAACAGCGGGCGAAGGTTCGCGGAGGCGGTAAAATCCTGATCCTCGGCGCGCAGCGCCGAGCGGTCGGTATATTCGAACGAGGCCGTGATATTGCCGCGATCGAAGCTCTTGCCCGCTAGGATATTGCCCTGGAATTCGCGCAGGTGTGTGCCCTCGGCGCCGCCATATTGCGCCTGCATCCTGAGACCGTCGTAGTTGTCCTTGAGCACGGTGTTGACGACGCCCGCGACGGCATCCGAGCCGTAGAGCGCCGCAGCGCCGTCGAGCAGCACTTCGAGCCGCTGGAGCCCCGTCGTCGGGATCGCGTTCGAATTATAGCTCAGCACCGGGACCGTGCCGGTGTCCGACAAGCCCTGGCTCGCGGGGTGGGTGACGATGCGGCGGCCGTTGAGCAGCACGAGTGTGTTCCCGACGCCGAGCGAGCGCAGGTTGACGGAACCCACGTCACCGCGCGCCGCGTTGCTCGTCTGCGCATTGTTTCCGGGGTTGAAGCTGACATCGCCCATCTGCGGAATGTTGCGGATCAGTTCATCGCCGCTGACCGCACCGATCGCGTCGAGCCTGTCCTGCCCGACCACGACCACCGGCAGCGCCTCGGTGACGCGTGCGCCCTCGATGCGCGAGCCGACGACGACGATTTCGTCAGCTGGAGCGCCATCGGCTTGCGGGTCTTCATTGTCGGTTGGATCGGCCGCCGTCGTCTGGGCCCGGGCGGGTGCGCTCGCAAGAAGGCAGATCGCCGTACTCGCCAGAAGCATTGTTCCAAAACTGCGCCTCATTGTCATTCTCCCCAATTTTTTGGTTCTAAATTTTGTGTCGTTTCGGCCTCAATCGGCGTCGGTTTCGATTGGCTGGGCCGCAATCGGCGCCGGTTCGCCGTTCAGCGCACGGTCCAGCGCGTCACGGTCGAGTGCATTCTCCCAGCCCGCGACGACGATCGCCGCGAGCGCGTTGCCGATGAAGTTGGTGAGCGCGCGGCACTCGCTCATGAAACGATCGATGCCAAGGATCAGCGCCAGCCCCGCGACCGGAACCGTCGGCACGGCGGTCAGCGTCGCCGCGAGCGTGATGAAGCCCGCGCCGGTTACCCCGGCGGCGCCCTTCGAACTCACCATCGCCACGAGCAACAGCGTGATCTGGTCACCCAGGCTGAGGTCGATGCCCGTCGCTTGTGCGACGAACAGCGCGGCGAGCGTCATATAGATATTGGTCCCGTCGAGGTTGAAGCTGTATCCCGTGGGCACGACCATGCCGACGACCGACTTCGCACAACCGGCCTTTTCCAGCTTTTCCATCAGGCTGGGCAGCGCGGCTTCGGACGACGAGGTGCCAAGCACGAGCAGCAGTTCGGCCTTGAGATACGCAATCAGCCGGAAAATCGAAAAGCCGGAAAAGCGCGCCATCGCGCCCAAGACAACGACGACGAACAGGATCGAGGTCAGATAGAAGGTCGCAATCAGGGCGCTGAGATTGACGAGCGATTCGACGCCATATTCGCCGATGGTGAAAGCCATCGCCCCGAATGCGCCGATCGGCGCAAAGCGCATCAGCATTCCGACGAGATAGAAGAAAACACTCGAAAGCTTTTCGAGCATGCCGAGCACCTGTGCGCCCGCGGCGCCGGTATGCGACAAGGCGATGCCGAACAGGATCGCCGCGAACAGCGCCTGCAGGATCGAACCCGACGTCAGCGCAGAGACGAACGTCGTCGGAATGATCGCGAGCAGGAAACCGACGAGCGTCGTATCGTGCGCCTTCGCGTCATATTCGGCGATCTTCGCGACCGCGCCGGGGTCGAGCGTGCGCGGGTCGATGTTCATCCCCGCACCCGGTTGCACTACATTGGCGACGATCAGCCCGATGACCAGCGCGAGTGTCGAGAAGAAGAGGAAATAGGCGAAGGTCTTCACCGTCAGGCGCCCGAGTGTCCGTCCCCCGCCCACCGACGCGATGCCGGTCGAGACTGTCAGAAAGATCACCGGCGCGATGATCATCTTTACCAGGTCAATGAAACCTTTGCCGAGCGGCTGGAGCTTGACCCCGACCTCAGGCCAGAAATGACCGAGCAGCACCCCGCCCAAAATGGCGCCGAGCACCTGTACATAGAGGTGCGCCCACCAGCGCTTTGGCCGCGCGGGCTCGGGTATCGCGCTCATATCGATCGTGGCGGCCACCGGCCTCTCCCTCTGTCAGGCGCCCGTTTCGACGCGATCCACGGCCGTTGTTCGGCCGCGACATAAAAATAGGCGTGGGTATGAAGAGTGGTCAAACAGCCGCCCCATATTCTTAATTATCTGTAATTATGACATATTATTTGCGATCACACATCGGCGCTCTTCAATCTGTGCAAAAATCCGCATACGTATCCGGCATATTGTGCAATAATCCGCACATGCCCTCTCCCGCTGAGTCGTCCCAAACCATCCCACGCCTCGACCGAAGGCGGTTGCTGCTGGCGACGATCGCCGGCGCGCTGATCCTGCTTGTTGCCGCGCTCGGCCTGTCGGGATGGGCAGCGGGTCATGCGCACGCGCAGGCCGATGTCGAGGCGCGGCAAAATGCCCGCGCGCATGCGAGCCTGCTCGAAAGCGAGTTGCAGAAATTCCGCCTGCTGCCGCGTGTGCTCTCGGAATTTCCGGACGTTCGCACCGCGCTCGCCGACAAGAGCGACGCCGCGTCGCGCCGGCTCGATCGCGAACTGGAGCAGTTGGCCGCGCGGACCGACGCCGCGGTCCTCTATGTGATCGACGCCAGCGGCACCACGATCGCCGCGAGCAACTGGCGCGAACCGAAGAGCTTTGTCGGCGAGAATTACCGGTTCCGCCCCTATTTTCAGGGCGCTATGCAGAATGGCGAGGCCGAACTCTTTGCACTTGGCACGGTGAGCGGACGGCCGGGCCTTTACCTCGCGCGCCGCGTCGACGTCAGCGGCCGGCAACTGGGCGCGATCGTGGTCAAGGTCGAGTTCGACAAGCTTGAATCGCGCTGGACTGATTCCGCCGCGACGACGATCGTGACCGACGCCGCCGGCATCATCGTCATGACGAGCGAAAGCGGCTGGCGCTTTCGCTCGTTCAATGCGATCTCCGCCGCGAAGCAAAAGCAGCTTCGCGAGACACGCAGTTATGGCACCGCGCGGCTCGACCCGCTGCGCGTTGGAGCCGATATGTTTCGCCGCGCCGATGAACGCATCTCGCTGCCCGGAAGCACTCTCCACCTCTTGCAGCCCGCGAAGCCCGCGCGCGACAGCGCCAATGCGACGGCCCGCGTAATCTTCCTCATATTGCTCATCCTGGTCGGCGCAGCGGTCGTGACGCTGCTTCGCGTTGTCGAGCGACAAACGCTTCGGCAAGCAGCACACGACGCGCTTGAGCGCGAAGTCGCCGCACGCACGCAGGATTTGCGCACAGCGAATGACGATTTGCGGCATGCCTCCGAACGTCAGGCCGATACCGATCGCCGTTACCGCGCCGCGCGCGAGGAGCTGGCGCAGGCGAGCCGGCTTGGCTCGATCGGACAGATTACCGCGGGGGTCGCGCACGAGATCAACCAGCCGATCGCCGCGATCCGCACCTTCGCCGAAAACAGTCTGCGCTATCTCGAACGCGAACAGACCGACAAGGCGCGCAGCAATCTGGGCACCATCGTCGAGCTTACCGCGCGCGTGGGCGCGATCACCAACGAGCTGCGCAATTTCGCGCGGCGCAAACCGACGCCGCTCGGTCCGGTTCCACTGCAATCGGCGATCGACGGCACCAGCCTGCTGATCGGCGACCGGCTCCGCGCGCAGGGCATCGCGCTCGACATTGTTGTCGAGAACCCGGCGCAGAGCGTTCACGCCGACCGCGTCCGGCTCGAACAAGTGCTCGTCAATATATTGCAGAACGCCGCCGACGCGGTGCAGGGCGTCACGGACCCGCAGATCGATCTTCATGCCCATGGCAGCGACCCTGTCCACATCGACATCTGCGACAGCGGACCGGGCGTTGCCGCCGACCTGTTGCCACAGCTCTTCACGCCCTTCGTCACCGGCCGTCCCGACGGCCTCGGCCTCGGTCTCGCCATCGCGAGCGATATCATGGCCGAGTTCGGCGGCACGCTGACCCTGATTGCTTCGCCGCTGGGCGGCGCCGGGTTCCGCCTGACATTGAGGCCGGCATGAGCTTTTTCACCGGCGAGCAGACGATCTTCTTCGTCGACGACGATGCGGCGCTGCGCGAGGCGAATGTCCAGACGCTCGACCTTGCGGGCCTTGCCGTCGAGGCCTTCCCCGACGCGCAGAGCGTCCTGACGCGCATCGACGCCGACTTCTCGGGCATCATCGTCACCGACATCCGCATGCCGGGGATGGACGGGCTCGAGCTGCGCGCGGCGATCCATGGCATCGATCCCGGTATCCCCGTGATCCTGATCACCGGCCATGCCGACGTCGCGATGGCGGTACGCGCACTGCATGACGGCGCCTTCGATTTTCTCGCAAAGCCCTTTGCCGCCGATCATCTCGTCGGCATCGTGCGCCGCGCGCTGGCGCATCGCGCGCTGATCCTCGACAACCGCCGCCTTGTTACCGCAGCCGACGCGATCGACAGCCCGCTGATCGGCGAAAGCGCCGCGATGCTGCGGCTGCGCGAGACGATAACGCAGCTGGCGCAAGCCGATTTCGACGTGCTGATCGAAGGCGAGACGGGCACTGGCAAGGAACTGGTCGCGCATATGCTCCACCGTCAGAGTCGGCGAAGCGCGGCATCGCTGGTCGCAGTCAATTGCGCGGCGCTGCCGCAGGAATTGGCCGAGGCCGAACTGTTCGGCAGCGACCTGGTCGACCGGAGCAGCGGCAAGCTTGGCCAGGCGGGGCGTATCCGAAGTGCGCATCGCGGCACATTGTTCCTCGACGAAATCGACACGATGCACCCGTCGGTACAGGCCAAGTTGCTGCGCGTGATCGAGGAACGCGAGGTGCAGCCGATCGGCGCCAGCGTGCCCGAACCCGTCGACCTGCGCGTCGTCGCGGCGACGAAGACCGACCTGATGGATGCGGTGCGCGGCGGCGCATTTCGCGAAGATCTTTATTACCGCCTGCATGTCGTGAAACTGCGCATCCCGCCGTTGCGCGAGCGGCGGTCGGATATTCCGCAGACCTTCGCCTATTTCCTCGACGAGGCCGCGGCGAAGATGGGGTTGGCCGGTTTTGCGATCGACGACAGCGTGCGCCGTCACCTCGTCGAGCATGACTGGCCGGGCAATGTCCGCGAACTCAAGAATTTCGCCTATAGCGTCGTGCTCGACCTGCCGTCGGACCCCGGCCTGTCGTCGATGCCCGCCGACGCCCCGCTCGCCGAGCGCGTTCGCCGGTTCGAGGCGACGATCATCCACGACACGCTGGCGCAGACGCGCGGCAATATCGCCGAAACGATGGCGCGGCTGGGGGTGCCGCGGAAGACGCTTTACGACAAGATGCAGAAGCTGGGTATCGACCCGAAACGGTTCCGCGGCTGACCCCGTTGGGCTATTTTCCCTGCGCCGCCAGTATGCGCAGGATATTGCCGCTCCACATTTTTTCGATGTCGGCATCGGAATAGCCCGCGGCCTTCAGCCGTTCGGTGACTTTCGGCAGCGCGGTGATGTCCTCGATTCCCGGCAATCCGCCGCCGCCGTCCCAGTCGGCGCCGAAGCAGATATGATCGACCCCGCCGACCTCGATCGCGCGCAGGACCATCTTCATATAGGCGTCGAAATCGGCCGCCCACATCAGTTCGGCCTTGTCGAGTTCACGCCACTGGCGATTGAGGTCGGCCTGTTCGGCGGGCGTCATCTTGCCGATCCGTTCATACTTGCCGAACAGTTCGCCGCGCGCGGGCGACATGTTCATTTCGGACATGAAGATCGTCGAGATGCACATTGCACCGCCTTTGGCCGCGAGCGCCTTCAACCGCCCCTCGTCGAGATTGCGCGGATGGTCATACGCCGAGCGCAGGCTCGAGTGCGAGAGCAGGATCGGATATTTCGACAGCGCGAGTATCTGGTCGAACGCGGCATCCGAAGAATGGCTCGCGTCGATCATAATGCCGAGCCGGTTCATCTCGCCCACCCATTTTTTGCCGAGCGGGCTCAGCCCCTTCCAGCGGCCCTCGCCCGTCGCGCTGTCGGCGAACTGGTTGTCCTTCGAATGGACCGGCCCGGCGAGGCGCAAACCCTTGTCGTAGAAGGACTGAAGCAGCGAAAGATCTTCGCCCAGCGGATAGCTGTTCTCCATCGACTTGAAGGCAGTCAGCTTGCCTTCCTTGTTCAGCCGCACGGCATCGGCCGCGGTCAGCGCCGGAGCGATTGCGTCGGCGTGTTTAGCGATGGTGCGATCGATCAGATCGGACCGCGCGCGTGCGAAGGCAAGCGCATCGGCATAGTCCTTCGCGGTCAGCGGGCCCTGTTCGGTATAGATGGCAAAGAAGCCGCCATCGAGATTGCCATCCTTCATCCGCGGAATATCGAGCTGCGCCATGTCATCGGCGGGCGTATGACGGTCGGCAAAGCTCCAGCCCGCACGCTCGAAATGAAGCGGCGTGTCGAGATGCGTGTCGAGGACGAGCATCCGGCTGTGAAGCGGCGCTTCGGGGGCCTTCACCTTCTCGCCGCCCGAGCAGGCCGTCAGCATAGTGGCGGTCAGCAGGAGCGCGATGCGGTTCATTTCTTGTCCTCGACGGGCTTCAGGTCGAGATCGTGATAATCCCAGCTGAAATCGGCGATCGGGCTGACCGCCTTCATCGTCACGCCGGTGATCTTGCCGTCGGCGTCGAGCGCAAAGGTGACGTAGGCGGGTTCGATCGCCGCATCGTCGAAATCGGTGACGAAGCTGTCATACTGCCAATGCTTCAGTCGCCCCGCCATCCGCGGGGTCGAGGTAAAGTCGATCGTCAGCCCCTTCGGCGTCTGCCCGATAACGATATCGCCATACCAGGGATCGCGGTAACGCCCGGCGTAACCGGTCAGCGAGAGCGACGGCCCCGACTTGACCGGCGATGCCCGTTTCTGTTCGAGGAACGCCTTCCCGCCTGCGAGCCGCGCCTGATACCAATCCTCCCATTTCGCGATCCAGCCATAGTCGGGCTGGTCCAGATAATGATCGAGCAGTTCGTGCGTGAGGCCGAGCAGCATCCCGCTGTCCTCGCTGTTCATCATGATCGCAAAGCCGACATTTTTGTCGGGGATCATCACGACGCGCGTGATCGATCCGAAAACCCCGCCGCCATGCGAAATGATCCGGTGACCGCGATAATCCTGTACCTGCCAGCCGAGCGCATAGGCCTGTTGCATCGGCTGCGCGGGTTTGAGGCTGTCGGGAAGCGGGTTGATCGGCATCGGGGTGACCGGCGCCCACATTTCGGCCGCCTGCTTTTCGCTGAACAGCCGCTTGCCGTTCGGCAGCGCGCCGTGCGCGAGCTGGATCTTGAGCCACGCCGCCATATCGTCGGCGCTGAGCGCGAGCCCGCCCGCAGGCGCGCCGTTGCGGCCGAGTTCGTCGCGCTCGTCGAGCGCGGCCTGCGGGCCGAGACCGCGCAGCGGTCCTGACAGGCGCGCGTGCGGCCACGAGCGATTGGGGATGCGGAAACGATCCTCGCTGTCGCTGGTGGCGTTCTTCATCCCGCCGGCGCGCAAGATTCGCGTCCGCATGAATGCTTCCCATGTCTGTCCAGTGACTTCTTCGATCAGCTGGCCCGCGACGGTGTAGAGGATGTTGTCATAGGCATAGGCCGAGCGGAAGCTGGTCTTGGGTTTGAGATAGGCAACGTGCTCGACGGTCTGTTTGCGCGTCAGATGCGTGCGCGGCACGAACATCAAATCGCCCTGCCCCAGCCCCAGCCCGCTGCGATGGACGAGCAGGTCGCGGATCGTGATCTCGCGCGTCACCCACGCGTCGTGCATGCGGAACCACGGCATATGCTTGATCACGGGATCGTCCCACGCGATCTTGCCCTCGTCGACGAGGATCGCGAGCGCCGCCGCCGTCATCGCCTTGCCCGTCGAGCCGGTCTGGAAGATCGTTTGCGCATCGACCGGTGCGCGTTCGCCGATCTTGCGCACGCCCCAGCCGCGCGACAGGGTTGTCTTGCCATCTTCGACGATCGCGATCGACACGCCGGCGGCGCCGACTTTCTTGCGCAGCGCCTCGACGCTTTCGCCGATATCGGTGGGCGGTTCGGCCCAGGCGGGCGCTGCGACCGACAGCATCAGCGACAGGGCGAGCAGGCGAACGGTCTTCATGGCAGGGTCTCCATATGGGGGGCGGTCGACGGACGCAGCAGGCGCCAGATGCCGATGGTGAGGAGCGGAACGACGAACACCGCGAGGAACAGCCACGCGAGGAAGCGATAGCCGCTGGCGATCAGGTCGATCAGGCCGATGCGCGCTGCAACGAACATGCAGCCGGCCAATATTACACCGCCGATCGCGGCGCGCGCACCCGTGCCGAGCGGCGCGCGGCCGCGCATCTCGACCACCCCCGACACCCGTTCGTTGATCGCATGGATCGCGCCGACCCCGCTTTCGAGCAGCGCAGCAAAGATCATCAGCTGAAAAACGATGTGGAATCCCGGCACCGCCATCTGGCGCAGCAGGAAGTCCGACGGCAATGTCTCCGCTCCGATCGCGGGATAGAAAGCCATCATCGCGACGAAGAAGAGAATTGCGGGCAGCATGGTGAGCGGTCCGGCGATGATCCCGGCGATCACCGCGTCGCGCTGGCTGGTCAGATGACGCAGCACCGGAAGGATGATGACCGCGCCGACGATATTATAACTGGCATAGGTGATCCCGCCCGCGACCCAATTGCCCGAAGGCGGCGGCGCATTGGCAAAACCCTGCCAGATCAGGCCGCCGAAACTCGACAGCGCAAAGATCAGGAACAGGGAATAGACCGCATAGATCAGCATCGAGGCGTATTTGAACAGGGTTTCAACGACGTCGGTCCCGAAGGCGGTAAAGGCAATGATGCTGACCGCAAGCAGCGCGGAGCCCGCGAACTCGGGCCAACCAAAGGTTGCAGCCCCTATCGCCCCCGCTGCCGCACCGAACACCGCGAGGATCAGGATGACGAAGATCAGATAAGCGATCTCGAATGCGATCCAGCCGGGCCCAAGAAGCCCTTCGAAAAAACTGCGATAGTCATAAGCGCCGAGTTTGCGCGCGAGCGCGAAGGTCAGCGCGGCGACGATGCTCCAGATGAGCGTCGCAAGCAGCATCGCAGCGAGCCCGCCCCACGGGCCGGAGGGCACGAAATATTCGGCCAGCTCGCGCCCGGTCGCATAGCCGCCGCCGATGATGACGGCCTTCAGTGCAAACCCGGGCAGCAGGAAGCGCTGAAACCAGCTCGACCTGCCGCCCGTCTCGCCCACACTCACGCGAGACACGTTTCGACGAGCGCGTCGAACGACGAGCCGCCGCGGATCGGGTCGGCGACGGGAAGCGCGAGGCGTTGCCGCTCGGCCACCATCAGCGCCTCGGCAGCATCGGCCTCATAGGCCGATGTGTTGAGGCTGACACCGCCGCAGCGGATCGCCGGATTGGTGCGGCTGCCGAGGCGGATCGTCAGGTCGATCACCTCTTCGATCGAGGGTAATTCAAAACTTTCCAGACCCAGGATCACCTTGCGCGCCGGATCGTGGCAGACGACGAACACATCGGGCTGGCTGCCGTGGAGCAGGCCAAGCGACACCGCCGCATAGGCAGGATTGAAGATCGACCCCTGCCCCTCGATCACATCCCAATGCGTGTCGGGGGCGTCGGGGCTCAGCATTTCTGCCGCGCCGGCCTCGAAATCCGAAATCACCGCGTCCATCGGCATGCCGCCGCCCGCGATCATGATACCGGTCTGGCCGGTCGCGCGAAAATCCGCATCCACGCCGCGTTCGACCAAGGCCCGGTGCAACGCCAGCGCGGTATATTTCTTGCCGAGCGCGCAATCGGTGCCGACGGTGAGCAGCCGCTTGCCGCTCCGCTTGCGGCCATTGCCGACCGGAATCGACGGCGGCGGGGTGCGAATGTCGATCAGGCGCCGCCCCGTACGCTTCGCCGCCTCGGCCAACGCGGGAACGCTGCCTAGCCGGACGTGCAGCCCGCTGACGATGTCGAGGCCCGCCTCCATCGCCTCGACCAGCGCGGCGACCCAGCTATCCCCGATCACGCCGCCCACATTCGCGACACCGATCACCAGCGACCGCGCGCCCGCCGCCCGCGCATCGGCGGGCGACAGACGCGGCAGACCGGTGGTGACGGTGCAGCCAGTGATCGCGAGTTCCCCGACACATCGGTCGGCCGCCCAATCGGCAAGACCGAAGGCGGTCTTGGCATAGCCCGCCTGGGTCGTGTCGCCGAGGAACAGCAGATAGGGCTGCGGCAGGTTCAGGCTGCCCGCCAGCCTCCCGATGGGCGCATTCATTATGTCCAACTCCAATCCGCTCAAAAAGCCATGTCGAGCGCAACGCCCACCGTCCGCGGCTGCAGGGGCGAGATCGCAAGGAAACTCGGCCGATTGAGTCCGTCGGCCATAGTCGCCCGCGCCATCTCCCCCTTATTGTCGAGCAGGTTGCGAGCATAGGCGCGCAGTGTCCAGTGGTCGTTGAAGTTGATCGAGGCGTTTAGGTCCACCGACGTATAGGGCCGTGCGCGCGCGGCGAGCGGATCGCTTTCGACCAGCGACAGACGACTGCTCGCGTGGCGAACGCCGACGCCGAAACTGCCCTTGTTGCTGCTGCCGAGGGCAAATTCATAATCGGCGCGGAGCGCGCCGCTGAATTTCGGCACCGCGGGCAAGCGGTCACCGTCGGCGCCGCTGATATCGGGGACATCCTCGCTGAGCACGGCGTCGGTGTAGCTGCCCGTCGCGCTGATCGTCAGGCCGGGTGCCGGACGCAGCGCCAAGCTACCCTCGATTCCCTTGCTTCGGGCCTTGCCGCCGTTCGCGCCGCCTGAGACGCCGCCAAAGGAGCGCACGACCTGAATGTCGGTCCAGTCCATCAGGAAGAGCGCGACATCGACCGATACCATGCGGTCGGCGAAATCGGCCTTGAGGCCGACTTCGTAGTTTTTCATCCGGTCGGCGTCGACCGTTGGCGGCACATTGGGAACGATGACGTTGGGTCCGCCCGGACGATAGCCGGTGGCGAGGCGCGCATAGAGCATCGCATCCTCGTTGATGTGGAACTGCGGACTGATCGAATAGGTGAAGACATCCTCGGACGATTTGCCGGGATCGTCGGCCTGCGGCACGATCGCGCCCGAGCTGATCTGGCGGAAGGTCTGCTTGTTGCGCGCCCAGCGAAGGCCACCGGTGATCTCGAACTGCTCGCTGAGCTTGAAGGTCGCGTTGCCGAAGACCGCATATTCCTTGTACGTCGCGGGCAAGCCGACGGTGGCGAGCGGGTCGAGCGCAGCAATCGGATTGCCCGCCATGTCAAACGACCGCACGAGCTGGGCGTTGCTGGTTGTCTCGTCGGTGAAAAAGCCGCCGAGCAGCCATTCGAAACGTCCGCCGCTGGGCGAAGCAAGGCGCACTTCCTGCGTCCATTTTTTAAGGCCGAGATCGAGCGAGAAGGGCGTGATGCCGGGCGCGATCGGGGGGTTGGTAAGGAAGGGGAAGAGGACGCCGAAGGCATAGCTCGCGTCCTGCACCTGCGCGCTCTGCGTCTTGCTGTAGGTCGTCGCAGAGGTCAGCGTTGCGGCACCGAAATCATAGTCGATCGTCGCCGAATAATAGTCGAGATCGACGTCGAAGGATTCGGGTACATAATTGTTGTACGAGCGACCATCGCCGAGGCGCACGCCGGTGAGATCCGCAGCGTACAGGCCATTCCCCTCGGAATCGAGCGACTGCCAGATGCCCGCCAGCTTCACGCTGAGATCGGGCGTCGGCGTCCACAGCAGCGCAACGCGGCCGCCGCGCTGTTCATAATCATTCTGGTCCTCGAGCGCGGCATTGTTGACGCTGTCGACCCAGCCCGGCGTGCTGCGCCAGGCGAAGCTTCCGCTGACCGCGAGCTTGTCCTGGACGATCGGCACATTGACCATCGCCTGCGCGCCCCAGCCGAGCCCGTCGCCACCCTTGATCGCGAAACCCTCGACGCCAGCCTTGACGCTGAACCTGTTCGTGTCCGGCTGGACCGTGACATATTTCACCAGGCCGCCAATCGAGCTGGCGCCGTAGAGCGTGCCCTGCGGACCTTTGAGCACTTCGATCCGTTGCAGATCATAGGGCATGAGGTCGATCGTGAACGCCCCGGCCCGATTATAGATCGCGCTCGACCCCACGGGGGCGTCGTCGAGATAAATGCCGACGGTCTGGCTGTTGTTAAGCGGCGCAACACCGCGCAGCGTGATCGTCGTCTGCCCCGGCGTGCCGCTGTTGCTGACGTTCATGCCAGGGACGTAGCCCGCATAGTCGACAAGCGAAGCGGCACCCTGTTCCTGCAGCTCATCGCCGCTGATCACCGCGATCGAAATCGGCACGTCCTGTACATTCTGCGTACGTTTCTGCGCCGTCACGACGATTTCGCCCGCCGTTTCCATTGCGGCGGCGTCCTGCGCCTGTGCTGGCATCGCGATCATCAGTGCGGCTAAGCTTGCTGCAATAAACAGTCCCTGTTTCATCGTCTTACCCCCAGACTTGGGCGAGCAGGCGGCGGAAATTGCCACCGAGCACGGCCCGGATGTTTTCGTTCGAATAACCACGGCGGATCAGTTCTTCGGTGAGATCGAAGGTCTTGAGCGGATGATCGAAGCCATCGATGTCGATCTTGTCGCGAAAGGCGTAGCTGCCCTTGTAGCTCCCCTTAAGCGCGGCATATTCGGCCGGAATCATATCGTCATAACCGTGCAGGTCGGCGTCCGAGCCGATGCCGACATGATCGACCCCGACCAGCTTCGCGACATGATCGATATGATCGGCCATATGCCCGACATTGGTCGGATCGGTCGTGCGCACGAACATGCGGACCCCGGTGATGCCCATCACGCCGCCCTTCGCGGCCAGCGCCTTAATCGCCGCATCGGTCTTCACGCGCGGGTGATCGACCAGCGCGCGCGCGTTGCTGTGGGTGATCGCGATCGGCCCCTTGGCGATGGCGATCGCATCGAGCGTCGTCTTGTCGCCGCAATGCGAGACATCGACGAGCATGCGCTGCTTTTCCATCTCGGCGATGATCGCGGCGCCATAGTCGCTGACGCCGCCATCGACGCGTTCGGTGCTGCCCGACCCGATCAGATTCTGGGCGTTATAGGTGAGCTGCGCGCAGCGCAGGCCAAGGCGGCGGAACAGCGCAACGTCTTCCAGCTTTTCGAAATGCTCGGCATTCTGGATGCCCATGATGACGGCGCATTTCTTGTCGGCCTTGGCACGGTCGAGGTCGGCAACGCCGTCCACCAGCGTGAACACATGGCTGTTACGCCCGGCAAAACCCTGCCATCCGGCGAGGAATGCAAGCGCCTGTTCTTTCGCATCGGGGCCCCCGAGACCGTAGGCGTTATGAAATCCGGTGATCCCGCTGGCCTTGAACTCGGCCGCTTCGGCGTCGGTCAGCCGGTGTGCGACATAATCTTCGGACATCGTGATCTTGAGCGGCGCGAGCATGTCGATGACGAGCGATGAAGCGACCAGATCGACCGCGCGGCGCGAGTAGCTTTTCCCGGGCGCTGAGGCGAAGGCAAAAGCGCCCCGGTTTATCATCGGCGCCGACAAAGCTACCCCGACCGCGCCCGCAATGACCGCGCGGCGCGTTGCTGTGAATGACGTGGTCATTCCAGTCTCCCTCTCTTGTTGATTTCAGTTTCAAGACTATTGTCCTAATTGGAAAATTGTCAACCCGTTTAGGACATATATTGGACTGGCTCTAAATTTCTGCAGCGCGGTGGATTATCCGGCCCCGATTTTCGACACACCGCGCAAGACAGTTTCGGTGAAGATATACCCCGACAAGCGGAAAGGCTGGCGATCGGGAAAACGCTCGACCCGAAGGTCGAGCGTGAGGCCCCGGACGCTTTGTATCGCCGTCAATAGGTCATCCCGAAGCCATAGAGATGGAAGACGAGCGTCACCCATACGAGCACCAGAGCGGCAAGGATGAGCAGCACCGCGCCGAGCTTCATCGTCCAGCGGCGCCTGTCCTTGATGCTGAGCCACAGGTGCCAGCCCGCGGTGATCAGCAGGCCGAAGGCGGCCAGCGGAGTCAGGATGCGCAGCAGGTGGATCAGCCAGTCGAGCGGACCGCCGATCGCTCCGATATCGGCCGAGAAAGCCGCGATCAGTCCGAACCAGCCGGCCAGCGCACCGATTGCGAGCCATGCGAAGACACGCGACAGGCGGTAGGCGCGGCGCGCCTTGCCTTCGAGCGGGAAATCCGCCTTGAAGTTGCGACGCACCAGCGCGCGCACCGGCCATGCCAGCGCCGCGAGCAGGGTGATGCCGAAGGCGAAAATCAGCGCCGGATTGAGCCATGCGGCATTGACGCTCGTCGGCGCGGGTTCGAACACCATGAACGGCGAGCCAGCATCGATGCTCCAGCGCATAACGCGGCCGTCCTTGACCTCGGCGGCAAGGCGTTCATTCGTTCCCGTGTCGCGCCATACAAAGGGTTCGACTTCGACCCAGTCGCGCGCGCCCGCACCCATGCCATCAAGCGCCGGCAGGGTGATCTTGCCGTCCTCGGTCAGCGAAACCGTCATCTGCCCGAGCAAGCCGAACAGGCTCATGAAGTTGGTGAACGACCCGCGGCTGCTGACGTAATTTCCGACCATCATCTGTGCATGCTGGGCGGCGGTCTTGGCATCGACCTGCCCCGGCTTTTCAGTGCCAGGGAGATAGCGGTCGGCGAATTTATGGAACAAAGCGCTGCGCACCGCGCCAGCGTCGCCCTGTTTACCGGCGCTGTTCATCGAGATGAATACGCCGATGTCGGCATCGGGGAACAGCCACAGATAGCTGTGGAACCAGACGGTGTCGCCGCCATGCGCGATCGCGCGGTGGCCGTTGACCCATTGTTCGTAGAAACCAAGCGCCATGCTGTTGAGCGGGCCGACGCCGGGTGCCTTGAAATCGTGCATCTGTTTCGCGGTCTCGGGCTTCAGCAGCCCCGCGCCGTCGTTGAGGTGCGCGATCATGAACTTGCCCATGTCGGCGCCGCTGGCCGACAAACTGCCCGCAGGGGCGGGAATGACCAGCTCGAACGGCTTCGCTTTTTGCGTGACGTCGGGATAACCCTTCGACATGTGCGGCGCGAGATTGGCGGGAAGCGGCTGGCGGAACGACGAATGCGTCATGCCGAGCGGCGTGAAGATGTGATTTTCGATATAATTGTCGAAGGGTTCGCCGCTGACCCGCTCGACGATATAGCCCGCCAGCGCGGTCGCATAGTTCGAATAGGCCGGCGTCGTACCCGGTGCGAAGACGCGGTCGGGCAACGCGAGCGGCATCTGTTTATTCAGCGCCATCACCGCTTTGGGGTCGCTGCTGATCAGATAGCGTACCGATTCCTGAAAGCCCGCGGTGTGCGTCATGATGTTGCGCATCGTGATCGGCTTGCCCTGATAGGCCGGGATCTTGAAATCCAGATAGGCGTTCACATCCTTGTCGAGATCGATCTTGCCGGCCTCGACCTGCTGCATCACCGCAGTCCAGGTGAAGAGCTTCGACACCGAGCCCGGGCGGAAAAGCGTGGTTTCAGGAAGCACCGGCGCGCGCTTGGCGACATCGGCGAAGCCATAGCCCTTTTCGAGCACGACCTGATTGCCGCGCACGACGACCACGACGGCGCCCGGGATGCGCGCGCGTTCGAGCGCATAGGGCAGATATCCGTCGAGCCAGGCTTCGAGGTCCTTGGCATCGAGCGCGACGGGCGCTGCGGACACCTTGGCGGCCGACACGGCGGCGGCTTCGACTTTCTTTGCGGTGGGCGCGGGCACCGGTCCCTGCGCCGCCAATGGCAGCGCGGCAAACGCCGCCAGCCCGATCATCGCCTTGCGGATGAAACGCATCGCTTTCCCCTTTTCCTTTACGCGGTCTGTCACACCTTGCAGCAAGCCGCGCGACCCCTTACCAAGGACCAACATCTATTAGCCCGATAGGGACATAATGATCCTGATTGGAAAATTGTCAAATATGGAATGGAAAAATTAATGGCGGATCGCATGGCCCCGCCCACGCTCGGCACGGTGATGAAGGGCATCCGCGCCCGAAACGGCTGGACGCTCAAGGAAATGAGCGCGAAATCGGGCATCCCGGTATCGACCCTGTCGAAGGTCGAGCACGACCGGCTGACGCTCAGCTATGACAAGTTGCAGCAGCTGAGCCAGCGACTCAGCATCCGCATGTCGGACCTGTTCGCCGAGGATGAGGACAATGGCGCGCCGCGCGTGACCGGCCGCCGCAGCATCGGTACGATCGATCAGGCGGTGCGCGTCACCACCGACAATTACGACTATCATTATCTGTGCACCGACCTGCGCCAAAAGCGGATGATCCCGATCATCACGCGAATCCGG
Organism: Sphingopyxis sp. Soil_C_28; assembly: GCF_057657055.1. Classification (NCBI taxonomy): domain Bacteria; kingdom Pseudomonadati; phylum Pseudomonadota; class Alphaproteobacteria; order Sphingomonadales; family Sphingopyxidaceae; genus Sphingopyxis; species Sphingopyxis sp. Soil_C_28. The sequence goes on from NZ_JBDGJE010000001.1 coordinate 1,657,966, forward strand.
GCGCATAGCGCGCGCGAGTTTGGCGATCTTGTCCGCCATCAGGGCGAGGAATTCATCTTCGTCCTCGAAGGCGAGGTCGAGATTCACACCGAATTCTATGATCCCGTCGCGCTCAAGACGGGTCAGGGCATCTATCTCGATTCGTCGATGGGGCACGCCTATGTCGTCGCCGAAGGTTTCAAGGAGGCGCTGGTGCTCGGCGTCTGTTCGAGCGCCGACGACGGGCTGATGGACAGCCTGATGAGCCTGCACGGCTAAAAACCCTTCTTTTGCGGAGAAATAGATGGCATCGCGTCGGCAGTTCGCCCCTTCCCTGATGCTGCTGTGCAGCTCGATGCTGTTTTCGGCGTCGGTCGCTGCGAATCCCGCAGCGCCCGCCTATGACCTGATCATCCGCGGCGGCACGATCTACGACGGGTCGGGCAAACCGCCCGTCGCGGGCGATGTGGCGATCAAGGGCGACCGCGTCGTCGCGGTCGGCACGGTCAGCGGCACCGCAAAGACCGAGGTTTCAGCCAAGGGCATGGCGGTCGCGCCGGGCTTTATCAACATGCTGAGCTGGGCGACCGAATCGTTGATCGCCGACCCCAAAAGCCAGAGCGACATAAGGCAGGGTGTGACGCTGGAGGTGATGGGCGAAGGCTGGTCGATGGGACCGATGAACGCCGCGATGAAGGCCCTCGAGACCGAGCGGCAGGGCGACATCAAATATCCGATCGAGTGGACGAGCCTCGGCGACTATCTCGGCTATCTGGAGAAGCGCGGGGTTTCGACCAATGTCGCGAGCTTCGTTGGCGCCGCGACGGTGCGCGTCCACGAACTGGGCGAAGGCGACGTCGATCCGACTTCCGAACAGCTCGCCCGCATGCGCGCGCTGGTCAGGCAGGCGATGAACGAAGGCGCGATGGGGGTCGGCAGTTCGATCATCTATGCCCCCGGCTCCTACGCCGAAACCAACGAGCTCGTAGCACTGACCAGCGAAGCCGCCAAATGCGGCGGCATGTATATCAGCCACATGCGATCCGAAGGCGACCGGATCGAACAGGCGGTCGACGAACTGATCGACATCTCGCGCCGATCGGGTGCGCCCGCCGAAATCTATCACCTCAAAATGGCGGGGCGCAGCAACTGGGGCAAGCTCGACACGATCGTGAAGAAGATCGAGGATGCGCGCGCCGAGGGGCTGAAGATCACGACCGACATGTACACCTATACCGCAGGCGCGACCGGGCTCGATGCCGCGATGCCGACATGGGTGCAGGCGGGCGGGCTGGAGGAATGGATCAAGCGGCTGAAAGATCCCGCGATCCGCGCGCGCGTCGCCGCCGAGATGAAAAAGCCGGGCAGTGACTGGGAAAATCTCTATTTCGGTGCGGGCGCCGACAAGATGATCCTGTCGGGATTCAAGAACGACGCGCTCAAGCCGCTAACCGGCAAGACGCTCGCCGAGGTTGCGGCGATGCGCGGCAAATCGCCCGAAGAAACCGCGATGGACCTCGTCGTCGAGGACGGATCGCGCGTCGGCACCGTCTATTTCCTGATGTCCGAGGACAATGTGCGGAGGCAGGTGCAACTGCCGTGGATGAGCTTTGGCTCCGACGCGTCATCTCAAGCGACCGAGGGCGTGTTCCTGAAATCGGGCGCCCACCCGCGCACCTATGGCAATTTTTCGCGCCTGCTGGGCCGCTATGTCCGCGACGAGAAGCTGATCTCGCTCGAACAGGCTGTGTATCGCCTCACCGTCCTGCCCGCGTCCAATCTGGGTATCAAGGATCGCGGGGCGCTGAAGCCCGGCTATTATGCCGATGTCGTTGTTTTTGACCCGGCGACGATCGGCGACCGGTCGACCTTCGAAAAGCCGCATCAATATTCGGTCGGGATGCGTGACGTGTTCGTCAACGGCGTCGGCGTCCTGCGCAACGGCGAGCACAGCGGTGCGACCCCCGGCCGCGCCGTGCGCGGAGCAGGCTTTAACCGCTGCAACTAGGCGGCGAGCAGGCGGTGCTGTTCGGCGGGTGATTTGAACAGGAAATCACACGGCAGGCCAAGGCGGACACTGGCCTGACAATGCGGCGCGGCGCGATCGACGTGACGGTCGGCGAGCCGCCCGGCAAATCGCAGCGCGGTGCGGTCGAAGCGTGTGAGATCATAGCGCGGCCCCAGTTCCAGCTTGCGCCGGATATGACCGGGAAGCAGCGACACCGATGCGCGCGCAATGGCACGATGCAGGAAACGCGGCACGCCGGGCGCGGCGCGGCCCGACTGGATCATATCGAGAAATTCGAAGATGATCGGATGCGATTCGAACGCGGGTTCGAGATCGTCCATCATCGCCATGAACGCGCCGACCGTCGGCGGTGTATGCCGCGCCCCGAACTCGCGCCCGATCGCGTCGCCGTCACGCATGAAGCGATCCTTGTCGCCGCCGCTCAGCGGATGGACGAAGCGATCATAGGCCATCAGGAAGCCATAGGATGCGGTCGCCGCGACCCAATCGAGCAGGACAGGATCGAGTGCGCGATATCTGGCACCGGCTGGCGTCTCGCCTTTCACCTTGCCGTGCATGCGATTGACCTGGCCGATGACGGCTTTCGCGCTGCTCGCCGGACCATAGCAAGCGAGCATCGCGACGAGCCCGGTACGCCGCGAGCGGCCGATCGGATCGACCTTGTAAGTCGAATGATCCCATACCCCCGACCGGATTCGCGGCTCGGCAAATTCGAGCAGCACGGCCGCGATGCCGCCGATGCCGAGCGCGATCGGGTTCTTGTAGACACGCCACTGGACGCTGTCGGGCGCCAGCAACGCGGGTTCGCCAACGGGCGCGGCGAAATCGATCGCCGTTCCCAGATATTCACTCTGCATCGGCAGACGCGCCACGCGGTTTTTCTCCCTCAAAATTCGTAACCCACGGTCAGGCCATAGGTTCGCGGCTGGTTGGCGAAACGCACGACGACGTTCGCGTTGCTGGCGACCGCCGACCAATAATATTTGTCGAAGAGATTCTTCGCCCAAAGCGAGACCGACCAGCCGCTCTCGTCCTTGAGACCAAGGCTGGCGTTGACGGTGCCATAAGCGTCGATCTTATAGAGATCGATGTCCTCGAAGATCGTGTTCGATTTGCTCTGATAGCGCGCGCTGACGGCCCCGGTCAGGTTGACCGTATCGCTGACCCGCGTGTCATAGGCGAGCGTCAGGCTGCCCTGAAATTTCGGGCTGTAGATGAATTGGGCGCCGTCGAAATTCTCGGGCTGCCCCGCCGCGTTGGTCCCGTTGTAATTGTTGATCTGCGTCTTGAGCCACAGTGCATTGGCGGCGAGCGTCAGCCCGGTCGCCGGGCGGATAGTCAATTCGCCCTCGACGCCATAGGCCTTGGATTCGGGAACATTGTCGAGCCGCGACAGCGCGGTGTAGATCGGGTCGGCGAAATAGGTGCTGATCTGTTTGTCGCCATAATCATAGTAAAAGGCCGACAGATTGGCTTGGAGCAGGCGGTCAGCGAGCGTCGCCTTGATTCCCACTTCATAAGCGGTCAGCTTTTCCTGCTTCACCGGCGCATTCTGGCGCGCGAGGTTCGCGGCGTTGATCGGGGTTGTTCCCGATTTATAGCCGCGCGAGACCGACGCATAGAGCAAGGTATCGTCGTTCGGTGACCAGTCGAGCGCGACACGCCAGGCGACGTTGTTTTCCTTGAGCAGCGACTGCACCTCGCCGAACGTGCCGGTGGCGGGGTCGAAGGTGTTGCATTGCCCCTGCGCGATCTGCGGCGCGAGCACGCCATAGGTTTGCAGGTAGAGCGCGCGGTTCACGACATTGACGTTGGGCAGCATGTTGCCGTTGAAGTCGCGTGAGCAGCCGTTGTAGCGCTGTTTGTCCTCTGTGTAGCGCACGCCGACCGTCAGCTTCAGCTGCTCGGTCAGTTCGGCATCGGCATTGGCAAAGAGGCTCCACGTCGTCGTGCGGATCCGGCCGATATCTTCATAAGTGCGGAAGGCCTGGCTGAGCTGAAGCGGCGTATAACCCGCCGAATTGAAAAGCGGACTGGCCAGAAGCGGCGCGCCGGCGGCGCGGATCAGGCCGACATTGGCATTCTGGCCGAGCAGCGTGCGGTTTGAATCGAGAATACGGTCGTTGGCGTAATAGCCGCCGACGAGCCAGTTCACCGCCCCCGCCTCGCCTTCGACATGCAGTTCCTGCGCAAAGCTCTTGATCCGACCGACCGTGTTCTGGAGCAGAATCTCGAAGGGCGCCCCGCTCCAGTCGGACAATGCGTTGCGCTTGAAATCATTATAGCTGGTGAGCGAGACAAGCTTCATCGTGTCGCCGAGGTCCTGATCCCAGCGCAGTTTCAGCCCCCAGAAGCGGTTGTTCTCCGCCAGCGGGCCGTCGAGGCCCAACCCGGTACCGATGTCGGCCGAGCGACCGGCTTCGGGCGCCCAGTCGGCCTGGCTTGCCTTGGTCGGGAAATTGTTCGCCAGATAGGTCGGAAGCCCCGGCGCGTTGAAAAAGCGCGAGTTGCTTGTGCCCGTCGCGGGGTTGGTTGCGGGGGTGAAACCAATCCCCTGCCCCGCCACGGTGTCCGACTTGTTGCGCCAATATGTGACCGACAGATCGAAATGCGTTCCGGGCGCGGGATCGATCGCGAGCGCACCGCGGACGCCATATTTCTCGACCTCGCCGAGGCGCTCGCCGCGCGAGTTGCTGACCTGCCAGCCCTTGTCGCTATTTTCGCTGCGGAACGCGATCCGCCCCGCAACGCCTTCGCCAAGCGGACCCGAAATATAGCCGCCGATATTGTAGGTCTGATAATTGCCTAGATCGGCTTTGATGCTCCCCTTGAAACTGTCGGTCGGCTTGGCGGTGATGAAGTTGATCAGCCCTGCGGTGGTGTTGCGGCCATAGAGCGTGCCCTGCGGTCCCTTGAGCACCTCGACGCGTTCGAGGTCCATTACCGGCCCGGTGTTCATGATCGGATAGGCATAGGCGACTTCGTCCACATAAGTACCGACGGTCGAGGTCGCGGACAGGTTGATCGTGTTGAAGCCGATCCCGCGGAGGGTATATGTCGGCACGCCCTGGTAGCTTTGCGAGACGGTGAAGCTGGGCGCCACGGTGGTCAGGTCGCGCATGTCGGTGACGCGCAGATTTTCGAGCGTTGCGCCGTCGACGGCCTGGATCGCCATGCCGACATCGTTCATCGACTCCGCACGGCGCTGCGCGGTGACGATAATGTCGCCTTCGGCCGCGACCGCATCGGCGGGTGCTTCCTCGGCGGCGAACGCCGGCACCGCCAGGGCGAGACCCATCGCCGAACCGGCGCCCAAGAAAATTCGCATTGCCTTCATCACTCATCCTCCCTCAAACAGCTTGTCGCGGGGCTCGTCGTTGTGCGAGCGTCACGCGAAGCCGGACCGTGACAGAACATAGAATTGCGGCCCAAGGGACAAGCTGACATCTGTGTCAGGATAGGGAGCGGAAAACGGGTCATGGATCATCAGCGCCAATGTTGGACCGCAATGCCGGCGCTGATCGCGGCAGTACAGGCCGCGGGTGACAAGATCGGCCTGCCCTATGTCGCGGCGCAGGCCGATCTGGGCGACCCCGAACCGATGAGCGACGAAGCGGGACGTCCTTATGCCGAAACAAGCTTTCGCTGGATCGACCCGGACTATGCCTATTGGCGCGACCGCAAGCTTGCGCTGCACATAGCCTTCCTGACCGCGGCGCGGCTTGTTGCCGAGCCTTTCTATTACAGCGATGGCCGCCTCGGCACTTGGCGTGCGACCCATTTGCTCGAAGCCGTCGACTGTTCGCAGGCACGCAATACGCCCAATTTCGGCGAAGCGATCATTGCGCCGATCCATCTGCCTCGCGGGCTCGTTGGGGCGGTCTTCTGGTGCTCGCGCGAACCGGTAGGCGTCGAGGCGCTGTTCGCGGAACATGCGGGCGACCTGCACAATCTGGCACTGAAGATCGTCGCGACCCACAATGAAGCACGCGACCGGCCGCGCAACGCGACAGTGCCGCAGACGCTGACGCGCCGCGAGGTGCAGTGCCTGCGCTGGGCCGCGGCAGGCAAGACCGATGGCGAGATCGGGACCATTTTGTCGTTGTCAGTGTCGACGGTGCGCTTTCACCTGCGCAACGCATCGGCAAAGCTCGGCGCGACGGGGCGCGCGCAGTCGATCCAGATCGCCGCAGGGCTCGGCTTTGTCGGCGCGCGCGCCGCCTGATGCAGGTGCCAGCTTGGCCCTGCCCGTGGACGGCGTACAAACCGGCGCCATGGACATGCTGAACGACCCGGCCCTGAACAGTTTTCGCGAAGAGGTTCGCGCCTTCCTCGAAAGCCGGCTTCCCGATGACTTGCGCCGCGCCGCCTTGCGCGCCACGAGCGTTTTTATCGACCCGTCGGTCTCGCTGCCATGGCAGCAAATCCTCCATGCCAAAGGCTGGGCCGCGCCCGACTGGCCGGCCGAGTTCGGCGGACCCGGATGGGACGAGGTCGAGCGTTATATTTTCGCCGCCGAATGCGCGCGCGCCGGCGCGCCGAACCTCGCGCCGATGGGACTGAAGATGGTGGCGCCGGTGATCATGCATTACGGCACCCACGAGCAGCGCGCGCACTATCTGCCGCGCATCCTGTCGGGCGAGGATTATTGGTGCCAGGGCTTTTCCGAACCCGGCGCGGGGTCGGACCTTGCCGCGCTGCAACTGCGCGCGACGCCCGACGGTGACGACTATATCCTCAACGGATCGAAGATCTGGACCACCCATGCGCAATTCGCGAACCGCATGTTCGCGCTCGTCCGCACGTCGAACGAGGGCAAGCCGCAGGCGGGGATCAGCTTCCTGCTGCTCGACATGGCGACGCCCGGCATCAAGGTCGAGCCGATCCGCACGCTCGCAGGCGATCATGAGTTCAACCAGGTGTTTTTCGACGATGTCCGCGTGCCGCAGGCGAACCGGCTGGGCGGCGAGAATGAAGGCTGGTCGGTCGCAAAGCATCTGCTGACTTTCGAGCGCGGCGGCAAATATGCGCCGGGCCTGATCGGACGGCTCGAACGGCTGCGCAAACAGGAGCATCTCGATCCGATGCTGCGCGCGCAGCTCGATCGCGAAGCGGTGACGCTGAAGGCGCTGCAAGCGCTCGAACTCAAGGCGATGCGCGGCGTCGGCGGCAGCGCGGCGCTCTATGCCTCGGCGCTGAAAGTCCTCGGCACCGAAATCGCGCAGCGCATCGATACATTGGCGTGCGACGTTGCGGGCTATGCCGCGTGGGCGGATGCCGACGGCCAGACCTCGGCCGAGATGACGGTAGCTGTGCCGCGTTATCTCAACGATCGCGCAGCAACGATTTACGCCGGCTCGAACGAGATCCAGCGCGACCTGATCGCGCGGCTTATGCTGGGCTAGGCGCCGCCTCGGCAAAGCGCGCCAGATGGTCGGCACGCGGGCCGAATGCGGCGGTGATCGCCAATACCCGTTTAAAATGCCCGCCAAGGCTGAGTTCCTCGGTCAGCCCCATCGCACCGTGGATCTGCACCGCGCTTTCGCCAACGAGACGCGCCGCATCGCCGACCTCGATACAGGCGGCACTGACCAACTGCCCGCGGTCAGCGCGATGTTCGTCGACGGCAAGGATCGCGGTTTCGGTGAGCGCGCCCGCCTTCATCATCGCAAGCTGCATATCGGCGGCACGGTGGCGCAGCGACTGGAAACGGCCAATCGCGGTGCCGAACTGCCTGCGCTGGCCCAGATAGTCGATGCTGTCGGCGATCATCCGTTGCATCAGGCCCACCGCCTCTGCGCAGCGCCCCGCAAGGATCAGGTCATTCGCATAGTCGGCCAACCGGCGCGCGTCGGTCCCGGTCGCCAGCGCGTCGCCGTCGCCCGCCTTCAAAGTGAAGCTGAGATCGGCTGAGACGCTGCCGTCGTGCATGATGCGGTGACGCTGCTCGACCTTTGCGCCGTCCGCCGCGAACAGCAGCAGCAGATCGCGGTCGGCGAGCAGGAACAGGTCGGCTTCGGCCCCGCCCGCCACCAGCGCGGCGGTGCCGCGAACCGTCAGGCCTTCGACGACTGGCATCGACGCCGTCGAGGCTGCACAGACGATGGCAATGCGCCGACGTCCCGCAGCAAGATCGGGCAAGGCCGGATGGTCGGGCGTAGTCTGCGCAAGCAACATCGTCGCTGCGGCGTGCGAGAGCCAGTCCGCGCCCGCGAGCGCAGGTCCCAGTTCGGCCATGACAAGGGCAATATCGACCATACCCCCACCAAAGCCGCCCATCTCTTCAGGAAGCGCGATGCCCGCGAGTCCGAGCGTATCCGCGAGCGCACGCCAACCGGGACGCGCATTACCGGCGAGGAAGCGCTGGACGCTTTCCTGAAGCAACCGTTGCTCCTCCCGAAGCGGCAAGTCGAGAACCGCCATGTCAGATCGTCCGCTGCGTGGCGCGCGCGTGGAAAATATCGTGCTTCATTTGCTCTCCCGCCCGTTTCCTGCGGCATTCTCCGCACGGGGTCTAGCTGATTGGTGTGTCAGGTCGGACGATGGCACCCGCCCTCTCGCGGTCGCGCGATATACTTAGTAATAAAAGTATCGCTTGTTCGCGAAATGCGCAGCATAGGGCGAATCGATGACGGGATGTGCGAACAGATGACGACATGAATTCAATCTGGCTTCCCGCCTCGTTGCTCGGAGGGCTGTTCCAGGCATGGCGCACCGCGCTGCAGCAGCGCTTGCGCGCCGAACTCAGCGTCAGCGGCGCGGGTCTGGTCCGTTATCTTTACGGCCTGCCCTTCGCTCTCGCTTTTGCCGCGACCTGGCTGACGATCCAGGGCATGCCGATACCGAATTTCGGGACGGCCTTTGCCGCATTCGCCGTCGCGGGCGCGATTACGCAGATGGTGGGGACGATCCTGCTGATCATGGCGTTCGGCCACCGCGGGTTCGTCGTCGGCACCGCCTTTTCCAAAACCGAAGCGGTGCAGGCGGCGCTGGTGACCGCGCTCTTCCTTGGCGAGCGGCTGCCGTTCCTTGCATGGATGGGGATCGTCGCAGGCGTGGCGGGGGTGTTGACGCTGGCGCTGGCGGGACGCGGGGTTTCGGGCCGCGAGATGTGGCGCGCGCTGAGGCAACCCGCGGCGCTGTGCGGTCTTGGTGCCGGGTCAATGTTCGCCCTCGCCGCGATCGCGGTGAAGCTTGCCACCGCCGAGCTGGACGATGTCGATCTCATCGGCTCGGCGCTCGTCACACTCGTCGTAGTGATGGCGATTCAGACCGGGCTGCATCTGGCATGGGTAGTGGTTCGCGACCGCGACACCTTTCATGCCGTATTCCGACAGTGGCGGACGTCGAGCCAGGTCGGCCTGCTTTCGGCGCTCGGTTCAGCCTGCTGGTATATCGGCTTTGCAGCGGCCCCCGCCGCACTGGTGCGGATCGTCGGACAGGTCGAGGTGGTCTTCACGATCGGCTTTGCGCATTTCTATCTGCGCGAGCCCGTTCGCTGGCATGAAATCGCCGGACTGTTGCTCGTCGTCGGCGGGGTCGTGATGGCGTTGCTGGCGACCTTTTAGGGAAAGGCAGGCGCCTTGCTCACCATCGCCGGCAAAGGACGCCCCATGACGCCGGTGAGCCAACCCGCCGCTTGGACGATATGCGGCAGCGTCAGGCCGGTTGCGACGCCACTGCGTTCGAGCAGATAGACGACATCTTCGGTCGCGACATTGCCCGCCGCACCGGGCGCGAACGGACAGCCGCCCAGCCCGCCGAGCGATGCATCGACCGTCGCGGCGCCCTCGTTCACCGCGGCCCACACATTCGCGATGCCGCTGCCGCGCGTGTTGTGGAAATGGACGCGCACCGGCAGGCCGCCGACCGCGTCGCGCACACGCCCGACCATATCCGACACTTGCGCCGGGACACCGACGCCGATCGTGTCGGCGAGCGCGATTTCGCGCGGGCCAGCGTCGGCGGCGCGTTTTGCCATCTCGACCACGCGAGCGACCGCAACCTCGCCTTCGAACGGACAGCCGAAGGCCGTGGCAATGGTGATCTGTCCGCTGCGTCCCGCCGCCCTTGCCAGCGCGACGATCTCCATCGCGGCGGCGAGCGATTCATCGGAGCTTTGTCCCTGATTGCGAATACCGAAGCTGTCGCTCGTCACGCACACGGCCCCCAGCTCGTCAATCCGTCCGGTCGCGAGCGCGCGTTCGGCGCCGCGGCGATTGAGGACGAGACCGATATAGGTCACATCGTCGCGCTCGGGTAGCATCGCGACCAGTTCCTCGGCGTCGGCAAGCTGCGGCACCTTCTTCGGATTGACGAAGCTTGTTACCTCGATACGGCGCACGCCATAATCGATCGCGCGTTGAACAAGCCTGAGCTTGTCGGCGGTCGAGACGATTGCGGCTTCGTTCTGCAGTCCGTCGCGCGGACCGACTTCGACCATTTCTACAACATGATTTTTCAACATCTTGCGTCCTGAATTTTCCGAGTCATTTGCAGGTTGAAAATTACATAGCATTCTAAGTATACTATGACCATGGGCGAGGCAGGCCGTTCTTATCAGAGTCGGCCGCGAAAGGAATGATATGAGCGAGACGAGCAGCGGGGGCGCGCTGGAGGGCATCAGGGTTGTCGAGATGGGGCAGCTGATCGCCGGTCCCTTCTGCGGTCAACTCCTGGGCGACATGGGCGCCGAGATCGTCAAGCTCGAACCGCCGGTGACCGGCGACCAGATGCGTAACTGGGGCCAGGGCGACAAGCCCAGCTGGTGGCGCGTGATCGCGCGCAACAAATATTCGGTCGCCGCCGACCTCCGGTCCGAAGACGGCCAGCAACTGGCGCGCGAACTGATCGCCAAGGCCGATATACTGATCGAGAACTTCCGTCCCGGCACGCTCGAGAAGTGGAACCTCGACCCCGTGGAACTGCGCAAGACGAACCCCGGGCTGATCGTCGTGCGTGTGTCGGGTTATGGCCAGACCGGTCCCTATTCGGCACGCGCCGGTTTTGGCGGCATCGGCGAGGCGATGGGCGGCTGGCGCGGCATCGTCGGCTATCCCGATCTGCCGCCTGCGCGCATGGGTGTATCGATCGGCGACACGCTCGCCGCCACATACGGCTGCATGGGCGCGCTCGCCGCGCTTCACCATCGAAGCAAGACCGGCGAAGGCCAGATCGTCGATTCCGCGCTATACGAAGCGGTGTTGCAGGTAATGGAATCAACCGTGTCCGACTATTCGGCCAGCGGCACCAAGCGCCGCCGTACCGGGTCGACGCTGCCCGGCATCGCGCCGTCGAATGTCTATCCGTGCCGCGACGGCGAATATCTGATCGGCGCCAATCAGGACGGGGTCTTCGCGAGGCTTGCGGCAGCGATGGGGAGGCCCGAACTCGCGAGCGACGAACGTTATGCCACGCACCGCGCGCGCGGGGTACGGCAGGCAGAGCTCGACGCGCTGATCGGCGAATGGACCGCGACGCTGACGATCGGAGAGCTGGAAGCGAAGATGGTCGAAGCCGGCGTTCCTGCGGGTCGCGTCTTCGACGCCGAGGATATGATGAGCGACCCGCATTTCACGGCGCGCGAGGCACTGGTGACGGTCGCCGATGCGGAATTCGGCGAAGTCACGATGCAGGGGGTGTTTCCGAAGCTGTCGGCAACGCCGGGCAGCGTCCGCCGCCCTGCTCCGCTGACGGTCGGACAGGATACGCACGATGTTCTCGAACGCTGGCTCGGGCGGGAGGTTTGACGCGATGATCACGCTTTTTGGCGGCCCCACCCCCAACGCGCGCAAGATCGCGATTGCGCTCCTCGAAATGGGGCTCGAATGGCGGCTAGACTATATCGACATCCTCGCGGGCGATCAGCTGACGCCCGAATTCCTTGCGCTCAATCCAAACAACAAGACCCCGGTGATCGTCGACGACGAAGGGCCCGAGGGGACGAGCTTTACGCTCTGGGAAACGGGCGCGATCCTGCTCTATCTCGCCGAAAAGACCGGGCGGTTCGTGCCGACCGATCCGGCGGCGCGCGCAACCTGCTGGCAATGGCTGATGTTCCAGGTGTCGGGCGTTGGCCCGATGTTCGGGCAGGAAGCGCATTTCACTCACTATGCCAAGGACCGGCATGAATATGCGATCGCCCGCTATTCGCGCGAGGTCGACCGGCTGATGATGGTGATCGACAAGCGCCTTGGCGAGGCGGAGTGGCTTGCGGGCGACGACTATACGATCGCGGACATGGCGACCCTGCCCTATCTGCGCCGCCAGCTGATAGAAAAGGCCGGGCGTTTTCCGAACGTCGATCGCTGGGGCGCCGCGATGCTCGAACGCCCCGCGGTCGCCGAAGGAATGAAGGCGGGCGTCGCGCGCGCCGAGACGATCGAGGGCGGCCTCACCGGATTTACCGACGAGCATCGCGCGATCCTGTGGGGCGACCGCCAGCACGTAAAGCGCTGAACCTTAGTCTTTGACGACGGCGGCGTGATTCGCGTCGCCGAACATGTTCGACCATTCCTTGTCATCGAGCTTTTGATGGCGGCCGACATATTTCGCCGGAGCCTTCAGATCGTCGCGCGACATCGCGCCAACGACGGCGGGGCGTTCACGGATCCGTTCGAACCAGCCGTGCATCGCGGGCCATTCGTCGAGCCCCATGCCCATGACAAAAGCCGACGCACGGCCGGGCCAGATCGCCATGTCGGCGATGGTGTAATCGTCGCCCGCGACATAGGCGCTCTTCTCCAGCCGTTTTTCAAGCACGGTGAGCAAGCGCTTCAATTCCCTCGTATAGCGCTCGATAGCATAGTCCTGTCCGGCGGGGGCATAGCGCAGGAAATGGCTCGCCTGCCCGCCCATCGGTCCCAATCCGGCGACCTGCCAGGTCAACCACGACAGCGTCGCCGCGCGCGCCGCACCCGATGCGGGCAGAAATCGTCCGCTCTTTTCGGCAAGATATTGCAGGATCGCGCCGGACTCGAACACCGTTACCGGCTCGCCTCCATCCGCAGGATTCTGGTCGACGATCGCGGGCAGCTTGTGGTTCGGATTGATGCGCCCGAACGCGGCGGTCAACTGGTCGCCCTCGAAAATATCATAGGGACTGACACGATAGGGTTCGCCGATTTCCTCGAGCATGATCGCGATCTTCTGCCCGTTGGGGGTCGCCGAATAATGGAGGGCGATCATCTCAGAGCACCTCGTGGATCACATGGCGCACCCCGAAATCGGTGCGCTCGCCGACGCCGACCGCGAGCACGCCATTAAGCCAGCCATATTTCGCGCTCGCGGTTTCGAACACCGGCGCGATTCGCAGATAGTAGAGCGAGGGGTCGGCATCGGGGACAGCCGGATCGGCGAAGGTCGCGCGCACATCGTCGGGAATGATGTTGCGGCCGGTATAGCTCAGATAGATGAGGTCGCCATCGTCGGTCTGCCACACCGCGCGCGCATCGAAGGTGCCGACCGAGGCGCTGTCGCCAAGCCTTCCGCTGCGCGACCAGTTGCCACCACCGGGCAACACTATACCGTTGATCCGCGGGCCAAAAAATCGCCCACCACTAATGTACCCCATTCGCTGGTCGCCGAACGGTGACGCACCGACGCCGATGATTCCGCCCCCCACCTCGAACTCGACGGTGCAGAGATGACGGGTCGCGAGCACGTTCGGTGTCGCCTGCGCATTTTCTTCGTTCATGATGCGAATCCTCTTCCTGCCTATGGACAAGTATAAAACCATTAGTATACTAAGGGTCAATCAGATTGACGGATCGGAAGGCTTTCCGGGACCGCAACAACAAGCTCTATGGGAGGGTGAAGATGAAGGCGCATAACCAGTTCCTGCTGTCCGGCGTGGCAGTGATCGCGATGCTTGCCAATGCCGCACCGGCAATGGCGCAGGCAGCCCCTGCCGATACGGCAGACGTCGACGACAGCAACACCAACGAAATCATCGTCACCGCCCAGAAGCGCGAGCAAAATCTGCAGAACGTGCCGATTTCGATGGAAGTCGTCAGCGGCGCGAAGCTTGCCGAGTTCAACACCAGCGATATCAAGGCGGTGATGAACTACACGCCGAACGTCTTCGTCCAGTCGACCGCCGGCAACGACGTCATCTATATCCGCGGCTTCGGCTCGCCGCCGGCGAACTTCGCCTTCGACCAGTCGGTCTCGCTCTATGTCGACGGCATCTATGCCGGCCGCAACCGCCAGGCGCAGGCGCCCTTCTTCGACCTCGCGCGCGTCGAAGTGCTGCGTGGTCCGCAGGGCGCTTTGTTCGGCAAGAACACCGCGGCGGGCGCGGTCAGCGTCGTGTCGGCGGGTCCGACGAAGGATTTCGAAGGCGCGCTCACCGGCATCTATAACTTCGACCACAAGGGCACCGACTTTTCCGGCTATCTGTCGGGTCCGATCAGCGACACGCTGGGTGCGCGCTTTGCGTACAAGATCGTCAATCAGGACGGCTATATCTACAATCGCGCGACCGATCATGACGATCCCGAAATCAAGTCGCAGCTGCTACGTCTGACCGTGAAATGGGAGCCGTCGGCCAATTTCGATTATACCGCGAAGGTCGAGTACGGAAATCGTGAAGTCATCGGCGGCATCACCGTGTCGAGCCCGCTGACCAGCGGTCAGGATCCGCAGACCACGCGCTATCTCGATCGCTCGGCACTCGGCGACGAGGGGAACAAGAACAAGTCGGTGATGATCTCGGGCGTCGGCAACCTCGCGCTCGGCGATTTCACGCTGACCTCGGTCACCGGCTACAGCTGGTTCAAGTCGAAGATCGTCAACGGCTTCGACCAGACGATCCCGAACGGCGGCGGCGCCTTCGTTCCAAACTCGGTCTATAACGCCTTCCCCGAACGATTCGACCAGATTTCGCAGGAAATCCGCATCCTGTCGCCGACGGGCAAGACCTTCGAATTCATCGCGGGTGCCTATTACGACAAGTCGGATTACACGCTCGAGCAGTTTCAGGGCTTCAATATCGCTGCCCTGAATTATTTCGGCCGCATCGACAGCCTGTTCCGGCAGAAAGCCGAAAGCTGGTCGGTGTTCGGCCAGGCGACGTTCAATATCAGCGACGCATTCCGCGCGATCGGCAGCCTGCGTTACAGTCACACCAAGAAAGACGCCGATTTCGCATCGCGGCTCGTTTACGGCCCCTTTGCGCTGCGTCCGATTTCGAGCGCTACGGGTTCGATCAGCGAAGGCAATGTCGATCCGTCGGTGACGCTGCAATATGACATCGCCCCGCGCATCATGGTCTATGCAACATGGGGCCGTGGCTCGAAATCGGGCGGCTTCGTCTCGAACACCCTCGGCACGACGAGCGCGACCTTCACCTTCGAACCCGAACAGTCCGAGAATTTCGAAGCCGGCATCAAGTCGACTTTGTTCGACGGCAAGGTCGTCGCCAACATCTCGGCCTATCACACCAAGTTCAAGGACCTGCAGGTTTCGGTCTATCAGCCGGCGACGTCGAGCTATCTGACCGGCAACGCCGCCGCCGCAACGTCGAAGGGGCTGGAAGGATCGCTCAGCATCTTCCCGATCCCCAATTTCGACATCAGCGCGTCGGCCGCCTATTCGGATATCAAATATAACGACTATCCCGGTGCGGCCTGTCTTGCCAGCCAGCCGTTGTCGGTTTGCAATCCCGCACAGACCGATCGGACGCAACCGAACCACGTCGCGAACAATAACCTGGCCGGTTACCCCGTTGCCTATTCGTCGAAATATACGGGAAGCGTGACGGCACACGCGCGGTTCGACCTGTCGAGCGATCTGAAGTTCGACATCACCGGCGTGGCGTCGGCGCGGTCGAAATATTTCAATTCGGACAACCAGAGCCCGATCTTTGGCGTGCAGGGCGGCTATGCGAAGCTCGACCTTCGTCTCCAGCTCGCCGATCAGGACAACAGCTGGCACGTCGCGCTCGTCGGCAAGAATCTGACCAACGAAAAGACGATCGGCAGCGCCTTCAACCTGCCGTCGCCGATCACCGCGACGCCGCGCGCGATCCTCTATCTTGAGCCCACCCGCAATATTTCGATCGAGGCCGGGATCAAGTTCTAGGTTCGAATTCGATGTCCCAGGGATCGGCCGCCGTCGACGCTTTCCTCCAGAGGGAAGCGGCGGCGGCGGTCGTGACCTGTTATGCGTCCGCGCTCGATGCGCGCGACTGGGCGGCGTATCGCGCCCTCTTCGCCGAAGAGATCGATATCGATTATGGTGAGATCGGTTCGCTCGTTGCGAAGGTGCCGGCGGATGAGTGGACGAACCGCTGCAAAGCGCTCGAAGGCTTCGATGCTACGGCGCACCAACTGCATAATATCGCCGTGACCCTCGATGGCGACCGCGCGACGGTGACCAGCATCGTCGATGCCGTCCATGTGGTCGCCGTCGATGACCGCGCCATCGTCGGCGACCTCATCGGCCGTTACACGCACCGGCTCGTCCAGCAGAATGGGTGGAAGATCAACGGGGTCACGCTGAACGTGGTTGGCTATCCCGCCGGAAAAGAGATCTTCGACACCGCCTTCGCCGCAGCCCGCATCAATTTTGCCGAAAGAAATTCGCGATGATCGACGTTTATTTCACGCCCACGCCGAATGGTCACAAGGTGTCGATCATGCTCGAGGAGGTCGGGCTGCCTCATCAGTTGCTGGCGATGAACATGCTGGAAGGGGATCATCTGACCCCCGAATATCGCCGCATCAACCCTAATGGCCGCCTGCCTGCGATCGTCGACCATGATCCAATCGGCGGCGGCGCGCCGCTGCCCATATTCGAGTCCGGCGCAATACTGCTCTATCTCGCCGAAAAGAGCGGCCAGCTGCTCCCTGAAAGCCCGCGCCGCCGCAGCCAGGCCCAGCAATGGCTGATGTGGCAGATGGCAAGCTTTGGCCCGATGCAGGGACAGGCGCATCACTTCATCCGTTACGCGCCCGAGGGGCAAAGCTATCCGATCGAGCGTTATCGCAACGAGACTTTGCGCCTGCTCCACGTGCTCAACGGTCGGCTGAGCGAAGCCGAATATCTGGCCGAGGAATATAGCATCGCCGACATCGCTGCATGGCCGTGGACGCGCGCGATCCGCGCGATCGGAATGACGCTCGACGATTATCCCGCGGTCGCCGACTGGTTCGCAAGGATCGGCGAGCGGCCCGCGGTCATCGCGGGCACCGACGTCAAAAATGCCGCAAACCTGTCGAGCGCGCGGCCGGTGCTGACCGAGGAGCAATGGTCGAACCTGTTCGGCAGGAATATGCTGGAAGCGCCAACGCGTTAGACCGTGTCGGCGTGGCCCCACTGATATTCGACCTTGCCGTCCAGCCGCCGCACCGCGACCCAATCGCCGCCCGCGAGGCTGTCGTCCTTGATCAGCATCGCGACGCCGCCCGCGATATCCTCGGGCACGCACGCCTCGTTGTTCGCCAGCACGGTCTTCATCCATTCGGACTTGCCGCCCGCGCCCGTGGTATCGAGGATCGGTGTGTCGACCAGCCCCGGCAGCATGCCCGCAACGCGGACATTGCATTCGTCCTTCAGCGGCGCGCAGCAACGCGTGAACATCATCACCGCCGCCTTGGTCGTTGCATACATCGCGTCATAGAAACCCGTGCCCAGCGCGACCGTCGACACGGTGTTGATAATCACCCCGCCGCCGCGCTTTTTCATCGCCTGCACGGCAATCTGCGTCGCCGCGACCAGCGAGGTTATGTTGACGTCGATGATCCAGCGGATGCGCGCGGCATCGACGTCGGGAAATTGCGGCAGGCCCGACACCACACCCGCGTTGTTGTGCAGGATATCGACGTCGCCATGCGCACGGAACCAGGCTTCGGTCGCGGGAATGTCCGACAGGTCGAGCCGGTGAACACTCGCCCGCGCACCTGCGGCCTCGACCAGCCGCGCCGTCTCGGCAAGCCCTGTCTCGTTGACATCGACGAGGGCAATCTCTGCCGCACCGCGGCTCGCCAGCATCACCGCGGTCGCGCGGCCAATGCCGCCGGCCGAGCCCGTGACAATGGCGCTTTTGCCGTTGATATCCATCTCTTCTCTCCCATCGATTTCGCCGTTACCGTAAAGCACGTTGACAGATAAACTTAAATACCTAAGTATTTTTTGGGCGAGAAGACTCGTACATATCTGGGGAGAGTTATGACAGACGCCACCGCCCTCAATGGAGGCGCCGCCGCGTCCGACAGCGGCCTTGCGCTGCGTCGCAACGTCGCGCTCGTGATGCTGTTCGTGGTCGGGACGATCAACTTCGTCGACCGCCAGCTCCTCTCCGTTCTCGTCGAGCCGATCCGCGCCGAAATGGACTTCAGCGACACGCAGTTCGGGCTGCTGACCGGTCTCGCCTTCGCGCTCTTCTATGCCGCGATGGGGGTGCCCGTCGCGATGGTCGCCGACCGCTGGAACCGCATCAAGCTGATCGGCATCGCATGCGTCGTGTGGAGCGGCTTTACCGCGGCATGCGGCTTTGCTTCGAATTTCTGGCAGCTCGCGCTGATGCGCTTCGGCGTCGGCGCGGGCGAAGCCGGCGGCACCGCGCCCTCGTTGTCGGTGATCGCCGATTATTATCCGCCGGCGCAGCGTCCGCTCGCAATCGGCATCTTCACGCTCAACGGCCCTTTCGGCGTGTTTGTCGGTGCCGCGTTCGGCGCATGGGCGGCCGCGAATATCGGCTGGCGCAACGCGTTTGTCGTCATCGGCATTGTCGGCATATTGGTCGCGCCGCTGCTGATCTGGCTGGTGCGCGAGCCGGCGCGCGGCCAGATGGATTTGCACAAGCCCGCCGACGAAGCCGTGCCCTTCAGCCAGAGCCTCGCGATGTTCATCCGCCGCCCGTCGCTCCGCATGGTGATGATCGGCAGCGGGCTCGCCGCCTTCGTCAGCTATGGCATGCTTAACTGGATCCCCGCCTTCCTGATGCGCACGCAAAAGATGCCGCTTGAGGCGATGGCGACCTGGTTCGCACCCGCCGCGGGCATCACCTTTGGCATCGGTATCCTGGGCGGCGGCTGGCTGGTCAGCCACCGCGCGAAAACGTCGGCGCGCGCCTATGGCACGATCCCGGCGCTCGCGACTGCGGTGCTGATCCCGACCTTTATCGCCGCTCTACTCGTCGATACCTGGCAGCTTTCGCTCGCGCTGATGCTGATCCCGATGGCGGCGTGCACCGCCTATGTCGCCCCTGCCCTCGCGCTGGTGCAGAATCTCACCCCCCCGCGCTCGCGCGCGACCGCAGCCGCGGTCCTGATGCTGATGTTCAACATCGTCGGCCTCGGCCTCGGCCCGCTGTTCGCCGGGGTCGTCAGTGACTCGCTGAAAGACGCGCACGGCGTCGACAGCCTGCGGTGGGCGCTGATGGCGCTGATGCCGTTCGCGGCGGCCGCGGGCATCGCGCAGTACCGGATGACGCGCCATCTCGAAAAGGATTTCGCCGAATGACCGACGTTGCGGGCAAGACCGCTTTCATCACCGGTGGCGCGAGCGGGCTTGGCTTTGCAACCGCCCGCGCGCTCGCTGCCAAAGGTGCATCGGTAATTCTCGCTGATATCGATGCCGATCGCGGCGAGGAAGCTGCCGCAACCTTGCGCAGCAAAGGCGCGAACGCACTCGGCCTCCAGCTCGACGTCACCAGCGAGGATAGCTGGGCAGAAGCAGGCGCCAAGGCGCGCGAATTCGGCCCCGTGCGCGTCCTGTTCAGCAACGCCGGGGTCGGCGGCGGATCGGGGCCCTTCGAGCAATATGACACCGACGTCTGGCGCTGGAACTATGCGGTCAACGCGCACGCGCATCTCTACGCTTGCCGCACCTTCCTCGGCGATATGAAGGCGAGCGGCGAAGCGAGCCACCTTGTCATTACCTCATCGATGGTCGCCATCGTCCCACCGCCAATCTCGGTCGCTTATATAAGCTCCAAATATGCGACGCTGGGTATCGCAATGGCGCTGCGTAATGAACTGGCGGGAACCTGCGTCGATATTTCGGTACTGATGCCCGGCATGTCTGCAACGCGGATCGTCGAGACCACGCGCGACCTCCGCCCCGCCCAAGTCGAGGTCGGCAACGCCGCGGCGACAAGCCAGGCGATGCAGGGTGTGCTCGCAGGCGGCATGTCGCCCGACAAGATCGGCGCGCGCGTTGTGCAAGCGATCGAAGCCGGCGAATACTGGATTTTCACCCACCCCGAATGGAAGGCGATGGCCGAACTGGTGACGAAGGATATGCTGTCGTCCTTCGGTCCCTCGGCCGATCCAGCATATAAGGGCGACGACATCGACGGACTGATCGCCGCGAATGGCGGCCGCATGTTCGGCGCGAAGGCTTAAGGAGAGCATCATGGCAGAGCAGGACGACATCCGCGCAATGGCCCAGCGCTTTTTCGATGCGATCGAGGCGGGCGACATCGAGACGATGCAAAGCAGCTTCACCCCCGACGCCGAGATCTGGCACAACACCGATGAATTGATCGTCACCCCGGCGCAAACCGCGCAGACGCTGACCGGCATGGTCGCACGGATCAAGGACCGCGAATATGCCGACCGCCAGCTGACCACCTTCCCCGGCGGTTTCGTCCAGCAGCATGTCCTGAAGGGCAAGCGCGTCCATGATGATGGCGAGGTCCGCCTGCCCTGCGCGATCATCTGCAAGGTCGAGGGCGGCAAGATCACGCGCCTCGACGAATATTTCGACAGCGCGCATGTTGCCGAATTCCGCAAATTTGCGAACGCCTGAGGAGTTAGTCATGCCCGTTCTGCGCCAGGTTCCCCGATCCGAAGTCACCGACGAGACCGTCACCGCTTATTACAACCGCCTGTTTGGCGACCGCGATCCGGTCGCAGAACCCGGCACCGCGACGGGCACGCCCGGCGACTGGTGGACGGTCTTCGCGCTCGCGCCCGACATCTTCAAGCACGCGGTCGACGGCTTCGCGGTCTATCGCCACCCGGCGCGCAAGATCGATCCGGTGCTGCGCGAGCTCGGCCAGACGCGTGCCGGCTGGGTCAAGGGCAGCCAGTTTGTTTTCTCGCAGCATTGCAAGTCGCTGCGCGGTCTTGGCGTCAGCGAAGAGAAGATCGCGGGTATCGCCTATTGGCAGGTTGCGGACTGCTACAATGAGCAGGAGCGCACCGTGCTGGCCTATGCCGATTGCCTTGCGCAGGCGAGCGGACGCGTGCCGCTCGAGGTGTTCGACAAGCTCAAGACCTTCTGGAACGACGAGCAGATTTTCGAATTCACCTACATCACTTGTCTTTATGACATGCACGCGGTGATCACCCGCGCGCTGCGCATGGAATATGATGCGCGCGAGGATCCTATCGTCGAGGTTGCGGCACCCGAAGGCTTCAGCGCCGCCGACTTCCTCAGCGCCCCGCGCCCCGCCAGCGGATGATGAATTATGGCCCGCCCGAGATCGTCGCGACCGGCCTTCGCTTTCCCGAAGGCCCGGTGCCGATGCCCGACGGATCGGTGCTGCTGGTAGAGATCGCGCGCGGAACGCTGACGCGCGTTGCGCCCGACGGCAGCCTGTCGGTAATCGCTGAACTCGGCGGCGGGCCGAACGGACTCGCAATCGGTCCCGACGGCGCCGCCTATGTCTGTAACAATGGCGGTTTCGAATGGATCGAAGCGGGCAGCCTGCTGTTCCCCGGCCACGCCGCACATGCCGAGGCGTGCGGGTCGATCCAGCGCGTCGACCTGTCAACGGGGGCAGTCACCACACTCTACGACAGCTTTGAGGGCGAAAGGCTCAAAGGGCCGAACGATATCGTGTTCGACGCAAACGGGAGCTTCTGGTTCACCGATCATGGCCAGGTTCGCGACACCGGCCGTGACCATGGCGCCGTCTATTATGCCGCCGCCGATGGATCGAATATCAGCCGCCAACGTCCCGACATGATGGGGCCGAACGGCGTGGGTCTTTCACCCGACGGCAAGACGCTCTACGTCAGCGAGACGATGACCGCGCGCGTCTGGGCGATGGATATCGTCGTACCCGGCAAACTGGCACCGCCCCCGCCCTGGGCACCCGGGCGTTTCGTCGGCACCCCGCCTGCCTTTCGCCTGCTCGACAGCATGGCAATCGAGGAAAGCGGGCGCATCTGCGTCGGCACGATGGTCGAGGGCGGAATCAC
The DNA here is from genome assembly GCF_057657055.1 of Sphingopyxis sp. Soil_C_28. Lineage (NCBI taxonomy): Bacteria > Pseudomonadati > Pseudomonadota > Alphaproteobacteria > Sphingomonadales > Sphingopyxidaceae > Sphingopyxis > Sphingopyxis sp. Soil_C_28. Next base: position 1,680,130 of record NZ_JBDGJE010000001.1, read on the forward strand.
GATCTTCGATCCCGACGGCGGGGCGTCTGAGTTCCTGTCGCTGCCTGACGTCGGGATCACCAACATCGCCTTCGGCGGCACCGACCGGCGCGAGGCCTATATCACCGCTTCGACAACGGGGACGCTTTACCGCGTGCGATGGCCGCGCCCCGGATTAATCGTCAACTAAGTTGACGATTAATCCGGGTGATGATAAAAGGATGGGGAGAGGATAAAATGAAATTCTATAACAGCGTCGGCCCGAACCCGCGCGTCGTGAAGCTTTTCATGGCCGAAAAGGGTATCGAGATCCCCGAGGTCAGCGTCGACCTGCGCGGCGGCGAGAACCGGCGCGCGCCCTATAACGTCGATGTGAACCCGACCGGGCAGACGCCCGCACTCGAGCTCGATGACGGCAGCTTCCTCTGCGAAGTCACAGCGATTTGCGAATATCTCGACGAGTGTTTCCCCGGGACGACGCTGATCGGCTCGACTCCCGAGGAACGCGCAACGACACGCATGTGGACGCGGCGCGTCGACCTCAAAATTTGCGAGCCGCTCACCAACGGTTTCCGCTTTGCCGAGGGCCTGTCGCTGTTCGAACCGCGGCTGCGCTGCCTGCCCGAAGCGGCCGACGGACTGAAGGCAACCGCGCAGGACGGAATCAAATGGCTCGACGCGCAGATCGCTGGGCGCGAGTTTATCGCGGGCGACGCATTCAGCCTCGCGGACATCATGCTGTTCGCCTTCCTCGATTTCGGCGCGTCGGTCGGTCAGCCGATCGACCCTGCCTTCACCAATATCGTGCGCTGGTACGAGCGGATGAAAAGCCGCCCCAGCGTCAATACAAACTGAACCACAAGGAGATGGATCATGGCTGCGAATAGCGAGTTCGAATTCTGCGGGGTCAACCACCTCGCGCTGGTGTGCAAGGATATGGCGAAAACGGTCGAATTTTATCGCGACACGCTCGGCATGCCGCTGACCAAGACGATCGACCTGCCGGGCGGGCGCGGCCAGCATTTCTTTTTCGATATCGGTAATGGCGACAGCCTCGCCTTCTTCTGGTTTCCCGAAGCGCCCGAAGCGGTGCCCGGCATCTCGGCCCCCGCCGCGCTACCGACGCAGGGAAGCTTTGTTTCGGCGCACGGATCGATGAACCACATCGCGATCAACGTGCGTGCCGACAAGTTCGACGATTATTACAACCGGCTGGTCGAGAAGGGCATCAACGTCAGCAAGGTGCTGAACCACGACGACAGCCCGATGCAATCGACCGACGAGTTACATCCCGGCGTCTTCGTGCGCTCGGTCTATTTCTTCGATCCCGACGGCGTCTGCCTCGAATTCGCCGCATGGACGAAGGAATTCGACGAAAGCGACGTCGCGCACGATCCGGTACAGGCCGACGGCACGAAGCGCGAAGGCCTCATCACGGGCCGGACGCCGGTGCCCGCCGAATAGATATTCCCAAGGTACCACTGGGAACTCCTCCTGAACCCGGCTTTTGCCGGGTTCTTTTTTAGCCCACTGCCCGATCGCGGCCTTCCCAGTAAGGCGCGCGCAATTCACGGCGCAGCACCTTGCCCGACGGATTGCGTGGCAGCGCTTCGATGAATTCCACACTCTTCGGGATCTTGTACGCCGCGATCCGTTCGCGCGCCCATGCGACGATATCGGCGGGATCGACCACCGCCCCCGCCACGGGCACGATCAGGGCCTTGACGCTTTCACCCCACTTATCGTCGGGCACACCGATCACCGCGACATCGGCGACGCCAGGACAGCCCATGATCGCACTCTCGACCTCCGCCGGATAGACATTCTCGCCCCCCGACACGATCATGTCCTTGATCCGGTCGTGGACGAAATAGAATCCGTCAACGTCGCGATAGCCGACGTCACCGGTGTGGAGCCAGCCACCCGCGAGGGTTTCTTCGGTCGCCTTCGCGCGGTTCCAATACTCCTTCATCACGATGCCGCCGCGGATCGCGATTTCCCCGATCTCTCCCTCGCCAAGTTCCCGGCCTTCGCCGTCGAGGATCGCCATCGCTGCGCCGGGCCACGGCTTGCCGCACGACGTCAGCTTGCCCGGCAGGTCATGTGCACTCGGCGAGAGATAGGAACCACCGCCGGCAGATTCGGTCATGCCATAGAATTGTACGAAGTCGCAGCCGAACGTCGCACGCGCGCGGCGCAACACATCCTCGGCGATCGGCGACGCCCCATAAGCGATCGATTTGAGCTGCGGATAGGCGCCGGTATTCGCATCGGGCTGGAGCAGCATCATCTGGATCATCGCGGGCGCCAGGAAGGCGTGTGCGACATCCTCTTCACGCATCATGCGGACCGCGTCGGCGGCGGTAAAATCCTTGACCAGCACGAGACGCCCGCCCTGCGCCAATCCCGAAAAGCTGACATTGGTGCCCGCGACATGGAACAGCGGCATGACGATCATCACCGTTTCGTCTTCGCCATAGGCAAAGCCATCGACCTCGGTCGCGGCTTCGAGGAAGGTGCGGTAATTGGCGTTGGTCAGCACGACGCCCTTTGGCAGGCCCGTGGTGCCACTGGTATAGAGCTGGAGCACGTCGTCGGTGAGTTGGGGAGGGTCGGCCAGCGCGGTGTCGGACGCTTCGCCGACCCACGCGTCGAACGGCTCAAACGCCGGATGTTCGCCATAGAGCGCGATCAGACGCGGCGGCGATGCAAGGCCCGCCACCGTCGCAAGCGCACATTCGAAAAAATCTTCGCCGACAAAGAGCAGTTTCGGCCCGGCGTCGCCAAGAATGAAGCCGATCTCGGCGGGCGCAAGGCGGCAGTTGATCGGCGCGAAACAGGTTCGCGCGCGGGCAGCGCCGAAGAACAGCGGATACCAGCTGTCGTGATTCTTGGTCAGCGCCGAGACGCGGTCGCCGGGCGCGATGCCGGCTGCAACCAATGCGTGCGCGACGCGGTTCGACCGGGCATCGAGCTCCGCAAAGCTCGTCTCGCGCGTCCCGAATTTCACTGCGGTCGCCTGTCCCCGCACACGCGCCTGTGCTGCCGGTATATCCGCCAGCGTCCGGATGGCCTCCAGATCGATCATTTCGCTCTCCCAATCGTCGTTTCGACTTGAATTAGATAGAATACTAAGCAAATGCTTGGCCAGATAAAAATTCGAGAGGAATGGCCTTGTTCGACCACCCCATCCTGCCGACAACAATCGTCGGAAGCTACCCCCAGCCTGACTGGCTGATCGACCGCGAGCGGCTGAAGGCCAGCCTGCCCCCGCGCGTCCGCGCCGAGACGCTGTGGCGCATCCCCGAACCCTGGCTCGCCGACGCGCAAGAGGCCGCGACCTTGATGGCAATCCGCGATCAGGAAGAGATCGGAATCGACATCGTCGGCGACGGCGAGATGCGCCGCGAAAGCTATTCGAACCGCCTCGCGACCGCACTGTCGGGGATCGACAGCGAGAAGCACGGCACCGCGATCGACCGCACCGGCAACGCCAATCCGGTGCCGCTCGTCTCGGGCCCGATCCGCCGTGTTGCGCCGATCGAGGCGCAGGATGCGGCCTTCCTGCGCCGCCATTCGACCAAGCCGGTGAAGCTCACCCTGCCCGGCCCGTTTACGATGACGCAGCAAGCCGAAAACGGCTTTTATCCCGACGCGCGGTCGCTCGCGATGGACTATGCCGACGCGGTCAATGCCGAGGTCAAGGATCTGTTCGCGGCGGGCGTCGATGTCGTCCAGCTCGACGAACCTTATCTCCAGGCGCGCGCCGCCGAGGCGAACAACTATGCGATCGAGGCGCTCAACCGCGCCCTTGACGGCGTCGACGGGACGACCGCGCTCCACATCTGCTTTGGTTATGCGATGGTGCACCATGGCGCGGGCGCGACCGGACCGAAGCCCAAGGCCTACGACTTCCTCGCCGAGCTTGAGGCATCGGCGATCGACGTGATCTCGATCGAGGCGGCCCAGCCGGGGCTCGACCCCGCGATCCTTGCCGAACTGCCGACCAAGACGATCATGTACGGCGTGCTCGACCTGTCGATTCCGGAGGTCGAAACCCCCGAGATCGTGGCGGGCCGCATCCGCGACGCGCTACGATATGTCGATGCCGAACGGCTGTGGATCGCACCCGACTGCGGGATGAAATATCACAGCCGCCCGCATTCGCAGGCGAAGCTGAAGGCGATGGTCGATGGCACGGCGATCGTAAGGGCGGAGTTGAAGTAAACCAGACCTCGTCATTCCCGCGAAAGCGGGACCCCAGTTGCAACCTTAGCTCGCTGGGTTCCCGCTTTCGCGGAAATGACGATATTTATTGATCGATGAACGCGGTCAACAGCGGCACCACCACCTCGGGCGCCTCGACCGTCGGCAAATGACCCGCGCCCGCAATCACCTCAATCCGTGCCCCCGGGATCGCGTCAGCAATCTCGTCGTGATGCGCGCGGCTGGTGATGCCGTCCTTCTCGCCCCACGCCAGCAACGTCGGCACCGCGATCTCGCCGAGCCGCGGGCGGCTATCAATGCGCGCCATGATCGCGCGCTGCTGCGCGAGAAAGGTCTCGGCGCCAGTATCCGCCGCCATTTTCCGTGCGATGCCGAGCAGGCGTTCGTCTTCCCGTTTCTCTTCGGGAAACAAGATCGGAATACGCTCCTCGACGACTTGATCGAACTGCCCGTTTTCGACGAGGTCGATATAGCCCTGCCGCCGTGTGGTCTGTGCCGGGCCATCGGCCGATGCGAGCGTCGAGATCAGCACCAGCTTTGCGACCCGCTCGGGCGCGCGGCGCATCACCTCGAACGCGATGAAACCGCCCATCGCATGTCCGACCAGCACGAACTTCGGCGGCGCAAAGTCGAGCAGACGCTGTGCAAAACCCTCGATCGTGTCATCGCTTCGGTTATCAGCGACGATCACTTCGCGATCCGTCCACGCATCAATGAGCGGCCGCCACACGGCATCGGTCAAAAGCTGACCTGTTATCAAAACAATGGGAAGCGACATTAGAACACCTGATGAAGAAGGGATTTGCCCGCCGCGAGCCGGTGGCAGTTTTCATGTGCGACCGTCAGGCTGCGCACGAGCGTTTCGGGCGTCAGCCAGGCGATATGCGGCGCGAGCACCGCGTTCGGAAGGCCGAGGAGCGGATTGCCGCGCGGCAGCGGCTCCTCGGCAAACACGTCCAGCCCGGCGCCGCGTAGATGACCCGAGGTCAGTGCCTCGACGAGGCGCGCCTGATCGACCAGTTCGCCGCGCGCGGTGTTAACCAGCACCGCCCCCTTCTTCATCGCGAACGGATCGATGCTCGCGCGCGTCTCGTCGGTGAGCGGAATGTGTAGCGAAATGATATCGGCTTCGGCGATCAAGTCATTGAATGGGCGATATTCATATGGGCCATCGCGGCGGTTGCGCGCGGTGTAGATCACCTTCGCGCCGAGCGCCGCCAGCACCGGCGAGAGCCGCTGCGCCGAATTGCCGAAACCGACGAGACCGACGGTGCGGCCGCCGATCTCCCCCACGCTGTCGAGTTCGGACGGATCGGCGGTCCACCCTTCCCCGCCGCGCGTCCGCGCGTCGAAGAAGCAGGTACGGCGGAGCACCGCCATCATCAGCGACAGCGCCATTTCGGCAACCGCCTGGCTGTTCGTTCCCGGCATGTTGCACACCGCGACGCCATGGTCGCGGGCGACATCGAGCGCTATGGTATTCACCCCGACGCCGAGCTTCTGGATCAGCTTCAATTTCGGCGCCGAGGCGATGAAATTGCCCGTGACCGGCGTCAGCACATGGAGCAGCGCGGTGATCTCGCCCGCAACCGCGTCGAGGGGTGCCGCTTCATCGACATGGACGACAACGCCCGCGCCGAAGATCGCATCGACAGCCTGACGGAACCCGGGGCTCGGGCGGGCATGGAGCACGATCATGCGTGAACCGCCCCAATCGATCCGGCAAAGGCGGAGAAGCCCGCGAACACGGCATCACTGCCCATGGCGCCTTCAATCCGCAGCATTTCGTTCCATTTCGCCATGCGTTCCGACCGCGTGAAGCTGCCGACCTTCAATTGCCCCGCATTCCAGCCGGTCGCGAGGTGCGCGATCGTTACATCCTCGCTCTCACCCGAGCGCGCCGAAACGATCGCGCCCCAGCCGCGCGCGACCGCCGCATCGAGCGCAGCCTTTGCCTCAGTGACGGTGCCAACCTGATTGACCTTGATCAGCGCTGCGTTGCACGCCGCCGCGTCGGCCGCGCGCTCGACACGCGCGGCATTGGTGACGAGCACGTCGTCGCCGATGATCTGCACATGCTCGCCGACCGCGGCGGTCACGGCTGCCATCGTCGTCCAGTCGTCCTGCCCCGCCGGGTCCTCAACCGAGAGGATAGGATAGGCTTTCGTCCATTCGATGATGCGCGTCGCCATCTCCGCGCCAGACAGCCGCCGGTCGTCGAGCGCGAGGTCATAGCCGTCGGAATCGCCCAGCTCGTTCGCCGCGATGTCGAGCGAGATGAACACCTCCTCGCCCGCGCGATGCCCGCTCGCCTCGATCGCCTTCGTCAGCGTGTCGAGCGCGTCCTCGTTCGACGCGAAGTTCGGCCACCAGCCGCCTTCGTCGGCGACGCCGGTGAGCGGGCCCTTGGCTTCCATCAGCCGGCCCGCGGCGCGATAGACATCGTCGGTGATTTCGAGCGAACGGCGGAAGCTGCCCGCCCTGGGGCACATGATCATGAAATCCTGCACATCGGTGCGCCGCCCCGCATGCGCCCCGCCGCCGAAAATCTGTATTTCAGGCAAAGGGATGCGGACCTTTTTTCCATCGGCGAGATAGCGCCACAGAGGCTCGCGCGCGTGCGCCGCGGCGGCATGCAGCACCGCCATCGACACCGCGACGACGGCGTTGGCTCCAAGCCGCGCCTTGTTTGCCGTCCCGTCGAGCATGCATAGCGCCGCATCGACCGCCGCCTGATCGCGCGCATCCATGCCGGTCAGCGCGGGGGCGATATCGGCACCGATCCCGGCGACCGCGCGATTGACGCCGAAACCGCCAAACGCTGCCCCGCCATCGCGCAGATCGATCGCCTCATGCGCGCCGCGCGAGGCGCCGGCGGGCGCAATCGCGCGCCCGATCGCGCCCGATTCCAGTACCACCTCGGCCTCTACGGTGGGCCGCCCGCGCGAATCCCAGACCTGTCGGCCGGTGACGGAGGCGATACGCGAAGTCATGCAAATGTCCTTTTCCAGTTGGTGACGAGCGCGTCGAGAGGTGCCGGCGCAAGGATCAGCGCCCGCGCCTGTTCGCGCACGATATGCTTGTGCTCGGGGTCGGTGAGATAGGGCGCGGGCGACTTGCCCTCGACGCGTGCGAGCAACAACGCCGCGGTCAGCTTGCCCGCCCGAAACAGCAGTCGGTCGGGGTCTTCCCAGTCAATCCCGGCGCGATATGTCGCGACGAGCGCCCCGGCCGCGTCATTCAACTGCGCATGGCCCAACCACACTGCCTTCAGAAGCAGATGCGTCGTGCAGAACGCGAGGTCGAACGCCGGATCGCCATAAACGGCGCATTCGGCGTCCAGGAACACCGGCCCATCGGCGCTCACCAGGATGTTCTTGGGGCTGACATCGCCGTGGACGAGCGCAATCTTGCGCGACGAAAGATCGTCGGCGAGCGCGCGGAGCAGCGGCGCCAACTTCGCGTCATGGTCGGCAACATGGAGCAGAAAGGGATCGACGCGCAGCGCCCGGAACATGTCGTCGTTCGGAAAGGCGTCGCGGTCGGCATCGTTGTTTGCGGTCGCCGCGTGCACTGCGGCGATCCCCCGTCCCACCTTTGCCGCGAAATCGGGGTCGACCCGGCCCGCCGTCAATTCATCTTTCCACACCGGACATCCGGGCAGGAAGCGCATTGCGAAGGCAAAACCCGTCGGCAATTCCGCCAGCACCTCGGGCGCGATCCGCGCATCGACCTCGCGCGCGCGTTTCAGCCACCGCACTTCGCTCTGCCCACGCTCGACCGGCGCCAGCCATTCGGCCGCGACGCGGAGCTGCGGCAACGGCCGCTTGACAACGATGGGGCCGGTCGGCGTCTCGACCTTCCACACGTCGCAAGACACGCCGCCGGTCAGCGGCTCCAGGACGACATCGCCCTGCCCCGCCAGCCCGGCAGCTCGAAGTTCTTCCACGATTTCGGCGTCGGCCGTCACCTCAGAGCTTCTCCCGTATCCACGCACCGACAAGATCGGCGGCATTTTGTCGCTCGGCAATCGAATCTTCGAAATAATGCGCGCCGGCGATCAGTTCGATCTTCTTGTCGGTCGAGCCGAGGAAATCAAAAATCTTGCGCGCATCGCTCGGGAATACGCCGGTATCGGCCAGCCCCTGCACGACCAGTGCGGGGGTGTCATGTTTGGCGAGATGCGGCTGCCCCTGGCACGGCGAAGTTTCGAGGCTCCACATGTTGAGCCACGTCTTGATCGTGTTCGCACGTCCGATGCTGGGGGTACGGTTCGCGATCGCGGGGTCGCCGCGATAGCACCAGTTCGGCTTGCGGTCCGACGGGTCGATCGCCGGATCGACGCAGCGGATATCACCCCAGCAACGGAACATCGGAAAGATGCGATCGGGGATGCCGGCGTCGTTGAGCCGCTTGAGTTCGGCCTTTGCCCAGTCGGTGATGCGCTGGTTTCGTGAGCGTTGCGCCGCACGATAACGCGCGATGAATTCATCCGAATAAGGCGGGCCATTGTCGGGGTTGAACGGGTCGAGTGCGGGATCGGTCAGGGTCGGATCATTCTCGTCGATCACCGACGCGTCCATCCAGTCGGTCAATACCTCGGGCCGTCCCTGATGCGCGTTGAAGCTGATATAGAGGTCACCTTTGATCAGCTGCGCCAACGCATCCTGACCCACGGCGGGCAGCCGGTCGGTCAGCGTCGGCGCGATGGCCTCGGCCTGATAGGCACCCATCAGCGATCCGCCGCCCGAATTGCCCAGGATTACGATCTGTTCGACCCCGGCCTCTTCCTTCAGCCACTTCATCCCGACGCCGATGTCGAGCACCGCATGTTCGAGCAGGAACTGATCCTCGACCCCGCGATAGCGCGTGTTCCAGCCGAGGAAACCAAAGCCCTGCCGCGCGAAATAGGGCGCTATATAATGTTCGGAAAAATCGACATTATAATGGGTCGCGATGATCGCGACCTTCGGGCGCGTGCCGCTTTGCGTCCAATAAATGCCCTGGCATGGATGTCCACCCGCCTGAATACGCGGCGCGGTCGGCGACACACGCCCGATAAATTGCACGTCCAGCCCGTCGATCCCGTTCGGGTCCATCATCGTCTCTCCTGTTTCGATTATGATTAGCGGGTGACCTCGAAGGGCAGCGTGTAGCCTTCCAGCCCCGCGCGGATCGCCTTCTTGTCGATCTTGCCGGTTGGCCCGAGCGGGATTTCGTCGACGAACAATATATCGTCGGGCATCCACCAGCGCGCGATCTTGCCGTCGAGATACGCCTTGAGATCATCGGCACATGCGTCGGCGCCAACCTTCAACTGGCACAGCAGGATCGGGCGCTCGTCCCACTTCGGATGCGCAACGCCGACGACTGCGGCATTGGCGACGGCGTCATGCCCCATTGCGATATTCTCGATCTCGATCGAACTGATCCACTCGCCGCCCGATTTCACGACATCCTTGGCGCGGTCGGTGATCTGCATATAGCCTTCGGCATCGATCGTGCTGACGTCGCCGGTGTCGAAGAAGCCTTCGTCGTCGAGCACGTCGCCGCCCTCGCCGCCATAATAGGCGCCCGCGATCGTCGGCCCCTTGACCATCAACCGGCCCGGCGTCTTGCCGTCATGCGGCAGGCGTTTACCGGCATCATCGACGAGTTTCATGTCCAATCCGCAAAGCAGCCGTCCCTGTTTGAGCTTGTACGCCATCTGCGCGTCGTCGGTCTTTGCCGCGACCGCGGCATTGGGCACCGACACGGTGCCGAGCGGCGAGGTTTCGGTCATCCCCCAACCTTGGATGACATCGACACCATAATCGTCGCGGAAGGTGCGGATGATCGACTCGGGACATGCCGACCCGCCGATCGTCACGCGCTCCAGCGTCGTGAAGAATTTTCCATTTTCCTGCATATATTGCAGCAACATCTGCCACACTGTTGGCACGGCGGCCGAATAGGTCACGCCCTCCTGCTCGATCAGATTATAGATCGATTCGCCGTCCATCCGCTGCCCCGGCAGCACAAGTTTCGCGCCGACGGCGGGCGCCGAATAGACAACGCCCCATGCATTGGCGTGATACATCGGCACGACGAGCAGCACCGTGTCGCGCGCCGACAGTGCCAGCGCATCGCGCTGCAAGGTCATCAGCGCGTGGATGTAATTCGAGCGGTGCGAATAGAGCACGCCCTTGGGGTTACCCGTCGTGCCGCTGGTATAGCAAAGCCCGCACGCCGCATTCTCGTCAAACCCGCCCCAGACATATTCGGTCGGCTGTCCCGCGATCCAGTCGTCGAAGCTGGTCGCGGCAAAGCTGGTTTCGGGCATCGACCCGGCATTACAAAAGAAGATCACCTTTTCGATCGACGGCACCTGCGGCAGCAATTCCCCGACCAGATCGGCGGTCGCGGGATCGGCAATCAGCAGCCGGTCCCCGGCGTGGTTCGCGATATAGGCGATCTGTTCGAGAAACAGCCGCGGATTCAATGTGTGGAGCACCGCGCCCATCCCTGCCGCGCCGTACCAGGCCGCGAGATGGCGCGCGCTGTTCCAGCCCATCGTCGCGACACGATCGCCGGGCCCGATCCCTTCGGCGGCGAGGGCGTTCGACACGCGCTTCGCATCGGCATGAACGTCGGCATAGGTCGAACGGGCGATACGCCCCTCGGCATCGCGCGACACGATTTCGCGCGTGCCGTGCCAGTTTGCCGCATGGTCGAGAATCCGGTCGACCGTCAGTGGCACATTCTGCATCAACCCGTCCATGCGGCCCTCTCCCGGTTATCGTTATAATAGATAGTATACTAAGTATTTTATCTTTGCAACGTCGCTCTGCCTTGCTTCGCCCGCGTCGCTCTTCTAGCGTGACGGCGTCGGCACTCCGCCGGTAACAGGGGCCTATCGCAGCGTCATATGCGCACAAACCAGCTCATCATCGCCCTTTTCCAACGCTTCTGCTGGCTTGACGAAGGGCTGCAGGCACGGCTTCACGATCATGGCTGGCCCGACGTCAATCGCCCGCAATCGATGGTGATGACCAATATCGTCAGCGGCATCGTGCGCCCGTCGGACATCGCCCGCAACCTGGGGCTATCGCGGCAGGCAATACACAGCACGATCAACCAGATGGTCAAGCTCGGGATCGTACAACTCGAGGTCGATCCCGATGATCGCCGTCATATGATCGTGTCGCTGACCGATCTGGGCGGACGCATGCGCAAGGACGCACAGCGGTCGATGGATGCACTCACCGCGCAGATCGCCGCAATGCTGGGGCAGGACAAGTTCGACGCGCTGCTCGCGGCGCTCGAGGCGGACTGGGGCGATAATATCGAACGGGCGGCGCCCAAGCAGCGGCGCCGAGGCGCCTAAACGGCGAGCGCCTTCGCAACCGCAATCAACCGACCGGCGGTCATGTCGACGAGCGAGGCGGGCAACGCCGCGTTCAAGCTGCCGTCCTCGGCGAAAGCCGTATGCGCGTTCGGAACCACCACCTGCTCGGGGATCACGAGCATCTGGATCGTCGACAAGATCTGGCGCAGGTGCATCAGCCCGCGCAGCCCGCCGAACGGGCTGATCGACGCCGACATGATCGCAGCCGCCTTGCCGCGATAAGCGGTCAGCGCGACGGGCCCCTCGTCACCGGTAGGCCGCGATGCCCAATCGATCGCGTTCTTGAGCAGCGGCGACAGCGAGCCATTATATTCGGGCGACACGAACAACAGCCCGGTCTGTGCGGCAAAGATCGCCTTGAGCTTCAGCGCGTCGGGTGGAAAATCATTCGCCTCAAGCGCCGCCGAATAGAGCGGCAGTTCGAACGCAGCGAGGTCGACGCGCGTCACGCTTGCGCCCTGCGATTCGAGACTCGTCGCGGCGAGTTCGCCCAATGCGCGGTTGAAAGATCCCTCGCGGATACTGCCCACGATAACGGCGATGCTGGTCATTTTCCCTCCCGGACAATATGGTTAGCATACTAACCTATTGCCCGGCCTATGGTCAACGGCAAGCGATCAGGCTTTGATTTCCGAAAGAACCGCCAGTTTGCGCGTTTCATCGGCCAGGTTGTCGATCACGCGGCGCATCAATCCCTGAAGCACTTCGACTTCCTCGTCGGTCATGCCCTTGGTCGCGATCTCGTGAATCTCGGCGTTCATCGGCGCCAGGACCAGTTCGAGCTTCTTGGCATGCGGGGTCAGGTGGATGAAGGTCTTGCGCCGGTCGTCGGCGGTTTTCTTGCGCGTGATCAATCCGGCTTTTTCCAGCCCCTTCAGCGCGACCACCGTGGTCGGCTCACGCATCCCGACGCGCTCGCTCAATTCGCGTTGTGTGATGCCATCCTCGCGCCACAATTGGCGCAGGAAACGCCACTGGCCCGCCGACACGTCGTGCGTCAGCGTACGGCGTTCGAGCAACCGCGAAAAGGAGCGGAAGACGACGCGCGCCAGATAGCCGATGCTGTTTTCAGGATCGGTATAATATTCGGCTGGATGCCGGTAATCCTGTGTTTTCCTGGCCAAAACGCTGCTCCCCTGTCACGGCCCCGACGTCGGACGTCCGCCCGCGCGAGCGCGAACCTTAGGACGCGAAGATTCGCCCGGCAACCTCCTTCGTCGCCGCTTTGCACGGCATAGCACTTCCAACCTCTCGATAAGGTTGGACAAGATCGCAATCTCCATTTACTTAGAATACTAAGCTCATGGAGTTGTCGTGCAGAAATTCACCCGGATCATCGCGGTTGCGGCACCCTTGCCGCTGGCCAATGTCGACACCGACATGATCATCCCCGCGCAATATATGAAATCGCTGACGCGCACGGGCCTCGGTCGGCATCTGTTCCGGGAATTGCGCTTTGCCGGCGACACCAGCGAGCGCGACGATTTCATCCTGAACAGACCCGCCTGCCGCAAGGCACAGATATTGATCGCGGATCGCAACTTCGGCTGCGGATCGTCGCGCGAACATGCGGTGTGGGCGCTCGCAGACTTCGGGATCCGCTGTATCATCGCGCCGAGCTTCGGTGACATATTCTCGGGCAATGCGCGCAAGAACGGCCTGTTGCTGATCCGCTTGCCCGAAGCGCTGTGCGGACGGCTACGCGAAGAGATCGCGCTCGCGCAATATGCGCCGATCGGGATCGACCTCGAGCAACAGCAAATCCGCCTCGCCTCGGGCGAAGCGATTTCGTTCGAGATCGATCCCGGCGACCGTCGCATCCTGATGGAGGGGCTCGACGACATCGGCCGCACGCTGCGCCACGCCGACGAAATCGCGCGGTTCGAAGCGGCGACCTAGCGGAGCATCTCCGGCGACGCGATACAGCCTGCGACCGCGCTCGCCGCCGCGAGCGCGGGGCTCATCAGGTGCGTACGCCCGCCCCGACCCTGCCGATTCTCGAAATTCCGGTTCGAGGTTGCGGCGCAGCGTTCACCGGGCTGCAAGCGATCGGCATTCATCCCGACGCACATCGAACAGCCCGGCTCGCGCCAGTCGAACCCCGCGTCGCGCAGCACCGCGTCGATTCCTTCTTCCTCGGCCTGTTTTTTGACCAGACCCGAACCCGGCACGACCATCGCGCGAACATGCGCGGCAACGCGGCCGCCGCGTACAACATCCGCGACAATGCGCAGGTCTTCTATCCGGCTGTTGGTGCAACTGCCGATGAATATCCGGTCGAGCCGCTGGCCGGCGATCGCCGCCCCCGGCATCAGGTCCATATAGTCGAGTGCACGTTCGGCCATCGCGCGCGCGTCGGCATTCGCCAGCGCGGCCGGGTCGGGAATGCACCCGTCGATCGCCACGACCTGCGACGGATTGGTGCCCCAGCTCACCATCGGTCGAACGTCGCGCGCATCGATGCGTATTTCGCGGTCGAACATCGCGTCCTCGTCACTCGCCAGCGCACACCAGCGCCGCAGCGCCGCATCCCATGCGGCCCCCGTCGGCGTCGCCGGCCGGCCGGCCAGATAGGCAAAAGTCGTCGCATCGGGGGCCACCAATCCCGCCCGCGCGCCCATCTCTATGCTGAGATTGCAAAGCGTCATCCGTGCCTCCATCGACAGCGCGCGGATCGCTTCGCCGGCATATTCGATGACATGCCCACCCGCGCCGTCGACCCCGGTAACGCCGAGCAGGTGCAGCGCGAGATCCTTTGCATGGACGTGCGGCGTGAGCGTCCCCCCGACGATGACGCGCATATTACGCGACCGGCGCTGGCGGATCGTCTGGGTCGCCAGCACATGCTCGACCTCCGACGTTCCGATGCCGAATGCGAGCGCGCCGAACGCGCCATGCGTCGAGGTGTGACTGTCGCCGCAGACGATCGTCATCCCCGGCTGCGACCGCCCCTGTTCGGGACCGACGACATGGACGATGCCGCCGCGCGGATCGCCCATCGGGAAATTTTCGATACCGAAACGCCGCGTGTTGCTGACCAGCGCCTCGAGCTGCGCTCGCGCTTCGACGTCGGCGACACCGGCGGGGCCAGCCGCCTGCCCCGCCGTCGGCACATTATGGTCGGACAAGGCAAGCGCGCGTTCGGGGCGGCGCACCGCACGCCCAGCCGCTGCCAGCCCCGCGAAGGCCTGCGGCGACGTCACCTCATGGAGCAGGTGCAGATCGATATAGAGCAAGGTCTCGCCGTCATCCTCGGCGACAGCGTGCGCGTCCCATATCTTGTCGTAAAGCGTGCGCGGCCGGCTCACAGTTTCCCGATCGTTTCGCGCTTCGGCCCCATATATCCGAAGAGATAAGCTGCGACCTTTCGCATCTGTATTTCTTCGGCGCCCTCGGTGATGCGATATC